>NZ_CACSIK010000001.1:0-1490167 GCF_902705875.1 Zhongshania aliphaticivorans | reverse complement strand
GTAATCATTGCGTTCACAAATATCCTCAGGCAAAGACTCATCACCACCAAAAAATCGCAATCTAATTCGTGGGCCACTCGTACCGTAAGTCTCTCGCCGCCGCATTGCCTCAAAAAGCGAGCTTCGCGTATTCTCCTCTGCCCACACTGCAGCCAATCCACCGGGGTTAAATTCTAAGTCGTCGGGCAACCCTTGCGGTAGCTTGTCACCGGCAGGTTCACCAGCGCCACCATGACCTAAAAAGTTTTGCTCCATTACCGCACCAGGTGCGCCAATATGTGTATCGGAACTAGCAATAAAACCCAGCTTAAATGGGTTCACCCCTAAGCGTTGCTCCTGTGCCAGCCCTTCGCGCAGCACGTCGCGAATAAAGCCTGATTTTGCTGACGGTGGCTGACTGAAAAATGGTAGCACTTTGCCAATAAACTTATCAGGAAAGCTGTTATACGGAAGCTGTTCAAAGCCGCACAGCTCATCTGCACTATTCAATGGGTCATAAAAACATTCAGAACTACCCTTATGTTGCATAACTTCAACTAAACGCTCTAAACGTGCACGCTGCTCCGCATCTGCCGTGGTAATGGGCTTGCCATCATCACGTGCCACGCTAAACATATAGCCATCGCTCAAATTCGAGTTATGCGGTATCACCAATACATCACAACCAGTGCCTGCATTGACACAGTCACGATCTAAACCATCCCATAATAATGGCGCTGAAGGGGTATCGATAAAGCTCAATGGTAAAGTGGGAACGTGCTCATTTTTAAATATGATATTGCGATGCAAATTTGCCAAATTAGCCGATGCACCTGTCCATTCATACGCAACAAAGCTTGTGAATTCACAACTTTCAGTTCTGTCATAAGCGTCTTCAGCTGCCTGCTGCATCTCCTGCCATGGACGTAAAGCCGCATTCCTACAATTTTCTCCATTTTCACCACAAACCCCCAAACGCTTAGCACGTGAAGATTGCGTATTGAATAAGAAAAAAGCAGCACGGGGAATTTGCCTAAACATTTTGCACTGCCAACTGTCATAACCTGAAAGTGCTGGTGTTTGACACACCTCCACCTCCCCAAACAATTCGGCATGATCGGTGACAACTGCAAAATCTAAAGGGCGATCTAATTGTAATCGGCGCAGCGGTTTGCCATCAGCAGTCCAAGGCTGCACACCAATTTCAGCGCCGCGAGCAAAGCGATAAGCATCCGCAGGAGACGTACGAGTACCTTGCGTACTTGCATCTAAGGAATACTTAGTATGTACATGAGTATCGCCAAAAAAAACTTGACGAAGCGGCTTATGATTTACACATGGTTGACGTAACTCACGATAATTATCAGCTTGGCTATCCATACGTCCAGAAGTCGTAGTTTCACCGCTCGCATTGGCAATAAAACTCAAATTCACCAACAATAATATAAACCTAAACACTGAGCTAAAATGCCTTAAGAACTTACCCGCCACCATCTTCTTATTGTCCTTATTCTTATAGTACGGTCATTATTGGTTGGACATACTTTATTTACAAGGTAGATGCATTCAGGAAACGTTCAGCCACTCGGTGCAATGATAGCTACGTACTCACCGAAACAAGGAGCATTTATCATGAAACGAACAAAACCTATCATTATTATCGCGTGTTTAGGACTGTTAGTAGGCGCTGGACTTAGTCATGCCGATAGTCGCGTGAAGGTCCACTATGAGCACCACAACTCATCACCACACCACAGCCATAAGAACTACCATCATAATCAACCGCATCACAAACAGCACAAGCGCCACTACGTAGCGCATAAGCATCATCACTATGTAACTTATACGCAACCACGGCATCGACATGACCACTATTGCGGTCACCGCTCAGTTCGCCCACATAATATGCGCGTTAATGTCTTCCTTGGATTGTAATTATATTTATATCTGCGCTAAACAAGGTATATGCGCCTCCTTGTTTAGCGCAATTTAACCCTACTCGCCAAGCTTTGTCTTCATCTGTTCAAACCATTGCTGTAAGGCCGCGCACTCCTCCGGAATGGCTCGACGGACCCAGCCACAAAAGCCAAGTACCACATAAAGATCTATATCCGCCTGAGACAAGGAATCACCAACCAAATAATTCTTATCAATGACTTCTTTATTCATTGCCTCAAAAAATGCCGTAATGCGAAGGTTACCCCGTTCTACCAGTTCACCAATTTGTGGCATTTTCAAGGGACCAGGGAGCGGGCTATCTTTAAATGCCTCACCTTTATTGCGGAGAACTTCTGCTACTGCGCTTGCACCTTCCATAAAAATACGATGACAATAACCAATGATTTGTGCCCGTTCTAAGCCAGAAGCACCAAATACTGATTTATTTGGAAATACATCATCTAAATATGCACAAATAGCAATGGTGTCCGACAACGTCGTGCCATCATCTAACACCAAAGTGGGTAGTGTTGCTCGCGGGTTTATCGCACTAAACTCCTGCGAAAACTGTTCTTTGGCGGTCAAATCGATTTCTTGGGTATCGATATCGATACCCTTATACTTTATTAACAAACCCACTCGACGGGGGTTTGGTGCCACAGCGTAGGTATATAATTTCACCGATTTCTCCTCATACAATTAAAATTATCGTTCTTTATACTCGGTTCAGCTTTAGTTAAGGCAGCAACCAATATGCTAGATACTACCAATAACTTTGGAGTATAAGCTATGTTGAAGTACATCATTATACCGCTGGCCATTACCTGCTCCAGCGTCACTTTTGCAGATCACCGCGGTGGCCGAACTATTAGCCACACCCAGTTCGCAAGGGTGACCAATGTCCAAGCCATTTACGAACGTGTCGCCTTCAATTCACCAGTAGAACATTGTTGGCAAGAAACCGTTGCCTACCAAAAAAGCAGTTCAGCGCCTGTATTTGGCGCCATTATTGGTGGTGCATTAGGCAATGAGCTTGGACATCACAAAAGTAACAAGCGTGTTGGCGCAGTAGTCGGCGCTGTCCTTGGAGCAACAATTGCAACTGACATCTCGCGTCAACGGGGTGGTCAACAATATCAAACTGTAGAGCGCTGCGAGATACAACCACGACAACAGTGGCGAGAAGAAATCGTTGCTTATGATGTAAGCTATCGCTATCAGGGCGAGATTTATCATACCCGCATGCCCTATAATCCGGGTAGAGAGATTGAAATTGAGGTTAACGTCACTCCGCGTGGCTAAAGCAGGTGTTGGGAGTTTTATGTACCTTTCTTTGCAACTGAGTAAACAGCTGCGAATGATCTTATTGCTCATTTTGGTGAGTATTACGTCATACAGCGAGGCGAACCCTCTTGGTAACTTAACCGGAGGCCGCCTCAATTTACCCGATCGTCCACAGCTTGAACAAAATAAGCGCAGTCTTAGTGTTAACGAAGCGATATCTATTGCCGAAAGGCGTTATGGTGGCCGCGCTGTTGGTGCAAAGAAAATTCGTGGTAGCAACGCCTACAGCGTACGTATACTGCAAGATAATGGCAAAATTAAAAACGTGACTATTAATAACTGAGCGAATCTCACCATGCGCATTTTACTACTCGAAGATGAGGACCTACTGTTAGAACAACTGCGGAAACACTTTGAAGGCGCTGGTTACGCTTGTGATACCGCAACTGATGGCAAGGAAGGTCTCTATCTTGGCCAAGAGAATCCCTATGACTTAGCCGTTGTCGACTTAGGGTTGCCAGGCATTGATGGTATCGGCGTTATCAAACAATGGCGCTTAGAAGGCAGGAAATTCCCCGTTTTAATTCTCACCGCACGTGACCGCTGGCAAGATAAAGTTGAGGGCTTGGAAGCAGGTGGAGACGACTACGTTGCAAAACCTTTCCAAATTGAAGAAGTCATGGCCAGAGCCAATGCATTAATTCGACGCTCGGCGGGGTTTGCTAGCCCCCAGTTACAATTTGGCTGCATCACCATTGATACGGGTGCCAAACGCGCACTTTTAAATAGTGCCCCCGTCGACTTAACCGCCTATGAATATAACGCCCTAGAATATTTAGCGATGCGCAGCGGCCAAGTGGTATCCAAAACTGACTTAACTGAACACCTCTATGATCAAGATTTTGACCGCGACAGCAATGTAATCGAAGTCTTTATTGCTCGGCTACGCAAAAAAATCGACCCAGACAATTTACTTAAGCCGATTTCTACGCTCCGCGGTCGAGGCTATCGTTTCGAGCTATCTGAAACCCAACACTAACATGCCTGCAACAGCTCATACTGCATCAATTACTAGGCGCCTGATCATCGCCAGTCTCAGCCTAATGGCCTTACTTTTAGGTGCAACAGGTATTGCAATTGACCGCGCCCATACAGCTAGTTTAATTAGTGCTGAACAAGAACAACTTCGTTTACAATTTTTCGGTTTATTAGGTGCTATTGAATGGCAAGATAATACCGTTGATATGGGTGACCGCTTAAAAGACCCTAGACTATGGCAGTTCCGTTCAGGCCTATACGCACAAATAACACGTCGTGATGGAACGCCCCTTTGGCAGTCAGTATCCAGCGAAACGATATCGTTACCGCTCTCTAATGACATACCCCTAAGTGGCCAAGAGTTATTCAGTGAAACTCGCGTTGATAATGCGCCTTTTTTTATCTTTCAATACCATGCTTTGTGGGAGACAGAAAATGCACGCGACATCCCCCTGCTTTTCACTCTGTACTCAAGTCAAACCCCCATGCTTAATGAGCGAAAAAAATTCCAACACCAGCTCAGCCTCTGGCTTGGGCTTGTACTGTCTATTTCGCTAATCGTCACTGCTCTTATTTTATATTGGGGTTTACGGCCTTTACGTAAGTTAGCCATCGACCTAAAGCGACTGGAACAGGGTGTTACTGAAAAACTTGGCCCCAACTACCCTCGAGAATTGAAAGGAATTACACGCAATTTAAATCAATTACTCGACAAAGAACAAAAGCAGCGAGAAAGGTATCGGAATACCTTAGCCAACCTTGCCCACAGCCTAAAAACCCCACTCGCCATCCTCAAGGGTAAGGGCTTTAATGACACCATGACGACCGAACAAATCGGCCGAATGGAAAACATCATAAATTACCAGTTAAAACGCGCAGTAAGTAGCGGAAATCAAAACCTTAACGGCCGAATTCTTTTACAGCCTTTAGTCCAACGCCTCTGCAATACACTTAAAAAAGTACACCGAGATAAGTCGATAAATTTTCAATTATCACTAGACCCTGAGCAATTATTAGCCATCGACGAACAAGATGCTATGGAGCTCTTTGGTAATCTATTAGACAACGCCAGCAAGGCCTGTAAACAGCACATCACTATTAGCAGTGAGGTCCATCAGTCTCAAACCATCATTTATATCAACGACGATGGACCCGGTATACCTCAAGAATTGAGGGAGAATTTATTACAGCGTGGAATACGCGGTGATCAATACGGACAAGGGCAAGGCCTAGGACTAGCGATTGCCAGAGATATTGTAGAAAGTTACCAAGGCAAAATCAGATTTACAGACTCTCCCCTACACGGGGTTTGTGCAGAAATCACACTGCCAAACTAAAACTAATATCGGCAATAGAATGTAAAAAGCCAGAGCAAGTCTCTGGCTTTTTACATTTATTTCACACGAGAACTGTGGATTAAATTGGAATAATACCAAGTATATCAATAGGCAACACATTCAAACCGGGTACCGGTCCTCCGCTGAGAATTGACAATACATCAATAGGTAAAGCGCCAATAACAGGCAACCCAAGTGCATCACCCTCACCCAGAATGGAACCAAGGTCTATAGGAAGGAAGTCAAGCCCTGGCACGGTTGGCAAACCGACACCCAGTAAAGCGACGACGGGGCTCAGGTCAGGCAAGCCACCACCAATCAAGTTACTGGGGTTTAAAGACGTGAGTAATCCTTCAAGACCCAATACACCACCTTCTGTTAAGCCACCGTCTTCTAAACCGACAAGCTCTCCGTTTAAAACAGGAAGAGTGCCGAGTAAAACAAATGGATCTAAAGGAAGCACACTAAGACCAGGAATACCTTCGCCACCCCCCAAGCCCTCTAGCTGCGAACCAACCTGAGACAAAATATTGACAACTGGAGTCAAAGGCCCAGAAAAACTGAAAGAAGACATCGATACCAATGCTAATGTCGCTATCGCTTTTTTAACTATATTCATAAGTTTTAATTTTCCTTATTTTTTTCCACCTGAGCGCGCCAGCTATCGAAAAAACGCGACCGTACGTATTTTAATTACAGGCGAATCATACGTAGTAACACCTATATTGAGGCGTGACCATGATCACAAAAATTTATCAGACCTCGTTGAAAACCAAGTACTAAGGCGCAGAAGCCAAATATGAGACGTAGAAGCAGTGCATTATGGAGGCTGATTTAGAGAAATAGAAGACTACCCCTTGAAAAACAGCAGGATAGGGATGGAAAATCAATTGGGTAAGTGCCACATGGATAAGCACGCCCTACATTAGCTCAGCCTTTTTAGCAGGCAATCAAGATGAAGGGCTAAGCCAACTTTCTAGAAGGTTAACGATAAGCGCCAAAAGAAATCCACTTCAAGTTGCGACAATGCATTTTCGTCGAGATTGTCGTCATAAACCGGCGTTGCAGCCAAAAATTCTGTCACAAAGCCCTTACCAAGCGCCGCTCGAACGCTAAACCCAATGTCTGCCAGTGAGCGTACATCACCCGCCTCACCTGAGGCATCTTCATACCAAGCCTGCCCGTACTCTGCGAATACAGCGGGAGTAAACGTAAAACCAAAAAAAGGAAGACCATTACTTTCCAGCGCAAACTTGCTATACACACCAGAATCGCCAACTAATACGCCTGGCAAATACGCGTTTAAGCCCGCGGCACCGCCAAGGAAAAATTGTTGCTGAAGTGGCAATTGTTGGCCATCAGAGAATTGGCTGATCACATCCGTTTTCAATGTAGCCCAATCCGTCACTGCCATTTTCAAACCAATCCGAGGCCGCGCAACTAAAAATTCACCTGTGCGCCTGCCAGTAGAAACAACGCCTTCTCGGTCATCGCTAGCTAACGTTCCCTCATCTGAACCTAATCCAGCCTCAACAAAGCCTTGGACGGTTAATTGGCTACCCACACCAAATAAGCGGATTAATTTATTGTACTTTAAGCCAAGCTCAAGAGTCGTTTGGGGTTCATCCAAGGCAGTGCCAAAGCCATCAATATTAATGGTGCTGTCAATTTTTTCTAAACGCTGGGAAACCGTGAATCGATGTAAGGCGTCACTGCTAATCACCTGCTCACCCGTTAGCGCAACGCTGCTAGTCTCGGCCATTAATCGAAGCAGGGATTGCTCTGTAGCCGTTCCATCCAAATTTAATCCAAGAGATGCGGTAAGATCGCAAACCAAAGGCAGACCACACAACACATCATTAAGCAAGGCACCGTTGTCAGTCGAAATTTCACCCTCAGCATAACGCTCATATTCAGTATAGCGGGCCTCAACACCATACAAGCCATAACTACTTGGGTAATTTACTCGTAGTGTATAGCCATCGTAGTAATCACCGCCATTGACTTCGCCAAGCTCAGTTAAGGCGCGATCATAAGATAGCGAGGCCTCTAATCCAGAGCTAAAGTCATGTTTAATCGTCGCATTGGCAAAGTAACGTCCTAAAAACCGATTGCCAAAATTATTAACACTGACACTGATATCTGTACTATCGTGGTCTTCTTTAACAGACTCTGTGAGTACGAGTGTAAAGGCGGTGGGGTCTTCCGATAACTGATAGGTAATTGCGTAATCTAAGCCCGCACGTTTGCTTTTTAAGTTTGCCAGTACGCGTTTGCTGTCAAACTCAGAACGACTTAAATCCTCATCCCCAATCAATCCAGAAAAATATGGGTAGATACTCTCTGGGGCTTTAATAGCGGCTAAATGGCCATTAATAACGTGTGCAAAAATCATGTTGTTACGATGTGCAAAATAGACTGTGACCAGTAAATGCCCAAGCTGGTAATAAGCTTGGTTTAACGCATTCACTGCCTGCGCTGGTGTTTTTGCAACACCCATTATCAAATCTATTTGCTCTCGACTCAAATAGCGATTACCCGAGATTCTCAGATCATATTCACCAATTTTTACATCGATGATTGAATCTGATTGCGCCGCAGCATATTGCTCAATGCGCTCAGCCGTTGAGGCCTGAGGAGGAATTACGGGAGGTAGATCAATGGCCATACTTACTCCAAAATTTCAATTATTGCGCTATCTATCTGAGGTTGGGTTATGCTCATCGAGAATTCGCAACTCTACTCGTCGGTTGCTGGCGCGCGCATCACTCAGTGCCTCAGCTGAAAGCCCATCAATCGAAACCAAAGGTCGTAACTCTCCATACCCCTTAACGACAAGCTGTTTGGCTGCTACTCCGGCCTCTATCAAATAGTTTTTTACCGCCCTTGCACGTTGCTCAGATAGAGTTTGATTATCTTGTTCACTACCAACGTCGTCAGTATGGCCTGCAATTTGGACCAATAAATCAGGCACAAGCCTTATCATCTGCGCTGCTTGTCGTAATGTATTAACTGAGGAGCCAGCCAATACTGCAGTGCCCATATCAAACGTCACCCCCTGCAGCGATAAAACACGATTTCGATCAAAGTGACACCCAGAGGGTAAAACTATTGCTCCAGCAGGAGAATCTAAACACTGATCTTCGCTGTCACAGACGCTATCACGGTCATTATCTACGCAATCGCTTAGCTTGCTAGTTGAAATATGCGTCAAAACTTCAGATTTGGCGATAACCTTATTATCGTTACTGGTGCTGTCCTCGCTCCCTTGCTCACCGCCTGAGCCAGGCAGTGATAAAGTAAGAATCGTTGGGTTTATATCTCCCATTGCGGTGTCTTGCAAAAACTCCAAAACAGCCCCTTGAGAGCTATCGATATCCCCCGTCAACCCTGACAAGTCTCCCAGACCTTCAACCCCATCAACAGGCGCCCCTAGTAATAAGATATCTTGGCCGCTAACACCCACACCCAACAGCGTTTCAGGACCTAAGACCTCAACCGAAAGCAGGCTCATACCGTCGTTTTGGCCGCTGAGTAAATTAACGTCGGCCAAAACATCTGTCACCGGTGCGGTAAGCGATACCCCTAACAACTCAACATTTATCAATTGGGCACGCGCAGGCATACAAATAGCAGACGCCATAAATATCAGGGCAATACTTGATAAACGAACCAAACCCAAGCTAATTACTCACACATCTGCACGTTGACTCATATTATAGACTGAAACCACAAGCTTTCATTACAGCTTCACGCTATTCCCCTTAATAACTTATAGTGTGACATAGCAAAAGGACATTACCAAATTCACAACCTCAACATTAGCCATCATTGTCGATTAATTCACACAAGTAGCCATTCCGCAAATCTACCAACAAGGGTATTACACGAAATACTAGGTCAGAATTACGCCATTAGCTTAAAGTGGTTGATATTGATGAATTAAGTCGAAGTAGACAAAACGAAGGGGGTTAACTCAATTGCTGCTGCACTGCCTCAAAATCCCAATACGCTTTAAGTGAAACAATTTTTCCAAGGTCATTTGCGCGATAAACAACCACCATATCTAGTTGCATCGTTATCCCGCCGGCAAGCGTATTTACCATTTTAACCACATTGGCACATTCATCACCCGCCGGGTGAGATGACACAATCGTAAAATCAATATCGCCAGCTGCGATAACCGTGTCCCAGAAATTAGCAATTGCCGATTTACCCGTGTGACCACAACCTTCTGGATCAAGTGGCGATACCCCAACTGGATCTTGCACACAAGCATCATCGGCAAACAAATCTAACCAAGCTGCTTTATTGCCCTGCTCTACATACTGGCCCGATAAACGGCTGGCCTCCAGCGCTAATCTAGCATTCCCCATGACACCTTACCCTTTGCAATTAAGACAACTAGCAGACGCTGATAACACCTTCACCTTAGTGAAGACCGTATCAGCGTCTGATGCTATTAAGTTAGAATCGGAGTGTTACATCCACACCATAGCTTTTGGGCTCACCAAAAAAAGCACTTCGATAGGTGCCCAAGCTAATCGAATGCACCTTATATTCTTCACTATCTAAATTTCGCCCCCATGCCGACACTTCAACATTAGCCTTACCTATAGAGATATCGGTAACAGCTAGGCGAGCATTTACTACACCATAGTCATCCAAGAAAAACCCCTCTAGGTCATCATTAAAGGCCGTGCCATACCGCTCATCGCGCCAGCTATAATCTACCGATGCCTGTAATAACCCGAAATTAATAGACGCTTCGTAATCTAAGCCTATCGTAAATGATTGCTTGGGAGCGTAAGGCATTACCGCACGATCAGACACATCTTGACCAAACGTTGGTTCGCTAGGACGCTGATCTATATATTCAATAAAGTCAGCATAGGTATACCCATAAGACGCTTGTAGCGTAAGGCCGTCTACCAATACCGCCATGAAATCAAATTCAAAGCCATCAACTTCAGCTTCACCAACATTAAATACGTCCGTTAAGAAGATTGTAAAATTATTAGTGATCTGCTGGAGCTGCATATCGGTGTACTCCGCATGGAATGCCGCCGCGTTAAAACTAATTCGACGATCCAGCCATGTAGACTTTAAGCCAAGCTCGTAAGAAAGGATGTTTTCTTCATCAAACGGTGGCTGAAAGCCTGCCTCGGTACTGCGCACATTGAAACCACCTGATTTGTAGGCACTAACGACTTTAGCGTAACTACTTAAGGTCTCAGTCCATGCATAATCCACCATTAAGCTTGGATTAAAATTGCTCCAACTTTCACTGCCACTCTGCGGCCCATTCACAAAGGTGATGCTAGATTTGTTAGCCGAGCGATCATCCATGGTGTAGCGACCGCCCAAAGTAATATCTAAACGATGATTCATTGCCGAAGGTGACCACGTTAACTGACCATATATCGCCTGCGCTTCACTTTCAGAAATAATTTGGCGATTTTCTAGAGGGAATCCACCGTAGGTGTCCTCCTCAATTTCATTGCCCGTTTCACGGAAATAATAAATACCAGCTACATAGTTAATGTCGGTCTTATAACCCCCAACCAATTGCAGCTCTTGTGATACTTGCTCTTGATCAATATCAACACTCACCCGAAAGCCAGGTGTGCCCGCATCGTAATCTTGCACGCTAGTCTCATTTAACTCTCGGTAAGCAGTAATTGATTTAAATACCCCCACAGAAGTATCCAGCGTAAAAATCAGGCTGTGGCCACTGATTTCCGTATTGGTTGGCTCTGTGCCACCAAACCACTGCCCGCTACTGTTTCGACTATTTGATGCTGGCGCCGCTGGGTTGGGTGACACACCCGAAACTGGCTGATAAAAATGCTGCGGTCCATCTATTTCAGAAAAATCGTAGGCATAGTCTATCGACATCACGTCGCTGATATCCCAGCGCAACGCTAAACGTCCCGCCGATTTATCCTCAGCGCCAAAGTTTCTGCCCGGCCCGGTGTTGTTCACCCAGCCATCATGGGCTGAACGCAAATACGTTAATTTAGCCGCGACATCACCACGCTGACCAGACTCTATTTTGGTCAATGTCTTCCAATAACCTCGATTACCACGACTCACCGTTTGGCTCAAACCGGCTTCTTCAGAAGGTTTAGCCGTAATTAAATTGATAGCACCACCTGTCGTATTGCGGCCATAGAGAGTGCCTTGCGGACCGCGTAACACTTCTATTCGCTCAAGATCCGCAACATCACTACTTAGACCAATACTCCGAGCCATATAAATACCGTCTATATAAATACCAACCGCAGGGTCTTGAGTCGATTGGCTGTCGTTATTACCCACGCCACGCATGAAAACAACTAATGAGCTCCGGCTAACAGGGAAAGGCGTAATTTCAACATTGGGCGCCAAACCACTCACATCACCTAAATCGGTAACACCAAATCGCGCGAGCTTCTCCGCTGAGAATGCCAAAATCGATATCGGTGTTTCCTGCAATGTCTGTTCTCGCTTTTCCGCTGTGACCAACACTTCCTCTAAACTAAGTGTTTTCCCCGCGATCTCATTTGCCACTGTCGCTGGCGCTAAAAAAACGCCCATCATGGCCATCGCCAACGTAGATCTGCGTAGATTGGTCATTTTTCCCTCTCATGTCATACTGATGCAATTATTGTTATTTTTAGCTAATTCAAGCCAAATACTTACAGGCTGCAGCCTAGTTTGCATGGCTACAAACGCGGTAAATAATCGCAGTGAACAGGACTAGAGGAACATCACCCATTCGACGTAGGTCAAAGGTCGGAGGCTGAAATTAGACAATACCTAGCTCATGGACACCGGATACAGGTCAGTCGACACACATAATGCCCATCCAAAAAATTAACACAGGACACAAACAATACTCATGAGTGATTTTGCTCCCACCGGACTATTACAAAACCCCCACACTCAATCGATATTGGCCTCTACCTCACTGAGACGGCTGCGCATATACCCACAGGCGCGCGCAATGCTAAATACCAGTAAATCTGTGATATTAGATTGTGGTGATGGTCATCAATTACTCGGGGAATACAGCGCCCAAGGTAAACGCAGCAAAGGTCTTATTACGCTTATTCACGGCTGGGAAGGCCACTCACAATCCAGTTATATGTTGTCTGCTGGCGGCACGCTTTTTAATGCTGGCTACGATATTTTCCGTTTAAATTTGCGCGACCATGGCCCCAGTCATCACCTTAATCGCGAACTTTTCAATTCAGCCCGCATTGAGGAAGTCCTTGGGGCAATTCAAACTATTCATAAAACATACCCCCAGCAATGGCAATTTTTAGCCGGTTTTTCCCTGGGTGGGAATTTTGCGCTTCGCATTGCGGCTAAGGCTAAAGAAGCTGGTATCCACCTGCAGCAAACTATCGGTATATGCCCTGTGGTAGACCCCGCAAAAACCATGAATGCACTGGAAACCGGATGGTGGGTTTACCATAAGTACTTTGTTAATAAATGGCAAAAATCACTCAAGAAAAAAATACGTTACTACCCAGAGTTGGGCTACAAGGATGAACTACTTAAACTAAAAACATTAAGAGAAATGAATAACTATTTTGTCCCAAATCACACGCCATTCCCTTGTGCTGAAGACTATTTTGAGGCCTATAACATCACTGGTGATGCACTAAACTCGCTATCATCAGCAACGCATATTATTGCCACCCAAGACGACCCAATCATACTTGCCGAAGATTTTTCACGACTGCCGTCTAATAACGAATTCCTTCACATAGAAACCAAGCAATACGGCGGCCACTGTGGCTTTATAAAAAACTATCAATTAGATAGCTGGTTGGATGGCCGGCTAGTAGAGCTCATCAATCTCACCCGTTTTCCTAGCGGGCACCCTAGCAATCCACCACAACCATAAGCCAAATAAGCCGTCAGTAAGTAGGGCTATTTTGAATCGCGCTCAGCTATCTGTTGAGCTATAGCCAGCACTCGCACGGCCTCTTCAACATGTAAGGCTTCAACTAACCGTCCATCAACAAGTACCACGCCCTTGCCTTCAGCCTCCGCATTTTGCCACGCAGCTTTAATTTTACTCGCCCGTGCTATAACCGCCTCAGAGGGAGAAAAAGCCTGATTAGTAATGGCTAATTGTTTGGGATGAATTAGAGTCTTGCCATCAAATCCAAGCTCAACACCCTGCTCACAAGCAAATAATAAGCCCTGCTCATCTTCTAGATCTAAATGAACACCATCAAAGACATCAATACCATGGGCGCGCGCAGCCAATACGCAAATTCCCAGCGATGTCAGCATACCTAAACGTTGTGCGGTATGCGGAACACGCAAATCCTTCGCCAAATCAGAGGTCCCTAAAACAATTCCGTCCATTCGCGGATGTGCGCCAGCAATGTCATTTACCGCCAAAATACCACGCGGTGTTTCTGCCATTGCCCATAATTTAATTTTCGAATTAGCACCCGCCTGCTGTAACACCTGTACTACAGCATGAATTTCCGCGGCAGACTCTACTTTAGGTAAACAAAGCGCTGATATAGGCGCGTTAGCAAATGCTTCAATATCTTTGCGCCCCCACTCGGTATCAAAACCATTTACTCGCACGACAAGTTCTCTTGGCCCGTAGCCACCCGCCGTCACCGCAGCTAACACCTGTTCTCGCGCATAACTCTTCTGTGCGGGGGATACCGCATCTTCCAAATCAAGAATAAGCACGTCGGCATCCAGACTGCGTGCTTTTTCTAACGCTCTGGTATTCGAGCCGGGCATATAAAGTAAAGAGCGTCTAGGATTGTTAGCCATTGTTCAATACGTCTCAGGGTGAAATGGAAAGTTTACCACAGCCCTCTCTACACGAAAGTGGCAAAAAGCAAACGACTTAACGCGGCTTTTCTCTTCGGATCAATTGCGAATCATTATCAATAACGGGTAGAATGTCTAGCTCGGCATTATGCCCGCATTGTTACCCATCCGCGGAGATTTTCCATGTTAATCCTGTTACGGCAAATTCTATGTGTTTTCTATGCAATGACACTGACCTTTAGTGTCTATGCAGCAACACCTCAACCAATAGACAACAACGATAAGCATGCCGTCGCGGTTCACTATACGAATATGGCTTACGCGATATACAGCGACGCAGAATTAAGTGCCATAGCCTTAAAAACAAGCATCGAAGCCTTGGTAAATTCACCAAGCCAAAACACCCTTAACGCAGCAAAAACCGCATGGAAAACGGCGCGTAAAGCCTACCAGCAAAGTGAGGCATTTCGTTTTGGTAACCCCATCGTTGACGATTGGGAAGGTCAGTTAAATAGCTGGCCACTCGATGAAGGCTTAATTGATTATGTTAGCGACGATTATTTCTTTGCCCTAGGCAATATTGGCGCAGAGCTAAATATTATTGCCAACGAAACAATCACCCTTGGTGGCGAAGTCATTGATGCCAGCCAGATCAATGCCGAATTACTGCGCAGCTTGCACGAACTAGGCGGTTCCGCTGCCAATGTCACCACCGGCTACCATGCCATTGAATTTTTACTCTGGGGACAGGACCTTAATGGCCACAATATCGGCGCAGGAGAACGCCCCTACACTGATTACCTAGACTCCGAGCAATGCACGCATGGTAATTGTAATCGCCGCGCTGCCTATCTTCTCACCGCAACCACGATGTTAGTCGAAGATCTTCAAGGTATGAGCACACAATGGGCTGCGGATATTGAAGATAATTATCGTAGTGAGTTACTCGCCATGGACAACGATATCGTTCTAGCGCGAATGTTATACGGCCTAGGCTCATTATCTCTAGGAGAGCTTGGTGGCGAGCGCATAAAAGTATCGCTAGAAGCCAACTCCACCGAGGATGAGCACGACTGCTTTAGTGATAACACCCACTGGTCACATTATTACAATGGTTTAGGTATTCAAAACATCTATCTTGGAAAGTATCGTCGTCTAGATGGCTCCACCTTGTCTGGTCCATCGCTCAGTAGCTTAGTTGCCAAGGCAAATATTGATGCGGATAAAGAGACACAACAAGCACTGAACAAAACAATGACAGCACTTACGGTATTAAGCAATGCAGCTGAAGCCAAAGACAAGCCCATGAAATTTGACATGATGATTGCCGAAGGTAATAAACGCGGCGAAGAAATTTTAAGTAATATTCTTGATGCGTTAGTAAGCCAAACCCGCGCTATCGAGCAGGCCTCAGCTGCCATCGGCATTGATCCGACCGCAACCGGAATTTAATACTTGTTCCTGAACCGCACAAACAACAACGGTCAGATAAAAAGGCGATGTAACTTACTTATCCTTTCTTTCATCGCCCTGACCGGCACGGCTTGTGCTGAAAAAACGCCTCGCATGGAAGATGCTAGCCCCACCGTAACACCCAGCATTAAGAGCTCTACTCTCCACCCCTTAAGTAATGACCAAGGTGGGCGTTACACTATTTCAAACCGAGGCAGACAAAGTTTAGAACGCCCTCAACCTCTGCTCACATTGGAACAACAACTAGAGTGGGCCGTGGGTAAAAGCTTTGCAAAACAAGCCTGGATAACTTCACCAGCAACAACAACCGCCAGAGATGGCCTCGGTCCGCTTTTTAACGCCAATAGCTGTACAAGCTGTCACAAACACAATGGCCAAGGACAACTTCCACCTAACGGCAACGGGCTTATATTACGACTAGAGTCGACTCCCCAAAAATTTGGCGAGCAATTGCAAGATAGGGCCGTCTTCGGAGTGGAGCCAGAAGGTCAAATAGATTGGCAAACAAAAAACAGCAGGTTATCAATCGCTAACAAGCAGTATCAATTGTCTCAACGGCAATTTTTTATTGCAGGTATGCCGCATATACCCGTATCAGCCAGACTTGCTCCAGCATTGATAGGCATGGGCTTATTAGATCGTATCAGCGATGCTGACATTTTGGCGAATAGCGACCCGAATGATCGCAATAAAGACGGTATCTCTGGACAAGCCAATTTACGCCAAAGTAAGACCAGCAATCATAAACGCCTGGGACGATTTGGCTGGAAAGCCAGTCAAACTAGTTTGCACCAGCAAGTTGCCCTCGCTTTTTTTGAAGACATGGGAATCACTTCTTCGCTACACCCCAAACAGCCATCACAAGAAACCAAGAACACCGCAGAACTGGATATCAGTGACAAACTCCTTTTGGCAGTGACAAATTACATCGCCAATCTGGCTGTACCAGCGGCTAGTCACGACGATTTAAGTCAACAAGGGAGTGTTGTTTTCAATAAACTAGGCTGCGCCGGATGCCATATACCCACGTTTAATATAGGCCCCTCCAAAGCTAATTTTATCGAAACGGAACATGGGCAGGCCTCGCTCACCCAACATGATGTAAACGAAGCCATATATCCTTTTAGTGACTTACTTTTGCATGATATGGGCGCCGCGCTTGCCGACTCGCATCCCAGTGATCACACCCCAGGCAATGAATGGCGTACTGCACCGCTCTGGGGGCTTGGCATGCGGACAGAAAATCCTGACAATACCCGTTTACTCCACGATGGCCGCGCTCGCTCTATCAGCGAAGCCATACTCTGGCATGCAGGCGAAGCAGAACAGAGTAGACTGCGCTTTACGCAACTTTCACAGGCTGACCTTACCGCCCTCTTACATTTTCTTAAGGCTCTTTAATGATCTTTTCAGCGATGAACTTACTTTTAAGTAAACCAAGTAAACGTGCAGTAATGGCAGGCCTCAGCATAATCGCCGTTGCAGCCTGCAGCCCCCCTCCAAGCTCCAAGATACTACTAGACGCCACAGCCAGCGGTATTGTCGATAACTACCAATCATTAAGCCTAGCGAGCCAGTCCCTTGCAACAGCGGCAGAAACCTTCTGCCAGGCACCCAACGACAATAGCAAATACGAGCAACTACAGTCCCATTGGAAATCAACTACCGAGCGATGGTCAGCCGTACAAAACATCCAATTTGGACCACTGATGATCGACAATCAGGCGTGGAAAATACAGTTTTGGCCAGATAAGAAAAACCTAATCGCAAGAAAAGTTGAGGCATTATTAAAAACTGAAGAGCCACTAACGCTTGAGCGTGTGGATGATGCTAGCGTCGTCGTACAGGGGCTGTCGTCATTGGAATATCTCTTATTTGATAGCAAAGCCGGCCAACAAACTCGCTATAGTGAGCCACAAGGTCAGCGACGCTGTGAATTACTGGTAGCGGTCACCTCACACCTTCAAGCTGTTGCCAACGGCCTTTACAACGACTGGCACGCAGAAGGTGGCAACTACCTTGCCACATTTACCTCAACCGGTGAGAAAAACCCTGAGTTCCCAGACGACAATGTTGCCATTGCCTATTTACTCGACACCCTAGTTTCGGGAATAGAGTTAATAAAGCGCGATAAACTTGAAAACCCGCTAGCCATCACTACCAGCAATAACACTCAATCTAGAGCGCCACAAACCCAAATTTATCAACTTGAATGGTGGCGCAGCCAATACTCAAAAGAAGCGATCATCATTAATTTGAAAACACTCGAACATATTTTTAATGGCGGCGAGGCTTATGGTATTGACGATTATTTAAACGAAGCGAAACAACAAGGTCCGCTGAGTGAGAAAATCAAACAAGGCTTTGAAAAAAGCATCGCGGCTGCATCGGCCATAGATAATAGTTTATTCAGTATTGCCAATATTCCTGAACAACGCCCATCACTACTAACCCTTCATAATGAATTAGCTAAATTACTTGCCTTACTCCGAAACGAATTACCCGCTGCCCTAGGTGTTAGCCTTGGGTTTAATTCTAAGGATGGGGATTAAGTATTCACAACTTTAGCGAGGGTATAGCTATGCATCGACGTCAATTTATATTTCGCAGCGCCGCACTGTTATCGGCACCGCTTATACTTAAGTCAACGACTGGAGCTCAGGCACAAGACAAAAATGAGTTCAGCCCTATTATTAGTGCCGCGACAGACGCTAGCGGAAATCACATTGGGGTGTGGAAGCAAAACCATTGGGAGTATTCTCAAGCTATTCCGCATCGCGGCCATGATAGCGTCTACCACCGCCAACGTAACGAACTGGTCTTTTTTTCCCGACGCCCAGGCAGAGAGCTATACATTATTGACGCTGATAACGGCGCTTTACTGCACACCATAAAGAGTGAAAAAGGTTTCCACTACTATGGACATGGCTGCATCAGTAAAGACGGTCACTACCTCTATACCACTGAAAATAATGTCGCAAACGACGGAACGGGCAGTATTGGAATTTACCAATGCGACAACGACTACCACTGCCTTGGCCATATTGATTGCGAAGGTATCGGCCCCCATGAACTAGCGCTTATGCCTGATGGTGACACCTTGGTGGTTGCCATCGGCGGTATCAAAACCCTGCCCTCAAGCGAGCGTGAAACCCTCAACCCAGACAGCCTTGCTTCGGCTCTACATTATATTAATTTGAGCGATCAAAAAGTTATCGAGAAAATATCGGCACCACACTATCAGCTCAGTCTCCGCCATTTGGATGTTAGTCCTGATGGCACCGTCATTGTCGGAGCCCAATTCCAAGGGCCACTACCATCAAACAATGCCCTCGTATTCAGCCACCGACGTGGCCAGCCTTTAGTCGCCATGGATACCGCCGAGCTACCCCTACAGTTTAAAAAAGATTATATCGCCAGTGTGTGTATTGATAGCGAAGGCGCATGGGCCGTCACTACCTGCCCCCGAGACAATGTAGTTTGTTTATGGAATATCCAAAAACAGTCTTTGCATCAAGTCTGGACGCTTCGTGACGTAGCCGGTGCCGTGTATGATGCTGCCTACCAACAATTCATTCTAAGCAATGGCAATGGTCAATTACTTGCCCTCACACCCGGCACCAACGCACTCAAACAGCTTGCCTATCGCGCCGGTACACACTGGGACAACCATCTCACATTACGCGTATAAGTAATTAGCTTAATCACCGCACCGGAGACAAGATGAAACGCAGGACCTTGTTAAAAACAGCGGCGGTAAGCCTTGCTGGAGCCAATCTGCCAATATTGACACTTGCAATGAGCTCAGGCGAAAACGCCGGCAGAGCGGAATACGACTATATATTAACCGCAGAGCCCGCTAAAGCGCGTATCGCGCCAAACGGCGACAGTGACATTCTTGGCTTTAATGGCCAATTCCCCGCCCCACTTATTCGTGCAAAACAGGGGCAAACTCTGCGAGTTATGTTTATTAACAAACTTAACGAGCCCACTACCATACATTGGCATGGCATACGCATTGAAAACAATATGGATGGTGTTCCCCATCTAACCCAAGCACCCGTTCCCGCTGGCGGTACTTTTTTATATGAATTCACGTGTCCGGATGCCGGCACATTCTGGTACCACCCCCACATGAATAGCGTTGAACAATTAGGTAAAGGGCTGGTTGGTGCATTGATCGTAGAGGAAACAATCCCGCAGGATTATCACGACGTCATCATTGGTTTGAAAGATTGGCGTCTTAACAAGGACGGCAGCTACTTACCGCTCTCCATACCACGAGAAGCATTCCGCGACGGCACCTTAGGTACAATCGCTACTGTTAACGGCCAACTTAAGCCAACAATTGATGTTCCCGCTGGTGAACGACTAAGGCTACGCATTCTAAACATGGACAACACCCGTGTTTTTAATCTAAGTATGCGAAATGAAAGTGCTCAAATTATTGCGATTGACGGCAACCCTATTGCCGTGCCAATCGCCCTCGACTCTCATCCTACAGGTGCAGGCATGCGTCTAGACCTTGGCTACATTAGCCCAAACGAGATTGGCGCAGAAATACCTATATTTGATATGAAAGGCCGCTTTGGCCTAGAAATCTGTCGATTAAAAACCGTCCCACCAACAAAGACGAGTAAAGTAAAAATGGGGATTCCAGCCCTCCCCCTCAACCCCGTCCCGGCGCCAGACCTGTTATCAGCTAAAACATTAAATTTCGCTTTTGAATGGGCTGGTGCGCTATCACCCAGCAATACAAAGGGACAAGTTGATCACAATTTTTGGTTGATCAACCGCCGCGCCTGGAGTGATCATAGCCATCAAGACTTACCCGATCCACTAGCAATACTTAAACTTGGCAAAAGCTACATCTTTGAGTTACACAATGCGACACCACACCACCATCCAATTCATTTACACGGTTTAATATTTACCGTCTTAGAATCCGATAAAAAAGATATTACCCCCTTCCACACCGACACCATTCTATTAGAAAAAAATGAACACGCTAAAATCGCTTTCGTTGCTGACAACCCGGGAAAATGGATGTTTCATTGCCATGTGATTGAGCATATGAAAACCGGACTGATGGGTTATATCACAATTAAATAACACACCTGGCAAAAACATCTGCGGTTACCTTAAGGATAGCTTATAGCTGCCTAAGTCGAGGTTTTCATAGTTGTGGTGTGTACCGGGGGCGAGGAGTACATTGTTCTCTTACTTGATAGCGGCCGAGCTGCCACCATAGAACTCGCTAACAGAGTTATACGTAGTTTATTCGAGCAGTATATTCCTCATTCAAGCAGCCCTATTACCGACCGTGTTACGGTTAGCGCAGGCGCTGCAACCTCTGAGATTAATGATAAAACAACCGCAGAACTCCTCATTACCCAAGCAGATAACGCCCTTTACACTGCAAAGCATAAAGGGCGGAATCAGGTCAGCTATTAAAAAACCACCCAATCCTTATAAGCCTGCGAGAATCATTCTACTAGCATTGCCATCACTGAGATTTTGCATTTTCTGATATTGCTTTGGTACTCATGTTTACCACTTTGCGCTCAGCTATAGTACCGAGATCTTTCGATTTACCAGCTGCCGTAGCCGTAGTTTTACTCTTTGCTTTCCTAGCGACGGGCTTTTTAGTCGGAGTTACCCCTCTTGGCTTCACTCGACGCCGAGGCGATGAAACGCCCCCCTCGTCAACCTTGTTGAGGGCTGGCTTTACTTCTCTCTTCTTTACTGTCTTAACAGTATTGGCCTTGGTAGTTGGGACTTTCTCTGTATTTTCATCTGGCTTAACCGCCGCCAATAATTCTGAAAATGCCTTTTCTATACATTCTCGATAAAATGCAGGATCGGGCATAGCGTCCCTATCACCAAGAATTGACATTGTCATAATGCCATTGGAACTAAAAATTAAATGAAACAGGCCCACCCCAGGCGTTAATAAACCCAAACCGTAATATCGCACCATCTGAGCACCGGCCGAATAAAGTGGGAAATTCGGCCCAGCCACATTGGAGACCACTGAACTGATGCCAAGCGGTAAATGCCGCGTCCATTGATTATTTGAGTAGCTATTCACCAAGGGGCGCGTTATTGCCGGCGACATAACACCAGCCAATTTTAAAACATCAACTAAGGGCGAATTTTCACCGTAAACTTTAGCTTCTTGCGAACTCCTATAAATTGCCTTTAATCTGTCCAATGGATCATGAATATTGGTGTGTAAATCGACAAAAACAGAGCCAATCTGATTGTTTTCATTGGTCATCCCACGTCGAGTGCGCATATCTAGGGGGATAGACACCGACAAACTTTGATCAGGTAGCTCATCATGGTGGCGCAAGTAATGACGCAAGCCACCAGCAACGATACAAAGCACCACGTCATTAATTTTAACGCCTGCAAAGTCCTTTAAAAACTTCACATCGTTTAGTGGAAACTCCGCCGCCTCAAAAACACGATATGGCCCAACAGGTGTATTAAACCGCGTCCGTGGTGAGGCAATGGAGGGAAGCGGTATTTTCTTTTGGGCCATACCTATCGCCATTTTCCCTAAATCACGTAATACGCCGGCGCCCCCTGTGAGCATTCGAACACCATTTTTTACGTTATTCAGTGCTGAGGCTGTCGCTAAATACATAGCACCTGGCGAAACATCAACGCTAACAACACTAGGCCCTTGCGGCACCGCTGAGGGGTCAGGTTCAAGGTCATGGATCACCGACATAATGGAAGATCCTCCGGCGCCGTCCACGAGGGAATGATGCATTTTGGTATAAATCGCAAAGCCACCTTTGGGAACGCCAGGAATATTATCTAAACCTTCAATAATATAGGCCTCCCAAAGCGGCCTATTCATATCCAGCGGCCGTGCGTGAAGCCTTGCTACTAAGATACAAAGCTGACGCCAGTCACCGGGTTGCGGAAGTGCGATATGACGGATATGGAATTCAACATCAAAATTAGCATCTTCAACCCAATAGGGCCGATCTAAATTTCCGGGCACCTTGAGCAGTCTAGAACGAAAAATAGTGTGCTTTGAGAGACGGCGTTCAAAATTGGCGATTACCCCCTTAAACCGGACAAAACCACCTGGCGCCGTTGAAGGGTCATAAATACCTAAACCGCCCACATGTTGTGGGGTGTTTGGGTGCTCCAAATTGATAAATGCGGAATCTAAGACGCCTAGCTGCTTCATGCAAAAAACCCTCTTATTGTAATAGCCTGACCCTTTTCATGTGATTTGCATGAAAGAGTCTTCAGACATAGTACATCAATTATAAAAGGATCAAAGTAATTCAAATGGATAGCGCGGCAAATAACCGCTGGATAAGGTTAAAACTGAGGCCAGTGTGACGGGAATTCGAAAAAAGGCACTGGCTATAAGCCCCGGCAGCGCTCTAATTTCTATTGGGTAGGCACGTGGGGCTTAAATAGCTAGTCCGCCCGCGCTTTGCGCTGACGTGCTGGCGGTGGAGCGCCCACATGTTCCTCATTGCGTAAACGTGCAAGCTCCACCTGCTTCTGACGGTCGCGGAATCGTTTCTTTTGATCCTCGGTTATCACATTAAAACAAGCTGGGCATGTCACCCCCTCTTCATAAAACTCACTTTGCTTGTCAGTGTCATTTATGGGCCGACGACAACCATGACATAAATCATGCTGGCCCGTCGCTAAACCATGGGTTACCGACACTCTATTATCAAAAACAAAGCATTCTCCCTGCCACAAACTTTCTTGCTCAGGTACTTCTTCCAAATATTTTAGAATACCGCCTTCGAGATGATAAACCTCATCAAAGCCTTCCTGCTTCATAAACGCTGAGGCCTTTTCACAGCGAATACCTCCTGTGCAAAACATCGCGACTTTTTTATGTTGCTGGGGTTTGTAATGTGCTCGGACGTATTCTGGAAACTCTCTAAAACTCGTGGTTTTTGGATCAACAGCACCACGGAAGCTCCCAATATCTACTTCATAATCATTTCTAGTATCAATTAATAAAACATCGGGGTCAGAAATCAAGGCATTCCAATCAGCAGGCTTCACATAACTACCCACTACTTCATTGGGGTCTATGCCCTCAACGCCCATGGTGACAATTTCTTTCTTGAGCTTTACCTTCATACGATAAAAAGGTTGCTCATTATCAAAAGATTCTTTGTGACTCAGGTCTGTTAAGCGATCGTCATTCCGTAAATACGCGAGTACACAATCAACACCATCACGAGATCCCGCAATTGTGCCATTTAAGCCTTCACTAGCCAGTAATAACGTGCCTTTAACACCAGCACTTAAGCAAACCTCAAGCAAGGGCTCACGCATATCATGGTAATTAGGGAGGCTAACAAATTTATATAATGCCGCTACAACAAACTGATCCATATGAGTCTTAACCTTGGTCCTTTTTACTACCACCTAAACAATTTGGAGAATCCGGTGCCGGAGCCGCTCTATCTTGCCACTCATCAGGTGTGTAGGTGTGCATTGCCAAGGCATGAACTGGTCCTGCTAGCTCTTCGGCGAGTAGCTGATAAACGTGTTGTTGGCGGGCCACCTTGCGTTTTGCGTTAAAGGCATCCGTGACAATCACTAACTTAAAATGTGTCTCAGAATTTGCCGGTACGCTATGCATATGGCTCTCATTAACCACATCAAGGTATTGCGGGCTCAACGCCGCCTGTAGCTTCTCGGTAATACTTTGCTGAATAACCATATACAAACCTCAGGGCCCAAATCGGTGGGTATTATACACGTCTGGCCGGTTTCTTACTTTTTTCAGCCGCACTACGCAGTGCAGCTTGGTAGGCTCGATTTGCCCAGACAATCAACATATCCATATCATCAAGGGCTTCTTCTGGAGCTTGGTAGTAGGATAGCGCGATGGTTTTTTCACCACGTAAATAAGTAAAAGGCGGCAAGCCAAGCGCGTCAAAATCGCGTTTACTATCATTATCAATCTTCAAATAGAGGGTATTATCAATGACTAAAGCGAACATCAGCCCCTCTAAAAACACCCCATAGCCCCCAAACATTTTTCGCCCTTTCACAGGACCTACCCACTGCAGTTGCTCCATCAGGTAGTTAATAAATGCCGAATCAGCTGCCATATCAGTCTCCTCTACGCAGCGAGCAGGTTTGGATCCAGTAGACTAAGCCGACGAGCCAGCTCATCACTATCTTTTGCCAATCCCCAGCGCATATACCCTTCTCCACCACAGTGGTAGACCCTAACTGACAAGCCAACTTGATAACATGCAAGCTGCAATCGCTTAGCTTTTTCAAGTGGCATTACCAAGCTTATAAACAGCCCCGACTTAAGACAGCGTACATCGCTGTCTCTAAACGTTGCGGCTAGTATTTCTGCCTGTGCTGTAGAAGTGCACTGCAATGTTTTAAGCATCTGCTGCTGCCAATTATCATCCACCAGCGCTCGCTGACCAATCCATTGCGCAGGACCACTTACCGCCCACGGACCCAGCTGACGATCAAGCTCTGCTAACAACTGTGAATGAGCCAGTACAAAACCCAATCTAAGCCCCGGCAAACCAAAGAACTTACCAACCGAGCGCAGTAAAACAATGCCTTGCTCACCCGCTAAGGCCGACACATCACTTTCTGGGTTGGCATCAGCAAATGCTTGGTCGACGACGAGCATGCCATTATCCGGCAATAATGTTCGCCAGTATATTAAGTCATCTACTGTCACTTGGTGGGTACTAGGATTATTAGGGCTGATCAGCACTAAATGTGTTATCGAATCACGACAAATGTGCTCGGCAATGACATCACGCCCATAGCACTCAAAACGAAATACGTTATGACCAGCCAATTGCCAGCGAAAACGATGTTCTTCGTACCCAACGGCGGGAAGCAATACTCGCCCCTTAGACGCGAGAGAAGGCAAAAGCTGAATAACGGGCTGACTTCCCGCAGTGGCTAAAATATGTTCTGCAGCAACGCCATAGTACTGAGCTGCAGCCTGCTGTAATGCCTCACTAAAATAAGGCAACTTACCGTAACATTCTATCGGTGGCGTAGGCACAGGCCATACCCAAGGATTTACCCCAGTAGCCAAGTCCAGCATCGGAGCATTTGACCCAGTATCTGGAAGACCGATGGGGTCGCCGCCGTGTTTTGGGATATCCATCACACCAATACTCCCATCATCAGCAAAACAATAAACCACCACACCAGGAGCCGATTTATCAAAGCAATGCTCCGTTCTATATCTTTCACGGCCGGTTTAGATCCACACCCCAGGTCGGCGCGTTGTCGTGTTTCACCATGATAACTAGCCTCGCCGCCTAGGCGAACATTAAGGGAAGCCGCGCCACTTGCCATCACTGAACCAGCGTTAATACTTTTCCAACGCCAACCTTGCCCAAACCAGCACACAAACCCTCGTCGCGATAACGCCAGCACACTAAATCCAAATGCAGTTAGTTGTGCAGGTATAAAATTAAGCAGATCATCACTGCGTGCAGCCCACCAACCATAATAATAATATCGGCTATTTTTATAACCCCACATCGCGTCTAATGTATTCGCTAAACGGTGTAATACAACACCCGCCGGCCCAGCGACTGCAAACCAAAATAAGGATCCAAATAAAGCGTCATTACTATTTTCTAGCGTGGTCTCCATGCTCGCAGCCAATATCTGCTCCTCGTCCAACCCTGCTGTGTCACGACTGACTAAATAACCTACTTTAACCCGAGCTGTAGAAACGTCCCCCGCAGCCAAAGCCAAACCTATAGGTCGAATATGCTCACATAAACTACGCCAACCAATTGCCCAATAGAGTATCAAAACATCCAAAACAAACACCGGCACCACTGAATATTGTGCTAAGTAATAACGTAGCAACCAAGCCAATAACACCGGAGGAAGGACTAATAAAAACCAAGCTAAAACGCCAAGTGCTCTCAATCCAAAGGCAGAGCTAGGGCGATTTAATAACCGCTCAAGCCATTTAGCTGCGTTACCAAAACCAACTAAGGGATGCCAGCTGCGCAGCTCACCAAGAAGTCGATCAAGCAGTACTGACGACAAGCAAACGGCGGCGACATAAGCAGTCGCCGTTAACATGACAAAGAGCTCAAGGCTGAAAATTGATCACGTTGATTTAAACTAGGACGTAAGAGAAATAACACGACAGAGGGATTAATGCTTGGTTGATACATACTCTACTCATGGATTCTGCGTGTTTATCAGGGATGATAATATTCAAAACCCAAATGCACACCATCAATACTCTACACAAACCCGCCTACTTGCAGCTTGATGCATAGCATAAATCAGAGGGTTGAATAACAATAAATACCTTGTAGCGACGAGCAACGTTTTATATGAACCTACTCACACGCCAAGTCGATAAAAAGCGGCCGCATTATCCCACAGCACCTTCTTTGTTGCAGCATCCCCAAGCGCATTGCCAATAATTTCAATATCCACTGGATTAAACGCGCGTGGAGATCGAGTGGAGGGTAGGTCGGTACCAAACATCAGGGCATCAGGGTTAATATCATATAAACGCCTGATGGCTTGACTGACGGCAAAATCCACCCTGCCAAACCCCGTAGCCTTTACCCTGACACCATTTTCAGCAAGCTGATACAGTAGCGGTAAACCTGCCTTTGACAGGCCAAGATGATCAATACTAACAGCCGGTAGCTGACACAATTTACCGGCAAGACTATCTAATGTTTTACAATCAGCATAAATTTCAATATGCCAACCCAGTAGATCATAAATACGGTGCGCGAACTCGCATAGATGCTCACTCGTTTCAGAGCCACCTCGCCGTAAATTAAAGCGAACGGCTCTAACACCGTGCCCCGCCAATAGGATTAAATCTTCATCACTCACCGAAAAAGGGAGCTGCGTTACCCCTACAAAAGTAGGTCCCAATGCGGCTAATGCGGTCACTAGATAACTTTGATCAAAGGTTTGAAATGACCCCGACACTACCGCGCCACCACCTACTCCTAGCGACGCCGTTTGACCTACGTAGTCGTCAACAGTGAAAGCCTCTGGAATATACCCGTCATTGCTAACCAGTGGAAAGACCGGATCAATTATGTGTAAATGCGCATCAAAAATCATGTGCTGCATACCGCTCCCACCTCCGCCAGCTATACTTTAAAAAGCCTGCGCACCAGCATCATTTTATTATTAGATGAAAAACAAACTGTAAAGCTAAACAACATTCGCAGATTTATACGTTAAATGCAATGCTCATAAAACATCGCCATCTACCGCGGCCAAGCGGTTTTTTGCCTCGATCCACTGCGACATATACTGGTGGCTTTTCAGTGTTTGGTGGCGGAGCATCACGCTGTTAAAATGCAGCATTCTGTGTCGCTCAAGCTGGGGGAGTAATTCATCAATTCGCTGTTCAAACTGCGCCAAATGCGCATTACGAGAAAAACGCGAAGCAATGAGCGCCCGCCCTTGTAGTTGCGCAGCTTGCCAAGCAGCTTGGTCTTCATAAAACCGCAGCACTGCAGCCGCAAAATCCTCTGCAAATTGCGCGGAGTCTTTCACAATAGCCCCACACCAAGGCATCTCTCCATGCATACCCTCAGCGCCAATATCACTGGTAATAGACGGTGTTCCGCACTCCATCGCCTCAAGTAACTTTCCTTTCTGACCAGCGCCAAACCGCAATGGTGCCAAACATAAACGCGCCCCCTCAACCACGGCGGCAGCGTCGGTAGCCCAACCTTTAACTAAAAAGCCTAGTTTCTCACTGTGTAGCTGCAAGGCTTTTGGCGGCGGGTAAGCGCCGTAAATATGACATTCAAGCGTGGGGATTGATTTACGAATTTTTGGCCATATCTGAGATCGTAAATATTGAACGGCATCCCAATTTGGCGCGTGCCGAAAATTACCGATAACAACACAATGTTGACGATCAGAAAAACGTCGCCACTCACTCACATCGTAAGCATCACGCAATGCCAGCAACGGCAAATAATGCAACACGTCTTTGGCCACCCCAAAAGTATGCTGCAGAAGATTGAACTCATAGTCGGAAATAATAAGACTTAAATCACAACGCCAAATTGCCGCAATTTCTCGCTGTGCCAATTCGCCAAAGAAGTCTTCGCGCTGAACCTGCCGCCCTTGTTTTAAGGCTTGATGCCTGGCGTGGCGCAAACAGTGTAAATCTTCAGTGTCGAGTATGCGTAAAGCTGAGGCACAGCTGCGCTCAACGCGCCAGCCAAACTGTTCTTCGGTAAAAAAACGGTCAAAGATGACCACCTCTGGTTTTAATTCAGCCACAAAGCTATCGAAGCTAGAACAATTTAAGGAGATACTGGCGGTGACAACACCCTGCGCCTCAAGATCAACACTATGCTCACCACGCTGGGCGGCACTCGCAAAAGTAATCTGAGCGCCACGCGCTTTGAATACCCCAATCAAATCCATCATGCGCCTACCGGCAGCTGAAGAATTTGGCTCTGGCCAAACATAACCTATCACTAAAACCTGCATTAAAACCCTAGAGAAGAAATATGACAGTATATAAGCATGACTAGATGATCTTTTTCACCAACACAAGCAACCCTCTTGCTTGCCAGCATTTAATCTAGCCCTTAGGAAAATAAAGAGGAATTTTTCTCACTAATCTGTTGATTCAAGGTCCAATAGTCATAAATGATACCGAGTAAAAACAGTCCGCCGGTCAATAAATATAAAATTGCCGTGAACCACTTACCCATATAAAAACGATGTAAACCAAATATCCCTAAAAAGGTTAATAGCACCCAAGTCATCGTATAACTTGTAGTTCCCGATGCGTATGTCGAATCTGCACTGCGATCCATGCTAGGAATAAGAAATAGATCGATGAGCCAACCGATTAAAAACACACCCAAGGTAAAAAAATAGATCGTTCCGCTTATAGGTTTACCGTAGTAAAAACGATGCGCCCCCATAAAGCCAAATATCCATAAAATATAGCCAACTACTTTACTATGGGTATTATTCATCAAGTTTAGCTCCTGGTGCTAAATACGGCGACGCAGACAAAAAAGCAGATGCAGAGTGTAGGTGATTATGACCTTGAGCTAAAGATTACGCCAAACCAAGCAGAAGTTCTAAGATTTTACCTTTAAAACAAATATCACTGACGCTGGCTTAGCTGTTTCGGGGTTAATAGGCTCATGCATCGCAATTAACTGTAACCTCGAGTCAGAAAATAAACTTAACCATGACGATAAAGTGCGGAAATACCACGGCGCAGCTTCACTAAATCGTTCGCTAAAGCCCGACCAACACCCCTCTCGCCAACCATCAATATATGGCTCCGCCACATACGCAGGATGAAGTGTCTGAATAATACACTGACCGTTGGTGCTTAGTATTAAGGGAATCACCCGGAGTACATCAGCTACTATCGTTTCACCCAGTAAAGAAAAATTAAACACTGCACAATCAACTTCATCTGACCAACCATTCATCGCAAACGCTTGAAAGGACATCTGACGAAAATCACCACCCAATGCTCGCGCATTATCAATTAACGCCGGTATCCCATCCATACCAACTGCGTCAATATTCACATCTGCCAGAGCACGAACCAGCCAACCCTCACCACACCCCAAATCCAGAACACGTTTTGGCGATGCGTCCATTACTGCCTTTATAATCGCCGCATCGGTAACGGTCACTCGACTATATATTTCACCGTCTCTCACCGCACAGGTCCATGGCTCAGCATTTTTCTGCCATGAACTAAGAATCTCACTATCGTAATCACTGCTTTTCATGCCATCTCCGTCAAAATTCACTAAGCCAATGATCTGAAGATGACCTCAATGCAAGTAGCCATTTATTTGATATGTCTTCACTTAAACCTCACTATAGGGTGAATTGAAACAACGATTTGTTTCATTGTGCGACTGTCGCCTAGTTACAGCGAATCCCTAATGCCTTATTTACACTATCAAAATCAAATATACAGCTGTCTCGAAGACGAGTCTGTTTTAGACACCCTGCTACGCCATAAAGTAAGTATTCCCTATGGCTGTCGCTCTGGTGCATGTCAAGCCTGCATGCTTCAAACCGACAGCAAGAGTATACCTGCAGAGTCTACACAAGGCCTAAGTAGCCAGCACATTCGTCAAGGCCACTTTTTAGCCTGCCGCTGTATTCCCAAGGATGACATGACCTTAAGTTGTGTGGATTTAGCCGCACAAAAAATACCCGCCACGGTTGGCGAAAAATTTCTCCTTGATGATAAAACCTTATGTCTACGGCTTCACAGCCGCATTCGCTGGCTTGCAGGCCAGTACATTACACTTTGGCTAAATGATGCAGCCCGCTGTTATTCAATAGCTAGCGTGGCACGCCTAGACCCCTTTATAGAGCTGCATATCCACCTTCATCAAAATGGTCTTATCAGTAAACAGTTACTCAATACCGCTGAAGTGGGAGACACGCTAGAAATTCAAGGACCTTTAGGCGACTTCAGCTACCGCTCAGAACAAGCAGATCAAAAACTGCTACTGGTCGGCGCAGGTACCGGAATTGCTCCCCTGATCGGCATAGCCCGTGATGCCCTCAACCACAATCACACCGCTGAGATTGAAATCATCAGTGTCAGCTCAGATGGCCATTGTTATGCTGAACAGCAATTACACGCACTCCAAAATGACAATCCTCAATTCTCTTTTGAAACATGCCCAAAAAATGAGTTAAATGCCAAACTCACCACACTCAAGTCAGATTTACGAAACCAACGAATATACCTTTGTGGAGGGGAAAACTTTGTCACCACAACCCGCAAAAAGTGTTTTATGTTAGGGGCGTCACCGAGAAATATTATTTGCGAAGAGTATATTAATTTTACCGATCAAACAGGCGCTGATAGCCAATATATTGCGCCATAAAAGCCTGCCTTCCATGTTCTAAGAAATATTCATAGCTCCATGACCAAGGCGCTAACACACTGCTATATTCTGGTCTTAAAACATACACTTCAGCGTTAATGCTTTGCTCATCAACACCCCTTACCTGAAGAGATTTACGCGAATACCATTCGCCTTCAAAGGCATCTAATCGCGCCAAGTTTGTCTCATCAACCCCAGTGTAAACTTTACCAACAACGCTCGCCAAAGGCTCTGCAACAACCGCAGGAAAAGCCTCATCAAGTATCGCATAGCGCTTATAGCCCGCTAAAACAGCTGCTTCATTTAGCAGCGTGTCACTGCCAGTTACCGCGGCCATAATGTCGTCACACATCAAGCTACCGTAGGTAAAAACGACTGTCATGACTGTCTCAATTAGCCTCATCCAAACACTTAATGTCTGCGAATAACATTCGATTTTCTGTTAAGAACATTGCAATGGTTTGACACAAATAACCCGTGCGTATATCCCGATAGGGCGACGAGGCAATGTGGGTGTTCTGTTGTAATTGTTTAGCCGCAAGAGCCTGATAAAAATAGGGTCGCATAGACCAATTTGAACCCAAATCTACATGGTCTTGTTGCCAAACACGGCCATCAGTTTGATTAACTACCTCGTAATTTGGCGATATCTGTTCGCCACAATCATCACACAAAAACACCCGCAACAAGCCCGCTGGCGCCTCTGCCAACGCCGCATATTCCAGGCTTCTGCCGTTTACCGCAGCTTGTACAGATAGAAAATATGACTCCATATTTGTCATGTACTGGATGCGCTGTTTTTCATTATCAACATTCTGATTTACAAAACTCGCTAATAGCGGCCGAACCAGCTCTTTGGGGGAATCAACATCGATAAACTCAGGCAGTGCCGGCCAGAAAAAGTAGCCTTGCATATATCGTGCTCCGCACTCCAAGGCATAATAAAACTCTTGTTCTGTTTCAACACCTTCACACAATAATTTACTGCCCGTGCGCCGTGCCAAATAGGCAATACTTTGCACCACTTCCTGAGACACACCACCCGCCATGGCACGCTTAAATAAATTCATGTCCAATTTAAGGATGTCTGGTTCAAGGGCAATAATTCTATCCAAATGAGAAAACCCAGAGCCAAAATCATCAATGGCAACCCGCATTCCAGCGGCCCGATAACGCGCTAATAATCGCTGCATGTTATCGTTATCACCTGCACCTTCAACAAATTCAATTACCACTCGTGAGGGCTCTACCCCCCACTTTTCAACCATATCCAGTGTTGGCACTGGCACAGAGTCAGCAATATAATCCATCCACTCGGGCGATAAATTTAGGGATAAAAAAACATCTTGAGGACTTTTTGAAAAATAAGAAATAGCCTGCTCTCTGACACTCCGATCCATCGCTAATAAATCACGACGGTTAAAGCTCGCGTCTCCGAACATAGCTCCCACAGAAACCGCATCGCCATTATCGGCACGTACTCTACCAAGCGCCTCGTAGCCGACAATAGACATTTTATTAATATCAATAATTGGCTGAAAATAAGGAAAATATTTCACTTCTACACAATGGCCCTTTGCTAAATAAAAAAGATACCAGAAGACAGGATACGCTATCTAGCAACTTTATCTACTAAGCTCAAGCACCAATCATAAAAATACACCACATATAAAAAGCCCGCACAAGGTGGGCTACAGCGATGATAGGCTAGTCACTATCAGCTAGTGAAAACTCTCATCAAGCTCTGCACGACTAAGTAATAAAGCAGGCACATTAAAGTCGCTACCATAACGTAACTCTAAGTCTTGAGCGCGTTGAATAAAATCATTTAAGCCATACGCATTAATTGCCTGAAATACCCCGCCAGTTTGTGCTGGAAAACCAATCCCCATAATCGAACCCATATTGCCGTCGCCGACGTTCTTTATTACCCCTTCTTCCATTGCCCTTACAGCTTCAAGACACTGACTGAAGGTTAATCTATCTTTAATATCTTGATAGGGTATCTCAGTGTAATCCGCTGCCGAAAAAGCAGCCTTAAGTCCGGGCCATAAATATTTTTTCCCACTGGCAGGATATTCGTAATACCCTCCTCCGTGAATTTTTCCTCGCCGCCCAAATTCATTGACCATTCGATCAAGAATCCGTGATGCGGCATTATCCTGCCATTGCTTTCCCTGTGCCACAGCATCTGCTTTAGCCTGTTGGCCATTTTTATATGCCGTTTCTTGGCTTATTTCATCAATCGCGGCCAAGGGGCCAACCGGCGAACCATTATCACGTGCAGCAGATTCTATCAGCACAGGGTTAACACCCTCTTCTAACATGCTTGCACCTTGGGTAACAGTTTTGCTGATCACCCGAGTGGTGAAAAAACCTGGTCCGTCATTGACAACAATGGGGGTTTTACCCAATTGCTGAGCCAAGTCAAACGCCTTGGCCAAGCTCTCATCAGAGGTTTTCACACCGCAAACAATTTCTACTAAAGGCATTTTTTCCGCCGGTGAGAAAAAGTGCATTCCAATGAAACGATCTGCATTTTTACTTGCCTGCGCCAACTCAGAAATTGGTAGCGCAGAAGTATTAGATGCAAACACGCTCCCATCTTTCATAACCGCTTCACACTCCTCCGTCACTGCGGCTTTAACACCTCTATCTTCAAATACCGCCTCAATAACCATATCGCAATCAGCAAGGTCCGCATACTCTGCTGTAGGCTTAATTCTAGACATATATTCAAGCGCCTGGGTTTCGCTCAGTTTTCCTTTTTTAACCCCCTTAGCGAAGAAGGCCTGAGCATAAGACAAGCCCTTGTCAGCATTTTCTTCATTCATATCTTTGAGCACAACGCGAATGCCTTTCTGCGCCGCGGCGGTCGCTATTCCCGCCCCCATTTGACCCGCACCGATAATACCGAGCTGCTTACATTTAAAACGTTCGGTGATATTCGGACGACTCACGCCGTTATTCAGGGCTTCCATTTGAACAAAGAACGCGGTCATCATATTCCGCGCCGTTTGGTCTAATAGCAGGCTTAAAAAATACCGGCCTTCAATCTTTTGCGCAGTATCAAAATCGACTCTAGCACTGTCGACTACACAGGCAAAAATAGCATTTTGAGCTGGCATTAAATTCTTTGTTTGCACCATGACATTGGCGGGGCCAAAGAACGTTAAGCCCTGGTTAGCCGCATCATCAGGACCACCACCTGGCATGGCATAGCCTTCTTCATCCCATGGCTGCTTAGCCCCTGAGTTTAACTTTATCCACGCCTTTGCCTTGGCATGCATGTCTGCTTCGTCATCAGCCAACTCATGTAACAAGCCTTTCTCTAATGCCTTATTTGCCTTTAAACGCCGACCTTGACTAATCAGACCAATAGCTTCTTGCATCCCTAGCAGATACGTCATTCTTACAACACCACCCGCTCCTGGCATTAAACCAATCATCGCTTCCGGTAAGCCAAGCTGAACACCCGAGATAGCCACTCGGTAATGGCAGGCTAAAGCAATTTCAAAGCCACCCCCCAGAGCTGGCCCATTGATACCCACCGCCACCGGTACACCCAAGGTTTCCAACTGACGTAACGGCGCCTTTGTGGCCATAATCCCTTCATACATCTTGGTTTTTTCTTCAGCGCTAGGTGTTAAATCCATTGCCAACATTTCTTTAATATCGCCGCCAGCAAAAAACTGCTGGGGCTTGCAGCTGCGCACGTAAACCCCCTTTACTTCACCTTCAGCGACCATATCTACTAATTCAGCAACCGCGCTACGCATAGCAACGTCATAGTCACGCCCCATGGTATTAACCGCCTTACCCGGCTGATCAAAAATCAACTCTACAATACCGTCGCTATCTTTTTGCAAACGAATATATGTCATGTTATTTCTCTCTCATTTGTCGGTGAACTGATTACGTTTTAAGCACCGATTATTCTCATATTCTATAAATGCCAGTACAGTCTCGGCCTCACTTGTCACGACTGTGCACAGATATTTTGTTACACCCGCTCAATAATGGTCGCGATACCAATACCACCGCCAGCACATAAAGAGACCAAACCTCTTTTTAAATTACGGCGCTCTAGTTCATCGAGTAAGACACCTAAAATCATTGCGCCGGTAGCTCCAATTGGATGTCCCATGGCAATGGCGCCCCCGTTCACATTTATTTTTTCATCGGGAATATTTAGCTCGCGTTGATAACGCAACACTACAGAAGCAAAGGCTTCATTAAGTTCAAATAAGTCAATATCGTCTACCGTTAACCCCGCTTTCTTAAGCGCTTTTTCTGTTGCTGGTACGGGCCCGGCTAACATGATCGTGGGTTCACTACCCACAACTGCACAGCTTATAATTCTGGCTCTGGGTTCTAGATTTTCCGCCTTTCCCGCTGACTCGCTACCCACCAGCACCAGACTCGCGCCATCGACAATGCCAGAGGAATTACCCGGGGTATGCACACAGTCAATATTTTCTAACGCTGGGTATTTCAACCTTGCTACCCCGCCATGGCCAAAATCATCAAACATCTGAAAGGCAGGCTTGAGCTTAGACAAACCCTCTAACGAGGTGTCCGCTCGGATAAATTCATCATGATCAAGAATCGTCACACCGTTAAAATCTGTGACAGGGACTATCGAGGTAAAATACCCATTCTTTTGCGCAAATGCGGCACGTTGTTGTGACATGAGGGCGTAGCGATCAACATCTTCGCGGCTAAACCCATCCATGGTTGCAATCATATCTGCACCCAAGCCTTGGGAAATAAAATAGCTTTTCATGGCCACCCAAGGATCACCCGTTGCCCCACCACTGGCGCCAATACCAAGCCGAGACATAGACTCCACACCGCCGGCAGCGACCATTTCCTCAAATCCCGAAGCCACTTTGGCTGCTGCCAAGTTGACTGCATCTAAGCCACCAGCACAAAAGCGGTGTAACTGCGCGCCGGTAGTCACGTCATCCCAGCTTGAATATACCAATGCGGCTTTGGCAATATTTTGACCCTGTTCTTTTACTGGCTCACCGCAAGCTAAAATGACGTCTTCTACTTTTGATGTATCTAAATTATGTTTATTCTTTAATGCCTCAAGAAGGTTAACCACCAAATCTATGGGCTTTACTTCATAAAGCGAACCGCCGCGCTTTCCTTTACCCCGCGGAGTACGGATTGCATCATATATAAATGCTTCTGCCATGGTATTTCCTGCCAAACTGGGAGTGAATCATCATTAGGGCCCCTTGAGACCCACGGCACGCAGAATGCCCCGCCCCGCCTATTTACGGCAATGACATTTGCGGTCAACACACTGACAGTGGAGGGCAAAAACAATAACAAACATAGACTTATGCGGGATGAAGGACGAGCTGAGGGGGAGAAAAACACGATTCGCTACAGTGCTAAACCTAACACTGTAGCGCTAGCAATTAATGATTATTATCAGCCTCTTGTTGACGATATTCACCTGGCGTCATGCCGGTCCATTTTTTAAAACAGCGATGAAATGCTGATGGATCAGTAAAACCCATCAACGCAGCAACAGCATTAATAGACAACTCCGAATTTCCCAAATACGCAGTAGCGGCATCACACCGGCATTCGTCTTTAAGCTGCTGAAAGGTAGTACCCTCTTTTTTAAGGCGCCGTCGTAAAGTTGGTGCCGACATATTTAAGGCCTCGGTTATGCGTTCAAAACTGGGGAAGCCCTGTGAAAAGTCATGGCCAATCATGGCGCGTACCCGCGCGACCAAACTGCCGTCGTCTCGGCCGCCGCTAATGACCATTAATGGATAAGGCGCAGCACGTAAGAACTCCTTTAACGTCTTCTCATTGTGAACAAGGGGGTAAGCTAAATACCGGGTATCAAAGACAAACTCGTCACGTAACTGGCCGTAAAATACAGGACAAGAAAACAACTGCTGATATTTTTCAACTCGCGCTTTGCCCACAGGCTCTTGGCCTGCAAATCGCACTTCTTTAAGCTCGATATTACTTCCCACTAGCCAGCAAAAAAAACGATGCCAAATAGACAAACCATAGAGGTCCGCCATATCAACTCGGTCTCCGGCAAACCCTTTCTTAACACTGCCATAGCCAACAATTGCACTATCTTTACGAGTGTCTAAATAGATTTGTGCATCCGCATCGTAAAACGTTCTAAAAAACTCACAGGCCCTTTTAATAGCTTTGTCTAAATTTTCACAACCAATAATGCAGTAGCACATCATACGAAACGCACCAGGCGTCACACTGTGACCAAGCATTAAGCCAAAAGCCTCATCCTGCAGAAGACTCATTACTTGTTGATATAACTTGCTGTACTGCATGGCGGAAATCGTTGCCTGATAAGCTGCAGAACGTGTATTCAAGGGATTAAAAGCGATTCCAGCGCTTGTTAATATTCCACTGTGGTCATAACCGCGTTCAGCGGCAAGATTAAGCAATGACCGTGCAAACTTAGTTGGCACGGTTTCCATATTAATATTACTCAGTGGAGCTCTCCTCTATACCAAAATATAACTGGGGCCGTATTCCTTATCTTTTATGTAGCCCTGAGCAGTCATCGTGTTCTTGTTTTATTATATATTCTGTAAAGTTGAATAGATTCTATAAGCTAGCCATAATCAATGATATGACTGATACGCAATTTGACCTATTCATGACCGGCGACATCGCAGCAGATACTGTGCGTGATGTTGCGATCAATAAACTGGCCATCCTCTTTAAAAGGCCCGTTGATCAAGTTGAAAAGCTCATCAACGGCAAACCAAGTCGTGTTCGCAAAGGGCTTAATTCGGTTGAATTGCAACGCTATCAGCAAGCATTCAAAAAAATTGGTGTGGTTACCAAAGCGGTGCCGGCAGGCTCTACTTTTCAATACTCAGATCAGCCTCAAACCGACACCGCCACTGACCGTGCAGCGACCTCATCATCAACATTATCCCTTTGCCCCAGTGGTACGGCCGTCTTGAATGAAGATGAACGTCAACACCCACCCATTGCCGCACCGGAAACAGCTCATTTAAGTCTTGCCAGCCAAGGGGACAACTTGAGTGAAAACCCTGATATTCCGATAGCTGCCCCTGATACCGACCACATTGATCTTGCGCCAGAAGGAAGCCCCATTCTTAGCCCCACAGAGCCAAAAGACACCCCAGCCCTTACGCTTGACCATATAAGCCTGTGCTCTAGTGGGACGCCGCTACTAGACGACATGCCAAAACATGTCTATAAAGTGCCGAATACAGAACATCTAAAATTAAAATAGCGCTAATATTGCTCAATGCCCCCTTGGGAACCGCAATACAATGCGTAATCCTGGATTATTATCTTTAAGTTCTATATATCCATCATGGAGCCGGACAACTGCTTGCACTAAACTCAAGCCTAAACCATTACCCGCATGTCGGCTACGGCTGTGCTCAACCCGAAAAAATCGCTGAAACACTCGCTCCCGATCTTCTTCTGGGATACCAATACCGCTATCTGCAACCTCAATTCTAACCACACTTCCCTGAACGGCCAGATTCACCTGCACTCGGCCACCTTCTGGGGTGTACTTAATCGCGTTATCAAGTAAATTTGCCACCGCCTGAAACAACAGATTTCGATCACCATGAAAACTGCCAACCTTGGCTAACCCAGTGTGGAAAACTTGCTCTTTTTCAGCCGCCAAGGGTTCATAGAGCTCAATAACATCTGACACTAGGGTACACAAATCAACGTCACCAAAACCGGAGCGACGATGACCAGTCTCTACCTGAGCAATCCGCAGCAATGCACTGAAGGTGCCGAGTAAACCATCAGCCTCTTCAATCAACATTTCTAGCTGATCCCGACTTGCAGCAACCTCACAATTTTCATGTAAATCACTGAGTTTATTGCGCAACCTAGTTAGCGGGGTACGTAAATCGTGAGCAATATTATCGGAAACCTGTCTAACGCCCGCCATCAGTGCCTCTATGCGATCCAGCATCTGATTCACGTTTTCAGACAAACGTAAGAAATCCCCGGTGCTAGCATGCGTATCAATACGCTCGGACAAATCCCCGGTCATAATACGCCGTAACGTTACGTTGATATGATCGACACGTCTTAATGTTAACGCCGCGACAATGGCGCCACCAATGGTGCCCAACAAAATGGTCGCGACCATACTGCGCGTTAAAGCACCGCCTACCAATTTAGTGCTATTCAATACATCGGCATAGTGACGGGCCACAAGAACATGCTCACCACCAGATAGCTGGCGAGATCGCGCCACAAATTCAGTGCCCACAAAGTCTGACGCTGTTGTTAAGGATTCAAAACTAAAACCCAGCCAACCATTTCTATACTCTTGGCTGTCTGGCCAGTAATCAAGATTACCGGCAATTTTATTCAAGTTTTCATCGCCAACGTAATAGAAAAAGCGGATCAAACGATCTGGGCCGCTGTGGATTCGTACAAATTCATCAACAGCCTCTTCGCCGCCATTTTTATACGCCTCACTTAAGGCGCCAAGCTCACTCTCTACCGAGTGGTGTACCTCAGCAAAAAAATCGTACGCAATAAACGCATAGATCAATGCCAGTACCATAAAAACAGCGACACTTAGCCACGCGACATAGCTGACCAAAAACCGAAAAGTAAAACTGGTAAAGATTTTACTGAGAATCATCCAACATATATCCAGCGCCGCGAACTGTGTTCAGCAGGGGTTTATCAAAGCCTTTATCAATTTTTTGGCGCAGGCGGCTAATATGGACATCAATAACATTTGTCTGGGGGTCAAAATGATAGTCCCACACATTTTCAAGCAACATTGTCCGCGTGACCACCTGACCAGCGTGACGCATCAAATATTCTAATAATTTATATTCGCGTGGCTGTAGGTTAAATGGTTGACCAGCACGTGACACCTTATGAGCTAACAAATCCATTTCAAGATCAGCCACTTTCAAGCGTGTGACAGCCGACCCCGCCTCCTGACGCCGCAATATCACCTCGATGCGAGCTAATAATTCAGCAAATGCGAAAGGCTTAACTAGATAGTCATCCCCTCCCGCTTTTAAACCCTTAACACGATCATCTACCTCACCAAGTGCGCTCAAAATCAACGCTGGGGTAGTATCATTTGACGCCCGAAGCGTTTGAATTATTGTGAGCCCATCTACATGCGGCAACATACGGTCAACAATTAAGGCATCATATTCTTCTGTTGTTGCCTTAACTAAGCCCGTTTTTCCGTCGGCAGCGTGCTCAACTTGATAGCCACTCTCTCGTAGCCCCTTTACGATATATTCAGCTACGCTTGTATCATCCTCTATCAATAAAACCCGCATCTATATTGATCCCTTCCGATTTTATTTTACCTTCATGCCCCATGCCCTGCCAGCTGACAACGAAACATCTATTGATGAAAGACCTAGGCCAATAAAGTACATCTACTTATTCACCCATAGTATGCAGGCACGTACACTTTTTTCCAACAGATTAAGATCTGCGAGGGAGCCTAACAGCAATGAATAATATAAAAAACGCCTATGCTTGCTTTAAACAATGTGTATCAAAGTGGCAGTACCTAGTGTTACTAAGCTTGGGTTTAGCTTCATGTAACGCCATGGCTGATGCTTGGGGAAAGGAAACTGTTAACGACATAACGCTGCCTAGAAATCAAAAACTAAACTACCAACCAACGATTAGCTTTTGTATTGAACGCAATGTAAACACCGGTAAATTTCAAGCATTCAATGCCAATCAAGCGCGTTTCAACAGAGTATGGATGGATCAAAACTCAGCAAAACACGGCAGCGCTGCTACCAAAGCCTTGGTAAAAATGGGACTAAAAGCGCTATATAAGTCATTTCACGGGCGCAGCTCAGTTGCCAAGAATTATCTTCCAAATGAAAATGGCCGCGTGGTGATGTCAAACTATAGCCGTTATAAAACTGACTACAGCGTTCAAGTCCGCAGTGATTCACTTACATTGGGCTTAGCACTCGCTTTTTAAGCTATCTACACCTTATGCCCAGCCCTGTTACAATGCGCGGGTTTCTGTTGTGGATCTACCGCCAATGCCCCCCAAAGCCAAACACTCAAATTCAGCTAACGCAAAAAAACAGGCTTCAGATACGCCCACGCCTAGCGTAAACACTGAGCAGCCACCCGGCGTATTCAGGCGTCTAGCCGCTATTGTCTACGATGGATTTTTACTCTTTGCTGTATTGTTTGTCGCAACGCTTATTCCTGCCTTTATACTTAGCCCCGAATCGTTCTCAGCCACCCCAGCCAATAACAGCGTTGTTCACGAGCTAGATATTCCCTTGCAAGGTTGGTTATACCGCGCCTACCTACTGATGCTGATTATTATTTTTTATGGTTGGTTCTGGCGTAAAAGTGGACAAACCTTGGGCATGCAAGCTTGGCGTATTAAAATTGAGCATCAAAATGGCGGAAAACCAAGTTGGGGACAGTGCATTATACGTGTAGCAGTAGGTGCTATTTCTCTTGCTGCAGGCGGAATGGGTTACTGGTGGATTTGGCTAGATAAAGACGGCCTAGCTTGGCATGATCGCGCATCAAGAACTGTGCTACGCGCCATCCCCAAAGACAAGAAAAAAGCCTGAGCGTTTCTCAGGCTTTTTTAGTGAGCATATACGTGCCGGCTAAAAAGCAAATACCAATCGGAAGCAAACTAGCATAAATAGGATCAAAACCGTAAACCATACTAGATGGTCCCAAGATATCCTGCAGGGTTCGAAATACAATACCGACCATTACGCCGATAAAAACCCTAAATCCCATTGTCACATTGCGCAGCGGCCCAAATATAAACGAAATAGCCACTAACACCATTCCCATAATCGTTAAGGGCTGTAGTAATTTATTCCAAAATGCGAGTTCGTAATCACCCGCGTTCAAACCTTGCTGGTTAAGGTAGTCTGCATATCGCCACAAGCCACTAATGGACAAATCTTTAGGATCTAAAACCAAAATATTTAATAATTCTGGTGACAGGCCTGTTTCCCAAGGCAACTGCTGAATAAACTCAGACTCCGCACCATCAGGCCCAAGCGTAACGACTCTTGCTCCCTCTAAGGTCCATTTACCATCGATATAATGCGCCCGTTCAGCAAAGGTATTACGCTCTAACTGCCGCTCCCTGTCGAAGCCAAAGATACTGACACCAAACAACACACCATTAGGCTGCACTGCATTAAAATGCATAAATTGCTGCCCCTCTCTATGCCACATCCCATGGCGAGAGTGCACAGTTGGGGTTTTCTGAAGAGCAACAGCTCGCTGACTTTCTGCAATTTGCTGAGACATCGGTGCAACATACTCAGCAATTAACAAGCCCATCAGCGTGATCACAAGGGTTGGTTTAATTACCGCAAAAACCAGTCGGCTAGTAGACACTCCAGCAGCCCGCATCACAATTAACTCACTGCTACTTGCCAAGGACCCGAGGCCAGCAAGACAGCCAACCAATGCCGCAAAGGGCAAATAATCATAAAAGCTACCTGGTGACGTTAACCCCACGTACTGCAGAACAGACAAAAACGTATAGTCGCCGCGCACCTCTTTTAAGCCTTCGATCAACTCTGATAATAAATCGAGTCCAACAATAACCAACAGCACCATCAGCACTGAACCCGCTACCGTTCTACCAATATAACGGTTGAGCTTACCCACGCTGGCGCCTCCAATTTAACCACCAGTGTCGTAGCATGCTATCCCAGTAGAGCAAAATCAGCCCGAGCACTAAAAACACTAGATGCACCACCCACATTCCAGGAAAAACCGGCCAATCACCCTTGGCAATCGCATCTCTAATGGCATTCAAACAAACCAAATAGACCATATAAATCATAAAAGCTGGAAACATCTTGCCGTAACGCCCACGGCGATGATTGGTTTTGCTCAAGGACACCGCAATAATCGCAGCTACTGGCACCAGTAATCCTAGCGATATTCGCCATTGAATAGCGGCAATATCTTCTAATTCTGAAGATCTCCACAGGTCAGCACTATTCTTACCGTCTAATTCTTGACGGTAGGTTTTTACTTCAGAATCTCTAATCAATTGATCGAGCTGAGAAAAACTCGTTACCTGATAATCCATAAATCCGGACTGGCCAACGTATCGCACCCCATCATCCAAAATCAGATAACGCTGTCCGGTCTTGCTATCAATTTCAAAACGCCCCTGAGCTGCCGTAACCAGCGACATTAAAGGCCTACCACCATCGACAATAGGCTCAGGTTGGGCAATAAAGACACTCTTCATTACTTGGTCATTGCGATCAATACTTTCAATATAAGTAACGCGACCGCTTCCTTTATCAATTCTAAAGCGCCCTTCTACCGCAGCCTTCACACCAATTTCAGAACGGCTTTCAGCCAGCAGGTCTACATAGGCCTGAATACCAGAAGGTGTCACCACTAAACTGACATAGCCAACAATCGCTGCCGTTATAAAGCCTGGTATTAAGGTATAGATGAGAAGACGTCGACGACTCATGCCGCAGGCACTCATCACCGTCATCTCGCTATCGACGTATAAACGCCCGTAGGAAAGCAAAATACCAATAAACAGACCGAGAGGAAGAACAACTTCAAGGAAATTGGGCAAGCGATACATCATCACCCAAAACAAAACTTCAGGGGCAAAGTCCCCTGACGCAGCTTGGCCAAGGTATTTTACAAACCGGCCACTCATAATAATAACCAGCAGAGTCAGTGTTACGGCGAACACCGTTTTTAGCATTTCGCTAGTAAGGTACCTAAATAAAATCAAACAACCCGTTCTCCAGCGGTCATACCGCCATGCTAATCACCCATTAGAAAGCCATGTCTTTGCGTGTAACTGTTTCACGCGCTGATGATACCCTTTACACTAGGCTCAGAATACAGTCTTATAATATTTTGATGGCAACGCCATGTTTAGCCCAGCTAACAAGTCATCATATAATGGCGTGCATTATCACCATTCTTTCCACTGTCTGCGAGTATATCCATGCAAATTAGTTTAAAGCCCTGCAAAGATGTCACCACCGTTACCACCGACTGCCTAATGCTCATTGTTGATCGCTCATTGAACGCAGAGATCGCCAAAGCCGTAGACTCCGCAAGTGGTAACACGATCAGTCAATTGATAAAGCGTGGCGACTTTAATGGTGACGTTGCTGAAACACTTTATTTACCGTCAGTTAGTGGAATAAAGGCTCAGCGCTTATTACTTATTGGCAACGGTAACAAAGCAGAGTTAAAGGACAGCGAATTTGACAAGGTCATTAACGCAGGCATAAAAGAAGCAGCCAAAGCAGGCTGTAAAGATATAAGTATTATGCTTGACGCAACCAGCGTCACCGATCGTAAATCTAGCTGGCAATACCAACGCATTTCACAGCTGATCATCACTGCCAGCTATCGTTACACCGCCACCCTTAGCAACCCAAAATCAGCACTATCAATTCACCGCGTTACTCTGCAAGGCCCAAACACAGAGTCCAATCGCAATATAGTCCAAAGCGGCGCTAGCATAGGTAAAGGTATTAATATCGCCCGTAATCTTGGCGATTTACCCGGTAATATTTGCACACCGAATCACCTTGCCAGTGAAGCCCGTGCTCTTGGACGCAAATACGATTCCGTCACTGTAAGTGTTCTAGACGAAAAGAAAATGTCTCAGCTGGGCATGCATTCCCTGCTCTCGGTTACCGCCGGCACCGATCAGCCAGCTCGGCTTATTGTCATTGAACACAAAGGTGGCAAGAAAACAGATAAACCCCACGTCCTTGTCGGTAAAGGCATTACCTTTGACACCGGCGGCATCAGCCTAAAACCGGGCGCCAAGATGGACGAGATGAAATATGATATGTGCGGTGCAGCAAGTGTTGTAGGCACAATGAATGCCATTGCAGAAATGGGCCTTAAAGTGAACGCGGTTGGTATTATTGCCGCCGCCGAGAACATGCCTAACGGCAATGCGACAAAGCCAGGTGATGTTGTCAAAAGCATGTCTGGGCAGACCATTGAAGTCCTCAATACCGATGCTGAAGGCCGCTTAGTGCTGTGCGATGCACTCACTTATGCTGGTAAATTTAAGCCTGCATCCGTTATTGATATTGCCACCTTAACCGGTGCCTGTGTTGTCGCTCTGGGCAAACACGCCAGCGGCCTATTCAGCAATAGCGACGAATTTGCAGCCGAGCTACTTGAGCAAGGCAAGCTCGCTCAAGACCGTGCGTGGCATATGCCGCTCTGGGATGACTACCAACAACAACTTGATAGTAATTTTGCAGATATCGCCAATATTGGCGGGCCGGAAGCCGGCAGCGTTACTGCGGCCTGTTTTTTATCCCGTTTCACAAAAGACTACCGTTGGGCCCACTTGGATATCGCGGGTGCGGCATGGAATAGCGGCGCAAATAAAGGTGCCACAGGACGCCCTGTCGCATTACTGTGCCAATATCTCGCAAGTAAAGTTGGCAAGTAGATAAATGACCCGGATTGATTTTCATATCCTTCAGCAAAACAGCAGTGAAGCGGCAATGCATTACGCATGCCGCCTAACTGAAAAAGCATGGCGAGCAGGACATAAAGTATATGTACACTGCGACGATGTGACTGCCGCAGAAGCCATCGACACCATGTTATGGCAATACCGCGCCGAGAGTTTTGTCCCCCATAGCTGTCATCCAGCTGACCAAAACCCAGTTCTAGTAGGCTGTGGAGAACATGCCGGTGAACATTGCGATGTATTTATCAATCTTGCAAAGCAAGTACCCATGTTTTTTAGTCGTTTTAAACGTCTTGCAGAAATTGTTAGTCAAGAAGACGGCTGCCTTAGCGCTTCTCGAGAAAGATATAGCTTCTATAAAACCCGCGGATACCCCTTAAATACTCACAACATATCAGGGTAACTCCCATGACAAAGGAAAAGGGCCCACTGCTGGGCGAGCTAGAAGAAATAAAAGCGGCATTACACAAGCCCCGCGACATCGACTTATCAATTATTCCGGTACTTGACGATATTATCGAAGACGATCTCGACCGTGCTGCCGATGAGCCAGAACTCAGCACCACCGCAAGCCAAACGGAAAACGTAGCCACGCCGTCAATAACTGAAATTATTGACCCCAGTCACCCTCAACCTCAGCCCGCAAATACAGAATTCACGATTGCCTATTCCGACGACAATAACTTTGAGCGTGACATTTTCATCCAAGAAGTCATTGACGCCATGATGCCCGAAATAGAGTCCGAACTTCGCAAGCGGCTTATGAAGCTTGATGATGTAACACTAGACCGCTGGCACTCCCACCCAGACAAAAATAATTAAATCCTTATCGACAAGGAAAATTAGCGGCCTATTTGGCCTGTTCACCCAAAACTAAGTATACTTAGCGGCTTTTCGTCGCCGCCCCACCGCACTGATTCGTAAACTGCGCGGCTACCAACAACACCGCCTGAACATCAGGCCAACACGCCACACTGAGACCCAATGGATAAGACATTTCAACCCGCAGACATCGAAACCAAGTGGTACCAAAACTGGGAAGAAAAGGGCTATTTTTCGCCGCAGGGTAAAGGCGACGCCTACACCATTATGATTCCGCCACCCAATGTCACTGGCAGTTTACATATGGGCCATGCCTTCCAAGATTCCATCATGGATGCCCTAACCCGCTACCATCGTATGCAAGGTCAAAATGCACTGTGGCAAGTCGGTACCGACCACGCAGGTATTGCTACTCAAATGTTAGTTGAGCGCAAACTCGCTGCCGAAACCGGACAAACGCGGCACGATCTTGGTCGCGATGCTTTTTTAGATAAAGTGTGGGAATGGAAAGAAGAATCCGGTGGCACGATTACTCGACAATTGAGACGCCTCGGTGCCTCTGTAGACTGGAACCATGAACGCTTCACCATGGACGACGGCTTCTACAAGGCCGTTCAAGAAGTCTTTGTTCGCCTATATGATGACAAACTCATATATCGTGGTAAGCGTCTTGTTAACTGGGACCCAAAATTACACACGGCCATTTCTGACCTCGAAGTCGAAAACACCGACGAAAAGGGCTTTATGTGGCATTTCCGCTACCCCCTCAGTGATGGCGCTACTACCAGCGATGGCAAAAACTACTTAGTGGTTGCCACCACCCGCCCAGAAACCATGTTGGGTGACACCGCCGTTGCAGTTAATCCCAAAGATGAGCGCTACACCTCCCTGATTGGCAAGTTCATTGAATTGCCACTGGTAGGACGATTAATCCCCATCGTAGCTGATGACTATGTAGACCGAGAGTTTGGTACCGGCTGCGTTAAAATCACACCCGCGCACGATTTTAATGATTACGCTGTCGGCCAGCGCCACAAGCTGCCAATGATCAATATTCTCGACAAAGACGCAGCCATTCGCAGCCAAGCTGAAATTTTTAATAGCGATAGCTCTGAAAATACTGATCTTGATAACACCCTTCCCTCAAGCTATGCCAATCTCGACCGCTATGCTGCCCGAACAGCAATAGTCCACGACTTAGAAAAAGCCGGCCTGTTAGAAAAAGTGGACGATCACGCTCTAAAAGTGCCACGAGGCGATCGCTCAGGCTTGGTAATTGAACCCATGCTTACCGATCAGTGGTTTGTGGCAACGGCAGAGCTGGCTAAACCCGCTATTGAAGCAGTTGAAGACGGCCGCATTGAGTTTGTACCCAAACAATATGAAAACATGTACTTTAGCTGGATGCGTGACATCCAAGACTGGTGTATTTCTCGTCAATTGTGGTGGGGACACCGCATTCCCGCATGGTATGACAGCGAAGGCAATATCTATGTTGCCCGCAATGAAGCCGAAGCCAGAACCAAGTATTCGCTTCCCGAAGACCTCACGCTAAACCAAGATGATGATGTATTGGACACCTGGTTTAGCTCAGCATTGTGGACATTTGGCACCTTGGGCTGGCCGGAACAAACCGAACGTTTAAAGACATTCCACCCCACCGACGTGCTCGTTACTGGTTTTGATATCATTTTCTTCTGGGTTGCCCGAATGATTATGATGACCATGCATTTCAATAAAGACCAAGACGGCAAGCCACAGGTACCCTTTAAAACCGTTTACGTCACCGGCCTTATTCGCGACGAACAAGGTCAAAAAATGTCAAAGTCAAAAGGGAATGTTCTCGACCCCTTAGACATGATTGACGGGATTGAATTAGACGCACTGCTAGAAAAACGCTGCGGCAATATGATGCAACCCCAGCTTGCCGAAAAGATTGCCAAGGCCACCCGCACCACATTCCCAGAAGGCATTGGCGCTCACGGCACTGACGCACTGCGCTTTACCTTGTTTTCGCTTGCGTCAACCGGCCGAGACATTAACTGGGATATGCGACGCTTGGAGGGCTATCGTAACTTTTGCAATAAGATCTGGAACGCCGCCCGCTACGTGCTAATGAATACCGAAGAACAAGATTGCGGCGTTAATGGCGAAGCGGTTGAACTTGGCTTAGCCGATCGCTGGATTATTTCCCGCTTACAACAGACCGAGCTAACTATTGCAGAAGCGATGGCAACGTATCGACTAGACCACGCCTCTCAAGCGATCTACGAGTTTATTTGGAATGAGTATTGCGACTGGTACTTAGAACTCTCTAAACCTATCTTATGGGATGATGACGCCAGCCTTGAAGCTAAACGTGGCACCCGCCAAACCCTCATCCGGGTATTGGAAGCCACCCTTAGAATGGCCCACCCTTTCATGCCGTTTATCACCGAAGAGATTTGGCAGCGCGTTGCCCCAATCGCGGGGGTAAATTTTTCAGCTGGCAATGACACCATCATGCTGCAGGCATACCCACTGGCGGTAAACGACAAAATCGATAACGCCGCCATCGCCGACGTAGAATGGCTTAAGCAGGTGATGCTCGCTATTCGCAATATTCGTGGTGAAATGAATGTACCACCATCGAAAGCGCTCTCACTATTATTAAAAAATGGTAGCGATGAAGACCTTCGACGTTTAAATAGCACCCGTCAGTCACTCACAAAACTTGCCAAACTTGCAGAAATCAAATGGCTTTCTGCCGATGACGAAGCCCCCATGTCGGCCACCCAACTGGTAGGTTCCATGGAAGTATTGGTGCCCATGTCAGGTTTAATCGACAAAAGTGCTGAAATCGCACGTCTCGAAAAAGAAGTGCAGAAACTCAACAAAGAGATACAACGCTTACAAGGCAAGCTCAATAACGCTGGATTCTTGGCCAAGGCGCCTGCCGAGGTCGTTGCCAAAGAACAGGAAAAACTCAGCGCTCAACAAGCCGCCCTTGAAAAGCTCAGCGAACAAATGCAAACCATAAAAACGCTTTAAGAGGCGATCAAAATCTACTATAACGCGCCAAGGCATAGACAAAACTGCTAAAGCCGTTATAGTAGAGCTCACAACGAATCTGATCTTCGCCCTAATGTAATGGTTGCTAGAAAAAACATCGCGCAGATATCAATGCTGATCCTTGGCAAAACTTGCTGTTTTTGCACCTATTCCCTGCCAATACTCCCTAGACGCGTTACCTCCAAGTATTTCCAATCAGATTCTAGCAATACAAAAACCCTCCCGTTTTCACCCAATCTAATCATCAACTCAACGAGGAAGAGCAATGAGCGACCGAGTTTCTGGTACGGTTAAATGGTTTAATAACGCTAAGGGCTTTGGGTTTATTACCCACAGCGAGGGCAATGACGTGTTTGTTCACTTTCGCTCTATTCGTGGCGAAGGTTATCGTACCTTGGACGAAGGCCAAGCCGTTGAGTTTAACTTGATTGATGGCCCCAAGGGACTGCAGGCTGAAGATGTAACCAAGATCTAAATAATACCTAACCGCGGCACTGCTGTGGTTAGGTTTTTCCTATCGCAAGTAGTCGTGGCTTAAACTCCACTGCCCGTACCAGTGCCGATGGCAACAGAGGATTACAGTACACTTTGCTTGCCTCCTTTGCCTGACCACGAACGGGCCTAGGTGAAATAAGCAGCACTCTCACCCCCGCTTTCTTGCAATATTCATTGAGGCTATCTTCCAGCTCATCTGTCGCAATAAATACACTATTTTTTGCATCTAATGTCTTAATTTGTTCAGCCAACTCGGTAGTGGAATACACCCAATGAACGTCACGTCCACCAAGCGCTAGCGCTGCCTCAATTGACTCTTTTAGCAGCCCCTCACCCAAATTAGCGAAAACCGTCGCATCTCCACCAATTGCAATACGCCTAGCCCCTGCATCCACCGTAAATGGAATGGAAAACACAAAACGACTGCCCTTCGTATAGGCCTCATCCAAGGCAATATCACCACCCATTAACCGCAATAAACGAGCAGTAATAGCCAAACCTAGGCCTGCGCCACCAAAGCGTCGAGCTCGGCTATTCTCTTCCAGCATAAAGGGTTTAAATAACTGCTTACGCATTTCGCCCGACACGCCAATGCCATTGTCAATCACTTCAAATTCCACTCGTTGCCGGGGCTCACCGCCACCTTCTACTGCACTCATACGTAATTGAATAAGCCCGTCGCTAGACATAGAGTTAGTAAATTTTATGGCGTTTTCCAATAAGATAACAATGATCTTACGCAACCGTGCTGCATCTGCGAACACAGCCGTAGGTACGTTAGGGTCAACATGTAGAACAAAGCTAAGCTTGTTCCTTGCGACAGTATCTGCAAATTCATCTGCCACCCCTTCAACAAACTCTACCAACTGAATATTCTCAACATTCAACTCTACATCACCAGACTCAAGAGCAGAATAATCCAACACATTATCTAGTGTTCCTAGTAAGCCGATGGATGACCGCCGCACGGTATCCACCATCATCCATTGCTCACGGTCTAACTTAGTTTTACTGAGCAGATCCGCCATACCAATAACGCCATTCATGGGGGTGCGTATCTCATGCCCCATAACGGCTAAAAACGTTGCCTTTGCACGATTTGCCGATTCAGCCTGCAATAGCGCACTTTCTAACTGCTGTGTCCGCAAGCGAACTCGATCTTCCAAACTTCGGTTTAAACGCCTAACCTCGCGCTCTGCCTCTTTAAAATGGGTTACATCAGAGTGCATGCCCACAATGCGCAAAACCTGACCTGAATTATCTCGTTGCGCACAAGCTCGAGTGACGGTATCCCGCACGGAACCATCCCTTCGGCGTAAACGGTGCTCATCCCTAAACAAAGTTTCATCGCTTTTAATAAATTCCTCTATTGCTGCTCTAACTCGCGGGCGATCTTCAGGATGAATACTGTCATCAAATATAGCTCGGCCATCGAGGGGCTGACCTCCGCGAATCCCAGTCATTTGTAACCATGCCGGACTAAAAAACACCGAATCCGTCTGCATATCCCAATCCCACAGACCGTCACGCGACGCCATCATGGCCATTTCAAAGCGTTTTTGGGAGTGTTGATACTGCTGATATAAATACCGACGCTCGGAAACATCGTGCAAACAAAGAACAAGAATATCGCCATCCGCAGTTTCAAAATCACCAAAAAACAGTTCAACTGGTAGCTCATCACCATCCGAGGTCACAAACAACAGCTCACGTCCCTTGCTAGCGCGTCCCTCTCGATCTCGCCCCGCATCCATATGATGCTGACTAAATAATTTATATTGCTGACGAAAACGCTTGGGGAGTAGTGCTGAAACTTCCATATGCGACAACTCGTCAACCGAGTACCTAAGAAAATTGGCCGCAGACTGGCTAGCGGCAACAACGCTTCCACTTCGATTGGCTAATATCACCACACCGGGCAACGAATCAATTAAACGATTAAGATACTTACTAGTCTCCAGCATAAATTGATGTTCCCGCGCAAAGCGACGAGAAACATAGACACCGGGAATGAAAGGGAGGAAACATAGAAAGGCTAACGTCGCAATAAACAGACTTTGTTGGCGCCATTCTTTACGCTGATCAAGCACTGATAATGCTAAGCCCGACACCCAGTCCCCTTGATATTTACGCAGCGCTTGCAATCCGTTTTGTAAATTCACACTATCTGCTTCTGGGTTTAAGGGTACAGCAAGGTCTACTAAATGCTCGCCCGCATCCGTTTGATACGAGAGGTAAAGGGACAGCATCCACACGAGGTCTTGAACATCTTGTTTTGGAAACAACTGCAAGCTTTCTCCCAGCAGGAGTTCTCGTCCCCGAGCTAAACGACTCCGAACAACCTCTATCTGAGATTTATTATTAGCAAAATATACCGCGGAGAACTCATGGAGAATCGCACCACGAGCTAGGACACGGTCAAGCTCAAGCAAAGCACTCTCTCTGTCATCAAGCTGTTCTGCAACCGCCTTTGACGTTGACTGTAGCTCTGCCTTGCGGAGGAAGTAGGCTTGGCCAGCAACTAAGGTCACCAGCAGCAACGTTAATACCACTATCGCAATATTCAGTACGGTGCGGTGCTTTTTAGTGCTAAGCTTGCTGTCTCTGGATTCCGTCCAGTCGTGCATCTACACGTCCCCTAACTTGGTCATTGTGCGGACAAGATTTACCTCACCATCAACGATCTGTCATTGTGTGTTTATTGGTCATTGAGAACTATTCGTAGTTACCCTTAGCGCCCTTACAATCTAGCACTCAGCTAATTTCTAGCAGCAAATTACGTCCCATAATTCAGCCACGAAGGTGGCTCTGATTGCCAGCATAATATTTACCGACACTAGGTCCCGCGACGACAGGGTATACGGATGCTATAATCAGCCGCGGGTAAATCATCACCCGTAAAACAAGCGCAATTTCTTTCCACTTTCAGCTATTTTTTGGATTTTTATGTTACTGATAATTAGAATTATATTTTTAGCCATCTTGACCTTTGTGAGTATTGCAGCACTCCAACTCACTGGCGTAGAAACAAGTAGTCCCCTTGCGGTCGCCATCATTGCCGCGGCGATACTTCTTGGGATGTTAGCTGCACCAAACCTTCCCGCTGTGGCCGATAAATTCAAAAGCCAACGGGAACGCGGTGTTGTTAAATGGTTTAACGTTAGCAAGGGATACGGTTTTATCACCCGCGATGCAGGTGGTGACGTCTTCGTTCACTTCCGCTCGATTCGGGGCCAAGGCAAGGGCCGCCGCAGTTTAAACGAAGGTCAGACAGTAGAATTCATTCTCACTGAGGGCGATAAAGGCCCGCAGGCTGAAGAAGTCACCTTAGTAAAATAAGTCCCCGTTAACCTGCGGCATATAATGCATGTTATTGCCGCAGGCTTTCCTACAAAGGTACCTCGCAACATAAAATATTGGCCACATTAGTAATGTGGAGGACGCTCGATTCCAACCAGCAGACTTTCCTCACCCGCGGTATTTTTCTGTTTCATTTGCTCGTGCAATAACTCTATGGTTCGCCTTAAGTTACGTAATTCAAGATCCTGCGCAACCACGCGTTCATTAAGCGCATTCAACATGTCTTCCTGAAACGTCAGCTGAGTTTGCACATCGACAAGCTGTGCTGATAAATCATTAGCCATCCTAAAGCCCCCTCAAAAACTAAAACTCAAATCGCCCCTTCTCAAGGCGAAGCTATTATAATCATCGCAGCACAAAATAGGAGGAAATCATGTCTCGACTTGTTTATTCAACGGATATTGGCCGCCGCTGCCCAACGTGTGGCCAGGCAAGTAAAGAATGTAGCTGTAAAAATACCCAGTCTACCCCCAGTGGTGATGGTGTTATTCGCATTCGACGTGAAACAAAAGGCCGCAAAGGAAAGGGAGTCACCATTGTTAACGGTCTTTTGTTAGACGCCAAAGAGCTAAAGGTATTAGGAAAGGAACTCAGACAAAAACTCAGTACGGGTGGCGCAATAAAAGACCATGAATTGGAGTTTCAGGGCGACCATCGCCAAGCACTCAAAACCCTATTAGAAACCAAGGGTTACAGTGTAAAATTATCTGGTGGTTAAACGACTTAAATACTGCCGCTAAACAAAGGTAACGTTTAATCATCAATTACTCAAAACGATGGTTTGCACATACACTTGGTATCAATCACACGGTCTAATACTAAACGCTGAAATGAAACAAAATAACAATAAAAGGTGAAAACATGCCCCCTCGCCCCCTCCCTAATAGTATAGAAATTGGTATTGTCACCACCAATATGACCGAAATGCGGCACTTTTACGGTGACACCTTAGGCTTAAAATACCAATCCGAATTAAGTTTTCCCGGTGGTGTCATGCATCGCTACCACCTTGAAAACAGTATTATTAAACTTGTTAGCTACGACACTCCCCCCGCAATTGAAGTCATAGCCGGCGGCGGATTGGCGGCAAAAGGCTATCGATACATTTCTATGGGTATGGAGGGTATATCGGCCTGGTTTGCCGAACTCGAAACAATGGGTGTGAGCATCCCCGTTCACGTCACGCCCTTTGCAGACGGTATCGGTTTTGGCTTTATCGCAGACCCAGATGGTAACTGGATAGAAGTTTTCGGTACGCTCTAGCTTAATTACTGAGACCTAATTTACGCATTTTTTCAATCAACGTTGTTCTCCGCAGCCCTAGGTGTTGTGCCGCTTTAGTCACCACACTGGCATGAATATCTAGGGCTTGTAGTATCCACTCGCGCTCTAAGTCTTGAAAATACTCTTTCATCACCACCCCCCCCTTCGGCAAGGGCGGCACACCACCTAGATCAACCTCGACAGAGGTACTATTTTCGTGAGAAGCGGCCCCAGACCAATTATCTTCACCGTGGCGATAGTTTTCAGGTAAATCGGCAAAACCTACGACCTTTTCAGGGTACAAAATCACCAATCGCTCTAATAAGTTTGCCAATTCACGGATATTGCCAGGCCAGCTATGCGCACTTAATGAACGAATTGCAGAGTCGGCTAAACGCAAACGCCCCAAGCCCTCTAGCTCACATTGTTTAGTCAAAATTCGAATCAAGTGAGGAATATCTTCCGGTCGTTCGGCTAACGCGGGTACATTTAGAGGGAATACATTGATTCTGTAAAACAGATCCTCTCGAAACTGCCCTAATGCAATCATGGCTTCTAAATCACGATGTGTGGCCGCAATAATTCTGACATCAGTGCTACGTGTTTTATCGGACCCTACCCGTTCGAACTTCCGCTCCTGAATAACACGCAGTATCTTTACTTGCATTTCTAATGGCATGTCACCAATTTCATCAAGAAATAGTGTTCCACCCTCTGCTAATTCAAAACGCCCCGCTCGGCTTGAGATCGCACCGGTAAACGCCCCTCGCTCATGGCCAAAGAGTTCACTCTCTAAAAGTTCTCTGGGAATGGCACCACAATTAATGGGCACAAAGGGCCCCTCACAACGAGAGGATAAATCATGTAAAGACCGCGCAACCACTTCTTTTCCTGCCCCAGACGGCCCCGTAATTAAAACGGTCACAGCTTTATCTGCCACCTGAGCCAGCATGTGCCGCAATGTCATAACCGCTTCACTAACGCCAACCAAACGGTCTTTACCTTGGGGTAATAATGTCTTGTTACCCACATCTAGGCGATACAATACCTCCAGCACATCTTGATAATAAAAATCAGTACTGAGAGTCAACCCATTGTTGAGGTCTTGAGTCAGCGTTTCAGGCGGCACCAAGCTTACCAATGGTGTATTAGCAGCGCCTAGCCAAAGTTTGAGTTCTGCGCTCAGGCCATCACTAAAAATGGCATCACACTCGCTTGCCTCCACCTCCGCATGCGATGTCACCACTTGGTATTTTCCCACAGCGGATAAAATTACTTGCAAGCGATAAGCCAGAGGCTTTGATGCCAAAACGGCAAATTGAAGGTATTTCTTAGCTAGGGCCACAGTCACTCAACACCAAAAAGTCATTTAATTGACTATAACAATAATTTCGACCCATGCGCACCAAAAACCCCTTACGAAAGTCAAAATATTGACACAACCTTGATCGCGTCAAACACCAATCACTATGATTTAGCACCCACTCTGATTTCGCTAACGCCTTGCGATGACGCCTCCCATACGGCACAATTTGCCACCTTCCAGCTTGCAGAAAAGTCAGCATATGTCGAACAACACCCCTCCCGTCTATTACCTATCATGGGATGAATTACATCGTGACACGCGGAATCTAGCCCGTAAACTCACCTCTCAATCATGGAAAGGGGTTATTAGCATTGCCCGAGGAGGCCTTGTGCCCGGCGCCATCCTAGCTAGGGAATTAAATTTACGGGTTGTTGATACCCTATGTATCGCAAGCTACGACCACGACCAGCAAGGTAAAATTAATATCCTGAAAACCGTTGAGGGCGATGGCGACGGCTACCTACTCGTAGACGATTTGGTCGATACGGGCGGCACAGCAAAAATAGCTAAAGAGTTACTACCCAAAGCATGTTTCGTAACCATTTATGCAAAACCACAGGCAATGGCGCTAGCTGAACATTTTGTCCGCGAATTTGAGCAAGATACATGGATCCACTTTCCATGGGATATAGAACCCAGTTACAGCGAGCCATTAGTACAATAGATAGCCCCTATCAGCAATGCGTCTTGGTTATCCTACTCTAAGCTCCGCCAGTGTATCTTTGCTTACATTCTCCTCACTGGGGGGCAATACCATTCTGTAAGTTATTGTGGACAATCGAGAAACGGTAATGCTTATGTTAAATATACTCAAATATATCACCAGCATATCTTGTCGACATTGTTTACCATATCCAAACGAAGCACGGCTACGTGGGCATGATGAGTAACCATAGGCATTGCGACAAAAACACACTTACCTAGCAGTTAAACCATACTGGTAAACTTGTAAGCTATATAAGAATCAGCAACGTGGGAATCAAAAGGATCAATCAATGACGAGAAAATACGCGACTCCGCTAGCGTTGAGCATTAGCCTAGCATCAAGCTTTTCCCTAGCATCGGAAAATAACGTCACGCCAGAAACCGTCGTTGTTAGCGCAGACAGAATCGAAAAACAATTAAATGCGCAAAGCATAGCCATGAGCGTTATAGATCAAGATGACATTGAAAATATTGGCCACACTCATATTAGCCAACTATTAAACCAAGTACCGGGCGTTACGATTAGCCGGGGTAACGGGCAAGAAAACTTAACAGCAATTCGCTCTGGCGTACTGACCGGTACCGGAAGCTGTGGCGCATTTTACTTTTCCGAAGATGGTATTCCTTTGCGAGGCCCCGGCTTTTGCAATGTTAATGAATTATTTGACGTCAATGCCGAGCAAGCGGCACGCATTGAAGTCATTAGAGGACCAGGCACTGCCGTACATGGTACCAATGCTTTAAATGGGGTGATTAATGTCATTAGTCAGTCGCCATCCGACACGCCTGAATCGCATTTATCTTTAGAAGCAGGACCAGATGGTTATGGCCGACTAAAAGCCAGCCACAGCGATACCAACGGTCAACACGCCTACCGTATCAGCGCACAAGGGAGCCATGATGATGGCTATAAGGACGATTCCGGTTACGCGCAGCAAAAGCTTAATATTCGTCACGACTACGACGGCCAAACATGGTCGATTCAATCAATGCTGGCTGCCAGTAACCTCAATCAAGAAACCGCCGGTTATATTCTAGGCAAAGACGCTTACAAGGTTAGTAGTCGCAAACGTGAAAACCCTAACCCAGAAGCCTTTCGCAATAGCAGTAGCGTACGCTATTACAGCCGCTTTGAACGAGATGGTGAGCGCGACAGTCGTTTTGTGGTCACACCCTACCTACGATACACCGAAATGGAGTTTCTCCAGCATTTCTTACCTGGCACACCGCTAGAAGAAAATGGTGAGCGTACTATCGGGCTACAGAGTGCGTTTTATCAAAACTACAGTAAAAACGTCACGCTCTACAACGGCTTTGATATGGAGGCAACCAAGGCCTACTTACAGCAGTATCAAGCTCAGGCGAGCTTTACCTCCTTCCCCACTGGCCAACATTATGATTACGAGGTAGACGCACTTTACGGCGCTTGGTTTATTGGCGGAGACTGGCAAGCCAGTAGCCGTACCAAGGTTAATTTTGGTGGCCGTTACGACCTACAATTTTATGATTACAACAACTTGATGATAGACGGTAACACCGCAGCAGATGGCAGCGCTTGCCCTTCTGGCACTTGCCGCTACGCACGACCAGCCGATGACAAAGAACACTTTCGCAACAGCTCATTTAACTTGGGCGTAATCCAACAAATTAGCGAGCACACAGACTTAACTGCAAACGCGGCGCACGGTTTCAGGGCCCCTCAGGCTGCAGAGCTTTACCGTCTGCAAGCCCAACAACTTAATGCCAATTTGAGTGAAGAGTCCCTCAACAGCCTTGAGATAGGTTTACGCGGTACTTGGAACGCCTTTCAATATCGCGTATCCACTTATTGGATGCATAAACACGATGTTATTATCCAAGACAGCAATCGTAACAATATCAACGGCGGTAAAACGATTGACCGTGGCATTGAAGCTAATTTTCACTGGCAATTGACACCTACATTGCTCTGGCAACTTCAAGCAAGCTATAGCAAGCATCAGTATGCCAATAACGCCCTTACTGCAGAGGGTAATGAGATTGACACCGCACCGCGTCAACTTGCCGGCACCGTTGTTCGCTGGACACCGCTAACTAATACTCAAATTGAACTCGAAATTCAGCATCAAGGCGAATATTATTTAGAAGAGAACAATTTGCACACTTATCCCGGACATACCCTAAGCAATATTCGCTGGCGCCAACAATACAACAAGCAACTTTACTCTGTTCTGAGGATAACAAACCTAACCGATATTAATTACGCTGAACGTGCAGATTATGCATTCGGTAATTATCGTTATTTTGTAGGCGAGCCTCGCGCCGCTTACCTAGAATTAGGAATCGATTTCTAATTTCCGCGCGTTTGCATGATAGCGGGATAAATCATCCCGCTTGTGTGAACGCGATCACAGCTGCGCAAAACGCGTATACCGCGACTAACAATAGTCGTTATATTTAAAATAACTTCGCTGCTGTTAGGTCGCTGTCATGGCTTATTTTAAAATACTCGTACTTACCTCTGTACTCGCCTTAGATAACATCGCTATTGCAGAGCGTGACTCATCGACAACAGCGCAGGTACTTCGAGCAGCGTGGTCGTCATGGAGCCATGACATAAAACCCAAAACCGATAAAGCATGGCCAGAACTTCGCAAGATAGACGCACGCTTTAAAATAGAAGCGCGCCCACAATTGAATCTACAAAAAGGTGGCTCCTTAGTCTTTACCTTAAGCCCAGCTGGTATGTCTTTAAGATCAACATTCTAGACAAGCTCCCCAAGAGAGAGAAATTCATCCCGCTATTAACTTAGCTGCCCCTTCTCAAAATACTCCGCTATTTAAAAGCAGATAAACCGACTGCTTTGCGCACTTTATCCAACATAGGAGCCGCGTGTGCACGGGCTTTCTCAGCGCCCTTTTTAAGCTCCGCTTCTAAAAACTGACCGTCTTCAAGAATAGCTATATAGCGTTCACGCGCGGGTGCAATTTGTTCGTTAATTAATCCAAACAATTCTTTTTTAGCCTGCCCCCAAGCAATACCGTCAGCAAACTTTTGACGCATTTCGGCAGTTTGCTCAGGCGTGGCAAATGCCTGCCATATTTCAAATACGGTTGAATCCGCAGTGTCCTTTGGGTCTCCAGGCTCTAATAAATTCGTTTTAATTTTATTAATGTGCTTCTGAAGTTTTTTCTCAGGTAAAAATAAAGGAATGGTATTGCCATAGCTTTTACTCATTTTACGGCCATCTAAGCCGCTAAGTACCGCCACATCATCGCCCACCTCTGCTTGGGGCAATACGAATGTCTCACCATATAAGTGATTAAAGCGTTGTGCCATATCCCGCGCCATTTCAATATGTTGAATTTGATCACGCCCTACCGGCACTTTACTGGCGTTAAACATCAGAATATCTGCAGCCATTAAAATCGGGTAGCTAAACAATCCCATAGTGACGCCAAAATCTGGATCATCACCATTTTGTTCATTTGCCTGTACTGCCGCTTTATAGGCGTGAGAACGGTTCATTAACCCTTTTGCACACACACACGTCAGAATCCAGCTAAGCTCAGTAATCTCAGGTACGTCGGATTGACGGTAAAAAGTCGTGGTATCCGTATCTAAACCCAAAGCCAACCACGTAGCTGCAATTTCACGGCTAGACTGATGCACCTTATTAGGCTCATGGCTTTTGATAAGCGCGTGATAATCCGCTAGAAAGAAAAAAGCATCAAATTCACCGCGCTGACTTTCCGCAATCGCAGGGCGAATAGCGCCAACATAATTTCCCAAATGCGGCGTTCCGGTGGTAGTAATTCCGGTAAGTACCCGCTGCTTAGCCATAGTTGTTTCCTATAAGAATCTTAACGCGAGCTTTATCGCCGACCCGCTAATGAGAAAGGCGCCTATGATACTGACTCACTTAGACGCTGTCAGTATCCGTCTAGCTACCAATTGACTCGGCACGTAACCAAGTCCCTAAAAACCTCTGCATACTTTGGCGCCAATACTTCCCAGGACAAGGCCGACACATCCACAGCAGCCAATTTCCCCAGCCTTTTTTGCGCCATGAAATACTGCAATTTAGCCAAACAATTGGCTGCCTCCTCAGCTACGTTATCACTAGCTAAATAACAATAGTCACGACCAAACCACTCCGGATAACAAAGCCGCTCTGGAACGAGGGGCACGCAACCCATTGTCACGGCCTGGAGAACAGATAAACCCTGAAAGTCATGAATCGCGGTTGATAACACAATATCGCAGCTTGACAATATTGCCTTGTATTCATTGTGGTCAGAGACATACCCCCACTGACATAATGTTAAGGTATCACTCGCTAAGATTATCGACTTAATATCATTAAACTCTTTAGGCTCCTGCCTAAACTGCTGACCAGCCACGTAAAAATCAACTGGCAGCGCAGCACTCGAGCACGCTTTAACAAGCTCTTGTAAACGATCCGGCCCCTTGTCGTATTCCCAGCGATGATTCCATAAAACACGCAGCCGATCCCCCGCCGCTCGCTTCACATAGTTCGCTGACGAGAGACCAACGGGCAATATCATGGCATCAGCAAGCTCTGCCGCCACTTCTAAGCGCGGAGTAAAATCAGGTAGACGGCGCATCAAATTATCCACACCATCTAAAAAAGAACGACGATTATAATGACTATTAAACAACACTTTATCTGCCGCCAATGCAGTGTAAAGATTGAGCATTTGCGGTTCGACGCCTTCACGCTGCCTAGAGCTTTGAGGATAAGCAAACTGATTCTCATGAAAATAAACTACTGTGGGTATTTTACAAAGCTCAGGTACTAAGCCTCGCAATGCCGATAAGTCGGTCATTGAGGTAGCAATAAGCAAATCATAAGAGGCGGTCAAGGTATCTCGTTGTTGCATAGCCCATGTCAGGCTATTCCCCCTAATGCGCCAGCTAAAATAGCGTGGGGGTAAACTCAACACCGTCCACTTAATATTAGGCAAATGCGTCATCAGCCCTTCGAGCCAGTAACGATGACTATCTGCATGATAAGCCGACAACACCAACACTCTCATCTTTTAAACCACACCATTAAACTATTTGTTTGTGAATTGACGCATGAATCCAGCTCTATTACCCTCTCGGCTCAATTAAATAATCGGATCAAACGGCTGATATGCGTAAATACAATACTTTACAGTGGGAAAATGCCAACGGCATCGCCAAAATCACTCTAAATCGTCCTGATGCGGCAAACAGTGTCAACTTAGAAATGGCACAAGAACTAATGCATGTGGCCATGGTCTGCGATGAAGACTCAAGCATTCGCGCTGTTATTTTAACAGCCACCGGTAAAATGTTTTGTGCTGGCGGCGATGTGCCCAGCTTTAAAGCCGCAGGCGATGATATTGGCCTGCTGCTTAAAGATGTCACAGCTTGCCTACACTCCGCCAACTCTCGATTCGCCCGTATGACTGCGCCTCTCATTGTTGCTGTTAACGGCACGGCAGCAGGAGCAGGATTTAGCCTCGCGGTTTCAGGCGATATTGTTGTGGCGGCAGATACGGCTAAATTCACCATGGCTTACACCGGAATTGGTGCCAGCCCTGACGGTGGCTCTAGCGTTTATTTGCCTAAGCTCATAGGTTTACGCCGCACCCAAGAGCTCATGTTAACTAACCGCGTTCTTTCTGCACAAGAAGCCTTAGATTGGGGACTGTTAACCAAGGTGGTTGCCGCCGACGAGCTTGTAAATGAAACCGAAGCACTAGCTAACAAACTTGCTAACGGCCCACTATTAGCTCATGGTCAAATTAAATCATTACTGCTAGGCAGCTATTCTAATTCCCTAGAGACTCAGCTAGAAATTGAAAGCCGCGGCATAGCCAAATGTATTAGTAGCCCTGAAGGTCGTGAAGGTTTGCTTGCCTTTGCTGAGAAACGGAAACCCGATTTTAAATCAGTAAGCTAAATCTAATATTTCTAGTACACCACTAAAAGCTTGTTTCAAGCTCTTAGTGGTTATCACTATCAAGCACAGATTCCAATTCAAAATAATTGCGCAATACCGTGTGCAAATCAAAGCTGTCACGACTGCCAGCCAACTCTCTGATTGAATGCATAGCAAAAGTGGGGACACCAATATCTAAGGTCTTCACACCAATTGCTGACGCCGTTATAGGGCCAATTGTGCTTCCACAGGCCATATCGCTGCGTACCACAAAACTTTGAACAGCGACACCACAGTTGGCACATAAACGGCGAAATAACGAGCTCGTTTCACTATTGGTGGCGTAGCGTTGATTTACATTATTTTTAATCACAGGTCCCGAATTCAACAGGGGACCATGGTTACCATCATGCTTGTCACTAAAATTGGGATGAATACCGTGGGCATTATCTGCTGAAATCATCATGGAGTTTGCTATGGCCCGCTGCCACACCACCTCCTCACCGGCTACTCTGCGCAACACTGACTCCAGCATTGGCCCCTGCGCCCCAACAGCAGACTGACTACCCACTTCTTCGTGATCATTACACACCAATACGGTGTGCTGAGTAGTATCGGCGGCCAAAAGCGCTTCTAAACCAATAAAACAAGACAACAAGTTATCTAATCGAGCACTAGCTATAAAATCGCCATTCCAGCCCATAATCGCAGCGGCTTGGCAGTCGTAAAAACTCAACTCATAATCAAGGACAGTATTAACATCATCAATACCTTGTTGGGCTAGCTGCTCTTTCAACAGCGCTCTAAAATTCACCCCCTCTTCGCTTTGCATCAGCACCACGGGGAGGTCTCGCTGAGGGTTTATGGAGCGGCCACTATTGGCCTCACGATCAAGGTGAATAGCCAGACTTGGAATCACCCCAACCGGGCGATCTATATTGATCAGTGCTGAGCACAAATCACCACTAGCATTTTCATAATTCACCCGCCCAGCCAAGCCCAAATCACGATCGAACCATGGGTTGAGTAGCGCACCGCCATAGACTTCCACGCCAAGCTGGACATAACCATGACGAAGAAGCTCAGGGGTTGGCTTAACCTTTAAATTAGGGCTATCCGTATGTGCGCCCACCATTCGCCAACCACATTCTTGCAGATTTTCCGTTCCACAGTGAAAAGCGACGATCGACGAGTTATTGCGAATCACATAATAAGACTTACCAGGCTCTACACACCACTCAGCACGTTCATTCAGCGCGATAAAACCCGCCGTTTCTAGCCGCAGCCGCATGACCTCCACTGCATGAAAAGGCGTTGGACTCGCATCTAAAAATGCACACAGATTTGCATTAAATTGATTCACATCGCTCATACTTCAAAATCACCCTGACATTCAATTCACATTAATCTTTAAGCGCTAACACCAAACTCGACGTGTCCTTTCGGCCACCACCACGACGCTGAATTTGCGCATAAAACTGATCAACCAACGCAGTCACTGGTAAGGTGACATTGTTTTGACGCGCCTCATCCAAAACGTACGACAAATCCTTGCGCATCCAATCGACGGCGAATCCAAAATCGAATTCATTTGCAAGCATCGTCTCTGCACGATTATCCATCTGCCATGACTGAGCCGCACCGCCACTAATAACATCAATCACGGCAGACATATCCAAACCAACTTGCTCTCCAAAGTGAAGTCCCTCTGCCAAGCCCTGCAATAACCCCGCAATACAAATCTGATTAACCATTTTGGCTAATTGCCCAGAACCTGCGGGTCCAACACGCTGATAACGCGTAGCGTATGTCGCGAGTATTGGCACAATTTTGGTAAAAGCCTCCTCATTGCCACCTGCCATAATCGTCAGGCTTCCGTTTTGCGCACCGGCTTGGCCACCCGACACCGGCGCGTCGATAAATTGTTGGCCATATACACTGGCCTTTTCGACCATGTCTCTTGCAAGCTTGGCAGACGTGGTTGAGTGGTCAATAACTATGCCATTTTCTGGCATGGCCGCATAAACTCCATTCTCACCACACAATACTGAGCGCACATCTTCATCCGCGCCTAAGCACAAGACCACCACTGCGGCGCCACTCACAGCCTCTGCTACCGAGGTGCTCGCTTTAAGACCAAACTCTTCTGACCAGCGCTTAGCTTTATCTTGACTACGATTAAAAACAGACAGGGTTAATCCCGCCCGACATAAATGCCCCGCCATCGGGTAACCCATTGTACCCAAGCCTATAAAAGCTACGTTCATATAAGCACCTCAAACACTATCTTAGGACGCTAAAACCCAAAATAACACCGCCGCTAAAAGCACTCTGTATATCGCAAATGGCATCATTCCCATACGCTCAACCCAACTCATAAACAGGCGGATACATGTGTAAGCCGTCACCGCTGAAACTACAGCACCAATGGCCAAGAAATTCCACGCAACCGGATCGCTTCCTTCAATTAACTCAAGTAATTTGTAAGAACCGGCTGCTGCGATAATAGGCATAGAGAGCAGAAAGGAAAAACGTGCAGAGTCGCTACGATTCAGCCCCAACATCAATGCTGCAGTAATCGTAATACCCGACCGTGATGTACCGGGAATCAGTGCTACTGCCTGTGCTAGACCAATAATGATTGCAAAACGTAACGTGATATCGGCAAGTTGTTTTCCATGTTTTGCGTATCGATCAACAAGCCCTAATAACACCCCAAATACCAGAGTAGTGGTTGCTAATACATAGCCGGAGCGAAGGTGAAGCTCAATAAAGTCATTAAAAATAAGCCCTGCTAATACCGCAGGTATCGTTGCTACAATGACCATCCAGCCAAGACGGCTATTTTCTGTGTGTTTACGAGAGACTAAACTTGCAAACCAATCTCCCAATATAGCCCGCACCTCAAGGCGGAAGTACCACAGTACGGCAAGCAGAGAGCCCACATGTACTGCGACATCAAATGCCAACCCTTGGTCTTCCCAGCCAAAAAGTGTCTGAGGCAAAACAAGATGCCCCGAGCTAGACACGGGAAGAAACTCTGTTAACCCTTGAATGGCCGCAAGAATGACCGCACGAAAAGAATCCATTATCATTAACGTCCTAGAAAGTAATTTACGTTTTTTGCCACGCGACACTATCGCGTAAATAAACAGGTTGAGCTTGCTCTGCCGCAATGTAATTACCGCGTTCATAATCACGTACAGCAAGTTTTAATATCGATTGTGCTCGAGGGTGAACATCAATAACTATGTTGTTTAGCGTTGATTCAATGTCAAATCTTGGCTCATAAACCCAACCGTTACCCAAGCCAAACACCCGGCCAGTGCTCTCAGTAATACAAATAGTTTCGGGCGATCGTAAACTGTCTGGTTCCACCTCCTCACAAAATCCATCGCGGTAACAATATCGCCCCCAATATACCTCATCCATCCTTGCGTCTATCGCCGGCAATAATATATCGCCATTACGCAGTGATATTTGCTCTCCCCAGCCTTGCGCTAATGCCTGTAATGTTGACACAGCAACCACAGGTAGATCAGCCGCAAAAGCAAGTCCCTGAACAACCCCAGCACAGACTCTCAGGCCCGTAAATGAACCTGGCCCCGCTGAAAACCCGATAGCATCCACACTACTAAGGCTTATTCCCGCCTCGGTTAAAATTTGATCAACCATGGGCAATAAATAGCGTGTATGGGCACGGGGTAAAAGGCGAAAGTCTTCACGAATATGACCTTGATGAAATAAAGCTACAGAACATGCTTCGGTTGAAGCTTCAATCGCGAGTAAACTTGTCATTAATTCAGCCGTAGAGCAGTTTCAGAATGTATTTATTAACCCGGCAGAATCATAGCATAATGCGCTACTTTGAGTTCAGAGGACTTGTCTCCTGAAAGACAATTGACTCAATGTAGACGCCAGTAACCCGGAGTTTTCATGGCAAGAAATAATATCCAAGCAGAGGATGTGACCGCAGTTATCTTAGCGGGGGGTGAAGGACGCCGCATGCAGGGGCGTGATAAAGGATTAATAACGTGGAATCAACGACCGCTCATAGAATACGCACTGGAAACCATCCCAAGCGACATTGCTCACACGCTAATTAGCTGTAACCGAAATATCGCTAATTATCAAGATTACGGCGAAACTGTACAGGATAGCGGCGAGCTGTTTCAGGGACCCTTGGCTGGGATTCATGCCGCCATGCAGCGCACAACCACGCCTTATATCATGGTTATCCCCTGTGACACGCCACTTGCACCGAAGAACATCTTGTTACATTTAATTACTACACTAAATGCCAGCAATGCCGATATTTGTTATGTGGATGACGGTGAGCGCAAACAATATTTGTTTGCCCTAATACGAACAAATTTACTTTTCTCTTTAAACGAATACTTATCATCAGGTAATCGACAAGTACATCGCTGGTATAAGCAAAACAACTATGTAGAGGCGAACCTACATGGCCAGCAACTCGCATTCAAAAATGTCAATAGTAACGCCGAACTATGAATTACAGCTAAGAAATAAAAAAGGAGGCTTTCGCCTCCTTTTTAACAAAGCTCAAGCGCTGCTTAAGACTCTGACTTTGGTGCCTCAGCAGGAGAAGCCGCCACTTCAGGTGTAGCAGCTACTTTCTTAGCAGGCGCTTTTTTAGCAACTGCCTTTTTAGCGACAGTCTTTTTTGCTACCGCTTTTTTAGCTGCGGCTTTTTTAGCAGGGGCTTTTTTAGCAACCGCCTTTTTAGCTACAACCTTTTTAGCAACTGCCTTTTCAGCCACAACTTTTTTAGCTGCGGCTTTTTTCGCGGGCGCTTTTTTTACTGCCGTTTTCTTAGCTACCACTTTTTTAGCAACTGCCTTTTTAGCAACTGCTTTTTTAGTGGCAGGTGCCGCTGCACTAACTTTCGCAGCCGCTGCTAGTTTCGGGTCACTAATTTTTGCACCAAGTTGTTTTACTGCCTGCTTATGCTTAGCAAGCAACTTTTTCTCAATCGCAGCCAACTTAAGTTTATTAGCGGCTAAACGCTTTTTCTTAAAACGCTGTTCAAATAATTTAACAGCTTTCTCTACATCTGCCTCTGCCTTACTAGCTAGAGCAGCAGAACGCTCCTCTATCTTTTGTTTTACAGCTGTTTCAGATGCCTTAATTCTGGCCAAAGCTTTTGCATTGGCGACAGCAGCTTTGGTATCAGCTACCTTGGCGCGACTTACTTTAAGCTTAGCGTTCAATTTTTCTGCAGCAGCAGCGGCACGTTTTACCGCATTTTTATCAGCGGCACGTGCAGTTTTTTTGGCTTTTGCACGAGCTGCATCCACTTTTGCTTTTGCAGCTGCAAGCGCTTTACGCTCGTTCGCCACCATGGCCTCAACTTTTTGCAAACCCGCTTCCGCTTTAGTCACAATTGGGTTTGTTAAAATCACATTTTTGGCACGAGGCTTACGTTTTGTAGGCGCTTTTTTTACACTGGTCTTGCTAGCTGGCATCAGTTATTCTCCTTGACGATTACGATGCTGGTATTAATGGGTGTAAAAATAGCACATAAAATAACCAACGCAAAAAAAAGTCTTTTAATTAACGACTTTTTCTTAATATTTATCGAAAATTTACGTTTTTTTCTTCTAAAAATGGCTTACAAAGTGAAAACAACAGATTTTGATGTTCTTCACTGTCGTTTAAACAAGGAATGTAACGGAAGGCATTACCACCATTTTCTATAAAAAATTCGTTGGCCTCACCGTCTATTTCTTCAAGCGTTTCTAAACACTCAACAGCAAATGCGGGGCAAATAACATCTAATGTTTTAGTGCCGTTAGTAGCAAGATTGATGACTGATTTATCCGTGTAAGGTTGTAACCATTCCGCTTTACCCAGACGTGACTGATACGTCAGCATCCATTGCTTTTCATTCAAACCTAAATCTAAAGCCAAAGCTTCTGCCGTTTTTTGACAATGAAGTTGATATGGATCGCCCAAATCAACATTCCGTTTTGGTATTCCGTGAAAAGACATTAACAGTAATTCAGCACGCCCATTGTCTGACCAGTGCTGCCTCACGGTTTTTGACAACGCAGCAATATAACTGGGGTGATCATAGTAACTTTTTAACCAAGCCCACTCAGGTATATCTCGACATTGGGAGAAATAATGACAAATTTGATCATGCGCTGCCGCCGTTGTCGTGGCCGAATATTGTGGGTATAGCGGTATAAAAAACAGACGTTCACACCCGCTTTCCAAAAGCTCATTAATAGCAGATGAAATACTGACATCGCCGTAAGTCATTGCCAAACGCGTATGAATTTTTGCATCAGGGTAAGAATCACTAAACTTAAGTGAGACTCCGTCAACTAGGCGTTGTGAAAAATAGCGCAAAGGTGAAGTGTCGTTCATCCAAATCTGTTTATAATTTCGCGCTACTCGAGGTGATCGAAACGGTAAAATGATCAAATAAAGTATCAACATCCAAATAACGCGCGGAACCTCCACGACTCGGCGATCAGACAAAAACTCACGTAAAAATTTTCTCACCGCCCCAGAATTTGGTGCTTGCGGTGTGCCTAAATTTATAAAAATGATGCCAGTTGTTTTCATTTCAACTCTACTAACGTATTTATCAATATACGGATTATGAGTGATATTCGATTAATTAAAACAAAAAAGGCACCCGAAGGTGCCTTTTAAATACAAATGAGCAACTACGAATCGAGCGCTTCGAACACTCGACGAGTAATCTCTGACACACTACCAACACCCTCAATACGGGAGTACTTTGGTGCATGCTCACCTTCTAAGCTGCCATAAAATGACACAAGAGGTTTAGTTTGCTCATGGTAAACATTCAAACGATTGCGGACGGTCTCTTCTTTGTCGTCCTCGCGCTGAATCAATTTTTCACCTGTCAGGTCATCAACACCCTCATTTTTGGGTGGATTATATACAATATGGTAGGTGCGGCCAGAACCTTCATGGGTGCGACGCCCACTCATACGAGTAACAATGTCTTCGTCTTCGACAGCAATCTCGACGACGTTATCAATAATTACCCCGGCATTGATCAGCGCTTCGGCCTGAGGAATGGTCCGAGGAAAACCGTCAAATAAAAAGCCGTTTTTGCAGTCATCCTCAGTAATACGCTCTTTAACTAAGCCTATTATCGTTTCATCTGAAACCAGACCACCAGAAGCCATTACTTCCTTAACTTGCAAACCAAGCGGCGAGCCTGCTTTAACAGCTGCCCGCAACATATCACCCGTAGAGATTTGCGGAATAGCAAATTTTTCAGAGATAAACTGAGCCTGAGTGCCCTTACCTGCCCCAGGTGGCCCTAATAATATAACGCGCATAGCGGGAAACTCCCCAAATAGGTTACGAAATCATAGCCTGCAGCGTAGGGGCCGCTGCAGCAAAAGCGCATAACGATACACAGCAATGACCTGCCATACAAGACTTACACCGTATGAGTACGCCAAGGTATGGTCGTTAAACGAGAAAAATCAACGCCATTTATTACTCTAATAACCGCAATTACTCGCTAAAACGGCAATATTTAGACAAAAATACATCAATGACTGATAAGACACAAATTTACAGACCGCGGCATCAAGGCGGTTATTAATTGGCTGGCTAAAAGATCGATTATCACCAATTCACTACTAGCATTCTGATCAAAAACACTAGCAAACATTGCTTATTGCTATGTATCATTTATTAGTGAGTGAATATTCTCTATAACCAGCCAAGAGAACAGGAAGCGAACAATGAAAGTGCGAGAATTACTATCTTTTTGGGAAGAAACCGCCAGCGACACTCAGACAAGTGAGAGTTACAATGTGCACCTTTCAATTAAAGATGCTGCTCGTCTGCAAGCATTAACTGAACTCTATCCTCGCCGAACCCTTGAAGAGCTTATTACGGACCTACTTAGCGCAGCGCTTGAAGAAATGGAAAGCGTGATGCCCTACCAACAAGGGTCGAAGGTTTTGTCTATTGATGACCAAGGGGACCCGATTTACGAAGATATAGGCCCTACACCGCGCTATCTATTACTTATAGAGAAACACTTGAGTCGCTATTCCGAGAATAAGGAATAATAGCACCTTACAATTCTCGGCCTAGTTGTAATTAAGTTATAGCCCTGTCGCCTTGGCCTCATTCCAAAACAACGCCATTTGACGAGTTGCGTCTTCACTTTTCTCCGACACATTCATGTCAGTACACCGCTGCTCCACGAATTTAAACCGTCGTTCGAACTTGGCACAAGCATGGCGAGCTGTAGTCTCTGCATCTAAGCCCAAATGTCGACTAAGATTCACCGCAGAAAACAACACATCTCCCATTTCATCAGCAATAGAGGTGCGCTCACCCGTGTGAATAGCCTCCTCCAGCTCAAGAAGCTCCTCTCGCAGTGCGCAGACAACCTCCTTTAGCTCAGTCCAGTCGAAGCCCATACCTGCCGCTCTTTTCTGCAACTTGGTCGCTCTTGTCAGTGCAGGCAATGCTAGCGGAATATCATCCAATACACTGTATTGTGACTTCTGCGCCCGTTCTTTTTTCTTAATATCTTCCCAGCGTGCCTTAATGTCAGCTTCATCGGGTGCCGTCACATCTCGACGCGATTCCAAAGTGCCATCGGGAAAAACATGAGGATGTCGTCGTACTAATTTTTCGACAATATCATTAACGACGTCTGAAAAACGGAAGGTATCTTGCTCAGAAGCCAGCTGGCTATAAAAAATCACTTGAAATAATACATCACCCAACTCTTGCCTAACTTGGGCAGGGTCATCTTGCTCTATGGCATCTACAAGCTCGTAGACCTCTTCAAGCGTATAGGGAATAACACTTTTTGGCGTCTGCTTTAAATCCCATGGGCACCCTGTTTCGGGGTCTCTCAACCGGCTCATCAGATATTGCAAATCAGTGATGCTATATCCCAACTTAGCTCTCCCGAATTCGCTTCACACTAACCACATTAGGCAGACCATTTAGCCTACTTAATACATCAGAGAGTGTTGCAAGGTCACGTATTTCTAGCCTAATACTCATGGTAGCCATATGATTTGCTGTGTCTGTAACCGTATTTAACGACACCACATTCACTTTCTCTGTGGCAAGTTGAAGAGTAATATCTCGAAGTAAGCCTTGGCGGTCATAGGCTTGTAGCTCAATATCAACTGGGTAAGTATCAACTTGGGCATCGGCCCAATCTACCGCGATAATACGTTGCGGCTCCACGCTTTGCAGCTGTAATAATTTATTACAATCTTGGCGATGCACACTTACACCACGACCAACAGTGATGTAGCCAGAAATAGCTTCACCAGGTAGCGGCTTACAGCAGCGCGCAAAGTAAGTCATTAAGTTGCCAACGCCACTGATGCGGACTTGGCTACCATCATTGCTTTTAACACTAGCCGGACGTAAGCGCAGTATTGACTGTCCGTTATCATCATCGCGACCAGCAATATTATTTGCCGCCCTAACCAGCTGAAACATGCTAATTTCGCCGGCACCCACTGAGGCGTACATGTCGTCAACACTCGCGCAATGCATCTGATCGGCAAGATATTTATAGTCAATGCTGTTTAATGCCAGCCGCTTAAATTCTTTATCTAACAATGCACGGCCAGCGGTAATATTATCTTCTTTAGCCTGCAGCCTAAACCAATGCTGGACTTTTGTACGTGCGCGTGATGTTTTTAAATAACCAAGGTTACTCTGCAACCAATCTCGCCGAGGTTCACTTTCTTTTCCGGTAAGAATTTCGACGCGCTCACCCGTTTTAAGCGTGTAAGTAAGCGGTACGATTCGCCCATTTACCTTTGCACCACGACAACAATTTCCGACCTCTGTATGAATATGGTAAGCAAAATCCAGCGGCGTTGCACCATTCTGCAAGTTCACTACATGGCCATCAGGTGTAAACACATAAACGCGATCTTGTGCTCGGGTAAATTGCTCAGCTACATCACTGCTGCTTCCACTTTCTTCATGCCAATCAAGCACTTGGCGTAACCATGCAATTTTTTCATCGTAACTATTGTTATTGTTCTTGCCTCCGCGATCAGTTCCCTTATACATCCAGTGCGAGCAGACCCCAAACTCAGCTTCGTCATGCATTGCTCGGGTACGGATTTGAATCTCCAAGACTTTACCGTCAGGCCCGATCACAGCGGTATGCAAGGAGCGGTAACCATTCTCTTTTGGGTTGGCGATATAATCGTCAAATTCATTTGGAATATTTCGCCACAAGCCATGGACCAAGCCCAGTGCGGCGTAGCAAGATTTAGCATCGGGAACTAACACCCGTAATGCACGAATATCATAGACTTGAGAAAAGCCAATACCCTTTCTCTGCATTTTCCGCCAAATACTGTAAATATGCTTTGCTCGACCGGCAATATCAGCCTGGATATTGTCCGCTTTTAGCGCCTTATCAAGCACCTCTATTGCATCTTCAATATAGTGTTGCCGATCAAGACGTTTTTCATCTAATAATTTAGCTATTTTCTTATAGGCTAATGGCTGCAAATAGCGAAACGAGAGATCTTCAAGCTCCCACTTAATATGCCCGATTCCCAAGCGGTGCGCCAAGGGGGCATAGATATCGGCAACCTCTCGAGCTACTCGATAGCGTTTATCTGGTTTGTTCTTAACTGATCTAATGGCGGAAGTACGCTCCGCCAGCTTAATTAAGGCCACCCGCACATCATCGACGAGGGCAACTAGCATCTTACGAATGGTTTCACTCTGCGCTTCTGATTGCCCTAACACAGGCGCATCAAGCTCGGCATTCACCTTTGAAATCGCCGCCATGCCCAATACGCCATCAACAAGCTTGGCAACCGACTGCCCGAACTGCTGTTCAAGCTCCGCTAGCGTTAAACGATTTTCCCGCACCGCACGGAATAACGTCGCGGCGATAAGGCTATCCTGATCAAGATGTAGATCTGCCAAGATCTCAACCATCTCTAAAGCCGTGTAAAAACTACTGAGAGCGTCACTTTGATCAAAAATGTTCGGCACTTGTTTTGCCGCACAAAATTCAGCCAATTCAAATGCGCGCTGTAAATCTACCGTGTGGATTATTTGCCGGTCTACCGGTAACCGCGCAATCCATGCTGTAATATCGACATTGCCATTATCTAGCAGCGGAAAGTCTTCCCTTACCTTAACCATCTATACTTCCCACTGCGGTAAACACCTTAAAATCCATGCCTATTACCCGAATCACGTTGTGAGTGCAGAGTCGAACACGCCAGTTGATAAATAACGATCGCCGCGATCACAAATAATCGCAACTATCACCGCATTATCTAACTCTTCACTTATACGAAGCGCTCCAGCAACCGCGCCCCCCGACGATACTCCACAAAAAATACCTTCCTGAGCTGCCAGTGCACGCATAGTATTTTCCGCACTTCGCTGATCCATATCGATGACTCTATCAACATGTTCAGCATCATAAATACTAGGCAAATACGCTTCTGGCCAGCGCCGAATACCTGGAATACTTGAACAGCCATCAGGCTGTAAACCGACAATTTCAATATTTGAATTTTGCTCTTTCAAATATTTTGACACCCCCATTATGGTGCCCGTGGTCCCCATTGAGCTAACAAAGTGAGTAATACGCCCGCCGGTTTGCTGCCAAATTTCCGGCCCTGTTCCCTCGTAATGCGCACGAGGATTATCATTATTAGCAAACTGGTCAAGTACTTTACCCTTGCCATCTTTCTGCATTGCTAGCGCTAAATCTCTAGCACCTTCCATGCCTGATTGCTGAGAAACCTCAATTAATTCTGCCCCATAGGCCGCCATCGCTAATTTTCGTTCGGCGCTCATATGATCAGGCATAATCAAAATCATTTTATAGCCTTTAATAGCCGCCGCCATGGCCAGTGCTATTCCAGTGTTACCACTGGTGGCCTCAATCAAGGTATCCCCTGGGGTTATATCACCTCGTTGTTCCGCCCGCACAATCATACTCATAGCGGGACGATCTTTCACAGATCCAGCGGGGTTATTGCCCTCTAGCTTGACCAATATGGTGTTTGTCCCCTGCCCTAATCGCTGTAAGCGTACCAGTGGCGTGTTACCAATAAACTGATCAATGGTCGGAAAGTCATTCATAAATACAGCCTGAACCTTATCATTAACTATCACCGCTGCATTTTAACACTACTGGCAGCAAAAATAGTGGCAGAACTTTTCCTGTGTTCATACGCAACTACCTAGTAATCACATGGCAGCGGCCACGATTTTCGGTCATGATAATACCACCGCAACACAAAAAGGCTCCATCGACCAATGCGCGCGAGATTGGGAATACGAAAACTAATACTAGTTATGGGTCTATTACCTATACTGACCTTATCTTTGGCCCTTAGTACTTACCTTATATTCAGCCAGGTTAATGAACTGCGCAAACTCATGACGGAGCGTGCCAAAACCTCTAGCGAACAACTAGCCATACTCGCCGAGCACCTTCTAGCAGATGATCATCAAGATACTCTTGCTCACATTACAACCACGGCTTTAGAAGAATCTGCCGTCAAGGCCATTGCCATATATTCTGCTGACTTGCAGCTAATTAGCCAAGCAGGTCCAAAGTCTAAGGTTTCAGTGGTCACAATCCCTAGCAATGATCACAAGCCACAGTATCAATTTTTAGATGACGGTCTTCTTATTATCCAACCGGTGATGGCATCACCGCACAATATACAGACCAACACACACGTGATCGGCTGGGTTGTCATACAATACGATTGGCGACACCTTAAAACGCAGCAATACCAGACGCTGTTCATGGGGACGATATTTTTTGTTTTCGCTTTTTTTATGTGCGTTAGCCTCACAAGCTATATTAATCAATCACTTGCCACAGATCTCTCCACTCTTCGCTTGACCATCCGAAGGATGGCCACTGGCTCTAGAAACTTTCACGCTCATATTCCAGAAAACAATGAGTTTAATGAATTAGCTGAAGAGCTAAACCAACTAAATAATGCCCACAAAAAAGAGTTACAAGAACTTCAACGTAGTATTGAGCAAACGAATATCGATTTAAGGGAAACCCTTGAAACTGTTGAAGTACAAAATATTGAGCTCGACTTAGCAAGACGAGAGGCCGTCAACGCCAGCCGCATAAAATCTGAATTCCTGGCCAATACCAGCCATGAAATTCGAACCCCGCTCAGTGGCATAATCGGTTTTAGTAAAATCCTATTAAAATCCGAACTAGAAATTAGACAGCGTGACGCCGTTGAAACCATTCACAATTCGGCAAATAACCTTTTAACCATCATCAACGACATTCTGGACTTTTCTAAACTAGAGGCAGGCAAACTCGTTTTAGATAACTCTCCCGTCAATCTCCGTGAGACGGTAGAAGACACATTACAACTCCTCGCGCCCAGTGCCTCAGAAAACAATCTTGAATTTGGCTTGGTGATCGAACATGACACCCCAGATGCAGTTATTACAGATGGGCTTCGCTTAAAACAAATTCTGACCAATTTAATCAGTAACGCCATTAAATTTACTGCGGCAGGTCATATAAAAGTTTCTATTTTAAGCAAGATCATCAACGAGCAAGAAGTAAAAATCACCTTTCAAATCAGCGACACGGGAATAGGCCTCTCTAGAGAGCAACAGCAAGTCATATTTAAAGATTTTAGCCAAGCAGACGCTTCTATCACGCGCCAATATGGCGGAACAGGTCTTGGGCTTGTCATTGTTAAGGGTATTATTGAGCAAATGGGCGGCGATATTGGTATCGATAGCAGTCCAGGGCAAGGCGCTACCTTTTGGTTCACGCTAACACTCACGATTAGCAATAGCGCCATCAGCCTCAGAGATTTCAGTGCGCTGAAAGGAAAGTCGCTTGCACTTTACGATCGAAGCGAGCTTAGTACGCAAACACTAAGCTCGCTGTTTTCAAACTGGGGCTTAGACGTACACCACACCACTAATATTAGCGAATTACCAACCGCGGACTATTACGTTATCTGCAGTGATGGAGCAACAGAACTCAGCAATTTACTTACCGACATCCACCATCCAGCAATCATTATCACGCCCTATACAGAGCAACATAGCAGTGACAATGAGCATATCTACCTAAGCAAACCAGTGGCGCACGTTAAATTATTTGACGCTCTCCACAAAGGCTTGCAACACCATTCACTTACTAGCCCTGAAACGGCCAAATTTCCAAACACAGCAATTTTAGTGGTTGACGATAATCCATCAAATTTGCACATTTTGGGCAATTTTCTTACGGATATGTCGATAAGCACTTTTTTTGCACAGAATGGAGCGGAAGCCTTACAGCAGTGCCGTGAAAAGCACTTTGACCTTATTTTTATGGACATACAAATGCCACACATGGATGGCATAGAAACCAGTAAGCAAATACGTAGCGATGGCCTAAATATCAACACACCAATCATTGCCTTATCGGCGTACTTGTCCCCCGATAACCCATCGCAATTGCGAAACGCGGGTATCAATGACTATTTCAGCAAGCCAATTTCGGAACCACAGCTAGCCACCTTACTCAGTCACCATTTGAATCTAGAGCAAAGGGATGAGTATGACGAAAGACCTGTCGATATCGCCGAATGTTTGCGCCTAACCAAACATAGACCAAAGCTTGCTTCAGAGATGCTAAGTATGCTGTTAAATACACTGCCGAAAAACCGCAAAGATATCATTTTGGCGTTCCAAACAGCCAACCTCACCGAAGTCGCTACCCTAAATCACACACTAAAAGGCGCTTGCTGCTATACAGGCACACCCGCTTTAAAAAGGCGGGTATTGGAGCTAGAGCAAAGCTTAAATAAAAAACTAGATAGCGAGACGGAGATTGACGCGCTCATCAATGCCATTGACGCCCTATTGGCATGGCGAGATGAACACGATTTAGATATTGTCTTTGAAACTTAAGCGCCTAGGCGTGAGCTCAGAGCGTAACTACTATTCAGCAGCTCCACTAGGTTTGTTTGATATTGCCCCTGTAGCGAATAAGGCTCTACTCTGCAAAGGTTTATCACCCAGCAGGACACCCAAAACCTGACGGCTTAATTTTTTTGCGACCACTAAAACTTCGCCATCAAATTTTTCCTCAGCCAAGCGTAAAATAGCCTCACCTGATAACACCAAGCCAGGCGCATTTTCAAGAACAGGAAAAAAACCTTCACCAATGTCAAATCGATAATAAGCATCTGGCTTTACTGGTTCATGACTATTCGCACACGTGGCGATATTAACAGCGTAACCTAAAGACGCTAATAAATTAAATTCAAATCGCCGTAGAACTGGCTCTAGCGGTGCATTGAGGGCAAGCTGATCTAAACAGTGGGTATAATGCAAAAACACATCAGGATGGGGATCATGGCGATATAACAAACGCTCTAATAACTCATTAATATAAAATCCACAAAAGAGCGCCCGACCAGTCAAGGAATAACTCTGTTGATGCTGCACACTCAATAGCGACTTGAGTTCCCCACGCCCCTGCCAACTTACAGCAACCAAATTAAATATTTGCAATGCTGCTCGCCACTGCTGCCGCGAACGCCCAGCCCCCCTTAAGCCCTTAACTACACAGGTAAACCGGCCATGATCTAAGCTGAAAAAATCGACTAATGCGCTAGTGTCGCGATAAGGTCTAAGGTGCAGGACAAAACAAGGCGCGCCATCAACCCTATTCATAACTACTTAAAATCGTTATAACCGAGACTACGCAGTGCACGCTCGTCATCAGCCCAACCGGACTTAACTTTCACCCATAGGCGCAGCATCACTTTATTATCAAAGGCAATTTCCATATCTTTGCGCGCTTCGGTGCCAATTTGTCGCAGACGGCTGCCGCCTTCGCCAATAATGATTTTTTTCTGACCATCGCGTTCAACCAGAATCAAAGCACTAATTTCTAATAAGCGGGAAGATGCTTTAAATTCTTCAATTTCCACCGTCATCGAATATGGAATTTCTTCGCCTAATTGGCGCATAATTTTCTCACGCACCAACTCCGAAGCCAAAAACCGCTCACTGCGATCAGTAATTTGATCTTCCGGATACATGTGTTCATTTTCAGGTAAGAAATGCGAGATAACCGTCTCTAGTTCTTCACGGTTATGGCCACGTAAAGCCGACACAGGAACAACATCGTCAAAGCCATGCCGAGCCTGAAGTGATTCAATCAAAGGTAAGATTTTACCTTTGTCTTCTAAACGATCCACTTTATTGATAACTAGCACAATTGGGCATTGGGCATTTTTAAGATTACGCAGTACAAGCTCATCATCATCTGTCCATCTGTCTCTATCGACAACAAACAAAACTAAATCTACATCTTTAATCGCTGAACTTGCGGCTCGATTCATGTATCGATTTAAGGCTTTCTCTTCTTTTAAATGCAGCCCAGGTGTATCAACATAAATAACCTGGCTTTCACCCTCCGTCTTGATACCCAATACTTGGTGTCTTGTTGTTTGCGGTTTACGGGAGGTAATACTTAATTTTTGCCCAAGAATATGGTTCAGCAGCGTTGATTTTCCCACATTTGGACGCCCCACTATGGCGACAAAACCACACCGCTGTTTACCCACAACTAAAGACTCATCGTTATTCATTCACTATCCTTTAAAGCAAGCAATACTTTTTCTGCGGCAGCTTGCTCGGCCTTCCGGCGGCTGCTACCTCTAGCCGATACCGCTGATTTCAATAATGGTACCGCGCAACTGACAACAAATGTTTGCTGGTGATCGGCACCTTCTGTGTTTATCAATTGGTAATCTGGTAATGGCAACTTACGTGCCTGTAAAAACTCTTGAAGACGGGTTTTGGCGTCTTTGTGACTAGAATCAGGGTTTAAAGTAACCAGCCTAGAATCAAACCACGCCAGCACTCTTTCACGACACACATCGAACCCAGATTCAATATAAATTCCACCGATGAGAGCCTCAACGGCATCTGCAAGCGTCGAGTTTCGACGATGGCCGCCAGTATTTTTTTCACCCGCGCCAAGCCGCAAGAAGGCGCCTAAATCAAACTCTGTTGCAAGCTCTGCCAATGTTTTCCCGCTGACCAATAAAGCTCGAACACGGCTCAATTCTCCTTCTCGCATATCAGGAAAACGCTTATACAGCGCCTCGGCAATAATCATATTGAGTAGAGAGTCACCCAAAAACTCAATCCGCTCATTATTAACGGCACTAAAACTACGATGAGTAATCGCCATTGCCAGCAGAGATTCATCCTTGAATTCATAGCCAATTTTCAGGCCAAGCTCGCTAGGAGTTTTCAAACTCAACTCCTAGGAATCACAAACATTGCTTCATCAAAATGAACCACTGCATCAACATTAAACATCACTGGGGTTCGCTTCTCATATCTAGCGTCAATTAAAATTCCTTCTTTTTCGCTACTAATTTTAATGTCACGCAAAGCAATAGATTCAACTCGATTTGTCACAAATCGATTAGATAAATCACGTCGAATAGCTGCCGGCGTTACCTCCGAGCCACGCTCTTCCTCAATCACATCATTGATGATCCGAGTCAATGTCCAGTAATCAACATAAATGGGCGCTAACTTTACTGCCAAGGTCGCGAATACAATGACAACAGTTAGTACTAATAAAGTGGCAATCATGCCCATACCAGCTTGTTTAGTTTTCATTCTTTCACCCTATCACTAACGTATACGGCCGACACGATTAAAACTTGGCAAATCACTGAATGAATGCCAATGCATCCATATGGCAAAGGCTTGACCAACAATATTCTCTTCTGGTACTTGGCCCCAGACACGGCTGTCACTGCTATTATCCCTATTATCACCCATCATAAAATAGTGTCCGGGTTTAACGGTAGTGACAAAATCACCGCGATAAATACGTTTATCGTGATTCACTAAATGATCGACATTACCCAGCTGCTCACTAAGCACCTGTGTTACTGGCTTTAGTGGTGGCACTTCAGCCATCAATGTTTGCTGAATGACATCACCATTAATATACAATTGCTTATTCACATAACGAATTTCATCACCAGGTAAACCAACAACGCGTTTAATAAAATAACGGGGGTCATTCGGTGGGAAAAACACCATGACGTCACCACGTTTAGGCTCCCCCACTTCTAGAATCTTTGTCCCAATAACAGGTAACCTCAAACCGTAATTATATTTATTAACTAAAATATAATCGCCAACCTCTAAGCTCGGCACCATTGATGCAGAGGGTATTTGAAAGGGCTCAATAACAAACGAGCGCAAAACGAGGACGACCAATAAAACTGGGAAAAAAGACCGTGCATTTTCTGCAATCGGTAGCATTCCACCAAATTCTGACTTCAGCGCATCCTGATCCTGCTTCACAAAATAGGTAATATATGCCGCTACATTGCCAGAAGCGACAAATGCTTGCCGAGCTTTTTCAAATACAAACCGATCTAAACCAGCAATAATCCCGGCCACAATAGTAAGCACGACCAATGCCAAAGCAAAATCACCGTCTTTTAACAAAACGACACTGGCAATCCAAACAAACCATGCAAACACTACCAAACGGTAGGTCCACTCTAGCCAGTTTGGTAATACTTGCTGACGAAGCGATTGGGCATCACTGGCCGTTCGTTTTTCAGCGCACCACTGCAATGCCTGTTGCATTTGTCTGCGCCCCTTAACCTCCTGAACCAGCCAAACAACAAGTGATACGGCTGCAACCACCATAAGAATCAAGTTCACCATGCGGCAATTTTTCCCTTAACTATCAATTTTTAGAACGGCCAGAAACGCGGTCTGTGGAATTTCAACATTCCCCACTTGTTTCATCCGTTTTTTACCTGCTTTTTGTTTTTCTAATAACTTACGCTTACGTGAAACGTCACCACCATAACACTTTGCCGTCACATTTTTCCGCAATGCCTTAACCGTTTGTCGCGCAATAACATGACCGCCAATAGCGGCCTGAATGGCAACATCAAACATTTGCCGAGGTATAAGCTCCTGCATTTTATCAACTAATTGCCGCCCCCGACTCTGCGCTACATCTCTATGCACAATTAACGCCAAGGCATCTACTCTATCACCGTTAATCAATACATCCAGCTTGACTAAGTTAGCAGCTTCAAAGCGATCAAAAGCATAATCCAAGGACGCAAAACCACGACTCACAGATTTAAGTCGATCAAAAAAGTCTAACACTACCTCGCTCATTGGGATTTCCCAGTTTAAGGAAACCTGTTGACCGAGGAATTGCATATCCTTTTGCACACCACGCTTTTCGGCACAAAGGCTGATAACATTACCCAGATGCTCTTGAGGCACCAGAATATTGACCTTTGCAATTGGTTCTCTCGTCTCTTCTAACTCGCCGGGATCAGGCATTGACGAAGGATTGTCAACCATGACAACTTGACCGTTCTTTTTAAGCACCTCATAAATAACCGTCGGCGCCGTTGTAATTAGGTCAAGGTTGTACTCTCGCTCTAAACGCTCCTGAATAATTTCCATATGCAAGGTGCCAAGAAACCCGCAACGGAAGCCAAATCCAAGCGCATCTGAGCTCTCGGGCTCATAAAACAACGAGGCATCGTTTAATGTCAATTTACTTAAAGCGTCACGAAAATCTTCATAATCTTCAGTAGAGACCGTGAATAAACCTGCGTAGACCTGTGGTTTTACCTTTTTAAAGCCAGGCATTGACTCCACAGTCGGTGTGGACGAGTGAGTAAACGTATCACCCACTGGCGCACCATGAATATCTTTAATACCCGCAATAACAAAACCAACTTCACCGGCCTTCAAGATTCCAGTGGACGTCTGTTTAGGGGTAAAGATACCGACTACGTCAACAACATGTGCTTTGCCAAGTGATTTGGTAATGATTTTTTCGCCGCGTTTCAGAGTGCCGTTCTTAACCCTTACCAAGGATACAACGCCCTGATAATTATCAAACCAAGAATCTATAATCAAAGCCTGCAACGGGGCATCTGGATCACCCACTGGTGGAGGAATCATAGCAACGAGATGCTCTAGCGCATCCACAATACCCATACCTGATTTAGCTGAAACAGCTACGGCATCACTAGCATCAACACCAATAATTTCTTCAATCTCATGCTTAACTTTATCTGGATCTGCTTGAGGTAAATCCATTTTATTTAGGATAGGTAAAACTTCCAGACCTTGCTCTATAGCGGTGTAACAGTTTGCCACCGACTGTGCTTCAACTCCTTGTGCGGCGTCCACCACCAACAATGCACCCTCACACGCCGCTAGGGAGCGTGAAACCTCATAAGAAAAATCGACGTGGCCGGGGGTGTCAATAAAGTTCAGTTGGTATGTTTTACCGTCGAGCGCGGTGTAATTAAGCGTAACCGATTGCGCTTTTATAGTGATACCGCGTTCACGCTCAATATCCATGGAATCCAATACTTGGGCTGACATCTCACGTTCAGTCAGACCGCCGCAGGTCTGAATAAACCGATCTGCTAAAGTAGATTTACCGTGGTCGATATGGGCAATTATTGAGAAATTGCGAATTAAATCGAGACTAGACACGCTCGGCTGATACCTCAGAGAAATAAAAAGGATGAAATTCAAGAGGCGCGATTGTATCGCAAAGCCACAGCTTTAGGCTATGAATAGACTCATTCTGAATGAGGGGAAGCATTAACTAAGGAGCAATCAATCACACTTGGACGGTCTTTTGCTATCACTGTGGCCTGAAAAGCAGGGTTATTACGAATGTATGACGCATGTAATCGCACCAAGGCGGCGCCGGCCATAAAACCCAGTAAAGCCCCAATTGCAGCAACGCCATCACCGGAGCCGTAATTTGACGCAAGCCCCATCCCTGCAATCATGCTCAAAAGCGGTAGTAAATACACAACCAATGCACCGGAAATTAAAGCCCGCTCAGGAATACTGATGCCCACCTCTTCATCCAATTCAAACATGCTGGATGGTTGCGAGCCCAATAATACCCGTAATTGATTACGGCGGCCATCAGTTGCTTTGTTCATCAAACCTTGACCGCACCCCTTTTGCGCGGCACAACTACCGCAAGTACTACGACGCACAGTTTCCACCCACAAAGCATCTTCCTCGATGCCGACTACTCGCCCCGACTCCGTTATCATCATTGATGCCAGCTTAAAGATTTAGCGACCTGCATAGCCGTCAAAATTGGCACCTCACCTACCACAGTGACAAAGACTGACTTATCAGGAAAAGCGACAGTATAACTGACCGAAGCACCTCTACGCATACCGCCCTCGACAGCCGGAACCACATCTGCCCGAGCACTTAAAAACGGCTCAATAAACACTGACATAACCGCAAAACCATCGGTATAGCTTAAGGTTTCACTATCAGCAGCGGCATCATTTATGGGGGTAAACCCTGCAGGAATCCAGTTTGGCTGCCAACGTCGCACGTTCTTCAATGAATCCTTATTCGAAGGAGAAGGACGATACTTAACTTCTACAGCGTCTTTAAGTAGCAATTCATTAGCAGGAATGTTGAGGTCGAGCATGACATACTGAAATCGCTCAAGTACGTTCCCTTGTTGATTAACAATATCTGAGCGCAACAACAAGCCGGTCTCACTATCGAGCGACAAGCGATAACCTAAACGATAAACATCTCGGGGAGTGACCGATAAATTAACCGTATCACGACCAGCGATACGGCCTTCACTGACTATGTCAATGTCGTAATAGCGATATAAACCTTGATCATCATTATGGCTTAAATGACGGATCAACTGGGGACCCAAATGGATACAACCTACTTTGTGGCCCCGACGAACCAAATCGAGTTGCTCACCATCCAGCGATTCTAAAGCCTCAAACTCCTTACCATCATTAACAGTATGAGTAATGCGATAGCTGCTAAGCTTATCTCCCCATTGATAGGTAACTATGGCGCGGTAATTTAATTCTCGATGACTATGCGTCATCTTCTCTAATAATTCACCGCCAGATTCAAGACCGAAGACTGGAATGCTAACCAAGACAGTAGCCAGCACCATCAAAGCTAGCCGAGCGATCACGCTATTTAGACTCCTGCGATACAACTCGCGCGTAAGACACCATTCCCTGGCCATTATTAAACGCTGCACGGTCTGTATGTTTGCGCAAATAAGCCTCAAAACGCTTGCGAGCTTCAGCATCGTTATTAAGCAAAGGTCCAGCTGGCGAAGCTTGTGCCTGAGCGCTCACCGCAACACCGCCAACGGCTGCAGAAACCTGAGCAGGATAAACACGGCCACTCACTGCATTGTTATCCGCCACCATAGTTGACGAGCCGCCAAACATATTACTACCCAGCGACCCAACAACCACGACAGCCGCAACGCTTGCAGCAATCGCCAACCCAGATACCGCCTGTTTCCAGCCAGTACCTGAACGGCTTGGGCTGTCTTCGTCTGCTATTTCAGCCATAACTCTTGACGAGATATCCCACGCCATAAAGTCATTACTTTCATTTTTTAATAATTGCTGCGAACGGTGTAAATTCGCCCACTCGGTACGAACTGTCTGCTCATCAGCATTAAGTATGCGTCTAAGCTCTAGCTCACTGGACTCACCGTCCATCAATGCAGACAGGGACTCCCTGACGGTATCGTTCATAGTTCCACCTCTTCGCCACTAATCTGGGCTTTAACTCGCAGATCAACTGCCTCGCGGGCGCGAAAAATACGCGACCGTACCGTACCGACCGGACAATCCATTACCGATGCAATATCTTCATAACTCAAGCCGTCAAACTCACGCAAACTAAGTGCAGAGCGCAAATCCTCGGGCAAAGCCTTTATAGCGTCTTGAACCACTTTTTTCAGCTCATTGCCGTATAGTTGATTTTCAGGGGTTTCAATATCCTTCAAACCCGATGGTCCTTCAAAATATTCCGCATCAGCCACATCAACATCAACACCCGGCGGACGACGATTCCGCGCCACCAAGTAATTTTTTGCTGTATTAATCGCTATACGGTACAACCATGTATAAAAAGCACTATCGCCTCGAAACTTAGGAAGAGCACGATAAGCCTTAACAAAAGCCTCTTGGGCCACATCCTGAATTTCATCATTATCTTTCACGTAACGTGAAATCAAACCAAAAATTTTATGCTGGTATTTAATTACCAACATATCAAATGCACGTTTATCGCCCTTTTGGACTCGCTCAACTAGCTGCTGATCCGTCTGCTTAGGGTCGGCCATATTGCCTCACTGCAGGCCTTTCGGCAGCTTGTGGTGAGTAGACCACCGAGGTTAAAAGAAGTTCTGTCATTATGTCCCTTTTCAGCATATACCCCATTAGTAATGGCGCGTATGCAGGCAAATATTGGTAAGGCGTCTTTCTATCAGTATACTTTGCGCCAATTTACATCTTGAGCGGCATATTATAGCTGCTCGGCGGCAGGAGCAAATAACAATATGACCCACTACCATTCACACGACGTTCTAGTGATAGGAAGCGGCGCCGCAGGTCTTACACTCGCACTACAGCTCGCCGACTCTGCTCACATTGCCATTATAAGCAAAGGTGAGATGGATGCCGGCTCAACCTACTGGGCCCAAGGTGGCATTGCCGCAGTACTGCATGAGGGTGACAGCGTTGATGCCCATGTTGCTGACACCGTAACCGCTGGAGCACAATTGTGCCACGAAGACAGTGTACGCTTCACCGTCAAAAACAGCAGCGACAGCATAAAATGGCTACTCACCCAGGGGGTGCAATTCAGTCTCTACGAACAACGTGAGGATGCTTTCCACTTAACGCGCGAAGGCGGCCACAGCCAACGCCGGATCATTCATGCCGCCGACGCAACCGGACGAGAAGTTTCTACAACACTAACCAAGCGTGCCAAAGAAAATTCGAACATTGAAGTCTTTACCCGCCACGTTGCTGTCGACTTAATTATCTCCCAACATCGCTGCCACGGCGCATACGTGCTCAATAGAGACAGTGGTCACGTCGAATTGTTCCACGCAAAAGCCATCGTATTAGCTACCGGCGGCGCAAACAAAGTCTATTTGTACACCAGCAACCCAGACGGCGCTAGCGGCGACGGCATTGCCATGGCATGGCGCGCAGGCTGTCGAGTAGCTAATATGGAGTTTAATCAGTTTCACCCAACCTGCCTTTACCACCCAAAAGCGAAATCTTTTCTCATAACTGAGGCCATACGCGGTGAAGGCGGCAAACTCATCTCCGCTACGGGTGAACGCTTTATGGCAAGATATGATGAGCGAGGCGAGCTTGCGCCTCGCGATGTCGTTGCCAGAGCGATAGACCACGAGATGAAACGCTTAGGAAGCGATTGCGTCTACCTAGATATCAGCCACAAATCTCCAGAGTTTATTCTCGAGCACTTCCCTACCATAAAAGCTCGCTGCTTAGAGCTGGGAATAGATATTACACGCGAGCCTATTCCCGTTGTTCCCGCCGCACATTACACCTGCGGTGGAGTAATGGTAGACCAACATGGCCACACCGACATCCCCGGCTTGTACGCGGTCGGCGAGACCTCGTTCACTGGATTGCACGGCGCAAACCGCTTGGCAAGTAATTCTCTATTAGAATGCTTTGTATACGGCGCTTCTGCAGCTTCTGACATTCGCATGACATTAGCCGATTCACCGCCCCCAAAAATCGCGCCAGCATGGGATGAATCACAGGTAACCGACTCTGACGAAGATGTGGTCATCTCCCATAATTGGGATGAATTACGCAGATTCATGTGGGATTACGTCGGCATCGTGAGAACAAACAAAAGACTACAACGGGCATTAAACCGCGCTGGGTTATTACAGCAAGAAATTGCAGAATATTACTCAAACTATAAGGTCAGCAACGACTTACTTGAACTCAGGAACCTCGCCATGGTTGCCGAGTTGATTATTCGATCTGCAATGCAGCGCACAGAGAGCCGAGGCCTACACTACACCCTAGATTACCCCGAACAACTCGACGTTGCTAAAGACACCATCCTGACCCCGGACAACTATTATCACAACGACAAACATCCCAACCCGAAGTAATTATCGGACTAAGACTCGCGGGTAAAATTAACAAGACATCGCAAACGCCGATATTGTTCTTTATCGAGGCTATCGGGCAATATCGGCACAGATAATATTCCCGCACTTATGGTCTTAAAACGCAACAACATCCCAAATGGCAGCACAACGCGGCTAACACACTCCACTCGATCTATCATTGACACCGTACCATGGCGAGCGCCCATATAGATACGCCAATGATTTTCTGCAAAGATTAGCCTAATAACCGTGCGCCGGCGTAAAAAACCAAAATAGGATATTAGATAATAAAGTAAACTCATCGCGGCCAGCCACGACAGCGCCAAAGCAACAAAAAGTGGCAATGCGAGAAATCCACTCGCAACAACAATGCAGTGAAGCGCTATAAAATAAGCACTAAGCCAATTAGATGGCTTAAGCCTAAGATCGAGGGGTTTTGGCGAACGTGTTGATATCATCGACTATCATCGCCAAATCAGCATCGACTGGGCGTTCTCTGCCTAAGAACCAAGCGAATAACTCGGTATCTTCACTTTCCAACAAACGGATAAAACGCTGCTGATCATCCTCATTTAAGGTCCTAAAACGGTGCTCAACATACGGCACCATAACCAGATCCAATTCCAACATGCCGCGACGGCAGGCCCAGCAAATACGCTTGAACTCGTTTTCCGAAACCATTATTTTCCACTTCGTAACCGCAGCCTACATTACGCAGCTGCAAAAAAGCGTATTATAGCGACATTCAAAGCGCATAGTCATATCGACCACCCATGAAACAAGAGCAAACATATATTTCAGAGACCCTATGAATACATTTTGGCAGTTTTTAAACGAACAATACCCTGAAAGTTTTATTTCTAACGACCGTTACTGGAACGTTGGCTCAACAGACACCAATGTAGATCAAGACTGTACAATCAGCGCGCTAAGCCAATATGGCTTTCTCGCTATTACCGGCCCTGACGGCAGTAAGTTTCTCCAAGGTCAAACTACCTGTGACTGGCGTAATGTCGATGTCGATAATGCTACGCTTGGCAGCTACTGCAATATTAAAGGTCGGATGGTGATTAGCTTTCTCGGTGGCACGCTGAAAAATGAAGAAATATTACTGCGACTTCATGCCGATACCGCTGACTCTGGGTGTGAGACCCTTGCCAAGTACATTGTATTTTCAAAAGCCAAAATTAAAAATGCGACAGACGAGTACGTCGCCTTGGGGATTTCCGGAAAAAAAGCAAAAGAATTACTATTAGAGCAGTTGGGTATGGCACCAACTGCAGCCATGAAGCAAGTCACCAATGGGCAAGCCATTATTGTTCAACTAGATGACGACGGCGAGCGATTTGAATGCTGGGCAACGGCCGAAACGGCTACAGAGCTTTGGCGTCAACTCGGCACGACAGCAACAACCATAGATTCGACTCACTGGGAAGCTCAAAACATTCAAGCAGGATTGGGCGAAATACGCGCGAGCACGCAAGATACCTTTATTCCTCAAATGCTAAACTACCAATTAATAGGCGGCGTTAGCTTTACCAAGGGATGTTACACAGGGCAAGAAGTTGTCGCCAGAATGCAGTATCGAGGAAAATTAAAACGACGCCTGTATCGCGCAAAATTACCACTCAACGGCTCCTTCCCCTACTCAGCTGGCGCCGACATCTTCAGCGACAATTCATCACAAAGTGTTGGAAATTTAGTATCAGCGAGTCATTCCGCACAGGAAATTAACTTGCTTGCAGTAATAACAGAGGAAGCTGTAGCGCTAAACAAGCTCCACTTCGCGAATGATAGTACCCACTTGCTGATAGAAGACCTGCCCTACCTTTCAACCGCTAGCGAATAATACAAACCTCGATATTTACCAAAGACCGAAGCGCATTAAATGCGCTTCATCACCATTTTGGCTCCCATATTCATTATCGGTACCAGTAGGCGGTCATAACTACTAGGGAATAATCGCTGTACGATATCTATTAACTTAGCATCGCCACCAATCAGTACTCGCGGTTTAGATTTACGCATACCATGCATTATCACGGACGCCGCTTTCTCGGGAGAGGTTGAGGCTATACGGCTAAACAAATCGGCGGTTTTAGCAATATCGGCATCATTACCTGTAATCGAATTTAAATGCCGACCGTTCTTAGCAATATTGGTTTTTATTCCACCAGGATGAACAGTAACCACTTTAACCGAAGTGCCCCTCAAGTCTTGACGTAAGGATTCCGAATAACCGCGTACAGCAAACTTTGCCGCGTTGTATGATGATTGCGAAGGCACCGACACTATGCCAAACAATGAGGAAATATTAACAATACACGCCTCTGGACGAGCTAATAACTCAGGCAAAAATGCCTCAACACCGTTAATCACTCCCCAGTAATTAACGCCAAACAACCACTCCATTTGCTGACGAGGCTGACTAGCTGCATGACAGCTCAATGCAACGCCTGCATTATTAATAATGCCATCGACAGCACCGAAATGAGATTTTACCGATGCCGCCCACGCTGTCATCGCCGCGCCATCACTCACATCTAAGGGAGAAAGTAATAGCTCTGCCTCTCCGCCGTATTCCCGAAGCGGCTGCAAGTTAGCTTCTACGATATCTGATGCCGCTACCTTTGCACCCGCTGCCCGCAAGCCAATCACTAAAGCCCGACCAATACCCGAACCGGCCCCAGTAACTGCAATAATTTTATTGTTAAAATTTTTCATCATTTACCTCAAAATTAACTGGCAGCAACGGCGTTAATATCAATATCTTCAACAACACAATTAGACACCGAAATATGTTTATATTCTGCTGCTGAAAAATGGCGCGTTGCCAATCGATACTGCCAAGAAAAGCTCGGCCATAAGGTTGTATTTTTACCGTCTTTGGTTAAGTACCAGCTATTGCAGCCAGAGGTCCACGTAGTTCCTTTAAACCGCTCTTGAATATCGGCATTAAACTCACTCTGCACCATAGGTTTAAGATCAAAATAAACATTAGAAGTACGGCGCAAAGTTTTTAAATATTTCAATATATAATTGATTTGTGATTCTATATAGAAAATAACAGATGTATTTCCTGGACCCGTATTCGGTCCCATGACGTAAAGCAAGTTAGGGTAACCAGACACCGTTATTCCCTTATAAGCTTCACTGCCAACTTCCCAATCTTTTTCAAGCAATCGACCATCAAGGCCCCTAATCGGCATGGGCGCGCCAGAAACCGGCACCTTAAACCCAGTTGCAAACACGATGGCATCAACCTCATGCCGCTTACCATCTCCGGTGCAGATGGCTGACTCATCAACTTTACTAATGCCTTCTACGCAAACCTTCACATTATTTTTAATAAGCGAGGGATAATACTCATCAGATAATAAAACCCGCTTACAACCCATGGCATATTTTGGCGTTAATTTGTCTCGCAACGTTGGATTACCAACCACCTTGCGAAGATAACGACGCCCCAGCGCCTCACCAAAACGGGTCAAAAAACTGTCCCACATAAACGCTGGAACCACACTTTCGGCAAGCATATATTGAAAGCGACGAACTATTTTTTGGATTAGCGGCCATCGTCGATAGAGACGCTGCCGAGCCGCACTAAGAGGCTTGTCAAACTTAGGCATAACCCAAGGTGGCGTCCGCTGAAACACGTGTAGAGTTTCGACCTCTGGCTGAATAGAAGGAATCACTTGTATCGCGCTAGCACCTGTACCAATCACCGCTACTCGCTTATCTTTCAAGCTAAAGTCTTGATCCCACTCGGCGGTATGCATGACCTTGCCCAAAAATTGATCCAGACCTTCAATCTCTGGATATTGCGGCACATTGAGCGCACCAATAGCCAGTACCACAGCTCTTGCTTGACGAGAACTGCCATCAGAAAATGTTAAATCCCATAAGCCACTTGAGTCACAAAAAGCCATTTCAGATACCGTGGTATTAAAACGTATCTTTTCGCGTAATTTGTGCTTATCGGCACAGTGAGATAAATAACGATGAATCTCTCGCTGAGGCCCAAACGTTCGCCCCCAGTCGGGATTGGGCTCAAATGAAAATGAATACAGATGCGAAGGAACATCGCACGCCGCACCGGGATAAACATTGTCGCGCCAAACGCCACCCACATCGTTAGCCCGCTCATAAATCACAAAATCATGGAGACCCTGTTGCTGCATACGGATCGCCAGCCCCAAGCCGCCAAATCCGGCACCAATGATTGCTACTTCTGCAACCACACTACCCTTATCATTATTCATTATTTAATCTACCTTTGTTCTAGCCCGCCAAAAATCAGTTACAACTCTCGCGGTTAAATCAGGCTCTTCTATCATAGGTAAATGACCCACTTCAGGTAAGATCATTGCCTTCGCACTGGGTATCTGCTCGCAAAACTGATCAGCACAGCTCACGTTTAAAACTTGATCGGAATCGCCCCACAACACCAAGGTTGGTGCTGTTATCTCAGGCAAACTCAAATAAGTGTCTTTTAGCGAATCCACCAAATGCGAAAATATAAAATCATTAACCCGTTTGCGATGACTCATCGCTCCAGCCATAAAAAGACTTAATACCAGCCCCAATAAACGATGCCGACGATGAAAGGCAATCTCAAACACCTTAAAGGTATCTCGGGGCACACTGGGTGATAAATAATTAACGCCGGCCGCCAAGCCACTTTCCAATTGACTAAGATACTTAGCGGGAGCACCTGCGGCGTTCATCAAACACAATGTGTCAACCAGTTTTGGATGACGCGAGGCAAGCTGGGCTGCAATCGCACCCCCCATAGAGCTACCAGCAACATGGCTTTTCTCAACACCTAGCGCCTGCAAAAACGCTGCAATACGATCAGCTTGAGCAGCCATTCGATAATCAGCCGTAGGCTTGAAATCACTGTCACCAAACCCTGCCAAATCCGGTACTAGCAAGTAATAATCGCGCCGCAATTTAGCGGCTAGATAACTCCAATTTTCCTTGCTTGCCCCAAAACCGTGAAGCAAGACAACAACCTGTCCAGCGCTATTGCCACCCGCCCAGTAACAAACATTGTGATCGCCAATTAAAACCTTTCGTCGCTTCAAGCCTGACTGCAACCCCATCAAAGGCTGCAGACGTTGCCACAAGGAAGTTTCCGGTTTCCAATCAGCCAATGTTGCGTGATCAATATCCGCTAAGGGGGTATTTAAATATTGCTCACGCATTTCATCGAGCTGCCCCAAAACTGCAGCTTTTTGAGCGATAGGCTCTACAGTGGCATTCATGCCGCAGCACTCGCCCCAGAAGTATCATCACTAAAGGTATTCACTTGATCAACCAAAGAGTCAATTCCGTCTAGATAATGTGCGTTGTCATGATCCCAGGGGTGGAAGCCGGGCTTAAAATAATCAAGCCAAGGCAATATCGTGCCACGTAAAAATCCAGGAGAGCCCCAAAGGAAGTTCATTGCTTTAACCCATCCAGCGATATTAAACAGCTGACCGTCCTTGCGCACCAAGCCAATATGAAAAGGAATAACCATTATCCAAAATATAGTTGTTGCCATAATTAATGCAGTGCAACGTTGGATATAGCCTAATATCCCGCCACCCAGCACCTGCTGATACAAATCATAGGCAACGGCTTTATGCTCTGTCTCTTCCATTGCATGCCATTTCCACAAGGCGCCATACCGCGGTTCTGCACCCTCAAGAAAACGCGGATTACTGAGCACCATATGGGCCAGAATCGCCGTTAAATGCTCCAGGGCAATCGTTCCTGCAAGCTGTGATGCCTTTGGCGTGAATTTGGAGAAAAACTTTAACAAGCCAACTACAATGCGACCATATCGATCTGCTGGCAGGCCCTTCTCCACCAAAGCATCGTTATATTCTTCGTGTTCACGTCCGTGCATAGCTTCTTGACCGATAAAGCCACGCACTGATTGTTTTAACTCGCCATCTTTAATTCGGTCACGGTAGTGACGCACACTATCAATAAAGAAGCGCTCTCCATCAGGAAAGAAAATCGACAATGCGTTAAAGAAGTGGCTGATATGCGCACCACCAGCATGCCAGTCGCCAATTCGCTCTTTTGGTAAGTTAAATTCAAGATTACGTCGCACCGGCTGTATTGTAGCTTTCATAGAGCATCCCCTTATGAATCATTTTTATATGTAACATCAGCTGGTGTAACATTAATCTTGACATCAATTAATGTCAAGAACTTTAGCGGCTAAATATGCGCTCAAAACACCAATTCAATCTGATAGCCCATTTACAAAACCCCTGACCAATTCTGCAAGCTCATCCGGATGCGTTAACGGCAGCCAATGCCCGCCATTAATATGACAAATACGGTTATTTGGGGCCCACTTAGCGATATCCCGATAAAGGTCGGGGCTTAAAAAATGATCGCGAGAAGGAATAATCAATTGAACAGGCACATTTGTATCGCGCTGCCTGGGCCTATAAAATCTAGGCAAGCAATTGGCTTTATACAGCCCCATCCCATTCACACCATCACGTCGACGCTGATGACAATCAGCATTACCGCCGCCATCAACAGCAACACCCTCAACAAACTTAATTATTCTTGCCCACTGCCGCCCAAGTAGGTATCGCCACAGCAATGCCGGTAAAAGCGGAAGATGAAAAAACCAGATATACCAAGATCGCAGCAACTGATTAAGCACAGCAGGAATACCACTAAGTTTTGAGTTTCTACTTCGAAACCAATGGCCAACATGATCCAAGCAAGGACCCGATATAGACGTATAAGAAAGTATACGCGTCTGAAATTGCGTACTGCTTACCGATTCCCAACTCTGGACGGATCCCCAATCATGGGCGATTAAATGAAACTTTGCGCGACTACAGAATGTAGTTGTCACCGCGTCTAGATCACCTTCTAATTTTTCTAATAAATAACCATCACGCTCTTTTGGCGTTGACGATAAGCCTGCGCCGCGAACATCGTATCTAATCACATAAAACTGTGTAGCTAGCAATGCTGCTAAAGCGTTCCAAACACTGCTGTTATCGGGGTAACCGTGCACCAGTACAATATTTGGGTTTTGTGGATCACCCTGACAGTAAACTGCAAGATCGACCTCTCCAGATGAGCAGTACTGAGGTTCAGGTAAACTTGCGTTATTATTCCCCCCCTCAGAACATTGCTCTAACACCCCTCACCTCCCCATAAAATATAATTAGTTAGCAGTAACTTTGCTGAACACTATGATGTCAGTTAATTAAAAAGGGTTAAAATTTTCATACTGGGGCTGACTTACGACCTGAGACATTGCTTTTAATGTTTCAAATGGATTATCTACAATCATGGCATTAACGAGACTTGAGGGTAATTTTCCGACGGGCTCTAGGTGCAATTGAAAAATCACTTTGGTATGCCCAGCATCGAGAGGTGTTAACTCAAAAAAACCAGCTACCTCTGTGACTCTAACGGCATCTGACTTTTTAGGAATAATCGCTTTTGCTTCAGCTGGAAGCATGTCCTCCTGAACCCCCGTCAGGGTAATTGTAGTTACACGGGTTTCAGGATCTTGGGATATTTCATTGCGTAAAATTAACTCGCGGTCGGTGGCCGGCCAGGGAAAATCATTAATCATATATTGATAGCGGTCTAATAAATTGTGTTTATAAAGCAACTGAGGATTTTTACAATTAAACATCCAGTTAACAAAACCAGCGGTATCATCAAGCACTGCCATTAATTGATTTAGCTCAGCATTAATTACCGTCTCACCACGAAATGCTTTGTAATTGGAGCCAGCCACCTCGGAAGTAAATACCTTAATTCCAGATTTATTTTTCTCTAATTTCCACTCAGTAGCGGCTACCGAGAAACTCGAAAATATGGCTAACACCAAACAAAAAAACTGAGCTTGAAACTTTTTCATGCACTCTCCTGTTAGCGACAAACATGGGCCACACCAAGGGTAGCCCACGGTTAAATTACTGAATCCGATAAGTAAACTGTAAAGCCACAGATCTTGGGGGCTCTAAAAATGCAGTGTGGCTAGTGGCGCCAAATATGGTTTTCGACAATGGCGTATCAGCGGCATAAACAACAATCACTTTATCCGTTAAGTTTTTACCCACCAAGGCCAATTCCCACTGCTTATCGATAGCACCTAAACCAATGCGACCATTAACCTTAACAAAGCCATCCTGCTCAACCCTCGGATCAAGATTTGAAGACGGGTTATAATTATCAGTAAAAACAATATCCAAACCCAAACCTATCCCCAAGGTCGGACTAATTGGGCGAATATATCCAATTAAAAAGGTACCCGACCAATCAGCCACATACTGGTTGCTCATACCTGTGTAATCGCAACTCATGCCATCCGAAGAGGTTGGCGCTTGATCTTGTTGGCATTGACCATTTTCAAAATCAGTAAATTCAAAATCCAATAACGCGAGGGCACCACCAAAACTTAAGTAATCGGTCACTTGCCAGCGACCATCCATCTCAATACCCATGGTAACGGCCTCTTCGGCATTGCCTACATTAAAGCCGAGAGTCCCGTCAAAAATACTGATTTGGAGGTCATTGTATTGGGTATAAAATGCTGCAATATTAAATTCAGCCGCGCCATCAAATAAGCCCGTCTTCATCCCCAACTCCAAGCTTCTTGCCTCTTCCTCTTCGTATTCAAACGTGCCAATTAATACCTGCTGATTAGCAATAAGGGCATTGGGGTTACGCGGGGTAGGATCCGCACTTGGTGACATATTTGAGCGTGCATCAAAACCGCCAGCCTTATACCCTTTGGTGGCTGTAAAATACGCCATGCCGTCGTCAGAGAAATCCCATTGAATATTTAAAAGCGGAGAGAACGATTTTTCAGTTCGCTTTCCTTCAAGATCATGGCGCTCAGCCGAAAAAGTAATGGCAGACACCGTATCTACTTCACCTATAGGCAAAACATTGCCATCCAAATCGGCAAATTCAAGCTTTCGGCTACCTGTCTTACTTTCATAAGTACCGCGACCGCCTAACGTCAGGCGGAAATTATTCCCCATATGGAAAGTTGCTTGTAAAAACCCAGAGAAAATATTCGAAGTACTCAAGAACTCGCGTGGCGCGGTAATATCAGCTACAGCATTACCCGCATCACCAACACCCACCAACTCTTCTGGAGATGCACTAATCTGCAACGGATCAATATCCCCACGTCCGCCAGCTTCCATTAAATCGGCCGCATTCAAAAGCTGCACAACGGTTGATGAGTCTTGAATTAATTTATCGCGGAAATCGAGTTCATTGCGCTGCATATACACACCACCAATATACTCAACATCTTGATCAGCGGGTGACACCCAGCGAAACTCTTGGCTGTATTGGGTATAGTCTTCAGCCAGTGCTAATTTAAATAATTCTGCTGCGGTAGAATCACAATCACAAAGGTCGTTATAGGTATAATTAAGATAACCTGTAATAGAGGTAAACTCATGGCCGCCATCAGTAATCCGCGTTAAATTGGCAGTAAAATTAAAGGTATCGTTATTGCTGTAATCACCGTTAGAAGTACGCTTGTAATCTTGATAATTATTCAACACCGAATCATCAATATTGACGTCGACCACGCCAGGAAACTGCGTGTTATTGAGGATTTCAGCCTCTGTCTTTCCGGTAAATAGAAACACATCCGAGGTAGACGGCTCATCGTTAATAATCTCGGCTTGACGACCTAAACTGTCAAACGTTCCCGTCTCAATTTTAGCTAGCAATGTGGTGCTATCATCAATCTCCCAGGCAGCTTTTAATCGGTATGTTGCTTGATCATATTGAGGCTCGTCACGATCTAAAAAGATATTTTCTACAAAGCCCCCATATTCACGCAAACGTGCTGAAAAGCGTAAACCTAACGTGTCAGTCAATGGGCCAGACAGCATAATGTCCGCAACTTTTTCATCGTATTCTGGTTCATATAACGCTGAAAATAATGCTTCAAAATAATCAGAGGGATTAGCCGTAATCAAGTTTACAGCACCGGCAATGCTATTTTTCCCGTGTAAAATATTTTGCGGTCCACGCAATACTTCAACACGCGCCAAATCAAGAAACGGAGCTCGCGCTAACTGGGCTCTACCATAGTAAATACCGTCAACATACATACCCACCGATTGTTCAAAGCCCTGATTCATTCCCGTGCCAATACCACGAATAAATATATCGGTACTGATGCCACTCTCAGTAACTGTGAGGTTGGGGACATAAGCTTGGAGGTCTTCCATGCGGTTAATGCCCGCCTCCATCATTTTCTCCCCGCCAATAGCGCTAACAGACACCGGCACATCTTGAAGATTCTGAGCCCGATGCTGGGCAGTGACGACCACTTCCTCCAGCATTGCGGCCATTGACGCAGATGAAAACAAAGAAAAACTGGCGAGACAGAACCACGTTGGCGTATTGCGTTTACCCATAACTAAAGACCTACCATTATTTTATTGTTATACTACATGCAATTATGTGACATCACATAATGACAAATTAATTAGCAAAGCAGTGCATGTCAAGAAGAATGTTGACAATGACACCTTCTCAATTAGCACACCTCTTCAGTCATGCCTAATAGTGTATTATGTTGTCATATGGGTAAAAATGATAAAATCGCTCATTTCAATACATATGTTTGCATATAGTTAAAGGTGCCTTTGCACAGTGAAAAGTAGAAAATTCCCTGAAAACACCATCAATAGTATGGCTCAACTTCTGCCGCAATCAGACTTTTCTGATGATGCACTTGGAACAGAGCATCAACGCGACTATTCAGTTGAAGAGCTCGCCTTAGCTGCAAACACCACTGTTCGTAATATTCGCGCTTACCAAGATCGTGGCGTACTCCCACCTCCAGCACTACAGGGCCGCAAGGGAATTTACAATAATTTTCATCTTTCTCGACTTCGCTTAATTGCAAACTTACTTGATAGGGGCTACACCCTCTCAAGTATTCGAGAATTGATATCAGCATTAGAAGAAGGCATTGGTCTAAGCGAGGTATTGGGCATTGAATCAGCCCTTAATTCACCGTGGACTAATGAAGCCCCTACGACGATTGCCATGACCGAACTGGTTAAAATGTTTGGCACAAAGTTGACACCCACGGCGATTAAAATGGCGCATGACCTTGGCCTATTCAGTATTTCAGGGACTCACCTACGCGTTTCCAGTATGAACACCCTGAAAGTGGCAGAAGAACTTTGTGCAACGGATATCCCTCTCGACGAATTACTCGACATTTTACGAATGATGCGGGGCAATGTGCAGCGCGTTGCCAACGAGTTTGTAAAACTCGTCTCCCACCATGTTCTTGAACCCTACGCAGAGCAAAAAATACCACCACCAGAAGAACTGCCAAAGATTGCAGAGTTAGTTTGGAAGCTTCGCCCCCTAGCCCAGAAAGTGGTTGATGCTGAATTAGGACGCGCAATGGAAATTGCTGCCAGTCAATTCCTTGCTGACACATTGGAATCAATAATCGAAGATCCACCCAAAGATACAAGACAAAAAAATAGTTAGATGCGCTAATGACCTATAACTGCCAGTTAATTCCCGCTTTACCGTGAGACGCCAGATAGGCATTTGCTTTAGAAAAATGCTGGCAGCCAAAAAAACCTCTATACGCAGATAGCGGAGACGGATGAGTCGCCTCTAACACCAAATGACGCTGACGATTTATGGCCACGCCTTTTTTCTGCGCATGACTACCCCACAGCAGAAAGACAAGATTTTCTCGTCCTTGATTTAGCTGCTGAACAACGGCGTCAGTAAATAACTCCCACCCCTTTCCCTGATGCGACCCCGCCGCTCCCTCTTCTACGGTTAAGACATTATTTAACAACAGAACACCTTGCTCAGCCCACGCCTGAAGGTAGCCGTGTTCCGGTATTTCAACAGATAAATCGGTATGTAGTTCTTTGTAGATATTCCGCAATGATGGTGGGATTTTTACCGAAGGCTGTACAGAAAAGCACAAGCCATGCGCTTGCCCCTCACCGTGATACGGGTCTTGCCCTAAGATAACCACCTTAACATCGCTAAATGGCGTACTATTCAAGGCAGAAAACCAGTGCTTAGCTGGGGGGTAAATATTGACGCCTGCTGTGGCTCGCTTTTCAATAAACTGCATTAAATCGCTAAAATACGGCTGCTGTAACTCATTGCCTACAACACCCTGCCATGAAGGCTCCAAAAATAATGTCACAACGAGCCTCTGGCCAAAACAAACTAAAATTCCACACTAAGCAGAACTCGCTCAATAAATCACACTCAGTTAGCGCCTGCTTAGATTTAACTCGCTAACGTTATAGAAACAATACTCACTCGTTAAAACCACGTCAATTTCATCAAAGTCGATAAATTTGGCGCAACTATCTATCATTTTCGTCATATTGCTTTGCTGCTTTGAAATATCATCAACGGCATTATAGAACACCGATTGATCTGTCATTGCTTGTATTGGAAAACACTCTTCCACAATGGCATGACAGCTAGCAATACCATCTTGCTTAACACCGTTAACAATATTTTGAACATAGCGAAACGTAGATTGTGTTTCTAAGGCGATATTAGTATGAATATTTTGCCAATAGTCCAACCACGCTTTGTATCCTAGTCGTTGCGGACATCGTAACAATGCAACCTGGCTAAAGCCTGGAGTTCGCAGCCCAAACCCAGCGGAAGACGTAGTATTGGGTAAACGTTCAATTTCATTGACATCATAACGATGATAATGCGAGCTATAAGACTGAACGTGCGCATCGATGACCGGAAGGACTTCAACGTCGTCAATATAGACTGAACACATAGCATTAAAAACAGACTCGCTATTTACTATGCGAAGTTTAGCACCGAGGGCGACATCTTGATCAACCAGATTGAGCTGGACACCAAGGATACCTTGGCAGTCCAACAAATTTGGTACTAACTTTAAGCGTAAAGTCTCACTAAACTCAAGCTCGTCAGTACCACTCCATAATAAATAAATGACTTTTTGCATAGATACAGCACCCACCACAGAATCGAAATTTATATCCCAATTGGTGGCGTCGCTGTAGACGCGTTATCAATCATCATTTCTGCTGCATTTACAAAACGTGACTCATCAGAAGCTAAATACAGCACCAAAGAAGCAATATCCTCGGGCTCACACATCGGATTTGCCTCAGTAGACAAAGATTCAATCTCTTCCCTTGTTGCACTATCTTGGCCGGTAGCCACCTTAAACACCATCGGCGTCTTAACCCCATCTGGATGTATAGAGTTGCAGCGAATACCATTTCGCTTTTCTCTACAATACAAAGCAACAGATTTAGTTAATGCCATCACCGCGCCTTTGCTTGCGCTATATGCTGCGACAAACGACATACCATGCAAAGCTGCTACCGATGACATATTAATAATAGAACCACCATTACCCGATGCCTCCATGGCAGGAATTGCCACCTTGCAACCTAAAAAGACCCCCTCGCTATTAACGGCGTTAACACGTCGATAATCTTCAAGACTACACTCCACTACATTACCCAGAGTCATCATGCCTGCATTATTAACCAATACGTCTAAACGCCCAAAATGCGCTACAGCAGTACTCACTACACGCTGCCAATCCTCTTCACTTGTCACATTGTGCTTGATAAAAAGAGCGCGATCCCCAATCTGGTCAGCAACCGCTTGACCGTCTTGTTCATTTAAGTCGGTTAACACCACTGAGGCGCCTTGTTCTGCCAGTAATAACGCATCAGCTCGACCCATACCACTTGCGGCACCCGTAACAATACACACCTTACCTTCAACTCGTCCCATAACCACCTCCTCATTATTATTAATCTATGTAAAATGTAGGGATTAACTTCGCTAAGCCACAAAAAGTTATAAACCTATAACCAAAAGTAAATCACGTATCCACATAAAAAAAAAGCGCATATGAATTACCCTTTGTTAAGATTAGGCTAACGCACCTTAGGAGCCTGTATGAATATCCCTATTTACACCCGCAAAGCGGCCATTTTCTCGCTTATTCTGCTTTTGTTAAGTATCGCGGCCGCTCGATTCCATTGGATAAGCTATGAAGCAGGCACAATAGCACTAGGGGTAGCCGGTATTATAAGCTTCAGCTGCATAAGCATCGCCGCACTTTTAACAAGGCGAACCCACTCTGAGCAAGGCCGGCGCCAATTTAGTCAAGCATCGCTAATATCGCTCCCTGCCATCATTTTTTCGAGTCTCAGCCTAATATACAGTAGCAATTCCACCCTAATTCAAGACCTCAGTACCGATATTGAAAATCCACCGGCATATATATTTTCGGCACAATACCATCAAACTCACAGCTCGCTTGCCAATCGACAACAACAGCGAGAAATTTACCCAGGCATTCACTCTATTCCAACCTTGCTTTCGGTGCCCGAGGCTCAAGTTAAAGTACTGGCAATGATAGATGATCTCGGCTGGGAGCTGAGTTATCAAGAACAGGGACACATTGAAGTTAATGTAACCAATACTTGGTTTGGCTTTACCGATGATATCGTCATTCGGATTAGCGAAACGAAAAGCGGCTCAATTATCGACCTGCGCTCAGCTTCGCGGTCAAATCGTGGCGACCTTAATACAAACGCAGAACAAATTCGTGATTTCACCCTGCACTACCTGCAGTAAAGGGCACTACCGCAGTTATTTTTCTTAAGTTATCTGCGTCATGTGCATTGAATATTCGCATTTACCCAAAGATGATAAGCCTTTACCATTGCTAAAGACTTATCTTGATGGCATTTGAATTAGTATCAAGAATTATGTGAACGCCTTGCTATAGTTGGAGCTGTATCCTGAATCATAACAAGTCCCTCAAACAGATAGACACCAACATAAGCAATGGTAAGCATCTTAGCTTGCAACGCAAATTAAGTGGTGTCCTATTTCTAGCGATCACCCTAGTTATGAGTGGACGAGGATACTACACCTACCTAAAAACCACTGCACATCAACAAGAAGCTATTCGTGAAGACCTAAGCCAATTAGAGATCAGCTTCAATTCATTGCAAAACCGCTCAAGCAGAGAGTTAATGAGGCTTACTAACAGTCTTATTTTGCCCAACTCCTTTAATCTCAAGAATGAGGAAAAACTCAACGAACCACCCACTTCAAGCGAAAAATTGCCAAAACCCCGACAGGGAGTTGAATCAATATACTATCTGGACTATGAAGGGAGGGTGCTATTTAATTCCCACAAAAATAAATTACCGCTCTTACTAAAGCCAAAACATATTCAACAAGCAATACATACTTTAAGCGAATCACAAAATTCAACCACAATTCTCGACTGTTATGCCCAATGCTATCAGCACATTTTCATTCCAGCCAAAAATGATAGTAACAATCGTTTTATTATTAACGTAAACCGTTCTGCAAATTTATTATTTAATGATTTCACTGAGGTCAGCGGCGCTGAGATCGCCATTATTGCTATCTCAAAAAATGAAAGCGACAGCAACAACCACAGAACCATTTACACCAGCGACCCTAAACTCTCTAAACGCTTGATCGACAATTTCGATTTAGCCACCTTCATAAATGACAGCATTATTGATTCGGGTCATTTTTTTAGCGCTAGATTATTCCCATTAAATCAAAGCATCAATAATCAATATTATGTTGCTGTAATAAAAGATAACTCAAAACTTCAGCAGCAAATTGCACAAGTTATTAAAGAAATTTTCATTAGCTCACTAATAACCCTGACGATCATTTTACTACTTATTGCAATCATTCTGCGGCCATCATTATATCGTTTATCAGAGTTAACCAAGATCCTCCCGCTACTTCCACATGGACGTTATGGCGAAGTTAAAAGTTCGCTTTACAAACTGCAATCACAATCACGTTGGATTGATGAGATAGACACCCTGGCAGCCACCATCGCTAAAGTCATAGACTCACTAGATAGCATGGATCAAATAGTAAACAGCCATAAAGAGGAACTAGCCGTACAGATCCGTGCATTGACAGAAGCAAAAGTGTTTAACGAAACCTTACTCGACAACTCCCCACTGGCCATTATTATTCACGACGGCGACGGAAAAATTCGCAATATTAATAGACTCGGTAGAGAACTGACTGGCCTCCTTGAGCAAACCCCAGCTGATGCCAACATTAATAACTGGGTGAAAAACGATGGCCAATATATAAACCTGAGTGCATCACTATACCCGCTATTAAAAAATGAAGATAAAAAAGTCCAAGGAGAGACCTCATTTTTCACTGCAGACAACCGCCAGCTAGATTTCCTATGGACACACAGTAGTCTCAACATCGATGGTGACAGAAAAATATTATCCCTTGGCATTGATATTACAGAACGCCACGAAGCCGCTGAAAGCCTCCGTTGGTTAGGCCAGCACGACCGAGTAACCGGGCTACTAAACCGAAGTAGCTTCACTGAAGATGCTAACAATTTTATAAAAAATCACTCAAAAACAATGCATATCGAGCTATTAATGCTGGATATCGATGATTTTGCTATGTTCAATGATCGCAGAGGCTTTGACGCTGGCGACAAGCTATTAAATGATTTTGCCGCGCATTTATGCCGCTCACTACCACCCAACACACTACTATCTCGCACGGGTTCTGGTGAGTTTTGTGCGTTAATTGCACACCGCGTTAACGTAGACACTACAGCCAAGGACCTAAGTTTAGAACACCTTACCCGTTATACTTTCAGGAACGAAAGCAGCTCCGAAGAAATTTGCTTATCGGGGGTTGTTGACGCGTTTAATAATTCATTAAGCGGTATCGATGAACTAATCTCTAACACCACATCAACCATGTTTCGCGTTAAAAGCAAACTTCGCGGGCAGTTATATTACGCCGCTAACGACGATAGCCCAGACGACAGTAGCCGCTCGTCTAGGCATCAAAAATATCGTATGAAAGAGCAGTTACTCTCAGCGCTGAATGATAATCGGCTCGTTTTATTTTACCAACCTATTGTCAATCTCAAGACCAACAATATTAGTCACTGTGAGTGCCTAGTCCGTTTACTTGATAGCGAAAGCCAATTCATTGACCCAGCTCAATTTCTAGGTATTGCCTCGGAATCAGGTTTACTGCCAAAACTAGATTATTCAGTATTAGAAAAGGCGATGCGTCAACAAAGCCTCTGGGAAGAATCTGGCATTACCACCGGCCTGAGTATTAACGTAACGGCACCGACCTTAGAGCAAGCAGACTTTCAACAAAAATTTGATGAACTCTTACAGCTGACCGGTGCTAACCCACATCGCCTCATCCTCGAAATTGTCGAAACAGACGCCATTTCAAACCTAAACATAACACGCAATTTATTGAATCACTTTAAAACTGTAGGGACTCAGATTGCCTTTGACGATTTTGGTATTGGCTTCACCTCATTTGAATATGTACGAGATCTCCCAGTAGACTTTATAAAAATAGACCAATCATTTATTCGTTTCATACATGAGCGTGAGCAAGATCGAGTACTCGTCAAATCGATGGTAGAAATGAGCCACAGCCTAGGGAAAAAAGTGATCGTAGAGGGTATAGAAAACCGCGCCGCGTTGGCAGTTGTAAAAGAGATTGGCGTTGAATATGTCCAGGGCTACCATATCTGTAGACCCATGCCGATTAGCGCATTAGACCTGAGCCTACATTTACGCTATTAAGCCCACAGGGTGGGCTTAATAGCTATGACGTCACTTAAGAGCTAGTGCGTACTCGTGACACCGCATTTTTCCAACCGGTATATCGGCGTGCCCTGTCCACTTCATTCATCTCTGGATCAAAGCCTTGTTCACATCGCCAAAGCGCGGCAATTTCCTCAAGAGAACTGTAAATACCCAATTGCAAACCCGTTAGATACGCCGCACCTAAGGCTGTGGTCTCTGTGACCTGTGGTCGCTCACAGCGACAATCCAGCATATCTGCCAAGCGCTGGACAACCCAATCATTTGCAACCATGCCACCATCAACCCGCAGAGTAGCGAAGTCAGCACCATCGCCACGCATTGCCTCCAGCAAGTCTCGAGTTTGATAACAAACAGATTCCAATGTCGCCCTTGCAATATGGGCAATACCGGTATCTCGGGTTAGGCCAAAAATGGCTCCACGCGCATCAGGATCCCAGTAAGGAGCACCTAAACCGGTAAAGGCTGGCACCATATATACCCCATTAGAACTTTCTACGCTCTCAGCCAAAGGTTGCGTTTCAGCTGCCGAACCAATTAGATTGAGGCCATCTCGCAACCACTGCACCGCAGCACCCGCGACAAAAATACTCCCCTCAAGGGCATAACAAACTTCACCACGTATCCTGTAGGCTACCGTGGTCAATAGGCGGTGATCAGATTTCAGGGCCTCCGCGCCAGTATTTAAAACGGCAAAACAACCCGTACCATACGTGCTCTTAACCATACCGGGGCTGAAACACGCTTGACCGACCGTCGCCGCTTGCTGATCACCAATAAGTGCACAAACAGGGATATCGCTGCCGAACCACTTATTATCACAGCGTCCAAAATCATCACAACTGTCTTTTACTTCTGGCAGCATAGATTCGGGTATACCGAACAAGGCCAAAAGGTCTGAATCCCACTGTTGAGTATGAATATTAAAAAGCAGCGTTCTTGACGCATTAGTGGCATCAGTCGCATGTTCTTTACCCCCAGTTAAGCGCCATAATAAAAAGGTATCCACGGTGCCAAACGCTAATTCCCCTGCATCAGCTCGCGCTTTCGCACCGCTGACATTTTCTAAAATCCAGCCAACTTTACTTCCGGAAAAATAGGGATCTAGCAGAAGCCCACTGCGGTTTGCGGCCATTTCCTCTAAACCTTGAGACTTCAATTCTGCACATCGCGCGGCGGTACGCCGATCTTGCCAAACAATGGCAGGGTAAATCGCTTTGCCTGACAAACGATCCCAAACTAAGGTTGTTTCGCGTTGATTGGTAATGCCGATACCTGCTATGTCGCTGGCGAGTATACCCGCGGCCTCTATAGCCGCATGACAGCTGCTTAATGTTGTCTCCCAAATTTCTTCCGCATCATGCTCTACCCAGGCATCTTGCGGATAAAACTGAGTAAACTCCTGCTGACCAACACCGCATATTTCACCATTTGCATTAAACACAATGGCTCGCGAACTTGTCGTGCCCTGATCAATAGCAAGTATAAAAGTATCCATTGGCAAAACAGCCTCCGTAAATTCATCACCATACTATGATGGCAGAGACTAGCAGTGACAACCAGACGCACAAGGGATACTCACCGTTAAATCTTTGCCGACAAACATGAAGCACACAAACTTTAAGCCAATATCCCACCGTCTACCCGAATATGTTCCCCCGTTATATGGCAACCGTCCTCAGATGCCAGCATTGCAATCACGCCAGCAACTACCTCAGGGCCTTTTGCCCCACTTAAAGACGTAATCCTAGACAATAAATCAAAATCTGCATCAACGGGAAACTTTACCCCCTGGGACATATTGGTATTAATATCTCCCGGACAAACACAATTTGCCCTGACGCCCCGCTTGGCATATTCCACTGCAATACTTCTGGTAAGCGCCAAAACACCACCTTTACTCGCCGCATAAGCCACACCCCAGGGTAAACCTTGAAGTGATGCCGTTGACGCGGCGTTAACAATATTGCCCTTGGTTTTTAACAACTCGGGAAGAGCCGCTTTACACAGCATAAACGTGCCCGAAAGGTTAACGGAAATGACTTTCTCCCACACAGCTAAATCTAATTCATGGCAATTTGCAAAGCGCAAAATACCTGCCATATTAACGACGGCATCTAGCTTACCAAATTCACTCCTACACAATTGAACACAGCGTTCCGCTGCCCCCACTTCGCTAATGTCAAAACATTGTGCGATTGCCCTCCCACCCAGCGATGTAATTTCATCAACTAGAGAAAGGAGGTCTGCCTCGTTAATATCTGCACAACAAAGCGAAGCACCTTCTGCTGCCAAACGAAGGGCGCTTGCTCGGCCAATTCCAGCTCCGGCACCGGTCACTAACACCACTTTATTCTCAAATCGTTGCATACTATTTCCTATTATTATTTTGGAAAACACACTGACATTTTGCTTATTCCGATAACTGCCACTTAGCTGAAGGGCTTGCTATTTGCATCCAGCCCTATCTCACTTAATAGTTGATACAACACAGTGACAATTTAATCTATAACATAATAATCGAAAATACACCCTTGAGAATGACCGCATTTGTTAATCGTTATGACGTGTTTCGTCCTTGTCATAAACACCGCATCTACTAAGCTAGTCCCACAAAATCGAATCGTAATTAGCTATCTAGACAAAGATTTTTTTGGTAACTAAATGCGACTCAGTCACTACAATAAAGGAGACCGACATGAGCGATCTCAATGACTTCCGCCAAATTGTCCACGCGTGGCTGGAGAAAAATTGTCCAGACTCTATGCGTACACCCATAACTCGTGCGGAGCAGGTTTGGGCCGGAAAAAATAAAACATTCCCCAGTGACGACGCTAAGCTATGGTTTGAACGTATGCGTGACAAAGGCTGGACGGTACCTGAATGGCCTATTGATGTAGGTGGCGGCGGATTAACTGAAGCGCAGGCAAAAATCCTAAAAGATGAAATGAAACGCTTAGGATGTAGAACGCCGTTATTTGACCTTGGTATATGGATGCTAGGCCCCGCAGTCCTTGAGCACGGCACCCCTGAACAACGCCAAAAATACCTACCTGACATTGCCAAAGGAAATGTGCGGTGGTGCCAAGGCTATTCTGAACCCGGCGCTGGGTCCGACCTCGCCAGCCTGCAAACCAAAGCCGAAGATCAGGGCGACCATTTTTTAGTAAATGGCACCAAGATTTGGACCACCAATGCAGACAAAGCTGACTGGATATTCTGCTTGGTCCGCACCGATCCCCATGCAAAAAAACAAGAAGGCATTAGCTTCCTGTTAATCGATATGGACACACCCGGCGTGTCCACCACCCCTATCGAGTTAATTAGTGGTGAGTCAGAGTTTTGCCAAACCTTCTTTGACAATGTCAAAGTCCCTAAAACAAACCTTATTGGCGAATTAAACAAGGGCTGGTCTGTTGCCAAATCTTTGTTGAAGCATGAACGTAAACTTATGTCGGAAATCGGTGGCGACACACCCGGCCCAAGCTTTAGTCCTGTTCAAGCAGCTATCGAATATATTGGCGTAGACACAGAGGGTAAATTACAAGACGCCGGAATTCGTGATCAACTGGTACGTCACGAAATGGCATTTAGGGCCGTTGGCCTAACCCATTTTCGTAGCTTTGAAGAGCGCATGCATGGCGTGGCAGACAATAACGTACCTTTAATAATGAAATACGTTGGCACGGAAGAAAGTAAACGCAAAGAAGAAGTCCTTATGGCTATTCTTGGCCATCGCGCACTGGGCTGGAATGACACTCAATTCACCGAAGATGAATTGCTCACAAATCGCGGCTGGCTTTTCTCAAAGGCATTATCTATTGCCGGTGGTACTTCAGAAGTACAGCTAAATATAATTTCAAAACGCGTTCTGGGCTTGCCAGATCAATCATAAAATCAAAGTACAGACTACGCCGTGAACAAACCGGAGCACAAACTATGTCACTGGTATTAAACGAAGAGCAGCGACTGCTCAAAGATACCGCTAAAGATTTCCTAGGCCAAACAGTGCCAGTGTCGGCACTGCGAGCATTGCGCGATAAGCAAGATGAACTTGGTTATAACCGTGAACACTGGCAACAAATGGTAGAACTCGGCTGGGCCTCGATGATAATCCCAGAAGACTATGATGGCCTTGATTTTGGCTATATGGGTCTAGGTGCTGTTATTGAAGAAAGTGGCCGAACGCTTGCCGCCTCCCCGTTATTTTCGACTATTGTACTCGGTGCAAGCACAATCATTGAGGGTGGCAGCCCCAACCAAAAATCTAACTTTCTGCCAGCTATTGCCAGCGGTGAGATTAGCCTTGCACTTGCCCTAGAAGAAAGCCCGCATCATAAAACCGATCACTTTACGACAACAGCAAGTGCCGACGGTGATGACTACATTATTGAAGGAAAAAAAGTTTTTGTACTAGATGGTCACAGTGCCGATTACTTAATCGTGGCCTGTAAGGTCGCAAGCGAAACCGGCTTATTCATTGTTGATGCCAATACGACTGGCATTAGCCGTCACCGACATCATTTAATAGATAGCCGCAACGCTGCCAACATTAGCTTTGATCAAGTACGTGTACCGCAAACTGCGCTAATCGGTGACAAAACTCAAGGACAAGCACTACTCAACTCCATACTGGATTATGGCCGAATTTGCCTAGCTGCAGAAATGTTAGGCGCGGCAACAGAATGCTTTGAACGCACGGTAGCTTACCTAAAAGAGCGGGATCAATTCGGCGTCAAAATTGGGAGTTTTCAAGCCTTGCAGCATCGTGCAGCTAATATGTATATTGAGCTGGAACTCTCTAAATCGGTGGTGCTAGATGCCCTCTCGGCCATTGATGATAAACGACCAGACCTTCCTCAACTAGCAAGCCTTGCGAAAGCAAAGCTCAATGACGTTTTCGAATTAGTCACCAACGAAGCAGTACAAATGCACGGAGGGATCGGTGTAACCGACGAATTAGATATTGGCTTATTTCTAAAACGATCGCGCGTTGCCACCCAGATATTCGGCAATAGTGGCTTTCATCGAGATCGTTACGCTAGCCTCTGCGGGTATTAGGCTTTATTAAATACCCGCGTAAAGTGATGCCTACAATTAAAGCCGGATATTGAAGTCTTTGCCATTGCTAGGCCGGCCTATAAATTGCGTTAAGCTTTTAAATAAAGGAGTGCCAGGCCTTGGGCTTAATTGGATCTGGCCGCTTACTTGGCCGTTAAATGAAACTCGAACAGTGCCACGTACTCTCGCAGCATTGTTCTCATCAATGACTAAAGTTATTCGCTTATTCTCACAGCCCAAATTGGCCGATACCGGTGCAACAGTATTGATACCGTCAATATCCCCCGTTAAGGTATTCAAACTCATTGTTCCTGCTAAAGACGCGCAACCACCCGCACTGAGTTCAGCCTCGTCTAACACCAGTGAGATATCACCATCAAAACCCATGCTGGGTATATTCGCCGCATTTAAAATTCTTTGCAGTTTTGCTCCCACGTCCACATTTTGTAACCGTAAAGACTCTGCGCCTGTAAGCCCTAACTTTCCGCGGCCAACAACGGGTTCTTTGACAGCAATTGTCACAGGAAAACCGCTAACAATCCCTAAAGGGTTTATCGTCCAACTGATTCCACCAAGGGTCATGCCCTGATACTGTGCTACATCCAAATCACCCTGCCATACTCTCCCCGTCACATTACCTATGGCCATACTAGGTTGTTGTTTTACGAGAATATCACGCACTACCCACGCAGGAGTTGCCACCACTAAACAAATAATAAAAAACAGTAAGCTAAAAACCACCCAAAAAGTACGTTTCATTCAGCAGTACCCAGCGACGCCCTCAGCGATACGCTGCCGGGTGAGTCCAGTAAAGTAAGATTGACAGAATGTAAGGTCATTCCCGTCACTAATAAGGTTTCTATAAATTGAATGGCACTGCTGTAATCTGTCTTAGCAACCCACACACTATAGCGTCCTGACGACTGCGGCTCGATGCGATTAACATTAAGACCACGCGCCGTTGCTGCCCCCGTAATCTGTTGTTGGGGTGAACCCGATACAGCTGCAGCCCGTGAGCTGGAACCGCCTTTAACACTCTTCATTTGTGATGCAGCAGATTGCATCCAAGCATAAGAGATGCGGCGTTGCTCTAAACGTGTAGCCGCCACTGAATTAGCTTTCAATAATGGCTGCCAGATTAAGAGCCAAATGATCAGCGGAACAGCAAAGCCAATACCGAGGATAAGTATTTGTCTTTCGCGCTCATTGCGACCCTCAAGAAGCTGATTGAGTATCTTCATTGTGCCGCCCCTCGAATACTTATTTGACCGGCAATGCCGCCACCATCTTGGCCAAATGCCCCGCGGTCAACGTCAAGCCCTTGCGCCTTCAGTGCCGCAAGCCATTGATCAACAAGCTCATACGACGCAGCTTTGACGAGTAATTTCATAACCGGCGGATCATTTTCATAATTCAATTGCGATAGGCTGACACCACTACGCCCCCGGCTCGCCGCTGCCACTTTATCTAACCAAGGCATCATTGCCCCAGTGGCTCCAGCACTTTCCAAGGCATTCAACTGGCTGCGCATTTGACTACGCGCATTCACCACCCGCGCACCAGGGAACACGTCTTTATAGATTTCCACCATTCCCTTATCAAGCGCGTCAGCTTCAAGATTCATCGTTCGAGTTTGTATCGCCAGTCCAAGCCAGTGTACAAATAATAAGGCGACAAGTAAGATTACTGGCCAACGCAAACGGCTTATTGCTTCGCTACTTTCATCTTTAAGAGCAAACTCACCGCTCAGCAAAGACATGGGCCACGGCTTAAAGCCACGAGCAAAAGCGTGTAAGCGGCTCCCACAGCGTTCCGTTGTTTCAGCAGCTAACTCAGTTAAATCACCAGAATAATCATCACTGAAATACCACTGCACAGCTTGATCAGCTTGCTCCCCATCACTGACTAATTGCTGCCAAACTTGGAAATTGGTCGTGCTAAGCCCGGCAGACTTCGCATGAAAATTCGCCGCAACTTGATGCGCCCCTACCACCACAGTATCGTCTGGTAGTACTGCGTAATCGGGTAATAAGGCTTTAATTCGCAAGCCACTTCGGTGCAATACATCTTTGCAGTAGGTCGCAATTTCACGACTGAGCACCAACACATCTGTCACGTGATTCGCTTTAATAACACCGGTAGTGATATGTACGCTATCGAGGTCAGAGCACAGCTTGTCTTCAAGCTGAAAAGGTAAGGCCGATAAACCAACCCTGCCACCTTTGGGCAGCACAACCCCATGTGCGCTTACCGCATCCCCTGGAATGAGTGCGTAACAAGGGACACCTTCAGCCGTTTCAGCCAATGTAGATAATTCCTTAGCGTTGTTTAAAACGCCTTCAGACACCACACTCCCGCCAACACTGTCCCAGAGTAACCAAGAAACAGGTGCCTCAGGGTCTAGGGGTAAATCAATTAACAACAACGCAGTCAAAAAACTTCTCCATATTCTCGGGCATACACAATGGCCTTGCCGTTCTTTACAACGAGTCGGCTAAACAAACGCATCTGTCGCTGCTCATAAAACACATCGGCCAAACCTCGAAAATAAAATGATTTCACACCAATTGCCTGTAGTATATTTGCCGGCAGTGGGTCTTCCGCCGGCAGCTCAAGCGCAGTGACAAAACTTGCCACATCATCCCATCCCGTGTCAGGACGACTTTCCAATATTGTCGCCGCCTGCTCCATTGAAATAACATTGCCCACTGCGGCGGCAAGCAAGGCCGCTTGCTCAACGGCTAAGGTATTCACATTAATCGTTGTACTAACTTCTGGCAACGCACATAAATAGGGTTCAATACGCGTTTGCTCGTCTTCTTCAAACTCAGCATAAAGTCCCATTTCACTCACCGAATCCAATAAACTATTAGGTGGTAAATAGGGGTAATCTAAGGCCGTGTAAGTTAAATCTTCAGCCCCGTAAATACCTTCTGGCGAAAAGTCGCTATCGATCCAATCTTGGGTTCGACCTATAATAAATTCCGCACGCTGCGCTGAAATCTCTAAGTTTTCTAAAAGGCCAGTAAATATCAATTCAGCTGCGGTCACATCTTCCTCAGCCCCTGTTGCCGCTTCAGCACGGTATAATGCATTTAAATTAAAACATGCTTGCTCATCAACAATGAGACCGGCAATAGAACCGCCGTCTATTGGGAATACTATATCTTTCCTAGCCCAATCTTGATTTAACGCCGTCACTGGTTCCGATGAAGCATCTTGCAAACCAAAAACGGCAATACGTTCACCACCCAAGGCATACCAGTAACCCTGATCCATCAAACGCTGATTCAAAAGTCGTTGACTGCTATAACGAACACCATCCGTTAAGCCAACCGCCAGCACCACCATAATGGCCACTATCAGCAACACCATCATTAATGCGGCACCACGCTGCTTATGCATCATAGTGACTGCTCAGGCAGTAATACGTTTAATTGAATATCTGGCCAAATTTCAGTCGACATTGTCATTCGTAAAGACTCAGGTTGGGTCTCTGTTACCTGTGTACTTGGCGGCCAAAATACCGACCAACGCTCACCGTCATACAGCTCAACGACAAACTCGGTCACATTAGTTAGCAACACCTGGCGCCGCCACCCAGTATTACTCGCTGGATCAGCTACTGCGGCACTGTACCTTATCAGCTCACTTTCTTCTCTTACATATCGAACACGCTCTAAGGTGCTACCTAAACTCTGCCCCGGTAATACTCGCCGGCCACCGTGAACAAACTCTAATTCACTATTCGCCCCAACCTGTTCGGCAACAATATTTGCCGCCATGGCATCCCCTTGTTCGTCACGAGGAATACGTGGTGTCAGTTGTTCTATGTCGCGTCTAAAAATCGTTAACGCTAGGGAGACTCGCTCCAAGGCTTGTTGTCGGGCTTCAATTGCCGACTGATTCACTAGCGATGTATTTAACAACATGGCACCCACGGTACCCAACAACGCCATAATGCCGACAGCAATGATCAACTCGACGAGGGTAAATCCTTGTTGCTGAGGTCTACGCATCACCTTCTCACTGACCGAGGTACGCTGAACGGCTAGCAAGCACATCAGAGCCAGTATTTAGATAAATCGTCACATCAACCCGACGCATATCAGGGTGAGCGGTTTGCTCTACACTGCGCTGCCAACGAAATTCGAACCCCGCCATACTCACTTTACCGGTATTATCATTCCCATAGCCGTCACGTAAAATATCTATGAGCACATTATGAGCCACCAAATCAGCAAACTGACGCTCCTCCAACGCACCAACACTATTAGCGCTCTCGGTTAAACTTTTACTCAACGCCACTGCTGCCGTCGCAAAAATAACCAAAGCCACCATAATCTCTAGCAAGGTAAAACCTTTACTTCGTCTCCTTAGGGCTTGGGTATGCTGTGACTGTGTTGAGAGCATATTGGCTAGGGTTCAATTGTTAACTGTTCATCAAGTAGCAAAGACTCGGCCCCATCGGCAGACAAATGCCATTCAAAGGGAGAAATCTGCCCATCGCCTAAAAACATTAATTGCGGCGTTGTTTCTGCTTGCGCTTTATCTTCACTAGAAGATATATCATTGTCTTCGTTCTTAATCGGCTCTCCGTTAAGCGTAATTAATGAGCTCACCCGCTCATCAAGCACAAGTGGTTTTGCTAATACACCTTGCTGAATCACTTGCCAGCCCTGTGCAGTAAGCACATAAAAACGCCCTTTTTGCTGGGCCCATGCTAAACCTAAGCTACGACCACTAAAAACAGCTTCTGCCCGAGCACTCCTAAGGTGTCCCAACAGCTTATACCGTTGCTCTTGAAGTAATGCTCCCCCATCCTTAGAGGGCAAAGTTAAAGCAGCAACCCCACTGAGTAAGCCGACAATAAAAATTACAACCATCAGCTCAAGGAGTGAAAAACCGCGGTTATTCCTGCCAGTTGACGATATCACTGCCAAGCTCTTCACCACCTTCTTCGCCATCTGCACCCGTTGAGTACAAATCAAATGCACCATGCTCACCAGGTTGAATGAAGATATAGGCATTTCCCCATGGATCTTCTGGCAAACGTTTGATATAGCCATTGCTCCGGTAATTTTTTGGCACAGTCCCAGTTTCAGGACGTGTAACTAAAGCCTGCAAGCCCTGATCAGTTGTTGGGTAAACATGGTTATCTAGCTTATACATATCTAGCGCTTGCTCTAAAACAGATATATCTGCTCGCGCTTTTTCTACCATTGCTCTATCTTGGTTTTGCAAGACATTGGGGGCAACCACAGCAACCAATAAGCCCATGATGACAATCACGACCATAATTTCTAATAAGCTAAACCCTTTAGCATTACGATTCACACAAGCAGCCCCGTTTAACTTAAGTACTGACATGTTTTATACACCTCCTAAAACTGAGTGAGATTATTCAACTGCAATATTGGCAGCATAATAGCTAATACAATTGACAACACTACACCACCTAAAACCACTATTAATAACGGCTCAAACAAACTAACAAACATCTGCACACGCGCTTGTAATTCGCGCTCGAGATTTGATGCCGCCCGCTGAGTCATCGCTTCCATTTCACCACTGGCTTCACCACTAGCAATCATATAAATCGCCAGAGGAGGTAATTCCGCCTCATCTTGTAAACTACGGCTAAAGCTTTTGCCTTCGCGAACCTGCTCACGAACCGTCGCCATACTCTTTTTCAAATGCTCATTAGCTAATGTGTCACACGCGACCTTCAATGTTTCTAAAAACGGCACACCGGAAGACATTAAAATAGATAATGTTCTCAGCATACGGGCGGCATCTAGCTCCAACATTAACATGCCCCACAAGGGCACTTTCAAAATAGCTTTATCTGCTCGTAAACGTCTCGATGGCGATGTTAACCACCATTTTGCACCTAGTATCAGGGCAATAATAATCACCACCATATACAACCAATTTGCCGCGAGACCATCGCTGAGAGTAATTAATATACGCGTTAACATTGGCAGGGCTTGATCGTAATGGGCAAATTGCGCCGTCACCTTGGGTACAACATAGGTCATCAAAGCCGCTATCACTGACAGTGCGACAAAACACAGCACTAATGGATACATTGCTGCCTGAACAATCACGCCGCGCAGCTTTTGGCTATCTTCGGTATATTCCGCTAGCTGCTCTAGTATTAAGCCAAGATCGCCAGATTTTTCACCTGAGCTCACTAAAGCCCTAAAAACAGCATTAAATACCTGAGGGTGTTCATTCAGGCCATCAGCCAAAGAATGCCCTTCAAGTACCCGTGCTCGTAAATCTAATACCACCCGTTTTAAATAAGCTTTACGGGTATGCTTTGCCGTGGCCGCTAAGGCCTCCTCCAATGGGATTCCAGATTGGATAAGGGTGGCTAAATGTCGGACAAATAGCGCGAGCTCAGCGATACTCACCCGCGAACGCCCAAAGCCACGACGTGCATTATCTGCACGTGTTTTCTCTCGAGTTTGTTTTACATCTAAGGGGAATAGTTTTTGATCACGTAATAGCTGACGCGCTTGACGGCCAGAGTCCGCTTCAATAATCCCTTTCTTATTGGCGCCGTTAGCATCTAGCGCACGATACTCAAAGGCCGGCATCACCGCCCTCACGTACGCTTCTTAATAACTCATCAACACTGGTTTGCCCTGACAAAACCAAACGCCGCCCCTCCCCCATCAAGGAGGGCATATCACTGCCAACTTGACGTAAAATATCGTGCTCGCTGGCACGATTGTGAATCAATTCGGCGACCTCACGATCAATAACTAAAAGCTCATACACACCTTGACGACCTTTATAACCGGTATGCTGACAATCATCACAGCCGGTAGCATTGAATGCCTTACTACCCTCAAGTTTAGGGTCACCCAATAATCTCGCCTCAGTTTTATCAAGCACAATTTCATGCCGACATTGCTGACACAATTTACGCACCAGGCGTTGGGCTAAAACACCTTTGAGACTCGACGCAATTAAGTAAGGCTCTACACCAATATCCACTAAGCGAGTTACCGCACCGACTGCCGTATTGGTATGCAATGTCGACAATACCATGTGGCCAGTCAAAGAGGCCTGAACAGCAATTTCAGCCGTTTCTTTGTCCCGAACTTCACCCAGCATGACCACATCGGGGTCTTGACGCAGAATAGCCCGCAGCCCTCTTGCAAATGTCATCCCCACCTTGGCATGCACTTGGGTTTGACCAATTCCGTCGATATCGTACTCGACAGGGTCTTCCACCGTTAGAATATTCCGTCGACGGTCGTTTAGGGACATTAACCCAGCGTATAGCGTTGTGGTTTTACCTGACCCAGTTGGACCCGTGACCAAAAGAATCCCGTTGGGTTGCTGAAGAAGATCTTTTAACGTAGATAACGTCTTATCCGGCATGCCTAGCTGATTAATATCTATGCGAGCCGCTTGCTTATCCAGTAAACGCATAACCACACGTTCACCGTAATTGGAGGGGATGGTCGACACTCGAACATCGACAGAGCGACCCGCAATACGCAGTGAAACACGGCCATCTTGAGGAACGCGTTTCTCCGCAATATCAAGACGTGACATGACTTTAATTCGCGAAACTAACAATGGCGCCAAACGTCGACTAGGGGTTAAAACTTCTTGCAGAATGCCATCAACTCGCAAGCGGACTGACATGGTTTTTTCATAGGTTTCAATATGAATATCAGACGCGTCACGCTTTAAAGCCTCGCCAAAAAGGGCATTGATTAAACGAATAACCGGAGCGTCGTCTTGGGCATCTAATAAGTCTTGAGACTCGGGAATTTCTTCGGCAAGACGATCCAAGTCAACTTCATTGGATATGTCTCCCATCGCCGACATTGCATCACCTTGCTGGCGCTGAAATGTCTCGTTGATTTTTTCTTGTAAAATGGCTTCATCACAAAGCGTAAGCTTTACTTGCCCATGCAGCACCCGCTGCACTTCTGCAACCGCAGAAGCTGGCGTTTCCTTACAGCAAAGGATGTCAAAACTATTCGCTCCAACTTCCTCTACCAACACACGATTACTGCGCGCAAAGGCGTAACTTAGTGGCTGACTCATTTATTGCGCGGCCGGTAGAGGCTGATCTTTGCTAGCAGGTAGTGGCATCAACTTCTTTTCAACCGCTTCTTCCGCAGGTGTCATTGGCGGCGGCACAGGCTTACTAGGTAATATGCCTGGAGGCGAAGGATCCATTCCCACCCACTCTGGTAGCACCGCCATCTCTGTGAACGGAAATAAATTAATCCCTTTTTCAGCCTTAACCAACTGCTCAGCACGAATGAAATTATATTTGCGAGCACTTAATTCCGATAAGGTATTCTGATCCCTAACTATGGTTGGGCGGATAAACACCATTAAATTACTTTTTACTTTACTTGTAGAGTCCGAGCGAAATAAACGGCCAAGAATAGGGATGTCACCCAGTAAAGGAACCTTTGCCGATTGCTCAGATACCTGATCATCGATCAGACCACCAAGCACAATCGTTGCGCCATCATTCACTAGCACGGTAGTACTGATTGTACGTTTATTAGTAATAACATCTGCTGCGTCAGTCGATGGACTAAGTGACGACACTTCCTGTTCAATATTGAGCTGTACCGCGTCGCCCTCATTAATCTGGGGCGTAAATAACAATTTAATACCGACCTCTTGCCGAGTGATTGTCTGAAAGGGGTTGGTGTTTGTCGAGCTAGCCGTAGAACCCGTTACTACCGGGATTTCTTGACCGACTAAGATGGATGCCTCTTCATTATCAAGCGTAAGTAAACTCGGAGTAGAAAGAATATTTGACTCTGTATCGCTGGCGAGCGCCGTAACCAAAGAGGCAAAACTAAAGGCACCGTCAGAAATCTTACCTAAACCAATTGCCGCACCCTTAATACCACTGGCCGCCGCCGCTGCGACATCATCACCAGCTAGCAAACTAACTATACCTGGCGTACTACCTGTACCCGATGCGCCGCCGCTAAAATTGACGCCACCCACTGGAGTGGTGCCTGAATCCTCGCCCTGAAACAGCCATTGCACACCCAACTCTTTCGCGCGGCTATCCGTAACCTCAATAATGATGGCTTCAACCAAGACCTGAGCTCGACGAATATCTAAATCCACGATCACCGATTCTAAATCATCGATAATATGCGGACTTCCAGACATAACAATTGAGTTTGTTTGATCATGCGCTTCAATATTAATTAGCGACGAAGCACCATTACTCGCCGATTTAGCGGCTTCATCCCCTTTAATTAAGGTATCACTGATACTTTTAAGAACGGGAGCAATATCGGCAGCTTTAGAGTATTTTAAATACCTCACGCGGATATTCGATTGATTGCGAACCTCGCTGTCCAATTCTGCAACCAAACGTCGCAAATACGAGCGGGAATCTTCATCGCCAAATAAAATGAGTGTATTAGTGCGCGGATCAGCAGCAACAACCGGTTTGGCAGCACCGCGCTTACGGGTTTGCTGAGATAGTACCTTGGTTAAAATACTCTCAATTTCCTGCGCTGAAGAGTGCTGTAAAGCAACCGTTTCCATTAATTGTGTATCCACCGAGTTAACGGCAGTAACAATAGACATTAAACGTCTAACGTTGGATTCACGATCTGTAATCAAAATAATATTAGAGTCAGCATAGCTCGTAATCACACCGACTTTATTATCTACCAATGGCCTCAGCGACTTCACGAGTTCATCAGCATCTGCGTTTTGTAATTGCGCGATCCGAGTAACAATAGACTCACTACGACCAAGCCGCGAGCTACTACCTTGGACATCAATCCCTTCGATTTTAGCAGCTTGGTTTGGGATAACTTTTAAAATCCCATCGCCCACCTCAATTGCCGAATACCCCTCAACCCCCAGTTGCAGTAAAAATATCTGATACAACTCGTCTGCGTCTAATTTGCGATGGCTTTCGACACTGATTTTGCCTTTAACACGGCTATCTACAACAATAGTTTTACCGGTTAACTTAGCGACAGTGTTGATAAACTCGCTTATATCCACATCCTGCATGTCGAGGTCAAAACGCTCCGCAAGGACATTGCCCGTCAGCAATATAAACAGTCCGAAAACTAGGCAGCATTTATGCAATAAAAATTTCATATATCAAATCTTTTGGTAAGGATTGTATCGGCTCGTTGAACCAGAAGCTCAAAGGACGTGGTGTTCTGCATAAGTTTAAATAACTCTTGTGGCTGTAAGTCTGCAACTGATTGACCATTTACAGATAAAACCACATCACCCAGAGATAAAGACAGCTTATCAAATAGACGCTTATCTCTACCGGGTTTTAGTTCGTAGCCAATCAAGTTCCCATTTTCATTAACAGGACTTGCAGAAAAAAAACGCGCCAACATTAAGGGGCTGTTTTGTACAGTGTCCCTAGCATCTCCTATCAGCTGGCGAATTTCGGTGCTGTTTAGATCGATAGTATCACTGTCATCGACACTGGGCGACGCAGCACTACTTATACCCGCCAAAGCCGTTTTTTTATCTAGCTCTATTTTTTCTCGTTTACGGTTGTTCTCAATAATGATGTATTCAGGATAAACGGCTAACAGGCGCACCGAACCCGGTACTTCAATTTTCTCGCCTATGCCATAGGCCTTGGTTATTCGACCATGCTTAAGAACGGCGACCCCTTGCTCATCACTACCCGCCACCAAACCAATGACTGTGATTTTTAGCGTGCTACGCCGGACATCCTGCTCAGTTTCGTCCGGCATTGGGGCATCCACAGCTGGCACACCAAACAAAGGGACAGCTAGGAGGCTTTGAACATTATATGAAGGGTCACTAGATTGGGTAGCGAGATCACTTAGACTGCCATTATTACCCGCAGCAGTAGGAAGCACGGGGTCTCGGAGCCACGCTGACACCTGCCAGCAAAGACTCGACAAACACACTAAAAACAGTGCCCACAGGAGTATATTTACGCCAGCTGCCACGCGAGGAGGGAATAACCTTATCAATGTCACAGAACGATCCACGTCTCAGACTTACCCCAAAAATACCGCGAAGCGCCGAATAATAGACGAACAATATGACATTTTTCTTACCAAAACTGCGACCCTAGGCCGAATTATGGTTTTGCAGTCACAATATTGTCGCATCAACTAAGCAGTATTGCCCCGCTAACACCATTAAAAACACATTTAATCTACAAGGCAGTTTTTCGCGAAGTCTAAGGCTTCGTTAGTAGACCAGTCAGCTTTCGACTTTTTGCCTAATGCCTCACACCACGCATCACTACCCACTTCCGGTGCACACCCAGAAATCATATAAGCCACAGCCAGCAATCCAAACAACTTTATTATTTTCATTATATCTACCTCTGTTATTAATCTCTCAGGATGCGCAACAAAGCCCATCCGGTGCGCATAACAGCGCGATTGAATTCACTACAAGACAACGCCTATGACTAGACGTGCTGTTACGCTGGAACCATATCAAAATCAAATTTACTTATTCCGCAATCTGGGCACTCCCAGTCTTCTGGCACGTCAGCCCATAATGTACCGGCGGGAATTCCTTCATCGGGTATACCCTCGGCCTCATCGTAAATAAACCCACAAATAACGCATTCCCACTTATTTAACTCACTCACTATGTTTCCCCCAAATACCTTATTTGTAGCAATTTGACCTTGTGCGGCCACAAACTTCAAAACGAGACCGTATACTACCGTGCATTCATTAAAATATTAAGAAAATTCAATGATATGACATCTATTCATTATTCAGAGCTAGTGTATCAAAATCGACCAAAACCACCCAATCCTGCTGATTACGCTCTAAAGTGATCGCCAAGTGATTCACATCATCCAAGCGTTCATACATGGCGGTAACCGCCTCATCGTCAGTCATGCTTATTCCGTCAAATGCCCGAACCCTATCACCAGGCTCTAAACCGAGCTGCGAAAAAATTCGTTTATCCTTGCCTGGCGATATATAGTACTCACGACCAATAGCACTGCGAACCACATCTACATTGATTGCCCCAAGCAAGGAAAGGGGGCGATCATATAAACGGTGTCTATAGTCCGAAACTAGCTGCTGAATTCGTTCATTTCCTCGCAAATCGACAACTTTGGGTTCTCGCCCGAGCGGAAGTTCCGCTATCGAATTTAGAACCTGCAACTTTAAGGTGGAGGCATCATGAGTCGGCTGCCGCAGAGACAATAGTGCATAGCTACCACAGTGATCCAATAAGACAGCATTTTTTAAGATACGACTCAACGATAAACAGGGTTCTACCAACATATCGCCCGGCTGCAATTGTCGATTATCGCCATCAACTGTCATAAGCGCGTAGTCTGGCCCAAGCTCTTGCAGGCGAAGCTCCGTATAAACATAGGGGTCTTCGCCGAACATATCTGCATTCTCGGCGTTAAAAATTAATGCTTCTTCTGATGTTGCGCGCATCACAGGCCACATCGAACCCGCAGTAAATAATATCAACCCCGTTATCGCGGAAAAAACAACACCACGCACTATACTAGATACCACTTTACTCCCCTAACTCAAATCCAAAGTACTGCACGCTAGATTACAACAAACCCGCTATTTCCAACCACACCATAAATAGATTAATGTCTAAGTGCGAGCTACGGTACAATAGCCGTTTTGATACTGATTACGTTTATGCAACTACATCTCGCCCCTATGGAAGGCGTCGTCAACGCAAGAATGCGCGCCCTTTTAACCGCCGTGGGTGGAATCGATCGCTGCATTACCGAATTTGTGCGGATAACAGATCAGCTGCTGCCCGCTAGAGTCTACCATCGCCTATGCCCAGAGCTAGAAAACGGCTGTAAAACACCTTCGGGAACCCCTGTATTCATACAGCTACTAGGCGGGGAACCCACTCCAATGGCTGAAAATGCTGCGCGAGCTGCAAGTTTAGGCGCGATTGGCATCGATACTAATTTTGGCTGCCCAGCAAAATGCGTAAATCGTCATCGCGGTGGATCGATACTTCTGAACGAGCCAGAGCTTCTTTATCAAATCATCAAAGCTATGCGCAATGCCGTTCCTTGCGACATTCCCATTACTGCTAAAATACGGCTCGGTTTTAATGATGCAAGCCAGCTCATTGACATTGTCAGCGCCATAAATGAAGCAGGAGCTAACGGCCTCACCATTCACGCTCGTACCAAAGCTGATGGGTATAAGCCTCCCGCACACTGGCACCAACTTGCAAAAGTACATGATTTTATCGATGTTCCCGTTATTGCCAACGGCGAAGTCTGGAATCCTAGCGACTTCTACACATGCCAGACACAAAGCGGGTGCGCCGACGTTATGCTGGGGCGCGGCCTGTTAGCTAGACCGGACCTAGCGCTTGAAATCAAATCTATTGAACGTGGTGAAGAGTACCAACGCTATGAATGGCCTCAAATTCTCACTTTAGTTGACGCACTTTTTTGCGACAGCATCGCAAATTGCGCCCCTCGACATGTTGGCGGACCCATAAAACAATGGTTGGGATATCTACGCAGGGAATACCCTATGGCACAGCAATTGTTTGAGCAAATTAAGCGCTTAAATACCGCCGCCGACATAAGCGCCGCGCTCAAAGAGCACAGCAACGATCAACTGGTCATTGCTGCTTAATCGGCGGATGCTCTAACTTAGGCTAATTTCTTCTTTAGATAATCTAATTCATCTTTTGCACCAGCATCTGTCTGCGAAAGAACAAATTTTTCAACTTTACCACCAACAAGAGGAATTTTTGCCTTACAGCGATGCGACACACTGTATTCACATCCACCGGCGACTTCTAATAACGACACCTTCGCAGACAACTCCACCGGCTGAGACTTGATGCTTATGGCAAGCTCCCCTTCCCAGCCTTTATCGCAAGCCCGCCAACGCTCAACAAACTCCAGTGTTTGCTTGGGGTTAAAGATTTTAGCTAATACCGAGGGTAGTTCGCGCGTCACCTCTCTGACCATACGTATGCACACCTCGTCACCGTCCTCCTCAACCTCACACTCCGCGCTCAACTCACCCAGTGCTAAGCTGCGCTCCACGCGAAAGTCAGGGTCACACAAAATAGCCCACACTTCGTCAATATTATTCTTATACTTACACGCCACTGCCATATTGCATCCCCAATTATTATCAATCTATCCCTAAATACACTCCGACCAAAACCAAGAAGATATTGACCTGTGTGCGTTGCTCAACAAACTCGCTTTTAAATTATTATGCAAATACAAACTTGTGCAAAAACATGCCAACCAGCATCGCCAGTAAAAACACAAAAAAACTTGATAAGCCGGTTAGAACTCCCACTAGAGCAGGCGCAGGGCATAGACCACTAAGCGCCCAACCTATTCCAAACAACATTGCTCCTAATATTAACCTTCCATCAATATCTTTTCTTGTTGGTAATGAAAAGACTTCCGCATACTTTGGCGAAGACATTCTCAACACAAAATAATAGCCCGGTGTGGCAAGGAGCAAAGCTGTCCCCATAACGAGAGCCAAGCTAGGGTCCCAAATCCCGGCAATATCCAAAAAATTCTGAACTTTGGCTGGGTTTGCCATACCAGATATGGCAATTCCAACACCAAACAATCCCCCAGCAAAGGCTATAAACCAACGGTTCATACCCCCTCTCCCAACAAATGCCTAAGGACAAAAACCGTGACAATACCACTCGCCATAAAAACAGCTGTGGCCACTAGTGATCGCTGCGAAAAGCGGGACACACCACAAACACCATGCCCAGAAGTGCAACCACCGCCCATTCGAGTGCCAACACCTACCAACAAACCAGCCACTATTAACATAGGAGTACTTGCGACACTCTTTACATCAATTAAAGCGCCGGTAAACAAGGCGGCTAGAAACGCTCCCACCAATAAACCAAGCAAAAACACTAAGCGCCAAGAACGTTCATTGCCACCCTCAAACATCGCGCCAGCAACAATGCCCGATATCCCTGCAATCCGGCCAACTGACCACATCAGCATCACAGCTGAAAGACCTATCAGCGCACCGCCAATAATTGCCGTAAATGGCGTAAACGCCGTTTCCATCATCACTCAGCACTCCCATAAGAGACAATATTCAGTGACCTAGCCGCCAAAACCGTCGAAAACACAGTGATAAAATAACATCGAATAATGACGCCTACACATGGGTAGGCACATAGAAAACAAGATGAACCTAAGTCATCAAAATAGCGTAAAAAGAATTACGCACGCAACGACTTTCTCGGCATTTCAGCACCAAGATGGTGATGGCTTTGCGATAAGCGATTGAGCTCTTCCGCCTCATAATCTTCTAAGATTTCGGCTAATTTACGACTGATCGTTGTACTCGCTCTAATCATTTCTATTTTAGGCCAAGTCGCCCTTTCACCCTCAGCAATAAAATACTGTAATTCGTCAGGCGTGATTTCTGTAAGCAGTTTTCTTGGATCAAAAAAGCGATACCTGGGAATAATATTGATATCACCCGTGTACTCTTGATTAATCACTGAATAAGCGATATTTGTCATCCGCCTAACACGTGGCGAATTTTTGAAATATTTACGAGCAACACTGCTCCCAACTTTAGACAGCTCTTTAATACTGCGTCCACCCAGTTGCCGCATAGCACTGACTAGACCGCTATTTTCAATTTTAGTATCCCTTACTGCCCACAATACAATTGGGTTGGTCTGGCTCACAATAAAATGGTTGACCCCATAAAGCCGACCTAAGCGTTTTGCTGGAAGATCATCGCTCACGGAACCATCAATCCAACGTCTGGTTGCAAGATATGGCTGCGGGTGGCCATGTACATTTTTGGCTTCCAACATAACCGGTGGGTAAATGCCAGGCACTGCGCAGGAGGCCAAAACCGCTTTGCGAATGTAAACATTAGGTGACGCAATGGCATTCAGCAATCGTGATGTTTGATGAACATCAGAGGGAGAAATCGAGATATTGATATGGCGGCCAGTTCGCTCAAATGCTTCCTGAAAAGTAACATCTGGAATCAACTTGGCAATCTTTTCCTTTAGTAACTGATGATTTATCCGCGGTGAGGAGTTGGACATCCGGCCATTCGCCAATTCAGCCTCGGCAAGCAACAATTTGCCAAGGTTATCCGCCGTTAAAAATTCCTTTAATTCCTCATCGGTTCTTGTACCCAGTACAGCCGCTATCAGAGATCCTGCACTAGCCCCAGAAATGACATCCGGTAATAAATCCTGCTCAATTAACGCCTTTACAACGCCAATATGGAAATTACCCAACACAGCACCACCACTAAGCATCAAGGCCGACTTACCGTAGCATTTGTTAGCGCGCCTAAAGAAATCTAAACGCTCAATAAAACTAGGGAACTCAGAGTCCAGCTGGGCCAAGTGATCCAGCGCATCTCGTATACTATTCACATAATCATGTATAAGTTGTTTGGTGCCAAACTTAGCCCGAGCATACAACACCGGTTTGCCCATACCGCCCATATTACCGTGAATGCCTTCATTTAGACTGAACAACAAGCCAATATTGTCGTTGTTTTCGCGAAAATAGCGCAGCCTTTCCAATCGTGAGCGAATGGAAGCGTAATCATAGAGGCTAGTTTTATCGACTTTCTTCCAGTGCTCTCTCCCAGAACAGCGGTCATGCTCTTTGGCTAAGGCCTGCCATTCTTGGTAGCTACTGGCGAGTTTCAGTTTATTTTCTAGTTTTTTCACAATTCAACCTATTCGTCGTTCTGACGGGAAACCCAATATCATTAGATCTTGGTTACTCCACTCTAACGAATTGCCATGCCGCTGACTATAAGCATTTTTCAGCAATGCAACAACCTAACATCAAAAATCACAATTTTACCCGTAGTTCACAGAACTTTACTGTAAATATGCTGCATATCGACACAAGGTTTACATGTAGAGCTAATACCATTCAACAATTTACCCAAGCTTAACAAATGATTCCCAAGCACGGGTTTACCCGAGGTGAGAATTGATACCGCAATATCTCGCTCGGGATCCGCCCAACAGAGAATATTCGAAAACCCCAAATGCCCATAAGCGTAATGGGTTTTTGGACCATACAGACCCACTGGATTCAGCCCCAGCATCATTCCAGCGCTATATCGCATGGGGACTAAAATCAGAGAACGGTCAAACTGCGGCTTACCCATCTCTCTCACAGCGCGATTAACCGTCAACGGTGTAAAAATTTGCTTCCCCTGCCATACCCCACCCTGTAGCAGCATCTGAAAAAAACGACTGGTTTCTTCTGCTGTAGCGTATAAATTAGCCGACGCTATTTCAGCACTTAAAAAAGCCTCACTATTTGAAATATCAACGACTTCAGAGACTCCTGCGCCCAAGATGTTAACCAACTGGCGCTCCACGACACCAATATTGGGTAAGCCAGTAGCATAGTTACGCGCTACCAGTTCATGGTCTTTTGCTTCTAAACCATACCGAAAATAATGCATCCCCATTGGTTTACGGACCACTTCGTCAAGATATTCATTTAAGGTCTTCCCCGTCACTACCCGGATCAACTCGGCTTGAATAAAGCCCCCCGTTATCGCGTGATAGGCTAAAATCCGGCCATCATTATGTAAGGACGGCTGCTTACATATTTGCTCAACAGCTGCCTTCGGATTAAATAAAAGCTCAATGGCAACATCATCAGGAACGCCTGGAACACCCGCACGATGGGATAGTAATTGGTGTATCGTAATTTGCGCCTTGCCCTCGGCGGCAAAAGCGGGAATATAATGACTAACTGGGTTTAGAAGATCGATTAAACCGTCTTCTGCCAGCTTATGTATCAGCATGGCCGACACCGCCTTCGAGGCTGAAAACAGGCACACAGGAGTTTGTAGAGAGGCAACCCTAGGCTGAGTATGATTCGCGCCGTCGGCATAGCCTAAGGTTCGATTTAATAACACATCACCACCGCGTCGAAGACAGACCGACACCATTGGGTGCATACCCGAGCTAAATAATGATTCAGCATGTCGCCACAATTTATCAATATCATCTTGCGCAAGCCCTTGTTGTGTAGCAGGTACCTCATTGCGACCAATATCGATCAATGTCGAAATATCCTCGGGCACGGATATACCCCGAAACAACAAGTTTCTGCAGCTTCGATATTGTTGCTTTAACCCCATAATAATGCTCGTAACAAAAATTAGCAGAGATTTATAGCACGACTAGATGTCATGCTCTATGGCAAAAATGACTATTCGACTATCCATAACGGTCATGAATTTACGCTATTCAGGCTGGCCACTTTGCAAATAACGTGACCACATAATACATACCCACTAATTATCGATAATTACGCCTCAGAAGAAAGTTAGGAGATAATTATGAAAATCCGCAATAAAATGATACTTGCTCAAAATAGTTATTTGTTGATACACCTAAGCAAAGCTTTATTCTTGATAATAAGCATTTAGTGCGCGGTAAATTTCATACATGAAAATGTATTTGGGGGACAATAGCGCAGCCGAGCATAGAAAAATTTTATATATTAACCTTGGCTTGGTCGACTAAATCTTGTGGCCGGCCATGTAAGTAGCCCTGAGCATAATCTACTCCCAATGATTGTAATTGCTCCATCACTTCCTGACGCTCAACAAATTCAGCTATAGTTCTCTTACCAAGCACATGACTGATATCATTAATTGAACGGACCATAGCCTCATGAACTGGGTTTTTATCTATATCATGTACGAACAGGCCATCAATTTTCACAAAGTCAACGGGTAACTCTTGAAGATAACCAAACGATGACATGCCAGTACCAAAATCATCAAGTGCAAACTTGCCACCCAACTCATGCACCCGCTGAATAAACCGTGTTACCACTGAAAAATTAGTGATTGCGACGGTTTCAGTAATTTCAAAGCAAATAATTTCTGGGTTTATATTTCCTCTTCGCAAACAACGATAGACAAAATCTAAAAATGATTCCTGGCATAATGACTGCCCAGAAATATTAATTGAATACATGACATTTTGAGAATTCAATTCAACGTTTCTCTGTAGGTAATTAAAGAAATTCTTAATCACCCAGCGGTCAATTTGAGGCATAAGCCCAAATCGTTCCGCTGCTGGCATAAATTGGCCCGGCCTTAATACGTCGCCGTTGTAGCGCATTCGAACAAGTATCTCGTTATAGATTGTCGTGCGATTCAGCTCATCAACCAAGGGCAATATACGCTCTGTTACTAAACAAAAGTCGTCATCTGCCAACGCTTTGTTAATTCGGTGCACCCAATCCATATCATCATGTAAACGACTAAGCTTTTTATTGCTCTTATCATATACGTGCACCCGACCACGTCCCGCTTCCTTGGCTGAATACATTGCCACATCAGCTTGACTCATCACGCTTTCGCGATCGTGACTGAACTCATCAATGATAACCACACCAATACTAATTGACGTTTTATGTGAAATTCCGCTCCAAAAGAAAGGCATGCGCTTTATCGTTTTTACCAAGCGGTTGGCAACCGTCTGAGCTTCAAAAATATCGACATTACTTAGCAATATGCCAAACTCATCGCCACCCAAACGACAAAACATATCGCCGACAAACAATTCCTTTCCAATACTATCAGCAATAGTTTTAATTAAATTATCACCAGCACCATGCCCACTGGTATCATTTATTAATTTAAATTGATCAATATCTATATACAGTAAGGCGTGAGTTCGAGAGCTAGTCGACGCATCATTGACTAAGTTTTCCAAACGACGCTCAAATTTTTGTCGACCCATTAACTCAGTCAAAGGGTCTAAATGACTTTCTTCATCACCGGAATGTGCAGGAGTAGGGTTATCTTTTAATAGCGATAAGCTGCGACCTACAATGTTACCGTCATCATTTAAAACATCACTAACGAAAAGACTAAACAAGCTGTCATTCAAGTGCGGTAAAGTCACTTTACAATCAACAATGTCCTTATATACAAGCTCTTCTGATAATGAATTATTACTATTAGAGATAACCAAGGGCAAAAAATCTACAATATCAATACCCGTATAGTATTCAACGTCGCTCAGGTCGATCGCCGCCGCACTGGCATAAACTACCAGACCATCCATATCCAAACAGACAAAACACTGGCCAAGACTTTTAAGTATCCAGCTAGGATTTAGCTCAACCATAATGGGCCTCCCCACCTATTCAGCCAAAGGAATGGTAAAATAGAACGTTGATCCCTTGCCAAGCTCTGACTCTAACCATATTTTCCCACCGTGCCAGCGTACAATCTTCTCGCATATCGCCAACCCTACACCAGAATCTGTACCTGTACCGTCGCTCGTATCCCGATGAAATAGATTAAATAGACCACTGTGATTCTCTGGCCTAATCCCAACACCGGTATCGCTCACAGTAAAAAGCCAATTTCGCTCATGGGTCATAGCACTAATGTAAATTTCTGGCTCTCTACCCTCTGTAAATTGAATGGCATTACTAATCAAATTTTTAAACAACTGCATCAACTGACGACGACAGGCATAAACAGTTGGTAAAGTTTCACAATGAAGGTTGGCGTGACTAGATTGAAACATACCGTCTAAATCAAGTAAGACATCACTAACAATCGCGTTGCAATCAACCAACTCCCTACTTTCGTTAAAGCGACCCACAGAGGTAAGGGCAACGAGCTTATTTAATGCTGATTGCATTGCATAAACATTCCCTCTTATTTCCAAGAAATCTTCCGCTAAATTTGCTTGCGATAGTTCTTTTTCCTGCCCACCAATACGACGTACAGCTGAAACAACATGGTTCAGTGGCATTTGCAAATCCCGTGCAGCAAGATGGGAAAGCTGCTCAATCTCATTTACCAAGCCAATAAGCTGATGACGACTACGCGCTAAAGCAACCAAGTCTCGATAAGAAGACAGCGCGGTATAAATCACCGAAAATAGACGGTCTTGGGTCAACTCGGTTTTAGCTCGGTAATCATTTATATCATAAACTTTTAATACACGGCGCTCCGGCGCTAAACCAGGCTGTCCGGTGCGGAGAATAAGGCGGACAAAATGATTCCCCAGTTCTTGACGAATAAAACGAGCAACCTCAAGGCCCGCATCATCTGTCTCCATAACAACATCAAGTAGAATAACTGCCGTATCTGGATGTTCCTGTATTAGTTTTCTGGCTTCCTGCCCTGAAAAAGCACTAACAAACTCAAGGTGACGACCACCAAAGCTAAAGTCATGCAATGCTAACCGAGTAACAACATGAATTTCCTCTTCATCATCAACGATAAGTACTTTCCAGGTATTATTCTCAGAGCTTGCATTCTGATTAAGTAATATATTGTGCTCATCAGCAAGAATTAGGTCATCATTCTCTGCCATATTGGTCGAGACCCTATCGAATGTATCGGTCATTATTACTTTCGCTCCAGTAGTGCAATTGTTTCATGAGCGATAGCGACATTTTTTACAAAAAGCTCAATCATATTAATATCTGGTATAGAAAATACATCATTCGATGTAACGTATAGAAACTGCTCCAAACCAGATTTAGTAATATAGTAGCTGACCCAATAATCTTCACCATAATTGCTCTTTTTGTTTTCTAAAACACTGCTTATACGATCAACAATTTCATCATCAAAATCAGCAACATCAAAATCTCCTTGATACTGCTTATACTTCCCTGTGCCCGCTAACACTTTAAGTTTTCCCATGCCTGAACGAGCTATAAGGCCGGATGAATTAACAAGTACTGCATCACTATTTAAATGCAGCAATGCTGTCAACTGTTCTAACACCCCCTCAGAGAATTGCGATATATCCCGAGTTTGAAATATTGTTGCCGATGAAGAAATAACCTTGGCCAACCCTTTTCTATTTTCCTCTAAAGCAATAATATCCTCATAGGATCTAAGGCTCGTGTACACCGTCGAGAATAACTTTTGTCTTGTTAACTCCGTTTTTTCTTTATAATCATTTATATCATATTGGGTAATCACCTCTTGTTCTGGCGACTGCCCAGACTGCCCAGTACGCAATATGATGCGAACAAACTTATTATTCAACTCCCGGCGAATATAGTGGACCAAATCTAATCCAGCCCGGTCAGTTTCCATGACCACGTCAAGTAAAATAATCGCAATATCATCTTGGCCTTGTAATATCTCTTGTGCTTCTAGGCCTGAATACGCACTAATAAATTCTAATGTTCGTCCGCCTAGCTGAAAACCATCTAGCGCCAAGTGGGTTACGGCATGCACGACCTCTTCATCATCAACAATTAGCAGCTTCCATGGCTTGGTATTTACCCCCACAGAGTTGGTCGCCAACTCGTCAGCAAGACTTAAACTATCATTTAATGGTGCATTATCAATTTTTTTCATAAGGAGCTACCTTGCCAACATCCTTTGGCAACAAAAAGCTTATTGTTGTGCCCTCAAGGACACGACTTTTTATATCCACCGAGCCGCACAGTTGCTGTGTCACCAAGTTATACACGATATGTAAACCGAGACCACTTCCACCGCCATTACGATTAGTTGTAAAAAAAGGATCCCAAACTCGGGCGAGATTCTCAGGGGAGATACCGCAGCCATCATCGCTAAACACCATAGAAATCCAGTCCGCATCAGACTCGTAAATTTTTAACGATAAGCAACCCGCCTTTCCATCATCATAGGCATGAACAAGGGCATTCATGACTAGGTTTGTGACTATTTGCGAAATCGCACCTGGGTAGGAGCGAATTTCAATATTGTCTGGGCAAGAGAATTCACAACTGACTTTTGTTTTAGAAAGCTGTGGATGGAGGCTTAACAATACTTGACCAATATACTCCTTAACGTCCAGCACACGAATTTCACTAGTACTTTGATCAACAGCGACTTGCTTGAAGCTTTTAATAAGATTAGCAGCCCGATCAAGGTTATCTAAAATAATACCCGACGCTGAAGTGGCATGCTTCATATATCTCAGCAATTCTGAATTTGTTAACTCACCGCGACGATATTTTTCACTTGCCGTGCGCGTGCTTTCAACTAGCGTGGATGCAGCGGTTACTCCCACCCCCACTGGCGTATTTATCTCGTGGGCAACCCCTGCAACCAAACCACCCAGTGACGCCATTTTTTCATTATTAATTAGCTGTTTCTGAGTAGACCTCAACTTTTGCATTGCAAGCGTTAACTCACGATTACTAACATCAACTTCTCGTACTCTGAGCTCAAGCTCCTCTTTCGCCTTAAGTAAATCTTGATTATTGCTTTCGACACTCGCGAGCATGGCATTGCAATATTCAGGTAATTCACCTACTACACTATTTTTTTCAATATCTGCGCGAACCGAAAAGTCACGTGTTTCTGTAATCTGTTTTATCACATTAGACAATAATTGCAGTGGAGCCAAAAAGCGCTGACCAACCATATTGGCAAACCAGTAGGCCACCGGCAGATAAAATAGAAATATAGCCACCACCCAGCCAATGATCCCAGTAGCCCCCAGGGTCAACACCGTATGAGGTTTAATATATAACTGCAGTACTTCACCGCGCTTAAGGGGTGACCAAGTAATTTCTCTACTATAAAAATTATCGTCCATAGAGAAATGGGGCTGACAAGTCAGCTTGCCAACTTTGTTATCAAACCCAGCCAACAATACCTTCTGCCCACCCTCAGCGCTACGATACAAGCAGACTGCACCGACATCATCAGAAAGCGCTAATGATGAAATAGCCTCAGATAAATCTGCCTGACTGCTCGTCTGATTGGCAATCGACTCAATTAACGCACCATAATTTTTAATATGCCGACTATCCGCTAGCTTACTAGTAATAGTCGTTGTATACATGCTCATTAGAGCCACCAATATAAGGCAAAAAAGCACATTTACGATTAGGCACAGCATTAACTGCCGAGCTATAGGCAGGGCAGCAATGGATTGCTTTACATCAAGCATCATTCCACCTGCCATACTCCCTACCTCTTATGAAATATATCGGCACACTGCCTATGCGCACACGAATCGCCATGAATACACTTTACAGTGCTTAGGTAAGGGGAATGAATAGTGTGATCTACTTACAATATGGTGGGGTGAAAGGTAATAGTTGTACAGACTTAATAATCAGCAGGAAACCCAGCTAGAATTCGAAAAAACGAGTTGCTAGACCGAACAAGCTTCGACCTAGCAATTGACCATTCCACGACCTTCTTTAATTCAGGTAGAAGTTAACACGCTCATCCTGAAACATATCAACACCTGGAGCCAGCATTTCCATATAACGATCAAAGTACAAAAATTGTTTTAACAGCATCGTGAAGGCTCTAGGAAAACGAATTCCGTATTTTTTGGCGATATCGCCGAGCTCGCTTAGCAAGGCATTAATACCCTCCCCCTGTCGATCTTCAAGTACACGCTGGGGGTCTAGGGCATTCAAACCATCAAATAACGACTGAATATCAACCGTAAGCGCATGAACATCGACCTTATCGCGAGTAACCCCAACACTGATCATCGACTCTGCCATCAAGCGATAATTTTGTTCACTCATTGCCATAAACAGACTAAATATAGCTTGCCAAGCCTCTGGCTGAATTCGACCGACCATACCAAAATCAATAAAACCTACCTTACCACCGGGCATTATCATTAAATTACCACTGTGCAAATCTGCATGAAAGAAGGGACATTGCGTTAAACTTGCAAACCAGGTGTTCAGTGCATTAAACAAGCTACTTGCCGGATCGATACCCTCTTTGACCATCGCCACTTCATTAGTCAGTGCCACACCATAAAATCGTTCCATGGTAAGCACCTTTGCCCCAGAGGCATGAGTATAGGGTTTTGGTGCCATCACAACATCATTGTGACTATCACTGAGAAACTGCCTAAACTGTTGTAAATTACCCGCCTCTTTTACAAAATCACATTCATCAATCATCGACTGGTACATCTCTTCTACCAAGCCAGCAACAGCGTCTTTATCCGTATTAGGTAAAATGAGTTCAAATAGGCGGATCAACAAATACACTGCATTCATGTCTGTCGTTAAAATTGCCTGAACGCCAGGTTTCTGAACTTTCACAACTACGTCTTCACCCGTCACCAATTTAGCCGCGTGAACCTGTGCAATGGACGCCGACGCCAGTGCAGACTCATCAAACTCGGAAAAATATGCCGAAAGTGGTCGCCCCAAGTCCTGCTCCACAATGTGACGAATTTTATTAAACGGCAAAGACGGGGTCTGATCTAAGCAGTGCTGAAATTCGTCGACGTATTCTTTGGGAAAAATTGACGGCGAACTTGCAATAAACTGCCCAAATTTAATGTAGGTAGCGCCCAAAGATTCAAATAACTCACGTAGTTCTGCCGGAGTTGGCTGGCGTCGCTGTAATAACCACTTAACTGCCCGAGGATACACGGCAACCGCCGTTTGTATTATTCGCCACGACCCACGCACACCAAACTCCGCCAAGCTAATTCTGCGGCCGGAGGTGTCGGTTGCCGCAGACAAACTAAAGCTCTTAGAGGCCGCGTTCAGAACCCCCTCCTTTACTCGAGCAGAGATATGTTTAGCCATATGTCATGATTTCCTTAAAATGCACATTACACTCGTCAAAAGGAGTGAGATTAAACGCCGCAAAACAATTTTCACACGGTAGCAGCAAACCGACAGATTACGCCATTGTAATCCGTTAATACCCACAATCGAGTTACACTACCGTTACCATTTCAAAAATGGATGAAGTCACAATAATAACAAGGAGATTTTCCATAATGCAGGATACGGCAATTATATGCCAAGAAGTGCCGGTTATCGGCGACTCAGGCAAAGAAATCACCAATCAGCACTGCACCAAAGTCGATGCGCAAACCTACCGTATTGCAGGTCAAGAAATCACACTGCCGGTTAACGTTGCAGCCGCATCTATGCTCATGAACGTCTTTGTTGTGAGCGCTAAAAAAGCACAAGCATTAATCGCCGACAGTGGCTTCACTGTGGTGGAAATTTGGCCAGGCAAAGCATTAATGCAATTACTTGGGGTTGATTATCAACAAAACGATTTAGGCAATTACAACGAAGCAGCCATTGTATTTCCCGTCACCACTCCCGGTGAGCCCAAACCGCTGCCAATCATTGGCGCAATGTCAGGCATGATTAAAGGTTCACTGGGTAATTTTGTCTATCGCATGCCGGTAAACCAGTGTTTCACCACGCATGCTGGGCGCTTCATTTGGGGCTTTCCGAAATGGGTAACCGATGTGGATATTCACTTTGGTGATAAAACGGCTAATACAACATTCAAAGATGATGAAGAATTAGTATTTAGTATAGAGGCTGCAACAGGATCTAACGCGACAGCCAAACCGCAAGCCGCACCCTCGCTGGCAATTCGTGATGGATTGGCATGGAAAACCATAGGCACAACAGAAGGTAAAGGAGTCACCTTCAAGCTCGGAGGTAAGAAACCAAAAATTGGCCAACAACATCCCTTAGCATTAAAACTCAGAGAGTTAGGTCTGCCTAAAAAACCCATATGCACTGTGTCAATTCAGCAGGCAAAAATGCATTTTGACGGCCCAGAAGCAGTCGCTATTGGTAAACCGTTTAATAAATGATGATAGCCACGAGACCTAGCCAGCTGCCATACCCGATATCAAGCCGCTCTGTGCAATGCCATCAAACAAAAACTGAATGGCCAGAGCGCATAATAAAACGCCAAACACACGACTAATCATATGCATCCCCGTTACTCCAAGCCAATTCTGGAGGCGACTTGCCAGCAATAACGAAAATAAGGTCATCAGAAGCACCAGTAACAGAGATGTAATCACCGCTACTTGCTCGACAAGATTGCCGTCGGCATGTGCCATTAACAGAATCACCGCGCCAATAGCACCGGGGCCTGCAATCAACGGTGTCGCCAAAGGAAAAACTGCAATATCATTACTCTCCTCGGCCTCTTGATCTTCATCGCTTGTTGTCGTGGTTGCACCGCTGCCCTTAACAGTAACTAGATCTATGCCAATCAAGAGCAATAACACCCCACCTGCAGCCCGCAAAGCAGCAAGGGAAATCCCCATAACATTGAGAATCATTTCACCAAGCAAGGCAAACGCCAATAATATAGCGCCACTAATCAGTACACCTCGCACCGCCGTGCGACGCCGCCTCTTATCTGACACGCCACTGGTAAGAGCCGCAAACATCGCCGCGACATCAATCGGACCAATAGTCGCAAAAAACGTCGCAAGCGAAACACTAAAGGCTTCGATAAGCGTACTATCTATTGCCATTAAGCCAACTTCTCCACTTTGGCGATTGCCTCTGCTGCCTCAGAAATTAAACTTGGGCCACGGTATATAAAACCCGTATAAATTTGCACCAATGACGCACCTGCCGCTATTTTCTCGGCTGCAGAATCACCATCGCTAATTCCTCCAACACCGATGATTGGCAGGCGCCCCTGTAAAGCGTCAGCCAATATTTGAACCACTTTGGTTGAGCTATCACGCACCGGCTTGCCGCTTAAGCCGCCCTGCTCATCGCCATTTGCTAGTCCTGCAACTGCGTCACGCGCAATCGTGGTATTGGTCGCTATAACACCATCCATGCCCTGTTCTACAAACACCTCTGCGACCCGGCGAATATCATCTTCTGCCATATCAGGCGCAATTTTAACCGCCATTGGAATGTATCGACCATGCTGCTCAGCCAGTGCCAGCTGTTCTTTTTTCAATGTACTCAGTAAATCAATTAATGGCTGGCCAAACTGAAGATCTCTTAACCCTGGGGTATTGGGTGATGACAAATTAACCGTGACATAACTGGCGTAAGGATAAACTCCGCGCAGGCACAACAAATAATCGTCAACAGCCTTATCTGCAGGCGTATCCTTGTTTTTGCCTATATTTATTCCTAATACACCCTGATAGCCACTGGCCTTTACTTGGGCTAGCAAGTGATCCAGCCCCAAGTTATTAAAGCCCATCCGATTAATAATTGCCTCCGCTTCAGGCAAGCGAAACAAACGTGGCTGCGGATTACCTGGCTGCGGCTTAGGCGTTACCGTACCCACCTCGATAAAACCAAAACCCAATGCTGATAAGCCATTTATGTGTTTAGCGTCTTTATCCAAGCCCGCCGCCAAACCCACAGGGTTTGGAAATTCAATCCCCATGACAGTTCTTGGCAATGGCAACAACGGCTTAGAGACCAAGCGACTCAAACCGCACTTTTGAAGGAGGGATACAGAGGCTAACGACAAATGATGGGAAGTTTCAGTTGGAAGACAAAACAATAAGCGTCGCAAAACAGAATACATATGTAAAAGACCTTGATTCAGAGCCGGTAGAATACCGACAACGATATCATTGAGGAAGGATTGCGGCGAGTGCTCGTACTGCCGCAGTATTTAAGCAGAGGTATGTAAACCGCATTCGCGGTTTTCTGCCACCTTGGTAGGATCAAAATAATGTTTTGCCGACGGTAAACTGTGCTCACTCATGAACGCCAACACATCGGCCTCTGTCCAGTAGAAAAGCGGGGCCACCTTCAAAATACCGCGACCATCCCAAGACAGAACATCCAGGTTTTGTCGAAATGCCGTCTCTTCTTTACGAATTCCCGTCACCCAAATTTTGGGAGCTAAATCAGCGAAGGCACGATTAAACGGCTCAAGTTTCACCTGACGGGTAAACTCCTTGTGTAACTCAGGGTTATCATCAGGGTGCGGAATTCCCCCCATAATTGCATTGCGGTGTTCAGCGGTTATTTCGGGAATATAACGTTTTAAATTGGGCTTTAGCTGTTTTATCAACTGCTCTGCAACACGGTAGGTATCCGGCACATTGTAGCCACTATCCGCCCATACCACCGGCATTTCAGGGGCAATATCGGTAATCAACTTGAGCATGACGGCTGCGTTTGGTGCAAAACTTGTCGACCCCATAATGGGTTCGCCAAGTGACACTGCCCACCGAATAATATCGGCTGCCGATTTATTGCGAAGCTCAGCATTTAACGCATTTAAGTCCAGATCCATCATTTCCATCAGTTCAAGTGTAAACAGGATCGCAACTCTAGCATAAAACGCGAAAAAAATAGAATAAAATCTTTAAAATCATACACTTATAACATAAGCATATATTGTTATAACAAATATCGCAGTTAGTGCAGTCAACTATACAAGCTATAAATCACTGAAAATGGTAAGCCCAAGGCTAAAAAAAGTAACGCTCTTTTAGCCTTGGCAATCTGGCTTAAGCTGCCTCGTAGTCCTGCAAGCTTTTCGACACCACCTCATACACATCGCTAGACAACTCAGGTTCGCTAAGAATTCGCTCTAATTCTGCATACATAAGCTTTTGCGCCGCAGGTAAATACTTGCGCCACTTAGTTAATGGCACCAATAAACGAGACGCTATTTGAGGATTGCTACGATTCAACAAAAGTACTTGGTCGGCAAGGAAGCGATAGGCGGCACCATCCTCGCTATGGAAATTAACCCCATTTTGACCACAAAATGCACCAATCAACGCCCGCACTTTATTCGGATTACGAATATCGAAGGCTGGGTGAGACATTAATTCCTTAACCGTCTTTAACGTTCCCGGCAAATGACACATAGCCTGTACCTGGAACCATTGATTAATCACCAATGGCTCATGCTGCCACTGCTGATAGAAAAGCTGTAAGGCCTCAGCCTTGTATTCTGCGTCACTATTCACGAGGCAGCTCAATGCCGCCAATCTATCCGTCATATTGCTGCTGGTATCAAACTGCGACACCGCCAACTGAGTGAAGCGATCTTCCTGTAATAGCATCAAGAAAGACAGCGCAGTGTTTTTTAAACTGCGACGCGCGATTTGCTCCGCAGTGGCTGCATACTCTTCATTGCTTTGACAGCGAGAATAGCAAGCCATCAATTCATCTTTAAGTGCGTTTGCCAGTGCTTTTCGCACCGACTCACGGGCAAGATGAATTCCATGCACATCAACGGGATGAATGATTTCAGCTAAATAAGCCTCTGAAGGCAGCTGTAACATCAAGGCCACCATGGCTGCGTCTAATGAAGTATCTGCCAATATATCGCGACACACATCGATGTACTCAGGCTCTAATAAAGCGGCCTGGGTAGCTATTGCAGATTTTATTTCAAGCAAACCTAGATGCTGACTCGCATCCCAGCGACAGAAACCATCACTGTCATTACGCATAAGTCGTAAAAGCTGGGCGCGACTATAATCGAATACCAGTTTAACCGGCGCTGAAAACCCGCGTAATAAACTGGGTACCGGCTCTTCTTCAACATCCTTAAACACAAAGTCTTGCTCGGCAAGACTAACGTTTAACACACGTTCAGTGTTATCGGCAGTCTCAATATCTGCCTCCACACCATCTAAATTGAGGGGAAGTTGTCCTGCCTCGCCGATCAGAGCAACCGCCAAGGGAATATGGTACGGCGCTTTTTGCGGCTGCCCAGGAGTTGCTGGACAAGACTGCTTAACAGAAAGGGTATAGGTCTTTGTTTGCTCATCGTATACACCACTTACCATTAATTGTGGCGTACCCGCTTGAGAATACCAGTTACGAAATTGCTGTAAATCAATACCGCTGGCATCCTCCATCGCTAACACAAAGTCTTCACAAGTTACCGCTTGACCATCGTGACGATCAAAATACAAATCACTGCCTTTGCGGAACAACTCTGGCCCCAGCAAAGTATGAATCATGCGAACGACTTCAGCGCCTTTTTCATAAATTGTAACGGTGTAAAAATTTGAAATTTCTATGAACGAATCAGGACGGATTGGGTGCGCCATTGGACCGGCATCTTCTGCAAACTGCGCCGTGCGCAGCAAGGTAACATCTTCAACCCGTTTTACTGTAGGCGAGCCCATATCAGAAGAAAAAGCGGCATCGCGAAACACCGTGAACCCTTCCTTTAAGCTGAGCTGGAACCAATCTCTGCAAGTAACTCGATTGCCCGACCAGTTGTGAAAATATTCGTGGGCAACAACACCTTCAACACGCTGAAAGCCTGCATCTGTGGTAGTTTCAGGTTTAGCTAACACACAGGAGGTGTTGAAAATATTAAGGCTCTTGTTTTCCATTGCCCCCATATTAAAATCGTCAACAGCGACAATATTAAAAATATCAAGGTCGTACTCTCTACCGTACACCTCTTCATCCCAGCGCATTGCGTTCTTAAGAGACAGCATGGCGTGATCACATTTATCGAGGTCTTTTTCCTCGACATAGATTTTAAGATCAACACACCGACCATTCATCGTCACAAATTGATCGTCAACCACCGCCAATTTGCCTGCCACTAAAGCAAATAAATACGCCGGTTTTGGGAAGGGGTCATGCCAAACCGTTTTACTTTTCCCGCTAGCCTGCTCCTCACTTGACATTAAATTGCCATTTGAAAGCAATACCGGATAACGCTCTTTGTCAGCAATAATTTCAACTGTAAACACCGACATTACATCTGGTCGATCAAGGTAGTAGGTGATTTTCCGAAAGCCCTCGGCCTCACACTGGGTACAGAACATACCGCTGGATTTATAAAGCCCCTCGAGCGAGGTATTCTCTTGCGGGCGAAGCCGTGTTTCACAACTCAAACTGAATGACGATGGAACATTGTCTATAATTAACTCTTCACCGCTTTGCGACCACTCTGCGTCACTAAGCTGACGACCGTCAATTGCCAAAGAAATCAATTCAAGCTCTGTTCCATGAAGCTTTAACGGCGCCCCTTGCTCGGCGGCATCCGGATTACGCCGCATCGCTAAAACAGAACACACCGAGGTACTGTCCTCCCCTAACTCAAATTGCAAGTGAGTGCTGTCGATCAAAAAATCGGGGACACGGTAATCACTTAAAAAGATCGTACTTGGCTGCGCGTCGCGCATGAAACTACTCCTGATTGTCTATAGTCCACAACTTAATTCAATGTGGTATCCGGCGTATTTACGAATATTAATTACGCCATTATCAAAGATAAGGTACTGCCCTTTTATCCCCATTAAAGTGCCTTCTATTAGCGGGACCTTATCTAGGTTAAATGATTTAACTTTTAAGGGATAAGTTTCAACTGGAAAGCGAATATGCTGGACAGTGGCATCATCAATCGCTTGAATCGCCTGTATGCCATTTTGTGTTTGTAAATCAGTAATACCCGCTTGGCAAAGTTCCATTAATTCATCTCGGCGTGCCGGCAAATCAACCTCACTCGGCTCCCCCTTTAACATTGCCTGCCAGCTGGTTTTATCAGCTACATGTTGTTTAAACAAGGTCTCAACCAAACCTGACTGCAAACGGTTACTCACTCTAAAAATCGGCAATGCCGCGACTGCGCCCTGGTCAATCCAGCGTGTTGGAACTTGTGTCCCACGGGTAATTCCCACCTTCACGCCAGTCGAGTTGGCCAGATAAACAATATGATCCCTGAAGCAGTGACTTTCGCCCCATTCAGGCTCGCGGCAAGTACCCTCAAAATAATGGCATTTCTCGGGGCTAACGATACAGCTGTCACATTGTGCCAATCGCTGAAAACAGGGGTAGCAATAGCCCTGACTAAAACTCTTTTTGGTTAGTCGTCCGCAATGAATACAATTTATTTGCTGACGAAATTCAAGACGAAGAGAGCGACCAATTAAAGGATTCATCTCTACAAACTCATCACCGATTGGCATGCTATATAAAGCACAATCATCAACCAAGCGAGTTTTCATTTTTGCGACAGGGCCAATATAGGAAGAAAAACTCATTTATTTATTCTGCCCACTTTAATACTTGATCTGCATCATTGTCGTGATGATCGTCACCGCAAACCTCACCTTCAGCTTTGCTGCCACGATCAATAAAACCAACGCGCTCATGCTCGTCATTCATCTTTAAATCATAGGCAATAACACCGGCCATGCAGTGCTCACGCTGCTCGGCGGTTAACAACCTGCCATCGGGCCACTTACCAATTTCTACCGCGCGCTTTAAACCTTCGTAAATTGTCGGCGTAATATTGTCCACCAATTGTTCAAAATCCATCACTCTCTCGCTTTCATCGGCCGTCAGGGTAAAATACGGCCAGTAATTATATACCAAAACATCAGCCAGGCTTACGGTCTAGCAATGCTGCGGCAAACCCCAAAATAAGACCTAACACTAGGCCACTAACGTGGGCAGTATTCGCGACGGCGCCCACACCTAACAACTCAGTAAAACCGGCTATGCATAACAGAAGCCAAACCAGCATCACTATTGCAACCCCTTTCACCAACGGAAAAGCCTGCTCCGGCCGCATGCGGTTCCAAACCACGATATAACCCAGCAGGCCATATATCACACCTGACATCCCACCAAACAGCGACACACTACTCATAGCCTGAGCGATATTTGAGCCCGCAGCGACCAACACAAAAATACCAATAATACGCACCGCCCCCTGGCGGCGCTCTATCATCCCACCCAGTTCCCACAACCAAAGACTATTAAAGACGATATGCATAAAGCCAAAATGGAGGAACGCAGGTGTAATCACTCGCCACAACTGACCAACGGGCCAGTCACCACGCAATGTACCGTCAACAATATAAAGCTGGTAAAAACTCAAATAAGATAAGTATTGAAAATTGCGATCAAGCACGGGCAATAAAGCACCCAAGAGACTTAACACAAGTAAAACAGCTATCACTGGCACAGAGGATAAACGCCGATACCAAGTATCGCTGGACCCCAGCGTAGAAGTTTGTTCTCGCATTACTGGCTGGATATCTACCTCACCCGTTTGCAAGCCTTCGTAAAGGGCCCGTGCTTGCCCGGCATGACTTTCCGAAGCAAACCAAACCACTTGCATTCCGCGCTCTTCTGCAATGCGATGTGGTATAGAAACCTGCCAAAGAAGCGAAGAAAATTGAGCTAAATCTGTATTTAAGGGCAAGCGCAAGCCCACGACCTCAGACATCAGTGTCCTCTTTTCCGATATGAGTACCCCAGCCCAATTTGTCTCGACAGCTTGCATAAAAGCTATGATCTAAGGGGTGAACCAATCGCAATTTATGTGGCTTTTTACGAACATGAATTACATCACCCGGCTGGGAAGTAATTTTCACCTGACCATCACAGGTCACCGGGGGGCGCACCACGTTATTTCGCCCTACCACCATTTTAATTTCACTTTTACCGTCTATAACGATTGGGCGGCTACTAAGGGTATGGGGAAACATAGGCACAATTGCAATCGCATCAAGGCGCGGATGCATGATTGGCCCACCCGCTGACAGTGCATAGGCTGTCGACCCTGTTGGAGTAGCAATAATTAAACCGTCAGAGCGTTGTCGGTAAACAAACTCGCCATCGATAAACAATTCAAACTGCATCATATGGCCAGATGTACCTGAATTTAACACCACGTCATTAAGGGCATCACCTCGACCTACTGGTTCCCCGTCCCTAGTTACCTCAACATCTAATAAAAATCGCTTTTCCAGACGATAGTGGCCATCGAGTACAGAGCCGACTTGGGCCTCAATCTCATCGGGCGAGATATCCGTTAAAAAACCTAAACGTCCACGGTTGACACCTAACACCGGCGCACTGTGACGAGCCAACATTCGCGCAGCGCCGAGTAAGCTGCCATCACCACCTACGACAATGATAAGATCGCAGACTTCACCAATCATACGACGGGAGCTCACCCTTAAATTATGTTCTGGGAGCAACTCAGATACAGCCTCATCAAGCACTATGCCGAGCTCTCTCATTTGTAAAAATTCAACTAGACGCACAAGGGTTTCAGCAACACCGTTGCCTTCCCGCCCTATCACACCTATATTGCGAAACTGTTCCATAATACCTACTGCCGGTTACCAAGCGATAATTATACTAGAAGCCTGGGCGAGTTGGGTGCAATTGCGGAGTTTGGAACAGAACAAGCTATAGCCGCAAGTAAAATCCCGCAGTTTTATGGCAAGATTAACCACCATTCGATAAAAAATTAGCATTGGAGTATGGCCATCAGCACTGCCGCAGCACCACAGTTTCAATCGCCACTTGTTCGCGCTTTAGCATGGAGCTGCTTTAGTGAAACCTTGATCACGGAAATAACCACCGCAACAAAAACCATTTCACGTCCGCATTTCCCCCTGACTCAGCATCGTTTGCAGTGGCTACACACCCTTGATAACAACAATCTTAAGCTCAAAACCTATTTAAACGAGCACTGCCATAGCACTCGACTGGGCTTAGTCTTTGAAAGCTTATGGCATTTCTTTCTTCAAGAAGACCCCGACACAGAACTCATCGCCCACAACATACCAGTACGCAGCAATAAGGTTACTCTGGGAGAATTTGACCTGATCTATTATTGCCACCAATCAAATAGATATATTCATTTGGAACTTGCCGTTAAATTTTTCCTTGGCATTAGCAATAAACAATCGCCTCCTGGACTAGACCAGTGGTTTGGACCGAACCGCGCAGACCGACTAGACCGCAAGTTAGCTCGCCTGAGCCAACACCAACTCCCCCTTGCTTATACAGAAGCAGGCCAAGAGGTTATTTCCACATTTGGTATTGAAGATTTTGATCAAGAGATACAGGTAAGTGGCACTTTATTTCACGATCGTAGCGATAATGCTGAGTACGCGGCATTAAACCCCAATCACCAGCGCGGCGACTGGCTGAATATCAGTGAATTTGAAAGCGAACAAAGCCAATGTTCAGCAAAAGATAAATGGCGCTATATAGAAAAACCTAGCTGGCTGGGTGCCGAATATAATTCGGCCACACAATTATCAAAGACGCATTTAGAGATGGCGAGGCAAAAGCCTATTATGCTAATTGATGCCCAGCAACAACGGCGCTTCTTAGTTGCTGACGATTGGGCGAGCTAGCTCAATGCTAGACCAAAGCCTCTCCGCCCCTGCAAACCACCGGTATGTATCATCAATATTCGACTCATTGCAGGGAATTCATCATATTCAACCATGTGATGTACAGCATAGCTCGCTTTAACCGTGTAAACCGGGTCGAGTAATACACCATACTGTCCTTCAAACATTTGCATATATTCAGCCATATACGACGGTAGGCGCGCATAAGCTCCGCCATGAAACCGATTATCAAGCCTCCAATTTCCTGGATCACCACCTAACTCAGATAACAAATTAGAAATATCGGAGGCCATAAATTTTTCAGCCTTCAACACCGGCACACCAATAACCTCGACACCTGCGGCAACCTTTGACGCAACTCCAGCCAAGGTCGTACCAGTACCACACGCCAAAACAACAGCGGTGTACTCACTAGCAGCCCCTGGAATAAGATCGACAATATCGCGACAGCCAATGGCCCCCAAGGCATTCCCCCCACCTTCCGGTACTAAATACGATTTGGGGTAATGGTCCAATAGCTCAGCAACAAAGGCAGCATCATGACGACGGCGATAATCAGAACGACTTAAATAATGGAGCGTCATCCCCCACTGCTGGGCATCGTATAGTGTTGGTGTTATTTCAGATTCTTTATCCGCCCGCACACAAGCGATGGTTTCAAGCCCCTTAGCCTTTCCCATTGCTGCCAATGCATGCAAATGATTTGAAAACGCACCACCAAAACTAAGCAATCGCGTAGCCCCAGCAGACTCTGCGGCAAGGAAATTCGGGATTAACTTGAACCACTTATTACCCGGAGCAAGGCTATTAAGCACATCCAACCGAAGCATATCTACTCGCACACCCTTAGGCGAAGTAAACACATGCTGTATCACAGGCTATACATCTCCAAATCTGACCAAACGACCCATCACAATCCTGACGTGCTGTGCTCACAGCAACGGTCCGATTCACCAACTCGAAACAACATCGGTCGCATCACTTTCTTTATAGGCTGACCACAATATTGCATATCGCCGTCAGTCGCTCTGCATATGGGTAGGCGATAATGGGATAACCAATCACGATAATGCTCATCTGAGACCTCGCACCGCAGAGCAACATAGGCAATTGGATCACGAAGGTATTCCGGCATCTCCTCTTGAGAAATCACCAAATGCTCAACGCCGGGATGATAGGCCACAAAAACCACACCTTGCTCTACCATCGTGTTTAACAATTTACCATCGCTATCCACCATTAATGATCTGTTCTGCTCTCTTAGAGCGCTCAGCTCTCCTCGCAACTCTACAATTTCAGTTGCTCGGTCATACAATTCACGTTCTCGCTTATGCAGAACATCGTCTAAAACAAGCGCCTGCTCTTTTAACCTTCGCTCCAACTCCTCAGCGTACTCCTTACGCAGCTCCGTCATCTGAAGATTATAATCCTGCCCACCTTTCTCTAGTAAATGCTCGAGCTCTGCGGTTTTTTGATTCATCAAACGCTGTTGCCGTTCTAATCGCGCCTGGGTTTGAGCTTCAAGCTCTTTTAGCTCATCCAACTCAGCTCGCTGCTTTTTTATTAACAACTCACGATCACTAAGCTGGCGAGTAAAGTCTTCGGCCTGCAACTCCAACGCACTGTCGAATGCCTCAGCTTGGGTAGCAAGCCGTAACTGCTCAGCATGGCGAATCGCGCGTAATTTCTGCCGGTAACGACGATGGAATACTGGCACTGCACTATCTTGCCGAAAAGAAGCCTCATTACGCGGCGGAACACCGGTATGCTCTTTGAAAAAATCTGCCACGGGCGCCGCTAGCGATGGAGCGCCACTCCGCTCTGCGATAAGACCTAAACGATTACGTCCTATCGCCATGCTTAGCTGACTAAATGTCCCACCTACATTGGTATCAGGATCCCATAATTGACGACGATACCAAGCAACTGGACACGCGCTTCGGCACGCAACACGTATTAAGCCCGCTCCCAAATCAGGACCGTAGCTAGCATGATCCAACAGGTGACGAAGCGGAATATTCCAATGCCCTGCTACTCGCCCCCTGACATCAAATGCGATACTAAAAAATACGACACCCGTAATACGCAAGCCATCATCTATCTGAGTAAACGCAGCTTGAACCTCGGTATTAGCAAAATCCGGAATACCAACAACATCATCAAGTACCGCCTCAAACTCTGCAAAAAACATTTCCTTCACGACAACATCGTCATCAAAGAAAATGACCGCCTCCGTTAACGCGCCCAAAATGAACCTCCACTAAGGTTTTACCATAACGCTCAGCAAGCTAAATAAGACTCCATCGCCAACCTTACAAATCTTCACATCAACAGAAAGAAGAGAACAGGCATGCGAGTAATAGTCATTAACAAAAGATAATGACAGAAATAGTGAGTTACATATAGAGAAGAGAAGTTGGCGGACCGGACGGGACTCGAACCCGCGACCTCCGGCGTGACAGGCCGGCATTCTAACCAACTGAACTACCGGTCCAGATATACGCACACAACGTAGGAATTGAATATTCGCACGAGATATGAGGAAAACAGGGAGGTCAATAATTTAAAGTTGGCGGACCGGACGGGACTCGAACCCGCGACCTCCGGCGTGACAGGCCGGCATTCTAACCAACTGAACTACCGGTCCGCATACTTTACACGATTATGGTGGGTGATGACGGGATCGAACCGCCGACCCTCTGCTTGTAAGGCAGATGCTCTCCCAGCTGAGCTAATCACCCTCTCAATCGAGTGAGGCGCATTCTACAGTAATCACTTTCGGTGTCAAACACTGTACCGTGTTTTTTTACATTTTCTTTAAAAAAAAGCTATAACACTGATTTTGCTCATTTTTTACTCAATATTACGCGCAAGATTCTCCTCCACCAAACAGTGCATGCCCAGCACGCTGTACAGTACCGCTTTTGCTGATTACCATTGGCGCCAACTTTAAAACACCACCTGACAATTACTGCCTACATTAAAAGCCGAGAATCAATTCGTGGAAATATACAAAGAATTTACCTTTGAAGCAGCGCACCGCCTCCCCAACGTCCCAGAAGGACATAAATGTGCCCGCCTCCATGGGCACAGCTTCTTGGTAAGAATCTTTATTGCGGGAGACATAGACCCACAAACCGGCTGGATAATGGACTTTTCAGAAGTTAAACAAGTGTTCGCTCCAATTTACGAACAGCTGGACCATCATTACTTAAATGACATTCCCGGCCTACACAACCCAACCAGTGAAAGCATTGCCATTTGGATTTGGGAACAGCTCAAGCCACATTTAAGCGCACTAAGTCAGGTCGAAATCCGTGAAACATGCACCAGCGGATGCATTTACAGGGGGGAGTAGCTTTTTGCTTAACGCCCCTCTTTTGAACATATTTTAGAGCACACCCAGCAATAAGTAGAAATACGTAACAGGTAACATAACTTAGGTCTTGACGTAACACTTATTCACAGATAAGGGGCAAAACCCCATTACATACACTTTAAACCACAAACCTAACGCCAATAATTCAAATAGACACATAAGTCATTGATTTATAAATATTTTTTAAAAATGACTATTTTTTGAACAATTTGTTAAACCGCCGACTAACTCTCTCTTTCCTGCCATCACCTACAAGTTACCCACCAAGTTATCCACAGATACTGTGGACAATTATCTAGCCCAATAACAGCTGCAAGACGTTACTACAAGCACTATTTGGCCTTAAATTAGTAATACACCACCACACACACTACTGCACAAATAAACCAACCTGCCATCATGCTATTACCGTCATCCCTTACCCCCCCTCTGTATTAAACGCAACTCACTACCACTGTAATAATTACGTAATACAGTTGCCGCAATTGTCATAAAACTGTAATAAAGTGGCGTGAAATTTAAAGGTTACCGCCTCCAATAAATACACCCCATGTAATCAGCCCTCGAACAGAACCCTTATGAACAAAGTCCTGCTTTTAACTGCAATGATGATTGGCCACCTTTTTGTGTACGCCGACACCCAATTCTATGGCCAAGCAAATATCTCTTATCAAAAAACTCACACTGAAATCAGCGCTAACTCGGATCAATGGGAGCTCAACAGTAATTCATCGCGTATAGGCATCAGGGGCGAAATACCTGTAGATAACAGCGGTATCAGCGCGTTTTATCAAGCCGAATACGAAGTGGCCTTTGACGACGGCGAAGCGACGACCGACGAGACATTCAAGCAACGAAATACATTCATAGGCGTAAAAGGAGAATGGGGTACTGTATTAGCCGGACACACTGACACCGCGACCAAGGAAATTCGTCGCCAAGTAGATTTATTTAATGATCTAGCGGTCGGTGATGTAAAAAACTATATGAGCGGTGAAAATCGAATGAAAAACACACTCCGCTACCACACACCACGTTTGTTTGAACGCTTCAGCGGTAGTGTCGCTGTTGTTTCCGACGAAGATAGTAATCAAGATAACAATGATGGATCGACCATTTCACTAAGCTACCAACACAACAAATTTATACTCGCCGTCGCCCACGATGAAGATATAAACGAGCAAAACCTTAGTCGTGCTATAGCTCATTTTGAGACTGGCGATTTTGGTATTGGCGCTCTAATTCAAACTGCTGAAAACACGGGTTCCGACAGCACTAATCGCGATGAAGTAGCCAGCCTGCTCAGTTTGGAGTATCACGCGACAGAAAAGCTCGACTTAAAAATACAAACAGGACAAGCCGACATCGAGCTTGATAATAATGATCAGCAATTTAAGCAAGTCGCCATTGGCATCGACTACAATCTCAACAAGTCTGTAATGGCATATGGTTATGGTGCAGAAATTACGCGTAAAACTAGTGGAGCTAGCACGCTAAAAGATCGAACGGCAGGGGTTGGCATGGTCTTGCGCTTTTAATCACACAAAATAGGATAAATGCCGAGGCAAGCTTAAGCTCACCTCGGTAATCAGTAAAAGATTACGTAGCGGGAACACCGTGGTCAGCTTCAACCTCTACACGGGAAGAACTGACTCTCGCGGCAGCCGATTGCAGCGCTTGAAGGCGGCTCGCAAACACCCCGTCACCAGGCAAACCACTATTCATCCCTTCCAGCACCTTTTGAACATCACTGTTCATGCCTGCCAAGTAGAGTAGTTTTCCACTGCTGGCAGCATCATTAGCGATGGTTTCTACTGCCAATACCGCAGAAACATCTAAAAATGGCACTCTTGAGAAATCAAGAATCAACACGCGTGAGCCAAGCTCACTGTGCTCACGAACATGATGCCCGAGGTCTGCCGCTGCACCAAAGCTCAGTGGACCACTGAATTCAAATAGCGCAACAGATTCTCCGCACGACGCTAAGCATTCTTTTTCAATATCAGAGTCCAAGTTTTCAGGTGTGTTTTTAATACTCGCTATCTGCAACTGTCCCACTTGCTTAACAAATGCTAGAGCCGCTAAGACTACACCCGTTGCCACGGCTGTTATCAAATCCACAAAGACCGTTAGCGATAATACCAATACCATTAACGCTAGATCCCAGCGAGGCCCATGATTAGCTCGCTTCAAATAACTCCAGTCAATAATATCCAAACCCACTTTGACCAAAATACCGGCCAAAACCGCAAGCGGAATCATCGATGCCAGCGAGCCCAAACCAAGCACCACAGCCAATAACAATAACGCATGCACCATCCCAGATAGGCGCGTCTTACCTCCCGAGCGAATATTAACAACTGTCCGCATCGTCGCGCCGGCACCCGCAATACCACCAATTAAACCAGCAACGGTATTACCAATACCCTGACCAATTAGTTCGCGATTACTATCATGCCGCTGACGGGTCATATTGTCTGCCACTAGCGATGTTAACAGGCTGTCAATCGCGCCAAGTACGGCCAAAATAAACGCAGCCTCAATGACTAATAAGGCTTTACTCTGCTCAAAAACGGGCCAGTGAAGCGAAGGAAGTCCTGAAGGGATATCACCCAACAACGGCACGTCTAGAAAATAGAGCGCGAATAAGGTACCAAAAATCAGCGCGGCAAGTGGGCCAGGCAAATATTTTCCCGCTTTTGCAGGCCAAAAGAAAACCAAGGCCAATGTAACCAAACCAAGAGCGAGATTGGCAAAATCAATATCCATAACCGCGCCAGGTAACTTAGCCATTGCGCCCAAAGGGTTCCCAGGGGAGCTATGACCCAGCAAGGGCCCCATCTGTAATATGATGATAATTGCCCCAATGCCCGTCATAAAACCAGAGATCACTGGGTAAGGGACAAGACGAATGTATTGTCCCACTCCGAGAAAACCAAAAACAATCTGAAAAACGCCGGCCAACATAACCGCAGTAAATACCAGCGCCACATCACCAGATAAACTGGCGAACAAGCCTGCTAATACTACGACCATTGGCCCAGTAGGCCCTGATATTTGGGACGAAGTGCCACCAAACAAGGCAGCAAAAAAGCCTAGCGCAATGGCACCGTAAATGCCTGCCATAGGGCCTAGTCCCGAGGCAACACCAAGTGCCAAGGCCAGAGGCAGTGCGACCACCCCCGCCGTAATACCTCCGGTAATATCCCCAGTTATCGTATCGCGATTGAACTTCATGCGACCTCTCCCTTGCCTTGAGCCAAGCCTTCTTCCAGCTCTAAACTGTATGAAGAGTCCATTATTTCAAACTTCTTTGTCTGCTCGTTGTAGCATTCAACTGCGCCGCTACCAATATTGTAAATCCAGCCATGTAAGCGAACTCGACCACTGGCTATTTTCGCCGCAACCGCAGGGTGAGTGCGCAGATGCTGTAATTGCAGTAGCACATTTTCCTCGGCAACCTCTTCTAGATGACACTTATCTAAGTGGCCGTGACGCTCTTTGACAACTTCACTCGCAGCCCGGCAATGCCCTAACCACTCTTTAACATGTGGTAAACCTTCCAGAGCGTCAGGATTAAGTGCACCTTTCATCGCACCGCAATCGCTATGTCCACAGACAACAATGTGAGACACCCCTAGAGCCGCCACAGCAAACTCAATGGATGCCGTCATGCCACCGGTTTGATTACTATGCGGCGGTACAACGTTGCCGGCATTACGGCAAATAAACAAATCACCAGGCTGAGTTTGTGTCAGTAAATTTGGGTCAATTCTTGAGTCTGCACAGGTGATAAATAGCACCTCAGGGTTTTGTCCATTAGCCAATTTGCGGAACTTAGCTTCATTATTGGGGTAAACCTCTTTTTGAAATTTCGCAACGCCTTGAATTAGCTCTTCCATGTCAGATCCTCGTAAATTACTAGTCAGAATTAATATGGAGTGGATTATGCTTTGATAGTTTAATAAGAAGGTATACCATTTGCTGATATCATTTAATTATCAGAAATCAGGATTAATATGGCGTCCACTGCCCAATCACCGAGCATAAAGCAGCTTACGTATTTTGTTGCTGTTGCCAAACATAGCAACTATCGGAGAGCTGCCGAAGAGCTGGGGATGAGCCAACCAGCGCTAACCAATCAAATTACTTTATTAGAATCAACACTCAACACGGCACTGTTTGAACGCTCAAGAGCAGGAACCCTACTATCACCAAGTGGTCGCGATTTACTCGATGCTGCACGCCAAGTGCTACTTAGCATGAAAGAATTTGAGGATTTAGCCGCAGCAATGAGCGACAGTCATCAAACAACATACCGTCTAGGTGTTCCCCCCACTGTTGGGCCCTATTTACTCCCCCATGTGCTGCCAGATTTACACGACCTTCATATCAATTTAAAACTCTATGTACGTGAAGCTGCACACCGAGAATTACAGAAAGATGTACTGGATGGCATTCACGACATCGCTATCGTCCCGTTACCATTAACCGCACCCCAGCTTGCTATGGAGCCCTTGTTTATTGAACCTCTCAAATTTGTTGTTCCGGTCAATCACTCATTAGCCGGACAAAAATATCTGACACCCAGTAAATTACGGGGTGAAAAAATACTGACGCTAGAAGAAAAGCACCACTTCCACCATCAAGTACAAGAAATATGTGAGCGCTGGGGAGCAGATCTTCAGCGAGACTACGAGGGCACTAGCCTAGACACCCTACGACAAATGGTGGTGATGGGAATGGGGGTCGCATTTCTGCCTGGATTATATGTTCACTCAGAAATGCACGACCCCAAAGCGCTCTATGTTTGCGAATTGCGTAATTTTCCAGTGTTACGAAAACACGCCTTAGTTTGGCGAGCCAACGCACCTAACAGAACATTCTATAGAGAGCTGGCGGCAGATATCCGCACTATAATTAACAACCGATTAAGGTATGTTATTTCCGCCACACGCTAAACAAATGTCATTGCAAAGCCTAATACAGCCGCAACGATTTTGAAGAACCACGTCTTGATGGCCACCCACCAGCTAGACTGTGCTCGCCTTTCTCTATCGATATTAGCCTGCTCTAGGATATAAGCATGTATAGCAAACGCCTGCTCCTCAGTTAAAACGTCAGAAAAGCCCACCATACCCGCTTTTTTCATAACACCATCAAGCACAATCGCATTAAAATTATCATGAAACGCTGTCGGTAAGTGGCGTAAATCTGGTATTGCCCCATTAGAAATCACTTCCGTGCCATGGCAAGCACTACAATACGCATAATAAAGAGAGCGCCCCTCTTCAAGTATGTTTTGATCACTACTTATACGCACAGGTGGCTCGTGTATTTTCTTAAGTGGATTTGCCGGAAGCGCTAGAGCGGAACCGCCCAGCTTAAAAGTTAAGACCCTACTCGGTGGCGGAGCTACCTCTCTCTCCAACCCTGCAATCAAGCCAAATGCGCCACCCCAGCCAGCCAGAATTGTTATATATTGCTCCCCGTTAACCGTGTAGGTAACTGGCGGCGCCATAACGCCGGTATTAGCATTAAAAGACCATAATTTTTCACCATTATCAGCCCGAAACGCTAGTACATCGCCGTCTGCAGCCCCCTGAAAAACAAGCCCGCCAGCGGTAGCCAATAAGCCACCATTCCACGTCAATTTATGCGGAACCTCCCATGCGGCCTCTTGCTTAACAGGGTCCCACGCCAGTAAGGCACCTTGGGTAATTTTACTTGTTAGTAATTGCGCTAAAATAGGATCAGATACAGACTGCTGCTGAGTATAGACACCAAGATTCCATTGCCCCCATTCGTGCAAATAATTCTTTACGGATTTATATTCGAATAAACTGTTAATGGCGGGAATATATACCAAACCAGTTTGCGGGCTATACGCCATAGCTTGCCAGTTATGTGCCCCCATTGATGAGGGTCGAATCATTTGCGCTTTAGTTAAATAACGTGCATTTTTAGTTTCTACGGGTCTACCAGTTTCTAAATCATAATGACTTGCCCAATTCACATCTGAATATGGCTCTGCAGAAAGTAACTCGCCGTTTGTTCGATCAATAACAAAAAAGAATCCATTTTTAGGCGCGTGCCAAATAACTTTCCGCTCCTGACCGTCAAACGCCATGTCAGCCAGCATAATGTGTTGGGTAGCCGTATAATCCCAAGATTCTGCGGGGGTTTCTTGGTAATGCCACAGGTAATCACCATTATCAGGATTTAGTGCAACAATTGACGATAAATAAAGATTATCCCCTCCGTCAGGGCTACGTACTTTTGCATTCCACGGCGACCCGTTCCCAACCCCAATGTAAAGTTGATCTAATTCGTCATCATAAACAATGGCATCCCAGACTGTGCCGCCACCACCATAATTCCACCACTCTCCAGTCCAGGTTTTTGCAGCCGCTTCCATTGCTTGATTTTCAAACCCATCGGCAGGGTTTGCAGGCACAGTATAAAATCGCCATTGTTGTTCACCGGTATTGACATCGTATGCGCTAACATAGCCACGTACGCCATATTCTGCGCCGCCATTGCCAATAAACACCTTACCTTTAGCAACACGTGGTGCGCCGGTAATTGTATATGGGTAAACACTGGTATCTGCCGTTAATACTTCCCAAATTCGCTCTCCAGTGGCGGCGTCTAGCGCTATTAAACGAGCATCTAATGTGCCAAATATTATCTTTCCTTCATACGCCGCTACCCCTCGATTAACCACATCACAGCAGGCCATTTTCCCCCACTCGCGAGGGACCTTTGGGTCATATTTCCAGAGTAATTTGCCACTTTTCGCGTCCAGCGCGTAGACTACACTCCAGTTTCCCGTCAAATATAGGACGCCATCTATGACTACTGGAGTTGCTTCTAGGCCACGGTTAAAATCAGTATCAAAAGACCAAGCCAGATTTAAATCACTGACATTATCAACGTTGATTTGATCTAGCTCACTGTAGCGCTGCTCTTTATAATCTTTGCCATAAGACAACCAATTATCAGCCGAATTTGCGCTTATACTTTCAGTGTTAACAACTGTTGGTCCTGCAGCGTGTAAACACACGGAATAAAATATCGCGCTAAAAATCAATACCAAAAACGCAATATGCCTTCTTAATTCCAGCATAATCTCCCCCACCCTTTTTATTATTTAGTATTCAACCGCTTTAACGCATCAAATTAAGTCAGCTCAGGATTAAAACCACATTTATTCTTATAAAATGCCTTAATATCAGCAATATCCTTTTCATAATCACCCGTTGGGTAAAACACTTTACCAACCCCGGTATGTCGCGTTTTTATGTCTAAAAAAGCAAGGTAGATAGGCACTCCAGCGCCCACAGCGATGTGATAAAACCCCGCCTTCCAATTATCGACCCTGCTACGCGTCCCCTCTGGGGCAATTAACAGCATGAGTTCATCTCGCGACGCGTATTGGGCAATCATTTGCTCAACCGTATTATTGGCTGTTCGTCGATCTAAACCAATACCACCAAACCAACGCATCACCGCACCTAAGCCCCCCTTAGGAAATAAAGTGTGCTTACCTACCCAGTGCACATCTAAGCGCAACACAAAGGCCGCGACCATCATGGTCGGAAAATCCCAGTTACTTGTATGTGGCGCAGCAATCATCATATATTTCTTGTGCGTTGGCTTCTCTCCAACAATTCGCCAGCCAAGTAACCATGTAAGTAGTATAAATATTGCACGGAAAAAACCGCTCACTAAAGGCGTATTAAAAATCGTTCGGGATTGCATAAATCAGAATCACTCAGCCACAGCTGACAAATATATATTCGTCGCTGCGATTATTTTTAGTTACAGGGAGTTTACCAACAAGCGGAGGCAGTTCAAGCGCTCCGATTGCTGGTAGAAGAAATGTAAGCGAATGTTAATCTTTAAAGTCGGCAGACTTACCTTCACTGGCCGCAGTAATAGCGAGCATGACATCTTCAAAGCTCAACATGCCGCTATTCCATGTAGCCTGATAATCCAAGGCGTCGGCAACACTGTGATCACGGCTGTAAAGTAGCATTTGCTTACTACCACGTACTGCCAGTGGTGACTTACGGGAAATTTCTTGAGCCAAGGCCGATACAGCTTCAATCATTTCTTCATAATTATCAAAACGTCGATTTACCAAGCCAATACGCTCGGCCTCGCTTGCGCCCACATTACGCCCAGTATAAGCGAGCTCACGCATAACACCCGCGGGGATAATGTGTGGCAAACGCTGTAATGTGCCAACATCGGCAACCATACCAATATCTATTTCTTTAATAGAAAATTTAACACCATCACAGCAATACCTCATATCACAGGCACTGATAATATCTACACCACCACCAACACAGCTACCTTGAATCGCCGCTAAAACAGGCTTACGACAACGCTCTATGGCGGTTAAATTACCTTGCAGACGTAAAATAGTGGCTCGAAACTGCTCAACAACACGGGACTTCTCCAAACCATTTTGAGCTTCCGCTATACCACTAAACATGGCTAAATCGATGCCAGAACAAAAATGACGCCCCTCACCACACAACACCACAACACGGACAAGTGGCTCCTGGTCTAGCCACTCAAAACACAGCTGAATCTCATCCCACATTGTTTGATTCATGGCATTTGCTTTATCTGGTCGATTTAACGCAACCCAGGCAACATGCTCTTCCATTCGAATTTGTACAGTTGTGTAACTTGGGGGTACAACGCTGTTCATTATTATCTCCATTCCTTCATAAAATCAGCCTGCGACATCACCGGAAGCGGCTTAGCTTGGCCATCACGAGTTCCCAAGTACAGAAACCCAGAAATTTCTTCATTGTGCACAAGGCCTAAACCAGAATGCACTCTTTGATCAAAGGCATTTACGCCGGTACGCCAAATGCCGGCATATCCTAATGCTTCTGCCGCTAACATTGCACCATGTGCAGCACAAGCAGCAGATATTTGTTGCTCTATTATCGGCACTTTTGGATGCTTTTCTAAACGTGCAATAACAATCAATATAAGGGGCGCCCGCAAAGGCTGCTGCCTAAAGCGTTGGCAGTCATCTTCGCTTAAATCAGGATCACGTTGTTTTGCCGCCGACGCAAACAGATCGCCTAGTTTAACGAGAGCGTCCCCACGAACCAACAAAAATCGCCAAGGCCGCAGACGGCCATGGTCGGGAGCACGGCTCGCTGCTGCAAAAATTTCCGCTAAGGCAGAATCATCAGGAGCTGGTTTACATAACCTTGCCGCTGAATTACGGCCCTTAAGTAATGTTAATGCATCCATCAACTGGCCTGCCTTGTGTTTTCGCGGAGTTGTTTCAATTGTGCAGGGCTTACTGCTTGCCCAGTTTCATAATATTGCTTCATGCTTATTGCCACATCCTGAATCACTTGCCGAAACACTTTATGCAGAAAGCGCCCGTACAAAAACCGTCCAAAACCACCCCAACGCATATCAAACCTTAAGCTCGTAGTGAGTGCGGTACTATTATGACCCGCATCATCAAGACGATAGCGAAATGCCGCCCTATTGAACGGTAACGGTGCGCCAGCATCGCCATTATGAAGGCGAATTAAAAAACCGTGACCTTCATTCCATTCAGAAACTGTTTCGTCCAATGGTTTGCCGGAAGCCCGAAAAACACGGCGGCTCGCATTCACGCCTTCTTTTAATTCGGTTGTAAGCTCAGTACGAACAATCCCAGGCACATAATGATGTGCAAGTGATAAATCTTTCAATAAATCCCAAGCCTGCTCTCTAGGCATGTTTATAACGACTCGCGCAGTCGCCTCATGTCTCATTGTCCATTTCCTCTGGGCAAAAAAATCCCCCGAACCAGCGGGGGACCTATTCAAACATGAATTTATTACACTGTCTCGATTGAGGCTATTTTATCTAATCAGGAAATCTATGCCAGCCTCAGGAAAAACGACGATGAAATTCCTCTGCATGGGCATCTATCCATTCAAAGGCGGCCTCCTCAGAACCAAGTTCACGCCCCTCTGACGCCAACACTTTTTGTCGATAATCTTCTATTTGGCATATCTGCTCTACCATTCGAGTACGGTAAGCGTCTTTGACACTTTCAAACTCAACCCCCAAACGATAGCTAGCACGTAAAGGCCGGCTCCACACCACTCGCCCCCGCCCCACGGGCTGGGAGGACAAAGACGGAACATAAAAGACAATTTTAGTCCCACGAGTTATTCTCCGCGCCACATCAAAAGACAAGCCTGCGGCACTCACATTCCGTAAAAAACCACGTCGAGTACCGTCGTGATGCCCCACTTTCAGTGCAATTGGGATGCTGCTTGGATGGCGGATATCATTACGCATATATCTAGCCTCCTGAATATATTTGGGCGAATTCTGACTCACAATAAATTAAGTCACACTCTAAATACATCAGCTATAAGCACTTTCCCTTACAGCAATTCGTAAATCCTAGTCGATGACTAGCCAGTTCCCGACCAACTATTAACGAATATTAGTCCTTATCCTCTAACCACGAAGCGTAAGGTGATTCAATGTTTAGAGCGACTTTTTCAGCCCAACCCTTAATGCCAATTCCTGATCGAGTCAGCTCTAGATCATCACCATCCAGTACATTTTGACCAAATTGGTAATGTACGCTGTAACCATTTGCGCATGCAGATTCATCGTAAGCCGTTGCCGCAGCCTGCACCTGTTCTCGGCGTTCCATATAACCTTGCCACGCCTTAGCACCGTGCCGCCCTTTGAGCATTTTTTCACTCAACAATGGCGATAACAACGCCACACTCGCATTATTGCCACCAAATCCTTTTGCATTAAGTATTGCCACATCAAGGCTATCTGACTCGAAATGCGTATGCTCTTTATTCAACTGCAAATTACTGCAGTGAACATCGTCAGCAATATGATCGATCGTCGCAATACCTGGCAGAATATTCTCCTGCCAGACACCCAAACTTGAAATCAGCTGATCACCGGAAGCGGCGCCAATACTATGACCTAAATACGCTTTTATCGCCCCAACTGGCCAATTTTCAATACCAAAGACTTTGGCCGTCTCATTCAAAATATGGGATTCAGTCACTCGGTTCTGTGGCGTACTGGTACCATGAGACTGCACAAATGAACGTGTCTTAATGGCTTTATCACCAATGATACCGGCAGCCGCTGCAACCGCCTTAGCCACGGTTAAATAATTACCCACCCCCGGTGAAGATATCGACTTTTTATAACCATCAGCATTCACAAAAACATCCGCTACCGAACCGTGAATTTGGGCGCCGAGCTGTAAGGCTAATTCGTCATCAAATAGAACGATAAACTGCGATGATTCAGCGATGGTGAATCCACAGTTTGTGCTAAACGGCCTACTTGCGCGGCGATAGTCTGGCTCAGCAAGTCCTTTGGCTTCATCTAGTTTTAATAAATCCGCATCAGAGGCCAACGCCCCCATCGTGTAATAGCCATCAATAATCTTTGGATCAAGCCCCGACTCGGCCACACCCACTACAGCAACCTTCACTAAGCCATTGCGAATATCATTGACTGCTTGACGTAAATTATAAAAAAATGTCGCACAAGCCCCCAGGGACGGCCCACTGGTTCCAACACTGCCCAATACGTAGGCACTAACAAAATCAGCCGGCATATCAGGCAAGCCCAAGGCCAGCTGCTTTGAGCTTACCCGTCCGCCATTGGCACGTGCACCAAGCAGTCCCCCAAAACCATTTTCATCTAACTGCGACATTGCCGAGCTTGCATACACACCCATTTGGTCTGGGCGAATATTATCCATGACTGTCTGCCACTCTATCCCCATGGATTTTAGTGCATCAGAAGCGCCACAAATGGCCATTTGCAAACCGCGGGGATGATTTCTAGAACCATACAAACTGGCAGGATCAAACCCAGAGGGTAACTGCCCGGCTGACGATACTTCTATTTTCCGCGTCGTGGGCAGTAAAACATTGCAACCGTCGCTGATACTTACTGAAACTTTACCATCCGCCAGCTCAGTTACCTCCCAGCCAGTGGGCAATACATCAGGAAGGTCCCGCGCTCGCGTCACAAATTGTAAAGCACCACTTCCCCCGGTAAGGTTCATGCGCTTATTCCAAGCAACTTCATCTGTCTTGAAAAGATTGCTCTCAATTTTTCGAATCAAGGTATGATCGCGCATATACTTACGCTGAGCTTCTGTACCCACTTGATCTGCAGGAATTCCCATTATTGCAGCCAAGCTACGATAAGTACTGTTTACCTTTTCTTCGGGTAGCGCGTCTAAAATAAGACGACGATAACCATGATGAAATGAGCTTCGCCCAGCCGCATTAACACCACCAAAACCGACAATGACAGGTAACTTACTCACTCTAAATCCTTATGCACGAGTTAAAATAATAGCGTGTTAGTCTATCGGTGTTGGGCAGATTGAAATAGAATATAACCGCCAATAGATAAGACATTATCGCCACCATGAAACAAGTTGCCCTACTCGCCTTCCATGACGCCCTAGCAACCAGTATCAGTCTGCCCAATGAACTCCTAAACGCTGCAAATAGTGTTGCCCTGCAACGTCATCGCAAAACCATCATTTCAGCAGACATCGTCGGTTTGGATCCCTCTCCCATTGAGGTCTCAGGTGGCCTCAACTTACTGGCAAGCACGGATATAAATAACAACAAAGAATACGACCTCATTATCATTCCTAGTCGTTGGCGCCACCCACATCGAGGCTCTCCGCTGCGAGCCGACGTACAGCAATGGCTTCGAGACCACGAAACGAGAGGCGCCGTCATTTGCTCAGTGGGGAATGGTAGCTACTTCCTCGCAGAGGCAGGCTTACTAGATGGGAGAGTGGCAACAACGCACTGGCATTACTTTGACGACTTTGCCACCCGTTACCCCAAGGTATCACTCCATCGCGATCACCTAATTACTCAAACAGATAATATTTTTTGCTCTGGCAGCGTCAACTCCGCGGCGGATTTAGTTGTTCACTTAATTGATCGCTACTGGGGAGCACCCATAGCTAATCGAGTAGCCCAGCAATTTTCACCTGAAAGCCGGAGGCCATTTTCACGCAATAGTTATCGAGTTAACCGCAGTGACTTACATCGCGACGAAACCATTGCGCTTGCCCAAAACTGGCTAGCCAGAAACATTGCTACCCCCCTTAACATTCCCGAACTCGCCAAGCAGAGCGGCCTAAGTGAGCGCAGCTTCCACCGCCGCTTTCGCCAAATAACTGGCCTGCCGCCTTTGCAATATGTTCAAAAACTCCGCATAGAGCTGGCTAAAGATTTACTGCAAAACAGCAATCTTAGCGTTGACGAAATTGGCCAACAATGTGGCTATAGTGATAGCAGCTATTTTTGTCGACTATTCAAACAACACTGCAGTGCAAGCCCAGGTAAATACCGGCACGCGGTGAGACGAAAGTTATTTGAGGTCAATAAAGCCTAAATTTTCCTGCTCACAAACAACAGAAATCCCACAAACCTTGAAAAAATAGCCCCTACATGGCTAAATGTGCCGCCTTTAAAAGTTCCTACTTTTTAATTTTTGGCCGAGGATCGCTTATTTTGCGTATCAGAACGGCACACCTACAGGGAAATTCCTATGTCTGACTCCGTATATATTGTATCTGGCGCTCGTACCCCAATGGGCGGCATGCTCGGTTCACTTAGCTCTCTGACCGCCGTTGAGCTAGGCACGACAGCCATTACCGCAGCCGTCAAACGCGCAAATATTGATACCGCCAAAATCGACGATGTCATTATGGGATGTGTACTACCCGCTGGCTTAAAACAAGGCCCTGCTCGTCAAGCCGCAATCGGTGCCGGTATTCCAGAATCTACTGGCGCAGTAACCATTAACAAACTGTGTGGCTCAGGTATGCAAGCCACCATTTATGCTCACGACCAAATTAAAGCTGGAAGCTGTGACATTATTGTCGCTGGCGGTATGGAAAGCATGACCAATGCCCCCCACCTTGTCTTAAATGCCCGCAAAGGTGTCGGCACCGGCGGTAAAGGCTTTGAAGACCACATGTTTTTTGACGGTTTACAGGATGCCTACAGCGGCCGCATGATGGGCAGCTTTGCACAACAAACAGCTGACGAAAACAATTTCACCCGTGAAGAAATGGACGCTTACGCCATTGAATCAACAAACCGCGCCTGCAACGCCATAAAAAATGGCTATTTAACTGCAGAAACAGCGCCTGTCACGGTTAAATCCAGAAAAGGTGAAACCATTGTTAGTGACGATGAGCAACCTCTCAAAGCGTCGCTAGAAAAAATTCCAACACTTCGTCCCGCTTTCGCCAAAGATGGCACCATCACTGCAGCTAACGCCAGCTCCATTTCAGATGGCGCCTCGGCAATGGTGTTAATGAACGAAAAGGCCCTGAAAGACACAGGAGCCACTCCTCAAGCGCGTATTATTGCCCACAGTCGCCAATCTATGGCGCCAGACTTGTTTACTGTTGCTCCCGTTGGCGCAATGCAAAAACTACTCGCCAAAACAGGCTGGACCAAAGACGATGTTGATCTTTGGGAAATTAACGAAGCTTTCGCTATGGTAACCATGCTGGCTATTCGTGAACTGGATATTGACCACGCTAAAGTCAATGTACACGGCGGTGCTTGCGCCCAGGGCCATCCAGTTGGTTCTACCGGTTCAAGAATTATCATCAGCCTGGTGCACGCGCTACAACAATACGGCAAAAAACGCGGTATTGCCTCGCTCTGCATCGGTGGTGGTGAAGCCCTCGCCGTCGCGATTGAACTCATCTAATGCGACTCGTGGCCAGTGTTAGCACTGGCCACTCACTTTATTCATCGCAACCTACCAGCCCGCTTACAAGCGAAAATGACGTACTGGTAAACCCTAGCGTATAATCACTCATTATTCTTATCTGAAATAATGAGGACACCTCATGACCGCAATCGGTCGTATCAGCCGCCTTAAAATTCATCGCCATAGCCAAGCCGGATTTTATTTGGATGGTGGCAAGCTTGGCGATATTTTCTTAAGCCGTAAAAACGCTCCAGACAACTGCAATATCGGCGATACGCTAGATGTATTTGTCCTTCACCATAGCGATGGAAGTTTAATGGCCACAACGCAAACCCCGCTTGGCCAAGTCGGCGATGTCATCTCCTTAACCGTTTCACAAATTAATGATACCGGCGCCTTCTTAGATTGGGGCCTAGATAAAGAGCTATTGCTCCCCTATGCAGAGCAAATGGGTGAAATCACAGCCCAGAAAAAAGTATTAGTGAAAATCTATCTTGATAGAAGTTATCGTATTGTCGCGTCAATGAAGCTCGACGAGTTCATAGAAGACACCGCGCCGCAACTCCAGCGCGGCCAATCATTTATTGTCACTGTCGCGAATAAAACTGAACTAGGTTATAAAGCCGTTATTGAAAATCAATATTGGGGGCTGCTATACGATAGCGACCTCGTTCGCCCCATCCGTAAAGGTGAAAAGCTGACCGCCTATATTAAAAAAGTTCGTGATGACGGCCGCATAGATCTGAGTATCCAGCCCATTGCTACAGCCGGCAATACCGACATAGCTAGCAATATCATTCGCCAATTAGAAGCTAATAATGGCTTTCTTGAAGTCGGGGACAAAACCCCTCCAGAGAAAATTTACGCCCAATTTAATGTCAGTAAAAAGGTTTTCAAACAAGCCCTTGGTCGACTTTATAAACAACAACGTATCACAATAGAAAATAACGGAATTAAACTAGTCACCGAATCGTAAGCTAGCCTACACAACTAATAATTAAGGATACAAAAATGGACGCCATGACATTTCTGAGGGAACAACACAGCCCCATAAGGTTGGCGGTTATTGATAAAGATGGCTTTCCAATAGTGTGCTCGTTATGGTTTATGAGCGATGGTCATAAAATATTTTGTGCCAGTCATGCATCCGCTAAAATAATTCGCGTTCTGCGTAACAACCCCCATTGCGCCTTTGAAGTCTCGGTTAATGAACCTCCCTATAAAGGTGTAAGGGGAAAGGCGCTAGCAACGCTTGAAAAAGATAATAAAGGCTATGTTCTTGAGCAGTTAATTAACCGCTATATTGGCGACTCCCGCCCCCGCTTAAAAAGCTGGTTAATGAGCCGCTGCGCTGACGAGTATGCCATCCATCTATCAATAAAAACCCTAACAACATGGGACTTTAGCGAGAGGATGCAGAGCAGTTAAAACCTCTGCATCACGAATCCCCCCCCACTACGCCATTAGTTTTTTACTTTAAGCCGCTGCCCCAACGACGCCAGCAATACATAAAACAAAGGTACAAATACCGTCGCGACAAAAGTCGCTATTAACATGCCGCCAATCACACCAGTGCCTAATGACATTCGGCTAGCCGCACCTGCACCGCTAGAAATGGCTAGCGGTAAACACCCTAGTGTAAAAGCCAAAGAGGTCATCACAATAGGCCGAAAACGCAAGCGAATAGATTCTACCGCTGAATCTATTATGGTCATGCCCTGCCGCTGCTTTTGCATCGCAAACTCAACGATCAAGATAGCATTCTTACTCGCCAAACCGATCAAACACACCAAGCCTATTTGGAAATAAATATCGTTTTCTAGACCCCGCATCCATGTGGCTAAAATTGCCCCCAACAAGGCAAATGGCACCGCAAGAATAACCGCAGCTGGAATGACCCAGCGCTCATACTGAGCCGCCAAAATTAAAAACACCATCAACACAGCCAGTAAAAACGCCTGGCTACCAGAACCGTCAGACGCTTTTTCTTGGTAGGCACTACCAATCCAGCCCAAACTAAATTGTTGCCCTAGTGCCTGAGCCGCCACGCGCTCTAATGCCGCTAACGCATCACCTGAGCTGTACCCCTCTGCAGGGTTACCCAACACCTTAGCAGCCGGAAAACCATTGAAACGACTAACCGTGTCAGGACCAACGATACGTTCGATTTGAATAAGAGAGCGCAACGGCACCAAGCTACCTGAACTCGCTCGAACAAACACTTTGCCTAAATCATCTGGCGATGTTCTGAAATCTTCTTCGGATTGTAAGTTCACCTGAAAGCTGCGCCCATACAAGGTGAAATCATTAACGTACAAGCTCCCAAAGGTTGCTTGCATGGTGCTAAATACATCTGCGACTGGCACACCTAAACTCATTGCCTTTTCTCTATCGAGGTTTAAACGATATTGCGGCGTATTAATATCAAAGGTTGAGTAAACCCCTACCAGCTCAGGTTGTTGATTGGCTAGGGCAAGAAACGCATTCAATTGCTCATTCATTTGCACAAAATCTGCATCGCCACGATTTTGGACAAAAACTTCAAAGCCTCCCGTGGTACTCAAACCAATGATAGGGGGCGGGTTAAAGGCAAACATTTGACCATCTAACAAATCACCACCAAGTCTAGGCAAGCTAGCGGCTATTTTTGTTGAACTCTGTTCTGCTTCCTGCCGTTCTGACCAGTCTTTTAACATAATAAATGACACGCCAGAATTCGTTTTTTGAGCAGACGACAATAGATCAAAGCCGGAAAAAGTAATCAATCTACTCACGTCATCCTGCGCCAAAACACGCTCATTCATAACATCAGTGACCGCCTTGGTTCGCGACAAAGAGGCCGCTGGCGGTGTCTTATAGGCCATAATGACATAGCCCTGATCTTCGCTTGGCACCAGGCTCGTTGGAACAATCTGGAATAAATACCACAACAAGCCCATTAAGCCAGCAAACACACTAAGCCCAATAAAACGGTGCTCTATAATCGCCTTAGTAACAAATACATAGCCATTACGCATCACTCCAAACCAACGGTTGAAACCACCGAGAAACCCCGTAACGGCAGGCGGGTGCACCTTGTCCTTTAATAACATCGAACACAAAGCAGGCGTTAACGTTAAAGCGACGATGCCAGATAAAATAACAGAAACGGAAATAGACACCGCAAACTGGCGGTACATCTCTCCCGTTAGTCCATCCATAAAAATAACCGGTAAGAACACGGCACACAGCACTAATACAATGGCAATCAATGGCCCAGACACTTCTTCCATTGCACGCTTAACAGCCGTGTCTGCATCAACATGCTGCTCTTCCATTATTCGTTCAACGTTCTCGATCACAATAATGGCATCATCAACAACGATACCAATGGCGAGGATCAAACCAAATAAGGTTAACAAGTTGATCGAAAAACCGACAATATAGAGCCCGGCAAATGTGCCAATAATAGACACCGGAATAGCAAGCAAAGGAATAATCGTTGCCCGAACATTCTGTAAAAATATGAACATCACCAGAACAACCAGTACCAGCGCCTCAAAAAAGGTAACAATCACTTCTTTTATTGAGTGTTCGACAAACACAGTGGTATCAAAGGTTAAATTTAGCTTCACACCATCCGGTAATTTTTCACGCACTGTCTCAAGCACTTCCTGTGCTTGCTTAGCCGTTTCTAGCGCATTAGCTCCAGGCTGCAAATACATGGCAATAGGAACCGCTGGCTGACCATTGAATGCCCCCTGAAAAGCATAATCTTGTGCACCAAGCTCTACCCTTGCCACATCTCCGAGATGCAATGTTGCACCGGAGTTGTCAGTCCGCAATATAATGTCTTCAAATTCTGCAACCGTAGTCAAGCGCCCTTGAGTCGTAACGGTATAAGTGAAGGCTGCATCTTGAACAAGGGGTTCTGCGGCAAACTTACCCGCCGCAAAATTGGCATTCTGCTCACGAATGGCTTGCGCTACATCTGAAGGGGTTAATGAAAACTCAGCTAAACGATCTGGCTGAAGCCAAACTCGCATAGAGTAATCTTTTGCACCCAACAAGCGTGCATCACCAATACCGGGTAATCGCCGCAATTCATCGACAATATTCAATAAAGCATAATTACTTAAATAAATTGAGTCGTACTGTGGGTGATCCGCCGTTAAGGCATATATCATCAAAATACTCGTAGAGCGCTTACTTACCTGAATCCCCAAGCGGGTGACCGCTTCGGGCAAACGGTTTTCAGCCACTGCAACACGATTACTTACATTAATAGCAGCTTGATCGGGGTCGGTTCCAGTCGCAAACACTACGTTTATTGTTACAACCCCCGACGCAGAAGCCTGGGTGGACATATACAACATGTCATCCACGCCGTTAATCTGCTGTTCAAGTGGCGCGGCTACCGTGTCCGCAATGGTTTCTGCACTAGCACCTGGGTAGGTGGCAGTCACGACAATTTCTGGCGGTAAAAACTCAGGATATAAAGAGATAGGTAAGCGACCCATTGCCGTCGCACCACCCAACAAAATCATTAACGAAATAACAATTGAGAGTACGGGGCGGTCTATAAAAAAACGAGCATTCACTGGGGGCTGCCCTCGCTTTCAGACTCAGAAGCTGTGGGTGTATCACCTTCTTCTTGGTTTACTACTTTACCCTCAGCTTGCGAAGGTGGTTTTTTGGTTTCACTCGGCTCCAATACCGCCCCAGGCTGTATTCTCGATACTCCATCAACCACAACGACATCACCCGCGGTGACGCCCGATTCAATAATAACGCCGTCGACAGCATCCATCCCCAGTACCACATTCGCTATTTCAGCACGGTTACCTTCAACCACTTTATAGACATAGGTGCCTTGCGCCCCTTGTAAAATAGCGCGCTCAGGTAAAACAATCGCGTTTAAACTCATTAAGCCATGTAGTTTGACGCGGAGAAATTGGCCTGGAAGCAATTTTCCGTCAGGGTTTGGAATAATCGCACGGATTTGAACTGTTCCGGTTCGACTGTCAATGGCGCTTTCTGTGAAATTAATCTGTCCCAAGTATGGATATAAATCATCTGAACCCAGCATGACCTCAACTTCTTTTTTACCATCGGTGAAAGCCGCTTCGCCACGTTCTATCATCTCACGTATACCCAGCACCAACTTATCCGGTAGCGACACATTGATCCACAGAGGATCAAGCTGGGTAATGGTTGTTAGCAAACTATTGCTAGGCCCAACCAAGCTCCCTTCTGAAACTTCTTCACGGCTAGTCACACCTGCAATGGGTGCTCTCACCCGGGTATAACCCAAGTTAATATCCGCAGCCTGCACCTCTGCTTCTGCCAACTGCACTGCAGCTTTGGCAAACTCTAAATCAGACTCGGTATCATCAAGCTCTCGGCGGCTAATTGAGTTCGTCTTAATTAGCTCTTCCGCTCGATTCCAACGCCGCTGTGCCGCAGACAGACTTGCATTAGCCTGTGCCAATTGTGCCTTTGCTCTATTTAAGGCAACCTCAAATGGCGCTGCATCTATTTCAAATAATAACTGCCCCTCACTGACAGCCTGGCCCTCAGTGTAAGTACGTCGTATTAAAATCCCCTCAACACGGGCTCTAATCTGCACTTCTTTCGAACCCACCGTTCGCCCGGGATAATGGCCACCGATTGGCACCGTGCGCTCCGCAACAGTATGCACATTCACCTTAATGGGTGGCGGAGCAGCGCTAACTGGCAACTCATCCGTACAGGCGCTTAAAGTGAATACACCCAACACAGAAATCATTAGAAAAAATACACGGCACTGCCCTGAAAACGCTTGCACTTGAGACAACCTTTACTGATCAAATTTGATACCAAGTACTTTACATACATACACGCATGTATGTAAAGTACTTGGAATAGTAATCATAACAATCTCTAGGCTAGAAACATGAAACGATGTAAAGCGGATTCGGAACAGACACGATCAAGCATTCTTGATGCCGCTGGCGAAATATTTGCGCAAAAAGGCATCACACGAACCCGCCTTACTGACGTTGCTTCCGCAGCAGGTGTCACGCGAGGCGCTATATACTGGCACTTCAAAGATAAGGAAGCGTTAATAGAAGCGATGATGGACAGGGTCGGCGCGCCCACCGACGCAGCTCTAGAAGCATTAAGTAACCGTCAAGACAGCGAAATACAGTCTCTCGACATGCTCAGAGACGTGATCATTGAGGCATTCATACGCACCAACCAACTCCCCGCATTAGAACAAATCACACGGTTTGTTTTCCGTTACGCATTATGTAACGAGTCAGAATCATTGAATGCACGGATAGATCAAGATCGAGAGCTCGCCCTCGACCGCCTGCAACGATTTTTTAGCAAAGCTCAAAAAGCCGGATTGGTAAAAAAAGACATTAACCCTCAATGTTTAGCAATCCATATCCGTGCGCATATTCTGGGTATATTCCAGCATCACTTGAACACCACACCTACCGGCTTATCAGTAGAATATGTTGCCGCTTCCTTGGATTTATTATTTGAAGGTATAAAACCAAGTTAAACTTTGATTTATCCGCACAAACTGCTTAACAGCGCTACGATATTGATCCTGCATGCTCATCAAGTTGATTGATAGCCATCGGCAAGACAATCTCAAAACTTGTTCCTGACACGGCCTGATTCACAATAGAAATACGCCCTTTTAATTGACGATTAACAATATTGTAGACCACATGTAAACCCAAGCCGGTGCCACCACTACCGCGCCGTGTCGTATAAAATGGCTCAAACACTTTCTTTTGATTTAACTCAGAAATGCCAATACCATCATCACTAAATCTAATGACAACATTGTCTTGCTGACGAGTCACACTTAAATGAATATGGCCCTTTTCACTATGGGGAAAGGCATGAATCAAACTGTTATTCAATAAATTGATGACCACCTGTGCAATTCCACCAGGAACCGTTCGGATACTAATATCTGCTGGGCAATCAAGAACCACCTCATGGCCACTGCGCCGGTAATTGGGTGACAAGTGCATTAAGACATCGGTTAAATACTCATACAGATTGATCGATCTGGTTTCTGTCGTCGCCTGATCAACTGACACTTGCTTAAAGCTAACGATCAAGCCTCCTGCACGCTGCACATTCGCCAAAACAATTTGCGATGCTTCTCGCATCCGTGCCAAGACGCTACTGGTCTCCATATTGGCAGAACTTTCCAGCGACGCAGTTAATTTAGCAATATCATCCTGAAGTGTAGATTCCGCCGTAATTGCAATACCAAGCGGGGTATTAAGTTCGTGTGCAAAACCCGCTACCAAGCCCCCCAACGACGCCATTTTTTCTGACTCAACTAGGTGATCTTGAGTCTCGCGAAGTTGTGCCAACATTGCCTTTAACTCTTGCCCCGCCATCTCTGAGCTGTGCTTCTGCCCAGTTAAAACTAGAAATGTCATACCCAATAAGCCGGTAAACAATAGCCCTGCCACCAGCATTCCCCAGGGCGTAATTGATCTAGAGCCAGCTAAAAAGCGTTGCCCCGCCTCTAATTCAATCAAAAAATCAACGCCGCCAAAATGCAGAACACCATTACCAGCAAACACCCGGGAATCGGAAGTATCTTTTTGCGTTGAATAAATTACCCCTCCCCTCTCGGTTGAGACCGTCGCAGTTATATCTCCCAAATATGCCGGCGGCAACAATACCGCCATCAAGTCAGGAATACGAAAAACGCCGGATACAAACCCTCTTAAGCTGTCACTTTTAACGCTTGGGTCAGTCGATTTCACTGCCAAATACACAACAAACCCGTACCCGGCTTCTTGCTCCTGTATTAAGCGAATCACATCAGTGCCTTCTGGCCGACCCGACATGACTGCCCGAGTAAAGGCGGCCCGCGCAAAGCTATTAGAGCTTATATCGTATCCCAAGGCAGCGACGTTGCCCTGCAGCGGTTCAATATACCGAACCATCATATATTCACTTTGCTTGCTTTGCGGAAGCAGCTTATTACTTTGGTCACGTCGAGTAATATGCACATCTCGACCGTTTTCCGCACTCATTTCCAACTCAAGGTCAGCGCGATCTACATCCCTGACCAAAGGCGTCCAAGTCACTGCCTGAAAACCACTATTACGCTCTAGAAAACCGCCGACAAAAAATTTAAATTCCGCAGCAGAAACATGATCCGATACTTCCATTAACGCCCGTAGGGCATATAAATTTTCAATATAAGTATCAACAATGACCTGAGCCCGACTTAAGGTCTCATCACTGTAACTGTGAAATTCATCTTGCTGACGTGACAATTCCCAGCGGCTGCCGAGAAAAAACAAGGACATCACAATTAAAGAAACACCAATAAGTATCATCGGCAAAATGCGCCGCCGACTGCGCCACACATCTTCTGGCTGGCCAAAATAAACAAAAGCCAAAATTGTGGCGATCATCACACCTAGACCATCGCCAACCCACCACGTCAGCCAGTGAAATATAAAATTCTCGGCAGACACGATACCCGTCACCAAGAGGGTGATGGTTCCAACGCTCGCACTAACAACACAACTTAAACCACAGGCAAATACGATAAAACGCAGCACTTCACTAACGCTATCAAGCCTAAGCTGATAGCCAATATAGCGGCGCACCAACCATGTCCCGACTACAGCCTGTAATGCCGCCCCAGCGCCAATCACTAGAGGGACAACAAAGCTAGAAACCAAGTCTAATAAAGGCTGAGAAAAGTCGGGTAGAGCATAAACATTGACAAGAAAGGAGCCCAATAAAACACCAGGCCATAGACGATAACCTTTCAGCATTATTGCAGCCAAGGCGATACCAGCCGAAGGCCAAATTGCAGTAGCGTAGCCAGGAGGAATGGCAAGTAACAATGCCGTTTTACCAAGGACAAAGTACGACATCGCCAACAGGAATATCATCGGAATTACGCGTGCGGTCATTATTGAGCGATCGTCTCTAAAAAATTAGTTATTCCACTAGCTGAACTCAAGCCCCTACACCTCATTTAGAGTACAGTGTATTTCTATTCTCCTCCGCAGTGTAATGCGCCATAGAGATCACTCACCATAAGTAAAACTGCCTAAAACCACGATTATCTCACTCACTATTAGTAGGATATATGTCGCTATCACCTTAATTTATGGGGGATTTTGTTTTCAGTGACTACTTTGTTAATCCACACTTTTATCGCTTCTTTGAGCCAGTTGTAATATCCTACGCCGTTTATTCACAAATAAAATTGTTAACCACAACGGATCTACAAAGATGCTCATAGGAATCCCCAAAGAACTCGCCAGCGGTGAAAACCGTGTCGCGATCATTCCGACAGATGCCAAAAAGCTAATCAGGGCCGGTGCAACGATTCAAATCGAAGCAGGCTTGGGCTTAGGCAGCGGCTTTAGCGATGAGGAATACAGCGAGGCTGGCGCTTCGGTTATTGCAGATCGCAATACTGTTTTAGCCAGTGCTGACATTATTTTACGTATCAGCAAGCCCACCTTAGACGAAATTGGACAGATGAAGTCTGGCTGTATTCATGTCAGCTATCTTGATCCATTTAATGAACATGATCTTATTAAGGCCTTCCGTGATCAGGGTGTTAGCGCGATCAGTATGGAAATGATTCCCCGCAGCACCCGTTCACAAAAAATGGATGCATTAAGCTCACAGGCGAGCTTGGCTGGTTATGTCATGGTATTACTTGCCACCACCAAACTGCCCCGCATTTTACCGATGATGATGACCCCTGCCGGAACATTGAAACCGTCTACGGCCTTTATCATCGGCGCCGGTGTTGCTGGCCTTCAGGCCATTGCAACTGCCAAACGCCTTGGTGCCAAGGTTGTTGCTTTCGACACGCGCTCAGTGGTTGCCGAGCAAGTTCGCTCTCTAGGCGGCAAGTTCTTAGAAATCGATCTAGGTGAAACCGGCCAAACTAAAGATGGCTACGCGGTTGCACTCACCGAAGAGCAAATGAAGTTACAGCTAGAAGGTCAGAAGAAGCAAATTGCCGAATCTGACATTGTCATTACCACGGCACAGCTTTTTGGCCGTAAACCCCCCGTTCTGGTTACCAGCGACATGATTAAAGGCATGAAACCTGGCTCAGTAATTGTCGATATGGCTGCTGAAAGCGGCGGCAATGTCGAAGGTTCTGTTGCTGGCGAAACCGTCGTTGTTGATGGCGTCACTATTATTGGTGATGGCAACTGGTCTAATTTTGTTAGCCGTGACGCTAGCCAAATGTACTCAGCCAACCTTTTCAATCTTGTTGATGAAGGCTGGAACGGCGATGACAAGAAAATGGTTATCGACATGGAAAACGATATTTTGCAGGGCTGTGTCATTACTCACGGCGGCGAGATCGTTAACGAAACCATTAAAAACCTGATTAACTAGGAGAAGATGATGGAAATAGTCTTTCTGGCTTTCATCTTAATGCTGTCTATATTTTTAGGCTTTGAGCTGATTAACAAAGTCCCCGCTACGCTACACACGCCATTGATGTCCGGTTCTAACGCGATCTCGGGTATTACCTTGGTTGGCGCACTCACTTCGGCCGGCGCAGAACACACTGTTCTAGCCACAATTCTTGGCACCGCAGCCGTTGCCATGGCAACCATCAACGTGATTGGTGGCTATATGGTTACTGACCGTATGCTAGCCATGTTCAAGAAAAAAGGAGGCTCTAAGTAATGGGCATCGAATTACTGGTTAATCTGTCTTATGTGGCAGCGGCCGTCCTATTTATTTTTGGTCTTAAAATGCTGGGCTCACCAGCCACTGCCCGCAAAGGCAACTTGGTCTCTGCGCTGGGTATGTTTATTGCGGTCGTTATTACCCTACTTGACCAAAGTATTATTGATTACAAATGGATCATTGCCGGTATTATCGTCGGCGGTCTAATTGGTGCCACCATTGCACGCCGAGTTGAAATGACTGGCATGCCTGAAATGGTTGCTCTATTCAACGGCTTTGGTGGCGTAGCTAGCTTATTAGTAGGCTGGGCAGCGCTTTATGGCTTTGAAGCTAACACCTTTGAAATGATCACCATCATCCTGTCAATTCTCATCGGTGGTGTGACGTTCTCGGGCAGTATGGTTGCTTGGGGCAAGCTCAGCGAGCGCATCTCTGGTAAACCCATGGTCTTTGGTGGCCAGCGCGTGTTTAACATTTTACTGATCGCCGCCATTATTGCAGCGTCAGTTATGTTCACCGTTTACCCAGAAGCCCATATCTACCTGTACGTGGTAATTGGCTTGGCACTGCTGCTTGGCATCATGCTGGTCATCCCCATCGGCGGCGCAGATATGCCTGTTGTTATCTCCTTGTTAAACAGCTATTCAGGCCTAGCAGCTTGCGCAGCGGGTTTGGCAATCAACAACATTATATTGATCGTAGCCGGTGCACTGGTTGGCGCCAGCGGTATTATCCTTACTCAAATCATGTGTAAGGCAATGAACCGCTCACTCAGCAATGTATTGTTCAGCGGCTTCAGCGCAGTTGCAACGGGCGGCACTGCTGCCAAGATCGAAGGCGAAGCCAAACCTATGACGGCGGAAGATGCCTACTACGTTCTGGAAGCGGCAGCGAGTGTTGTTATTGTTCCTGGATACGGTATGGCTGTGGCGCAAGCACAGCACGTTGTCAAAGAGCTCCAAGAGCTACTTGAAAAGAATGGCGCAGAAGTCGTTTACGCTATTCACCCCGTTGCTGGTCGTATGCCTGGTCACATGAACGTATTGCTTGCAGAAGCTGACGTGTCTTATGACCTGCTACTAGAAATGGATGCAGTCAACCCGCGCATGGAAACCTTCGACGTGGCGATTGTTATCGGCGCCAACGACGTCGTTAACCCTGCTGCACGTGAAATGGAAGGTAGCCCAATTTACGGCATGCCGGTCATCAACGTCGATATGGCCCGTAATGTGTTTGTTATGAAGCGCTCTATGGCTTCAGGGTTTGCCGGCATCGACAACCCACTGTTCTTTAAAGAGAACACGCGGATGTTATTTGGTGACGCAAAAGAAATGCTGGGCAACATCATTAAAGCATTCAGCTAACACCTTATTGCAACATCAAGATAAAAAAAACGGGCTCTTATGGGCCCGTTTTTTTATGAGGAACAAAATCAAAGTTCGACGTCATTTCAGCTCTGCGGCCCGACTTAAGGCGGGTAACAAACGGCTCATAATTTCTTTAAGCTGGATTAATTCATCAGTCTCTACATCTAACTTACTCAACAAAGCCTCAGGAACACATTCGCAGTCACGCTGTAATTTTTTTCCCTTATCGGTTAAATGCAGCATAACCACGCGCTCATCATCAACTGAGCGCTGGCGAATGACAAACCCCAAGGACTCCAATCGTTTTAACAAGGGCGTTAACGTATTGGTATTCAATAAGGCCCGCTCACTCACCACTTTAATGGCGCACGGTGCCCTCTCCCATAAAATCATCATGACAATATATTGGGGGTAGGTTAAATCTAATGCTGCTAACTTTTCTTGATACAAGCGCGTAATCAGTCTCGATGCGGCGTACAAGGGAAAACATAACTGATTATCGAGCTCAAGCTGAGGCGGCAATTCACTTAGACCTTCAACACTCATACAGCCAGTGCCGCCTCAATATCTGCAACGAGGCTTTCCGGCTTTGCTGTGGGCGCAAAACGCTTTACAGCGACACCGTCTTTACCAATCAAAAATTTTGTGAAATTCCACTTAACAGCATTACTTAAGGTGCCAGGTGCCGCTTTTTTCAAATACGCAAATAAAGGGTGAGCATTCTTTCCATTTACATCAATTTTTTCTGTAATAGGAAAACTCACTCCATAATTCATTAAGCAGCTCCCCTCAATTGTTTTTGCGTCGCCCGGCTCCTGATTTGCAAACTGATTACAAGGCGCACCCAAGATCACCAAGCCCTTATCTTGATACTGATCGTAGAGGGCTTGCAAGCCCTCATACTGCGGCGTCAGACCACATTTACTCGCGGTGTTAACAACCAGTACAACTTTTCCTTTATAGGCTGATAAATCCAAGGGTTTGCCTTGAAGGTTAGAAATCTCAAAATCATACAAGTTAGTCATAATAAATCCTCTGGGTATTTTGATGTCATCAAATATATTTGCTCACTAAACATCATTAAAACAAAAATTTATGTCGTGTGCAAATATATCGTGCACGATATATAATTGAAAAGTTCTCAAGTGACGCGATTATTTACCGATAGAATGTAAGACTATATCCACCCAAAAAATCTGCAGAAGCATTGTTAAGTATGGTTATTATCAATCCAAGCTTTGCCACCCAACCTGCTGCCGTCAATCGGCCAGCGGGGCCCGCACCCGTATTGGCTATAGGCCGTGTACTCGCAGCAGTCGTTGCTGGCCAGCGCGCCGACCACCTCTACGAACTTGCCTCAGGTAACTTAAGGATGATGGCTGAAAGCCAAACTGCCCTGCGTCACGGAGAAAAACTCTTACTTCAAGTAACGGGTAAGGACCATAAACACCGACCTCAACTCCAAATACTTTCTCCTAGCAGCAAGCCAATTAACGACCAGCTGCGCGCCGCACTGCCCCAACAACAGAGTGTTGGCCAGCTTTTAGCCAACCTCAACAAATTGGCTAAGATGCCCCAACAATCAAATATCACAGAACTTGCTAGGGACTTTATCAGCGCTATAGCTGGAAAATCCCAAACCTCTGACCCCGCTGGCTTACGCCAGGCAATATTACAAAGTGGCCTTTTCCTGGAGAGTCAAATAGCCAAGGGAGAAATCCCCCCAAAGGATCTTAAGCGCGCACTGCTCAAATTAAGCCAGGATATCAGTCATCGCTTAAATGACTTAAACCAAGCGAGCATCAAAACAGGGAAAGAAACGCCCTTGCCTCGTGAATATTCACCTTTATCCCGCAGCAACCTTGCCAACACCCCAAGTATCACCAGTAATCTTGGTGCTGCGGCCTATCCCCAAACAACGACCAAGCCCAGCAGCACGTCTCTACCAGGCGAGCTGATTCCACAAAGCCGCCAAGCAGCAACACTAACCCCATCAGATACTGAGCTTGAGGTACTACAACAGCTATTGCGCGATGTACGTGGCAGCATTGCCCGCCAAGAATCGCACCAATTACTCCACTTACAACAAAGTGACAAATCACAAAGTCAGTATATGGTTGAAATACCGGTGCGCGATAATGATGATATTGATGTTTGGCAACTACACCTACAGAAATTCAATCGTGAGGACGCCAATGAACAGTCCCCACAAACTTCCCCCACAGCCGATAGCCAACAACATAAATGGACAATCACACTCAGCTTTGATCTTCCCGGCTTAGGTCCAATTCGTGCAAAAGTTAGTCAAAACCCTGATATCAACATTCAGTTTAGTGCTGAGAAAAAGGCAACATCGTCCCTAATAGAATCTCAATGTCATCAATTAATACAAAGCCTTAGTGATCAGGGCATCACTACCGAAAATATCCAATGCCGCAGTGAAAACATCACGGTAAATACCTCAGAGATATATGCCCATTCATTATTGGATACCCAAGCATGAATAAGTCGCCAGGAGAAATTGCCGTATCACTGCATTATGACGGGCACAAGGCCCCCGTGGTGAGCGCTAAAGGGGAAGGAGAAACCGCCAGACAAATCTTGGAGATAGGCACAGAATATGACATCCCCATTTACCAGAATAGTGAATTACTACAGTTACTTACACGGGTAGAACTCGACAACGAAATACCAAGAGAGCTTTACATCGCTGTCGCCGAAATTATTGCCTTTGCGTATCGCTTAAAAAACCAAACGCCCGAGAACTGGTAGTGAAGCACCACCCTCTTTTACTTAACGGGTAAGCTTCCATGTAAATCGCACTTGCGCCAATGAGCTAATCGCATTGCCATTCACTCTTTCTGGTTCAAATTTACACCGTGACAAAGCTGATAACGCGCGATAATCAAGGCGGCGCGTACCACTTGTTTCCACGATCTTGCCCTCGCTAGGCTGACCATTAGCATCAACCGTAAACGCCATTGTCACCGTGCCTTGCTGACCAAATCGAACCGACTCCTCTGGGTATTCAGGTCGTGCGCAACTATTCCAATCAATACTTGCCGGCACCCTATCTTCGACGGCCAGATCAGCAGCTCCGGACTTAGTCTTAGAATCCACCGCTGAAGTATTTGCAGCCAAAGCCTTCTCTTCAATCTTTGCCAGTGCTAATTGTCGCTGTTGTTCTGCGTTCCGTGCCCGAGCTTCAGCCACCTCTGCCGCCCTAGCGGCGGCCTCTGCTGACGCTTGCGCCATAGCAAGCGCTTCTGATTGCTGTTGCATCGTCACTAATTGGGCTTGTTGCCGCATATTTTGCTCACGCTGGCTAAATTCACCATCTAACCGTGCCTGCCACTCAGCTAACACCGCCTGCTCTTCTGTAAGTATCTGCTCCTCAGCCTGAACTGCCGTCACCTTTGCCAACTCACCTTGCTCAGATAGGGTTATTGTTGCCTCCTTCCCCGACAACAACCACGCCGCTATACCTGCCGCAGCACATACACATAACAAGGCAATGGCTATCACGGATTCAGCAGACTGCCCTAAACCCTGCTTTTGATCTGGCGTACTCATAGTATTGCTCATGCCGTGATCCCTTGATTACTCATGCCGTCAATCCAAACAAACGACCAATTCGTTGAAACACGCCACGACGATCTGACTCCGGAGGCGGTGGCGGCGTGGCCTCTGCGGCAATGCGTAAAGTTTGTGCTGGGTGTTTTTGCAAAATTTCAAATCGACGCATTGCTAAATTCACACTGCCACGCAATAAACCTTCACTAATGGGCTTACTCAAAAAACGATAGATTTGTCCTCTATTAATAAGATCAATGCCCTGCTCGGCATCTGACTGCGATGTTAAAACTATTGCGACTAAACTAGGGTAATGCTGCCGAAGTGCAGTCAGTAATTCAGTCACTGGCTCCCCGCCAACGCTAACCTCGGTGACAATAACACCCATTTTATGCCGCTCAAGCAGGTTGAGGGCCTCATCTAAGTTTGAGGCACAATAAACTGACCGCTCACGCCCTAAAACTCGCTGTAAGGTGCTTCTTGTTGCTTCGTCATCGTCCAATATCAAGGTGCCAACATCATCAACACCGGGAATATGAACGCGCTCAGTTAAATCCTCTTCGGGTGCCTCCGGCGCTTTAACATAATCAACAGTAGAAGCCTTTACTGCCGCTGCAATGGTTGAGCGCAAGTCAACATTGGACCAAGGTTTGTTAATAAACCTGAATATTTCACCCTCATTTATCGCTGCCAAAATAGCACTCAGGTCTGAATATCCAGTTAGCAAAACTCGGATAGCACGAGGGCGAAGATCTTTAGCTTTTCGAAGCACCTCAACACCGGTCATTTCCGGCATTCGCTGATCACTCACCACAACGTCGACATCGCCTTCACGCAAAATTTCAAGTGCCGCCTCGCCTGAAGCTGCAGTGACTACATCGTAATCACGCCGAAAGAGCGCCTTTAAGGCAATGAGAATTCGAGGTTCGTCATCAACAAACAAAATGCGAGCACGTTGCGGCTCTGCCCCAGTCTCTAAGCTTGTATTCATACTTTACGCATCTCCAAGTACAACTACATCTGGTGTCGATTGCCGGTCTGCATTGCTGCTATTACCGCCAACTGGTAAACGAATAATAAATTCTGTTCCTTTGCCTATCTCAGACTCTACCCGTATTGATCCACCGTGATCTTCAATGATTCGAAATACAATCGACAAACCTAGCCCCGTCCCTTTGCCGATCGGCTTAGTGGTGAAAAATGGCTCAAAAATATGAGCTTGGGTTTCTTCATCCATGCCGCTGCCGGTATCACTAATCGCCACTTCGACCTCGTCATCGATTAAACTTGTACGGATAACAATCTGCCCTTCACCGTCCATAGCCTGCGCGGCATTGGTAATAAGATTGAGAAATACCTGATTTAATTGCGATGGCGCACAGCTGATCTGCGGCAATTCGGCGAATGCTCGAGTTACCTTTACTCGGTCTTTAAGCTCGCTGTTACAAATTTTAAGTGCGGTATCAACACCCTCATTTAAATCAAAAAGCTGTGATTGTGATCGATCTACGCGACTAAAATCTTTCAGACTCATCACTAACTCGGCAATCTGCTTTAAACCAAACTCAGTATCGGCGAGCAACATATCGAACTCAGCGATACTCTCGGCGTCAAGCTCCTCGTCTGTAGCCTGCAAAGATTCTCGTACAATCTCTACATTGCTAGACGCGTAACCTAGAGGCGTATTAATTTCGTGCGCAACACCGGCGACCATTTGCCCCAATGAGGCCATTTTTTCTGACTGAATAAGCTGACCTTGCTGCATTTTCAGATCATCTAAAGCCTTACTAAGGGCCTGCGTACGCTTATCAACAATTTTCTCTAAATTGACATTCGCATCCTGTAACTCACTATTAAGCCGATCCAAGGCAGAGAAACTTGATCGTAAACGGACGGCAATCACACCAAAGGCCAGTAATAGCGCCACTGCATAAACCGCGAGTGTTTGCCGGTAACTTTTAGCCGTGGCTTGCAGATTATTGAAATGTTTCTCATACCCAGCCCGCAGATTATAGAGGGCCGTGCCAGTGGCAATCGTGTCAAACTGAACGGTTAGCGCTTGTAATTGGTCTGCTGTACTGCGCAATTCATCTACGGTGGAGAGTAAATGTCGCAGTGCGCCGCGCTCACTATCGCTATCCAGCTGATCTTCCGCAGCACGAATATTCCTTGCCAAGTCATCTAAGGTGTAGGCGTTGCTAGGCGTAGATTGAATTGCGTAAGCCGTAGCTTCCCGTAATAACGCCATCAAGTTCTCGCGTAAACTTTCTGAACGATTAACCGCGGGCACATTAAGCATTGAGATACCGGCTACACGCATTATTGAAAAATGCTGTGCCAAGCGCGCTAGTTTTGCCGAATATTCATTTAATTGGCTTAACTTGTCAGCGGCGGTTTTATCATACTGCGTTAAGTCACTATCAATCTGTAGAGACAAGCCCTGCAAACTTGCTTGACCACGGCTTATAGCTTCTTTGGCTGCAGAAAAGCGATCTCTTGCTAGCTCAATCCGTTGCAGGCCAGAGTCCAGCGACAATCGTCCACGAGCAATTTGTTGATTGAGCTCAGCATCCGCATTTTCAGCCGCGTCTAATTGCTCCAAACGTATAATATGCAAACCCGTTTCAAGCGGGTTACCTAGGGTTTTCCATAATAAAAAGGCAATTACCGTAAGCGCTAACACTACGGCCAAAAGCGCAAGCAAACGTTGCACAGCAAAACCTTGTGAATTGCGCCTAGACACACTCAATCGAAGCATAGAATTCTTCTTATTATTTTTGCATTACCAATGCCGCCCAGCTTGCCACGTAAAACGTGCAATCAATCAAAGGCAACGATGAAACACAGTTCTTTGTAAATGAAGCACCCGTCGTATTGTTATAATTTTAAGCAAGGCGAAGAATAAAAGCTGTTAGCGCAAATGTCTAGTATCTCAGGCCATATCTAACGAGTAATATTAGTGATTTTACAAGTACTTACCGCTAACATTTAAACCCAAACGCATCATTAACGTCGCTTTCGGCGATTTTTAAGCGTTGTAAAACGGCATTCAGAAGCAATTTGAATTGCAAAATGCAAAACCTCTTCCTATTTTGCCAAAATGGAAATTTATAAATTTAATTAAACCTTATAAAACAATAACTTAAAAACACAAAACACTGGCTCAATGATTGCTTTATAGTGTCCATCAAGCCGTAACAACGGTTAGCCATTATTGGAATCACACCATGAGTGAACACCTAGGATTCATAAAAAACCTGAGCTGGATTGCCGCCGGCGAAATGATGGTTCGCGTCTCTCGACTAGTGACGACACTCATACTGGCACGTTACTTGAGCCTCAATGACTATGGGGTGGCAGCACTTGCGGTGGCTAGCGCAGAGATTATACGAATTCTTGCCAGCAACGGTATTGGCAATCTCATTGTGAAAGCTGAAGATTCTAAACTAGCAACTATTAGCACTACCGTGTTTTGGTTAAATCTAAGCTTAGGGCTAGTCATGTTTGGCCTTCAATATTCGCTGTCCCCACATATAGCGACACTTTACGATGCGCCAGTACTTACCGATCTCCTACGCACCCTCGCCTTTACTCATCTCATTTACCCCTTTGCCATGGTGCAGTTCAATTTACTGCAACGCAGCAATCGCATGAAAGAGGCTGGGCTTATTATGGGGCTAACGGTAACGGCAGATAATATTATTGCCGCTGGGCTGGCAATATCAGGATTCGGCGTTTGGTCCGTAATTTGGCCAAAGATAGGGGCAGCATTAATCTGGGTAATCATTATTAATCGCCGTGTGAACTGGCAGCCTACATGGCAATTTGCCGTGGCAGAGCTGAAAGCAATGCGTCGCTATTCCGGCGGCGTACTCTTAGCCGAGTGCTTAAAAAATGGACGCAACCAAATCGATCTATTTATTCTTGGCCGCGTACTCACCCCGGATCTATTTGGTCTATATGCGTTTGCACGAAACGCAGGCCTTGGGATAAGCCTATCATTAACGCAAGGGTTTAATACCGCACTCCTACCTAAGTTATGCGATATTCAGCGTGCAGGTGGTAATCTTGTCGAAGGCTATATTGGCGCTTTAAAAACCGGCATGGCTTTTATCGCCCCTATCATTCTCCTTCAAGCCGCTCTTGCTCCCATTTACGTGCCAATTCTATTTGGTCAACAATGGGCCGATGCGAGTATTCTTATAAGCTGTCTATGCGTTTCTGCACTACCTCGCATGATATTCGAATCTGGCAGTATGTTCTTTAGGGCCAGCGATGACTTACGGAAAGAAAATATGCTCGCCACGGTCTTTACAGGCTTATTCTGCCTAGCCGTTGCCTGTGCAGCTCCTTGGGGGGCACTCACCGTATCCATGACCATGATCGTTCTCTACGCCCTAGCAGCAGTAGCATTGATCACCGTTATTATTTCATATCACCAAAAATTAGCGCGTGTAATTACCTAGCAACTACTTTAAGCATTCTACAGTTTTACAAATCACCCCTTCTTGAACACTTCCCTGGCGGGTGCCCCAGCACTCCGCCTTATCTAGCCTTTTTTGAGCCTCTATGGTGTTAATTTGCAGTTTAAAAACAAAATTTGTTTTATGCGTTGCAATTTGCAAATCAAAGTACTTATGAACATCAAAAGAAAACCTCAAAAATAAAAACAAATACTTCAATATCAACAACTTATAAAATAAAAACGCGCTGGCACAGCGGTTGCTCTATTAACAACAAAGGCAAGTTAACGGACTTGCCAACACATTGTTTATGGAGCTCAACCATGTTGCTAATTAAAAAACACTTTTCAATATTTCCACAAAACACGGTGAAACTCCTGATCGCTTTGGCGTCACTCCCTACTTGGGTTTTCCGTACTGGATACAAAAGAATTTACGACATTGCCGGTAGCTTCCTGCTCATCATCGCACTGTCTCCATTACTTCTAATAACCGCCATTGCCATCAGTTGGGAAAGCCGTGGCGGCGTATTTTTCCGGCAGCAACGTGTAGGCAAAAATGGCCAACTATTTGGCATGATCAAATTTCGCTCAATGAGTACTGATCAGGCTCTACACGAAAAAGTTGCCGCCATGGAAAGTGACCGTGATGGCGTCTGCAAAAAGTTCGTCAATGACCCACGAGTTACCAAAGTTGGCAATTTGATTCGCAAACTATCTATTGATGAGCTTCCACAGTTAATTAACGTTCTGCGCGGTGAGATGTCATTAATCGGACCGCGTCCAGCGCTCACCACAGAGGTTGAGCAATACACTGATTACGACCGTCGCCGCCTACAGGCTCTTCCTGGCATATCAGGCCTTTGGCAAGTTTCAGGACGCGCAGACCTAAGCTTTGCTGAGCAAATTGATCTCGACCTTCGTTATATCCGCGAACGCAATCTACTTACCGACATCACCATCACATTAAAAACCATTCCCGCGGTGCTATTAGGTGCTGGTGCATATTAATCGCTAACGAATAACAAAGAGGACAGGAACATGGATTTTATCAACAACGATTTCGCCAATAAACTTCAAACCGAGCTAGATAAGCTTACTAACTTGCCACTTGTTAGTGTTGTCATCCCTATGTACAACGCGGCAAAGTACCTCCCAGCATGCTTGGAATCGGTACTAACGCAAACGTATAAAAATTTGGAAATCATTTGTGTTGACGATGGTTCACCAGACAACTGCGCAGACATTGTTTCGTCATACAACGATGAGCGCATTAAGCTAGTTAAGCAAGCTAATAGAGGACTAGCCGGTGCTCGAAATACAGGTATTCGCCATGCAAACGGTGAATTTGTTGCCCTATTAGATGCCGATGACATTTGGTTTCCAGAAAAAATTGACGCCCATATCTCACACTTAATCGCTAATCCAAGTATTGGTGTTAGTTATAGTGGTTCACAATTTATCAACGAAGAAGGCGTCGATATGGGTATTGGCCAATACCCTAAAAACGACAACATCGAAGCTGATGAGATTTTTTGTCGCAACCCTGTTGGCAATGGCTCTGCACCAGTACTTCGTTGGGAAGTATTAAAGGCCATCAAATTTTTCCGCCCCGAACAAGGCCATACCGATGCCATGTATTTTGACGAGAGCTTCCGCCAATCGGAAGACGTGGAATGCTGGCTGAGAATCACATTATCAACTGAGTGGAAATTTGAAGGTGTTAATAAAGTCCTCACCTACTACCGTGTAAATGGCGGCGGACTCTCTGCAAACTGGCCTAAGCAACTCGCGGCATGGGAGCGTTCAGTAGAAAATAACAGAGGTATTAATCCCGAGTTTATCGCCAAATGGGAAGCACTGGCTCGCGCATATCAATATCGCTATTTAGCGCGCAGAGCAATCCAGTCTCGAGATGCTCGCAGTGCAAAAATGTTGAGTGCTTTGGCACTGAAAGCCGACAGTGGCATTTTACTGCGCGACTTTTCTCGCACTGCCGTAACCTTAGCTTGCACATTACTACTGTCCATTTTGCCCAAGCCACAATACGAAGCGCTAGAACGTCGAGCCATGGCAATAGCGGCCTAAAATCACCAATAAGGGCACCATATTATGATAATCATGGACAAGCCAATGGCACATGAAAAATTAATTATTCGTCGGCGTTCTGATATGACTAGCTACAATACCAAGCGACTACAACGACCATTAATTATCTGCGTCCTGGTTATTCTAGTGGCGGTTATCATTAGTCAAGCCACTGGGCTGAGTTTTGAAACCTTGAGCGAAGATGCCAGCATGTCAAGTTCGAGAACATGGTTAACAGGCGCGCTTTCCACTTTAGGTATTATTTTGTTTGCAATGGCAGCAGGCATTCTATTTTTTGCCGTTAGCATTCGTAAACGCATGGGTATATCCAAACGTAATAACCCCGCATTTTGGCTTGCGGTGTGCTCATTCCTACTTCTCTTAGATGACGCCTTTCAAATACACGAAACCCTATCCTCACATGTTTTTAATATACCCGACTGGGTCATCCAGATTGCTATCGGGCAAATAATCATTTTGACCTTAATAATTTTCCGCAGTGCAATACAAAGTTCTTTCGTCTTCGCTTTACCTGCAATATTTTGCTGGGCTGCCTCTGTACTGATCGATTTACTTTCTGATCAATTTGCATTGTCACTCATACTGCTAGAAGACAGTTTGAAATTACTTGGCATTTTCTTTTGGTTACAACTGGCAATTGATATTGGTCGGCGTAGCCTAGAAAACGCGATTAACAGTAATGCAAAACTGCTTGAGCCATCGTAAGGGGCAAGTAATATGTCGAAAAGCATGATATTTAGTTTAGCGCTAAACGGTTATCACTGGCGTTATCGCCAATGCCTTAAATCACAGCAACAATATGCCGCTCGCTTGGGCATTGAATATGAGGCCGTTCATCGCCCGAGTCTAAGCCGCCTTGGCGGCGAAGTAGCTTGGCTAAAACTATATCTCATTCGCGCGGCGCTACTTGCTGGCTACCAACACGTTCTGTTTATCGATGCCGACGCTGAAGTCAGTCAGTTTGCTCCGGATTTTCGTCAATTATTAAAAAATGATAAATCCATTTACGCTGCAAATGGATATTCCGGCCGAATAAACTCTGGCGTGCTTTTATTCAAAAACAGCCCAGCAGCCCTAGAGTGGTTAAATACAATTATTGCTGAAAAGAACCGCCCCATTCCCGACGACGACAATGTTGGTTGGGGTGAGAACGGTCACGTTATTCATTTTTTACGCAGTTTTGATGAGTTCGAATTACTTGATTCACGCTGGAACAATAATCACGATATCACTCTGCGTGATTTCATTCGTCATTATAGTGCAGGTCCTATACGCCATTACTTCAAGCCTAGCTTGCTCGAGCAAATGATGTTTAAAGCGATTCAATACGCTGTTAATAGCTATAAAAAGATCACCCTCCAACGGCATTCCGATAACGTCATGTTTAACCGTATTCTTGACGCCACATTAAACCACTACCCACAATTTACGCACTCATAGATAAGCCCCCGCTAGGCCTGACACCGTCCTTAACATTACGCCGTCAATTACCCCCGCCAATTCCTTGCTGCAAATGTCTTTGCAATTTGCAAATCGATATAAAAACCGGTCAACCTTAAATAATATAAGCTTTTGAATTTATTGACATTTCCTGTTGGCATCAGTTTTGCCACTCCATGCTTATTATTAGCACAAAACGGCACCGAGCCTACCGAGGAGCACCTAATGCCTACAAGGAATTTTACCAGCAACACACTACGACGCAGCCTGCTTGGCTGCGTAATTGGCAGTGCATCTATAGTCAGTTATGCATCACCATTTACCCAATGTCCCAGTGAAGCCTTCTTGGTGCAAGACCGCACAGCTCAACTCTATAGCGTCCAACTAGCTACCGGTTATAGTAGCAAAATTAACCCAAGCCCTTGGACCTCAGCCAAGTACAACGCCCTAGCCTTTAGTACGCACGACAGCTACCTCTACGCTTTTAATTACGAAACGGGCAGCTTGGTGAAAATTTCGTCAGATATGCAGCTGGAACAAATAAACGTAGATATGCAGGGTAAATCCTTTTATGTAGGTGACATCGCTCTTGATGACAACGCTTATTATCTTTATAAGTCTAATACCACCGGAGGGCTTTACCGAATTAGCTTAGACCCCACTGCAGACGACTTTCTCAAATTTGAAAAAGTGGTTAGTGGTAATAAGCTAGGCATAAGTATATTTGATATGGCATTTCACCCATATAACGGCTTACTTTATGCCGTCGATAAAAACGGTGTTTTGTGGCAAATAGACAAGTTAAGCGGTGAAAAAGTTAATTTAGGCTCGGTTGGCGAATCCGGCACCTTTGGCGCCGCCTATTTCGATGTGAATGGCTACCTTTATATGTCTCGCAATAATGACGGCAAGGTCTTCCAAATTGATGTGGAAGCATCATCACCGCAAGCTGTCTTTTATGCTGCTGGCCCAGCCTCATCTAATAATGATGGAGCACGCTGCGCCCTAGCACCCATTGTCTCTGAAGAATTACCCACCATTGATTTTGGTAATGCACCCGACAGCTATGCAAGTTTGCTTGAAAATAACGGGGCGCGTCATGACATGGGAGATGGCGAACTGTTTCTTGGCAGCAGCGTTAACTATGAACCCAATGCCGAAATTAACACCAGCCAAGCTGCGGATAACGATGGCGTAATATTTATCAACACGCCCATGGCGGGCAGCGCGGGGTTGCTAGAGTTAAGCACATCCAAAAACGGTGGCTATGCGAATATATGGGCAGACTGGAATCAAAATGGCGAATTCGAGGATGACGAGCAGATCGTCATAGGCCTTTCTGTTTCATCTGGTAGCAACTTACTTAATTACACCGTACCCAGCGATGCTCAAAGCGGTCAAACCTGGGTTCGAGTGCGCTTAAGTAGTATTCCAACCCTCACGTCGGATGGTGGAGCGCCAGACGGTGAAGTAGAAGATTACCAAATAGATGTAACAGCAACAGAAGCCAGCTACCGTTACTATCCATCAGAGTTTAGTTCTGCCACCTTGGTCTTTGAGGATAACTGGCCACTCATGGGCGATTACGATATGAATGATGTCGTTATTCAATACCGCTTATCGGTACAAGAGCTGTCAGGAAATATCCAAGAAATTACCATAGAAGGCGAAGTCGTCGCCCACGGTGCGAGTTATCACAACGGCTTTGCATTTAGATTGCCTGGACTACTTGCCAATGACATTGACGGCGAAAATATTGATTATCAAATTAATGATGTCGCACAAGTGTCTCCCCTTGAACAGGGTAGAAATGAAGCCATTGTTATCATTGCCAATGATATGCACGACTACACAACACCGGGCGAAGATTGTAAATACTATCGCACTGAGAAAGGCTGTGGATCGCAAATTCAAATGCGGTTTTCTATGACCATCCCTGTTTCCGGACGAGTGTCTGTAGATCAACTGGGCGACTTCCCCTTTGATCCCTTTATATTTGCCAGCCCCGGATATACTCGTAACTACTTATTCGGTGAAGCACCTGGACGTCGCTTTGAGATACATCTTAAAAACCAGGCTCCAACCGAAGCATTTCAAGATAACTTTTTCGGACGTGGTGACGATGCCAGCGAAATCGGAAATGGCGAGTACTTTGTCAACCAAAATGGCATGCCTTGGGCTCTCAATATCCCTACAGAATGGAACTACCCACTAGAGTACATGGATATTAAGTTTGCCTATCCTAATTTCCACAGCCACGTGCAATCCGGCGGTGAAGATCATCAAGACTGGCATATACGCAGCAACGCAATTATTAAAAACCTTTTTGTTAATTAAGTTTTGAGGATCAAGACAATGAAGATCAACACATTATATTTATCCACGCTGTTTTGCCTGAGCCTCTTAACTGCCTGTGGTGGAGGCGGCGGTAGCGGTGACAAAGACAGTGCAGATACATTGACTGACAACAGCAATGTCGTCGAACAAACAGAGCCAGAAACAACGGTTAATGATAACGAGATAACCACAGAGGCTGAGCGCACTGCGGAATTGCGTGTTCCCAGTGAGTTTGACCTTCAGCAGGACTACGAGTTAATTGTTGACACCATTGCAAGCAGTACAAACAAGGGAAAATACTTAACACTGTGTAGCGAATTTTCTAAAACGGAGACTGGCTACGAGATTAATCATCGTAGCTGTATACTCAAAACATACTTGACCGAAACTGCAAGTTACACCTTAAGAATTGCCAATACGACAACGCAATTACTTGCCACGGTCTGGGATTTATCTGCACAGGATGTTCCACAGTACAGTCTCTGGGAACGCAGCAATAATGATGCTTACCTAAGTATTCAATAAGAGATGACGCTGCCTGCCTTAAGGTAGGCAGCAATTTAATCTAAGCAGCAGTATCAGGGATAAAATAAAAAGTTACTATTTTTATAAAAATAATGAAACGATCTATTTGAGCAGCCGCTTTATTTCCCATTTAAGTCGTTTTAAAGGAAGAAGCCGCGTTCTTGAATCACGGAGTAAAACCAAGGCTGCCTCGTCATTACCCGCCAGAATATTTAATTGTGCAATATGCAATATATGATTCGCAGTTAGACGCAACATATCTCGCTTGCGTGGATCATTACTGTTATTCGCGGCCACTAATAAACGTTGACTAAACGGGCACTCTTCATTGGGTGGATTAGTAATACAGGCACGATTCTCTGCATCTTGTAAATAAAACGCGCTAACACGGCGCGAAAAGGCCATTGAGTAGCGATAAGCTATTCGCACCCACAAATCTTGGTCTTCCCCCATTGGCTCCCCTTCTGGAAAACCACCAACCTCTTCTAAGACCTTAGCTGGCACACAGGCACAGGAAGGCATTATAGGTAATTCACCACGGCTGGCCACGCCAAAGAAATCATATTCAAAATGCACTTTGCGTCGCTGAGAAAAACTAAATTTAGGCTCAATAACCTGATCATCACCGTGTAAATAACGATGAGCATAGGCCGTTGAATATGCCCCGCAGTGCGGGAAAGCGCTTAGCAATGCATCAAACTCGGACAATAAATGTGGCGCCCAGAGATCATCCCCATCTAAAAAGGCAATATATTCACCGTTGGCTTCCGCGATTCCTGTATTACGCGCTTTAGACACCCCGCCATTGGCTTGAGAAATAAGCCTTACTCTTTTTTCACGAAGAGCATAGTCACGCACAATGGCTGGACCATTATCAGAGGAGCCATCATCGACAACAATGATTTCAAAATCTGAGACCGTTTGTAAAAGGATCGAATCAATGGTGTCACTGATGTGAGCGGCCTTATTGTAGAGCGGCACAACAACACTATAACGTGGGCTAATTAGGGCTGTCATGACAAGGGGCTCCAATTACTCATTGCCTTTTCAGCAGCAGCACTTACAGGTAAATCAGGGTGGCTATAGTTGCCCGCTAATATTTTAGCAAGGCCCTGTCGTAATTTTTCAGCATCTAAATTAGCTGTCTCCACACTAAACTCCTCTCCCTGCCCGATGTCTCGACACCAGTTATTACACTTAGGGTGGTAATTTAAAGCAATCACGGGGGTATCGCTTAAATAACCAAAAACTGCGGCATGCAGACGCATTGCCAATATGCCACGTAAACGGCTTATCTGGTTTACGGCGTAAAACGGATCCGCAACATACTGGAGAATTTCGCAGGGTATACCGTCTAGTTTCTGTAGAAGATCATGGTGAACAATATGGTCTCCCAAAGCAGAGTGGCCGTTAAAATCTATTAGTCTGACCTCAAAGGCTTCCTGCTGGTACAAATTACGCAGCGTATCGGCAATTACTGTATTGCGATCCAGCTCTGCTTTTTCATTTCCCTTAAAGCGCTCTACTGGACACAATGCTACGCCTATCGCATTGTCGCGCTGCAATGCTAGGGAAGATTTAAACGCTGGTTCTAGGCTCATTCCTGGCGCCAAATCGAAGGTCAGCGCCACATTAGCATTAGGGGCAATACTACGCGCAATATTAAAACTATCCTGATCCCGCACACCGGTAAACGTGCACCGATTTAAAAACGTTGCGCAGGCACGTTCGGCAGCCGTATTAATAAATGGCCCTAAACCAACCCCCACAGCACAATGTGTTTGGCTTGCGGCAAGCTTTAAGTATTGCGTTTTTTGCTTTATATCTTTTTCGGTATGAAAAACTGAGCCACCACCAATGACAATATGTTGACTACGCTTTGCCGCAAGATACTTCAACAAGCGATCTTGCCCCTTAAACTTTTGCACCGAACTTTGAATTGCAGTCAAATTCAATGAGGTACATATCTCACTTCCCCGCGCTGCGGTAGCGGCAATTTTTTCTGCACCAAAACTACGTTTGGCTCCGGCCGCAGCCGCTGCCATTAACATATCATCTCCGGTATTGTGCATACCGTAATAGCCAACCAAGAGAGCATCATATCGTGTCATACTTTTGATATCCTTATACGCGGTTAATACCACTCGTTCGTTGCTGCTTAAGTATTATCGCCTTAGAGAGGGTGTCATTACGAAACGCAATACCAATCATCACTAGCGCCGGCCAAAAAAGGTAGGCCAGTATTTCTAAGTTCTCACCAAAACTAAACATAATTAAAATCAATACACTAGACAGTGCAGCTTGGGCCGTACGGCAATGCTGGGCTTGCGCCACTAATAACACCAGTGTCACCAACATGGGTATCAACAGCGCCAAAAAACCCACCATACCTTTAACAAATAAAAGACCATACCAACTGTGATGTGAACCTATAGGCATATACTCAACGAGATGAGGGCCACGTTCTACCACACCATGCCCCCACACCGGCGCCTCATCGCGCCAGCGTTGAATAGCAATGCGAGCTAATGCGGCTCTTACTCGACTTGAGCCAGCTCTCGCAGCCTTGAACTCGGCAACTGACGACTCCGCAAAATCCATAAGCTGTGTTGCAATCACCGCCATTGCAGATACACCAACACCGCCACTAATCCACAACGCAGGAGAATTTAATCGGGAAATAAAAAATACCGCGGGAGATACAAAAAGCATAGCCACTAAACCTGCGCGAGACTGACACATAAGCACCATGGCGATACTGCCCAGAATACCAATCCATCGCCAGCGTATATTTTTTTCTTTTAAGGCAAAAACAAAATAAAAGTTAGCAAGTAAACCCGCCGCGGGAGCCCACGGTGTAAAAAAGCGCCAGCGCGGTCCCAAAGACTCAGGATTAATTCCGTATAGCTGAAATTCAAAAAATTCCGGACCCGGCCCACCAATCACTTTAAGAGGTGAAATATATATCGTGCCGGGTATTGGAGTGTACGCGGCCACCACAAACAAGGGGATGAGTAATAAGGTATGTAAACAAATGACACAACAGGCTCGGTACACTAACTCAGGCCGTATGGGTAACGTAGCGCCAATCATTATAAATAATGCCAATAGCGCCCAGCCCTTAGCCCAACCAATGCTGGACTTGATCATGGCTGGAATACCCAGATAAAAATCCATATGCCCAATTAACAGGGCAATCTCCATGACAAGCATGCCCGCTAGCCACAACATAACGATCGGATGTGGCTCTACCTGAATACTTTTTGCCCGCAGTGGTTTAGGCAACCAAAAATTGTAGGCCCAGTACATAATTAACAGCCAGGCGAGCACCGGCGCAACAAGATAAACGGCACCCAGCATGTAAAATGGATAGGTTAGAATTAAAGCGTACCAAATCCACTTTTCGATAATATTTTCTGGATTAACTGTTTGCGTTTCCATAATAGGAATAGTCCGAACAGGGCCATACCACTTCCTAGCACACCACCTACAATTGCTAAAATTTTGTTTGGTGATGCAGGCCGCTGTGGCAAAGAAGGAGCCGCCAGTACTTGAACCAAGGGATAGGAGGCAAATATATCGGTCTTACTTGTGTCTATTTGAGTCACCGCGGAGGTATACACTGCTTCAGCAATTTGATAATTACGTTCTAACTCTTCAAGCTTAGCAGCCTCTTCAGCAAACAGCTTAAGATTGTTTTTATGATCCGCAATGGCAATATCTAACTGTTTTAATTTTCCAATTAAGCCTTCAATTTGGGCAAATGATACAAGTAAATCTTGAAACAATGAGCCCTGCTCGCTTGAGTCATTCATATTAATGAGTTTGATGGTGCTCATATCTTTATGGCCCACCAATTCAAAACTACGCTTTTGCAGTGCTGATAAAGTCCCATTTTGCCGAGCTTGTTCTTGCACAACCTGAGGATGGGCGTCGCCCCATTTTGAACGATACACCGCAAGCGTCGCGGTAGCATTTTGATAGTTTTCCAAGTTCTCACGAAACTGTTGATCGGCATTAAGTATAAACGCGCTAGCAGCAAGCTGTGGAGTAATCCCCAAATTACGAGACAGCTGATCTACGTAACCGCTGACTCTATCGCGTTCCGCAATACTACTCACCCTATCTTCTTTTATACGTTCAAGGCGTAAACTTAACTCTTCATATTGTCGGGCAGAGACATATTGCGAACGTTGTTTATGGTCGATTAATTCTAATTGCGCCTCTTCTAAACGCGTTTTATACACGGACAAAGCCTGTGATACGGCCTCCTCTCGACTCGCTAACTCGTCCATGCGGAGCATGGCAATTCGATCATTAAATGACTCAATCAACGCTGCAGCTTGTTGCTGTGCAAATTCCGGACTGTAGGCTTTCGTAGATACTTGAATGATGGCGGTTTCATCAACCAATTTTATGACGGGTTTCTTAAAATCTGCGTATTCAATATCCAAAGACTTTGAGGCAGCACCGATAACCGTTGCACTCAGTAGCATTTCCTTATAATTAACTCGAGGATTAATCCCCTTGGTACCAAAGGGCGAGGTACTACTGCTACTAGCCTCACCAATGCTCTCTAAATTCACTTTACTTGACCCAGATTTACCGGGCAAAACAAAGGCAAAATTACTGACATACTCAGGGGCAGAGCTTATATAAAGTCCGACCAAACCCCAGATAAGCACTAATGAGATAACGCCGACAATGAGATAACGCGTCCAGCGAGGCTTATCAGCAGCCTCTTTATAAAGCTGTATTTCGCGTTGAGGGTCGACGCCTTGTGTCATAAATTACTACTCCAGCAATTATCGTAGAATCGAAAAGGGTGATGCTACATCTACTATTGCTCTGGCTATATCACGTATATTAACAATGTCTGAGTCGTAACAGCTTACCGTATCGTTAGGAAGCAAATAAGGATTATTTCCAGGTGCGTCAGGGTTTCGCAATAACTCTTCAATATTTCGCTCAATAACTTCATTTTTACCCGTTAGAGGATTAACACCAACCAGCACTGCATAACGCGACGCATTGGTCATTCGTGTGCCACCGCTGCAGTTACCTGAAACCACAGCCTGAAGCAATCTAGACCCATAAGGCATACTACTAGCATACTTCCCTACAGCCGCTGCCGCGTTGTTCTGGGCGCTGTCTGTTAAGTTAGATATGAAGACTCGAATACCTTTGGGTGTTAGCTGGGTTGGACGAATCAGCTCCGCCTGCATACAACCTGCAGAGGGAACAATTATTTGATCACCTGCAATTAAGGGTACATCTGCCGCACTGTGGCCAGAAAACACCCCAGCAAGATTCACCTCTTGCTGCCAACCATCTCGAATTAAAATCACTTTATCAACGCGTGCATCAGGACGCACCCCACTTGCAGAGCGCAATGCTTCGCTTAAAAAGCGCTTAGTAGGATAATCACCACTGATATTGTTCTTATTTTCATCAACCTGTTGAGGCAAAAGATCATTGATCAAAACTCGACCTGGCTCATAAACCGCGCCAGACACGGATACCATAACGGGCGCCCACTGTAATGGACGAACACTGACTCGAAGCGTGTGCGCAAGGAAAATTTGTTTTGTAATCAGCATCATGCTCAAACGTGATTCAACTTCCTCGGTATCCAGACCAACAACATGTAAGGGTGACAAATATGGCAGTTCAATGTTGCCGTCATGGTTAACAAGGTATTCACCGCTAAACTCTTCGCCATCGTGAATGCGAATATCAATTTTATCACCGGGCGACAGGGGAAGTAGTCGACTACTAGTGGCATGCTGACTGCGCGGGGTACCGGGATTGCGAAAAGCTTGTGGTAAAGGCTCATTTACCGAGTAGTTGCTATGATTGCCTTCAAAATGGGTGGTATTGTCGGTACAGCTTTGTGCCTGTAAGCGCCCAGGGCCTTGTTCAGCCATAGTATCCATAGACATTTCACCTCGCGTAGAGGCCATTTGAAATTGGGTATGACGCTCTTCTGGGGTGCTTGCACAGGCAGTAACAAGGCTCAACAATAACCCTGTAGCCACTGCCGAAAACACCTGTTTAACAGGAAGACGCTGGTGATTTTTTTGGCTATTTGCATTCATCATTCTGATATTCCTAACAGGTTATCACTCACTAGACAGAAACTGCATTTCTCGTTTCCCTATTAATTGCAGTCGTCGTGCCAAGCCAGAAAAACCATTTAAAACCCTTACAAAACAATGAGTTAATAAAAAAATACAGCAAAACAAAGTTTGCATTTTGCGAAAAACACCACGCATTTGCATTTTGCAAATCATATTGCGTATTGGTTTGCGTAATAGCGAAAAGAGTAAGAAATGCAAAGCGGGAGTTTTTAAGACAAGACTGAACAGCAATTAGATTTTCAGTTGACTTGCAGTGCTGGTAATCCTGATACCAGCGCTGCTTTCATGGTGTTAATTAAGCCGCATTGCGCAAGCGTAATAAGAATAATGGATTACCAATAATGTAACGCTTCCACATCCGCCCTGGCTCCTGCATCAAACGCCATGTCCACTCCATACCTAACTCACGCAGCCAAATAGGTGCCCGCGATACTTTCTCTGCATAAAAATCAAACAAGCCACCCACAGCCATTACCACAGGCACCGTTAATTTATGACGATTTTTTGCCACCCAGTCTTCCTGAAGCGGCTGCCCCATACCGACAAGTAGAATATCTGCCCCACTGTTATTAATTTGCATGATCAAGTCGTCGCAATCATCCTTATCAAAGAAGCCATTGCGGGTGCCGGCGCTTTTAAGGTTTTGCTGACCACGCTGCATGGCAGCCATGGCTGACGCCGCTATACCTTCTTCACCGCCGAGCATGAAAATCTTTTGTCCTCGCTTGGCAAGCTGCGCGCATAGTAGTGGCAGCATGTCTGTACCGTTTATATTGCCTTTGCGACGAATTCCGGTTCTGCGGCAGGCAACTTCAATACCGCTACCATCAGGAAACACATAGTCCACGTCGTTCAGGGTGCTTCTAAACAACTGATCGTTATAAGCTAGGTTTAACGTGTGTGCGTTTGCGAAGAAAATTGTTTTTTGCGCATTAGCTTTAATATCTTGATCTATATGCTGTAAAGCCCCATCCATGCTGACGTTATCTATATTCACACCAAAGATTTCAAAACGATCGGCGTCACGAAGCTCAGTCTTAGAGCTATATAACATCCCAGCCAATAACGACTTAATAACAATAGCTAGGTCAGATTTTACACTCGATTTTTCGCAGTATTCTTGGTTGCACGCCGCTTCATCGATAAAATCTAAACCAGAGATACGACGTAACTCAAAGAGTGAGAACATACCAGGCAGCGATTCACCCACTGCAGGCGACGACGATGTATCGATAGCGGTTATACGGTGCCCCACTAGAGAAAAGTCACCACGAATAACATTAAGCAGTAATAGTACTCGGCTTAACGTTGCTCGATTTGGCAAGAAAATTCCACGTACCGGCGCATTTGATGCACTGCGCAGTGTATGAATATCAAACATTGCGCGACGTCGTAAAAGCTGGACAAGAATATGCGCTAAAATGAGTGGGCATAGAGCCACAAGGACGATTGCGGCAATAAGGCGTTCACCCATACTATTGGTGCTACGGCCTAAAGGTGATTCTTTCAAATTTGCTAAAGTAGTCATGGCGGCTCTCCGTGTTGTCTACTGACATGTATCGCAACCGGTGTGCCACACCACAAAAATGAATATAAGCAACTGATTTATATGGCTTATTTGAAATTTTTAGAAGATTTCACAAAGATAAATTTACGGAAAAATTGCGGGATGATTCGCAAAATGCGAAGCGAGCTGCGATACATCAACAAATCAGCCAATAATTATTGGCCGGAGCAACACAGCATTGACTGACGTAAAGCAGAAGAAACCAATAACTCAATCACAAAGCGCTTGGGAGTACGCATTCACACGCTCTGGAGCTGCAATTATTACGCTGACCCTGTTCGCCAGCCTGATTTGGGCGGGTTGGTTTCTTGAAGCCCAACAAACTAGCCGCCTACGGATAGAACAGGAAAATGAACTGCTTCGTGACCTTTCAATATTAAGGGCAAACTTAGAATCCGCGCTGAATGCCAAGCTCTACCTAGTACAGGGGATAAGCGCGATGGTTCACGCCAACCCCAAGTTTAGCGACGCAACATTCCAAAAATTTGCGCGGGAATTAGGTGATGGGGTGCATTCATTAAAAAGCTTACAACTTGCCAGTAAGGGCGTGGTTAGCCACGTATGGCCATATCCTGAAAACAAGCAAGCCATTGGTCACGATCTACTAGCAGACCCTGGCCGACGCGAAGCAGCAGAAAAAGCCATCATATCGCGCGATATTTGGCTGGCTGGTCCACTTAATTTACTACAGGGTGGCGAGGCCTTAATTGGTAGACTACCCATATTCCTTAATGAAAATGACCAAGACTACTTTTGGGGCTTTGCGTCCATCCTCATCGACTTCCCCTTACTACTCGAAGAAATTGGCTTATCTGAATTTGCAAACAAAAACCAAGTGGCAATACGCGGCCGAAATGGCAAAGGGGCTGACGGTGATGTATTTCTCGGCGATGCTTCTATTTTTAACAACGGCGCCTTACTTAGTACCATCCAATTACCCGCTGGACAGTGGCAAATAGCCTCACTGCCCAAGAACAACTGGAGTAAAGAAAGCCCAAACCTCTCCCGCAATCGCCAGCTAATCTTCTTTATATCTATGCTCATCTCACTTATTGCCTATTCTCTATTGCGTATTCCTAGCGTATTGAGGCGCGCGGTGAGTCGTGCCACTGAAGCTCTCAGCAAGAGCGAAAGACGGTTCCGAGATGCGATTGAAGCCCTCCCTGACGGCTTTGCCATCTTTGAGGCGGATCAACGCCTAGCGGTAACAAATAAACAATTAGAAAATCATTTTCACGCTATCGATCCCAATATTGGTATTGGCAACCGCTATGAAGACCTTTGGAATACAGAGGTTCGCAATGGGCAATATCGTTTCAAAAGCCCTGAAGAAGCCGAGACCTTCCTGACCCAACAGCTCGCCCAACATGCACGACGAGAGCAAAATGATAGTCAGCAATTAGAAAAGAGCGATGGAAGTTGGCTGCAAATCTCTGAAAGCTTAATGCGCGATGGTGGGCTTGTAGCCTACTACCGGGATATCACGGAGCTAGTCAAAAAAGAACAGCAGTTGATCGAAGAGAAAATCCGCGCAGAGACTGCCAACCGCGCTAAAAGTGATTTCCTTGCAACCATTAGTCATGAATTACGTACGCCACTAAATGCAGTACTCGGTTTACTAGGGCTATTAAAAGAAGACAACAACTTAAATACGGAACAGCAAGAATTTATCAGCACCGCTCACTCTTCCGCGACCCATCTTTTAAGCTTGCTAAACGAACTTCTTGATATTAGTAAAATGGAAGCGGATAAATTAGAGCTAGAAGAAGAGAACTTCAGTTTGTTAGACATTCTCTCAAATGCCGTGACATTGTTGTCGGCTAATGCAAAACAAAAATCCTTACTACTCGAATATACTGTGGACCCGCAGCTCAACCTGCCACTCATTGGTGACCAAGGCCGAATTCGTCAAATTATCCTTAACTTACTCGGTAATGCCATTAAGTTCACCGACACAGGTAGCGTAAAATTGAATGCCCGTTGTTTGCAACGCCATTCGCAGTCGATAAGCCTAGAAATTAGCATATCCGACACCGGCATTGGTTTTAACCCCGCACTCTCTAAGCAACTATTTGAGCCCTTTTCGCAAGCTGACAGCAGCGCCGTAAGGCGTTTTTCAGGCACCGGCCTTGGACTGGCCATTTGCAAACGTCTTGTTGAAAAAATGCAGGGGGAAATATGGGCTGATAGCACACCGGGGGAAGGCTCAGTATTTACCGTTCACCTAACCTTACCCCTTGCCGAAACGCCAATCGAGGTAATTAGCAATACCAGCGACACCGACGTATTTGCTACGCCTCGGGAACTTGGCTGGGGAGTAAAACGGATATTACTTGCCGAGGACAATGCGACAAACCAGCTGGTCATACAAGCAATGCTAAAAGATAGCGGCTACCAGATCGATATTGCCAACAACGGATTAGAGGCCATTCAAGCTGTGACAGAACAACCTGTTGATCTCATTTTAATGGATGTACAAATGCCCCAAATGGATGGTCTCACTGCCACAAAAGTTTTGCGTGGAAACCAAAAATTCAACAATATTCCCATCATTGGTCTCAGTGCAAATGCAATGTCGGGCTACAAAGAAGATATGCTCTCAGCCGGCATGAATGCCTACCTCACCAAACCGGTCAATAAACAAGCCCTCATCAACACCATGCATCGCTGCCTTTCTGACAAGGAGCCGGTCAATGGTGGACCCAGCGATTAGCCCTGCCCGCTATAGTTACCCCAATGATGTAATAAAATCATTTAGGGCTTTTAATCCAGAGCTAATCACGCTGTCTGCTTCATTGAGTAAGGCATCAAGCTCAGCGTCATCTTTTAAACCGGCCGCTATTTCAAGCTTCTCACAAAACTGCTGCACGACCGTCACGCCACAATAACCACAACTGCCCTTACTGGCGTGAGCTAACTCTCGCAGTTGAACGTAATTTATATTTTCCGAATCAAGCCCCTCAATTTCATCACGCAATTTATTAAGCTCATCAACAACCATTTGCATAATCATTTTAACGGCGTCTTCAGAGGTATCATTGAGTAGTTGATTGACGATAGAGATATTCAAGCCTGTCACGGGAGCCTCGCTATTTGCGCTAGCAGTAGAACTTGCTTCAGCATCGCCTTCGGCTCCCAGCCAACGCGCCATACACCTTAGTAATTCATCACGATTCACAGGTTTTGCCAGAAAATCATTCATACCCGCTTCTTTGCACCGCTCCCTATCACTGTCAAATGCATTTGCGGTCATGGCTATAATAGGAATATTGGCAGAAGCTAAATCAGATTCACGAATAATCTGTGTTGCCTGCAAGCCATCAAGTATCGGCATACGTAAATCCATTAGGACCAGTCCGTATTTGCCATTTTTCACCGCAAATACAGCTTCTTCACCATTACTCACAATATCCAATTCATAACCTGCCCGATTGAGCATTGTCTTGGCAACCAATTGATTAGCGCTATTATCTTCAGCCAATAAAATTTTATAATTTTCACCATCGCGCTTAACATGAGGAGCCGACATCATCGTATTTTCCCGCTGACTTGAATTATTTAAATGGTTCACAAAAATACTTGGACGAAACGGTCGATTTAATAGCTGTTGATAACCCGCTTGCCCAATGTGAAGTAAATCTGTAGTTGATAAATGTCTGCCGTAAAGTAGTGTTTGTTCATTGGTCAGACCATACTGTAATAGCACATTCAAACTGTCTTCCAATGATGCTAGGTTTGCGATATCAACAAATAAAAAAGCATCACGACTCAGGTCTGCACTCATGCCTGCACTTAGCTCGTCAAGCGAGCTCAGTATCAACGTAGACAAGCCCAAACAACGAGCCTGCTGCTTAATCGTTGCCTGTAAAGACTGGTTGTCAGTACAGACTATTAGCGTACGCCACGACTCTCGGCCGGCCTTCAAAGCAGGTTCATTTTGTGTATTTACATCAACCGGAATAATTGCTCTAAACAAACATCCCTGACCAACATCGCTTTCAACTGTAATATGCCCATTAAGTTGCTCAGCCAATTCACGGCAAATGGCCAAGCCCAAACCTGTTCCGCCATATTCAGTACTATCACTGCTATCGACTTGGGAAAATTCTTTAAACAACTTACTTTGTGATGCTTTCGGAATACCAATACCGGTATCTCGAACCTCAAAGAGAAGGTCTATATGCTGACTAGACGGGTCATTATCTCTGCAACACACCCACAGGCTTACCCCGCCTTTTTCAGTAAACTTTACGGCGTTGTCCAATAGATTAGTAAGAATACGTCGAATAAAACCCTGATCGCTTGCTATTGTCGCTGGGATAGTTGAATCAAAGCTCATGGAAATATCTAAATCTTTGCTCGTGGTACGAATCGTAATTACTTCAAGTAACTGCTCACACAATTCGAGCAAATTAAATTCTTCTATATTTACATTTAACTGGCCGGCCTCAATTTTAGAAAAGTCGAGTATATCTTCAATAATTCCCAACAAACCCTGACCTGCGCTTAGTGAGGTTTGCATTAAGGTCCGCTGCTCATCATTCTGCGCACTGTCTAGTAATAAATCCAAACAGCCAATAACAGCATTTAACGGTGAGCGTATTTCATGGCTCATATGAGCAAGAAAGCTAGATTTTGCTAAATTACTTGCCTCAGCAATTTTACGCGCCGACTCCAAAGCCTTCTCTTTGGCCTTGCGTTCGCTAATATCCCGAATAGTGGCAGTAAAAAACACCTCACCTTCATACGGGTCTGTAGACACTACCGTTAATTCACAGGGGAATTCACTGCCATCCCGACGCACCGCGTTTACTTCAATACGGGTATTTATCACTGGGCCAATATTGGTCTTATGGAAATGGCTCATCCCGTCGTGATGAGCCTGCCGGAGACTAGGAGGTATCACAATCTCGGCAACGTTTTGTCCAATTGCTTCCTCTCGTGAATAGCCAAATAACTTTTCGGCTGATTTACCAAACTCACGAATAATACTCTCACCATCTATGGTAATAATCGCGTCTAGGCTAGACTCATAAAGGGAGTGCGATATAAATTCAAATCTCTTTTCGCGCCGGTAAAGATGACTCAAACCCAACTCATCGGGGAATATATTTAATGTATACCGCGGTAATTCGGCTGAACCCGAACGCACATTAACAATTAGCTCATTGCTACCTAAACAAGCAGGAACACTAAGCATACCCTCCTCTGTCAGCAGGTTTTCACCCACGATAGTTAAAAGTAGATCCGGAAATACTGATGCAATATTTCCTCCCTCTGACAAAGCTGATAACTCAGATTGAATAGGACTATGGGCAACGCTGGACGACACAATCACACCCGCCCCATCGATTTCCACACAGGCATACAACTGTAAGCCGCTTGTAGCTTGTACTTTATCGCCCTGCATAACGCTCCGCCTGTGCCAAAAGAGTTCCCACCTAAGTAGTCTAAGTATTTGGCACCCTTAGCGCCGCGACAATTTTCATCCCGCTGTTACACCGTGGCTAATGCAAAATGATTTGCAATATGCAATACATCTTATATGCTCTACCTAAAAGCAGTGGATAATCAGCAGCTATTACTATACGGGTATTGATCATCCATACGGCAATTCTTCATAAAAAACGCAATATACAGACACTTTTTGTATTTTTTTAAGGCCAAGTAATCGCCAATTACAAGCGTAATATGCAGTTTCTTACAGGATGAGTAAATGGCAAACGCCAAGCTCCACAAATTGAACATTCTCATCGCTGACGATAGTCTTCCCAGCCTAATGGCGGTAAAGGCCATGCTAGAAAAAATAGGCCATAGTTGCACAATCGTCACTGATGGTATGCAAGCACTTAAAGAAGCTCAGCAACAGCCTTATGATCTTTTACTGCTAGATGAACAAATGCCCGAATTATTGGGATCATCGGTCTGCAAACAATTACGTAATCAGTCAGGGCTTAATCAACAGAGTCGTATTATCTCCCTTAGCGGAGAAACTCGTCCTGAAGCTAATATCGTCATGGCTGACGCTGGGTTTGACCACTTTCTAAAAAAACCTGTCACTAAAAAAGCGCTTGAAGCATATTTAGCCGATGCACTACCAAGTGAAACTATACCCCAAACTAACACGCCGCAAACCAACTTACTTAATCTCGCTGATCTTGAAAATTTGAAAAAAGACCTTGGTGTGGCGACTGCAATAAAACTATTACAACTTTTTGATCAAGAATTACAAGTGATGATAAACCGCTTGGAAAACGCCTTAAGCAACAAAGTATCCAGTGAAATATTGGCAGTCGCTCATATATTAAAAAATTCAGCGGTTTTGTACGGCGCAAACCTTCTAGCAACTGAGGCACGCAGTCTCAACGACCAAGACGGCAACAACGTCGACACGATCTTACTCGAAGGCCGTTTATTGCAGCTCCGCTGCACTCAGACCCAAACCGCTGTATGCAAGTACTTAGAGACACTAACATCAGATTAAAGGGATATAGGGACATACCATGACAATGGCATCAGAAAAGCTGGTTTATGTTGTCGAAGACAGTATATCTAGCGGCGCACTCTATAGTAGCTATCTAGAGCAAGCTGGCTACCAGACCCGTCATTTCACCGATGGCCACTCAGCCCTACTCGGCATTAAAGAGCAAATGCCCGATGTGTTATTACAAGACGTTTGTTTGCCGGACATAAGCGGCTTAGAAGTCATGCGGTTTGCCAAAGAACGTGGCGATGTTCCTGTCATTATCATCACAGCCAATAGCTCAATTGATATTGCCGTTGATGCGATGCGTCTTGGCGGTTTTGACTTCATAGAAAAACCTTTTTCAAAAGACCGCTTAATGACATCCGTGGCCAGTGCCTGTGAACAGATTCAAGCAGAACAAACAGGTAGACTCAAAAAAAATCGGAGCGGCTCAACAACGAATAAAATGAAATCCGTTCGCGATCATTTTGTTGGCGATTCCTCTACGATGAATGCCGTTTACAATTTGCTCGAAAGCGCCGCCCGCAGTAAAGCAAGCGTCTTTGTCACAGGAGAAAGTGGCACCGGTAAAGAAGTCTGCGCTCAATCACTCCACAGTGCCAGCGCAAGAGCTTCTGGCCCCTTTATTGCCATTAACTGCGCGGCCATACCCACCGAGCTCTTTGAATCAGAAATTTTCGGGCACGAAAAAGGCGCGTTTAGTGGCGCCGTTTCCCAGCGAATTGGAGCTGCAGAACAGGCTGATGGCGGCACACTATTTCTCGACGAAATATGCGAAATGGACCTGAGCCTTCAAGCAAAATTACTGCGTTTTTTACAAACAGGCTCATATCAGCGTGTTGGCGGGCAAAAGACGCTTCACTCTGATATTCGTATTGTGTGCGCAACAAATCGCGATCCCGCACAAGATGTTGCAGAAGGCCTCTTCAGAGAAGACCTATATTACCGTTTGAATGTTATCCGTGTGCAACTCCCACCATTACGGGCGCGCGGCAATGATGTAATCACGCTGGCCAATCATTTTTTACGTGAAAAAAATGACAGCAATGATAAACATTTCTTAGGTTTCACCAATGATGCCGAAGCTCAAATTAAAGCATATCCCTGGCCGGGCAATATTCGAGAGCTACAAAATGTTATCGAAAATATTGTTGTTATCCATGACGGAGATTATATTGAAGGTAGCATGCTTGAGAGCCTCAACAACGTGGCTCAACAACTCAATAACAGCCCAGGCACGCCCCCAGCTCCACCACTAGCGCAAACGATGCCCACCAGCATCAACGGAGTCCAAAACATTAAACCGCTATGGCAAGTCGAAAAGGAAGCGATTGAATCAGCAATCAGTCAATGCGGAGACAATATTCCGCTAGCAGCAGCCTGTCTCGGCGTAAGCGCATCAACAATCTATCGAAAAATTAAGGGCTGGGAAAATAGCCATTGAGGCTGAGTGTCTATGATCAATCAAACACGTATGTCTATCGGAGCAGTAAAACGGCCCCGTACCAAAAGAGATGATGGCAAACGTATTTTTTACACAGCAAGCTTGATCTAATCACTCGAGGCTGAACCAGCTATGTTTAACAAACTAAGCGGTCATGCGATCTCTACGAAGCAGCGTATAGAAGCCAAGTTAGTAACCCAAGTTCACAAAAAAACGTAAACGATGAAGCAAGCATGGTACTAATTATTGCGTTCAACGCTTTTGCCTCATTTTATATCGCTATACCTTTAGACTACGCTACCTAACTATCGATTGTTCACAGCGTGACTAGCCTTACGTACCGATAAGCAATGGGGCAAGCAGCATAAAAAACTATTTCCTTTCTCTTCGCCTACTCCGGTACCAATGAACGATACTATGCCCTAGGCAGCGCATAAATAAAGATAAGAGTATTGAGTCAAAATCGAACTCATCAAATTTCATTTTCAAAATCTCCGCAAAAGACAATACATATTTGTGTCTACATATTGAAACGCGGAAAACAATCGAAAGAAATATTGGATTTTACCTAAAGCACTGATCCATACCGGTAAGCGAAGCGATATAAGTATGAAACCAAAATCTGCAAGCCAATGATAAAAGAAACATTCGAGGTCTTGGTAAGTACCGTTAACGTGCGCTAGTGAGTAGGAAAATAGGTTATTCCCAGCTGCATATTCCACCGAAAACTTTGTAGAAGTGATTTAGATATTAATGACGTGCAAAACTGACATTGGATTAAAATATTGTCGGAACAGCAGGCCTCCTAGACAGCAAAGTACTCGTGCCAGAATTGTGCTTTAGTAATCGGCTGTGGATGAGTTCATCAAATCCTCGGGGGCAAAACCCGGAATGTAACAAAATGAACGACACCGTTTTAGACGAATTCTATTAATCGCTTACCCAACAACAACCCGCATAATCACTTTTAAAGATAAATGAGAGATATTCATGAGTCGTTATAACACAATGGCAATTCATCTGGACTTCCCCGAGTTAAATAGACAGCTCCGCGCTATTCTATGAGCACAGGAGAAAGCCCGATGAGTAGTCAACGTTATACCCCAGAATTTAAAGACGAAGCCGTTAAACAGGTAGTAGAGCGAGGTTATTCGGTCGCTGAAGTATCAGAACGTTTAGGCATATCAGCCCACAGCCTGTACAAGTGGATTAATGCTGTTAAACCCGATAAATCTGAAGCACAGGCTAAGGAGCTTCTTGAAGCTAAGAGCGAAGTTCTCAAATTACGCGCTCAACTCCGACGCGCCGAAGAAGAGCGAGACATCTTAAAAAAGGCGGCAAGGTACTTTGCCAGAAACCCCGAGTAAAGTACCACTTTATCAATGAGCATCGAACGCAATATAGCGTTCTTGTCATGTGTCGATTACTAGATGTCGCACGCGCTGGCTTTTACCAGTGGCTGCATAAGCCATTATCAGATCGGGCGATTGAAGACCTGCGATTGCTGGAGCTGATACGTGCCTCTTACGCTGCTAGTTCCGGCGTCTATGGCTCTCCTCGTATCTTTCTCGACCTTCGGGAGATAGGTGAGGAATGCGGTAAACACCGAGTCGCTAAAATCATGCGCAACCATAAAATAAAGGCCATTCGCGGGTATAAGGCACCGCGTAATATTGCTGGCCGCCCATCTATTATTGCACCGAATCATCTCAATAGAGAATTTACTGTTGCGCAGCCCGATCAAGTTTGGGTGACCGACATCACATATTTACGCACATGGCAGGGGTGGCTCTATCTCGCGGTCGTCGTCGATTTGTTTTCTAGAAAAGTGGTCGGCTGGTCGATGAAACCGAGTTTGGAAAAAGGCATTGTACTTGATGCCTTACTCATGGCCGTCTGGCGACGGCGCCCCAAAATCCGTGTGCTGGTGCATTCAGATCAGGGATCACAATATAGCAGCGACGCCTGGCAGCGCTTCTGCAAAGCCCATAACTTACAACCCAGTATGAGTCGTCGGGGAAACTGCTGGGACAATGCCGTCGCCGAGTCATTCTTCAGCAGCTTAAAAAAGGAGCGTATAAAGAAAAGAATCTATAAAACCCGCGATATGGCCCGCGCCGACGTATTCGATTATATTGAGATGTTCTACAATCAAAAACGTCGCCACAGCCATCTTAATGGCGTCAGTCCGGAGGCATTTGAAGCAGCCTCAAAAATGCAGCGCTGAGTATCTATGTTAGACAGGGAAGTCCACTATGAGCACAGGAGAAAGCCCGATGAGTAGTCAACGTTATACCCCAGAATTTAAAGACGAAGCCGTTAAACAGGTAGTAGAGCGAGGTTATTCGGTCGCTGAAGTATCAGAACGTTTAGGCATATCAGCCCACAGCCTGTACAAGTGGATTAATGCTGTTAAACCCGATAAATCTGAAGCACAGGCTAAGGAGCTTCTTGAAGCTAAGAGCGAAGTTCTCAAATTACGCGCTCAACTCCGACGCGCCGAAGAAGAGCGAGACATCTTAAAAAAGGCGGCAAGGTACTTTGCCAGAAACCCCGAGTAAAGTACCACTTTATCAATGAGCATCGAACGCAATATAGCGTTCTTGTCATGTGTCGATTACTAGATGTCGCACGCGCTGGCTTTTACCAGTGGCTGCATAAGCCATTATCAGATCGGGCGATTGAAGACCTGCGATTGCTGGAGCTGATACGTGCCTCTTACGCTGCTAGTTCCGGCGTCTATGGCTCTCCTCGTATCTTTCTCGACCTTCGGGAGATAGGTGAGGAATGCGGTAAACACCGAGTCGCTAAAATCATGCGCAACCATAAAATAAAGGCCATTCGCGGGTATAAGGCACCGCGTAATATTGCTGGCCGCCCATCTATTATTGCACCGAATCATCTCAATAGAGAATTTACTGTTGCGCAGCCCGATCAAGTTTGGGTGACCGACATCACATATTTACGCACATGGCAGGGGTGGCTCTATCTCGCGGTCGTCGTCGATTTGTTTTCTAGAAAAGTGGTCGGCTGGTCGATGAAACCGAGTTTGGAAAAAGGCATTGTACTTGATGCCTTACTCATGGCCGTCTGGCGACGGCGCCCCAAAATCCGTGTGCTGGTGCATTCAGATCAGGGATCACAATATAGCAGCGACGCCTGGCAGCGCTTCTGCAAAGCCCATAACTTACAACCCAGTATGAGTCGTCGGGGAAACTGCTGGGACAATGCCGTCGCCGAGTCATTCTTCAGCAGCTTAAAAAAGGAGCGTATAAAGAAAAGAATCTATAAAACCCGCGATATGGCCCGCGCCGACGTATTCGATTATATTGAGATGTTCTACAATCAAAAACGTCGCCACAGCCATCTTAATGGCGTCAGTCCGGAGGCATTTGAAGCAGCCTCAAAAATGCAGCGCTGAGTATCTATGTTAGACAGGGAAGTCCATTCAGGTGGTATAGATAGGCCTCAACATACTGGACTCTAAAGTCTTTCGGATACTGTTGATTTTTGAAATACATTTCGTAATTCAGTGGCTGAGCGTCTTCTCTAAATTTGAAAAACACCTTGGGCTATTCTACCTAACATAGACAGATCTGCATTGAAGCCTTAATAGCCAAGCAAGGTCTCACTTCACGCTAATCTTCATACGGGGTATAATGACCATTAATACAAATAATAATACTATTGTCATTGCAAATTTTCTTAGATTTCTTAGTGCATTTATCTGCTCGCTACAGGGGAAAGAAACATTGGAACTGATCGAGCTAGATGACCGTTGTTCACTCAAAGGACGACAGAAATGAAAACCGCTACGAGTCCAACAACGCCACTCTTTAATCGCTATTGCGTCACAGCCTAATGGAAGAAAATGCCCCTAAGTTAACGGCGATTTTGGGCCCTGAAGTCCGAGAGTCACTGCTCTCCAGCGAACAACGTAAGCACTTCAATTGTGGGCAAACCATTTACTATCAAGGTGACGAAGCCAAAACCATGATCGTGGTGTACTCAGGAAGCGTGCGAGTGGCTCGTATGACGGCAGACGGTCGTCAAGTGATCACTGGCGTATTCGGCCCCGGCCACTGCGTAGGTCTGGTTGGCTTGATGAGCGGCAAACGGGAACAGGATGTCATTGCCAACGGTGACACTACTGTAGGGTTTATTTCCCGAAGTACCTTCGACAAGATTCTGCAATCAAAACCTGAGTTTGCAGTGCAACTGCTGCCAGTGGTACTCAGCCGCTTTCAAGCAGCGCTGAATTTTATTGATGACCTGAAAAATCAATCAACAACCGTGCTTACCGCCATTATCATCGAGCAGTTCCTTGAATCATCAGAGCAACCCAATGTGCTTGCATGGAAGCAGGAAGACATTGCGCTTGCCGCAGGTAGCTCTAGAGTGTCTGTAGGCAAGGCCCTGAAAGAATTGGAACGCCGAGATCTTATCGAGCTCGGCTATGGTCAAATTATGGTGCCAGATGTGAAGCGTTTGACGGATTGGATCAAAGAACAGCGCGGTTAGCTTGCGCCGCTATGCTTTTCCGCGAGATTCGAGATCAGTACAAACATCCTCCAGATTCTCGGTGCTTTTCTTCAACGTGAAATTCAGAATGGAACGTGGGGCAAAGCTGCGTAAAAACTGCCAAGTCCCATGCCAGAATTCAGCGCGACCTAGTCGCTTCTCTGTGACCTTCCAGTCCTCAGCACTGAGATCTTTATCGGCGACAGCGATCGGTCCCGCAGTGAGTGCCTGCTGGATCAACACGTCATTCACCTGATCCACGTCCTGTGCAGCACCCTCAGGCTGATCGAACTGTATCGTCATAGCGCGCCGGTCTCTGTCCGCGCCAGCGCAGGCCGCATCTCGTAACAGAAGATCATGACGAGCTACACGGAACTTCGTATAGCCCCCACGTAACGGTTCGCCGACACCAACAATAGCCCGAGCGATAGCCCTTCGAATGGGCGAATTACTGCTACCAATAGAACCGTCGGCAAACACGGTATTGGCACCTACGCTCTCTTCGTCGCCCTCAGCAAACCAACGTAGCTCCCCCGTCTCTCTGTCTAGCAAGCCCATACCCGCAACCGCCGCGACAGTGATTTTCGTCCCTGGCAGCTTTGGACCAGCTCCCGCTTGAATCACCACACCATTGGCAACCGGAGAATTGTTTAACATCGCCATGTTGAACCAGCCCTTTGGCAGGTTCTCATACATATCAAGCTTCGTGACCCAGGCGATTTCGCCATGATCACCGCGGTCAATAATTTTTGCAGCCTGGTCGCCTGCGCCAATGAATATCTCATTGTTATCAACAGAAATACCCGGTGAAGCCACTGCAGGAGCACCCAAGCCCACAGTCCAAAGGGTTTCACAATTACTGGTGTCCACCGCAAGTGCTTCACCAAAGCCGTCAGACAAATAAATGCGCGTTCCATCTGCGTTCATACTGGCGGTTGTACCGGTACCCCCCGGAAAATCAGCTCGGCAGGCTATCTCTAATTCTAGCGACCCATCTCGGCGATGAACGTCCACGCCGTATAGCCCGCCATATTCGGATACGCCGTCCACCTTTCCGTCTACCTCGTCAGGCGATGTTCCTGCAAACCATATACGCCCCGTGCGTGGGTCAATAGAAAAGAAATTTGCAACTTGAATACTTGAACCAATGAGGATATCGATGAATTCACCGATGCTGAAATTTGGATCTAATGCAGCCCCTGGAATCAAAGGCTTCAACTCTTGATAAACCTTTTCAAGCACCGAAGGGGGTAAGGGAAGACTGGACTTTGGCGACGGCGAACCGGGAAGCTGAAATGGCTCATCCAAGAGGAGTTCGCCCGACACTCGGTCTACCATCCACACCAAACCGTCGCTTGTAACACTGATAAGAGCATCGAGTTGCCGGTGATAGTTTGGCCCCCAGTTGCGTAAATCACCCTCAATGCGCTTAATTTTGGATGCCGTGCGCCACAGTACCTCGCCTTCGGTGGTAAAGGCTACCGCTTCACCGCGTGTAGCACCGTATACGATTTCCCGCTCTGCGTTGTTAGGATCATTCATAATAAGCGGCACAGCACCCGCTCGGCCACCATCCTTGCTTGAGATCAAAAACCGCTGAGAGCCGTCCTTACCGTCCCAAGCTACAAAGGATGCTGCATCGCCTTCGCCAGGTAACAAGGGCGCGCCATACACATTGCCTTTACTGTCAACCGTCACGCCGGTGGTAACCATACGACCACCACTATAATCAGCAACATAGTCCATTTCGAACACCGGGCCGACCGCAATGGTGTACTCATCGGAGTTCCAGCTTTCTGAATGGCGGCTTCGGGTAAAACGGTGATCACCTTCCGCCGTATGGGTTGCCCGCACTCCCCGAAGTCCCTCCGGTTTCCACTGAGTACGCTCAGGTAGAGAGAATTCACGGAGATTCTGAGCTGTCGCAGATTGTAATGCCGCAAGGCCAATCGTTAGTGTTAAAGCAAGTTGGGTAAATGTTAACTTCATGATCAATGGTTTCCTTCCAGTCGAATGCGGTTCGCAACTCGATGGTTTTACTTTGTTAAAAGAGCCCAAATAGGGCCCTATTCGTTCTTAAAAGTAGGCCGCGACACTAACACCTACAGTACGTGGAGCGCCTGGATTACATCGCACCATTGTGCCCCCAGTTGCAGAATCGGTTACACCCAAAGCCGCACCAGAAGGCTGGTAGTAGCGCAGAGCGCAGTAATCTTCATCGGTTAAGTTATCGCCAAAGAGAGCAAGCTCGTATTTTGCTTGGGGAGAGATAAAGGTAAGTCGGCTAGATGTAAGTACATAACCGTCCTCTATCATCTGCGGGTTGTTGTCTATAGCGCCACCCAAAAACTGTTCGCCGATGTAACTTACACTCAAGTTGCCACGCCAGCGCCAGTTACCAAGGTCGCCTTCCAGATTGGCGCGCACATTCCCAGTGTACTCAGGAGCAAAGTGGTTTTCACCGCCGGTAAGATCCTGCACTGTACGATCCTCTCCAACAGGGCCACAGCCCGCAATATCAGGGCTGTTATCATCACAGCCAGGCAGTGCTGGGGCACCCACAAAGTCGGTAAATTCTGAATCCAAATACGCGAAACCGCCGGCAATGGTCAACATCTGCGATGCAGCCCAGCTCCATTCAGCCTCCAAGCCCTGATGACGAAGTTCACCAGCATTTCTGGTATTGAATGCACTGCCATCAAAACTACGTGCCTGAAAATCTGAAATTTCCATACGGTAGAGGGTCACCGAGGCATCAAACCGGCCAGCAAAGAAACGTCCTTTAAAGCCTAGCTCCATATTCGTCGCTTCTTCCGAGTCGAAGGTACGAGTCGACGCATCGCGAGCCACCACTCCGCCACCCGAGTCAAAACCGCCCGACTTGTAGCCAGTGGAGTAAGACGCAAAATAGAGCCGGTCATCCTTGGGCGTGAAGTTCAAACCAATACGGTAAGTTGGCGTATCGTCAGAGAAATCAAGGTCGGTATCTTCCAAACCTCGTAGCGCCAACGCGGCAAAGCCATTTTCAGCTTGCTGATAAAATCGCCCGCTGCGGTCATCCGATGTATAACGTCCGCCCACCTGTAGGGTCAGCGTATTACTCAGGTCGTAATCAGCTTGAAAATAACCCGCAAGACTCTCTGATGTCTGTGTGAAAACAAGATCCGTGGCGTCCTCCAAGGGGCCAGCCGAACACTGGGCTTGCAAAGCTGGCGGCGCAAAAGAATCGCAAAACAAGGTTGTCAAAGACAGTTGCTCACTAATCGTTGCGTCTTCTTCATAATAATACAAACCCGCGACATAGCTCAGGCGACCGTCAGAGAGACCTTCAGGCGAAATCAGGCGTAACTCCTGAGACCAACTTTCGCTTTGTAAACCTGAGGTGCGCCCCACAAGAGAGAAAGGCAGAAAAAATATATCCTCATCGTCCTGTAGGTTTTCATAATCACGGTAACCGCTGATCAAGCTCAGGGTAAAACCGTTATCGAGATCCCACGAAAGATCACTACTTATCCCCCATTGCTTGTCTTCAAGATCACCGCCCACCACATGATTTACACGAAAATCCGTGGGGTCACTCAGCTCGGGTAAATTTTGAGGGCCACCTACAACTTGCGTGAGGTTGGCAAGTCCGGCAGCGGAGAGAGAACTGCCAACCACTTCATTTGCGTTTTGGCCGTCTCCCGTTATGTTGGCGGCATCGACTCGCACATCCCAACTCACGTTATTATCAAAGTTGAAGGCGCCGCTGCCGCGCACGGTCCACGACTCCTCATCACCAAAGTTACTCCCGTCTGAAATCACCGTTCCATAACCGTCTCGAGACTGCGTTTGGGCAGCTAAACGGAAAGCTGCCTTATCGCTGACCACGACGTTTCCAATCACCTCGGCCAGTTTGGAATTGTAATTGCCTGCTTCCAGGCGACCCTGAAACTCATTATCCATGGTAGGCCGTACGGAATTTAAAATAATACCGCCAGCCGTCGTGTTTCGACCAAACAACGTCCCCTGCGGGCCACGCACAACTTCAACGCTCGCAATATCCAGGAAACTGGAATAAATCGCTGAGGGGCGCGCAATGTAGATACCATCTAAAAATACAGCAATGCTCTGATCAACTGCCGTGTTTCCCGCCGTGCCAATACCGCGCATAACAAAGCGCGTATTCGACACGGTTGAGCCGCGCGCGGCATAGAAGTTTGGCACCAATCGCTGTAGCTCCAAAGCACTGTCTACGCCGTTTTGCTGAAGGTCGTCAGCCGTAGCCAATACAATGGACAGCGGCACGTCCTGAATACTTTGCTCACGTTTTTGCGCCGTAACAAGGACTTCTTCCAGTGTGGGCGCAGTTTGAGACTGCGCAAATGTAGCGGTAGCAAAAGATGCTATCAGTGCCGTTATGGCCTTGATGCGATGTTTATCTATCATGGTGGAGCTCCTCGTTAGTATTCTTAGTTTATAAGCGGAGACTGGTTTTACTTATCGTAGTTACTTCCCCATACAAGGGAAAAAGGCTTCAACTTGGTTAGTCTGCAAATAGCGTGTGCGCGGCATATAGTCACCCATCACCTTTTCTATTTGATCCTGTGTTTCAATGCGGTCAATCGAATGGGCAAAGTTCTCGGCCGGCAGCATATGCCGTATCTGCACAATACTCACGTCGTCATCAAACATGCCATCACCGTCGGCCGCCATCGGTAGCCAGCCAATACCACACCCCAAATTGGCATTGCGAGGGCGATCTTCTGGCCGACTCACAACAACCGTGAAGTAACCGAGGGGATCACGGGGAAGCTCTTCGTCGTACAGACAGTCATTCACACGGGTATTTACAAAACTCTGATTAGAACAGATCGACCAATACCTGAGGTCTCCGTCCCCCATCGACTTATCGCCAGAAGCGGTATGCGGTGTTGTCGGCGCTTTAGCGCGCACTAAAAAAACCGGACCATGGCGGCGATTAACAATCGTGCGGATGTAAAAGTTGTCAGGATTAGGAAAGAACCCCCCCGTTGAACGGCGAGCGTCTTCATTGATTTCACCAGTATAAATGCCGAGAAGGCTTTTCCGGTCAAGCTGAATATGCCAAGAAGCAGGGTTCTTAGCAGGCCAAGTATCGGGCTTGTCCGGTTGATTTATCAGCGAACGATAAACCTCTGTTTTGATACCCATCGCGTCGGATGTCAGCAGTGCTAACTGGCTCGTGCGAAGCGCCTTACAGGCAGCCTCATTATCAAGCACACGCCCATCTTTCAGATGGAGGCGAGGCTGAGGTAACGCCACACCACCTGTGGGCGCCGTCCCCGTATCGGGAAGGTAAATTCTATAGAGAATAGATTGCTGCTTGCCTTTACCGTAGGGCGGTGTGAACAGGCGATTGTTGTCGCCGGTACTCTGCCTTGAACCAATTCCCCTTTCGGTTTCTCTCGCTTGCCCTACAATTTCTACGCGATAGCCACCATTAGCGGCAAAACGAGTCGAGCCAGACTCAAAGGGGTTCAAACCAGACTCAGGGTGAATAAGAAAGTCCGGAAGAGAATCCATCGGGCGGCCTCGCTCGTTGTACGATGCAAAGGACATATAGCGACTGGCGGGATAGTCACCGACCAACTCCAATCTGGCGCCTGGCGGCGTAGTAAATCCCGCCCCCCAGTAATACACATTGGCATCTGGATAGGCAACGTTAATGTAGGGATCAGCACCGAAGGGCCCCCTCTGCCAGAAGCAATTCCGGGGACCGGGAATGGAAAGTTCTGCATTGGACTCTAGAGAAGCCCCGTATGCTTGAGCACCCAGTTGAGTACTAACTAAAAACAGAACGATGAAGATTGTGTGAAGTTGTATTTTTAACATGGCTGATTATCATTTTATGGCTCACGAATAACAGCATGTTGTCATGGTCTACATTCAAACTCTGCCAAGTTTTTAGCATTCGTAGACTGAATACCATCCCTTCGAATTAACAGACTCGCCTCACCGCTTCACGCCCAAGCTCCTCCGTTCAGAAAGTTGGTTTCCGAACCAACCCACCGCAGCGAACATCTACAAAGCTATATTGAATAGGAACAGACAGTCGCCCAATATAATCCCCAGAGTCGCAGCGCCGTGAGCAAAATCGTCGCGCAGACAGCTCACAGTGACCAACAAAACACTGCTACTGAGTATAAGTAATGGCATCAGAAGGCTGCCACAACGAAATGGAATGATGTCTCGTAGAGCGTATGGTTTCAGAAACGTTGCGAATTACAGATTGAGAGTGTTGGCCCGTTGTGGATGGGGCGGAATAATCAACCGTTAAGGTTGTAGAGCCCTAGGACTTTGGAACGTTGCTGGACTACAACGAATTTGATAATGGTCGGAACGGCAGGATTCGAACCTGCGACCCCCACACCCCCAGTGTGGTGCGCTACCAGACTGCGCTACGCCCCGAATTTAGGGGCTGCATAATACCCCAAGATGACAGTTGAGTGAACTATCTTTTCAATAGTTTCATCACTTCTTCTAGCTCCCCCAGCATTTGCCGAATAACTTGCCGAGTCTGGGAGGATTCGTCTTTAGCCGTGTCACCCGACATGCGTTGGCGAGCACCACCAATGGTGTAACCCTGCTCATAAAGCAGGCTGCGTATTTGCCTAATCATCAACACATCCTGATGTTGATAATAACGTCGATTGCCACGTCGCTTGACGGGTGCCAGCTGAGGAAACTCCTGCTCCCAATAACGAAGAACATGAGGTTTTACACAGCATAAATCGCTTACTTCGCCAATGGTGAAGTAGCGTTTTCCCGGTATCGGTGGCAATTCATCATTATGACTTGGTTCCAGCATAGTCCTCTACCCTGGATTTGAGTTTTTGCCCTGGCCGAAACGTCACCACTCGGCGCGCGGAAATCGGAATTTCCTCGCCGGTTTTGGGGTTTCGACCTGGACGCTGACTTTTATCCCTAAGGTCAAAATTTCCGAAGCCAGATATCTTTACCTGCTCATTGTTCTCCAAGCAGTGACGAATTTGTTCAAAAAACAATTCGACCAGTTCCTTAGCCTCACGCTTGTTAAAGCCCAGCTCTTCGTATAATCGTTCAGCCATTTCTGCTTTGGTGAGGGACGTCATCACACTAGTTCCTTAAACTTGCGCCAAATGCCTCCTTCAAGGCCAGTACAACCGCGTCTACCGATTGACTTACCTCTTCTTCGTTAAGGGTGCGTGATGAATGACGGAAGGTCAAGCCCAGCGCCAAACTTTTTCGTTCAGGATCAATACCTTTTCCCTGATAAATATCAAATAGCTTCAAGTCGCTCAGCATTTCACCGGCCGTCTTTTTAACCACCGCCAACAGCTCGGCAGCAGCTAGTTCTTTATCGACAATCAGCGCTAAATCGCGACGTACTTCGGGAAAGCGCGATAATTCCATAAATTCAGGAACACGCTGATCTAACAATGGCTGCTGATCGATCTCAAACAGATATACAGGATTCACAAAATCCCACTCGGCTTGCAAGCTGGGATGTAACGCGCCAATACGTCCTACGCATATATCATTACAATAAATATCCGCAGTTTGCCCAGGGTGCAATGCGCTATATTTACCTGCAGAAAATGAAATATCCGCCGTTGATACTGACAATAAGCTTTCTAAATCCGCTTTCAAGTCATAGAAATCAACCAATTCCCCATTTTCTGTCCAGTTTTCTGGCTCTCGGCGTCCGGTAATTAACCCCGCAACAGTAGGTATTTGTTTTACGCCATCTTCCGATTTTAAAAACCGCAGTCCCGACTCAAATAGGCGAATACGAGATTGTTGGCGTTTAGCATTATGCATGGCTGTTTTTAACAAGCCTGGTAACAACGTCGTCCTCATTATCGACATGTCAGCCGATATTGGATTAAGCAGTTCCACACCAGCTTCACCCTCTGACATCGCCTCATGCATGGCAGGATCAATAAAACTATAGGTAACCGCTTCTTGGTAGCCTCGAGCAACAAGTTGTTGGCGAATCAGGGGCATTCCTCGCAAACTTTCTGGCGCTGGACGAATCGTAAGAGTGTCGTGAAGTGGTGTAACGGGTAAACGGTTATAACCATAAACCCTTGCCAGCTCTTCTAGCAGGTCTACCTCTATACCAATATCAAAACGCCAGCTTGGCGCAATAACACGCCAACCGCCATCTACCTCAGTTACCAGCATGCCTAGCCCAGTTAATATGGACACGACCTCGTCGCCGCTAAGGGCCATGCCCAATAATTTTTCTATGCGACTCTCTCGCAATACTATTGGTTCGCGTGCTGGCAACTCACCCTCAGCTTCGCTAATTGGTCCCACGTCACCACCACAGATCTCAACAATCAAGGCAGTAGCACGCTCAATCGCGCGTCTAGGCAATTCAAAATCAACGCCCCGTTCAAATCGATGCGAGGAGTCTGTATGCAAACCATAGGAACGAGCGCGACCGGCTATTTTTTCCGGTGTAAAGAACGCCGCCTCTAAAAACAAATGCGCCGTATTCGTCGTCACAGAGGACGGTTCACCGCCCATAATACCGGCCAAAGCAAGAGGCTGCTGCTCGTCAGCGATGAGCAATGCCCCCTCATTCACTTCGATAGTTTGGCCATCGAGTAAGCTGAGTGACTCTTTGGCATTGGCGTGGCGCACAACCACCCCACCTTGGATTTTATCAAGATCGAATGCGTGCATTGGCTGGCCGAGTTCTAACAAAATAAAATTCGTTACATCAACCACCGCATCAATACTGCGCAAGCCACAACGACGTAGCTTTTCTTGAAGCCACAAGGGACTAGGAGCAGACACGTCAACATTTTTAATAACACGACCCAGATAACGTGGGCAATCACTTGGGGCTTGAACTGTTATTGGCAACACATCACTAATTGTTGCCTGAACCTCACCGTTTGCAGGCTCAGTAAATGAGAGGTCACTTAATACAGCAGCTTCACGAGCAATACCGCGAACACTTAAACAGTCGGCACGATTTGGCGTCAAGCCCAGCTCAATGGTGGCATCATCCAAATTCAATAACTGACGAATGTCTTCTCCCAGTGGTGCGCTGAGGGGGAGCTCCATTAAACCATCAGATTTTTCGGCCAAACCAAGTTCTTCTTCTGCGCATAGCATCCCAAAAGATTCTACACCGCGCAGCTTCGCTTTTTTGATTTTAAAATTACCGGGTAATATTGCACCCAAAGTTGCCAGAGGAACTTTTATACCTGGTCTAGCATTTTTGGCGCCGCAAACTATTTGCACCTCTTCAGTACCGTTATTTACACGGCACACTTGAAGTTTTTCAGCATCAGGATGAGGCTCCGCAGCCACTATCTCAGCCACCACTACACCACTAAATTCTCCGGCCACAGGATCAATTGCATCAACCTCTAGACCCGCCATGGTCAACCGTGCGGCTAATTGCTCGGTATCGACACTTGGATTAACCCACTCACGCAACCACTGCTCACTGAATTTCATATTCTTTCCGTCTTAAAACTTTGGGGCAAAACTGTTCTTAGTAAATTACCCGTATCAAATTACGTTTACTTAAATTGACTTAAAAAATGAAGATCATTTTCAAAAAACAATCGCAAATCATTCACGCCATATCGCAACATCGCAAGACGCTCTACACCAATACCAAATGCAAACCCAGTAAATCGCTCTGAATCAATGTTTGAGGCTTTAAAGACACTAGGGTGAACCATGCCGCAACCAAGAATTTCAATCCATCCGGTATGGCTACACACCCTACAGCCATCGCCACCACACATCACGCACTGAATATCGACCTCTGCAGAGGGCTCGGTAAACGGGAAGTAAGAGGGTCTAAACCGCACGCTTAATTCTTTTTCAAAAAAGCTACGTAAAAAGGATTCGAGCATTCCTTTTAAATCCGCAAAACTGCTGTTTTCGCTAATTAACAAACCTTCAACCTGATGAAACATTGGCGTGTGAGTTAAATCAGAGTCACAGCGATAAACACGTCCAGGACAAATTAATTTCATCGGCGGTTCACTATTTTCCATCACCCTCACCTGTACTGGCGAAGTGTGGGTACGCAATACCGTAGACTCATCAACATAAAATGTATCGTGCATTGCCCTAGCAGGATGGTGCGCAGGAATATTTAAGGCTTCAAAATTATGGTAGTCATCCTCAATTTCTGGACCTTCCACAACCTCAAAACCAATGCTTCCGAAGAAAGCGCTAATACGCTCGATAGTACGAGTAACAGGATGGAGACCACCAGCCGGCTGCCCCCTGCCAGACAAGGTAACATCTATTTTTTCAGCTTCTAACCGCGCATCGACAGCAGCTTGTTCTAAGCGCTGTTTAGACGTGGCAATTTGCTCAGACAACGCCTCTTTAACACGGTTAATCTCTGCACCTGCCGCTGGCCGCTCTTGTGGCGACAACTTACCCAAGCCTTTTAATAGCGCAGTGATATGCCCTTTTTTACCAAGATACTCTACTCGCACTTGGTCTAGTGCCTGAGCATCTAACGCGGCGCTAATTTTTGCCGCTGCCTCCGCCGCCAAACCTTCAAGATTTTCCATTCTGCGCTCCCGCTCTCTGCGCTGCCATCACCACCAACAAGTCAATTTCGACAAAGCTTGGTAGCAACTTAAATTAGTGTCTTAAAAACAAAATAGGGAAAGGGCGCTAGCCCTTTCCCTATAAATAAACTAAGCATCAAGACCGCCACGCAACGGCCAATACTTTTAAGCTAAGGCTGATTTCGCGCGTTCTACGATCACAGCAAAGGCTTCTTTATCATGTACAGCCAAGTCAGCAAGTACACGACGATCCAAAGCGATATCCGCTTTTTTCAAACCGGCAATCAGGCGGCTATAGCTAAGGCCATTAGCGCGTGATCCAGCATTGATACGAGTGATCCACAATGCGCGGAAAACACGTTTCTTTGCACGACGGTCACGGTAAGCGTACTGACCAGCTTTAATTACAGCTTGTTTCGCAACACGATAAATACGTGAACGAGCGCCGTAATAACCTTTGGCTTGTTTCAAAATCTTTTTATGACGACGGTGTGCAGTCACACCACGTTTTACGCGGGGCATAGTATATTCCTCTTAATCTCGATGACGTTTATCAGATGGCGCGCAACATGCGGTCTACTAATACTTTGTCCGACTTATGGACAGCACTAGTACCACGCAGCTGACGCTTACGTTTGGTGGTCATCTTGGTCAAGATGTGGCTTTTATGGGCACTTTTACGCTTATAACCGCTACCGGTTTTTTTGAAGCGTTTTGCTGCCCCGCTGTGTACTTTTTGTTTTGGCATCGTTAGATACTCCGCATTCACAATGTAAATAAATTCAAGTAGGCCCTACGAGCTCACTACTTTTTCTTTTTCGGGGCGATGACCATGGTCAATTGACGGCCTTCCATTTTTGGAAACTGTTCTACTGCACCGTAATCCACAAGGTCTTCTTCAACCCGCTTCAACAGTTGCATGCCCAGTTCCTGGTGAGCCATTTCTCGACCTCGGTAACGCAAGGTCACCTTGGCTTTATCCCCGTGCTCTAGGAAACGTATCAGGTTGCGCAGTTTTACCTGATAATCCCCATCTTCCGTACCCGGGCGGAATTTTATTTCCTTAACCTGGGTTCGAACTTGGTTTTTTCGAGCCGCAGCTTGCTGCTTTTTGGCTTCGAAAACATGTTTTCCATAATCCATCACTTTACAGACGATTGGGTCTGAATCAGTAATCTGGACCAGATCTAATGTCGCTTCCTGTGCGGCTTGCAATGCTTGCGCAAGCGGGACAACGCCAACTTGGTTGCCTTCTGCATCAATTAAGCGAACTTCATTAGCTTCAATTTCGTGGTTTATCGGCGCTCTTTTGCTGCGCCCTTTTGCGTTATCGCGTTTAATTGCTAGTTCTCCGAATTTGCGCGGCTACGTTTAGCTACGCTGTCTGCGAGGAGTTTACTGAGATCTGCTATTGCTACCGACCCCAAATCTTCGCCACTACGTGCACGTACTGAAACCGTCTGAGTTTCGACCTCGTTGTCACCTACGACAAACAAGAACGGAACCTTCTGAATTGTGTGCTCGCGGATTTTAAAGCCGATCTTCTCATTTCTCAAGTCCGCATCGACCCTAAAACCACTATCTCTTAGTAAATCTTGCACATTAGTCACATATTCAGCCTGTTTATCCGTAATATTACAGACCACAGCCTGAACAGGTGCCAACCAAACTGGAAACGCACCTTCGTAATGTTCGATTAAAATCCCAATAAAACGCTCAAAGGAACCCAGAATAGCGCGGTGTAACATTACCGGCGTTTGGCGCTGGCCTGCCTCGTCAACATATTGAGCACCAAGGCGACCCGGCATGGAAAAATCGACCTGGATTGTACCTAACTGCCATACGCGACCGATACAATCCTTCAATGAAAATTCGATCTTGGGACCATAAAACGCCCCTTCTCCGGGAAGCTTCTCCCACGGCAAACCTTTACTATCCAAGGCTAGCGCCAACGCCTCTTCAGCACGATCCCAATCTTCATCGCTGCCCACCCGTTGCTCAGGGCGCGTCGATAAACGATAGATCACCTCACTAAACCCAAAATCTTCATACACCTCATGAAGAAAATCGATAAATGACGCAACTTCTGGTTGTATTTGGTTTTCGGTACAAAAGATATGGGCATCATCTTGCGTAAAACCGCGCACCCGCATAATGCCGTGAAGTGACCCCGAAGGCTCATTCCGATGACAAGAACCAAACTCCGCTAATCGTAACGGCAAATCACGATAACTACGTAAGCCCTGGTTAAACACCTGAACATGACAGGGGCAGTTCATTGGTTTAACCGCAAATTCCCTATCGTCGGCATGTAAAGTAAACATACCATCACTAAATTTATCGGCGTGACCTGATTTTTGCCACAAAGAAATATCCACCACCTGTGGTGTGCGAATTTCTTGATAATCATGCTTGCGCTGCTTATCACGCATATACTGCTCTACGGCCTGATAAATACTCCAGCCCTTTGGATGCCAGAACACCATACCTGGCGCCTCTTCCTGCATATGGAAAAGGTCTAATTTTTTACCGACTTTACGGTGGTCTCGCTTTTCAGCCTCTGCAATGCGGTTTAAATACGCCTTAAGCGCTTTTTTATTGCCCCATGCCGTTCCGTATATCCGTTGCAACATGGCATTAGCTTGATCACCACGCCAATAAGCTCCTGCAACTTTAGTTAACTTAAACGCGCCCAATTTCCCGGTACTTGGCACATGAGGACCACGACACAGGTCCATCCAATCGCCTTGCTTATATACCGAGATATCTTCGTCGCCAGGCAGGTCTTTAATGATTTCGACCTTATACTCTTCGCCCAACTTACTAAACGCACTCACCGCCTCTTCGCGACTCATCACCACTCGAGAAACAGGCAAATTTTCTGAAGACAACTCACTCATTCGCGCTTCAATTTTTGCAAGATCTTCAGGAGTGAAAGTACGCTCGTAGGCAAAATCGTAATAAAAGCCATCTTCGATAACTGGGCCAATGGTTACCTGAGCGCCAGGGAATAAATCCTGTACAGCCATAGCCAACAAATGCGCCGTAGAGTGACGAATAATATCAACACCCTCTTCGTCACGCTCTGTAATAATGCCAAGTTCAGCATCATCAGCCATGACAAAGCTGGTATCCACCAAAGCACCATTAACGCGCCCCGCAAGTGCCGCCTTTGCCAAACCGGGACCGATATCTAAGGCGACATCCGCGACAGAAACTGGGTGGTCAAAAACGCGTTGACTCGCGTCGGGAAGAGTAATAACTGGCATAACACTATCCTTTCAGTGGTGGCCCCTACCAAAGGTCACGTGACATATAAATACAGCTGTAAATCTGCAAAGAGTTTAGGCGCGCTATTATGGCTATAGGATCAGCGCTAATCAAGCCAAAACCTACCGTAAATCAAGTACTCAGCACAAAATACTCATTTGAACTTAATCTGAAACAAACAGACTTAATACAAGACAGCTCCTGCGTAAGTAGTGGCGAGAAATCCAGCTACCCACTATGCTAGACATCAAGCCCAAAAGCCCCATTCAATTCAAATGAGATTCCCTAATGAAAAAAGCATTATTCATCACGCTGCTTTGTTCCCTCAGCCTGCAAGCCAATGCCGGCTTCTGGGATAGTATTAGCAGCATTTTTGGCTCAAGCGAGACAGAAACCAAGGAGACCACACAAACGGACGGTGGCACTACAGCTAACACCACGGCAAACATCTCAGCAAACAGTGAGGTCAGCGTTAACAATGGCGTATCACTTAATGCCGCCGCCAACGCTAGCGGAGAGTCTGCAAGTAGCAGCATGATTCAAACCGGCATTCAACTACTCCCGCTTTTAACACAAACCTTGGGGATTAGTACCACACAAGCCACTGGCGGTATGGGCGCTCTTTTGCAAACAGCACAAAGTCTATTATCTGGCGGCGACTTCAGCGTTATAGCCAACGCCATACCCGGTGTTAGCGATCTACTCGGTGCCGCACCTGACGTTAGTGGGTCGGCTAACAGCAGCTTACTTGGCAGCGCAATGAGCATGGTAGGCGATGCCAGCCCCTCTTTAAAAGCGGGTGCAGAGCTTGTGTCCCAGTTTAAATCCCTTGGCATGGGTGCTGAAATGATCCCCAAGTTTACTGATGTAGGTAGCAATTATTTAGAACAAAACGGCAATACTGAAGCGAGTATTTTACTAGACGCGGCCATTTCCGGCGCACTGTAACTGACTTAAGCCGATAAACGGTGAGAGATTAATCAGCGCAGTTCAGCTCGGGTCTTAAATTCAGCGCCTCTTAGTTTTAAGACCTGGGCTGCTTTAGCAGCACAGCCCATCATCTTTTTAATGCTTAACCCACAAGCTTTAGCAAACTTTTCAATCTCCCCCATCCCAAGACCGATCATTCAAAAGTAGACAGCGAAAAGATTAAGATTGCAGCTTGTAGACAAATTATTTTTCGTCATCACAATCAAGTGGAAACTTTATTCCCATGAGCAAAAAGTATTACTGAGAATCCGGTTACTTTGTTGGTACTTCAAATATCCCCCCTATTACCAACAAACTTATCATTACCTATCGAGAGAACATGACTTCGTCAGCAGGCGGAACATAAAGCGCGAAAACTTGGCTATAAGCAATGAGGTAAATAGCAATACCAACTCAAAACAAAGCAAGAAGAAATAAACACTGGCGAACAGAGTCACCATATCGCATTTGTGAGCGATGGAATCATGTGCACAACTAACAACTTATACCTTTAACGCTAGCTATATTACGCACACAAAAAAGCCCGCTATTTAGCGGGCTTTAAAATTTGGTAGGACTACCCAGATTCGAACTGGGGACCTCTACCATGTCAAGGTAGCGCTCTAACCAACTGAGCTATAGTCCTAAAAAGGACGCGCATTATAATCACGCTAAACTCACAGCACAAGGCTTAATAAAGATATTACGCGGCAAAGAACCGCTGTTTTATTTCCGTTAATTTATCTCTGACATTGGCAGCCGCTTCAAACTCTAAATTTTTAGCGTGACGCTGCATATCTTGCTCCAAGGTTTTTATCAGTTTAGCCAGTTCGTTATTCGACATCCCCGCTGCATCTAATAAATAGTCACCAGAAGGCTCGGCCACTTTCTGAACATTACCACGCTGCTTTTTCTTGGAGCCAGGTATTGCGCCAGCATCAAGGATATCTTCCACTGACTTTTTAACACCAATAGGCGTTATATTATTTTTTAGATTGTGAGCAATTTGCTTTTCTCTTCGGCGCTGGGTTTCATCAATAGCCCGCTGCATTGAACCGGTAATACGGTCGCCATACAGGATGGCTTTGCCGTTTAAGTTTCGTGCCGCTCGACCTATAGTCTGAATTAAAGAACGCTCTGAGCGCAGAAAACCCTCTTTGTCGGCATCTAATATAGCCACCAGCGACACCTCAGGCATATCTAGACCTTCCCGCAGCAAATTGATCCCAACCAAAACATCAAACTTACCCAGCCGGAGATCACGAATTATCTCTACCCGCTCAACCGTGTCTATATCAGAGTGTAAATACCTAACTTTCACGCCATGTTCATCTAAGTATTCTGATAAATCCTCAGCCATCCGCTTTGTTAAGGTTGTCACCAACACGCGATCTCCAGCTGCGGTACGTAACACAATTTCCGATAACAGGTCATCGACTTGTGTTGTAGCTGGGCGTACTTCAATATCAGGGTCAACCAAGCCAGTCGGCCTGACAACCTGTTCGACCGTTCTCGCCGAGGTTTCAGCCTCGTAGTTACCTGGTGTCGCCGACACCAAGATAATCTGCGGCACAAGGCGCTCCCACTCGTCAAACTTCATGGGCCGGTTATCCAAAGCGGATGGCAAACGGAACCCATACTGAACCAAGGTTTCCTTCCGCGATCTATCCCCTTTATACATCGCGCCAATTTGCGGAATCGTAACGTGGGATTCATCAATAACCACAAGCGCGTCTTCTGGCAGATAATCAAATAAGGTTGGCGGTGCCTCACCGGGATCACGACCCGACAAATACCGCGAATAATTTTCTATCCCATTGCAATATCCCAGCTCACGAATCATTTCAATATCATAGCGGGTACGCTGCTCCAACCGCTGCGCTTCAACCAACAATTCGTTGCTACGCAGCTGTGTTAAACGCTCAACCAACTCCTCTTCGATAAAATCTACCGCTTTAAGCAGGGTTTCACGCGGTGTCACGTAATGACTTTTGGGATAGATAGTAATCCGCGGATACTTACCGTATGACTCTCCTGTTAAAGGATCAAACGCCGTAATGGAATCCACTTCATCATCAAACAGCTCAACACGAACCGCATTTTTATCGCTTTCTGCTGGGAAAATATCAATCACATCCCCCCTCACTCGGTAAGTACCACGCTGAAAGGCCATATCATTGCGGGTGTATTGCAGCTCAGCTAAACGGCGCAGTAATTTACGCTGATCAATTCGCTCACCGCGCACCAAATGCAATATCATTTTAAAATACTGCTCTGGATCACCCAAACCATATATCGCCGACACCGATGCCACAATAATCGCATCAGAACGCTCCATTAACGCCTTGGTAGCCGACAACCGCATCTGTTCTATATGGTCATTAATGGAAGAATCTTTTTCAATAAACGTATCAGAGGCAGGAACGTAGGCTTCCGGCTGGTAATAGTCATAATAGGAAACAAAGTACTCAACCGCGTTATTCGGGAAAAACTCTTTGAACTCACCATACAATTGAGCAGCCAACGTTTTATTGGGTGCCATCACAATGGTAGGCCGCTGCAAGGCCTCAACAACATTGGCAATCGTGAAGGTTTTACCGGAACCGGTCACCCCAAGCAAAGTCTGCGCGTGCAGACCCGCATTCACACCCTCAATTAATCCGGCGATAGCGCTAGGCTGATCACCTGCGGGGGCAAATTTAGACACAACCTGAAAAGGCTTACTCATGACTCTGCTCGCCACAAAAGCCCCCATAGTAACGCGCAGGTAATCCTGCCGCAAAATAAGTGCTTACCAAAATGATGCTAAACCGTGGAAATTGCTCATAAAATCATCAAAATAAGAAATTCTTCTGCCAGGGGTTGACGCCCCAAGGAAACATCCTTAATATGCGCGGCCTCAGCTGTTAAAGCTGTTCCGCCTTAGCTCAGTTGGTAGAGCAAATGACTGTTAATCATTGGGTCGCTGGTTCGAGCCCAGCAGGCGGAGCCAAACAAATCAAAGGGTTACCGAAAGGTAGCCCTTTTTTGGTTTTCAGAACCAAGCAAATAAACAAAGCCTCGTGCTACTCACATTTTGCACACACTGATCACTCTTCCTTAACGCTACCCCCCAAACCATTCTCCACCTTGTATCGCTCTCAATTAGTTTAAAAAAATCATAAATCAATAATTCAGGCTATGATTAACAGGCTCACACGCTGCGCTTTGAGCACTTAGCATCAATATTGAGGATCATGCTGTGCATGCAGAACAACTAGAAATTGCAGGCTTCTTACAACAACACCCTCCGTTTAATGAGCTACCGGAGCCGAACTTAAATCAACTCGCTCAACACATAGAGATTGGCTATTACCGTGCGGGACGAGATATTCTGCAATTTCGCGAGCCGATTCAGGACCTTTATGTGGTCCGCAGCGGGGTTGTGGAAACCTTTCGCCGCACAGGAGAGCTATATAACCGCTTAGGGGAAGGCGGGATTTTCGGCCACATGGGCTTAATGCTGAATCACCGTGTGCGCTTCCCGGTGAAAGCACTTGAAGACACACTTGTCTACTGTATCCCGGTGGCGCAATTCAACGATCTTTGCGAGCGCTTTGACGCTTTCGCCGACTTTTTTGAAACAGAAGATAATGCACTGTTGCGCCACGCCATTTCGGCACAAGCTGAAAGCAATGACCTCACGACCGTTAAAGTTAAGGCGCTGATCACCCGGGAGTTAGTCACGTGCAGCTCCAACACCTCGATTCAGGACGCCGCGCTGCAAATGACAGAGCAAGGCGTTTCAGTGCTATTGGTAACGAACGCTGAACCGCCCTCTTCTGGCGATAGCGACTCACACACAGTGGGGATCCTCACTGACCGCGATATACGCTCGCGAGTAATAGCAGAGGGCCTCAGTTTCGACAAAGCGGTCGGTGAAGTCATGTCGGAAAATCTCATCACCCTTGATGACAATACCTATGTGTTCGAAGCTATGCTCTCTATGCTGCGCTTTAACGTCCATCACTTGCCGATCATGCATGACCGACGCTGTATTGGCGTGGTTTCAATGTCGGATATTCTTCGCCATGAGTCACAAAGCAGTATCCTGCTGGCCCGTGGCATTTTTGCTCAACAGAACATTGAGGGACTACAACACTACGCCCAGCAGCTGCCAGCGGTATTTGTTCGCATGGTAAACGAAGATGCAAACTCCCATATGATCGGCAATGCAATGGCGGTGATTGGACGGAGTTTTAAGCAACGCCTACTGGAACTCGCTGAAGAGGAATTGGGGCCACCACCTGTACCTTATAGCTTCCTAGCCTTAGGATCGATGGCCCGTGACGAGCAGCTGCTCGTTACCGATCAGGACAATGCCATCATTCTGCACAACGACTTCCAAGAAGATCAACACGGTCGCTATTTTGAGAACATCGCCAAGTTTGTCAGTGATGGCCTAGCCGAGTGTGGTTATCCTTACTGCAGTGGTAATATCATGGCGACCAACCCGGAGTACCGCCTAAGCCTTGATGAATGGAAATATCAATTTAGCAACTGGATCGAAAAACCCCAACCCAAAACTTTGCTGAACAGTTGTATATTTTTCGACCTTGATAGCGTCTGGGGTGAAGAGAGCTTAGCGGATGAATTGCGCCGGTTTGTCGCTAACAAGGCGCCCAAGCATCGTGTTTTTTTGGCCAATATGGCGCGCAATGCCTTAAATCGAACACCGCCACTGGGCTTTTTCAAGGATTTTGTATTGGAACAAGATGGTAAACACAAAAAATCAATCAACCTCAAGCGGCGTGGAACAGCGCCCCTAACGGATGCCATCCGAGTACACGCACTGGCGATCGGCTCTAGAGCACAGAATTCCTTTGAGCGCATTGAGGATATCAAGCAGGCCGGCCTACTCCCAGCTGGTAAAGCACAAGATCTGAGCGACGCCCTCGAGTACCTCTCCATTGTTAGAGCACGGCACCAAGCACAGTCTATTCAAGCAGGGGAAGAACCCGATAATAATGTTCAACCCGATATGTTATCGAGTTTTGAAAGGCGCAATCTAAAGGAGGCGTTCAGGGTTTTGGACAACGCGCAAAACTTCCTGAAATTCCGTTACAAAGCTAGCGCCTTAGTTTAGGTATTTCATGAAACCGCGTGAGAGCAAACCAATAGATTGGGAAAGATACTTTAAGCAACTGCGGCAGAGTAGCCGCCATGAACACCTACAAACCTATTACAGCCAAGGTATGGTCAGCGGCGACACGCCAATGGATACAGTACCCCTCGTCGCCCTAGACTTTGAAACCACTGGGCTTAATAGCAAGCAAGACGATATTGTCAGTATTGGCCTAGTGCCATTTAGTATTCAGCGCATCCGCTGCTCCCAAACCAAGCACTGGATTGTAAAGCCAAACTGTCCACTGGAAGAAAAGTCAGTGGTCATTCATCAAATCACTCATTCCGACATTGTCAATGCACCGGATCTGACTCAGGTTCTTCGCGAGTTACTACACGCTCTAGCTGGAAAAGTTGTCGTAGTGCACTATCGTCACATTGAGCGTGATTTTCTAACTAGCGCATTGATGCAACGAATAGGTGAAGGCATTCATTTTCCGGTGATCGATACAATGGCACTGGAGCAGCATTTACTGCGAGGCAATCGCAGTCTAGTAGCAAAACTGTTGAATCAAGCCCTACCCTCAGTGCGCCTGCCGGACTGCCGGCAGCGCTATGGGCTTCCTACCTATCAACTTCACCATGCCACCATCGATGCCATCGCCACCGCGGAACTACTTCAAGCACAATTGGCGCATCACTTTTCGCCAGATGTACCAGTCAGTCAGCTATGGTGTTAGCGGCTATTAAAAATCCGACTAACACCATTCATCACTCTCCCGATTAATCATTTACTGACGCGACGACATCGGCTCTGTGCGAAAGCCCATAATCAGGCTGATGCACATAAGTAACAGCACAAAAGTAAAAGGTAGCCCAGTTGAAATTGAGCCTGCCTGCAAGGCCTGTATGGCCTCCGTGCCACCAATCCACAATAAAGCGGCGGCGATCAAACCCTCAATGCTCGCCCAGAAAATACGCTGAGGCACTGGCGCATCGATTTTTCCACCCGCAGTAATACTGTCTATAACCAATGAGCCAGAGTCGGAGGAAGTAACAAAGAACACCAAGATCAGTACCACCGCGATAATAGATAACACTGTACTCATCGGCAGCTCATCAAACATCTGAAACATAGCCAAAGGCACATCGGTAAGCCCCTCTTTACCCAAAGCACCAACGCCGTTTATCACCTGATCAATGGCAATACCGCCGTAGATTGACATCCACAACACAGTCACCAATGTGGGCACCACCAGTACCGCGATTAAAAATTCCCTAACCGTACGGCCAGACGAGATTCGAGCGATAAACATGCCGACAAAAGGAGACCAGGAAATCCACCATGCCCAGTAGAATACCGTCCAACCCTGTAGCCAACTCTCATCCTCGCGCCCGTGAGGGTTGCTCAGCGGAATGATATTTTGAAAGTAACCGCTTATCGTTGTGCCCAAATTACCCAAGGCCATAGAAAAGCCGACTAGCCCAACAAAGGCAAGTAGAACAAAGGCTATAAGCATATTTACGTTACTGAGTACTTTTACACCACCTTCAAGCCCTCTTACGACAGAGATAATTGCCATTAAGGTTACGCCGACAATTACTAAAATCTGAGAGCCAAGACCACTAGAGCTGCCAAAAACATGGTTAATACCCGATGCGGCCTGTTGTGCGCCCAAGCCCAGCGATGTTGCCAAGCCAAACAGAGTCGCCAACACGGCGAGAATATCAATGAAATGCCCAGCCCAGCCCCAGGTGCGGTCACCTAAAATAGGATAAAAAACGGAGCGAATGGAAAGCGGTAGACCTTTATTAAAGGCGAAAAAAGCCAATGACAATGCCACGACAGCGTAAATCGCCCAGGCGTGTAAGCCCCAATGGTACATGGTTGCCCCCATGGCCAAACTCGCCGCCTCAGGGGTATTAGGCGCAACTCCCAAGGGAGTTTCATACCATCCAGTGAAATAAGCTACCGGCTCGGCAACCCCCCAAAACATCAAACCAATACCCATACCTGCGGCAAACAACATCGCCAACCACGATAGTCGTGAGTGCTCCGGTTTTGCCCCTGCACCACCGAGACGAATTTGACCAAAGGGCGAAAAAATCAGAACTAAACAGAAAACCACAAACAGATTGGCAGACCAAACAAAAAAAGCATCAAATGTACCAATAATGTCCCATTTAAGGCCATCCAGCGCGGCTTTCGCAGTTGCTGGGTCGGTAGCCAACGCGGCGATTAAAAATAGCAAAATCAATCCCGCACTGATACCAAAAACGGGGTTGTGAACATCGAAACCCCATTTCTCAATATTGTCCTGGCCAACCGTATAATCAGTATTTTCTATGCTGTACTTATCGTCGTCATATGACATATTAACCTCTTTTTCGTGCAGCGTTGTCATTCAGAAATTTCAGATGAAGTGATCGCTCGAACTAAAAATAGAAATCAAAGGAGAGGTAAAGTGAGCGGAAATCGCCCTCCCCCACATCGCCAAAACTATTGATAAATCCATCCTGCCAGAGGTACTCAAGATAAAGCCAGCCAGGCCCATAGTTGTAGCTCATACCCGGTGCAAAAGCCTTAACCCTACCTGCTGGGTTGCCTGTAGTTTGACTCTCTGCAGCGGTCGCTTCCAAGTAAAATAGCCAGTTGTCCTTCTTGTAATCAATATGTGCCGCATGACGTTGATTCTCCACCTCCCCATTAGGGCAACGAAGAGCAGCAACACAAGCATCAAGTTCAGTGAAGTCACGCATGACATCAATAAAGCGGTATTTAAAGGTCACATTGTTATAGGTGTAATAATAATGTAAATCTACTGCTCGATGTTCGCCGTCGTCTGAAGTACTGTCATTGGCAGCGAAAGCAGTAAGATCTTCAAGCCGACCTTGTTGCAAAGAGATGCCAATGGTATGACCGCCCGCAAAGGGCAGATCAGCATTCACAACAAGGGTTTCACCCTTGCGGTAAGTTTCCGCGCCAGAGGCTGCACTGCCCCAATGGCCGTTGTCATCAACAGTATCAGTGCTGGTTTTTCCCCAATCATCCTGAGTGTAATAAGCAATATCATAGTGAATACCCGCCGACTGACCAGTCAATTTGGCGCCGATATCCATCTGATCCCCATAACCCCCTTGCAGCATATCGCCAGGCCAGAAGTTGCTGGTCTTCCAACCGAAAGGCACTTGGCTTTTACCAACTGTGACTTTATGATGCTCGTCCAGCTGATAGCTAATCCATGCCTTGTGCATGGTAAAGTTATCACCACTGTTATTACTCGCTGGGTTAGTGAACGAGCCAGTCCCAATGCGCATTTCGGCGCTGAACCCCCACGGGCCATGGCTACCATCGTCATCGCCATAAATAATCAGCGCAGGATCGGCAAACTCCCCATCTCCATCACCCTCTGAGGCATTCTGGTAGACCCACCATACACCCGCACTGATTTCAGCTCCCGCAACACTTGCACCAGAAACCATTAAAGCCAGAAAGCCTAAGACAAGCCCGTGTACCATCCTGCCATAATTATTCAAAAGCATACGCATCCCCCATCTACCCTGTTGATCATTATTTATAATCTTATATTTATTTTCTGTTAGCCTAGGCTATACAAAATTTGATGCATCTGCACCCTATCATTTTCGTTAGAATAATCTAAACAATAAGCACACTAATATTTGCTCACCCCACTCCCTTCGCAATGGCCCATACCCGTCTAAGCCAGCGGCTATGATTTACTGAGTATAGACGCTCAAGCAGCACCGTGTTAAAAGTCATAGACAATGACATCATCATTTTAATGTCATCACGTCCTTCCTCGGTTTAACACACGCTATAATGCTGAGCACCAGCTAACTGTAGAAATGTTTCACTACATGAATAACAACAGGAAGAGGTTATGAAAGCGCACACTATCGCTAGTGTTGTCATTATTATTTTACTTTTCAGTGTTTGCAGCACAGCGCAAATAAGAGACTTTAGCACCGCTCACAAGAAGATTGAGCGCGCCCTAGAAGGCAGAGCAGGGTTTCCTGGCAGCGACGCAATTTGGGTAGCTCATAACGTATTAGGCATCACCGTAATAAAAGATGTCATTAATGAAAAGAAATACGCTAAAGATGTTTGTAACTTTCTCGCTGAAAATGGATTTTCCAGCCAAAAAGTCACTGTTAATATCGTTGATCAAAATGAACTGCGCAGCTACAACCGCTGGTCACAGCTTGCTTCAGTTCAATGTAAAAACTAAAACGGCCATATAACGGGGGCTATTAACACGGTTACTACCCCCACAATGATTGTCAGCGGCACACCCATCTTAAAAAAGTCACTAAAGCGGTAACCACCGGGGCCATATACCATGAGGTTGGTTTGGTAGCCTATTGGCGTCGCAAAACTTGCTGAAGCTGCCATCATCAGAGTAACCGCGAACGGTAGCATGCTCACATCAAGTTGTTGACTGGCTGCCAGTGCAATGGGGAATACGATTACTGCGGCGGCAAGATTTGAAATTACTGCAGAAAAAACCGTCGTGACAACAAAAATAGCCGCCAAGGTAGCCATTGGCGAGCCCGATGCAAGCGCAATGATTTCGTGGGCGATTACCGATGCAGCTCCCGTTGACTCCAATGACCCACCCAATGCGATAGATGCAGCGATCACCAACAATATTTGCCAATCGACACTGCGGCGTGCATCTACCGCCCTAATACAACGCGTTACCACCATGAGTCCGGCTGCCAAAAAGGCTGCCTTGAGCATCGACAACCAACCCACAGCGACAACCAAGACCATTGCCGCCATTATTAACCCCGCTCGGCCACGATGCTCATGGCGAACGGGACGAGAATTTTCTATAGCACTAACTAATAAAAAATCACGTGAATAACGCTGGTTGGGAACAAAGTCCTCATAGGCCTCAAGTAATAAGGTATCCCCCGGCTCTAACTGTAAATCTCCAATCCGGCCCTTTAGGTGTTCACCGTTACGTGAGATAGCAATAATGGCAGCGCCATAATTATTTCTAAATCGCATTTCACGGATAACGCGACCTAAATGTGGGAAGTTCGGAGATATCACAACCTCAACCAAACAGCGCGACAAATTATTCCCACCCAATTTAAACGCTTGATCCTCGGCTAATCGCAAACCATGAAAATTCTTTAGATCCACCACAGAACGAACATCGCCAGCAAATATTAGTCTGTCGCCGGCCATCAAAATTTCTTTGGGCGACACCACCGTCATAAGCCGTTCGTCACGAACAATCTCAATAAGAAACATCGCCGGCAACTGTCTCAGGCCAGCCTCTTCAATTGACTGCCCAATCATTGGACTCTGCGGTTCAACCAACATCTCGACAATATACTGTCGAGTATCACCAAAACGTTCATCTTGACTATGGTTAATTGGCAGTAGATAGCGGCTGGTCAAAAGAGTAAAAATCAAAACTAAAATAACACAGGGCAAACCTATCCACGCTAAATCAAACATACCTAAAGTCTGATCTGGCAGACTTTCTATCATCATCCCATTCACGACTAAATTAGTGCTGGTACCCACCAAAGTGCACGTCCCGCCCACAATCGCGGCGTAACTTAATGGAATCATTAATTGCGATACTGCAAGTTGGTTTCGCTTAGCCCAATCACGTACAGCGGGAATCATCATTGCCACTACAGGGGTGTTATTTAATATAGAGCTGAATATTGCAACGGGTGCCATTAATCGAAACTGCGCCATACTCGTCGACTTAGGACGCCCTAAGACATTCAACGATATCCAATTAACAACCCCCGTTTCAGACAAGGCTTGGGCGACGATAAACAAGACCCCAACGGTAACCATACCCTCATTAGCCATTCCCGCCAGCGCTTCTTTCGGCGTTAACACTCCAAGCAGCAGCAGTATCACAACACCACCACACAAAACCATATCAGGAGGACGCCGACTAAAAATTAAGGTAAGCAAACATCCGGCAATGACACTCAGGGCAATCCATGCTTCAGTAGTGAACATAGTTAGTTAGACAAACCCCGATAGAACGACTGAAATTGCGTCACAAAATTATTTAGATTCGTGCCCGACAAATCATTAATACCCGCCGCAGCTGCGCGACCACCACCGGTAGGAAACTGTCGACAAAACTCATCAGCACCACGCTTGTTATTAAGCGGTGCACGAATACTAACTAGATAGTTGCCGTTATCCTTTTCAGTAAGCACCGCATGGGCCCGATCAGGAAAATCATTGGCTAAATCGTTGCTATATACACCACTAACCCGTCTGGCCCAGCGCTCATTTGGCAAGATAAATACAGCAGCTACATCGTCGGCATGTAATGCGGGTAACTGACTCGCAGCACGCATATCATTTTTATACCCTTCTTCAAGTTGAGAAAAGGTATCCGCCGCTTCCTTCATAAATTGTCGCGGGCTCGCATAAAGAGCAATTCGACGATATAAATCGGCGGGGTCAAAATGAAGATCGTCTATACTTGCCCCATAGCCATTGTAATTAAGATATATACCTAGGTTTTCAAGCTGTTCCAGCTCCACCTCGCTTAGTGCTAAATTCTTTGCGACTGCCATTGCGCTATTTCTGAGGTTATCTCCAAATGCACCAACGACCGCCCATTCGGCATATTGCCCCTTTAACATGCCATTAACGAGTAAGCTTGTACAAACGTCGGCGGCAGGATTGATATTTACGGTTAAATTATCATGCTCAGGGATTTCTCCAGCAAAATGATGATCAACGTAAACTACCTCAGCCCCAGCCTCTAATGCCAAGCCCAATCCATCACGGTTTTTATCCAATGACACATCTAACACTGTCAACTGATCACCCGGTTGCGCTTCTACACGAGCTAGTAAATTAATATCTCTCTTTACGCCGGTAACCAAAACACTGTCCTGTGGACTGGCATTACGCAACTGGACCAATGCACACAAACCATCAGCATCGCCATTAAATACATCAATTACTGCCATGGAAAATTCCTTTCTTTAAATGATTTATAACTAATTAATAGCCTAAGGAGGCGTTGATTTCTTTGAGAGTAGCCAGCGGGTCGGCACTGCGAGTAATCGGCCTACCAATCACCAAATAATTGCTTCCTTGAGCAAGCGCTTCAACGGGCGTTGCCACTCTTTGCTGATCTCCCCGCTCACTGCCCTCAGGTCTAATACCTGGGGTAACAAGCAAAAATTCCTTAGGAACAATATTGCGCAACACAAACACTTCTTGAGCAGAGCAAACAACACCATCTAAACCGCTTTCTGCCGTCAAGGATGCCAACCGGCTCACCTGGTCCACAGCCTCATTATTGACACCAACAGCCCGTAAGTCCTCGCTTTGCATTGACGTTAACACAGTAACTGCAATTAATAAGGGCGCATCATTTCCAAACGGGAGCAAGGCCGATTTTGCCGCCGACATCATCTTAGCCCCACCGGACGCATGGACATTCACCATCCACACTCCCAGATCTGCTGCAGCAGCAACAGCCGCGGCTGTCGTATTGGGAATATCATGAAACTTTAAATCAAGAAAAATCTCGAAACCACGTTGCTGAAGGTCTCTTACCACCTCAGGCCCATACAAGGTAAAAAGTTCTTTGCCTACTTTAAGGCGACATAAGGATGGATCAAGCTGCTCAACAAAGGCATCAAGCTCGGTGCGAACAGCAAAATCTAACGCAACAATGAGTGGAGATTTTTCAGTCATAATAATCGTTTAATCACCTTGTATACCACGAATGGGCGCAATGGTACCCCACTGCTCACAGCTCGGACACAGCCAGTGCAGCTTTTGCCCCGAAAAACCGCAATGTCGACACCGATAACTAGGCCGCTCTGCCTTAAGTTGTTGCAAAAACTGCTGGGTTAAAACAGTCGAACTTAGCTCATTCGGAGAACGCTCAAGCACCGCAGCCAATAAACCCGTAGTTGGGCGTTGCATTGATGCCTCGTGTAAATATCGCTCAGCAGCCTCTGACCCATCGCACTCAGCTATAACATCTGCGCATTCAATAATAAACGCCGTGCAGTTCACCTTCTCGACAATTCTTCGCAGAGCATGCAGGTATTGAGTTCGGTTACCGAGATGTGTAAAGGCCTCTCGAAATAAGGGTAGGACTTCACTTGCATACGCTGGCTGATTTTCTAGTATTGATTGAAGAAGGTCGAGAGCAAGTTGAGGCTTTTTTTCTTGAATCGCAATATGTGCAGACAACAGCAAAGACCTAACATTTTGATTATCGAAATAACGGGCGTCCTGCAGCTCTTTAGAAGCCAACTTAAAATCGCGCGAGTACACTAAACGTTGTGCTTTTTCACAATAATAATGACTCAACGAGCACTCTACGGCTCGATCTGCCGCGGTCGCAACAGCCTGTTTTTTAAGCCAATGCTTCTGCGGTAGACGTAAACGTGCCACTGCGATAGCTTGATCCCAGTCTTTTTCACTTTGATAAATATTTTGTAAATGCGTCAAAGCCTCAGAGCGATATAGCGTGGACTCATCCACGACATCCCTAAGTAAGCGCTCTGCACGATCAAATAAGCCCGCAGATATATAATCCCTCGCAAGCTCAAGGTGAACCTGATACAACTTATCTTTAGGTAAACTTGGTCGCGACAATAAATTCTGATGAATACGTATCGCCCCTTCTACTTCACCCTTGCTGCGCATTAAATTGCCTAGCGCAAGGTGCGTGGGGAGGGTTTCAATATTCACGGGTAATTCATTGATAACGGTCATCACCGCTGCGCCAGCTTGCTCGCTTAGCAAGTAATTCAGGCCCTTATAATACGAGCTTGCAGTGTCATCCGTGACCGAGCCTTTCTGTTTTGGACGATACCAATACCCTAGTAGCCACCCACTCGCCACCGCAACTAGAATGATAAAAAATTGAACTATTTCCTCACTCATCCCTGATTAGCTACTGGTCACCTGTGTTCGGGGTTTAGTTTTAGGAGCATTAACTAGACGACGTAAACGAAGCCGTGAAGCCTGTAAACGAAGAATAACAACCGAGCTAGCAGCTAGACCCGCAACCCCACCGACAAAGAACGCCAAAATTATCCAAGTAGATAAACGTTGCGCAGGAAGTTCTGCAACCAGTACGTTCAACGGTACAAGGGCATCATTTTGGATTGTAAACAACAAGCCAACAGCCAGTACCATTATCAAAAGGATTAGCACTAAAATCGTACGGATCAGGCGCATCTAATCACTTCCCAAAAAAAAACGATATGATCAATGACCATACCGTTTCTATAAACATAACGCTAGCAGCACTGGCATCAAGAGCCAGACTGCAGGCTCAAATTAACGCGTTCACGCAATTCCTTACCTGGCTTAAAATGCGGAACATATTTACCGGGTAGCTCTACCGTATCACCCGTTTTGGGGTTGCGCCCCATTCGTGGTTCTCGGTAATGCAGAGAAAAACTGCCAAAGCCTCGTATCTCAATACGATCACCAGTAGCCAAAACCGTCGACATATGTTCAATCATGGTTTTCACAGCCAACTCAACATCCTTATGGGACAACTGAGGCTGACGCTCGGTAATCAATTCGATTAATTCAGATTTGGTCATTGCTTGTTCCCGTTGTTTCCAACCCTCAAGCCTAGCTTAGCATTTTTTTGCATATAAGCCAGATAGTTACGAGCATTTAGTGAAACTAAATGCTCGTAACTTCAGTTCAGACCAAAGAGATTAGTCTTTGCTTTCCATCTGAGCTTTGATCAAGTCACCGATAGTTGCTGGAGCAGCAGTTTCGACTTCTTTCTCACGTAGTGATTTAACCGCTTCCTTCTCATCGTCAACATCCTTCGCCTTAATAGACAAAGTCATTGCACGATTTTTGCGATCCACACTGATGATTTTAACTTCAACAGCATCACCAACTTTTAAGACGTTACGTGCATCTTCAACTTTGTCACGGCTGATTTCAGACGCTTTTAGTACGCCCTCAACTTCTTCACTCAGCACAACAACAGCAGCTTTTGCATCAACTTCTTTAACAACACCATTTACAATGGCGCCTTTGTCATTTTCTGCAACGTAATTAGAGAACGGGTCATCTTCTAGCTGCTTAATACCTAGAGAGATACGCTCGCGCTCAGGGTCGATTGACAGAATAACTGTTTCAATCTCATCACCTTTCTTGAACTTACGTACGGCTTCTTCGCCAGTTTCGTTCCAAGAAATGTCTGACAAGTGAACCAGACCGTCGATGTTGCCATCTAGACCGATAAAGATACCGAAGTCAGTGATCGACTTGATCGCACCCTTAATTTTGTCACCTTTAGTGAATTGACCACCGAAGGCATCCCATGGGTTTTGTTGACACTGCTTGATACCCAAAGAAATACGACGACGCTCTTCGTCGATATCCAAAATCATCACTTCTACTTCATCGCCAACTTGAACGACTTTAGATGGGTGGATGTTTTTGTTAGTCCAATCCATTTCAGAAACGTGAACCAAACCTTCAACGCCTTCTTCGATCTCAGCAAAACAACCGTAGTCAGTAAGGTTAGTCACCTTAGCTTTAACACGAGAGTTTTCTGGGTAACGCGCTTTGATAGCAACCCAAGGATCTTCGCCAAGTTGCTTCAGACCCAATGATACGCGGTTACGCTCACGGTCAAACTTAAGAATGCGCACGTCAATTTCTTGACCTACTTCAACGATTTCACTTGGATGCTTAATACGCTTCCAAGCCATATCTGTAATGTGTAACAGGCCGTCAATACCACCCAAATCTACGAAAGCACCGTAGTCGGTCAAGTTTTTAACGATACCTTTAACAACCATACCTTCTTGCAGAGATTCCAGCAGCGCTTCGCGCTCTTCACTGTTTACACTCTCAAGAACGGCACGACGCGAAACAACCACGTTGTTGCGTTTCTGGTCCAGCTTAATGACTTTGAATTCAAGCTCTTTGCCTTCCAAGTGCGCGGTATCGCGAACTGGACGAACATCAACCAATGAACCAGGTAAGAAAGCGCGAATGCTGTTGATATCAACAGTGAAACCGCCTTTAACCTTACCATTTATAATACCGACAACAGTTTCTTCAGCTTCATAAGCTGCTTCAAGTGTGGTCCACGCTTCGGCGCGCTTAGCTTTCTCGCGTGACAGTTTAGTTTCGCCAAAGCCATCTTCTACAGACTCTAGAGCAACTTGAACTTCGTCACCAATAGCCAGAACGAATTCACCGCTCTCGCTCAGAAACTGCTCGCGAGGAATAACACCCTCTGATTTCAGTCCCGCATGGACAGTAACCCAATCACTGTCGATATCAATAACAACGCCGGTCACAATTGAACCGGGTTTCATATCAATGGTTTTTAAACTTTCTTCAAATAGATCAGCAAAGCTCTCGCTCATTAGTCATTACCTGAGTATTTAATAGTGGCAACGCCACCGTATCGCCGTGTATCCAGCTTACACGGGTCAATTCATATTGCCTCAATACAACGCCAGCTGGTATTTGCGCTGTTTGCGACGGTTTTTTAGTTTGCTTTTTTACAAACCAATAAGACGAGCGTTGACTTCCGCCAACACTCGATCAAACACTTCATCTATACCCAAACCACTGCTATCAAGCTGAACAGCGTCTTCTGCGGGCTTTAAAGGAGCCAGTTCGCGCTCGGAATCACGCTTGTCGCGCGCGCGGATCTCCCCTAAAAGGGCCGCGAGATTAACATCATCGCCCTTTGATTTCAACTGCAGATAGCGTCGATCAGCCCGCTCTTCGGCACTTGCCGTCAAAAAGATCTTGACTGGCGCACTGGTAAACACCACCGTCCCCATATCTCGACCGTCAGCAACCAAACCTGGCGCCTGTGCAAAATCGCGCTGGCGACCTAATAAAGCACTGCGCACAGCGGGCAATACAGCCACTTTAGACGCCAACATACCGGTGGTTTCAGTGCGTAAATCGCCGCTGACATCCTCACCTTCCAGCAATACCCGCGTGGGTTCTCCCGGTTCACCGGCAACAAACTCGACATCTAAATTTGCAGCCAATTTTGCGATAGCGGCCTCATCATCAAAGGCGCAGCCATGTTTATCTGCCGCCATCCCGACTAGACGGTATAAAGCACCGCTATCCAACAAATGCCAGCCCAAGTGCTGAGCTAACTTTTGGCAAAGCGTCCCCTTGCCAGAACCACTAGGACCGTCAATTGCAATTACCGGCGCAGACAATGAAATCTTTTCGCTCATGCTTGCACTTCTATGTTCATGCCCAAACCCGAGGCCAAGGCGACAAAGTTAGGAAACGAGGTTGCCACATTGTCGCAGCCTGTGACTTTAATAGGCGCTGTCGCGCGCAACGAGGCTACCGCAAAAGACATCGCAATACGGTGATCGTGATGACTATCAACCGTTGCCCCAGTAATTTGACCACCCTGAATGACAACGCCGTCGACAGTTGGCTCAGCACTAATACCCATCGCTTGCAGCCCGTCTGCCATTACTTGAATGCGATCGCTTTCTTTAACTCTCAACTCTTCGGCACCGGTGAGCACGGTTTGCCCCTCAGCACAGGCAGCTGCCACAAACAGCACCGGAAACTCATCTATTGCCAGAGGTACTTGATCTTCAGGAATATTGATACCCTTAAGCTGGGCGTAACAAATACGGATATCCGCCACCGGCTCGCCGCCGACCTCTCGCTCATTAAAGACGGTAATATCGCCACCCATGGCACGCAGAATATTAATCACACCAACCCGCGTTGGGTTAATTCCAACATGCTCCAAAGTTAAGTCTGCATTCGGTGTAATACTTGCCGCCACCATAAAGAAAGCCGCTGAAGAAATATCCGCTGGCACATCTATATGCACCGCACTTAAACGTCCACCACCCTGTAACTTCGCTACCGGGCCATCAACGTCAACTTTGTAACCAAATCCGCGCAACATACGCTCACTGTGATCACGTGTTGGCGCTGGCTCTGTCGTACGGGTCTCACCTTCGGCATATAAGCCCGCCAACAACACGCAAGATTTCACCTGCGCGCTCGCCATCGGCAACACATAATCAATCGCTTTTAATGACTGACCACCCCGTAAAGTTAGAGGCGGACGCCCACCTTCAGCGGTTTCTACCACTGCGCCCATTTCTCGCAAAGGCGCCGCAACCCGCTCCATCGGGCGCTTGCTTAATGACACATCGCCGGTCATCGTCACATCAAATTGCTGCCCCGCTAACAACCCCGCCAGCAAACGCATAGATGTACCGGAATTACCTACATAGATATCGCCAACCGGGGCCTTAAGCCCGTCCCTGCCCACACCGTGAATGACCACTCGACCATTTTCTGGGCCTTCAATTTCTACCCCCATTGCCCGAAAAGCATTAAGCGTTGACAAGGCATCTTCACCTTCAAGAAAACCATCTACCGTGGTCACGCCATCGGCAATCGAACCAAGCATAATGGAGCGATGAGACATTGATTTGTCACCGGGGACACGGGCCTTGCCACGTATTTGACCACCGGGTTGCATTAAGAAATCCACGTTAATATTCTCTTTAAATTAATCAGGAAATTACGATGAAGGCGATTTTTTTTGTCTAGCCAAATATTGGCCCAAAAAATGTTCATCACGAGCGCGCTTGGCACGATCAAAAGTAGCAAAAATAGCATCACCATCGCCTGAAGCAATAGCGGCACGAACCTTATTTAGATGAGCACTAAAGCCATCAATACCGTTCAATATCGCAGCTTGATTTGCTAAAGCAATATCATGCCACATGGTTGGATCACTAGAGGCAATTCGGGTAAAGTCCCTAAAGCCACCAGCTGCAAACCGAAAAATATCCGCGGCGGCTCCATTTTGGGCAAGTGCATCAACCAAAGTGTAAGCCAAAACATGAGGAAGGTGGCTCGTCGCCGCAAGCACTGCATCGTGCTCCGCCACATCCATACGAACGACCTCTGCGCCACAGGCCTCCCACATCGATTGAATAAGGGATAAGGCGGCACCGGATGTATTTTCTAGTGGCGTTAAAATAACCCGATGGTCAAGAAACAAATCTACGGTTGCAGCATCTACACCGCTTTGCTCTGAACCCGCGATAGGATGACCCAGCACAAAATTTGACGGCACTTCGCCAAAGATTTTCTCCGCTGCGCGCTCAATATTGCCTTTTACGCTCGCCACATCAGTCACGATCATATTGGGCGTCATCAATGGTGCCAATTCCAGCATGATTTTTTCAGCAATCAATGTGGGCGTGGCAATTACTACCACATCAGCGTCGGCAACAGCCTCCGCCATATCTAAACTATAAGAATCAATAACCCCAAGCTGCAAACCACGCTCAAGTGACTCAACACGACGTCCAGTTGCAACAACCTCGCTAACAGCTTGTTGCGCCTTTAGCGCTTTGGCCAATGAACCACCCATTAGGCCTAAACCAATTATGGTGAGTTTATTTATCAAAGCAGCCCTCATTTATTAGATTTTTTAATGCGGCAAGAAAACGCATATTTTCTTGTTCAAGACCAACAGAAACTCGTAAGTGTTTAGGCATTTGATACACCCCCACCGGCCTAACAATTACACCTTTCTGTAACAGCGCTTGGTAAACAGGCATGGCATCGCAGGGCAACTCAACGGCAACAAAATTACCCATAGATGGAATATAGGGTAATCCTAAGTCATCAAATCCCGCGCAAAGCTGTTTCACCCCAGCGGAGTTCACTTGCTGACTGCGACGCAAATAATCGTGATCATCAAGCACCGCCAAGGCCGCCGACATGGCAGGAATACTGACATTGAACGGTGCCCTGACACGGTTCAGTAAATCGGCAATTTGCGGACTGCTAACGCCGTAACCAATACGCAAGCCCGCCAAGCCATAGGCTTTAGAAAAAGTGCGGGTCACAATGACATTGGAATATTCAGCAAGAAACGTTAGCCCATCGGGAAAATCATCAACCTCAGCGTATTCAATATAGGCCTCGTCGAGAACAACGATGACATGCTCAGGCACCTTAGCCAAAAAAGCAGCCAAGGCATCACGATTAAGGTAGTTTCCGGTAGGATTATTTGGGTTAGCAATAAAGACGACTTTTGTGTCTGCCTCGATAGCCGCCGCCATCGCGTCTAAATCGTGGCCCCAATCTTTGGCAGGCGTAATAATAGCGCGAGCGCCAACAGCCTGCACAGCGATGGGATAAACAATAAAAGCGTACTGAGAAAATACCGCAGAACTACCTGCACTTAAAAATGTGCGTGCAATTAAATCCAAAACATCATTTGAGCCATTACCCAGCGTGAACTGATCCACGCCCACAGATAATTTTTCAGCAAGCTTATTTTTAAGCTCAAAACCACTCGCATCAGGGTATAAGTGCAGTTGTTTTAACGATGCCTGCGCCGCTGCCGCTGCCAACGATGATGGCCCGAGCGGGTTTTCATTACTGGCCAGTTTAACCACGCTGTCCAAGCCCAGCTCACGCTGAAGCTCTTCGATAGGCTTACCCGGCTGATAGGGATGCAAACCCTGAACACCTACATTTGCTATCGCAAACACATCGCACGTCACTCGCTCATACCCTCACAATTAAGCCAAACAACATCTTAAATGGCAGCCTTGGGATAAGAACCCAATACTTTAAACATAATAGAATGCTGCTCAATATCATTAAGAATATCAACAATGATGGCATCGTCACGATGACCTTCAAACTCAATAAAGAACACGTAAGTCCAAGGTTCGGTACGCGATGGTCGCGTATCGATGCGGGTCAGCATGACATTCGCTTTTTGAAAAGGCGCCAGCAACTTCACCAGCGCACCCGGCCTATTCCTAGCCGAAACAACTAATGAGGTCTTATCACGCCCACTGGCTGCGACATCTTCTCGACCTATGATCAAAAAACGTGTCGTATTATCGGCTTGATCTTCAATATTCGCGGTAAGCTGCAATAAACCATATTGCTGTTGAGCCATATCGCCAGCAATCGCCGCCACACCCTCTTCTTCGGCTGCCATCCGTGCCGCTTCACCATTGCTACTAACCGCAGAGCGCTCAACACCGGGATAATGGGCGTCTAACCAGCGGCGGCTTTGCGCCAATGCTTGTTGATGAGCACAAATACGTTTTATTGGCGTTTCTTTACCCTCTTTACCGACCAATAAATGCAGCTGAATCCGCAATTCCAATTCACCACAAATCTTTAGTGGAGAATTAATAAACGCATCCAAGGTATGAGATACCATGCCTTCGGTAGAATTCTCAACCGGTACGACTCCATAGTGGCAGCTACCATTGGCAACCTGGGCAAACACTTCATCAATGGACGCTTGCGGCACACTAACCACAGCGTGGCCAAAGTGCTTAAGCGCCGCGGCCTGACTGAAGGTGCCAAGCGGCCCCAAATAGGCAACTTCCATCGGCTTCTCTAAAGCCAAACAAGCCGACATAATTTCACGAAAAATAAACGCCACAGTATCATCTGCAAGTGGCCCTTTATTTGCCGCCTTAACTCGCGCCAAAACCTGCGCTTCCCGCTCAGGACGATAAAACAACAGCTGTTGTGAACTGCTGCTATCCGTGCTCGACTCAAACTGCTGGGCTAGGGCAAACTCCCGCAACTTGACCTCGGCCACTTGCTGCGCGCAAGTGGCACGACGATTCAGCAGATCGTGAATCTGAGTATCGATACTATCGATGCTTTGACGTAGATCATCAAGGCTTACTGGCGGCGTGTTAGATTCGCTCATAATCTCAGCTGTTTTCTTGTGCAAAGTCTTTCATGTAGGCAATCAATGCATCGACAGCCTCTTCTGGGACGGCGTTATAAACGCTTGCGCGCATACCACCCACCGAACGGTGGCCCTTCAAGTTCAGCAAACCCGCTTCGTCTGCCCCAGCAAGAAACGCTTTATCCAAACTGGCATCAGCCAACACAAAGGGAATATTCATCAATGACCGACTGGCAACCTCAACCGGATTGCTATAAAAACCACTGGCATCGATATAACTGTACAATTTTTCTGCTTTACGGCGGTTAATGACTTCCATCGCCGCTAAGCCACCTTGGGCTTTCAGCCATTTAAAAACCAAACCTGCCAAATACCACGCCAAGGTTGGCGGTGTATTGTACATAGAGTCATTATCAGCAGCCGTTTTGTAATCCATCATTGTCGGCGTCATTGCATTCGCTTTACCTAGCAAGTCCTTACGAACGATGACAATGGTTAAACCGGCTGGACCGATATTCTTTTGAGCGCCAGCGTAAATCAAACCAAATTTATTCACATCGATAGGACGCGACAAAATAGTGGAGGACATATCGGCAACCAATGGCACCTTGCTATCCGGCGTCCAGAAAAACTCTAAACCGCCGATGGTTTCATTTGGCGTGTAATGCAAGTAAGCCGCATCGTCGCTTAATTGCCAGCTATCAAACGCTGGGATAGTAGTGAAATTTGTGTCTTCAGATGACGCGACCACATTCACATTAGCATAGCGCTTTGCTTCTTTAATTGCCTTTTTTGACCATTCTCCGGTGTTGACGTAATCAACAACCTTACTCTCCCCCATCAGATTGAGAGGCACTGCAGAAAATTGGCTACTGGCACCACCCTGCAAAAACAACACAGCGTAATCGTCGGAAATGCCCATCAATTCACGCAAGTCAGCCTCAGCTTCCTTGGCAATCCCAACCACCTCTTCAGAGCGGTGACTCATTTCCATGACGGACAAACCACGCCCCTGCCAATCCAGAAGCTGCTCACTGGCTTCTGCCAATACTGACTCAGGAATTGAGGCTGGGCCTGCACAAAAATTAAAACGACGCGCCATTTTGAATCGTCACTCCGAACGTTTAAAAAACAAAAAATAAACGGCGCCAGCGGCGCCGCTACACGAAACTACCTAACGACATTACTGAATTACAAAAAACTCAGCAAAACAGCGTATAAATCACTCTTCACCACTGTCATCCGCTGGCGCAGCTGCATCACCTTCGCTGCCTGTCGCCTCTCCAGCAATCACATCTTCTGGCGACGCTGTTTCAGCATCTTCATCAATCTCAAGCAGCTTTTCATCTTCTTCATCAACGCGCTGCACGCCCACTAGATGCTCGTCTTCTTTTAGACGAATAACACGAACACCCTGCGTATTGCGGCTCAGAATCGACACTTCATCCGTGCGGGTACGCACTAAAGTACCTTGATCACTGATCAACATTAAGTCATCGCCTTCGAAGACTTGAACCGCGCCAACCAAAGGACCATTACGCTCACTCATTGCCATCGCGATAACACCGCGATTGCCACGGCCTTTCGCGGGAAAGTCCTCTACAACAGTACGTTTACCGTAACCATTCTCGGACACGGTAAGCACGCGACCCTCTTCCTGTGGAATAATCATAGAGATAGCACGCTGGCCTTCATCCATGCGAATACCGCGTACACCACGGGCGGTACGCCCCATAGCACGCACATCTTTCTCTGCAAATCGCGCGGCTTTACCCGCACTAGTTAGCAGCAAAATATCATTTTCGCCATTTGTGATTGCTGTACCAATAAGTACGTCGCCTTCATCTAATTCAATGGCTCGCAATCCTACACTGCGCTGACGAGAAAAGGCTTCTAATGGGGTTTTCTTTACGGTACCAAAACTGGTTGCCATAAAGATGAAATACCCTTCTGTGTATTCATTTACTGGCAAAATCGACGTAATACGTTCGTTTTCATCCAGTGGCAGTAAATTCACCATGGGGCGGCCACGTGAATTGCGGCCAGCTACAGGGATTTGGTAAGCGCGTAACCAGTACACTTTACCAATATTACTAAAGCAAAGAATCGTGGTGTGGGTATTCACAACGAGTAAATGCTCAACAAAATCTTCGTCTTTTACCGAGGTCGCCGACTTACCCATACCACCGCGCCGTTGCGCTTGATAAGTATCCAAGGGTTGCGACTTGGCGTAACCGCCGTTAGAAATCGTCACGACCCGATCTTCTTCTGGAATAAGATCTTCGTGATTAAGGTCAAGCTGTGAAGCGACAATTTCACTGCGGCGCTCATCACCATAATCGGCAACAACTTGCTCTAACTCACCGCGAATCACCGCAATCAACACATCTGGATTGGCCAGAATATTTAAGTACTCAGCAATTTCCAACAACCGCTCTTGATACTCACCTAGCAGCTTCTCATGCTCTAACCCCGTCAATTTCTGCAAGCGTAAATCAAGAATTGCCTGCACTTGAACGGGCGACAAGAAATACTCGCCATCACGTAGACCATATTGATCTTCAAGATCATCTGGGCGGCAGGCATTTTCGCCAGCACGCTCTAACATTCCCGCTACATCGCCCAATTTCCAAGAGCGCGAGATCAAACTTTCTTTAGCTTCTTGGGTTGTTGCCGATGCTTTAATTGTCGCGATAATTTCATCAATATTTGAAATTGCGACCGCCAAGCCTTCAAGCACATGGCCGCGCTCACGCGCTTTACGCAATAAATAAACCGTACGGCGTGTTACTACCTCACGACGGTGGCGAATAAAATACTCAAGCAGTTGCTTGAGATTCAAAATACGCGGCTGATTGTCAACCAAGGCCACAATATTAATGCCAAACACATTTTGCAGCTGGGTTTGAGCGTATAAGTTGTTTAGTACAACTTCACCACTTTCGCCGCGCTTCATTTCAATGACTACACGCAAACCATCCTTATCAGATTCATCACGAAGCTCAGAAATGCCTTCTATCTTTTTCTCTTTAACTAATTCAGCAATTTTTTCTATTAAACGCGCCTTGTTAACCTGATACGGCAACTCATGGACAATAATGGTTTCTCGATGCGTTTTTTCATCAACAATAACTTCTGCACGAGCACGAACGTATATGCGTCCGCGACCGGTGCGATAGGCCTCAACAATCCCTGCGCGACCATTAATGATCGCCGCGGTTGGGAAATCTGGACCAGGAATATGCTCCATTAACTGATCGACGGAAATATCCGGATCATCCAGCAAGGCCAAACAGCCATTAATAACCTCTGTTAGGTTATGTGGCGGGATATTTGTTGCCATACCAACCGCAATACCCGATGAGCCGTTAATCAGCAGCGCGGGGATTTTAGTGGGCATAACAGCAGGAATTTGTTCTGTGCCGTCGTAATTTGGCACCCAATCGACGGTTTCTTTATCCAAATCGGCCAGAATTTCATGGGCGATTTTACGCATCCGAATTTCTGTATAACGCATTGCCGCCGCGTTATCGCCATCAATAGAACCAAAGTTACCCTGACCATCAACCAACATATAACGCAGAGAAAAAGGCTGCGCCATCCGAACGATGGTATCGTATACCGCAGAATCTCCATGGGGATGGTATTTACCAATAACATCACCAACTACACGAGCGGACTTCTTATAACCCTTATTCCAGTCATTGCCTAATTCGCTCATAGCGAATAATACTCGGCGGTGAACAGGCTTTAGGCCATCGCGGACATCAGGTAGCGCTCGTCCCACAATGACGCTCATTGCATAATCAAGGTAGGACTGCTTAAGCTCGTCCTCGATATTTACCGGCAGAATCTCTTTAGCTAAATCAGCCATGAACGGGGTAGTTCCTTATTATGGATAGTCGTCACGCGGCAGTGTCGCCTCGAAATCGGCCTTATCCGGTATTTAACTCATCACTACAGCCATCTCCGCCGACGGCGTAGCTAATCTAAGCGGAAAATAAAACGGTAATCATAGCATAAACCTCAAGCCCGTAGACAGTTCAAAATCGCCGCAAATCAATGTACTACCGCAACAATTCAACCGACAGATGGGTCGTTAATAGGTATACTTAGGCCTTTTCGTAATTAGACACGGACAGCCCCATGCCTGCCCACAGCCAACAGCCCGTCGACACCTTGATATTTGCACGCTGGATAATTCCGGTTGCCCCAAGCTGCACGCCACTCGAAAACCATGCTTTAGCGATACGCAACGGGGAAATATGCGCAACACTTCCCGCCAGTGAAGCCGAAAATATTCATGCCGATGAGGTGCTTAGACTAAACAAACACGCACTACTTCCGGGGCTCATCAACACCCACGGCCATGCCGCAATGAGTTTATTTCGCGGGATGGCCGACGACAAACCACTTCACACTTGGCTAAACGACCATATTTGGCCTGCGGAGGGTCGCTGGGTAGACGAAACCTTTGTTCGCGATGGCTGCGAACTCGCTATTGCTGAAATGCTTCGTAGCGGCACCACAACGTTTAGCGATATGTATTTTTTTCCAGAAACTGTTGCCGGCGTAATCCGCAAAGCGGGTATTCGCGCCCAACTTAGCTTTCCGATATTCGACTTCCCCTGCGCATGGGGCAGCGGCCCCGACGAATACTTCCGCAAAGGCCTTGCACTGCGCGACGAGCTAAAGCATAGCTCATTAATTACCGTTGCTTTTGGTCCACACGCTCCTTATACGGTAAGTGACGACGTCATCCAACGCGTCGCCACCCTCGCCGCCGAAGCCGATATGGCCATTCAAATCCACCTCCACGAAACTCAACAGGAAGTTGACGACGCCTTAGCCAGCAGTCGTAAACGGCCCATTAAGCGCCTCGCCGAACTCGGTTTATTAGGCCCCAAAACGCAGTGCGTTCACCTAACCGCGCTCAACGACGAAGACATTGCCACCTTAGCTAGCTTTGGATGCCATGCGATCCACTGCCCAGAATCGAATATGAAACTCGCCAGCGGCTTTTCTCCTGTAGAAAAAATGCGCAGTGCCGGTATTAATGTTGCCCTCGGCACCGATGGCGCGGCCAGCAATAACGACCTTGATATGTTTAGTGAAATGCGCAGCGCCGCACTACTAGGCAAAGTGGTATCCGGCGATGCCAGCGCACTTCCGGATTACTACGCGCTAACCATGGCCACGCTGAATGGCGCAAAAGCACTGGGGCTTGATCACCTTGTAGGAAGCTTAGAAGTTGGCAAGCAAGCAGATATTATTGCCGTTGACCTATCTAACTTAGCCCAGCAACCCGTATACAACCCCGTATCCCAGCTTGTTTATACCAACCTCAGCCATGAAGTTAGTCATAGCTGGATACTTGGCCGCAAGGTACTGGATAATGGCCAACTAACAACGCTAGACAGCCGAGACATTATCACTCGCGCAGAACTCTGGCGCGCCAAAATTAGCGGAGAATAGAATGCAGCACGCAGAACAGCAACATAACAACAATGTAGACCCGGCCGAAATTGCCAAGTTTGAAGAGTTAGCCCACCGCTGGTGGGATCGTAATAGCGAATTCAAACCGCTGCACGACATCAATCCACTGCGCGTCAATTATATTGATGAGCGCTCGCCGTTGGCAGAACGCCGAGTTGTGGACGTAGGTTGTGGCGGCGGCATTTTATCAGAAGCCATGTTCCAACGCGGCGCTCAGGTCAAAGGCATCGACATGGGCGAAACCCCGCTTAGCGTTGCCCGCTTACACCAGCTTGAGTCCGGCGCAGAGGTAGAATACGTACAAACAACGGCAGAACAACTTGCCGCAGAGGAAGCCGGCAAATATGACATCGTAACCTGCCTAGAAATGCTGGAGCACGTTCCCGATCCTTCATCGGTAATTCGCGCTTGCGCAGCCCTATGCAAGCCCGGCGGCGACCTCTATTTTTCCACCATCAACCGCAACCCCAAGGCCTTTATGTTCGCCATTGTCGGCGCCGAGTATCTGCTAAAAATGCTACCCAAAGGCACCCATGATTTCAGCCGGTTTATTCGCCCCGCTGAACTGGGTAACTGGGTTCGCGATACCGGCTTGCAGATGCAAGATATGACCGGCTTAACCTATAACCCACTGCTGCGCCAATACAAGCTCAACGACAAAGATGTTGATGTGAATTACATGATCCACGTAAAGAAGCCCATCTAATGTTACAGGCTGTATTATTCGACTTAGACGGTACGTTATTAGATACCGCGGTGGACTTTACCACCGTGCTAAACCACATGCTCAGCGAGCGCGGGCAAGCACTGCAAGATTATGCCGCCGTACGTCAGCGTGTTTCAGATGGTGCACGTACTGTGGTTCAACTCGGGTTTCACCAACAAGATGACCTTGCAGGGCTTCTAGACGAATTCCTAGACCGCTACCTTAAACAAGTATCGGTAAGTACCACCTTATTTCCTGGCATGACCGACGTGTTAAACCATATCGAAGAACGCGGTTTAAGATGGGGAATTGTCACCAATAAACCTCTGAGATTTACGACACCTCTGCTTGCGGCCATGCAGTTAACTGAGCGCTGCTCAACCGTAATATGTCCAGACCACGTCACACATAAAAAGCCCCACCCAGAACCCATATATCTAGCGTGTAAAGAAATAGACTGCTTGCCAGTCAATACCATTTATATTGGCGATCACCAGCGAGATATTGATGCTGGGCGAAATGCCAACATGAGAACTGTCGCCTGCCGGTATGGCTACATCTCGGCGGCCGATAACTTAGATAGCTGGGGCGCTAATTACATCGTCGACACCGCTACAGATCTAATTCCATTGATTACTCAATTACATCAGTCATAAACCAGAGGATTTTTCGTGCCTTTAACTTTGCCGCAAGACTTCACTGCCACACCACAATGCCTAGCAGGAAAAGTAATTTTAGTGACAGGAGCCGGAGACGGCATCGGGCGCGCAGCAGCCCTAAGTTATGCACAGCACGGCGCAACAGTGATTTTACTGGGTAGAACCATCGATAAGCTGGAAGCCGTTTACGATGAAATTGAAGCAGCCAAATTACCGCAAGCAGCAATATATCCAATGCATCTTCGCGGCGCCGCAATGAAAGATTACGAGGATTTAGCCAACACGATAGAAAAAGAGTTCGGGCACTTAGATGGGCTACTCCACAATGCTGGGGTTCTCGGCGAACGCCGCACTCTAGCGCAAACCTCTGTAGATAGTTGGGATGAAGTGCTACAGGTCAATCTAAGCGCCCCCTTCATGATGACCCAGGCACTTCTTCCTTTGCTCGCTGCAGCAAAGAATGCCTCGGTTATTTTCACCTCTTCAAGCGTTGGCCGAAAAGGCCGAGCATTTTGGGGGGCTTACGCGATCTCGAAATTTGGCACAGAAGGCATGATGCAAGTTTTAGCGGATGAAGAATTTGCGCTTAACCAAACCCGCGTCAACAGTATCAATCCTGGCGCAACCCAAACTGTCATGCGCCGTACTGCCTACCCAGGAGAAAACCCTCAAGACAACCCGCTTCCTGAAGCGATTATGCCCCTTTACCTCTATTTAATGAGTGACGATAGTAATGCGGTAAACGGGCAACAATTTGATGCCCAAGCAAAATAAGTATCGAGTTAAACCACAAAGACCAAACCAAAATGTACCATAATGCAGCGCTTTAACTGCTTTAACCCTGCAGGGCCTGCTGCATGGCTTCAATTTGCTGGTGATAGCCGTCACTCATATCAGGGGTAACTGGCAACCCTAAACGGGTAAACGCGCTGACAGTAGACCAATCAACACTCGCCAAAGGGTGTTCGGTACCCACATAGCTGTGCAAATTAGCCACTGTAACCAAATCGACGTAATCGCCAGCAGCTGCCTCTCGATTAAAGTCCATATGTTGCATGGGCACGGCAACTAGCTCATCGGCAAATCCCCATGCCTCCAAGATACGGCTTCCCACTTCTGGACTTAAACTAATTAAAATTTGATCGAGAAGCTCCGGGTGATCTCGCAAAAAGCCTCGCCCTACGGCGTAAGATAAGACTGGCAAAGTGCCAACCTGATGAACAATACCAGCCAAGGTGGCCATTTCTGGCTTTAGCTGTGTCTGCGACTTGGCAAGGGTATGGCAAATGGCCGCAACATCGGTGCTGTGCATCCATATTGCCCGCATACGTTGATTTAAGGCTTCTTTCGTTGACAAGAAAATTTGCTGCATGGCCAAGGTCGTCACTAGCGTGCTGGTGTAACCCAAGCCAATACGGCCTATAGCAGACTTAACATCATCGATAGGCTGAAACCCACGCAGCAGGGAGCTATTGGCGATACGTAAAATGCGTGTTGCTATCGAGCTATCATTCTCAATAATTGTCGCCAGCATTCCCACATTCACATCGGGATCACTGGCTGCTTCACGAATTTCCAAAGCCACCTCCGGCAGCGTTGGCAATACGATAGAATCATTTTCAATCGCATCTAACAAATCTAGCCGAACTTGTTCGACCAAGGGATTGTTTACCGACACATTTATTAACTCTTTGCGGAACATTAACCAAGACTAGCAGAAGCCACTATCTGCGATTAGTGCTGAAACTACTTATGTCGCCAATGTAAAAATGCCGAGGTAGTAACACCTCGGCATTTTTACATGTGAGTCTTTTAAACTTTACACTCAGTTACTTCAATGCAGCCTCAGCTGCAGTCACCGCTTGCTCACCACTGCACTGATAACCTTGTTCAGTCATTGCCGCGGCAAGCGCCTTGAGCAACAAAGTAATATTTTCCATTCTGGCACTGTAACCCATCAAACCAATGCGCCACACTTTTCCGGCCAAATCACCTAGGCCAGCTCCAATTTCTAGGTCATATTTTGCTAATAAGAATTGACGAGTCGTTGCGTCATCCACGCCATCAGGAATATACACGCTATTCAGTTGCGGTAGGCGCTGCCCTTCCTCAACAACAAACTGGATACCCAGCACGTCTAGGCCTGCAGCTAAAGCATTATGCATTGACGCATGGCGTTGCCAGGCATTTTCTAAGCCCTCTTCTTGCAACATGACCAGTGACTCATGCAAACCATACAAGGCATTAACAGGGGCTGTATGGTGGTAAGCGCGCTTACCACCCTCCCCCCAATAGCCAAGAATAAGGTTCATATCCAAAAACCAGCTTTGAACCGGATGTTGCCGAGCTTTAATCGCTGCAACAGCAGCATCACTAAAGGTCACTGGTGACAAACCTGGCGTGCACGACAAACATTTTTGACTCCCTGAATACACGGCGTCAGCCTGCCACTCATCAACCAACAACGGCACCCCACCCATAGAGGTAACCGCGTCGACAATACTCAAAGCCTTATATTTTTTTGCTAAACCACAAAGGGCTTGGGCATCACTCAGCGCCCCAGTAGACGTCTCTGCATGCACAAAGGCCAGTACTTTAACATCCCCGTGCTCCTTCAGCGCCGCCTCAACCGCTGCTGGCTCAACAGCACTACCCCATGGAAAATCGACACGAACAGCCGTAGCTCCACAGCGTGTTACATTTTCAATCATACGATTTCCAAACACGCCATTAACACAAACTAAGACCTTGTCGCCCGGCTCTACAAGGTTAACAAAACAGGCTTCCATACCCGCTGAGCCCGGCGCAGAAATAGGTAGCGTCAATTCATTTCGAGTCTGAAAGGCATATTTAAGAAGTTCTTTAGTCTCATCCATCATCCCTACAAACAATGGATCTAAGTGCCCCAGAGTTGGCCGCCCAAGCGCACTTAAAATACGTGGATGCACATCGGAAGGACCTGGCCCCATCAGGGTACGAACAGGAGGATGAAATGAAGAAATTGCCATAATATATCTCTCGTTAATCTGCCGAAAAACCAATAAATCCAGCTTAAAGCTCGGCGCCATCAATAAAGTTGACGGCGATTATACCTGAATAATTACTGGGATTTGTAACCTATGCCAGCTATTTGATCGTCGTCATTTCCGAAAGGGGTATACACGTCAAACGGCTCATATTTCGATGAAACAAGCGGTAATGCTGATAGTCAAAGTCAATTCCCTGCTCACACTTTAGCCTTGCAGCTAAAACACCTATCCAGTCGCCGACGCCAGATTCAGCCTTATCAAGTTCACAAAACGCTTCTTGAACAGAGTCCCAATAATAGCTGCCGTAATAGCACCAGTGATTAACTAAATGCCATTCAACAAAGCCATTTCCATTGTCCTCGCGGATAACAATCGGCTCCTGAAATGGCCAAGGAATATACAGGTACTCTGTAAACGCGGCCAATAGCCGAGAGTTTAATTTAACGACGGCGTCTTCACTGTGCTCAGTACCCACATCGCCCGCTTCACAGGCGCTGCAGGTGCACTGATCTCGTTCTGACACTATATTCAATGCGTGCATACACAAGTCACACAGCCTCAGCTGTTCCTCAATGCATTTTTTAGCCTGCTGACGATCTCTGAATATTGCAAACGACTCACTCGCCAAATCAACTTTAGCGGGCAAGCCAGACCGCAACCGTAACCGTGTAACAGCGCCGGTTGTTGCCACAAAACGAACACTACACGGCTTGCCTAAAGTTTTCGCTCGCCGTTGCATTTGAGGCACGTGCTGACGAAGCAGAGGATTCAATCTAAGCCCCACTGATAACTCACCCGCAAGCAACTGCCACTCGACCCGCCCAACACGTCTCGCCAGCTTTGTCGCCTTGCTATCACCAGCACAGGATGAAAAATGAGCAAGCACCGCCTCCTGCAATGACGTAGCACCATCCATATAAAGCAACTCACCAATCTCACTCAGTAAGCGATAAATACCTGGCTGACAGGGAATAAGGTCTATATCACTCTGGGTCATTAGTGGCGGTAATACCGGGAATCCAAGCTGCAAACCCAGCTCAAAGTTAAAGACGGCCTCACCTTTATCTAAACGGGCGTAGTCAAAAAAAGCCTTCATGGCATCGACATCCGCCATAGCTCGGTGATGGACCTCGGAATGAAAGCCAATTTGCTCACAAATCGCCTCTAAACCATGTTTCGGCCATTCCGGATACAAGGTCCTGGCCAACTTTAAAGTGCACAATACTCGTGGCGAATATTGCCTCCCTTGGCGGGCGAAATTGGCACGTAAAAAGCCCGCATCAAATCGTGCGTTATGGGCGACCAATACCGCATCGTCTAACAACGCCCAAAGTGTATTCTGAACATCAGTAAAGGTAGGCTTCCCCTTTAGCATTGCCGGTGTAATACCGGTTAAACCCTGAATAAAGCGTGGTACACCACACATGGGGTCAAGCAAAGATTCCCAATGGTCGTTGACACCCTCGCCCACTAACCTCACTGCAATTTCCATTATCTGATCATGCGAAGCCTGACCACCGGTGGTTTCAAGATCAACCAGGGCAAAACAAACGTTATCTAACATGTAAAGTCCTAGAATTGGACAAACCAAACTCCCTTATTCAGAATTTCACAACCGCATTAAACATTGCCACACCCTACCATTGATCACTGCGTTGCTAACAACGTACAGTAAGGCAAGACAATCCCTCAATAACTTGGCCGTATCACGGCGGGGCCAGCATTTTTTTGCGAATGGGCCATGCAAGAAGGTAAGAGCTACCATGCTTAAAATGACAGCATTATTACTAACCTCCATTGCCACAATATCGACTGCAAATGCCGCTGGCAATGAATGGCAATGCCCTAGCAATTTAAAACAATCTCGCCCCACTTTAGAAGCAGGCAGACTGGATCTTTGTGACACGGTTAAACATACCAAAGCCCTGCTTGTCGTAAACACCGCAAGCATGTGTGGGTTTACGCCACAATTTTCGGGACTAGAAGCACTTTATCAGGAATTTAAAGATCGAGGTTTACTGATATTGGGTGTACCAACGGCAGATTTTGGCGGGCAGGAATATGATGACGCCAGCAAAACATCAAAAGTCTGCCATGCTAATTATGGCGTGAGTTTTCCTGTTTTTCACAAATCCTGTATCCATTGCGATAAACCAGACCCTCTCCTCACACTTGTCGCTACCGCTAGCGGTGTCACACCAGAATGGAATTTTTATAAATATATTTTCAATCCAAGTACAGGAGAATCAATAGGCTTTGATTCGGCAACCACACCAGATGCCAAACCACTGCGCGACGCAATTACCAAGTTCCTCGGTGAACACTAATGCTTACCGCCCCGTGGCGGCCCTTACTCGCCGCTGTCTTTGCCCTTGTAGTTATCGTTATTTGCTCTGGATGCTCCGACAAAAACCAATTAGAAAGTAACTGGCAAACCTACATCACGCGATTATCTCGTGTTCTCGACCGAAGCCCAGCAAGTAAAGCCTTAGATAGCCAAGCTTCCTTTCCTCGCCAACGTGGTTTGACGATGAGTTTTACTGCTATCAATATTAATCTTGTCGAGTTTTTGAGTATGCGACACTGCGCGTTGCGTGAAACCATTTCCCAACGCAATAGCATTTTAGGTAAACATGGAGATGCCAGCGCACGATTAATTTTCGATTTACGGTTTTTAAACCAAGCACAAGACTGCATTCACCAACTTACCGATGAAGGTAATCACAAGCTTGCCATAGAGTTACAACAAGCCGTAAAAATTAAAACCCGCGAATTACCTGCCCGCTTGTTTTCTGCAAGTATTGGCGGCCCCGAATTTCGCGAACTCTGGCAGCCGCCCCCAAGCTTAGACCACTATCCAACTAAGGGGGACGACCCTAGTATTATCGCCCTAGCTCGCTGGAGCCAATGGCAACACCAATGGCTCAATGGGAATTGGCAGCATGATAGCGACGCCATATTATCAACATTAGGCGAAATACGTTTAGGTGGTGGTGGTTCGTTACTAAAAGCACAGCGGCTGGCGGTCACCAAACTTCACGACGCAAGTAGTATTATTAACCAACGCATTTCAACACGCCCCTTGTGCCTAACAGGCTCACCAACGCCCGCAGCCAAACAATTCCAAAATGTTTTGTTGAGCCAATTTATTGCTAAGATTCAGCAACAAGCTAGTCTCATCAATCACCACCAGTACGCCTTAATGTCCCAAGTAGAATCCATTGAAGATGAGCTATTAAGTGCAATGCGAAAGCATGAACTGCATACGCCACCAAGTTATATTAGCTGGCAACACGAACGCAAAACCTTGCTAAAGGAGGCAATGCTTGCACATCGCCAACATGTCGAAATAGCAGGTGAATTACTTTCTCAATGCGGCCTATCGCCAGCTGACTAAAGTGAAAGCCGCTTAACGACGACGCTGCGCCATACGGCGTAAAAACACCTCCATGACAGAATCGTAAAGCCCGTCACCAAGAAAGAGGTCTTCAACCCCCGAATCTATACTCGGATTATCATTCACTTCAATGACCACCACGCGACCATCCGACTGCTTTACGTCCACCCCATAGAAACCGTCACCAATCAATTTACATGCTTTGATAGCAACATCTAATACTTTTTTGGGCACCTCATACGTTGGCATGGTATCAAACCCACCCGACTGACTTTTATTATTTCCGTGCTTATAAATCTGCCAGTGATTCCGCACCATATAATATCGACAGGCAAATAACGGCTTTCCGTCAAGGACACCAATTCGCCAATCGTAATCGGTGAACATAAATTCTTGGGCAAGCAATAAGGCAGATTTGTCTAGCAATCTTTGACTTTCAGAGCCTAAACTCTGCCAATCTTCCACCTTAACAACTCCCCGCGAAAAAGCCCCATCAGGTACCTTAAGGACAATGGGGTAGCCCAATGTAGTGGCAATACGTTCAAGCTCTTCAGGCTTGTCTCGACGCAAGAACTCCGTGCGTGGTGTAGGGACCTTGTGGCTAGCTAGCAAATCGGCCAAATAAATTTTATTAGTACAGCGTAAAATCGAACTTGGGTCGTCCATCACCACCAAGCCCTCAGCCGTCGCTTTTTTCGCAAAACGATAGGTGTGGTGATCCACAGCCGTGGTCTCTCTGATAAACAAGCCGTCGTATTCGGGTAAACGCAGATAATCCTTCTTGGTAATGAGCTCTGCCGATATCCCAACACTGCCAGCCGCTTTAATAAATTTTCGTAATGCAGCCTTATTACTGGGCGGTAATGCCTCTTCTGGATCAACCAAAATAGCTAAGTCGTAACGAAAAGATTTCCGCGCTTTAGGCTTGCGCCACATTTTGCTACTGAAACGTTCAAAGGTGGATGCAAACGCCTCTTGCTCAAGCCCAGGCTTTAGGGATTTAAGTGCAAGAATTTGCACCTTTTTAATTTGCCAACGCTGTTTATATTCTAGGCTAATCTCAAGCAAAGGCGCCGGAAAGCGCTCAAAGACCGCTTTTGCAATAGCGCTATATTTCGCGTCCAGGCACTCGCCAAACCAGCACCTCACAACGGTATTCAATTCGGTTGAAGCGGCCGCCAACTTAGCCAACTGAGGCTCTACACCTTCTAATAAAATATCAGATAGCGATTTACGAGCTAGCTCACTCAAGGTACTCACCGATGGTAAGACATTGTGGCTGCGCGCTTCTGCCAGCAATGAACAATAGTAACCCGTACCTAAATAACGGTAACTCCGACATAAATTGATAACCCGAACCCGCTCTCCACTTCCTTGGGAGATACGCTCAAGATAATCATCAAATGTAATAACATCCTGACTTGGGTAATACGGTGACCAGTCTTTAATATCATCAACCACAACAAAAAAACGCGACATCGGCCAGATCCTAGGGTGTAGATAATGAGCGGCATTCTGCGGCCAATTTATACCATTAACAATACGCTACTAATGATTGTATCTAGTAAATATTGCGCAGTATGATCCACACTTTAGCGGCGAGTATTACAGTCATGTCTTTTGTCATTTTTCTGGCTAGTTATCAGCATTTAGAACAATCGCCACACAACGTCGAAACCTTGTATGCGGCTGCCGCTGAATGACGCCAACGAGCACTATTCGCGCAGCTGTCCGCAGCGATCTTGACGCACTTGAAAACATAGAACAACGGTGTTTTAACAGCGATAAACTTTCACGCCGCAGTTTTACAAGCCTCATAAAACCGGGACCTCACTCAAGCTCAGTAATCGTTAACATGAACCGAGTTTGTGGTTACAGTATTGTGTTGTATCGGACGGGCACCAGTCTGGCAAGACTCTATTCTATTGCCTTAGAACCAAGCGTCCAAGGTCAAGGCCTTGCGCGGAAATTGCTTAACCATGCCGAATCCCAAGCTCGCAAGCAAGGCTGTCTATTTATGCGCTTGGAAGTTCGCGTTGACAACCCTAAAGCCATCGCCTTATATAAGAAACTTGCTTACTCCGTTCTAGATATCATCGACAACTATTACCAAGATGGCTGTGCTGCCCAACGTTTTGAAAAACGTCTACAGCTAGAACACGGCTCAGAGACCACCAAGCCACTCATATATTATCGACAAACTACCGATTTTAGCTGCGGCCCATCGGCTCTGATGATGGCATTGGCATCTATTGATAATCGCTACCAAACTAGTCGCCGAGAAGAGCTGCAAATCTGGCGCGAAGCCACTACCATATTTATGACCACGGGCCATGGCGGCTGCTCCCCGCATGGACTGGCACTGGCCGCCTTCAAACGTGGATTTTCTGCTCAGCTTTATATCAACCGTAGCGATCCGCCATTTATAGACAGCGTCCGCAGTGAAGAAAAGCGGCAAGTAATTCGTTTAGTGCATCAGGATTTTTGTGAGCAATTACAACAATACCCCAGTAGCTCTGAAATTAACCCCTTAGGTCCCACTCAATTTAAAGAGATTTTAGAGCGTCACGAGCATATCATCGCCTTGATTAGCACATGGGCCCTAAACCGTAATAGGGCACCCCACTGGGTTTATGTGAGCAAATCTGACCAGGACTTCGTCTATATCAGCGACCCAGACACCAATGATAGCCGCTGGCAAAGCGAAACAGACTTTACCCATGTTCCAATTACTATCGCTGCGTTCATTAATATGGCTTGTTTTGGACGAAATCGACTCCGATGCCTACTTGCCATTCACCCTAAAGACTTGGAGTAAAGCCGTGATAACGAGTATTAGTTCAGATCACCAATACCAAGCTTCGCTAAAAGCGCTTTCCGAATCATTAATTACCATACAACGGCCAATATTAATTCTTGATGCCATTAAATGGCCACAATCAGTAGAGAAACAATTCTTTTACGATAAAGCCAAAAAATTGCCCTCGGTTGACCGTGATTTCTACTTACAAAACCCCATAAGCTTCGACCCGAGCTCTAAACGAGCCGAGCTCAGCCACTTACATAAACAAGTTCATCAACGCCTTGGGACCAATGACCCATTGGGCAATATACTTGCCGAAACAATAGAGCAATACCTTACCGTCATTTCCTTGATTGAAAGCCGTGGCACACCAGGTTTTCTCACAGCTAGTCGTGAGCTATACGGTTCGGCTCGAGATCATTTACGAGGCGATAATCTTAGCCTCATCGAAATGGGGCAACGGCTTTGCCATATCTTTTCGCTTCCTGCTGCAAAACACTTAGCAGCCGCCTACCCCAAAAACATCAACGCCAAAACAGCCGTTGAACAGTTACAACATCGCCTAGACCCTTATTTCTCTGCCGATACTTTTACCGTAAAAGAAACCGACGGTATTGTTTCTGACGCCTCAGCTGGTGGTGACTGTATTAAGGTCAATACCCACTCCACTTTTTCAACGCTCGACTTACAGGTTCTTGAAGTTCATGAGGGCTGGGTACATGTTGGCACCACACTGAATGGCCGCAAGCAAACAAGTGCGACATGGCTAAGCGTGGGTTCCCCACGCATTACCGCGCTTCAGGAAGGGCTAGCAGTACTCGTTGAAACCTTAACGTTCAGCTCATTTCCCGACCGGGCGAGACGGATTAGTGATCGAGTTGTCGCAATAGACATGGCTGAGAACGGTGCCGACTTCTTAGAGGTATACCGGTATTTTAGCGAACAAGGTTTAAGCCAGCATGACAGCTACAAAGTCGCACAACGGGTATTTAGAGGTGGGATGGTCAATGGAGGTAGTTGCTTTACCAAAGACTTATCCTATGTAAAAGGCTTTGTCGAAACCGTCAATTTTATTAAAAGCGCCATCTTAGCTGACAAGCCTGAACTCTTACCCATGCTGTTTGTAGGTAAAGTCGCCTTAGATGACATCCCCATACTCCACCAATACCAGCAGATAGGGCTGATACAAGCGCCACACTACCTACCCCCCATGTTTAGAGACCTAAATGGTCTTTATGTCTGGTTTGGTTTCTCCAGTGGCATGTCGCTTTTGGATATAGAACGTGTGCAAGCACATTTCAAAAATTTATTTGATCAAGCAACTGTAAAAACTTAGTCCAATACAACAAAAGGCGGCCAAAGCCGCCTTTTGTTGCCACCATACTGGGGCATCTATCTACATTTTAGTGCAAACCAAAAATATAGCACTTTATCTTGATGCACCAATATGCCGCACTCAATATAACTTAACTTCCAACCCGAGTTATTGTTTGATCACCCTTATATGAGCTAGTCGTTTGTCCTGGGTATACAGGAGATTCAGTTACCACGTATTCGCTAACAGCAGGCTCGACAACGATAGTGCCGTTTGCATCTTTGTGTACGCTGCAACGGTAGGTATATGTACCAGGATTATCAAACTGAAGACTGTAGGTATTGGCCTTCCAGCCTTGAGTCCATATACGTGTACCATCAACGCCATCAAAACTAATATCGTGAGAAATCTCATCATAGTTAGTCCACGTAACTTGTGAACCCGCAGGGACAACCAGCTTGCTTGGAACCGCATGGAAAGTAGAGATATAAACATTGGTTGCTACTGGCTCAGAAAGCACTAACGTACCGACCATTTTCAACTCTACACGACGGTTAACTGCCCGCCCCTGTGACGTAGCGTTATCCGCTAGAGGCTCTGTTAAACCAAAGCCCTGCGCCATAAGCTGGTCAGGATTAACGCCAGCAGATACTAAATAATAGCGAACTGACTGAGCGCGATTTTGTGAAAGACTCATATTGTAATCAGCAGCACCAATTGAATCAGTATGCCCCTGTACAGCCACCTTAATGGTTGGATTTTGTTTTAGCTCACTGGCCACTTGGCTTAGGAAGTCAAAAGACGTTTCTTTAATGCGCGCAGAGTCCGTATCAAAATGCACTTCGCGTAAAATTAACGTATCTCCAGATTTACAACCATCAAGTTCCAAAGCAGCATTTGCCGTTGGCGCCTGGCAAACTCCATTTGCTGAAACACTGAAAGGCACTAAAGCCAGTATTCCCAACGCTATCATAAAACCATACTTTGTTTTCTTCATATGACCCCCGTCATGAGGCGCCGCCACAGATCATCATTAAAAATGCTAACCTGAAAAGCTGAACGCACTAAAAAGCTTCAATTAAATTGATGTTGAATGTGCGATCCAAAATAGATCACACAAGGGAATAGCAAAATACGAGCCGATTTCACAAATATATACGTATATGCCGTAATCATTTATAAAATCGGTTAAAACATGGTGGGATATAAACTGAGAAAAACAATAAGGTCAGGCCGCTGAGCGGCCTAGGGAGCAGAGCCTGCTTTACCCATACGTGCAAAGGTAGGCAGTATTTGTTGTGACTTTTAAATCAAAGTGGCTATTTTCAGGAACATCAAAACCCTGGCCTGCTGAAAATGTTTCCCAATTTGATTGACCGGGTAACAATACCGTCAAGGCACCCGTGATCACTTCCATTCTCTCAGCAGCCTCAGTACCAAAACGATACTCGCCAGCCGCCATTACACCCACTGATGCCGGTTTTGTATCTGTAGCAAAACCTAGAGACTGAACTTTATCATCAAAATAACTAGTGTGCTTAATCATTAACTTACCCTCACGGCGCCAAAAAACGCGCCATCATACGCGGCCGATGCTCACCACACCAGCGATTCTAATTACTGGCGAGAGCTTTCGCTGATTGATGCTGATGATCTCTTCCCAAATAGATATACATGGCGGGCACCACAAACAAGGTAAACAATGTACCGATGCTCATGCCTGACGCAATAACCATTCCCAATGAAAACCGCGAGGCAGCCCCTGGTCCTGTAGCAAGTAATAGCGGAACCATTGCCACGACCAAAGCCGCGGTGGTCATCAGGATAGGTCGCAAACGAATAGATGTAGCTTCTTCTATTGCATCACGCTTAGATAAACCCTGCTCTTGCAGGTTATTAGCAAAATCGACAATGAGAATGCCATGCTTAGAAATGACGCCAATTAACGTTACCAGACCGACCTGGGTATAAATATTTAAGGTCATACCTGAAAAGCTGGTCAGCTGCATACCGTTGGTCATGGAAAATATATTCAATGTCAGTAAAGCACCACAAATCGACATCGGCACGGTCACCAAAATAATCAGGGGGTCACGATAAGATTCAAACTGTGCCGCTAGTACCAGATAAATAATAATGATCGCAAAGCCAAATGTAGCCAACAACGCCGAGCCTTCCTGCATAAATTGACGAGAACTTCCTGCGTAATCAATTTTAAACCCTGCTGGCATTTCCTCGCGGGCGATTTCTTCCAACAAGGCAAGCGCTTCGCCTTGTGACACATCCGGTCTAGGTACAGCGACAATGGTGTTTGAACGCAATTGCTGGGCATGAGACAAAGAACGAGGTTTTACTTTTTCCGAGAAAGTCGCAATGGTAGATAGCGGCACCAGCTCGCCTGTGCCTGTGCGAACATAAAAATCTTCTAATTGATTGGGGTTTAACCGCGCCCCCCTCACTACTTGGGTAATAACTTTATAGGATCGACCTTGCAGTGCAAAACGATTTGCCTCTGCACCCGCCATCATTGCGGCTAAGTCTGAGCTCAGAGAGCTCATATCAATCCCTAAAAGGGCGGCCTTATCACGGTTAAGCTCAATCGCTGTCTCAGGTCTATCTATATTTAAGCCTGGCGCTGCAAAAAAGAAACGATTACTTGCCATTGCACGCGCAACAACTCTATCCCCAACATCAGCAATGGTTTGAGGATCAGCGGTAGATTTCAACACAAACTCTACGGGGTAACCCTGTCCCGGTGTAGGCAGTGGTGGCGGCTGGAATACTGCTGCACGTATACCAGGATTGCTTTGAAATTTTGCATTTACCTCATCAGTAATCTGCCCCATGGTTTTATCACGGCCACCCCACTCTTTCGCAATCATACCGATGAATGCCGAATTCGTGCCGCCGGTCATATCGGCGGTAAAGGCGAAGGTATGATCAATATCTTCATGCCCCAAAGCGGCATCTTGGTTTTGCTTCAAATACTGCTCTAAATAGTTTAGCGATGAATAGCCATCGGTCTCGTGTAAAGACCCTGCAAATCCAAAATCCTCTGCAGGAGCCAATTCTGATTGAGTGGACGCAAATAAAAAATAACAAGAAATTAAAACAATAAGCCCAAAGACACCGATCACATGATGCTGATCCAAGGCGCCATGTAATCTTTTACGAAATCCTTGCCGCCAGTGGTCAAATTTCTCATCAAGAAAACGAACCAAGCGACTTCCGGGTTCACCATCGCCTCGCCCTGGCTTTAATATTTTCGCGCACATCATCGGCGTTAGCGTCAATGCAATAACACCGGATATCAGCACAGCACCCGCCAGGGTAAATGCAAATTCAGTGAACAAGGTGCCCGTTATTCCCGTTAAGAAACCTATCGGCGCATACACCGCTACCAGCGTAATCGTCATTGAAATAACGGGGCCGACTAACTCACGCGCCCCTATCACGGCCGCCTTCGTAGGTTCTAAACCCTCTTCAATATGCCGATGAATATTTTCTAGAACAATAATCGCATCATCGACCACCATCCCTATCGCCAACACCATAGCAAGTAGTGTTAATAGGTTGATGGAGAAGCCTAAGCTAAACATGAGAAATAAAGCACCAACCAGTGACAATGGCACCGTCACTGCCGGTATGAAAGAACTCCTAAGCGAACCCAAGAAAAGGAAAATAACAACAACCACGATAACAACGGCTTCAATCAAGGTTGCTTGTACATCACTTATTGCATTGCGCACATAGACAGTACTGTCAAAGCCAATTTCACCCTCCAGCCCCTCTGGCAAAGCATTAAAAATGCCGGGTAAAACATCACGCACTTCTTCTATAACATCGAGTAAGTTAGCGGTGGGGCGCACGGTAATGGCCGCAAATAAGCTCGGGCGAGCATCCCATTTTGCACTACTATCATAGCTTTCCGAACCCAGAACAACATCGGCAACATCTTGTAAACGCACCAGCGTGCTACTGCTTGAACTTACCACCATGTCACGAAATTCATCAACGCTACGTAAATCGGTCGCCGCTGACAAACTAACTTTCACATAGTTGCCATTCGTGGTGCCCACTGCCGACAACACATTTTGTTTACGAATTTCAGCAAACACTTCGCTAGCGGTAAGGTTATAGGCAACTAGTTTTTCTGGTTTAAGCCATACCCGCATCGCATAATTTTGGGCCCCTAAAATTTGTATTTGCTCAATACCGGCTATCGCCGCTAGCTCAGGCTCAACCACACGAACTAGATAATCAGTGATTTGGCTTTCATTTAATGTCTCAGAGAAAAACGAAACATACATGGCAGCAGTACCACTGCTGTCCGCCAATTTTACAACCGGATCCTCAGAGCCTTCTGGCAATTGAGTTCGTAGCTTTCCAACTTTCGCAGATATCTCGGTTAAGGCTTCATTGGCATCTTTATCAAGGCGCAAATTCGCGGTAATTGTCGATGCGCTCTGTACTGACTGCGAGGTTAAAAAGTCGATACCGTCACTGGAGGCAATCTCACGCTCTAGGGGCGTAGTGATAAACCCCTCTATCAATTCCGGATCAGCACCGGGATAGGCAACAGAAACCGTAATCTGAGCATTTTGTAATTCTGGGTATTCTCGCACGGTCAATTCCATGCCGGCACGAAGACCCAGAAACAAAATAACCAAACTGACCACGACAGCCAATACTGGCCGTTTTACAAATATATCAGTGAAATTCATTGCATCTCTCAGCTGCTGCTTTTACGACCATGCTTGGATATTCTCTACTAACGATTAATCGCACGCTGTAGATCACCCCTGCGGTGGATTGGGGGCCACCTCGGGCAAGGGTGCATTGCTATTATCCACAATGACTGGTTGTTTATTTCTCAGCTTAAGTAAACCAGTACTCGCCACCTCATCACCCGCGCTAAGTCCCCTGCTAACAACAATAAAGTCGCCGCGCGCGTCACCTAAGGTCACGAAGCGCTGTATCACCTCTTGATCCGTATAAGGGCCAAACATGGGATTTGGTTCCTCAGGTGGCGGTGGCGCATCTGGGTTTTGCTGCACAACAAACACGGAGTCACCATACGACGTGTAATTGACAGCTGAGCGCGGAATAACCACTACTTCGTCATTGCTCGGCAAGCTAATTTCAACCGTCGCGAATAAACCTGGTTTTAAATGGCCATCCGCATTAGCTAAACGCGCCCGAACATCAACATTGCGTGTTTGCGAATTCACTTTTGGCTCTATGGCAAGAACCTCGCCTTCGTAAGTTTCATTATTGTAGGCGTCAACAGTGACCAAAACTTTAAGACCCGGCTCTAAAATAGACAGGTAACGCTCAGGAATCGAAAAATCCACATCAATGGGGTCTAACTTCTGGAGAGTTGCTATCGCAACACCCACGCCAAGATATTGCCCGATATTTACCCGACGAATACCAAGCTGGCCGTCAAAGGGGGCTTTAATCGATTTTTGTTCTAAACGCCCCTTCTGGGCCTGTACTGCAGCCACAGCCACATGCGTCTCGGCAATGGCAGTATCGTACTCTGCTTTAGAAATTGTTTTCCGCTGATACAAGGTCTCACTGCGGTTACTATTAAGCTCAGCAAGCTCAGCCTGGGCCTGCAAGCGCGCTAGCTCCCCCTGCTCACTTGCCGATGCCAGACTAAGTAAAAGGTCCCCACGCTTAACAATATCACCGGAATCAAAATAGATATTGGTTACAACACCATCCACCTCAGCGGTGAGATCGGCACCGTTAACGGCGACCAAGCTACCCACAGATTTTAATCGATTCTCCCAGGCAACATCCTTAGCCTCACTAGTGCTTATCGTTACCGCGGGAGTCGGCATAGCATTCAGAAACTCATTCATTTTCTGATTGCCAAACCACTTCATGCCAAATACACCGCCAAACAGTACCGTGCTCAGCAACAGCATAATTAACATCCGCTTACTCATAATATTTCCCTATGTAAATCTAGGATTGGGGCGTACGCACATGCAGTGCAATCCACCACAGACATAATCTGACAAACATGCACAAATCAGTAACTTAGCTGGGCGGAAAAAGTAGCATTGTCCCTGACAAAGGTCGAGTATTAACATTGAATATTACGGTAGCGTAATTGTTAATACCGTGTAACTAGCTTTATTGGAAAGAGAGCCGACTGCGGGTATTTGTCCACTGCGGCCAGCTGGAACAAAACCATTACAAATAAAAAAGCCCCAGTCTCTCAACTGGGGCTTTTTTATTTGTAATGGCGGAGAAGGAGGGATTCGAACCCTCGATGCAGGATTAACCGCATACTCCCTTAGCAGGGGAGCGCCTTCAGCCACTCGGCCACCTCTCCAAAATCTATCACTTTCTGATCTTACTTGAACAAGAAATGATCAAAAAGTGTAACGTTAATCAGAACATAGCTCTGTTCAACGAATCGGGCGGCATGATACCACACTGACAAAATAAGCAAAGACCTAGAGCATCTTTTTCGCTGTATTACTTATTTCCATCCTTTTCGGTCTGGATACGATCGTAAATTTCTTCACGATGAACAGCAATATCTTTAGGTGCATTAACACCCAATCGAACTTGATTGCCTTTTACCCCAAGTACAGTGACAGTTACTTCATCACCAACCATCAAAGTCTCACCAATACGACGAGTTAAAATTAACATTATGGCTTCTCCCTTTAAGAGCCCATCGCCTTACCCTGATACCAATCCCTGTAGTACAGTGTAGATAGCGCTTTAAATTAAATACTGGGCTCCGAATCCAAATCAAACGCTGTATGCAGCGAACGAACGGCCAGCTCCAAATACTTCTCATCGACCACCACCGAGATTTTTATTTCGGATGTTGTGATCAACTGTATATTGATTGACTCCTCTGCCAAGGTTTTAAACATTTTGCTGGCAATACCAGCGTGGGAGCGCATTCCTACGCCAACCAAAGAAACCTTAGCAATCTTGTCATCCGTTTTGACTTCTCGCGCACCGGTTTGTTTCACCAAATTACGCACAATGGCTTCAGTCTTTGCCATATCTCCTCGACTTACCGTAAAAGTAAGGTCGGTCGTATTATCTTCTGCCACATTTTGGACAATGACATCGACCTCGATATTAGCATCGCTAACTGGGCCGAGTATTTGATAGGCCAACCCCGGGGTATCCGGTACGCCTAACACAGTAATTTTTGCTTCATCACGAGTAAACGCAATACCCGAAATTGCCGGGTTTTCCATATCCGAGTCTTCCTCTAAGCTAATCAATGTCCCTGGGCCGTCTTGGAAAGCATGCAACACCCGCAAAGGGACATTGTACTTGCCTGCAAACTCCACTGAGCGAATTTGTAATACCTTTGATCCCAAGCTGGCCATCTCCAGCATTTCTTCAAAAGTAACACGGCTCAATCGGCGCGCTTTACTCACTACTCTTGGATCTGTGGTGTACACACCGTCAACATCCGTATAAATCTGACATTCATCTGCTTTTAAGGCCGCAGCCAACGCAACGCCGGTAGTGTCTGAGCCACCGCGGCCCAATGTCGTGATATTTCCGTTTTCATCGACACCTTGAAAACCGGCTACAACGACGACATTACCCGCTGCTAAATCTTTGCGAATTTTATCGTCATCAATATCCTGAATCCGCGCCTTGGTGTGCGCCTCATCCGTTAATATCCGGACCTGTGTGCCGGTGTAAGATTTGGCACCCTGCCCTAAATCATGTAAAGCCATACATAGCAATGAAATAGTGACTTGCTCGCCCGTCGAGACCAGCACATCCATTTCACGCGGCGTTGGCTGTTCTTGCATTGCCTTCGCCAATTCAATCAGACGATTAGTCTCACCACTCATTGCCGAAACAACAACAACGATATCGTGTCCCTGTTCGCGAAAGCCAGCAACTTTCTTTGCCACCGCCTTAATTTTGTCAACAGTACCTACTGAGGTACCGCCAAATTTCTGTACTATCAAACTCATGATTCAATTCTACTTAATAAACACCCAGTGCAGAGGGCGCTCATTAAACACCAGATCAAATTTAAAGGAAATGACTCAATGAAGGCTATACGTGATTTACGTAGTACCAGACTACTTTGCAAGGCAATAATCCCGAACTGATTGCAGTGCCGCCGGAATTGCGTCGACATCACTACCGCCACCTTGAGCCATATCCGGCCGCCCACCACCCTTACCACCAACAGCTTCCGCGGCTAATTTCATCATTTCACCAGCCTTAAAGCGAGTAGTAAGATCCTTGGTCACACCGGCAACTAAGGCTACCTTTCCACCCTCATCTGTAGCTAGCAATACAACGCCTGAACCCAGCTTATTTTTTAACTGGTCCGCCGCATCACGCAACGATTTAGCATCCGCGCCATCCAGCTTGGTAACTAACACTTTAATGCCGTTAATTTCTTCCAGCTTGCTCATCAAATCATTTCCCGCTGAGCTCGCTAACTTTCCCTTTAAGGCACTAACTTCTTTTTCCAATTGTTTTTGCTGCGCAAGAAGCTGCTGGACTTTAAGCCCAACCTTATCTCGACCAGTTTTTAATAACCCCGCCAGCTGAGCCATCTCATTTTCGGCTTGATCAAATGCCGCTAATGCCGCCGCGCCGGTTACCGCCTCAATACGGCGAACCCCTGCTGCAATCCCCGACTCGGCAGTAATACGCATCAATCCAATATCACCGGTTCGCTGAACATGAGTGCCACCACAAAGCTCTATTGAAAAATCGCCGCCCATGCTTAAAACACGCACACTCTCTCCGTATTTTTCACCAAACAACATCATGGCGCCGCGTTTGCCGGCACTTTCCATATCCATGATCTCGGTTTGAACGGCAGTATTAAGACGAATCTGTTGGTTTACCAAGGCCTCGATATCTGCAAGCTCTTGCTTGCTTACCGCTTCAAAGTGAGAAAAATCAAAACGCAGACGCTGAGAGTCAACCAATGACCCCTTCTGGCTTACATGCTCTCCCAGTATTTCACGTAAAGCTGCATGTAATAAATGTGTCGCCGAATGATTTAATGCCGTCGCCTGCCGAACATTGTTGTCGACCTCTGCGAACAAGGTTTCACCTTCAGCAATAACCCCTTCCAAGACAACACCGTGATGTAGGTGGTGGCCACCTGATTTGTGGGTGTCTCGCACCTCAAAGCGCACGCCTTCTGCGCTCAAATAACCGCTATCGCCAGCCTGGCCGCCAGACTCACCATAAAATGGCGTGCTAGCTAAAATAATGACGCCAACATCACCTTCTTTTAAAGATTGCACTCGCTCGCCATCACGCAGTATCGCGGTCACGGTCACGTCTTCAGCAAGCTCGGTATAACCATTAAAAACCGTTTCACCCTCTAACGCTAACTCATCACTCAATTCAACTTTAAAATTAGACGCTGAACGTGCACGCGTGCGCTGTGCTTCCATAGCGGTTTCAAAACCATCGAGGTCTAAGCTCAAGTCTTTTTCACGGGCAATATCAGCTGTGAGGTCAACAGGGAAACCGTAGGTATCATAGAGACGAAACACGATCTCACCGGGGATTTGCTGTGTATTCAAACCCTCTAGAGATTGCTCTAGTATTTTCATTCCCTGCTCAAGCGTCTTAGCAAATTGCTCTTCTTCTTGAAGCAATACCTTCTCAATTTGCGCCTGCCGCGTAACTAACTCTGGATAGGTCTCCCCCATTTCCAAGGCAAGCGGAGCTACCAATTTGTGGAAAAATGCGACATCGGCACCAAGCTTATTACCATGTCGCGCTGCGCGGCGAATAATTCGGCGCAACACATAACCGCGCCCCTCATTAGACGGCATCACACCATCTGACACCAAAAACGCGCAGGAGCGAATATGGTCAGCGATGACTCTCAGCGAGGTATGCTCTAAATCGCTGACATTCAATATTTTTGCTGTCGCAGTAATTAAATTCTGAAATAAATCAATCTCATAATTACTGTGCACATGCTGCATAACGGCTGAAATACGCTCCAAGCCCATACCCGTGTCGACAGAGGGTGCAGGAAGTGCTGTCATCGTGCCGTCAGCATCACGATTAAACTGCATGAAAACATTATTCCAAATTTCGATATAGCGATCGCCATCTTCATCGGGGCTTCCTGGGGGGCCACCAAAAACGTCTTCACCATGATCATAAAAAATTTCTGTACACGGACCGCAAGGCCCGGTATCACCCATCGACCAAAAATTATCCGAGGCGTATTTCTCACCCTTGTTATCACCAATCCGAACCATCCGTTCAGCGGGAACACCCACTTCCTGATGCCATATTTGGTAGGCCTCATCGTCATCGGCATAAACCGTAACCCACAATTTCTCGGCCGGAATTGCCATCCACTCTGGTGATGTTAAAAACTCCCAAGCAAACGTAATGGCATCTCGCTTGAAATAGTCTCCAAAACTAAAATTACCAAGCATTTCAAAGAAGGTATGGTGACGAGCGGTATACCCTACATTTTCTAAATCATTATGCTTACCACCGGCTCGCACACACCGCTGCGAGCTAACGGCACGAACATAATTACGTTTTTCACGTCCCAGAAATGCATCTTTAAATTGCACCATCCCCGCATTGGTAAATAACAAAGTAGGATCGTTACCCGGCACCAGTGAACTACTGGCAACATGGGTGTGTCCTTTGCCTTCAAAATAGCGGATAAAGGCTTCGCGAATGGCGGCGCTTTTCATTGAAACGATCTCACTCCGTGGGTACATTAAGTTTGTTAGTAATCATCACATGCCAAACATTTGCCACAGACTGATCTGCAGCGAAAAAACGTTAAGTATATCGAAACTACAAGTATTTGTATCTGATTTGAACGGATAGCGCAGCTATTAAACCGGCATAAAACTACGTAGGCAAAGACCAGATCAACCGAGTTTTTCATCGGTCGTCAGCACTCGCGCCTCTGACTCCAACATCACAGGAATGCCATCCCGAATCGGGTAGGCCAAGCCACTAGCACGACACAGTAATTCATTGCGCTGCTCATCGTAGTCTAATGGCGCCTTACTGACAGGGCACACTAAAATTTCTAATAATTTTTTATCGATCATCGCTATTTTTACACTCAATATACACAAATTTTCGGCATCAACGTGACGCCCACTAACAGCAAAGGGGGCCACCGTAGCTCACCGAGACTACAAGCCATCAAGCTCTGGCATAGACCCTATAATCAAAGCTGGGTCAAGGCGTTGCTCCAGCCAATTTATTCGCCAGTCCAAATGTGGCCCGGTTGCCCGTCCGCTTGCTCCAACCTTCGCAATGGCATCCCCTTGTTTCACCAACTGCCCTTCTTCAACCAGTATTTGGCTTAGGTGGATAAAAGTTGAGGACACACCAAGCCCGTGGTCAATAATTAACGTCCCACCGGAATAGAACATGTCAGAATGGGCTAATGTAACCACTCCATCTATAGGCGCAGACACTGTCGTTCCAGTTGGGCGAGCAATATCTAAACCATAGTGTGGGCGACCTGGGCTGCCATTATAGACACGCTGACTACCGAATACACCCGTGATCGGTCCAAGCAGTGGCCACGAAAACGTTTTAACAAAATCCTGTCTAGTAGAGACCAAGCTGCGAGCCTTGCTCACCATCGCCCCTTCACGTCGAATTCGATCTAAAACGCTAGCAGGAGGCGTCACTGTTTTTTGCGGCACACCATTAACTCGCTGAACATTGTACTGCCGCTGAGCGATCGCCAAAAGTTGATCTTCACAACCCCCATCAGGCTTACACACAGTGAGCGTGACCGAAGGCTTGGCATCTCGGCCAAAACCCGCCACAAACAAACCATTTTCGGCTACGACTAAGTCCCTATCGCCCAAGCTAACACGACTGCCCGGCTCTACCATCGCCCAAATCAGTCCACCTTGGGTTAAACTGCCATTCAAATCGAGAGCGCTGTAGCAAACCGAAGGTAATGCAAGCAAACCAAGAACGGCAAAACACCACTTATTCAACATCCCACTATCCTTTATTAGTAACAGCTGCGCTAATATAAGGCGCTATGATTCCTTAAAAATGCTTTAGATACCACCATATATGAGCCGTTATCGACCACCACGCCCCAAAGGGTCGTGCTATATCACCCCTGAAGGTGAAAAAGCCCTTCGCGACGAAGTCCGTCAACTATGGAAAGTTGAGCGCCCCCAAGTTACAGCCACCGTACACGAAGCAGCCAAAAACGGTGATCGCTCAGAAAACGGTGACTATATCTATGGCAAGCGTCGCCTGCGCGAAATAGACAGCAGGGTTCGCTTTCTCTCTAAACGCTTAGAAGAAATCACGGTGGTATTACACACACCCAAAGATCAAAATAAAGTCTACTTTGGCGCTTGGGTGACCGTTGAAGACGATAACGGAAAAGAAACGGAATACCGTATTGTTGGCCCAGATGAATTTGACTTAAATCAAAACAAACTATCAATGGACTCACCGCTTGCCAAGGCGATGCTAAGCAAGCACTTAGATGACGAGGTTGTGGTTAATACCCCAAAAGGCCAGCAAACCTACTATATCTGCGCTATTCGCTACGACAAGTAAAGTCTGAACAAGCATTAATATGACCTCTCTTGAAACATGCCCTGTGGAGATCCCCACAAAGTTACCCTATCATCATGACTAAAAATTTTGCTGCATCAATATAAACAGAGAACTGGCTATGCTGCTTTTATCACTTATTTGGGCTTGGACGGCGTGGAACGTCTACCACCCCTATAAATCAACACCAGAATTAATTGGCGTCTTCAGCTTCATTATAGGGATGATCACTGGCGAGCTCGCGCTGCACGTCATCACGTTAGAAGTGGGCTTAACCCTCCTTATTATTTTATTTGGCGAACTAAGCGGCATAGGAGACGCGCTCGGCCTAGGTATTGCCCTTTGTAGCTGGACGGCCATTGCGGTATTTTACTTTAGAGCCCAACGCGCTGATCCCATCATGGCGCAAGCTGTACGTTACGCCTTAGAAACTCCTTCTGAGCAAACAATAGATAGCAGTGAGTCGATATTGCTAGAAGCCACCGCAAAACGACTCGCCAAGCCCTTCAATTATCGCCTGGACAATGTAAGGCGCCACAAGAATATAGAGTACGCTCAATGCAATGGCCGCTCGCTACGAGTCGACATTTACCACAGAGGTGATACCCCAAAAAATGCGCCTGTACTCTTTCAAATGCATGGCGGAGCCTGGCTAGAAAAAGTCGGAAGCAAAAACGAGCAAGCCCTACCACTCATGAACCAAATGGCCACCAATGGCTGGGTCTGCGTCGCGGTAGAATATCGACTCAGCCCTGGCGCAACGTTTCCTGATCATATTATTGACTGTAAACGGGCGCTTTGCTGGATTAAAGAAAACATTGCTGAATACGGCGGCAATCCAAATTTTGTCATCGCCACTGGCGGCTCAGCAGGTGGACACCTATCCAGCTTACTTGCGTTAAGTGCCAACGCGCCAGAATTTCAACCAGGTTTTGAGCATATCGACACCACAGTACAAGCCTGCATTCCTTTTTACGGTGTCTACGACTTCCTTAACAGTCAGGGCCAACGTCATAGTGAATCGTTAAGCCAATGGATTTCAGCCAAGGTCCTCAAACAAACCAGAACAGAATCCCCCGAGCTATGGCGACAGGCTTCACCCTTATACTGGGTAAGCGACAAAGCACCTCCCTTCTTAATCATTCATGGCGAGGCCGACACACTGGTGCCAGTAGAAGAGTCCCGCGTGTTTTACAAAACCTTGCAAGCAGTTTCACAACAGGCCGTTAGCTACGCAGAACTGCCCGACGCGCAACATGCCTTTGACATTCCCGTGTCACTAAGGACGCAAATTGTTGTAAACCATCTCTGTGTGTATTTAAACGAGCTTTATCGACGCCATCAGCAAAATGTAGATAAGCAAACGGCATCAAACCAAGAAGACAGTGAACCTGAGCTGAGCGACAACTAAAAGACAGATAAACTAGAAATACAAACGGGGAGCAAGCTCCCCGTTGTACAAATTTATTCTAGTTCAGAAAGGTATCCATGATTTTTTCTGACTGTAGTGAACGTAACCAACACTAGCGCCCGCCCTCAAACCAACACCTGTTCTTATCGGTGCCAAAATTAGGTCGCCTGTCTGCTGATAATTCACACTGACACCCGCCACCACATAAAAACTACCATCGACACCAGGAATGCGCTGCATCAATTGCTGCATATCATCTAAATGATAAACAAGGGTAAAAACCTTAGACGCATTTGCCCCCATATCAAAGCCAACAGAAGGACCTTGCCAAAAGATCGGCGCAACATCACCACCGTGGCGCTGCACTTCGCCCTGCCCGTAACGGACACCCACCCCTATGGCTGCAGAAACCTCTTCACCAGTAATAATAGCGTTTGGGCTACCCTGCTCTTCAAAGACTTTTTCAATGGCTTTGGCCAACCCCGCTGTGGTTTCACCAAAAAAACCATTAGCTTTTTCCAGTACCTCTTCCTTTGTAAAGCCTACCGTTGATTTGGTCTCCGACTTTTCATCCTCTGCAAAAGCAGCGGGCACTCCTCCTAAAAGAAACACCGTTAACATCACACTCACGACAAACCTGATTTGAGCCGAAAAATAAGTCATTTACTTCCCCTTAATCGCTATAAAAAAGCCAGCAAGAATATTTAAATATTGCTTATAAAGCCTCTACACTTAATGATGCGAACACATCCTGCAAGCCCCCAGCACAGGTTAACGTTAACACCTGCAGCTTCAGTAACGCAGCAACGCTGATTCCGTCGGTAATACGACCATCCATTGCCATGGCAATCGCATCATCCAATGGTAATCGCAACACTTCCAAATCTTGCTCGGAAGACTCCAAGCGGGTCTCTCCTTGCTTTAATTCCTTCGCCAAAAACACTTCTGCGCGCTCATCCGTCACAGAATTTGAGGTGTGTAAATCCATTAACTTTACCCACCGATTTGCCGATAAGCCTGTCTCCTCTAGCAGCTCCCTTTTAGCGGTTTCTAATGGCAACTCCCCTAAGGGGCAACCACCCTCAGGTATCTCCCAGCTATCTTGCTCTAATGGGTAACGATACTGTTTGACTAAATAGGTATAGCCCTCATTGTCTATTGGCACAACACCTATCGCTATACTCTGAAAGCAAACTTTGCCATAAATTCCATTATCGCCACCAGGAGTCTTAACCTCGTGGTGCTCTAACTTTAGCCACGGATTTTGGTAGATCGTTTGACAGCTTAACTGCTGCCACGGGCCAAGCATTTTGCTCATGGGGTCTCCAATATTTCATTGATACGCAGCCGAAGCCGCGGCACCACAACTGACTCAAACCAGGGGTTACGCCGCAACCACATTTGATTTCGCGGTGAAGGGTGAGGTAATGGAAAAAAATAACTATCTGCAGGATGCTTTTCTACACGCTCAGTTAACGTTTTAAACTCGTCGTGTAAATAATATTTCTGGGCATATTGCCCAATCAGCAAGACTAGCTCCAGCTTAGGCATATGACTCAATAAATGTTGATGCCAAAGCGGGGCACACTCTTTTCGCGGTGGCAAATCGCCAGAACGGCCCTTGCCAGGATAACAAAAACCCATTGGCATAATTGCCAGGCGTTTATCATTGTAAAATTGGCATTTGTCCATGACCAACCACTGACGCAATCGATCTCCGGATGGGTCATCCCAAGGAATACCGCTATCATGGACGCGCGCACCCGGCGCTTGACCAATGATGAGAACCCTTGCAGCCTCATCAGCCACCACCACTGGGCGCGGTCCCAGCGGCAGACTTGCTTCGCAAGCACGGCAAGATCGAACCGCAGTTAGTAATTCCGGTAAAGATTCCATGCTGCATTTTGCGCCGCTCTAGCGGTTATCAGCAAGCATCTCTTTATACAAACTACACAAATCACACCACACTCATTGACTAGTCGTATTTAATCCCAAGGCTAGTAAGCGTCTCAGACGACAGCCGTCCTGTTGCCAAGCCCTGCTGCTTTTGAAAACCATGCACAGCAATTAAGGTGTATTTACCCAATATTCCATCAACCCCACCCGTGTCATAACCTCGCTGCTTTAATGCACGCTGCACGCTATAAACGAGCTCTTTGGTAATATCACGTTCACATGGCAACATACGCCAACCAAGCTCCGCGTCACTCACTTTTTCTCGATACTTATACTCTTTGTAAACCGGCGCAATTTGATGAACGATTTCACGCTCAGGCTCAACCACACGCTGTACTTGTACGGTTTTATACTTGGCTGGAATTCGCTCTTCGATAGTATGCTCTGCAACATCAACCACCTTCTTGCGAACAGTCTCATAAACCGCAGGCTCAACTACTTTTCGGTACTTGGCGGGTTCAACTAGCACTTGTTTTTTAATCTTCCGATATCGCGCAGGCACGCGTTGCTGGTGAACGATCTCACCCGTTTCCTCATCAATTTTCTCTATCTCACCGCGGCCAGGCTGCCATATCCACTCTTCAGGAGATTCAATCACTTCTTCAATAACAGTTTCATAACGGGCCGCACTCTCTAAAACCTGGTGACTACGCGAAGGCAATACCTGCGTTCGCTCTTCCAGCCACTTATACGTTGCCGGCACAACCACAAGCCGAACAGACGCCTCGCTAACCAGCACCTTCTCGTCGACCCATTCCAGCGTTGCCGGGATCATCTCCCTGCGCTCACTAGCTTCCTTAACAACACGACGTTCAACGCGATCAACATAGCTAGCTGGAACAAGTAATTTGGCGTAGCAACGTCCCGTTTCAGCATTAGGTGGAATAGCCGGTAAGCCATCACCACCTGCACTTGGCGTCCGGGCCTTCATTTTTTCTATTTCAATAAGCGCATCAGCCAGCGCAACCTCTAAAGACGATATGCGCTCTTCTTTTGGACCAGGCTCAGAGGCAATCTGGGTAATCTGAGGCCGAGACACTCCGGTACACGCCGAAATTACAAACAATGCTCCCAACAAAGTCACTACTCTAAGCATCTGAGAGTACTGCTTTTGATCTATCTTACTGCACTTTACCGGCTCCACGGACAACCTCTTAAACCTAGCGTTAGAGCCCTATATCTTATAATGCAAGCGCTAAGCTTATCGAGAGGGTAAATCACTAAAATACCCTTATTTTCAACGGCTAATGTACAAGAAATAATTATGTGCCTTACTGCTAAGCAACAATATGCAGGTCTAATACAAAAACGCTGCAAGCCATCCACAATACAAAAGCTGAATACATCGATTTACCAAGTGAATGACAATAACATTTTTCAGGAAAAATCTAGTTAAGCGCGAAATATTGCCAAACAAAAGAGAGCCGAAATATGATTTAATAACGCCCGAAAATCCGACGACGCAGGCACCCCTAGAATGACCCACAATCTTTCCAAACTATCGCAAAGTGATGACTTTCTAAACCGCCATATCGGCCCAGATGCGAGCCAAACCGCCGCCATGCTCCATACAATTGGCGCAAACTCTCTGGACGATTTAATTCAACAGACGGTTCCTGCCTCTATCTTACGCGGTGAAATGCCTCTTTCTGCACCACAAAGTGAAACCACAACGCTTAACCGCTTACGCAAGATCGCTGCTAAAAATCAAATTGCACGCTCCTTTATTGGCGCAGGCTACCACGGCACCATCACCCCACCAGTTATTCTCCGCAACGTGCTGGAAAATCCCGGCTGGTATACAGCCTACACCCCTTATCAACCTGAAATTGCCCAAGGTCGCCTAGAAGCCCTACTCAATTTTCAACAAATGATTATTGATTTAACTGGCTTAGAATTAGCCAATGCCTCTCTGCTCGACGAAGCCACTGCCGCCGCCGAAGCCATGGCAATGTGTAAACGCTCTGCCCGCAAGAATAAAAGTAACACCTTCTTTGTCGACCACAACTGCCACCCACAAACTATTGCCGTGTTAAAAACCCGCGCACTCTCTCTTGGCTTAGAAATAACAGTGGGTAACGCGGAAACCGAACTTGCCGACACCCCTTGTTTTGGCGTTCTTATTCAATACCCAGCCACACAAGGTCATGTTAGCTCACTAGCAGAGGTTGCTAGCCAAGCTAAATCACAAGAGGCAATGACCGTCGTTGCCGCTGATATTATGAGCTTGTTATTACTCACCCCTCCTGGTGAACAAGGCGCGGATATCGTTGTAGGGAGCGCCCAACGCTTTGGTGTGCCAATGGGATTTGGCGGGCCACACGCCGCCTTCTTTGCCACTAGAGATAGCTATAAACGCTCTATCCCTGGCCGCATTATTGGTGTATCCATCGATAGCCGTGGTAATAAGGCACTACGCATGGCAATGCAAACCCGCGAACAACATATTCGTCGCGAGAAAGCCACTTCCAATATTTGTACATCACAAGCACTACTCGCCATTATGGCGGTGTTCTATGCGATTTATCACGGCCCCGACGGCCTCAAAACAATCGCTCAGCGCATCAATCGTATCGCTGGTATTTTTGCCGCAGGCTTAAATCAACTGGGCTACAACACCAACACAACTTTTTTCGACACCATTTGTATAGCCACTGACTCCGCCAGTACCGAACTTGCCGACAAAGCAGAAGCGGCTTTGCTCAACGTTAGACGCGGCGACAAACAGCTGAGCGTCAGCTTTGACGAGACATCAACCGCCGAAGACATTGAACAACTGTGGCAGATCTTTGCTGGTGACCAAGCTATCCCGTCGGTAGATCAAATAGACAAGGAGCTCCAAAACCTTCCCGGCATCCCAACGGAGCTTCAACGCAACAGCTCTGTTCTGACCCACCCTGTCTTTCATCAATACCGCTCTGAGACTGAAATGCTGCGGTATATGAACCGATTGGAACGCAAAGACATCGCCCTAAATCACTCAATGATTGCGCTTGGCTCCTGTACCATGAAGCTTAACGCTACCACGGAAATGATCCCCATCACGTGGCCTGAATTTAGCAATATTCACCCCTTCGCACCCCGCAGCCAAACCACGGGGTATTTAGAACTAATTGACGAGCTCGAACAGCAGCTAATGGCCTGCACGGGTTACGATAAATTCTCAATGCAACCCAACGCCGGCTCACAGGGCGAATACGCCGGTCTTCTGGCAATTAAGCGCTACCACGAAAGTCGAGGTGACACCGCGCGCGACATTTGCTTAATCCCAAGCTCAGCTCACGGCACAAACCCCGCGTCTGCAGCCATGGCAGGCATGCGCGTTGTCATTGTTAGCTGTGACGCCCTAGGCAATGTCAATATTGACGATCTAAAAGAAAAAGCAGAACGACACGCCGATCAACTTGCCGCGTTAATGGTGACCTACCCCTCTACCCACGGTGTTTTTGAAGAAGGAATTCGCGACATCTGCGACATCACCCATCAATTTGGCGGGCAAGTCTATGTCGACGGTGCCAATATGAACGCCCTCGTCGGATTAGCCGCACCTGGTGAGTTTGGTGCAGATGTTTCTCACCTCAACTTGCATAAAACTTTTTGTATACCTCACGGTGGCGGTGGCCCTGGTATGGGACCAATAGGCGTTAAAGCTCACCTCGCGTCTTTCCTACCCAATCATCCGGTCTACCCAATAGAAGGGCTTGATCAAAACAACGACACCATTGCTGCAGCCACCTTTGGTAGCGCCGGCATCCTCCCCATCTCTTGGGCCTATATATCATTAATGGGGGCAGCCGGACTAAAACAAGCCACACAAGTCGCTATTCTAAGTGCAAATTATGTGGCTACTCGCTTGAACGAGCACTACCCAGTGCTCTACACGGGTCGCAATGGCCGCGTAGCTCACGAATGCATTATTGATTTACGCCCGCTAAAAGAAAGCACAGGCATTAGTGAAGAAGATATTGCCAAACGTTTAATGGATTATGGCTTTCACGCGCCAACAATGTCGTTTCCCGTGCCCGGCACATTAATGATTGAACCGACCGAAAGCGAATCGAAAGTGGAGCTAGACCGCTTCTGTGAAGCTATGATTCATATTCGCCGTGAAATCGGCCGAATTGAAAGCGGCCAGTTGCCAGCTGACAACAACCCACTAGTCAATGCGCCACACACACTCGCCGATATCGTTGGCGAATGGAACCGCCCCTACTCACGAGAAGAAGCTGGATTTCCCGTTACCAATCTATCTGAAAACAAGTATTGGCCAACCGTAAATCGCATTGATAATGTGTTCGGTGATCGCAACCTAATTTGCTCCTGCCCACCAATTGAGAGCTATTTACAAGACTAAGACCTCGCCCCCATTGGGGGCAAAACCCTTTCTAAATACAGGTTTTTACTGCCTTTTTTTGGAGCAAAAGCTTTTTTTTATAACTACTTCACAGAAATTTTCACATTTTTGCCTCTAACATGGCGACCTAGCTGTATAGAGTGTTGTTTTTAAACATTACATCCGTGAAACTACGTAAACTTAAATTTCCACCATTCCTGTAATTGTATTTCGGCTTATCTCTCCCGGAGGGAAATAAATGAAAACGAATACCCTAGCATTATCGTTAACACTAGCCGCGAGTCTTCTCGTTGCCTGCGGTGGCGGTGGCGACGCCCGCAGTCCAGACCGCCCAGGCGCTGGTCTTGACCCCGACTCTCTCCGGGTCGACTTTCCCCTTGGCAATCAATTAGCGGGAACAGGTACAAACTTCATTCCAGTACGTATGCTTGCCACCCAAACGGACGGTGTTGAAATCAATTTAGGCCCCGAGTTAAATGTTACCGCCGATACCCAGTGGTCACTAGGTGGCAGTGTAGGCAGCCCAGCGATAGCCGAACTCGCCGATGAGATACGTGATGCAGGTGAGCTACGAGATGTGCAAGATATTCTCAGCACAGTCCGTCTAGCCAGCACCGACACCCTCAAAAATTTGACCATTACCGGCCTTTATAACTTCCAGGGCACTGCGTATTCGGTCACAGAGCCATTCACGATAGTCCCTCCTATCGTCAGTGGCCCAAAATATATTAGCGGTCAAGACGTTATTGCATTAAATCCGTCTGACCCAACAGATACCGAAACAGTTAATTACCAGCTGCTACAAAATTTACAAGGTTTACCTGGCGTAACTGAAAACTCTACTGTAAATGCAACTTTCTGTGCGGATAACAGCCACTTTGTATTTGGAGAGACCCAGACACCCTCAACGGGTGCAGTGGCTCCCGCAACCATTACCAACCCTTTTACGAGCAGTGATCAAAATCAAATTGCGGTAACCGTTTTCGCCATTGAAAATGGAGAGAGCTGCACAGACGATACAGTTGATAAAATCGCATCACTTATCGTCACTTTAGTTCCTGCAACTGTCAGCGAGATGGCAATTTGCGCGGTAGCAAACCCGGCAGCCGATGCCTGTGACACTAGCGATCAAGTCTTTTTTAACACCGACTACTTAGATCAATGTAAGGGCTTAACTGAAGATTCAATTGATGTGCCCGCTGCGCAACGCCTGCAAATGGTTGCCAAGCTGACCTATACAAACCCCAGCAATCCAAACCAAGCACCCTTTGACAAGTACCAATGTTCAGGCCCCGGCATTTTGACATGGTCTGCGGATCCAACAACCATATTCGCTGAAGGCCCTGATGAGACTACCGGTGATGCCTCATTAATTAGCCAGGCAGATTATGAAGCAATCGCTGATCAAGACCCTGCTAGCACTGTTACTGGTATCTATGAAGATGACAGCAACGCCGCCATTCAAGATACATTAGAACTTAAGCTAGTTGATGCCGAAGTCACTGCCATTTCGATTGTTCGCGCCGACGGTACAACGCCAGCGGAAGACACAATCTACTTAAATGTATTTAATGATGGCATTGACTACGTAGCCATGTGTACTTTTGTTGATTTTGATAGCAGTGACACCATCGCCTGTCCTGCAGCGAATGTTAGCTGGACTATTGATCAAGGAACACTAGTTACCGTTGACCCGGCCAACAATAGCAATAGCACTACCGTTGACCCAATTAGCGGCGCAACCGTTGATGTACCGGTAGTTGCCACACTGACAGCCACTTACGAAGATGGTATCTCTGACGTTAGTGATAATCGCACAATAAATGTTGTAGCCGATGAAGTTGTCGAACTACACCTTTACCAAGTTTCTAACGCCAATTCACCAGACGATATCTACATTGATGAGTTCTCTTGTGTAGGTCGCACAGACTTAGTGGGTGACCTTGCCGATGGCGAGACCTATATACGCGGCAACCAACAGTTCTATGCCTACGCTGTATTTGAAAGCGGCATAGATGATGTGACCGATGCCTACCTAGCCAATCCTAAGCTGAATAGTGACTCACCCCTCAAAGACGTCACTGATCACGAGCGCACAATTTTTAGCGCTGTATCCGGCTACTGGTCTGGTAATGCAAGTGATTCACCTAGCTGCGTGTCTAGTGCGATTGAGATTCCCGGTGCAGACCAAATACCCGGTGCCGACGAAATCCCTGGTTTACCTGAAATATCTAGCGAACCCGCTGCAAGCTTTGGTCAAACTAAAGGATCCTTAGAGTCTCGTGGTCTCTTACGCCTTAGTACTGTATGTGTACAAGCCTTTATTGATAGCGATGATGACGGCTTTACCGAAGGTGACATAACGACTGAAGAAGGTTCCACCGTATTGGTATTACCTGCTGCCGACGATGACTTGCTAACTTACACCAATGAGTTATGTGAAATCTTGGAGCCGGTTCTTACCTTGGGCGGTAACTTCCCAGGTTTAGAAGGCCCTGGCTTAGTTCTTCCACTGGTGTATACAGTTAGTACCATTGTTGATCCTATCTTAAGTACACTGGCCACTAATGATGATGGTGGCTACATCCCTGTGGAAGGTCTAGTTGACGCGCTTATTACAGGTAACTTCTCCTCTATCAACGAAAACCTCCCTGATAGTCCAGTTGGCCTAGGAACAATAACAAGTGGCCTCATTGAAGGTGTCGATGCCGTTCCGGGTCTTGGCATCATCGTTGATACCCTTGATGCCTGTTTGCTGGCTCCTGTTACTTCAACAGTAGGAACCTTATTAAATGGCATTCTTGGCCTCAATCCAGAAGCATTTGGCGACTTAGCAAACATTAGCTTTGATGACTGCCAAGGCATATTTGGCAACCTAGCACCGTAGAAGTAACCCCCACAAACGCGACCGCAAGGTCGCGTTTTAATATATGCACACACATGGAGAATATGTTAATGAGTCAAATGCGTAATATAACGCTTGCTCTAGCTGTAGGGTGCAGCGCTTTTTCTGCCTTTGCTGCAGATGACGAAGTAGTAATCGATACGCGGTGGCGCATGCATGGCATGATAGGCTCCACGTTTGCGGACCAAAGTGATTTCGACTCTGGTAATGAGGGAAAAATTGGTCTTGGTAAACCAATAAGTTCCTACGTGATGATCGACAGCCATATCAACTACGGTGAATTTAAAAACTCCAAAAATGATACTTACACCCGTACTGCAGGTGGCCTAGACTTATTATACTTCCCTCGCGGCGCATTTATGCTTGACGCCGACGCCGTACAGCCCTACCTCGGGGTGGGTGTAACCTACCATGAAGTCGAGTACGAAGCGCCAGGTATTATTGCCGAGCAAACAGATTATGGTAGTGATTTAATCGGTGGTTTTACTTACGAACTTGATACCGTCGCAATTCGCGGTGAAGTACGTTATCAAATTGACAGCATTAAGCGTCAAGCACCACTCTTTCCCGATGACGACAATTTTTATACCTACGCTGTACTCATCGGTATTTCGATTCCCTTTGGCGACAAACCCCTGCCATACAACTATGACTCCGATGGTGACGGAGTTCCTGATCGCTTGGACAAATGCCCAAATACACCTCGCGGCACACCTGTTGACTCAACCGGCTGCCCACTTGATAGCGATGGTGACGGCATACCTAACTTCCGCGACCAATGCCCCAACACGCCTCCTGGCGCACGCGTAAACGTCAATGGCTGCTCTATTGATGATGACGGTGACGGTGTACCAAATGACATTGACCAATGTCCAAACACACCTCACGGCGTACCGGTTAATGCTCAAGGCTGCCCTCTCGATAGCGATGGCGATGGCGTACCAGATAAGATTGACCAGTGCCCAGGTACCTTACCTGGTCTGAAGGTGAATTCACGTGGTTGCGTGATATCACAAACGGTTGAACTAACTGGTGTACATTTTGAGTTTAACAAATCGCGCTTAATGCTCGACTCTCAGACCATCCTAAACAAGGTAGCTGAGTCTCTAGGCAATGAGCCGGATGTTAGTATCATTATTATGGGACACACTGACTCTATCGGCAGTGACAGCTATAACCAAACTCTATCGCAAGAGCGGGCGCAATCAGTAGTCAATTACTTGACTACTAAAGGCATTGCATCTTCTCGTCAGCAAGCGAAAGGGTACGGTGAAAGCAAGCCGGTAGCTGACAACAATACTGATGAAGGCCGTGAGCGCAATCGTCGTGTTGAGTTACAAGTTATCAGCCCTAATCAATAAGGCTGAACCACAATGAATAAGGGCGGTTTTTACCGCCCTTTTTTACGTCTTAAAGTTCTTACTCATCAAAGCTACACAGGATTTATTTAAGAAAATAAATCCAATTGTTCCTCACGGACCACCTTTGATACCGTGGTTTTTTCCACCTTAGAATCAAAGCGAACACCAAGCCCAATTAAACGTAATGGAGAGGCCATTCTCGGCCACGCTTCCTCTAATAATTGCTCAAACAATACAGTTGTTAATTCGCCTTGGTAGCGGCGATCAATGGTAGTTTGACGAAAATCGGCCGATTTAAGCTTAACAAAAACACCGGATAAGGGCTTATTCTCGACCCGAAGCAGTCGTTTCTCTAACTCTTTAAACAAATCCACCACTTGATTTTTTGCCGTCTCAATTCCCTCAAGGTCTTGAGCAAAAGTAGTTTCGACACTCAGAGACTTACGCTCTCGGTGAGGTTTAACGGACCGAGAATCCACACCACGCGCATAATCATATAACTGCTGACCAAACTTACCGAATAAGCCTTGCAGCTCCTCTAGGGTACGCAGCCGTAGATCGGCACATGAATATATCGCCTGATCCGCCATACGCGCTGTCATCACCTTACCCACTCCATGTATTTTGCTTACAGGAAGGCTAAGAACAAATTCATCAACTTGTGCCGGTGTAATCACCGTCAATCCGTCAGGCTTATCCCAGTCACTTGCCACTTTCGCTAAAAACTTATTGGGGGCTACCCCAGCCGAAATAGTAATACCCACCTCGTCACGCACATGCTGTCGGATTGCTTGAGCAATACGGGTTGCACTACCTTGAAAAGCATCGCAATCCGTCACATCCAAATAAGCCTCATCAAGAGATAAGGGTTCAATTAATTCCGTATAACGTTTAAATATACCCCGTATCTGCAAAGCAACTTCACGATAGGCCTCCATCCTCGGCGTAAGTACAATGAGGTTGGGGCAGCGCCTTAATGCACTCGCTGTCGGCATCGCTGAATGGATACCAAACGTTCGCGCCTCATAATTACACGTGGCGACCACTCCCCTTCGCTCTGCAGCGCCACCTACAGCGACAGGCAAGCCCTTCAAGCTTGGATCATCTCGCAGCTCAACAGAGGCGTAAAAACAATCACAGTCGCAGTGAATTATCTTGCGCAAACAGCACCACCCATCGCCCCAGCCTACATAACTGTATAAATAGCCAGCAAAATACCAAATACCATCACGCAAGTCACCTAGCAATGTGCGCTATAATGCCTGCACTGTATGCAATATGAGTTTTAAAAATGACAATCGGTAGCTGGATTCCTGAAACAGAAAAAACCACTATGACAATAGACCAAGAGTGGCTGAAACGCTGTATTACAATTAGTACGGAAGACCGCCTAGATGCATTGCCAACCCCCTTTACTACTGAAGAACAACAAAAATACAGTGTTGTTATGCGCCTTCCTCAACAACAGTGGCAAGACGCTGCCGTGGAGCTAAGCAATGACGATATTATTGCCTTGATACGTTTTTTTACCAAGGCAGAGAAGTTAATTGACGGTTGGGATGCTGGTAAAGAATCGCCCGCCATTTGGCTCAACAAGGTTTTGCGCAAACGCGGCGAAAAATTAGACCGGGAATTATTACTTTGGATTCGCAATAACACCGACAATAGATTTATTCCCAATGGCGGCCTTTAAGGCCGCACTAAGGTTAATTTAACACCTTATTCTTGTGGCTTATTTTTTGTAAAACTAGCAAGCTGCTCTGCACTCGCCTCTGCCTGAAACTCAGCTTTCCATTGTGGGTAGGGCATACCATACACCCGCTCCCGAGCGGCCTCGTATTCGACTCCAACACCCTCTTGTTCTGCTGCCGCAACATACCATTTTGACAGACAGTTTCGACAAAAGCCGGCAAGGTTCATAAGGTCTATATTTTGAACATCTTTTCGCTGATCCAAATGCGATAATAATCGACGAAAAACTGCCGCCTCTATCGCATCACTTTGTGCTTTATCCATTATTAGCCCCTTTACGCTCAAGTTTAACTGTGCATTATCGCAAAATTTGCTATGTTATGAAGGTTACTTGTAGTGAAGTTCGTCGATTAATGACAAATCACCTTTACTGAGGCTCGCTGATATGACAAATAAAAAAATGGATCCGGTCGCATTGATCCGCAAGGAAATGGAATCATTAGAATCAAAAGTTGAAATACTACGTGATCGCTTAATAGCCGATGCCCACAAAGCCATTGATAAAGCAAAAGCTCAAGCGGAACGCGCCAAAGACAAATTAAAAACCGAACAAACTAAGCTCAGTGATTTACAGAAAAAAGCCAAAGCCAAAATGGACAGCCGTATCCAAAAGCAAGTGGATCGAGCCCACTCTGCCGTTGATAGCGCCAAAGAGCTCGAGTTAGATGCTAAGGCGGTGATGATTATGGCCAAAAATCAGCTTACTGAACTAAAGGCCGATTATCAGCATGCCAAAGCCATGGCTAAAGCCGCACAAGAGGCCGCTAAAAAATTCGATTCCAAAAGTAAAGTTACAGCCAAAAAAGCGGCAGTGAAAAAAACCACTGCTAAAAAAGTGGCTGCAAAGACCACAGCGATTAAGAAAGCCCCAGCGAAGAAGGCCGCGGCTAAAAAAGCTGTCGCCAAAAAAACGCCAGCTAAGAAAGCCGTAGCGAAAAAGGCTGTTGAATAACAGCCGCTAGGTTATTCAATACGCTATTGAGTTGAAATGACTTAATAGCGTATTCAAGTAATGTAAAAGAATAAAAGCAGACTGGTCGGTCAAATCACATTTGCTGGCAGAGCAACCATCAATGTGGCAAATACTCGCCACCATTGACATCTAAAGCGGCGCCGGTAATAGCGCAAGCATAATCAGAGCCCAAAAATATCGCGGCTTTCGCACAATCGGCATCATCTGGAATATGACCAATAGGGATATTTTTTGATATTACTGCCGCTTGCTCCGTGACACTAGGGCCTCCTGCACTGGCATTCATTTGCAAGTATCCTTCCACCGCAGGGCCCCACATCCACCCCATATACGCTGAGTTAACACGGATATTGTAACGCCCAAGCTCTAAGGCTAAATGTGAGGTTGCATTGGCTAAAGCTGCCTTTGATGCCCCATAACCTCCCTGCGTATGAAGTGGCTTGCGAGTTACCATGGTATTAATCATGACTATCGCGCCACTACCTTGCTTTTTCATTTGTGGTATAGCTTCCAGCGTCAGTGCCATCGTGCCGAATAAATTCACATCCATTGCCGCTCGCCAACTATCTAAATTAGCAGACTCTATGGGACCAAACTCACCTGGGTTATACGCACTATTGAAGAGTACATCGATACGACCAAAACGCGCTACTGTTTGCGTAACCAAGTTTGCACACTGCTCTCGATCACTAATATCTGTAGCAACCTTGAGCACCTCGATTCCTAAATCTAAAGCAGCAATTGCGGCCTCTGCCTGATCTAGCTTACTCATTGTTCGTGCGCACATTGCCACTGACGCACCTTGTTTAGCGGCTTCTACCGCGAGCTCTTGCCCGAGCCCAGGGCCAATACCTGACACGATGACCACTTTGCCATTTAAAAGCATAATTAATATCCTGTTATTTTAATTTATGGGAATAATTTTGCTTAGCTTAACCAAGCTAGGTTTGTTCAACACCCCCCATATGGATGGGGTCAAGCTTAAAAGTTAGAACCAGGGAAAGTAAAAGAAGGAAACTTAGGCTTTCAATACAAGGACACGCCTAATATAAAATTGTGAGGCAGGATTAGTCGCTATTTTTCTCAATCTGTAATGACTTACGCATGTTGCCAGCGATCACCGTGGCTATTCGTTTCGCCTTTTCGGTATTTTCACCAGCAAAGCCACTATCCGCAGCTTCAATAAAATACATCAACCATTGATCAAAATTTTCCGCTGTTAAGCGTTGCTTGGCGTCAAGTTGGCGATGAATGTTCATTGTATGTCGCTGATACTGTCTATCCCCGAGTAACAGCTTCTGCCAGTATGCTTCTATCCTCGGAAAATGCTCGCGAATATTTATGGCGGCCACATCGGTAAACAGGGGCGCTAACGTTTCATCTTTTAGAAGACGGGCATAGAAAGCCTCAACAAACGTGGCAATATGTTCAGGCTTATCTAGATCAGGTTTTTTGCTTTCCGAAATTGGTAGAGACATTACGTAAACAGAAATAGTAGTGAATGAAGGCTATACCCCAGCATACAACTCAGCGCTTATTCATTATTTTTTCTTTCTCGCTGTTTTTGCCTTAGCAAAACGCATTAGGCGTTGCTTGCGTTCAATTTGACGCTTGCTAAGCTCATTTTTCTTTCCTTCAAAAGGGTTTTCCGAGGTTTTAAATTCAATTTTAATGGGCGTACCCATCATGTTTAATTCACGACGAAAAACCTTCTCTAAATACCGCGTGTAGCTATTAGGTACTTTTTCAGTCTGGTTACCATGAATAACAATAATCGGAGGATTTTGTCCGCCCGGATGAGCGTAACGCAACTTGATACGACGGCCATTTATCATCGGTGGCGAGTGATCGTGTACAGCACCCTCCAAAATCGTTGTTAGCATTCGTGTTTGTAACTGTCTTGTTGCTGATTCATACGCCTTTTCAACAGACTCGTACAAATGCCCAACACCTGTGCCATGCAAGGCAGAGATAAAGTGAATTTCGGCAAAATCGATAAATTGTAAGCGCCGATCCAATTCTTTCTTTATATGATCTTTTTGCTCTGTTGTCAGCCCGTCCCATTTATTAATGGCTACAACTACAGCCCGCCCAGAATCGACAACTTGTCCAAGCAAATGCAAATCTTGATCAACAATACTTTCCCGGCCATCCATGACTAGAATAACCACATTGGCGTCGTCGATGGCTTTCAAGGTTTTCACAATGGAAAACTTTTCAACGGTCTCAGATATATGCTTACGCTTACGAATACCTGCAGTATCTATCAAGGTGTAGGCTTCGCCTTCACGCTCATAATTTATATAAACACTATCCCGTGTCGTGCCGGGCTCGTCGTATACCACTACTCGGTCTTCACCTAGCATTCTATTTACTAATGTAGATTTTCCTACATTTGGCCGCCCAACTACGGCAATTTTTTTACCCGTAGCCAGCGATGCTTGCTTGTCTTCATCCTCTTGAGGAAATTCAGCAAGCACATCATCCATTAATATTCTGACCCCCTTACCTTGTGTTGCAGTCAGTGGGTAAATTTTCGCGGCGCCAGTTTTGTAAAATTCTGCCTTAGCGACTTCGGCATCAGTACCATCAACTTTGTTAGCAACAAAAAACACAGGCTTGGAGCAGCTGCGTAAATGCTTAATTAAGCCTTCATCTGCCGGCATTAATCCCGCTTTAGCATCTAGCATGAGTAAAACCACATCAGCTTCATCAATTGCCAACATGGACTGCTGTGCCATGGGGCCATCAATACCCACTTCATCGCCATTAACACCGCCGGTATCAATAACAATATAACGGCGTTTATTGTGGTTGGCCTCGCCATATTTTCGATCGCGAGTTAGTCCTGGGAAATTCGCCACTAAGGCATCGCGACTTTTTGTCAGCCGATTGAACAGAGTTGATTTTCCGACATTAGGTCGGCCTACCAAGGCAATAACAGGAACCATAATTCTATTTAACTCTGATCAGCGCACGGCTGAATAACAATAGTAATACTCAACGATCTTGTAGCTTATAAGCCACTAATTTGCCGCTATTCCCATAAACGTATAGCAGTTTCTCGTCAGCAATCATTGGGGCGCGCAGTCCATCACTGTCAACACGGGTACGCGCGACTAGGCGACCATCTTCCCGAGCGAGTAAGTGTAGATATCCTTCAAAATCACCAACACCAATAGTATCGATAAATACCACAGGCTCAGTCAGTTCACGGCGAGCCAATACAGTTTGGGTCCAAAGTGCACCCTGGCCATTATCATCAATTGCATTCACGCTACCATCAGCAGACACAATATATACTTTACCCAAACTATCAGCAGCGCCAACATAACTAGACGCCTCTTTTACCCACAGCGGGCGGCCACTGCGAATATCAATCGCCATTACTTGGCCTTGATAAGCTGTCGCCACGACGGTTTGGCCATCTTCCATGACCCGTAAACGGCCATCCACATCTACTAATCGCTCAATTTCTGTACTTCCCTGAGGCACAGAAATACGCTGATCCCAAAGCTGAGAACCGTTTTCAATATCAAAGGCAATAACGTGGCCGTTAGCAAACCCTATCATTGCAATATCTGAAACCACTGTTGGCGTACTTGTGCCGCGCATAGTCAAGCGTGGCAATTGCGAGGAGTAACTCCATAATTGCTCGCCATCAGCAAAATTAAGCCCACGCACTTCACCGCTATAAGTTTGCACGACCACGACTGAACCATTACTTTGAGGTGCTGAAAGTACCTCGCTGTTAAGCGAAACACGCCATACAATATCACCAGAAATTCGGTCTATCGCAACGACTTCACCATCTGAGGTGCCAACAAACAAGAAGGTACTTGAGACCCCAACACCACCAGAAATACGTAAATCGTAAGATTTTTTCCAAACTTTCTTACCATTCGATTTGTTAAGGGCAGCGATCTTACCGTCTGACGAGGCAATAAAAATTTCATCACCATCAACGGTAGGTGCAATGCGGTGATAAGCTTCTGCTTGGCCGTCACCAAGGGAATAGGACCACTCTTTCTTTAATTTTTTCTCTGCATCAAAACTTGTTAAATTGGCCGGCTCACGGCTAGTAGGCTCTGAAGCACACGCCACCAGTAACGCACTTGCCAACACCATACTTATTACAGAAACAAACTTCATTACTCAGCCCCTTCGACAGCCGCGGCAGACAAGTCATTTATCTTCATTTCAAGCATCGGGTTATTCACCGGTGCTTCCTGTTCACGCGCCAGTTGACGAGCACGCTGGTAAGCGGCTAAGGCAGCCGTTTTATCATTTTGGGCGAACGCAATATCACCCTCTAGCTCTGCAGCATCCGGCGCGTAACCCGTGTTTGCTAAAGAACTTAAATACGTTTTTGCTTGATCGTACTCTTCAGTCGCGTACAAAACTTGCGCCAAATGCATTTCGGCCTGTGCCTTAATTGATTGACTTGGGCCTTGATCCAACACCCACTCAAGTTCAGCAACCGCCGCCTCATAATCATCGGCATTAACAGCATATTTCGCTTTATATAATCCGGCAAATTGCCCATAACTTAGGCCCGCAAAACGGTCTTTTAAGGTATCTGCCAAGTGCTGGGCGGTATTCAAGCTCGTGCCATCACGTTGTACTGCTGAATCCGCAATCAATAAATTATCAAATATTGCAGATGCTTCTTGCGCCTGATCTAGCTGATGCCCCTGCCACCCTTTCCAGCCAAAAACGATAGCTAACGCGAGGGCAATACCAAAGACGGTCGATTTGCCATTTTCCTGCCACCATTTTTTTATAGCTTCGATTTGCTCTTCTTCTGTACGATACGTTTCCACTAACCTTCCTCTTCGACTTGTCTAGTCGCGTTTAAAAATAATTTTTTGAAATATGATTAACCAATTCAGTCAGCGCGACAAACTGTTGTTCACCCTGCCCAGCCCGTAGAGGCTTCACGGCCGCTTCACCACGTTGAAGCTCATCTTCACCTAAAACGACAGCAATGGACGCACCGGATTTATCTGCTTTTTTAAACTGACTCTTAAAACTGCCACCGCCGCAGTTAATAACCACTTTTTGCGCTGGTAGCGTATTTCGTAACTGCTCACCAATTTTTAAAGCCGCTATATCTGCTTGCTCACCCATAGACACAATAAAAATATCTGCCTGTGTGTGCTCCTTTGGCGTCACTTGCAAGGTCTCTAACATCAACACCAAACGTTCAATGCCCATAGCAAAGCCAACCGCGGGCGTTGGTTTTCCACCTAATTGCTCCACCAAACCATCATAGCGACCACCAGCACATACCGTACCCTGAGCACCCAATTTATCAGTTGTCCATTCAAACACTGTTAAGCCGTAATAATCCAGCCCTCTAACCAATTGAGGGTTGAGTCTGTAAGGAATGCCGACCGCATCTAATCTCGCACATAAACCGTCAAAATGCTGCTTTGAAACATCATCTAGGTAATCACTCAGCACAGGCGCATCCGCTAATAGCGCTCGTGTTTTTGGATCTTTGCTATCAAGAATCCGCAACGGATTACTGTTTAAACGACGTTTGCTATCTTCATCTAGCTCGTCCATAAAACCAGACAAATAGTTGACTAGCGCCTGCCTATAATTCGCTCTAGACTCAGCATTACCAATACTATTTAGCTCAAGAGTCAAAGCATCGCTAATACCAAGATCACGCCAAAGCCTGGCCGTAAGTAAAATTAACTCAGCATCGATATCAGGCCCAAGCATCCCAAAGGTTTCGACACCAATTTGATGAAACTGACGCAACCGACCCTTTTGAGGACGCTCATGACGAAACATCGGCCCGGTATACCACAGTCTCTGAATTTGATTGTGCAACAATCCATTTTGATCACAGGCGCGAACGCAGCTCGCCGTGCCCTCAGGACGCAACGTTAAACTATCACTGTTGCGGTCTTCAAAGGTGTACATTTCCTTTTCTACAATATCGGTAACTTCGCCAATAGAACGTTTAAACAGTTCGGTATGCTCGACTATTGGGAAGCGAATTTCGCTGTAACCGTAGCGGCTCAGTACATCACGTACACGCGCTTCTAAATACTGCCACAACGGGGTTTCAGTGGGCAGAATGTCATTCATGCCGCGGATGGATTGTATTCGTGCCAAAACTAATTCCTATCAACCAAACTTAATTTAGAATGAGAAAATACCTAGCTGCGCGCAATAAGGTCTTTTTCTTGCTCCTGCTTGAGAGCGACCTTTTCACGAATCAACGTTTCAAGATGGTCGATCAATACATCATTTTTTACTTTATGATCAGGTTTTCCTGCTACGTAAACGAGATTATTTGGCGTGCCGCCAGTTAAGCCAATCTCTGCCTCTTTTGCTTCACCTGGACCGTTTACGATACAACCAATAACGGCCACATCAAGAGGGGTGGTAACGTCATCTAGACGCGACTCCAACTCATTCATCGTACTTATTACATCAAAATTTTGTCGAGAACAGCTAGGGCACGCAATAAAGTTAATCCCTTTGGTTCTCAGCTTGAGACTCTTTAATATCTCATAACCCACTTTGACTTCTTCAACGGGGTCGGCGGCAAGGGAAACCCTAATCGTATCGCCAATACCATCCATCAACAATAAACCTAGGCCGACTGAGGATTTCACCGTACCGCCGCGTAAACCGCCTGCCTCGGTAATCCCCAAATGAAGAGGCTGATCGATTTGGCTAGCAATCTGTCGATACGCCGCAACAGCCATAAATACATCAGACGCTTTTACACTGAGCTTAAAGTTTTGAAAATCGAGTTTATCGAGAATATCGATATGGCGCATTGCTGATTCGACCAATGCTTCTGGCGTCGGTTCGCCGTATTTGCGTTGCAACTCTTTCTCTAGGGAGCCTGCATTTACACCAATACGGATTGGAATATTATGATATTTAGCTGCATCAATTACGGCCCTAACCCGATCTTCACGACCAATATTACCTGGATTTATACGCAGGCAATCAACGCCATATTCCGCCACTTTTAAGGCAATTTTATGATCAAAGTGAATATCTGCCACCAAGGGAACAGACACTTGCTTGCGAATCTCTCTAAAAGCCTCTGCTGCCTCCATACTCGGCACAGACACTCTGACAATATCCGCACAAGCGGCCTCTAAACGCTGAATTTGAGCAACGGTTGCTGCCACATCACAGGTTTCTGTATTCGTCATGCTTTGTACTGAAATTGGTGCATCACCACCAACTGCAACATTACCGATATGAATTTGCCGAGAAACCCGACGCTTTATCGGGGATGCCATTTTCATAATTCACCTATTTGCACACGCACTGCGTTGCTATTTGCCAAGCCATTTACTTCAACTAATTGATCATTGTAATACATGGTAACGACGGGCCAATAGGCCATGCTTACAGTGACGGGACTGAGAACGTTGAAAGATAGTGTCTGCCCCTTTGTTTGCACACCACTTAAGACGGCATTATTGTTTGCATCCCGCAATTCCAACCAAACATCTTCACTAATAATAAATTTGAGCTTTGCAGGCGTACCTTCATGTACTGGAGAAATCACCTCTTCAGCTGGCTTTACAAATTCGCTAGACAATAGCGCCTCACCTAGCGAGGGTGCTTTCGCCAAAAGAGGCAATGGAGGTAATTGCTGATCCAATACCGATACTGATAATTCTTTAGACTCACTGCCATCAAATATCCAGCAAGATATCGCCCAAACAATCACCGCCGCTATTAAGGCGATAATAAATCCCGCATGTCCTGGCGCTTGTACCTTACTTTGAACATGAAGATGCTGACGCTGAACACTCTCCTCTTCGCGTCGGCAAATTCGATCGCAATCACGTAAGAGTGGCGCTTCATCAAGCCCCATGTAACGCGCGTAACTTTTAATATAACCCCGCGCAAACAGTGGCGAATTAAAGCGAGAATAGTCGTTTTCTTCCAGCGCCTCGACGTAACTATTCAATAAATTAAGCGCTTCGGCTGTCTCTAATACCGTTTTACCTGCGCTAACTCGCGCATCGTGCAATACGGAACCCGGAGGCCCGGGGTAAAGCTGTGTCGTTCCCGGCATAATGGATTCCTAGTTATTACCCTGCTGCATATACGCTTTATAAAGCAGGTATTCTTCAGATTTTGGGTATAAATTTTTCAATGCCAAAGCAAAACTGGCATGGGTATTTTTATCATCAAACTTATCCGCCAAGCGTATTCCTAGCCATAAAGAAGCAGCGGATTGATTGGGGGTTTTATCGCGAAAGGCGTCGTAATAACGCTGAGATTCAGCAAAACGCCCCATGCGAAAATACACTTCCGACAGTGACATTAATACGCTGCTGTCGTTATTTTGCATCAGGAAGGCACGCTTAAAGGCATCTTCGGCTTTAGCTAATTCGTTCAACTGCATATAGCAGCGCCCCAAATTTACAAATGCTTCAACACGACGCTCATACAATAGTTCCTGAACAACAATTTCGAGCTGTGTTGCCGCTTCTTCGTAGCGGCCACGAGCATAAAGGAACGCCGCATAATTATTTCGTACCCGCGATGCACCGGGAGCCAAACTAATTGAACGGAGGTAATATTGCTCTGCCAGCTCAAGTTCACCTGTATTCTGAAAAACCAGCGCTAAGGCCTCTAGTGTTTCTGGGTTATTTTTATCTTCCGCTTCAACATATTGTAAATGACGCTTAGCCTGATCCCAGTTTCCTTTGGCAATGTAACTACGGGCAAGCTGTAATGAGGTCTCAAAAGCCTTATCGTCATCTGTCTTAGAGGCAAAACCACCGCTTTTAGTCGTCACACAGGCGGACAATGACGCACCTATTACCAGCATCACCAAAATAGAGGGTAATACCTTGATGCCTTTTATTCTCAACAACGACATACAGTGTGCTCCCAATATTTATACCAAACGAATAGGCTGCTCTAACTCCGCACGTTGGCGATGGCGCGCGCTACGTTTAGTGCGATCTTGTACTTGTCCTGCCAACTGACCACAGGCGGCATCAATATCATCACCACGTGGCGTCCGTACTGTGGTTACGTAACCAGCCTCGGTTAAGGTTAACCAGAAGCGATTAATCGCATTCTTACTTGGGCGTTTATAGTTTGATAGTGAAAAGGGGTTAAACGGAATCAAATTGATTTTACAAGGTACATCACGGAGCACCTCCGCCAATTCTTTCGCGTGCTCGACACCGTCATTTACGCCCGCAATTAAGGTGTATTCTATGGTTACTACTCGATGCGTATCTTCTTGCTTATCGATATAACGCTGACAAGCAGCAAGTAATTCAGATATCGGGTATTTCTTATTGATAGGCACTAATTCATTTCGCAGTCTATCATTTGGAGCGTGCAACGAAATAGCAAGTGAAACGGTGGATACGTCGCCCAATTTATCCAGCATGGGCACGACGCCAGATGTACTTAAAGTAACCCGACGCTTGGATAAACCATACCCAAAGTCATCTAGCATTAAGCTCATCGCGTCAACTACATTATTAAAATTGAGCAGTGGTTCGCCCATTCCCATCATGACCACATTGGTAACAATACGTTTATTACCAGAGTTAAATCCATCAAAAGATTTTATCGCCAACCAAACTTGACCAATGATTTCAGACGCTGTTAAGTCGCGCATGAAACCCTGTTTACCGGTAGCGCAAAAACTACAATCTAAACTGCAGCCAACTTGAGACGAAACACACAAGGTGCCCCGTTGGCCATCGGGAATCAGAACAGTTTCAACCAGATTATTACCACCAACTTCTACAGCCCACTTGCGGGTTCCATCGGTAGAGTCTAATTGTTTTACCACATTGGGAGGACGGATTTCGGCAAGCTCCTGGAGCTTAGCGCGCAAGGGCTTGCCAAGATTCGTCATCTCGTCAAAATCATCAACCCCCGAGTGATGTATCCACTTGAGGATTTGCTGGGCACGAAAAGGCTTTTCACCAATGGAAGTCAGATATTCTTCCATTTTTTTGCGCGACATCCCAAGCAAATTAACTTTGGTTTGCTGAACAGTCGCTGTCGTTGTTTCCATTTTCATGCCCCGCAATGAGCGTAAACGCGATTAAACGCGCTCACACAACTCACTGGTAGAGAAAAAGAACGCTATTTCACGCGCCGCTGACTCTTCAGAATCAGAGCCATGGACTGCATTAGCATCAATAGATTCAGCAAAATCAGCACGGATAGTGCCGGCAGCCGCTTCTTTGGGGTTGGTTGCCCCCATTAGCTCACGATTCTGTAATACCGCACCCTCGCCTTCAAGCACCTGTACAGTTACAGGTCCAGATGTCATGAAATCAACCAAAGCGGGGAAAAATGGTCGACCTTTATGCTCAGCATAAAAACCTTCCGCCTGCTCACGGCTTAAACGCAACATTTTCGCCGCAACTATGCGTAATCCTGCTTTTTCAAAACGACTGTAAATTTCACCAATAACATTTTTGCTAACGGCATCTGGTTTAACTATGGAAAGGGTGCGTTGAACGCCCATCGGTCTTTCTCCAAAATATAAAAATCAAAAACAATCTGAGCAAGAATTTTGCCCATTACGAAAAATCGTCGAATTATACGCGCATTAGCTTCAAATAGGTACGCGAGCGACAGTATGACATCGAGTTCTGATCAGTGTTTCTTGAATCACCTCAGAAAGTGTCACTTTTGATCCAATGCTAACAAGCTAACTCACGGAAAATTGGCAGCAATAGCGCGATCAGTCCTGTTCTTCGATCCACGCAGCCTGGATCGCTTCAAGAATCTTCTCCCCACAGCGCGCAGGATCATCAGCAAACCCCTCCAAGCCCATCACTTTATCCCGCAAATCGACAAAGTTGATATGCACAGGGTCTGTATCCGGATATTTTTCAGCAAGCTCGATACCAATATCCAATACATCCGTCCACTTAAGCTCCATATCAATACACCCTTTTCTATAATCTGCGATTAATGACGCTCAGACACCATATTGATGGTATATCGTGGCACTTCAACAACCAAATCTTCATCACCAACAACGGCTTGACAGCTCAGACGCGACTCTGGCTCAAGACCCCATGCCTTATCCAACATATCTTCTTCGAGCTCATCAGCCTCATCCAGTGACGGAAACCCCTCTCTAACAATTACATGACAAGTGGTACAAGCACAGGACTTCTCACAGGCATGCTCAATATCAATACCATTAGCCAGCATGACGTCACATACCGTCTCGCCTGACACCGCGTCCAAAACCTCACCTTCAGGGCAAAGTGCTTCATGGGGTAATACTACAATGCGTGGCATTTCGGCTTCCTTAAATTTCATCAACTTGCCGACCGGCAAGTGCTTTATTAATACTGGCATCCATACGGCGCTCTGCAAAGACTTCACTGCCTTTACCAACAATTTCTATATGCTTAGCAATACTCGCAGTGGTGCCATTTTCACGCTCGTGATGCAAAGCTTCCATCTTGGCTAGCAATTGACTTTGCTCGCTCTCACTCAACATCGCCTCGCCGTCTTGCAGCAGGGCAGCAGACAACGCTTGCAATAAAGCCTCAGCCTCTACTTGTTGCTCTCTTAATGCCCTCGCCTCTTTATCGTCCACCGCAGATGCCCATGATGCCTGCAGCATATCGGCAATATCGGTATCACTTAGTCCATAAGCCGGCTTCACTTCAATACGACTTTCAGACCCAGTGCTTTCTTCACGCGCAGTTACTCGCAAAAGACCGTCAGCATCCACTTGAAATGTCACTTTAATCCGCGCCGCACCCGCCACCATTGGCGGAATCCCTTGTAGCTCAAAGCGGGCTAATGAACGGCAATCTTCAACCAACTCACGCTCCCCCTGCACCACATGGATTGCCATACCAACCTGTCCATCTTTAAATGTGGTAAATTCCTGAGCCATTGCGACAGGAATCGTGGTATTACGGTGGATAATTTTCTCCGTTAATCCACCCATGGTTTCAATCCCCAGTGACAACGGGATTACATCCAACAACAACATCTCGTCGCCACTGCGGTTACCAACCAACTGATCCGCTTGCAAAGCTGCCCCTAAGGCAACAACTTTATCCGGATCCAAATCTATCAAGGGCTCCCGCCCAAACCATTCAGCAACACGCTCGCGCACACGGGGAACGCGGGTTGAACCACCCACCATAACCACATTGTGAATATCATCACTGCGCAATTTCGCATCACGCAAGGCCCGTTTACAGGCTCGAATTGCCGTATCGATTAAGGGATCAACTAAAGTATTAAATTGCTCGCGCGTTAGCGTTGACGACAGCTCAGCCAATGCTAACTCCACCTCGTCAACATCAGACAAGCCTTCTTTGGCTTGTCGCGCCGCAGTTAACAGGGCACGTTGCTGATGCGCATCTAAATTTGTCAGCTCGTGCTCAGCAACAAACCAATGTGCAATGGCATGATCAAAATCATCACCACCTAAGGCTGAGTCCCCGCCAGTAGCAAGAACTTCAAACACCCCTTTCGTTAATTGCAGTACGGAAACATCAAACGTGCCGCCACCCAAATCAAAAACAGCTATCGCCACCTCATCCTGTTGATCAAGGCCGTATGCGACCGCCGCCGCGGTGGGCTCATTGAGCAAGCGCAAAACATTTAGGCCTGCTATTTTTGCCGCATCTTTAGTGGCTTGACGCTGCGCGTCATCAAAATATGCCGGGACGGTAATCACCACCCCTGTTAATTCAGCGCCAAGGGTTTGCTCTGCGCGCTGAACTAAGGTTTTTAAAATTTCCGATGACACCTGTACCGGAGAAACATCGCCCACCTGGGTGTGCACCTTCACCATATCCTGACCTAAATCAAGCAACTCATACGGTGACATTTTACTTGTCGCACTTGCCATCACATCTTTATATGAACGCCCCATGAGACGCTTTATAGACAATAAAGTATTGTGAGGATCATTAGTCGCACCCTTAAGGGCCGATTCACCCACGCTTATGCTGTCACCTTCTCCATAGTGCACCACTGACGGCAGTAGGTGTACGCCATCAATATCCGCCAATGTTTGTGCACGACCATTGCGAACAGTGGCAACCAAAGAATTGGTGGTCCCCAGGTCAATGCCAATTCCCAACTTACGCTGGTGCGGCTCTGGGGTCTGTCCTGGCTCTGAAATTTGCATCAACATAAGTGTTCTATGGACTCCCGGCGATATCTTCGCCTATCTTAATAATCGAGTAATTCACTCTCTTTTAATTCAGCTTCGCTACGTAATTTTTCCAAAAACTGTAACTTGGCGTATGTCGCCAATGCATCGTCGAATTGACGCTGCGTATACTGCTCTGAGAACCGCAGTTTCTGCTGGTCTGCAGCAGTATCTATATCACCGTAAAACTGGTCTAAGGCTAACTCAGGGTCACTCGCTTGCTGCAACTCAGACAACTCTTCACGGAGCTCCATTTGCTGCATTAAAAACTCAGGGTCTTGAAAGGTAGTTGAAGACATATCGCTCTCCACCCCAGCTAAACTTAATAAATAAGCCGCTCTTCGGGTAGGTGAAACCAAGGCTTCATATGCTTCATTAATTTGCGAGGAGTATTGCACAGCTTGTAGGCGCTCTCGCTCAGTCCCGCCAGCGAATCGATCTGGGTGAGCATCGCGCTGAAGCTCCCGATAACGGCGAGTCAAATCAGGGACACTCACCTCATAGCGCTGTGGTACCGCCAAAAGAGAAAAGTAGTTTTCATGGGGGTTAAATTCAGACATAGCAAGTAATATGACCGGCCGGCGAGGCCACTAAACAGTGAAACTTTCACCGCAGCCACACTCAGCCGACACATTAGGATTATTAAATTTCAAGCCTTCGTTCAAGCCTTCTTTAACGAAGTCCAACTCGGTGCCATCTAAATACACCATGCTTTTGGGGTCTATATAAACTGCAGCGCCATCGCGCTCGAAAACTTGGTCCTCAGCTTGCGGCTCATCAACAAACTCAAGGACATAAGCCATACCTGAGCAGCCGGATGTACGCACGCCAATACGAATACCCAAACCACGACCACGACTCTCTATCTGCCGTTTTATATGACCGGCGGCTGCACCGCTAACTAAAACTGGCATCTACCTCTCCCCACTGCGCCTCAAAGCGCAGCTTTTTTCTTGCGGTAATCTGATACCGCCGCTTTGATAGCATCTTCAGCCAATACCGAACAGTGAATTTTCACTGGCGGCAAAGCCAACTCCTGAGCTATCTCAGTATTTTTAATATGCTCTGCTTCTTCTAGCGTCTTGCCTTTTACCCACTCCGTTAAAAGTGAGCTCGACGCAATAGCTGAACCACAGCCATACGTTTTGAATTTGGCGTCTTCAATAACACCTTGCTCGTTGACTTTGATCTGTAGACGCATCACGTCACCGCACGCTGGCGCACCGACCATACCGGTACCAATTTCCTCAGCGCCATCGTCAAATTTACCGACGTTACGTGGGTTTTCATAATGATCTAGTACTTTTTCACTGTAAGCCATAATCCTATCCTCTTGCGCTACATTGAGTTATTTAGTGCGCTGCCCATTCAATACTGTCTAAGTCGATACCATCTTTATACATATCCCAAAGCGGCGACAATTCTCGCAGCTTATCCACGGCACCACGAACCTGTTTAATAGCGTAATCTACTTCTTCATTCGTCGTAAAACGGCCAAAAGAAAAACGCAGAGAGCTATGCGCCAACTCATCATTTAAACCAAGCGCACGCAGTACATATGAAGGCTCCAAACTAGCAGAAGTACAAGCAGAGCCTGACGATACTGCTAAGTCCTTTAATGACATAATCAAGGACTCACCTTCAACGAAGGCTAAACTAACATTCAAATTACCCGGCAGGCGCTGCTCGAAATCTCCGTTGATATGAACTTGCTCAATATCTTTCAAGCCATCCCAAAAACGATTCCTCAACGCCAAAGAATGCTCTGCATCTTTAGACATTTCTAAGCGCGCAATTTCGCAGGCCGCCCCCATCCCAACAATTTGATGGGTTGGCAGCGTTCCTGAACGCATTCCCCGCTCATGCCCGCCACCATGCATTTGTGCCTCTAAACGTATGCGTGGCTTACGGCGCACATACAATGCACCAACACCTTTTGGACCATACATTTTGTGGGCCGACATGGACAACAAATCTACTTTCATTGTCTCCATATCAATAATCACTTTACCTGCTGTTTGCGCGGCATCAACATGAAATACCACACCGTTAGCACGACATACTTCACCAATACCGGCAATATCATTAATTGTGCCGATCTCGTTATTGGCGTGCATGATACTAACAACAACAGTGTCATCACGAAGTGCCGCAGCAATCGCCTCGGGAGTAATTAGGCCTTTATCAGTCGGGTCTAAGTATGTCACCTCAAAACCTTCTCGCTCGAGCTGCCGGCAAGTATCCAAAACTGCCTTGTGCTCAATTTTAGAGGTAATGACATGCTTACCTTTTTTACTATAAAAATGCGCCGCACCTTTAATGGCAAGATTGTTTGATTCGGTTGCTCCCGACGTCCACACGATTTCACGAGGATCCGCATGCAATAAATCAGCAACTTGCCGGCGAGCATTTTCCACGGCCTCTTCGGCTTTCCAGCCAAACAAATGAGAACGCGATGCAGGGTTACCAAACACACCCTCTGTCGTTAGACAGGCCATCATCTTCTCGGCAACACGAGGGTCTACTGGTGTTGTGGCTGAATAATCCAAATAAATTGGCAATTGCATACATTTCTCTCCATATTCCCAGCTTTTAGCTGGAAAAAAACACTAATCTACCGCAGTTAAAATAATTGACTGCGTGTTGCGCGCCCGTTGAAGTTGACGCGCCGATACATTTTGCACTTCTCGTCGCTCGACTAAACTTGCCAAGCTAATATCACTCAAAAAATGATGGATCTGATCACTCAGGTCAGACCATAAATTATGGGTCAAACACGTCTGCCCATCTTGGCAGTCACTATTACCCGAGCAACCTGTCGCATCCACCCGCTCATCAACCGCGTCAATAATCTCAGCGACAAAAATGGTCTCACTGGATCGGCTAAGCCGGTACCCACCGCCGGGGCCACGGATGCTGCACACCAAATCTCGGCGCCGAAGCTTTGCAAATAATTGCTCCAAGTACGACAAGGAAATATCTTGCCGACCTGAGACATCTGCCAAGCTAATTGGGCCTCGATCGCCGTACAGTGCCAAATCCAACATAGCTGTCACTGCGTAACGGCCTTTTGTCGTTAATCGCATAAGCTCACCTAGGTTTTTTCACAATCTAATTATGCAATAACCTAGCAAAATGGTCAACTTTATACCCGATGATTTTAGTAGGTTTTAGGGCGCCCATGCAGCGGCATTATAAGGACTCCCCGCCACTGCCGCCATCTTTTGACTTAGCCTTGCGCACCCAATATTGAGTCGACGTTAAAACTCCCCTCAGAATATTGACCTCCATCTCATCTAGGCGCGTGCGCTGATAGAGGCGTCGTAATCTCGTCATCAACTTCTTAGGCGCTTCTGGCCGTAAAAAATTAATATCACGTAACGTCTCTTCTAAATGGACTAAATATCGCTCGAGATCCTCCGCCCCGGCAACAGGCACATCCCAGTCCGCCATATCATTGTGACTTAACTCGCCGCTAAGCTGAGCCATACGCAACTCATAGCTCAAAACCTGGACCGCCATGGCTATATTCAAAGAACTGTAATCTGGATTGGCTGGGATGTGGACATGTAAATTGCAACGCTGCAACTCATCATTGGTTAAACCGCGGTCTTCCCGGCCAAATACCACCGCCACTTTATGATCCGCGTTCGCCTCTGTATACGCACGCTCCATACAATGGCGAGGGTCCAGTAGCGGCCAAGGTACCGTCCTTTCTCTCGCACTTGTGCCAATAACAAGCTGACAACCCGATATCGCATCCGCCAAAGTTTCACAAACTACAGCAGAGTTAAGGACATCATCTGCACTGGCGGCACGCCAAGTTGCTTCATCGTGAGGGTATTTTCTGGGTTCTACCAAATACAGCTGAGACAGGCACATATTCTTCATAGCACGCGCCACTGCACCAATATTTCCAGGATGGGAAGTATTTACCAATACTATGCGAATATTGTCTAAGGGGCTTACGGAGGTATTTTGCGGATTCAAAGTCTGCGAACTCATAATTAGGGCTCTTTTCAGGAGCCGCGCATTCTAACAGAAGCCTTCGCTTAGGTCAGCGATTCCAACGCCACCGCAGAGCGATACCGCACTCGCCCGGCTTAACTTTATAGCCTTCACAAATGGCCAAATCTGCAATCGCCGCAATCTGCCCACCACAATATATAAGTGGTAGCCGTTCCCGCTGCCAAGGTGGCACCATCAACTCTTGAAGTACTTTTTTCAAAGATTTGCTATGGGCGTGGCCAGCAAGGTGACAACGCTCCCCCCCCTGCCGAAATCTTATAGTTATTTTACCTCTAGGCACAAAATCACCACCAGATTCAGCACTGAGCTTTCCTACCCCGCCCACCAGGCAATCTTGTAAACTATCCCAATCCCACTCTGCACTGGGATCAAACACCTCTCCCCCTGTGCCACGCTCACAATACAAGCGCCCACTAAATGCTCTTAAGGTGAGATATTTACCAAGAGAAAACACCGGCTGACTATCTTGACTGGATTTCAAAAACTGATCGACAAGCTCATCACTTTGCGCTTTATCTAAACGCACACCGAAGTGCAGATAAACATAATGCCTAAGTATCGCTCGCTGCCGTAGCCTGTCAAAATCAGCCAAGCCAAGGAGGTCGAGACTACCATCACCACCTCTGAGTCGATCAATATCATCATTAAGGTAGCTAGATAACAAATCTGCCGCCTCTGATTGTAATTCTGCCGCATCAACAATTTTACTGCGGTAACCCGGCCACACTTCTGCCAACACTGGCATCACCTTATGACGCAGAAAATTACGTCGATAATGAACATCTTCATTACTAGGGTCATCAACCCACTTAAGCTTATAAACGCTAGCATAGCGTTCAAGCTCAGCTTTAGGGACATCCAATAAAGGCCGATACAATATTCCACGCCCCAAGCCACGCATTACGGGCATTGCCGCCAAACCTGCAACACCACTTCCACGCATCAAGCGCAATAAAAACGTTTCCGCCTGATCATCTTGATGATGAGCCAATAATAGTGCCCCATCTTCACCTAGTACCTCTTCAAAAACACGGTATCGCTCAGCTCTGGCAAGTGCCTCAAGCCCCTGCCGTCCAGATCCTACCTCAACCGAGCGAATGTCGATAGGGATACCGTAATCGCTACATTGTGCCGCACACTGCACAGCCCAATCCGTCGAGCAATTATGTAACTGATGATCCACATGGATAGCAGATAACACTGGAAATGGTTTATTAGCTAGATGCGCTTGCTCGCGCATACGCCAAATAAGATGAAGTAAAACGTGAGAGTCTAGACCGCCGCTATAGCCTATCAACCAATGCCGGCGGCCTAGAAAAGGGGATAATACAGAAGTTATGTGGGACAGCAGTTCTGTCATAGCAAGCTCCGCGCCCCAACATACATCACTATACTATTTTAACTAACACCGTAAGACATTAAACGCGCATAGCGGGTTTCGAGCAGCTCTTCTTCCGACAAGGTTTGTAAGCGGGTAATTTGACTCGCAATATGGTCTCGAACACGAGCCGCACTCAAGTCAATATCACGATGAGCACCGCCTTGTGGCTCTGGAATTGTCGCATCAACAATACCCAACTCTTCCAAGACTGTTGAGGTCAACCCCATCGCTTCAGCTGCATCCGGTGCAAACTCAGAACTTTTCCAAATAATATTCGCACATCCCTCAGGAGAAATGACAAAGTAGGTAGAATATTGAAGCATGGCAATATGATCGCCAACACCAATCCCCAAGGCGCCACCAGAACTACCTTCGCCAATTACGACACAGACAATGGGTGTTTTCAAACGTGACATTACAGCCAAGTTTTGAGCAATTGCCTCACTAATACCGCGCTCTTCACTATCAATACCGGGATAAGCCCCCGGCGTATCAATCAGAGTTACAATTGGTAGGTGGTAGCGCTCAGCCATTTCCATCAGCCGCAGCGCTTTACGATACCCTTCAGGTTTTGGCATACCAAAATTACGTTTTACTTTTTCGGTAACACCCCTACCTTTTTCCTGACCAATCACCATCACAGGCATATCATTAAGCTTACCAATACCTGCAACAATGGCAGAATCATCACCAAAATGACGATCGCCATGAAGTTCGTCAAAGTCGGTGAAGATTCGACGAATATAATCAAGGGTATAAGGTCTCATCGGATGCCGAGCAATTTTGACTACATTCCACGGCGTCAAATTTGAAAAAATCTTTTCGGTTAGCTTGCTACTTTTTTCTCTTAGCTTGCTAATTTCTTCGTTAATATTAAGGTCGTTGTCACTTCCGACTAGCTGCAGCTCTTCGATTTTGGCTTCCAGCTCGGCAATAGGTTGTTCAAAATCAAGAAAGTTCGGATTCATCGCTCTGTAATATTCACTCGTCAAATTCCGGAAACACCCATACATTAAAAACAAATGGGCCCATTTATTAGCATGATTATACGTTAATCATAATTGATCACCACGTTATTTGCGCCACACTCATCACGCAATCGCAGTAACAACTCATCATTTGGCAGTATTCTCCAATCCTCACCCAAGTGAATACGCCCTTTGCCCTCTTCCCGCTTGTAGTCAATCACAACAGGACAGCGCCCTCCCTTAGCCACAGATAACGCTCCTTTTAAACGCTCTACACCCTCATTCTCTAGCGTGCTAGTCGTCACTGATATCTGAAGCTCTTTTGCGCTCTGCTCTCGGGCTTCGGCAATACTTCTCACCGCCTTTACGCGCATTTTTTTGCCACCGCTATACTCATCGTTTGAACATGTTCCCTCGACAACAATAACGGCGTCCTTCACTAACTTATCACGGCATTCATCATAGGCATCGCTGAACAAAGCAACCTCTATTCGGGCACTCCGGTCATCTAATAGCACAAAGGCCATTGTATCCCCACGCTTGGTTTTCATGGTACGCATACTCATGATTAACCCAGCAATTGTCTGAGGGTATTTTTCAGGGTTGAGATCAACAATTTTCTTCGGCACAAAACGTCGTAATTCGGCTTCGTATTCGTCAATAGGATGCCCTGTAACGTACAGCCCTAGCGTCTCTTTTTCACCATGTAAACGCTCCTTACTTGTCCACAATCGAACATTTTTAAAGGGGGCATAAACATCTCGACTGACCACTGCAAGCGTTTCACCAAACAAATCACTCATTCCGCTTTCAGTGTTTTTTGCCGACTGCTCTGCGGCTTGTACAGCCTCGGGCATGGCGGCCATCAAAATAGCTCGATCTTCGCCCCAATCATCGAATGCGCCAGAGCGAATAAGCGCCTCTATTGCCCGCTTATTTACTTTGCGGGGATCAGTTCGCTCACAAAACTCAAACAAATTTATAAAGGGGCCGCCCTCGTTACGGGCGGCAATAATATTCTCTACCGGGCCCTCGCCCAGGCCTTTAATAGCACCTAAGCCGTAAACAATCTGACCTCGATCATTGACCGTAAACATATACTCACCTTCGTTTACCGAAGGCAATTTATAATCCAAGGCCATCTCACGGCATTCTTCAATGAAGATGACGATTTTGTCAGTATTGTCCAATTCCGAGCTCATTACCGCCGCCATAAATGGCGCTGGATAATGTGTTTTTAACCAAGCTGTTTGGTAGGACACCAAGGCATATGCTGCTGAGTGGGATTTATTAAAACCATAGCCGGCAAACTTTTCCATCAAATCAAAGATATTGGAAGCTAGATCTTCGGCAAAGCCTTTTTCTACTGCACCAGCCTGAAATAGTACCCGCTGCTTTTCCATCTCTTCAGGTTTTTTCTTACCCATTGCCCGACGCAATAAATCTGCGCCGCCAAGGGTATAGCCACCCATTTCTTGAGCGATCTGCATAACCTGTTCTTGGTACAAAATAATACCGTAAGTTGGTCCTAATACAGGCTTAAGGCAATCGTGCTGGTATTGAGGGTGAGGGTAAGCTAGCTCTGCCCTGCCATGTTTACGATTGATAAAGTCATCAACCATTCCCGATTGCAGCGGGCCGGGACGAAACAGGGCCACCAATGCAATAATATCTTCAAAGCAGTCTGGCAGCAGGCGCTTAATTAAATCCTTCATACCCCGGGATTCAAGTTGAAATACCGCCGTCGTTTCTGCCCTTTTTAGCAAATCGAAGGTTGGCCTATCCTGCAGAGGAATAGCCATGATATCCAAGGGATCTTCGCCTAACTTAGCCCGCTGCGCATTAATAATTCTTAATGCCCAATCGATAATTGTTAAGGTTCGAAGCCCTAAGAAGTCAAACTTAACTAGCCCAGCATCTTCAACATCATTTTTATCGAATTGAGTAACTAAGCCTCCCCCAGTATCATCACAATACAGCGGAGAAAAGTCTGTAAGTTTCGAAGGGGCAATAACCACACCACCGGCATGCTTACCAACACCGCGAACAACACCCTCTAGCTGTACCGCCATCTCCCAAATTTCATGCGCAGACTCATCATTGCTTAGAAACTCCCTCAGCACCTCTTCTTGTTCATGTGCTTTAGACAGGGTCATACCAACTTCAAAGGGAATCATTTTCGACAGCTTATCAGCAAGGCCATATGCCTTGCCTTGCACCCGAGCTACATCCCGTACAACCGCCTTCGCCGCCATGGTGCCAAAGGTGATTATTTGACTTACCGCATCTCGACCATAGTTATCAGCAACATAATTAATAACCCGATCACGCCCATCCATACAAAAGTCGACATCAAAATCCGGCATAGATACCCGCTCAGGATTCAAAAATCGCTCGAAAAGTAAATCGTATTGTATAGGGTCAAGATCAGTAATTTTTAAGGCATAGGCCACCAAAGACCCAGCACCAGAACCCCGCCCGGGGCCGACGGGAATATCATGATCCTTGGCCCATTGAATAAAATCCATAACGATCAAGAAATAGCCGGGAAAACCCATTTGAAGAATAACGTTTAGCTCAAAGTCCAACCTATCTTGATACTCTTTTTGATAAGCCGTAAACTCAGGCGCACCACTATCAAAAAGAAACTCTAAACGCTCATCCAAGCCTTTGTGGCAAAGCTTTCTAAAAAAATCTTCTTGCGTTAGCCCTTCTGGAATTGGGTATTCCGGTAAATAATAAGTACCTAGTTGAATGGTTAAATTACAACGCTTGGCAATCTCAACAGTATTTTGCAATGCCTCCGGTATGTCAGAAAACAGTAACTGCATGTCTTCCGCGCTGCGCAAACACTGCTGATCACTATAATTTCGCGGCCGTCGCGGGTCATCGAGCACACGACCTTCGCGGATACAAACGCGCGCTTCGTGAGCATCAAATTCGCTAGAATCTAAAAACCTCACATCATTAGTCGCGACCACGGGACAGTTGGCCTCCTCAGCCAAGATAATGGCCGAGTGCAAGTAATCATCTTCGTTCTGTCGTCCAGTTCGCTGCAACTCTAAGTAATAGCGATCAGGAAAAGCCTTAAGCCAACGATCCAGGCTCGCTGCAGCTGCATCATTTTTCCCGGCCAAAAGAAGTTGACCTACATCACCCTCACGACCACCAGAAAGGGCAATAAGCCCCTCACTGGCTTGCTCTATCCAACTTCGATTAACATAGGCGCGACCTTGATACTGACCTTCCAAATAAGCCCTTGACATTAATTCAGTCAAGTTACGATAGCCAGTTTGGTTCTGTGCAAGTAAACAAAGAATGCTTGTCTGATCGGGGTCCTCATCATCTCGAACCAACAAATCACTGCCAAAGATTGGCTTTACACCCGCAGCAATCGCCGCTTTTTGAAATTTAATCAAGGCGTAAAAATTATTGAGATCTGTTAAAGCCACGGCAGGCATATTCAAACTAGCTACACGTTTTGCCAGTTCTTTAACTCGAACCAAGCCATCAACTAATGAATATTCTGAATGCACCCGCAGATGAACAAATTGATCGGATATCATTACTGACCCGCCTCAAGAACCGCGCGAACAGGTGCATAGCTACGGCGGTGAATCGGTGTGACACCCAGTGACTTCAGAGCTTCCAAATGCACTTTGGTTGGATAGCCTTTATGACCAGCCATACCATAGCCGGGGTATATTTTATCCATTTCGGCCATCTCACGATCACGCGTCACCTTTGCGAGAATAGATGCAGCAGCAATAGCAGGAACTCGGCTATCACCTTTTACAACGGCCTCAGCCTTATAGGGCCAATTCGGTACACGATTGCCATCAACTAATACATATTCTGGCTGTATCGCCAAACCAGCAACCGCCCTATGCATGGCCAACAAGCTAGCTTGTAAAATATTTAATTCATCAATCTCAGCCACGGATGCGCGAGCAATACAAAAGCTTAACGCTTTATTTTCAATCTCTGAATACAGCGCCTCACGTCGTTTCTCGGTTAACTTTTTTGAGTCATTCAACCCCAGAATTGGCTGATCTGGATCCAGAATAACCGCCGCTGTCACAACATCCCCACAAAGCGGACCTCGACCAACTTCATCAACACCCGCCGTCAATACAGGAACGTCAAACTCGGCAAATAAGTCATTAATTTCCGTCATTTGTTACTCCCGCGCAACGTAGCACAACATCAGCCGCGCGATCGCTAGCACCACGGGCTAACTGCTTATGAATGGTTTGAAAATCAGCGATTAAAGCATCACGGTGGTTAGCATTATTCAACTGTTCCAGTAACAGCGGTCCAATAACCTCCGCACAAACTTCGTCTTGCAGTAATTCAGGAACTAATGCGCGCTGCGCTAGTAAATTAGGCAACGAGAAAAAAGGCGTTTTTACCAATCGAGAAAACAGTTTGTATGACCATTTTCCAAATCGATAGGCAACCACCATTGGGCGTTGCAGTAGCAACGCTTCTAAACTGGTAGTACCTGATGCCATTAACACAACGTCTGACGCGGCCATTACTTGACGAGATTGTCCTAGCACAACCCGGACTGGTAGATCGCGAGATAATGTCGCTATGGCTGTTAAAATTTGATGCTTACGGGCCATATTTGCCGCAGGAATAAGAAACTCAATATTCGGCTGAATACGACGCAACCATTGTGCAGTATTCAAAAAGGGTTCGATTAGCTGCGTTACTTCCCCTGCTCGACTACCAGGCAAAATGGCTAGCACTGGGTGACCGTCATCGACTTCGAGGCTCTCTCTTGCCGCTATACGCTGATCACTTAGCGAAATTTGATCCGCCAAAGGATGACCAACACAGGTCACGGGTACCCCATGTTCCTGATAGAAATGCTCCTCAAAAGGAAATAAGGTCAGCATATGATCAACAGCTTTGGCGATTTTTTTCACCCGCCCCTGCCGCCAAGCCCAAACAGAAGGGCTCACATAATGTAAGGTTTTAATGCCCCGCTGACGAAGAAATAACTCAATATTTAAATTAAAATCTGGAGAATCAATACCAATAACAATTGCTGGCTGCCAATTAAGAAAATGCGACTTAAGCATCCGTCTAAGTCGAAGCAGCTCCGGTAAACGCTTGAGAGGCTCAACAATCCCCATTACCGACAATCGATCCATATCACAGAGGCTCCGACACCCCTGCTCAATCATCAACGGCCCACCAATTCCCTCAAAAACAACATCAGGATATTGTTGCTTAATTGAGCGAATTAAATCAGCGCCCAAAATATCGCCAGATGCTTCTCCAGCGATAATACCGATTCGTAAAACAGTCATAGAATAGCCATTTTTCGCAGCCGAATGGCACGAGATTAACGCACAATACCGCGCTGAGATTGTTTCAATGAGTCTGCCAGCAATTGTACTTCTGGAAAATCTTTAATAATTGGCGCCAACGCTGCCAATGCTTGTTCCACAGTATTATTCTGGCGATAAATTACTTTGTAGCTACGGCGAATAGCCGCAATGCATTCAGGACTAAAACCTCTTCGCTTTAGCCCTTCACTATTGATCGTTTTCGCTTCTGCGGGTGTACCACTCACCGTGATATACGCAGGAACATCTTTACTGATAGCACAGCCAAAACCCGCAAAGCTATGAGCACCAATATGACAAAACTGATGCACCAAGGTAAACCCACTCAAAATCACCCAGTCACCCACAATCACATGGCCAGCTAAAGACGCATTGTTAACCAAAATACAGTTATTACCGATAACTGAATCATGACCAACATGCACGTATGCCATGAGAAGATTTTTATTGCCAATTACTGTTTTCCCGAGGTCTTGAACGGTTCCTCTATGAATCGTTACGCCTTCACGAATGATATTTTCATCACCAATAATGAGTTCGGTCGGCTCACCTTGATACTTTAAATCGGGTGTATCGTCGCCAACTGTAGAAAACTGATAAATGGTATTTTTTTTACCGAGTTTTGTTGGACCTTTTAGGACAACATGCGAACGAATATCACAGTCATCCCCAACCTCAACACCCGCACCTATTATAGTCCAAGGCCCCACTTTCACGCCGGCACCAATCACCGCGCTAGGATCGACGATCGCTCGCGGGTCAACTTCAGCTGTTGGGTGAATATTCTGTATCACTATTAACGTGGCCGATCGATGCACAAAATTGTTGCTGAACAAGCTAATTTATCATCGACAAGTGCCTGACAATCAAACTTCCACAGCCCCTTTTTATCTGACACATACTGCGCCTTCAAAATCAGCTGATCTCCAGGAACTACCGGCCGCTTAAATCGTGCTTTATCCACACCAGCGAACATATAGATAGAGCCCTCTGAAGGTTTCTTGTCCAAAGTTTTAAAACCCAAAATACCCGCAGCCTGTGCCATTGCCTCAATAATCAAAACACCGGGCATAATGGGTAAATCAGGAAAATGACCATTAAAGTGATCTTCATTTCCTGTTACATTTTTAAGCGCGACAATAGACTCGCCAAGGTTCAACTCTAAGACGCGATCAACCAATAAAAACGGGAAGCGTTGCGGCAGGTATTCCTTAATTTCATTTAAATCCATTAACATGTCTCAGCCTTCACTTTCATCATTTAACTTCAATTGTTTTTCTAACAATGCAACACGCCGATATAGCTCATCGAGCTTTCTAAAGCGCGCAGCGTTTTTTCGCCACTCAGTAGACGCTGACACACCAATCGTTCCTGAATATGAACCTACTTGTAGAATGGACTTACTGACCAAACATCGTGCGGTAATATGAACATTATCCGCGATTGTGATATGCCCGACTACCCCAACATTACCTGCCAAAGTACAGTTTTTACCAATAACTGCACTGCCTGCTATTTGGCAGCCTGCAGCCATAGCTGTTCCGTCGCCCACAATAACATTATGACCAATCATAATTTGATCATCCAGAATGACATTATTGCCAATCACTGTATCTTCGAGCGCACCTCGGTCGACACAAGAGTTAGCGCCAATCTCAACCTGAGAACCAATTTGCACACCACCAAGCTGGTGAATTTTTTCCCATCGGCTCGGCCCAGGAGCAAAACCAAAGCCATCAGCACCCAATACCACACCAGAATGAATTATGCACTCATCACCGACACTGATATTATGATAGAGCGTAACATTGGCATGGATATAACAGTTTTTACCGATTCGACTATTGCGACCAACAACAACACCCGGCGCAATGACACTGCCCTCGCCAATGGTCACATCTTCTTCAATAACACAATTTGCCCCTATCGATACTGAATCATGGATATATTCAGAAACGACTACAGCGGTAGGGTGCACCCCAGCCCGCGGTTTCAAGGTAGAATCAAATATTGCGCTTGTGCGCGCATACATTAAATACGGATTTTCAGATAACAAACAATTGCCCGTAAAGCCCACCGCAAGATCAGGGTGGAGGATAACGGCACCAGCTAATGTGTTATCAAGAAAGGGCTTATACTTAATGTTCGACAAAAAACTCAAATGCTCTGGGCCAGCCAAACCCAGCGATGCTATTCCCCTGAGCTGCGTATCCGGCTGCCCTCTATATTCGATCCCTAGAGCAGCCGCAATTTCAACCAGGCTATACGTTTTTCGCCCAGACATTACTTAGCTTGATTTAGCTTGTCTGCAACTTTGGCAGTAATATCAAAACTCGCATCAGCATGGAGAACCTGCTTGCGCGGTAGCAACAAACCAATATTTTCAGCTTTGATTAAGTCCGGCAAGAGTTTTTGAAGCTTTGGCCCCAGTTCTTGCAAAATAGACTGCGCTTCTTGCTGATTCGCCGCTTCAATTTTACGCGCAAGATGTTCACCATCATCACGAGCTGTGTCTATTTTATTCTTTGTCGCTTGACGCTGCTCTGCACTCAAAATATCAAAATCACGTTGGAACTGTTCAACTTGTTTATCGTAATTTTTCTTAAGTGCTTCCAACTCAGAGACGTTCTTTTTATATTCAGCTTGATTACGCATTGCGGTTAACCGCTTTTTAGCCACGTCAGTATTAAGAACGGCAGCCTCAATATCAAACACCGCAATCCGACCTTCCGCTGATGCACCACAAACCCAAAACACCATGACTGCCGCGGCGATCAATTTGGAAAACTTCATATACAACTCCTACTGATTATTTATTGTGTTTCTACACTACGTTACTAAAATCACGCCTTAAAAAGTACGCCCCAAGGAAAACTGAAATATTTCAGTTTCATCAATTTTCTCAGCATTTAGAGCACGCCCCAAACTAAAGGTAAGCGGACCAAAGCCGGTAATCCACGTTGCACCAACACCAGCAGACATACGCAAACTAGAGAAATCTGGCGTTGAGCAATTTAGCTGACTTTCTCCACACTGGGTACTAAAAACGTTACCGACATCAAAAAAGAAACCACTGCGGACAGATCGTTGATCTTTGACAAAAGGCAGAGGGAATAACAATTCCATACTACCTTCAATCAGTACATTACCACCAAACGGATCAGGGTCATTGCTATAGGTATTCGCGCTATCAACAACCAATAAACCGGTTGAGGGGTCTAAAACGTAAGCGCCTTCTGCCGATAAAGCCAAAGCGTTGCCCGAAGAATCAATCGCCGTTGCCGCTTGGCTGATGCTATAAATATCAGCATACGTGCTTCGCGGACCGAGTGTATTACTCTTATACCCTCTGACAGAGCCGAAGCCACCAGCATAAAAATTTTGATAGAAGGGCAAATTTTCAAGCTCGCCGTAACCGTCACCGTAGCCTAACTGTGTTCTAAACCGAAGCGTAAAGCTATTAGAAACAGGAACATAGACCTGACCTTCATAACCTAATTTAAAGTATTCTAAATCAGAGCCTGGAACCGCCACTTCTAGTGAGACAGACTGGGATACCCCCCGAGTAGCGAGTAAGCCTCTGTTCAAAGTAGATTGGCGCCATGAAATTCCTGCAGTGAAGTTATTAAACTCTTCACCGTATTTATCCAAGAACCCTTCTTCGCCGGGGTCAGTCAAAGCACTCGCGGGTAAGTTATCAAGATCCTCTAGCACCTCAGCTACGTTATAAGTTCCCGTGCTTGAATCTAGCTGGCTAACAAAATAATTGTCGATAATATCTAGTAAGCGCGGACTGCTTTTAATTTCCTTGACCGCACTCACACCTGCATCAATTAATGTCCGGTTGAAACCGATATTAAAGCCCAAACGCTCTGTTTCGGAGATCGGATAACCAAATGTCACAGCCGCACCATAGCTATCAGTGGTATAGCTCGCGACGTTGATTTCTTCATAGTCGGTAGTACGGTAATACACATTAAAACCGCGACTAACACCATCTTCAGTAAAATAAGGATCAGAATAATTGAAACTGGCACTGCTAGCGAAATCACTGCGCGAAATACCAAATCCAACCTGCTTCCCCGTACCAAAAAAGTTATTTTGTTGAATGTTGGTGCTCAACAATAAACCACTGTCTTGGGAAAAGCCGATGCTCGCTCCCAAACTACCTGAGCTCTGTTCTTCAACGGTATAACGCAAATCAATTAAATCATCAGTACCCGGTACCTCTAAGGTATCGACTTTTGCTTCTTTAAAATAACCTAAACGCTCTAAACGAATACGTGATAATTCGATTTTATCCGCCGACGCTGGCGCACTTTCGATTTGGCGCATTTCACGACGCAATACTTCATCCGAGGTTCTTGCATTTCCTTCAAAATCGATACGACGAACATAGGTACGCTTACCTGGGTCTATAAAGAATTTCAAATCAACTGACTTATCTTCTTCATTGGTCTCAGGAATTCCGCGAACTTTGGCAAAGTTATAGCCTTCATTACCCAGGCGCTTAGTAATAAACTCTTCCGTGCTGGTTACCAAGGCCTGAGAGAAAACTTGTCCCTCACGCACTAACACAAATCGCTTTAGATCATTTTCTGGCAATACTAGATCACCTGAAAGTTCTGCGCTACTGACCGTGTATTTATCACCCTCTATCACATTTACAGTGATATAAACCGATTGTCGGTTAGGACTGATAGCCACTTGCACAGAGTCTGAATTAAACAACAAATAACCACGATCCAAGTAATAAGAATTCAATTTCTCAAGATCACCCTTCAGTTTTTCTCGAGAGTATTTATTACTACTACTAAAAAAGGAAAATAAACCACCGGTCTTTAATTCGAATAAATCTAATAGCGTTTCATCATCGTAAACGTTATTACCAACAATATTGATGTGCTCAATCGTGGCATTGCTACCTTCATCAATGTTGATACTAATAGACACTCGGTTGCGGGGCTCAGCCACTACATCGGTCTCGATACTCGCGTCATATCGACCTTGCGACACATACTGACGAACCAGCTCCATTTTCATACCATCAAGCGTAGAGCGCTTAAACACTTGGCCTTCGGCCAAACCGGAATTCTTTAAGCCATCCAGAAGTGCTTCAGTAGCCAGCGCTTTATTACCCTCAAGGTTAATTGTGCTAATTGCGGGGCGCTCAACCACTTTTACAACGAGAACATCGCCATCCATACCAATTTGGATGTCATCGAAATTTCCCGTGCCAAATAAAGCTCTAGACGCATTAGCTACTGTGCGACTACTAACCCTATCACCAATACTTATTGGTAAAGCGGAAAACACCGTTTCCGACGATATACGCTGTAAACCTTCTATGCGCACATCAGAAATCGGCAGTGAATTTTGGGCCGCAGCAAGCAAGCTCACTGACCACAGGAAAAAACCAAATGCAAAAAAGCGTATCATCAACAGCTAAAAACCAAGGCTTTGGGCTTACGCCATATTAAACTGACGCCGCCACTGTGTAAGATTAAAAGCATTGCATTATCAAAAAAGACTAAAGGCGCAACACATCGTTATATATAGCAAAAACCATTACAAATACTACTAATACTAAGCCCAGCTGATTAGCCCAGACTTGAACCTGCTCTGCCACAGGCTTACCTGTCAACCACTCTACAAGAGCGTAGACAATATGCCCGCCATCTAATACGGGAACCGGCAACAAATTTAAAACCGCAAGACTGATGCTCAACAATGCTAAAAAGGTTAACCAAGCAAAAAAGCCGTACTGTGCTGAGGAGCTCGCCACTTTAGCAATGGTTATCGGCCCACTCAAGTTTTTCGGCGACAACAATCCAATTAGCATCTTTTTTATTGATGATAAGGTAAAAGCACTCATCGTCCAGGTTTTGTCTACAGCAGCTATTGCGGCACCAACAAAGCCATAAGTCATCGTTCTCTGCATAGACTCAGGCCACGTTGGCATTTGCACACTAACTCCAACATATCCATACGCATGATTGCTGTCGTCTAGCTTTCGTTCAGGAGTAACTGTAAGAATTATACGCTGTTTATCACGCTCGATAACAATCGGTAGCGACTGTTCCGGCAACTCCCGCACTTGCTCAACCCACTCTTGCCAAGTCCGAACTGGCTCACCATTGGCTTCAACCACCAAATCACCGGCTTGCATACCCGCTCGCTCTGCGGGACTACCTGCTACCACTGTCTCAATACGCGGCACAACTTCTGGCACAAATAAGGTGACCCCTAATTCACGAACGGGGTTTGGCTCTTCAACATCGTGCATCCATTCCTTCAGAGCCACAACATTTTCAGTTACTAAATCAGAATCTAAGGAGCGCATTGAAATCCGAACTTCGCCGTCTTCCCCAATACGATCCAAAAGCTGAAGCTGCAATGCCTCCCATGTCGGGGTGGCTTCACCATCAACCGATAAAAACTCTTGCCCAGCTACAATGCCAGCCTGCTCAGCTAAAGAGTTCGGCTCAACTTTAGCAACCACGGGGGCGACACCACTAACGCCATTCAAAAACACAAGCCAATAAACAAAAATGGCTAGGAGAAAATTTGCCAAAGGACCAGCGGCAGCAATGGCAATACGTGATCGGGGCGAAGCACGATTAAAAGCTTGATCCAGCAAGTCGTCAGGAACGGGGCCTTCACGCTCATCGAGCATCTTTACATAACCACCAAGCGGAATTCCCGCTACCACATATTCGGTCCCGCTGCGGTCAGACCACGATAGAAGGGGCTTACCAAAGCCAACGGAGAAACGTAAAACCTTTACGCCACAACGTCGTGCCACCCAAAAATGGCCGAACTCATGCACCGCAACCAAAATAGCTAAGGTTAGCAGTGTCACAAAAATAGTTTGCAGTATATCTAGCAAGTTTTTCGCCCTATCGCGCACCACGACCTATAAAATAGGCCATATCCAAGTTTCTATTTATCAATTACTTAAGTAAATTTTTTAGCAATAATATCCATCGCACAAGCGCGAGATTGCTGATCCGCATTTTGGACATCGCGGAGTGAATGGGGTTCAACAATTTCTACCTGCCCCATTACCTCTTCAATCACCACCGGTATACTAACAAAACTTAAGTGACCATTGAGGAATGCATCAACAGCCACCTCATTAGCCGCATTTAAGACAGCCGGCGCCGTTCCAGCTCTTAATGCCGCCTCCCGCGCCAATCGTAAACACGGAAAGCGCACTTCGTCGGGAGCTTCAAAATCCAAGCGAGCTTGAGTAATAATATCTAATCCCGCAACACCGGACGCAATGCGCTCTGGCCAAGCCAATGCATGAGCGATGGGTGTACGCATATCTGGATTTCCAAGCTGCGCCAATACCGAGCCGTCAATATACTCAACCATCGAGTGAATAACACTCTGCGGATGAACAATAATATCAATATTCGCAGCATCTGTATGAAATAACCAACAGGCCTCAATTAACTCTAAGCCTTTGTTCATCATAGTCGCTGAATCAACTGAAATTTTCCGACCCATAGACCAATTAGGGTGGGCACAAGCTTGATCAGGTGTTACTTCGGCCAGTTCTGCTAACGGCGTGGCACGAAAGGGTCCGCCCGAGCCGGTTAACAAAATACGCTGCACACCTTTTGAGGCGAGACCAACCTTTTCAGCTGCTTGACCTGCCGCGGGCAAACACTGAAAAATAGCATTGTGCTCGCTATCAATTGGCAGCAAGGTTGCCCCATAACGCTGAACGGCCTCCATAAAGAGAGGGCCGGCCATGACTAGCGCTTCTTTATTTGCTAACAAAACCTTTTTCCCAGCCTCTACTGCTGCCATAGTTGGCATCAACCCTGCTGCACCAACTATTGCCGCCATCGTCACATCGGCTTGGCTAGCAACCCTGCAAAGTCCTTCCTCGCCACTAAGCACTTCAGTTGATAAGCCCGCCTCCGCAATCCGCTCAGAAAATTTAGACGCTAAACTCGTATCAGCGACAACGGCAAAGTGAGGTGAAAACATTTCAACCTGCTGGAATAACGCATCCAAACTGCGATTAGCGGTTAAGGCGTAAACGCTATAACGTTCAGGATGCCTCGCCAGTACATCGAGGGTACTAACGCCGATAGAGCCGGTAGAGCCCAGCACTGCAACAGACTGCATCACACCCATCCCGTTGCAATCAAGCCTAATGCAAACACTGGGGCGGCAGCGGTAATACTATCCACTCGATCCATAATGCCGCCGTGACCGGGCAACAACTGTCCGCTATCTTTTATTCCCCGATGACGCTTAACCATACTTTCCAGCAGATCCCCAAGCACTGAAGCTAATACGGTGATGGTAACTAAACAAAGCAAGGGCAGTAAGCCCGTCGGAATTGCTGCAGGTGCCAAGCGCGCTAATACAAACCACAGCAGAGCAGAGAGGGCTGTACTACATGCTACCCCACCCCAAAATCCCGCCCATGATTTTCCTGGGCTCACTGCCGGAGCAAGCTTAGCTTTACCAAATGCACGGCCAACAAAGTAGGCACCAATATCCGCCGAAGCAACAAGACCAACCACCGCCAGAATTAACCACACACCACCGTCTAAGCTACGCATGTAACAGAGGGCTAGCCAAGCGGGCACCAACACCATCAAGCCCATAAACGCCCTCATCCACTGAGAACCCCATAAGCTTGCACTCTGTGGATACGATTTAACCCAAAGTAGGGCAATCGCCCACCACACGCTGCCGGCTGAAACAATATTTTTGACTTCTTCTTTATTAACGTCACTAAACAAACTGGCCTGCCATGCCGCAGCCAACATTAAGGCGCCGCACACCACAACATACGAGAAACGTGACACGCGGGAAGATAAGCCACTAAGATCAGACCATTCCCAGGCTGCCAGCAACACAATCAGGGCAAATAACACGGACAACCCCATCAATGGCAAGAATGCCAAAGAAGCCAACAACGCGACAACGATCAACACTGCGGTGATGATCCGCTGCTTTAGCATAAACTCATTCCCCTACTCCGGAGCTTCTTCGTTATTATCACTATCTCTGCCACCAAATCGCCTATCTCTTTGTGCGTAAGCGGCAAGGGCTTTATCTAACTCTTGTGCGTCAAAATCAGGCCAAAAACAATCGGTGAAATATAGCTCGCTGTACGCCAGCTGCCATAACAAGAAATTGCTGATACGCTGCTCGCCTGCGGTACGTATACAAAGATCAGGCTTAGGTACGTCAGCAAGCGCGAGGTGTCTATCGAAGAGTTCAACACTGAATTCATCAGTAGCCAGCTCCCCCGCCTTAACTTTTTCAGCTAGTGCTTTAGCAGCGCTCACAATATCCCACTGGCCACCATAATCGACTGCAATCACCAACTGCGTTTCACGATTAAAGCGGGTTAACTGCTCGCTGTAATCCATTTGCTTGCGCAATGCAGCAGAGAACTGGTCACGCTCACCAATAAAGCGCATTCGCACACCGTCAGCGTGTAACTGCTTGGTTTCACTATCGAGATAACTTGAAAACAGCCGCATTAGGGCTTGAACTTCGAGGGTTGGACGCTGCCAATTCTCACTAGAAAACGCAAACAAGGTGACGATTTCGACACCTCGCTCACGCGTTTTCTTTAATAAGGGCCGGATCACTTCAACACCGGCTCGGTGTCCCGCAGACGATTTCAAGCCCTGCTGCTTAGCCCAACGATTGTTGCCATCCATGATAATGGCAACATGTCGTGGAACACTTATTGGCGCGGATTCCCGCGTTGATACTGCCATCGAAACAAGTCTGCTCGCCGCTTAGATTTCCATCAGGTCGGCTTCTTTAGCCACCAGTGCTTTATCAACTTCAGCAATAAACTGATCAGTTATTTTTTGCACATCATCCTGCGCGCGACGCTCTTCATCTTCGCTAATATCTTTCTCTTTGAGCAGCTCTTTAACATCTGACAACACGTCGCGGCGTGCATTGCGAATTGAAACCCGCGCACTCTCTGCCTCTTGACGAGCCTGCTTTATATAGCCTTTACGGGTCTCTTCAGTCAGCATGGGCATTGGTATACGAATAACACTACCAGCCGTACTTGGATTCAAACCGAGATCAGACTTCATAATCGCTTTTTCGACATCAGGGACAATATTTTTTTCCCATGGCGTAACCGTCAATGTTCTCGCATCTTCAACACCAATATTCGCCAACTGGGATAGCGGCGTATCAGTGCCGTAATACGATACTCTTAAGCCATCTAATAGGCTGGGGTGAGCACGCCCCGTGCGAATCTTATTAAAATTGGTGCCCAAGGCCTCGATAGTCTTAGCCATACGCTGTTTAGCGTCATCTTTTAACTCATTTATCATGACGTTTCTCCTCGCGGGTTGCAGAGGCACCGACTAGAGTTCCCTCTTCGCCACCTACCACAATATTCAATAGCGCGCCCTGTTGCTCCATGGCAAATACACGCAATGGCATTTTATGGTCACGACATAAACAGATCGCAGTCAAATCCATAACTTCGAGCTTTTTATCCAATACTTCATCATAGCTTAGATAGTCATATTTCACCGCATCTGGATCGCGCATCGGATCTGCGCTGTAAACGCCGTCTACTTTTGTTGCCTTCAATACCAAATCCGCATCAACCTCAATACCGCGTAAACACGCTGCAGAATCAGTTGTAAAAAATGGATTCCCCGTACCGGCAGCAAATATCACTACCTCACCGCGTGAAAGCGCGCGAATTGCCTTGCGGCGATCATAATGATCAACAACCCCACTCATGGGTATTGCAGACATGACAGATGATTTGATATTACTGCGCTCTAGAGCATCACGAAGCGCCAAGGCATTCATGACGGTTGCCAGCATACCCATGTGATCGCCAGTCACTCGATCTAAGCCAGCTGTTTGCAACGCGGCACCGCGAAATAAATTCCCGCCACCTACAACCAAACCAACCTGAACACCAATGCCAACCAATTGACCGACTTCAAGCGCCATTCGGTCTAACACCTTAGGGTCAATACCAAACCCCAGACCACCCATCAAAGCCTCACCACTTAACTTCAGTAGTATGCGCTTGTATTTCTTATCCCGACTTTGGCTAGACATTCTCTTACCTCACCACATTACACGATATTATAAAGACATCTGCATATCGCCTAAAGTAAAGCGGGGCCCGAAGGCCCCGCAAACTTAGTGGCTTAGCCTTTCAGCTGAGCAGCCACCTCGGCGGCAAAGTCCACTTCTTCTTTCTCAATACCTTCACCTACCTCAAAACGAACAAACGTTTGGATATCGGCGTTATTATTTTTCAGCAATTTCCCTACAGTTAACTCAGGCTCTTTAACAAAAGCTTGGTCAACTAGCGAATTTTCAGACAGGAACTTGCGAATACGGCCTTCAATCATCTTTTCAATAATTTCTGCCGGCTTACCACTTTCTGCCGCTTGCGCAGTGAAGATCTCACGTTCTTTCAGAATTTCTTCTTCTGGCATATCCGCAGACTTTGCAACACGAGGGTTAACCGCAGCAACATGCATTGCAACATCACGCGCTAATTCTGCGTCGCCACCTTTCAGTGCTACCAATACCGCAATGCGATTATTAGAGTGCACATAGCTGTCAACCACACCGTCTTCGGCGCTAACAACTAATGAACGACGAACAGAGATATTTTCGCCAATTTTCTGAACCAAGGCTTCACGCGCCGCTTCTAACTCACCATTCATCAGCTCAGCAACATCCGTAGCCTTGGTGGTAAAGGCCTTATCAACAACCTTAGCTACAAATGCGAGAAAACCTTCATCACGAGCAACGAAATCAGTTTCACTGTTAACTTCAACAGCAACACCATAACTACCATCTTCAGCAACTTTCGTGCTAACTACACCATCTGCCGCAGTACGACCCGCTTTTTTAGCTGCTTTCATACCGCTAGACTTGCGCATTTCTTCTATCGCCAAGTCGATATCGCCATTAGCATCATTAAGTGCTCTTTTACACTCCATCATGCCAAGTCCAGTACGGTCACGAAGCTCTTTAACCATTGATGCTGTTACAGCCATCCTAAAATCCTCTTAATTACCTTAAGTGTGTTAACTCAAGTCCAGATCAGATACAAAATCGTGCACCTGCTCGGTCAATATCCAAAAAAAGGGGGCCGTGCCCCCTTTCGCAGACTGCTTAGCGGCCAAATTACTCGGCAGCGCTTTCGCCTTCCGCTGCAACTTCAACTTCCACAAATTCGTCTTTGGCAACAACGTCATTTGCAGCAGCATTTATCGCCACGTCAGCAACAGCAGTCACATACAATTTAATTGCACGGATCGCATCATCATTACCAGGAATAACGAAATCTACGCCATCTGGGTTGCTGTTAGTATCTACAATACCAAATACTGGAATACCCAATTTGTTGGCTTCTTGAATAGCGATACGCTCGTGATCAACGTCAATAACAAACATCGCATCTGGCAAGCCAGACATATCTTTAATACCGCCAATAGAGCGCTCTAGCTTCTCCATATCACGGCGACGCATTAGCGCTTCTTTTTTGGTCAACTTGTCAAAAGTACCGTCTTGGCTCTGAGCTTCAAGCTCACGCAAACGACGCACAGATTGACGAATAGTTTTATAGTTAGTGAGCATACCGCCCAACCAACGATGACTAACAAATGGCATGCCGGCACGCGCTGCCTGCTCGCCAATAATTTTACTAGCTGCACGCTTAGTACCAACAAACAAGATTTTGTTCTTGTTTGCTGCCATTTTAGCAATAGCATCTAACGCACTGTTCATCGCAGGAACAGTGTGCTCCAAATTGATGATATGAATCTTGTTACGCGCACCAAAAATGAAAGGAGCCATTTTTGGGTTCCAGTAACGAGTCTGGTGACCAAAGTGAACGCCGGCTTGCAGCATTTCACGCATACTTACATGAGACATGATATTTCCTTAATAAACATCGGGTTACAAACTTGCAGAGATCCCATAACCCAACCCCAACCTTACGTTGAAGCACCCGGGATTACGTGCCGATTTCTGCGCGTCATTAGTCCAATAACAAATTGAGCCATTATTGGGGCGCGTATTTATACCACAGAGACCTACCCACATAAAGCATAAACCGCTTTTAACACTAAAATTCCGCTATGCCTTAGCTACCCATAAAGCGATGGTTTACAATGACCGGCTTAAAATCGCCAGACACAACTGTACACCGGTAAAGCACTATGAATGTTAGTATCAAAACACCAGACCAAATTGCCGCCATGCGTATCGCCGGCCGACTCGCCGCAGACGTGCTAGAAATGATCACCCAATATGTAAAGCCAGGCATTAGCACCGGTGAGTTAGATAAAATATGTCACGACTATATTATCGATGTACAAAATGCCATCCCAGCACCACTTAATTACAACGGTTTTCCAAAATCTATTTGCACCTCTGTTAATGAGGTCATCTGCCACGGCATCCCATCGGACAAGAAAATCTTAAAGGATGGCGATATTCTTAATATTGACGTCACCGTGATTAAAGACGGTTGGCACGGCGACACCAATCGTATGTACTACGTTGGCAATGTGCCAGAACACGCTAAGCGCCTTTGCGAAGTCACTCAAGAGTGCTTATATCAAGCCATCGCCCTTGTGAAGCCTGGTTGCACCCTAAGCGACATTGGAACCATTATCGCCAAACATGCCCGAGGCAAACATTACAGCGTCGTAGAAGAATACTGCGGGCACGGTATTGGTCTAGTGTTTCACGAAGACCCACAAGTGCTTCACTACGGCGAAGGCTACAACCGGCGCAACGACCTAGTATTAAAAGAAGGCATGACGTTCACGATTGAGCCCATGATCAATGCAGGTAAAAAACAAACCAAGCTCAACACCAAGGATGGCTGGACGGTAACCACGCGAGACCGCCGCCTTTCTGCACAATGGGAACACACCATGGCCGTGACCGCTGACGGCGTTGAAGTCCTGACCGCCCGCCCTGACGAACCTTTTTACCGAGAGCTATAAATGAGCGACGCCGCACTCCCAGACATTCATGCCCTAGCGTCACCGGGGCAATCTATCAAAACCTACAAATCATATCTCAACACACTATCCGAGGACCTTAAAGCACGCTTTGAGGCCAAGGAAAATATTCGCAGCCTAGTCACCTTGCGCGCTCAGCGGGTCGACGAGTTATTACAAGGGATATGGCACAGTTATCAATGGGGCGATGACATTGCCTTAATTGCCGTTGGAGGCTATGGCCGAGGCGAGCTTCACCCCTATTCAGATATTGACCTCCTTATTCTCACCACCGACGACAAACATGACTACCAAGAAAATATTGAAGGCTTAATCACCTTACTCTGGGATATCAACTTAGAGATTGGCCACAGTGTGCGCACCCTAAAAGAATGCTGCCAGACCGCCGCTGAAGACATCACGGTGGCGACTAACCTGATGGAATCACGCACATTGGCAGGCAACCCAAGCCTGCATGAAAAATTAATGGACAACGTTGGCCCAGACAACATTTGGCCAAGTAGCGACTTCTTCCGGGCAAAGTGGGACGAACAAATAACTCGCCACCGTAAATTTGCAAACTCCGAGTACAATTTAGAACCCAATATCAAAAGCTCACCAGGTGGCCTTCGCGACATTCAAATGATTGGCTGGGTGGTAAAGCGTCATTTCGGAGCCCAGTCCATTGATGAATTGGCCGAGCGCCAATTTTTAAGTAAAGAAGAGCTAGATACCCTTAAAGAAGGCCAAGACTTTCTATGGAAAGTCCGGTTTGCACTGCATTTACTCGCTGGGCGAGAAGAAGACCGTCTTTTATTTGACCATCAACGCACCCTAGCTGAACAATTTGGCTTTAACGATGGTGACGGCAAACTTGCCGTTGAACAATTTATGCAGCAGTACTATCGCTGGGTTATGCATCTTGGTGCCCTCAATGATGTACTTATGCAGCATTTTGACGAAACCATACTTCGCGCCTGTGAGGCAGAAACCGTTTTTGAGATCAACAGTCGTTTCCGCGTACGTAACGGCCACATCGAAGTGTGCAATGCCAAGGTCTTTAATAAAACACCTTCTGCATTGATGGAAATCTTTGTATTAATGGCCAACAATGAGGGTATTGACGGCGTCCGGGCCAGCACCATTCGGCTTATTCGTAAATCCCACCATTTAATCAACCAACAATTCCGAGACGACCCAAAAAACAAACGTTTTTTTCTCGAGCTACTAAAGTCGCCCCAGCGCGTAGCACTCAACCTAAGGCGCATGAGTCGCTTTGGCATTCTCGATAAATTTATCCCAGCCTTTGCGGGGATTGTCGGCCAAATGCAACACGACCTATTCCATATTTATTCGGTCGATGCCCACACCTTAGAATTAATCAAAAATATTAGCCGCTTTCGCTACCCGAGCATGGTAGAAACCTTCCCCATGGCCTGCCGTATAATGCAGCGCCTGCCCAAGCAAGAATTACTCTACTTAGCAGGGCTATTCCACGATATAGCCAAAGGCCGAGGTGGAGACCACTCCAGCCTAGGGGCGGTTGATGCAAGAGAGTTTTGTGAGCACATCGGTTTAAACAAGCGTGACGGCAACCTTGTGGCTTGGCTGGTAGAAAAACACCTAGAAATGTCATCCGTCTCTCAGCGCAAGGACATTCAAGATCCTGAAGTTATCCGCGACTTTGCACTCACCATGGGTGACATCCAGCATTTAGACTACTTGTTCTGCCTAACCGTTGCTGATATCAACGCCACCAACCCCACACTTTGGACTTCATGGCGCGCCTCTCTGATGCGCCAACTTTACGCCGAAACCAGGCGCGCCTTACGACGCGGCCTAGAAAACCCCATCGACAAACAAGAGTGGATAGCTGAAACCCAGCTTGGTGCCATAGAAAAACTGGAAGATTACGGCTTTACCGAGAGTGAAATACGCACACTTTGGGCAGACACCGGCGAAGATTATTTTATCCGTGAACAAATCGACGATATTGTTTGGCACACCCGCGCCATTGCCAGCCGTATTAAAGCCAACGCGACCGTGGTTTTAATTAAAGAAGGTGGCTTGCTGGACCACGCAGGCGTCAGCCAAATATTTGTCCATACTCGCGCTCGCGTAGGTTTATTTGCCTTACTTGCAGAAGCCATGGAGCAACTCGATTTAAGTATTCAAGATGCCCGTATTTACAGCAGTGGCACCGGCTATACACTGGACACGTTTTACGTATTAGGTGCCGATGGAGAATCAATTGGCGACAACCCAAGCAGAATAGCGCACATTATAGAATTTATGCGTGAGCACTTAGAAAATCCTGAGCAATTTTCTGCCGGCAACCGCCGCACTCCACGTCAAATGCGCTTATTTTCAACTCCTACCCGTACCAGTATCACCACCGATTTAAACAAAGGCCAAACGGTACTGGAAGTAATCACCCCTGACAGACCGGGTCTATTAGCACGCTTAGCGCGTATATTTAACGATTTTCACATACAACTACAAAATGCAAAAATCGCCACGCTAGGGGAAAGAGTAGAAGATGTTTTCTTTATTACCGATGAAAACCAACGCCCTATCGAAGACCCTAAGCTCTGTGAAGACATTCAGCGGGCTATCTGCCTAGAGCTAGACAAAAAGGCCAAAAACAAAACACTATGAATCAGCACCTTCATTCATTACAAGCCTACCCATTTGAAAAACTGAGAGCTTTATTCGATGGCATTGCCCCACCGGCTCTGTCACCGATTGCCCTCTCTATCGGCGAACCCAAGCACGCATCACCGCAATTTGTCAGCGACGCAATAACTCAAAACCTAGACAAACTAAGTAATTACCCAACGACCAAAGGCCTTCCAGCGTTACGTCAGGCCATTTCAGACTGGGCCTGCCAGCGCTTTGCATTACCAGCACTTGCCCCAGATACTCAGGTGCTACCAGTCAACGGCACCCGTGAAGCCCTCTTTGCCTTCGCCCAAACCGTTGTCAACGCAGGCCCCGACGCACTGGTCTGCAGCCCAAACCCCTTCTACCAAATTTATGAAGGAGCAGCACTGCTTGCTGGAGCCCAACCTGAGTTTTTAGCGTGCCGCACAGAAAACGGATTCATTCCCGACTTTGACAATGTTAGCCCCTCAATATGGCAACGCTGTCAGTTGCTCTTTATCTGTACGCCGGGCAACCCAAGCGGTGCGGTAATGAGTAGCGAAGAACTGCAAAAATTGATCGCACTGGCAGACCAATACGATTTTATAATTGCCAGCGACGAATGTTATTCAGAACTGTATTTTAATGAAGACCAACCACCGCCAGGGCTTCTGCAAGCCTGTGCCGAGATGAATCGCAACGACTATCATCGCTGCGTGGTATTTCACAGCTTATCAAAACGTTCTAACCTACCAGGGCTTAGATCAGGTTTTGTCGCGGGTGACGCTGCCATACTTAAAGATTTTCTGTTATATCGCACCTACCACGGCTGCGCGATGCCGATACAACACCAGCTAGCCAGCATCGCAGCATGGAACGACGAACTCCATGTTATTGAAAACAGGACACTTTACCGGCAAAAATTTGAAGAAGTCCTCAGCATACTTGATGGCTGCTTAGACGTTAGCATGCCCGATGCATCATTCTATCTCTGGGCGAAGACTCCGATCACTGATACGGATTTTGCACGAGGCTTATTCGCCCAGCAGCATGTCACCGTATTGCCCGGTAGCTACCTATCAAGAGAAGTCGATGGCTTTAACCCCGGTAGCAACTACGTACGTATGGCACTGGTCGCTGAACCCGAGCAATGCGCAGAAGGAGCGCGACGCATCAAAGCCTATGTAGAAAGCCTTCAAGAACACAATATAAGCAGTAATCAGTCATGTTAAAAAAAGAACGAGCCGCCTTTATTGCTCAACGCCTGCAAGAACTCTACCCAGAGCAGCCGGTACCTCTTGATCACAAAGACCCCTACACCCTGCTGGTTGCGGTCTTACTTTCTGCTCAATGTACCGATGCGCGGGTTAATCAAATCACCCCCGCCTTGTTCGAGCTAGCCGACAACCCCTTTGATATGGCAAAGCAGAACGTTGAAATTATTCGCGCCATAATTCGCCCATGCGGTCTATCTCCGCAAAAATCCAGCGCGATAAAACGCCTATCAGAAATTCTTGTTGATAAATATAAGGGCGAAGTACCACAAAATATGGCGGCCTTAGAAACACTTCCCGGCGTTGGCCACAAAACCGCTGGCGTGGTTATGTCTCAAGCATTTGGGGTTCCAGCCTTTCCCGTAGACACGCATATTCACCGTCTTGCCCAGCGCTGGGGACTCACCAACGGTAAAAATGTAGTGCAAACCGAAAAAGATTTAAAAGCACTATTTCCAAAAGAAAAATGGAACGCATTGCACTTACAGATAATTTTCTATGGCCGCGAATTCTGTAGCGCTCGGGGCTGCGACGGTCGAGTATGCGAAATTTGTACAAGCTGTTACCCGCGCCGCAGAAAACCAAAACTTGTGAACAAACCCTAGCCAGAGCCTCAATAAAGGGCAGGCTTGTGCCGTGCTCAGGACAAGAGAATTTGTTATCCTTCGGGGCTTATTTTTCTCAGCCTTAGCAATAAAGAGAATATCCATGAGCACAACCCTCTACGGCATAAAAAACTGCGACACAGTTCGCTCAGCAAGACGCTGGCTAGAAGAGCACCAGGTCGACTATCTTTTCCATGATGTTCGCGACACACCGCTGACCACATCACAGCTAACAAGCTGGACACAAGAACTCGGCCTTGCCTTGGTTAACAAGCGCAGTACAACGTGGAAACAACTATCCGATGAACAACGTGAATCGCTCACTATCGACAGCGCCATTGAGCTACTCCTTCAACACCCTACGTTGATGAAGCGCCCCTTACTCGACACCGGTAGCAGCTTGCATCTGGGCTTTAAGGCTGCAGATTATCAAGCGTTGTTCACTCATCACACCCTTTAATTCACCACAAGAGACATCGTAATGACACAAGCAGCTTTTGCATTTGGCCTTGGCCTTGGCACACAAAACAATAAAGGCGAATGGCTAGACTCGTTTTATCCAAGTCCGCTATTAACCCCTTCATCAGCACTCATTAGTGCAGTTCAAACCGTGATTGCCCCGCTCAGTGGCAATACCAGCATTGCGATAAGCAACGAACAAATGGCGCAACTTGCCGAAGCACTTGCCGCCACGGATAGCACTCAAGCCGCTATTGCCGCACAACTTGCCAGCGGCAACCAACCTTTATTGCTTACCATGCTCAGCAGTGACGACGCTCCAAGTTCAGTACCAGAGGGGTATTTAAAGCTCCACCTACTATCTCATCGCCTTGTTAAGCCTCACAACATTAACTTGACCGGCTTATTTGGCGTGCTGCCCAATGTGGCTTGGACCAGCGAAGGTGCCGTAGACATTGCCGAACTCCAAGATCGACAGCTGCAAGCCCGTCTCAAAGGGGCGATGCTCGAAGTGATGTCTGTGGACAAATTCCCCAAAATGACCAATTACGTTGTCCCCACGGGTGTGCGTATAGCTCACACTGCACGTGTACGCCTTGGCGCTTACTTGGGCGAAGGGACAACAATCATGCACGAAGGCTTTGTAAACTTTAACGCCGGCACCGAAGGCCCCGGTATGATTGAAGGGCGTATATCTGCCGGTGTAATGGTTGGCTCAGGCTCAGACCTTGGAGGTGGCTGCTCCACAATGGGCACGTTATCAGGTGGTAATAATATTATTATCTCAGTGGGCAAAGAGTGTCTTATTGGCGCAAACGCAGGTGTTGGCATCCCGCTGGGAGATCGCTGTACTATCGAAGCAGGCCTGTACATTACTGCTGGTTCAATCATCACCATGATTGACGCAAATGGCACGATTGCAGGCACAACAAAGGCCAGAGAGCTTTCTGGGCAGTCTGACCTATTATTCCGCCGTAACTCTAAAAACGGTGCAATTGAAGTTTTAACCAACAAATCTGCAATTGCCCTTAATGAAATGCTACACGCTCACAACTAGACCTTTTTAAGGTTCTGCGCCCCGTTTTTCGGGGCGCGCAATTCCCCAAAATGAACTCCTCGCTCTAAAATCACTCTACTATCACGCGTCCCTTAGCTCACCATTGCCATTGTTCTATAGCCAATAATTGAGCAAGCAACACAATATTAAGGAGCATGACATGGAATTACAGATCACCGGCATTTTTGGTTTTTTGATATTCATCGCTGATATTTGGGCTATTCTCAACATCATACAAAGTCGCGAAACCTCCACCACCAAACTGTTATGGATTGTATTGATCTTATTTCTGCCCTTCATTGGCTTAGTCATCTGGTGGTTTACGGGACCACGTGAGCTTCGCTAAAACGCATCTGACATCACACTCTTAATCAACGCAGCGTGTCCAAGTAACGGGCACGTAAACCAATTCTCCTAAATACACGTAACTTATATACACGAGTCATAGACGAAGAGCTGAAATACTTTTGAGTAGCCGCGAAAAACAGGAGCTATAAACAACATCATGGATGCCAACAAAGCTAACTGGGCGACTAAAACCATTGCATTACTCGCGATACTTTACACACTGCAGGTCGCAAGAGATGTGATGCTCCCTATTACCCTTGCACTCATTTTTGCGCTACTACTTGCACCTGCTGTCAGCCGCTTACAGACGCTGGGCTTACCGAGAAGTGTTGGTGCCGTATGCATTATGACCATTGGCCTAAGTACAATTGGTGTGGGTATTTACGCCCTGGCGACACCGGCCAATGAATGGCTGCAGCGAGTCCCAGAAGCCGTCGATGTACTGCGAAACCAACTCAGCAGCGTCAACACTGACAGCACTAACGTCGATGCGGCCAGCCGCAGCATCGACTCCTTAGCCAAAGAGTTCAGCGCTAGCGACCCTCAAATCACTCAAGTTGTCATAGCCGATGCGGGCTGGCGCTCTGAGCTGGGCGAAATAGCCAAGAATTTTGGCGTATACGGCACCCTGAGTATCATTCTACTATTCTTTCTCTTAACCTCAGGGCACGCCTTAATAAAGCGCTTCATTCATAGCCTGCCCAATCAAAAAGACAAAGCAACAGTCACCCAAATTGCAGAGTTAGCGCAAATTCAAATGTCACGCTATCTTTTAACAATTACAGCGGTAAACGCCGCTGTTGGCAGCATTACCGCTATCGCACTTTGGTTTGCAGACTTCCCAGACCCCGCACTATGGGGTGCCATTGCCGCCCTGTTACGCTTTATCCCCTATCTAGGGGTAAGTATGACCCTACTGCTTTTCACTATTGTTAGCGCCGTAACGTATAGCAATCCTGCTGCCATACTTGCTGCACCGCTTCTATACGGCTTATTTACGGCTTTCACCGGCCAGTTCATTGACCCTTTCGTGCACGGCTTACGTTTTAGCCTCAATCCAATTGTGGTGTTCTTATGGATCTTTTTCTGGGGTTGGTTATGGGGTGCTCCTGGGGTGCTACTCGCGGTTCCCCTTTTGACCCTATTCCAAGTCGTCTGCCAGCACACCGAGCGTTTACTACCGCTTGCCCATATCATTGGAGATAACAATGAATAAATCATTAGACAGCTACCGCCAATCGCTTTGGCCAATGCCCGTGCACAGCCAGACCAAAGCGGGGGAAACTCGTCGGCTTGGCGTAGAAATCGAATTTACAGGAATGGAAATAAACCACATTGTAGACACCATTATTACGCTCTATGGTGGTCAGGCAAAACCGATTTCAGACTACGAAATTAACGTTGTCGACACCTCGCTCGGCACCTTTGGTGTCGAGCTAGACTTTTCTTATATAAAACGTATTAGTCGCGAACGCCATGAGTCTGACGACAACAATGAGCTAGAAGAATTAGCAGAAACCATTGTCGGCACCATCGCCAAACAAGTCGTCCCGTTTGAGATCGTGGCGCCGCCAATCGCCATGAATAACTTATGGCAATTAGAAACACTGTTTAAGCAGCTACGCGCATCCGGTGCACAGGGTACCCACGCCTCGGCAAAGAACGCCTTTGGCTTACAGCTAAACCCCGAAATGCCAGATTGCAGCGCAAACACCATTCGTGACTATTTACGGGCTTTTCTTTGCCTATACGATTGGTTAAAAATACGTTGCAATGTGGACTTTAGTCGCCGCCTTACCTCTTACATCGACCCCTATGGCAAAGATTATTTATTGCTATTGCTGCACAGCGAATACGAGCCAGATATCAATCAATTGATGGACGATTACCTGAAACATAACCCCACCCGTAACCGCGCCCTCGATATGCTTCCGCTGTTTTCATTTGTTGATGACGAAAGACTTCGCCGCACAATAGATGATGATCGCGTCAAGCCGAGACCAACATTACACTACCGCTTACCCAATAGCCTGATCGACGACCCTCAGTGGGGGCTCATCCACCCTTATCGTGACTGGTTACAGGTCGATGCGCTGGCAATGGATAAAGCGCGCTTGGATGTAGCCTGTCAAAGCTATCGAAAATACCTAGACAGCCCCACAACTAACCTCTTTACCAACTGGGCAAACAACGTTGACCCTTGGTTAATTCCGGAGCTACTGTGAAAAAACCGCTTATTGGGGTGACTGGCGACGACACTAAATTACCGCTCGCCTGGTGGTTTATCCGCTGGGCATTACATCGCTGTGGAGCCACCGCGTATCGACTCACGCCCCAGCGCTGCGTTATTCCAGAGCAACTCGATGGCATCATCATCAGTGGCGGTGACGACATTGACCAGCGCTTATATTTGCCAGATGCACCAGACACCGCTCCCATAAACCGCGAACGGGACCGCTTTGAAATGATGGCGCTGGAATTGAGCCTACAAAAAGACCTTCCCATTCTGGGTATTTGTCGAGGCGCACAATTATTTAATATTGTGCTGGGTGGCTCCCTACACCCTGACTTACAAACTCAGCGCCGTATCACCTCCAACAAACGCATGCTGATTCCGCGTAAAACACTTAATGTTGATACAGGTACAACGCTGCACACCATTTTGGGCAGCGAACACTGCAAAATAAATAGCCTGCACCATCAAGCCATTAATCGATTAGGCGACGGGCTAAAAGTCGCTGGACGAGATCTAGACAACATCGTACAGGCGGTTGAAGCACCAAATCACCGCTGCCATATTGGCGTACAGTGGCATCCTGAATACCTTCCTTTCCAACACGGCCAATTGCGCCTTTTCAAACACCTGGTAGCCAGCGCCACCCATGATTAGCCAATATCTATTGATGTTCGCGACCGCCTTTGGCGCCGCCACGCTGCTGCCCTTTTATTCAGAAATATTACTAATCGCGCAGCTCAACGCTGGCTTGCACCCCGCGTGGTTATGGCTAGCAGCCACAACGGGGAATACGCTCGGCGCCGGTGTGAATTGGTGGATGGGCATGAAACTCAGCGAATACTCAGACCGTCGGTGGTTTCCTGCCCGAAAAGCAGATCTTATCCGCGCGCAAGGCTGGTTTACACGCTACGGGAAATGGACATTACTAATGTCATGGATGCCCATAGGCGGTGATGCACTTACCGTGGTCGGCGGTATCATGCGCATCCCCGCCACACCTTTTTTCATTCTGGTTGCTATTGGCAAAGGCATTAGATACGCGCTGGTCATTGGCGGCGTCAGCGCATTATAAAGATAACCCTGCTACTTAAATTTCTGCGTACAATAGCGCTCCCAAATCGCAAGCGAAATTGACCATGGCCTTGAACGCGACACTGTTTAAAACCACCCTCGACATTAGTGATCTTCGCCGCCACTACTATCAACGCCATCAATTCACCGTTGCACGCCACCCGTCAGAAACTGACGAGCGTATGATGCTACGTATTCTCGCCTTCGCACTTTATGCCAACGAACATCTAGAATTTACCAAAGGCTTAAGCACTGATGACGAGCCAGATTTATGGGAAAAGTCCCTCAGCGGTGAAATCGACACCTGGATAGAAATGGGCTTACCCAGCGAAAAAAGGGTCCGCAAGGCGCGAGCAATCGCCAAGCAAGTTATCCTCTTTATTTACGGTGGTCGCACCGCCCAAATGTGGTGGCAGGACAACGGCCGCAAAGCAAGACAGCACGGTAACGTCAAAGTCTTTGAAGTCTCCAACGACGACTCTACAGCATTGCAAGAGTTTGCTCAGCGCACCATGAGGCTGCAGTGCACCATAGATGAAGACTCGATTTGGGTTTCCGATGCTGATAATAACCTAGAAATCAAACTTATCGAGCATCTTTAAGTAAAACGCTGATGCACACCGTATCAACGATACACAGGGAGTAAACGCTAACCGGTAATCACTGACACACAACTGTCACATTACTGCCATAGTATCTACCCCTCATATTCTATGAGGGTAAAATGGCATGAGCTCCGACGCTACAACATTGCCGGCCAACGCACAAAAATCCGCCGCCGCGCAATGGGCATCTTGGTTGTTAGTTCTCACCCTCATCTATCTTTTACTTGCCGCTGTTGGCGCAATTGGCAGTGGCTTCAAAATGGCCACTGGTGACAACGCTAAAGAATTATTTGCTTTTGCCACCAACCCCTTTATAAGCCTCATGATTGGAGTGGCGGCAACGGCACTTATTCAAAGTTCTAGCACCGTCACCTCTATTATTGTCGGCATGGTCGCAGGCGGCTTACCCATTCCCATTGCCATTCCCTTAATTATGGGAGCAAACGTTGGCACCTCACTAACCAGTACCATTGTCAGCTTAGGTCATGTGAGAAACGGCGAAGAATTCCGTCGTGCCTTTTCCGCTGCAACTATTCATGACGCCTTCAATATTTTAGCTGTCTTCATACTACTGCCCATTGAATTGGCCTTTAGCCCACTGCAACATACTGCTCAAGCATTGGCCGGCCTAGTGGCGAGCGACACTGGCGTTGACATGAAAAGCATGAACGTCATGAAAATGATTTTGGCGCCGGCATCAGACTTTTTGAAATTACTCGTCAGCTGGATGCCCAACAAATTATGGCAAGGAGCCGCACTCATTATTATTGGCATTGGCATGATTTTGTTTGTGGTGTCAGCTATAGGGAAGGTTTTACGCTCGGTTATGGTGGGGCGTGCAAAAACAATCATGCATCGTAGTATTGGTAGAGGTCCAGTGTCAGGTATGGCATCTGGTATGGCAATTACCGTATTGGTCCAGTCATCCTCAACCACCACATCATTAATTGTGCCACTGGCCGGCACAGGGGTTTTTAACCTCAAACAGGTTTATCCTTTTACTCTGGGGACCAATATTGGCACCTGTATTACGGCCTTGCTAGCAGCCACGGCTATAAGTGGGCCTACAGCCATCCTTGCCATGCAAATTGCGTTGGTACATCTTTTCTTTAATATTTTTGGTATTCTTTTAATTTACACCTTGCCATTCTTACGCGGTATTCCTCCCAATATTGCCACCAAATTAGCAGAGCTCGCGCAACGAAATAAACTCTACGTGTTAGCCTACATCGGCGGCGTATTTTTTCTCTTACCGCTGCTAATGATTGGGGTTACACAGCTATAAGGAGCCGAATCATGCCTACTAAAAAGCATTTAGAAACCGAAGCTAAAATTCGTGAATTGCGCCAATCCATTGACGAACTAGAGCAACAACTTATGGTCACTCGGCAAGCAGAGAGGGCCCAACACAAGACCCTTGACCACCTTGATGAATACATCGATGCCGTCGACACAAAAACCAGCAGTCTTAAATTATTCTGGGCTGAACTAAAGCGGGAATGGTTATCCCTGTAAAAAACACCGGCGCCTTATACATTCGCAAGCACTTGTAACACACTAGCCACCGCCACCTTCTATGCAGCTGGCTGTTAAACCTGTGGGCAGCTTGTCTTGGACACTGCCCACGTCCAAAATTGACTCTAGTACAGTTCAGGTATAAACATCTCCTTTGGCACGGGTTCACGTACATAATCGGCATGATTTTCTCTATCTGGCAACGCCAACAAAGGCCGCTGCACTTCCTCATACGGAATTTGGCTTAAAAGATGGCTGATGCAATTTAAACGCGCTTTTTTCTTATTAACCGCCTCCACCACCCACCATGGTGCCTCATCAATATGGGTTCGAGCCAGCATCACTTCTTTGGCCTTGGTATATTGCTCCCAGCGTCGGCGCGACTCCAAATCCATTGGACTTAATTTCCACTGTTTAAGCGGGTCATGCATACGACTTAAAAACCGCGAATACTGCTCCTTATCAGAGATAGAGAACCAATATTTAATTACTTGAATACCCGAGCGCGTCAACATCCGCTCAAAGTCGGGAACACTATTAAAAAACTCTTCATATTCCTCGTCACTACAAAACCCCATTACCCGCTCAACCCCAGCGCGGTTATACCAGCTGCGATCAAATAATACGATTTCACCTGCCGCCGGCAAATGAGACACATAGCGCTGGAAATACCACTGTGTACGCTCCCGTTCATTGGGTGCAGGCAGTGCGGCAATACGGCAGATACGCGGATTTAAGCGTTGGGTAATACGTTTTATAACGCCCCCCTTTCCCGCCGCATCGCGGCCCTCAAAAATAACCACAACTTTGTGCCCAGTATCGGCAACCCATTCCTGTAGCTTCACCAACTCAGTTTGCAAACGGAATAATTCTTTAAAATACGTGCGGCGCTCTAGTTGACGCTTACTATTGTCGTCGTTATCAACGCCATCAGCCGCCTGCTCCGCACTGAAATTTTTCCCCAGCTCCATTTCTAGCTCTTCATCAAAACTGTCGAGTAAATCATTTTTAATACGTTCCATAACCATGTGCTCATCTAAATTCATGTCAGCGCCACCCCACAGAAAATTACGTTTGGAGCAGTTTATGGACTTTTTATTACATTTTTAAACAATGCTGGCAATAGCAAGCATAACACGCTGAAAATAGAGGGTAGAAAAGACCTACCTTATCCCAGACTTCAACCATCAACACAACATTGAGACAACTATGAGCACATTACTAAGCAACAGCACCGCCATCCCTGCCGCCCTTCTAAGCGCGATACTGCTTGCAGCCTGCAGCACATCGCCACCACTTGCACAAAGAACACCTTTTCCACCCTGCCCATCAGCGCCACACTGTGTTTCCAGCACGACAACCGAGCCGAGCCAAGCCATTGCACCAATAAAGGTTCAGTCGATGCAAGAATGGCAGATGTTACAAGACCTACTGCTAACCAGTCCCCGCACCCAAGTTGTTAATCGCACTGAGCATTATCTTCATGCAGTCAGCAGCACAGCCGTTATGCGATTCAAAGACGATATTGAATTACGCTATTCACCCCAGCAGCAAAAAGTAGATATTCGCAGCTCATCGCGCATTGGCTATTACGACTTTGGCGTAAATCGCAATAGGCTGGAACAACTGCGCAAGCAATTCCAAAACATCACCGCAAACAAATAAGGCCGTGTTTAATTCTGCATTTGAAATTGTCGGGGGGTAACACCGGTTTCGCGTTTAAACGCCCGACTAAATGCACTCTGCTCTGAGTACCCCAGTAGTAGCGCGATCTCGCTCTGCGTCAATCGTTTATCGGCAAGGTATTCCCGCGCAAGCTGCACTCGGATCTGCGACAAAACCTGCTTAAAAACTAGACCTTGCTCATTCAGCCGTCTGAACAAGGTACGCTCCGACATATTAAGCATTGCTGCAACGGCAGCCGAACCCGCCCTGCCACTTTGTAAGCCACGCAACAGCGCCCCACGTAATGCCTGAGTGAAATCTTCATTTTGCGGCAATATCGCAAGCGATGCCTGCGCTTGTCGCTCAAGTAAATCCCGCAGGCCTGGGTCACTATTACTAATTGGCAGACTCAAATACTCGGCGGGAAAATGCAATGCGGTATGGGCTCTCGAAAAGAACACCGGCGCACCGAAGGCCAACTCATAGGCCGCAACATTAGGTGGCTCCGCAAAAGTGAAATCAACGTGAATCGGTATCAACGAGGGCTCACCCGTCATCACCCTAATAAAGCTCAAAAGCCCCATCAGTAACACCTCATCAGACAATTTTGTTGATGGGCCGTAGTCACTACTCCAAAATAGGGTCATTGTGCTGCCATTTAACGCAATAGACGCCTTATCACCGTCATGTAAAAGACGTTGATAGCGTTGAAAGGCAGCCAAAGCATCAGCCACAGTATCGCTGGCCAGTGTCAAATACCCAATTACACCTAAATGTGCCGAACGAACTCGCTGCCCCAATTCCAGCCCTACTTCACGCCCTGGAAACCGCTGTTGAACTTTCTCAAGCAAGTCCCACCACTGGCCAAAACTCATCCGATTGCTTGCGCTGAATGACTGCAAATTAGTGTATAACTCGCAATGGGTATCTCCCTGGTCACTCAAAAAATCACGTAACAGCCCGGCTAAGTCACCATTTACTTGCAGCTGGTCAAGCATCATCATCCCCTTACTATTTAAGACACATCATCAGCAACATGGCGTAAAATGTCAAAAACCTGGCTTTAAGAGTCAATCTAACTTGGTGAATAGTCCATAGAATGCCAATATTAGATTAATAATTGAGAGGTGCTTCGGTGCAAGACGTACTCCACGCCCTATTTTTTGTCACTGCGTTTGGCGCGGTGTTTTTAGCTGTTATTGCAGCAGAATACCACTATGTCCGCCGCAGTGGGCAAACCGGCATTTACCACCCACGTGAGACAGTCGCTAATTTAGCGGCCGGTTTCTCTTATAAAATCGTCGACGGTGTTGCTGTCGCCTTGTTTATTCAAGCCTTTTACCTGTGGGTCTACCAATTTGGTCTACAGTGGAACCCCAGCGTGTCGGTGCTCAGCATTTTGGCTTTAATCGTTTTTATTGATTTTTGTTTTTACATCAATCATTACATGATGCACAAAGTCCGTTGGTTCTGGAGTGGCCACATCACTCATCACTCATCCGAACACATGAATTTCTCTACCGCGCTGCGCCAAAACTTCACCTTTGCCTTTTCAGGCAGCTGGGTTCTCTGGTGGATTCCTGCTGCATTGCTCGGCTTTGACAAAAACTGGGTACTGCTCGCCATTGAAGGCAATTTAGTTTACCAATTTTTTCTTCATACCGAGCAAGTACGTAAGCTAGGCATATTAGAGAAAGTAATGAACACCCCCTCTCACCATCGAGTACATCACGGCAGTAACCCCGCACAAATTGATCGTAACTTTGGCGGCATTTTCATTTTTTGGGACAAGTTATTCGGCACATTTAGGGATGAAAATGATGCTGGAGAAATTAAATACGGTGTAAACCATATGCCGACAAAACCTTACAACCCATTTCATCTGCAAGTGCATGGCTGGGTAGAAATGGCGCAAGATGTATGGAAGTTTAAGGATTTACGTATTCTTTATAAACACCCGGAATGGGTAAATGAACAGTACCCCCATCACGAACAACCACTCTCAGAAGGAGTGGCGGCTGAAAAACTATAATTTCCTTTGGTCCAGCGGCATTCTCTAATCCGCTGGTACTGACCACACTGCGAATTCATTTCCATTAGGATCTGAAAAGTGGAATCGACGCCCGCCGGGAAAATCAAAAACTTCTTGTATTATCGTGCCACCCGACATCACCACTACATTTCGAGTCTCTTCAAGGTTATCGCTGTAAAAAACAATTAAAGCACTGCCATTCGCAACACTGGCTGATAAATTGGCGCGGTAAAAACCGCCATCTAGTCCTTCATCAGAAAACGCCGTGTAATCAGGCCCATAATCAGTAAATGACCAACCAAAGGCTTTAGTAAAAAACATTTTAACCGCTTCAATATCAGCAGCAGGTAACTCAATGTAATTTATTTTTCCATGTATATTCATATCGCCCCCAAAGTAGCCTTGCTAGAGTGAGCCTAAAATCATCGATCTAAATAACGGCGAAAGCCAAACAACTAAAACATCTATACTACATTTCCACCGCTATCATCACTGCTTACCCCCCCATTAAGACTCTCAAAGAAACAAATAGTGCAGTAATCGCACTTTCTAAGAATCTACGCCATACGGTCCTTGCGACTAGGGGTTAGCCCACGTAACATTCTAGCCACACTGCAATTCACACATCTAGTTTGTAATGCGTAAAAACGATAAAAAAATAGACAATGCTATTCGTACTCAACTCACAGAAGTGTGTGAGTTCGCCCTAGACCATAATAACGGATTTCTGTGGTTAACCCATACTGTCGACTATATGCGCTTTCCACACAGCCTTGCCATCCGCTGCGTATTTACACCAGAGACACTCAGTGCAGCCATTCAGGCAACACCGCTAAATTCACTCATCATCGCCAAACTTAATGAAATATCGATTAATATAAAACCACAGCAAATATCATACACCTTAGAAAAAATACATTAACAAGAAACTGTAATCTTCTAAGACTCAAACCAGATCAGTTACTTCTACAATCAAGCCGCTAGTCTAGCGATGATACGTAGTATTACCCCACCTATTGAGGCCTAACAATGCTGCAGCACTCCCCCATACTCACCCCAGTCATCATCTTGGTTTTATGGACCTTCGTGATGATGACATGGATGGCTATTTCTCGCTTTTCGGTGTTTCCGAAGTTAAAAATAAAACCAAAGGATGGCCAGAGAACGAGTGAACTCGCCTTAAAAATGCCCGCTAAAACACAGTGGAAGGCAGATAATTACAATCATCTTCTTGAGCAGCCAACTTTATTTTATGCCACTGCAATAATTCTGGCTTTAGTCGGAGGGGATAGCGGATTGAACCTAAGCCTCGCATGGGCTTATGTTTGTGGTCGTATTTTACACAGCTTAGTGCAAGCTACTGTAAACAATGTCTTGGTTCGTCTTACGCTGTTTTTCTTAACATCTATCGCGCTTTTTATTATGACAATCAATGCAGCAATACTACTGATCGGCTAAGCGTTAGTAGTAGCTATGGCACAGCTCTAAACCCAACGCTGTGCCAGTAGTATATATCCCGTACTTATAATGCTTCAGAGACTGAGGTATTAGTAATGCGAACAGCGCGGTGAGGGAGGAACTGAGGGCCGCTCAACTTCTCTATCTTACCTCCTTTACCTAAGTATTCTTCTATTTGCCTAGAGATCTCGGCTCTAGCATGTTGCTGGTGCAAATTGGAGTAAGTGCCATGCTGCTTAATATAACGATTCATATCACAACCCTTCTAGCTCATCTAATATTTGGAAACCAACATTCAAATGCTCAAGTGCCATGCTTTTCAGCACAACAAATGCTATACCCCACAGATGACAAAATAAGTATGGTTTTATGACAAGTCCGCAACAGCCTGATTAACACAGATTCAAATAGCGGTAAGACCTTAATCTGGAACTTAGCATGAAAGATATAGCTCGTTTCCAGCAAGAATGAGCACAATAGTACCTAAACCCCATATATCCTTTACTAACCAAGGTGTAGAAAAATTAAGTTTTTCATGTAAATAATCCGTCCCACCTTGGATTTATATATCTCGACTGCCGTATTTGATGGCAGCCATTTTTAAGCGCCGAGATCAATATATCACCGCTTTCATCCTAGAACAGCGCTATATTGCCATAGCTACGCTCATTTACACGCTAACAGCGCCCGCATTACCATAACGCCATAGCTTTTCGATGTTGTGAACTATGCAACACATCATCCACTGGCAGGTCACCTTCGCTTTGCCTCTCAAGGTGAGCTTATTGATGCCTTTATTACTGGTGATATTTCCAAACACTGGCTCGATTGTCCACATGCGACGAGAATAATTTTTCCTTCCCTGTTCGCTGTCAATTTTTCGCTTCATTAAATCCAAATAACTTACGTTGTCTTCGCCATCGACGACAAAAGAAACTTGGCGACCGTGCTCCTTTAAAGGCCGCTTCATACACTCGCTTTGCAGCGGGCAACCACGACAGTTTTTTAAATACGATTTGAAGCGCATATAGCGTTTGTTGTTTATTACAAAATGATCGCCGTGGTACATCATTTCATAGCCATTGGGGCAGATGCAGGTCTTGGCGTCTTTGTTAACTGCAAAATCTGCAGCAGGTATTTTCGCTGTTCCCTTGCGTTGATCTTTACGGGTTTTCTGCCGATGCGCTTTATGTTTTGCGACTGTTTCAGAACCCGCTATTTTTGGATCACGCTGGCGGAAGTTGGTATCAGGAACAACAGCATTGATACCTTCATCAAACAGGTACTTCATGTTGTCTTCACTGGAGTATCCCGTATCTGCCGTTAACAATACGTTTCCGCTTAAACAATCTTCACCAAGACTTTCACGAATTCTTTCCACCATGGGTTTTAACAATGATTGATCTTGGCCAACACCAAAGGCTTCGGTGGCAACCACAATCTGATGTAATTCATCAGCGGCTGTCTGGCAGTTATAGCCTTGTATAGTGCCTTTTGCGGTGGTCATTTTGGTGCTGTCATTATCCGTTGTATTGCTCTGCACTTCCTTTTTCTGCTTGCCTACACCTTGCCGCTTGTCATTGCTTTTCAAAAACTCATCAATCTTAGTCGCATTTTTAATAAGGGTGTCGGCAGTTTTAAGCTCTCGCCCCTTTTCGCCGGTATCTTTAGCGGAATCATTGGATTGATGGCGTTCGATAATTTTCTGAGCAGTGGCTTTTAACTTATCTGATTTCTTTCGCAAATCGGCATGTGTGCCGCTCCATTCTTTTGACGCATCAGACGGTAGCTTGCAACCATCAATTGCAAAGTGCTCTTTACCCACCAGTCCGCTCTTACAACAAATCATTAGCACTTTATGAAAAACCGATTTCATTTCTTCCGCATAACCGCTGACGAAATCAGCAATCGTCGTAAAATGAGGCGTTTTTCCGGCGGCCAGTGCCATGAATTTTAAATCTGTTCTACAGCAGCGCTCGATAGCGCGGCTTGAGGTGATACCTCGGTAATACGCATAGAAAATAACGCGCAATAAAATCGCTGGAGGATACGCTTTGCGACCCACTTTTTTGTTTTTATACCGCGCATGAAACGCATCAAGATCGAGCGTGTGAGTAATCAACTGATAGAGACAAAACTCAAAGGTATTTTCACCAAGCACTTCCAAATAATTAATATCGAGAAACACACTTTGGTTGAGATTGTCATCAAGGTAATTGGCCATAACCGAACCGATCAGCGGGTGAAGCGTCTATTTTACAATACGAATCGAGCGCTGGAGTGGGTTTGAGGTATTATTCTACAGCCTGAACGCCCTCACCAACAGAGTGGCATCCCACAGCCATTCCCTTTACATTATCAGTTCATCCCAGTGCCCTCGTTTAAAATAAAAACGGTGTAAGCAAAAATTGTGTCCTGAGTAATATCAAATATGAAAATCGTAACGTGGAACTGCAATGGCGCGTTAAGAAAGAAACTCAATGAGATAGAGGCTCTTAATGGAGATATTTTAGTTATTCAAGAATGTGAAGACCCTGCTCAATCTACACAGCTATACCGTGATTGGGCTGGTAATTACCTGTGGGTTGGCACATCAAAAAACAAGGGCATCGGCGTTTTTCCCAAGAAGGGTTTTTCAGTCAAACCATTGGCTTGGCACGGCGAGTTTAGCCTTCAGGGCCTACCCTCAAAAAGCCAGTCGCTAAAATGGACAAGCTCAGAGGTAAACCTATTTCTTCCATTCCGCATAGATAACACAATAACCGTGCTTGGGGTTTGGACAAAGGGCAATGATTCGCAGGCTTTTGGCTATATGGGCCAATTCTGGAAATATCTTCAAATCCATAGGCAGGATTTAAGCGGTGATAAAACCATGATTCTTGGTGACTTTAACAGCAATGTTAAATGGGATAAGCCAGATCGCTGGTGGAATCACAGTGATGTGATTGCGGAGTTAAACGACATAGGTATTTCCAGCCTGTATCACAAACAATATAAAGAAGACCAAGGACAAGAATGCACCCCTACCTTCTATTTACAAAAGAATGAAAACAAACCCTATCACATCGATTATGCCTTCATCGCTGATGATTTAATCAATAGCCAAAAGTTGACAGTGGGCATAAGAAAAGATTGGATAATTGTCAGCGACCATATGCCGCTGACAATTGAAGGTAAGGGCTAAATAGTAGGCGCTGGTCATTATCAGACCCGTCATCACCACCAAGTAAAGGGTGGCGAGTCACCCAACAAACAGCCGTTGGCTTGTAGATTAACCAGGCTAGTACGTTACCCGTTCATTGACCTTTTGAATCCACCGCAGACAGAAGCCGTTGAGTTCAACACATGATGGCGGGTGCGTGCCAAAAGCCGTCTAGCATCCTTTTAAAATAATCAGCGATTACTTTTGCACTTATTTAATATTTACCCTTGCATCACTTACCCATGTTTCGCTTATTGCTTGATCTTTTTTATCGGCTAAGTAAGCACGTATACTCACAGGATTATTATTAACTTGTTTATAGTCAAAGGTTAATCGCCATTGGTTTGTCCCGACAATCGGATAGGCGCGAATAGGCTCTAGTATTTCGCCGTTGCGGGCTTCAACAATAGCTTGGATACCACTGTCTCGATCGAGGCCTTCTAGTACTGGCCCTTCAAAATCAATGACCATTTTGTTGATCTCTTCAGGTATCGGCTGCCCTGGAATCCCCCCTAAACCTTGTCGGGTATTGACCACACTTGCTAAGGCTTGAGATTTTGGATCCTGTGGGCGCCACTCAATATCATAAGAGAAGGTAAACTGATCGCCTTTACGAGCAGGTTTTTCGGGTACCCAGTAAGCGACAATATTATCGAAGGTTTCATCTTTTGTTGGTATTTCGATTAACTGAACAGCACCTTTACCCCAGTCGCCATTTGGTTTAATCCAAGCTGAAGAACGCTTATGGTAAAACACGCCATCGTCTTGGTAGTGGTTGAAATTACGATCTCTTTGAATGAGTCCAAATCCTTGTGGATTTTCATCGATAAAACTATTGGTCGATACTGACTGGGGGTTATTTAGTGGGCGCCAAATGTGTTGGCCTATACCTGTATGGATAGCCAAACCATCACTGTCGTGAATTTCAGGGCGCCAGTCCTTAGCGATGGTTTTATCTGTTTCTGAATACCAATACATACTGGTTAAGGGAGCTATGCCTAATCGTTCAACATCCTTTCGCATGTATAAATGCGCGGTCACAGAAGTAATATGCCCTTTGGCATTTTTGTTATCTTTGCTCAAGCCAAAACGATAGGCTCCGGTAATAGAGGGGCCCTCAAGTAATGCCCAAACCGACAAGCTTTCTCCTTCTTGCTCTGCAGGGCCAAGCCAAAATGCTGAAAAGCGAGGAAATTCTTCAGCTTGGCTCATGCCAGTATTGATAGCGACACCTCTGGCTGATAATCCATATTGTCCCTCAGGTCCATCGGTACGAAAATAGGATGCACCGAGAAATGATATCCAATCTGGTTTCATATCAGGACGCATTATTCTAAAACCTGAAAACCCGAATCCTTCGGGGAGATTATGTGCTGGGCTATCAGCAGGCATCTCAAATTTTTCATTATCAAAAGGCACAGATTGCACCAAACTTTTATCATCTCTGATGTAAATTCTCACTTGGTCTGGAAAATATCGACCGGGATAAAACAATTGTACAGGTGCATTTTTTCCACTTGGGTAGAGGGCCTCTTCTTCTTTAAAGCGTATTTTCCAATGTTGATCATAAGTCATCTTATCGATTAACTCAGGAGCTGGATTGACGGATGGGGAGTACGGTTTACTTGCAGAGGATTTTGCCAAGGCTTTTAAATCTTCGAATGTAAACTCCGTTCGGTCTAACGCTTCTGCAGCGTAAGATGAGAGCGAGGTAGAAAGAAGAATTGCAACCACTAACCTCAATTTCATAAGAAACTCCAATAAGCTGAACCTAATAAATGTATTCAATTCACGCAACAGTTAACTAGCTGAAGACGTCATGGCAAAAAAAATAGAAGGGAGCATTAGTACATTAATTAAGCATCAGCTAAACCCATGACTGATACCGGTGTATCTATGTAAATTCGATAATGCTTTAAATAAATCAGGCGTTCCCAACACATAGGTTTTTTCCTGTTTATTAAGGTAACTAACCGCTTCACTTACACTGTTTGCATCGTATATTTTCATGGTTGCTGTTGCTTCTATCACGTCTACTTGCCCAGCAACTCTTAATGGAATAGGGTCTATCAGTGCTAGATGTCTTGCACGGCATTTCGGGTCTGAAGCCGTTACAACCAAATCAGGTGCATTATGCACTGATTCGTCATAAATACCTCTTGTCTCATTCATTGCTTTGAGAATGTTCGGCTCTTCTTTTTCATACGGGGTCGATAATATTCTGCATCTTTTAATGAAATGCCCAATGGCCCATGAGCCCGTTAACATAGATAAAGGCACGGATAACAACATGCCGACAATGGCAGGCGATAACCACGCCAACAAAGCCAATGAATTAAGGTAACCTGCAATGGTTAATAACAATCCTGCAACCATGTGCCAACGATGCCTATATATCAAATGCTTAATGGGTAAGCTGCCATCGTCGCGCCGTTGTGGATTCCAGCCTGAGTCTTGCCCCATTAAAATCGAGAATACAGCGCCGGTGTGGATAAGCATCATAATAGGGGCAACCATCGCCGATAAAATCACTTCCACCATAAAGCTGATTATCAACATGAAAAAACCCCCGCAACTTTTTCTTAAAGGGCTATGAATCATGTATGACACCAGCCCCAAGGTTTTTGGTGTAAACAGTATCACCATGGTAAAAGCAAATAAGCTTAAGGCTCGAGCAGCATCCATTTGTGGCCAAGTAGGAAATAAAGAAAACTCATCACCAAAGTATTCAGGGCGAATAAACTCAGCCTGCAAAGAGAGTGCTAATCCCACTAAAATTAACATTAACCATAAAGGAGACGAGATGTATGACATGATTCCCGTTAATAAATGCGTGCGACTTACCCAATGCAAGCCCTTCGCCGTTATAATACGACCATGTTGTAAGTTACCTTGACACCAGCGACGATCACGAATGGCTAAATCTGTCATGGAGGGGGGGCATTCTTCGTATGAGCCGTAGAGATCAGCTGCAATGGTTACACTCCAGCCAGCTCGTCTAATTAATGACGCTTCTACAAAGTCATGACTTAAAATATGACCACCAAATGGTGGTGCGCCTTTAATATTGGGCAAGCCGGCCGCAGACATCATCGCTTGAGTGCGTATAATCGCATTATGGCCCCAGAAGTTACCTTCTTTATGAGTCCACCAGGCAAGCCCACTGCCAACAATCGGGCCATAAACACAAGCGGCAAATTGCTGTAACCTTGCCATTAATGTTGTGCCATTAATTAACTGCGGTATGGTTTGAATTAAACCTGAATCTGAGTCAGCTTCCATCCGGCGAGCTAACTCAAGTATAGTATCTGCTTCCATTAAACTATCAGCATCTAACACTAGTAAATGATCGTAACTTGCCCCCCAACGTTTACAAAAATCAGTTACATTACCGACTTTTCTCGCTGTATTTTTTTGACGTCGGCGATAATAGACATTAATAGAATGACCTAACCGTTCACGTAAGGTATGAAAACAAGCCTCTTCTTTTAACGCAACATCCGGATCAGTGGTGTCACTGATGACAAACCAATCAAATGCTTTATTTTCTCCTGCTTGAGCAATAGCCGTTGCCATAACTTCAATAGATGCATAAATACGGTCTGGATCTTCGTTATAGGTTGGCATTAATACTGCGGTTCGCCCCACTAATGCATTCATCAAACGTTTTGGAATAGCGCGACGTTGTGAGAAAACTAAAAAGAAGCCAACAATCGAGGCACTAAAAGAAATGGTGATCCAGCTAAACGTTAATGCAAATAAAACAAGAAATACATATTGAATAAAGGTCATGTTATTAGCACCTAAAACCGCATGCATTTCATTAATGCCCCATACAGACAGTAACAATGATGAGCCAAGGACTAACCATCTTCTACCTGCTTGAGAGCGAACACCATTAACATTAACAGGCGAGCGCTTACTATTAGTATCAAAGTGACTTAAAGATTGAACAGGCATTTCCTTATGATGTTCATCTGGCATACCTGATTCAATACAGGCATGCTCTGATAGAGCTGGCTCATCCAACATTATTTTGTCCATTGATACATCCAGCTTTCCGCTTTTCTTCCATCGGTAAACTGTAAATCTAATTTCAATTCGATTAATTCTGAATCAAGTGGATCTAACTCAAAAGTGACTCGGTATCCATTAGCCTGATTCTCTGCGACAACCACGTTATGAATTTTACCTGCTGTATTTTCGATTAGTGCGGTTGGCTTTTGAAGGTCAACCTTATCTGTAGGGATTGGAAAGCGGTAGTCAATAACAAATAAGCGTTTTTCAGTTGGACTATTGATGCTCGCACGACCACTTCGAGTTGCCTCAACAATAGCTTCACCTTTAGCAAATGATGGTGCATGCCCCCACAGTAGACGATAAGAAAAGTGATATTCAGAACCTGCTGGAATCACTTCACTTGGTGACCAGTAAGCAACAATATTATCGTTAACTTCAGAGTCTGTCGGGATCTCAACTAATACAACCGACCCTCTTGCCCAATCACCAACAGGCTCTACCCATAAACTAGGACGTTGTTCATAATTAGCTTCTAAATCTTGAAAGTTATTAAAGTCGCGGCTGCGTTGTATTAAACCAAAACCAATAGGGCCGTTATCACTAAATGCACTGACCTCTAAGTTGTTAGGGTTACGCAAAGGACGCCATAAGCTATCACCTCTACCATTAACCATTAACAAGCCATCCGAGTCGTGAACACGGGGACGGAAGTCATCAACTTGATCTCGTTCATAAGAAGAGAACATGAACATACTGGTTGCTGGCGCTAAACCTACCTTATCTAAATCTTCACGAGGAAATAGAGTGGCTTCGACATCCATCACGGTATCCTCACCTGGACGGATAGTGAAGCGGTAAGCACCGGTGGTACTTGGACTGTCCAGTAACGCATAAACGACGATTGAACTGCTGTCATTAGCTGGTTTTTCTATCCAAAATGCCCGGAAAGCTGGAAATTCCTCACCTTCCGGATCTGCGGTTTTAAGCGCCAAACCCCGTGATGACAAACCATAACCTTGGTTTTTTCCTAGGGAACGAAAATAACTACCACCTTGGAAAACGGCCACTTCATCGTAATAATCAGGGGTATTTAACGGATTATGTAAACGAATTCCTGCAAAGCCAACATCCGCATTGGGCAGTGGTTGTTGCATCACTTCTCCTGTTGTAAACATATCAGGACTGTATCGTAAGTGCTGTGATTGACCATTTTCTACGATAGCCACTTCTACGGTTTCTTTAAAATAAAAACCACGATGAAAAAGCTGCATTTGAAAGGGTAATAACTCATTTTTCCAAATAGACGCATTTGGATTAAAGCGTATATCCCGGTATTGGTCATAGCTCAGCTCTTGTAATGCAGCGGGTAATGTAATACTTGGCTCTTGATATGGTTTTTTAGCCAATTCACGAGCTAAATCTGCAACCGTATTGCGATTAAAGTCACCATCAACGGCATAAAGAGCTTTAGTGTCATCTTTTGTTTGTATTGAATCGTCATTAGTATCAAAAGGCACTTTAGATAACGCTAAACTTGGCAATAAGCAGCCTAAAAAGACTAACTTATTCAAAGTAAAGGGGCGTAACGTTTTAGCTAACAATGGCATATAATTAAAATCTCCAGTGGTTACTAAAAATAAAAAACATACTTAGGCAACACTTTATATGGTGATATTATATTTTTTATAAAAATCCCTAAGTCACTTTATGATTTTTTTTACATGCCACTTCGATTTAAAAAATATAAATCTTTCATTTAGTTGATCAGATCTCATTTCGTAGACAACTAGCCACCTCAATAGTTTCAGCTTAAATAGCGGCTAGATTACTCGCCATTCATTAACTATGCGGTAACTTGCTGATATCAAACTCAGATTTCTATGCAGGTCATTGTCATTTGGTGTAGATACAAAGCGAGGTTTCTGTCGTTAATACGAATTAGACCTATCCATCCACATTATTAGGAGCAAGCTGTACTAGGTACATCGCATATAGGTGGCAGAAGCTATGCATGGGAACATTAGCAATAAAAGCTTGTGACGCTTCTCACTGAGGTGCAAGAGCAATAAACAGGACCAATGACGGCTGCATTACTTGGCTCACAATATTGAGAAGATCGCGCATTATGGGCAGTCGTTGCAATGATGGGATACGTGATAGCAGGTAGTATCACGATGGGTTTGAAAATCGGGAAATCACTCTTACTGACAAATAAGAAAATTCTCAACTTCATTGTGGATTTAGAAATACCAGTATTTAAACGTCCATTCTTTCAATAGAACCATTAATTCACTCAGGCCTGAACGACAACTTTTTACCAAAAGCAGCAATCAGGTTGTAAAAGCTGACAGCGTATGGGTGAATTGATAAGGGGCTAAAAGAAGCCCCTTTCTACGTAGATATTGATCTCACAGGACCAACATCCCTTTTAGCATCACGGTCTCAATGGATAATAGCTTTACTATCTGCTATTTCACGGAGCTTATTCTTTGCGACTTTTTCCAAGGTTGCGCGAGGGAATTCGTCAACAATATACACCGCCCTCGGTACTTTAAAATCAGCAAGGTTGGCTTTGCAATGTTCGATAATCGCTTCACTAAATGCCGCGTCATCCTCTGGCGCACCCCAGCCTTTTATCACAAAGGCGACCGGCACCATATCCAACATATCATGGGATTTTGCAACAACAGCGACCTCACCTACCCCACCACCGGGCACTTGCATACACACTTCTTCCACCTGCCTAGCGGATACATTTTCGCCACCGACTTTAAGCGCATCCTTATCGCGGTCAGTAAAGAAGAAATTGCCTTCGTCTCCCACACTCACCATATCGCCGGTTTTAAACCAGCCATTGGGTGTGAATGATTTGGCCATGGCCTCTTCGTTTTTATAATATTCAAGGAAGAGATTAATCCCGCGTGTACCTTGTACCCACAACTCGCCAATCTCGCCCTTTTTACATAATGCGCCCGTCTCTGGATTGACGACCGCCAGATGATAACCCGGTGTTGGTTTACCAATTGAGCCTTGAGGCCAATCACTCACAAAGTCAGAACGGGTCGCGTGGGTGACTGTTTCTGTCATACCCCAACTAGCAAAGGGCTGCGCTTTAAGCCAACCCTCAATTTCCTTCCAGATAATCCCCATCGGCATCACTTTTAAGCTGTGGTTTTCTGGTACAGCCTGCACACCAATCGCTTTAAAGACGAAGGGAATCATTGAGCAGTGACTCACTTGGTGCTTGTCAATAACTTCCCAAAAACGACTGGCTGAAAACTTGGGCTGAAGAACGGCTGTGCCGCCAACGCCTAAAGAACCCCAAAATGCCCAACTTTGGCAATTCACATGAAAGAAAGGTAAAAACCCTAAATAGACACTATCGGTAGTCATTCCCATACTTTGCGAGCCCATATTGCCAGACCAAAGCGCATTGGCATGAGTGTGTACCACCGCCTTGGGTAATGAGGTGGTACCCGAAGTAAACATAATTCCCGCCGGAAGCATAGGTTCTGCTGGGCGGGCCGGAAACGCGTCGGGGTCGCCATAGAGCTCGCTAAACATCACCGCACCATCAACGGTTTCTTCGGCTGTTTCACCCGCGTTATTATCAGTGACGACAATCCATTCAAGACTGACAGCGCTTTTGCGAATTTCCTCTAAGAACTTTGGCTGGGTGATCGCACCCACAGCGTCAGTGTGCCGTGCAAAATAGTCAATCTCGCCCCCCACACTGCGGGTATTGGTGGTAACGCCAACCGCACCAATTTTAGCGCAGGCATACCACGCCAAAACCATCTCTGGGCAATTCTCTGCATGAATCATGACTTTGTCGTGCTTGCGCACACCTTTGGCGAATAAGCCTCCAGCAATCCTGTTTGTCTCTGCGTCAAAATCAGCATAGCTCCAGCGTCGATCCTCTCCTGAGCGCGGCTCCCATATCATAAAGGGATGATCTGGTTTAACACGTGCCCAGTGCCGCAAACGCTGAGGTATATCCTGGTCAGCAAAATCAAATTCGGCGGCCGCCACCGCCACGTCCAAATCCACGCTCATATCTTTTCCTCTAATTATTATGGTCTAAGCCTTCACGCCACCACACCGTCAAATTTCGGGTAGCCTGACCATTTACAGAATTTGATCATAGCTAAGCTAGACTAGGCTCTCTATGACATTTCCACTCATTTGGACCTGCAATGAGTGTTTCCGTCAGTCATCGTCTTAACAAGCTCTTGTACCTGTCAGATAAGGTAGTTTCTGCTAGAATAGCGCGCTGATTAGTTCAGCCACTTTTTCGTTTATCCACTAAAAAGCCGACCCCATACCTATGACAAGCCTCTCGCCTACGATTCAACTTGCCTGCGACTTAATTAACAGGCCCTCTGTGACACCACTAGACGCCGATTGCCAAGCTATGATGATGGCTCGATTAGAGAAAATTGGCTTTAAGTGTCAATCATTGCGGTTTGACGATGTAGATAATTTTTGGGCCGTGCACGGCGATAGCGGCCCCATATTTTGCTTTGCCGGACACACTGATGTGGTGCCCACCGGTCCCGAAGCCAATTGGCAAACCCAACCCTTTAACGCCGTGATTCAAGACGGTATGTTACGTGGGCGTGGCGCCGCTGATATGAAAGGTAGCTTGGCAGCCATGATTACGGCCTGCGAAAACTTTGTTAGCGCACACCCAAACCACAGTGGCCGTATCGCGTTTTTAATTACCAGCGACGAAGAAGGCCCCGCCATAAATGGCACGGTAAAAGTTGTTGAATGGCTTGAACAGCAGAACGAAAAAATCACCTGGTGCTTGGTGGGCGAACCCTCCTCAACCGACAGCGTGGGCGATGTGATTAAAAATGGCCGTCGCGGCTCGCTTGGCGCCGTTATGACGGTTCGTGGTGTTCAGGGCCATGTCGCCTACCCGCATTTAGCCCAAAACCCCATCCACCTCGCGGCGCCCGCGCTAGCGGCACTGGCAGCGGAAGTCTGGGACGAAGGCAATGATTTTTTCCCTGCAACCTCGTTTCAAATATCCAATATCAACGGTGGTACCGGTGCTACCAATGTAATCCCCGGTGAACTACAAGTGATTTTTAATTTTCGCTTCTCTACCGAATTAACCGCCGACATCTTAAAAAGCCGCACCCAAGCCATACTTGATAAACATGGCCTTGATACCAGCATTGAATGGAATTTGAGTGGCCAACCCTTTTTGACCTCAGAGGGTCCCTTAGTTGAAGCGGCCCAAACTGCCATTAAAGCGGTCACCGGAACGGACACCATTCTGTCGACGGCAGGAGGCACTTCCGATGGTCGTTTTATTGCCCCAACCGGTGCACAGGTTGTGGAGCTAGGTCCTGTGAACGCAACCATTCACAAAGTGGATGAGTGTGTGAAGGCGGAAGACTTAGATAAGCTGTCGCTAATGTACGAAGGCATGCTGAAAGCGCTGTTAAGCTAATACCCTTTAGGAAACGCCTTTAAAGGGTATATATCAAATCGTACCGCTTTACCGGTAACCGATAATTGCGGTTTTCGCTCCGCCAAATAAGGTGCTTTTGGCGGACGTTTTACCACGACGCGATGACGGGCCCGCTGCAAAGCAATTTCCAGTAGCGCATCGCTGTCTTGATCTAGCCCGACCAAGCTATGAAATAAGCGCATCTCTTTTTTTACCAAGGCAGATTTCCCCGACACCGGAAACATCGGATCTAAATACACCACATCGGGACAGTCCTGCTCAGACAAACTCGCCAAATACTCGGCTCCACTACCATGATGCAACTGCATTCTGCTGGCAATCTCAGCACAATCACTGCTCTTTTCAGCTCGCCGTAAGCCATCAGCCAATAAAGCTGCCACCACCGGCATGCGCTCACAGAGAGTCACCGTGCAACCATGGCTCGCCAATAGAAAACTGTCCCTTCCCAAACCCGCCGTGGCATCGACCACACTTGCGCGATGACGGCTCCCTCCAATGGCCTTTAGCAATAGCTCTTTACCTGGATGACGCTTGCGCAATGCAAGCTCAAAATCAACCGCGACAGGGTGTTCACGATTCACCGGCGGCAAGCCTATAACAAGGCGTTGATCGTGATAGAAAACATGCACTTGATTTGGATCATCACTCCAGTCATTGACCAAGCTAAGATCCAAGTGTTGCGCGAGCGCGTCACTACTGGCGTCGGTTTTTAATACAACAGGGGTTAACACAACACTCACACAAGCCTTTGTACTTTAGATAAGAGACGTGATGGTAGGCCATTTAGGAGAATGAGAACAGTCAATCTCCGAGCCTATCCCTAAAGATATCAGGCGAAGAAAAGGCCCAAACCAGCTATAATCGATTTAGTACCAACTATACCCACTGCAATGGCAACACCATGAAATTATTGATTCGTAATTTAAACCGCACCACCTCAGAAGCTGAACTTTTAGACCTATTTGAAGAATTTGGCAGTGTGCAATCCTTAACCATCGTCAGAGATGAAAATGCAGATCTGTCCAAGGGTTTTGGTTTTGTAAATATGCCCAAGGCCGGCGAAGCCAAAGTCGCAATGCAAAACCTGAATGGAAAAATCATTGCTGGCTTTAAAATTCGTGTCAAAAAAGCTGACCCCAGCCCTGCGCCAAACAGCGATGACAGCGCTGCACTTGATGATAGCGATGAACACTAAACCTCCCAGCAACGCTGAAAACAACGCCGGTGCGAAAGACCCTCTGCACGGCGTCACCTTAGCCATGATAATGACGGAGCTTGAAGCCAGTCTTGGCTGGGAAGAGCTCGGGCGGCGGATAAAAATCAAATGTTTTACCGACAACCCCAGCGTGGCGTCTAGCTTAAAATTTTTGCGCCGCACCCCTTGGGCACGGCAAAAAGTTGAAGCGCTGTATATTCGCCATCAGCGCGCTAGCCGTAAAGTGTAATTACTACTCCTTACGCACTAACCGCCTCATTCATAGACATGGACTCAAGGGTGACGGGAACGCCATTTAGCACGGCATTTCCTGACAGCTCATCAATATGCATTTCATCGGTAAGGTCATTAACGCTAACACCGGCATGAGCTTCTGCTGTCTGCCATTGCGTTCCGCTCAGGCTATGCCCCCAGCCATGCGGGATGCTAATCACCCCAGTCATCATCTCGTCACTGAGCTGCGCGGCTAATTCAACACTTCCCACCCGTGAGCTCACTTTGACCATATCGCCATCGGCAATAGCCAATGCCTGAGCATCAAGCGGGTTAATTAAGGCCGTGCAGCGCGATTTACCTTTTACCAAACGGTGACTATTGTGTAGCCACGAGTTGTTGCTGCGAACATCGCGGCGGCCAATCAATAAGAATTTTTCTGGTACGCCATCATTGTCAAAGAATTTACTATCTACCCTTGCCAAATCTTTAAGGAAAAACTCAGCCTCAAGATGAATCTTTCGATCTCGGTGGTATAAACCTTTAGGCAATGCCGGTTTCAGCGCACCAAGGTCTACACCGTGAGGTGACCGCTTTAATTTGCCCAAAGACAAACCTTTAAAGGGGTTTAAGCCACCACCGTAAGGGCCCTGACGCAGTAAAAAGGTCAGTAGCCCAGCTGGGCCAGCACTTCGCAGCAATTGTCGACTTAGCTTTTCTTTCAGCCCCTTTGGCGGCTGAAGACGATCGCGCAAGCTCAGTAAAATTTCCCAGTCGTGACGAGCGTCAGCCTTTCGCGGAAATAAGGCCTTGGCGTAACGCGCATTATCACGCACGGCTAAGACATTAAAAATCACATCGTAATGCTCCCGCTCCAATGGGCTGACTGGCGGTAAAATAAAATCGGCATGACGACTACTTTCATTTATGTAGAAGTCGATTGCCACCTGCAACTCCAAGTCCTTGAAGGCGCGATCTAGCTGCTCGCCATTAGGCGTTGATAACACTGGGTTACCGGCAATCAATATCATGCCCTTGATTTGCCCCTCGCCGGGCGTGGTAATTTCCTCCGCTAGGGCCGCCACAGGTAGCTCGCCATTAAATTCGGGTAGCCCCCGAACTCGGCTGTGAAAACGGCCCATATTGCCACGACCACTCTGGGCAAGAATATCGACAGCAGGCTTGGTAAACATTAAGCCACCCACGCTATCCAGCCGCCCGGTGAGCATATTAAACAGCATAATAAGATACTGGCTGAGCGTGCCAAATTCCTGCACCGACACGCCAAGACGGCCATACAACACCGGTGCTTTGGCACTGCAAAAATCACGAACCATATCACGGATAATCGCGGCAGACATACCGGTTATCGGCGCTACTTTTTCGGGACTGTACTCAGTAAATTTATCCGCCAAGCTCATTGGTCCCTGGTCGAAATGCTTGGCTACATTTCCGGTATTGACCAAGCCCTCAGCAAACAGCACATGCAACATAGCTAATAACACCAGCACATCCGTACCTGGACGCACAAAATGATGGGCATCGGCCAACTCTGCCGTGGCAGTGCGGCGAGGGTCTACCACTACCACCTTGCCCCGTTTACGAACGTCCTTTAGCCGCTGTTTAACATCGGCCACGCTCATAATACTGCCATTTGAGGCTAGCGGATTAGCGCCAAAAATAAGGAAATGATCGGTATTATCTATATCGGGAACGGGAATTCTGAGCTGGTGGCCAAACAATTTCCAAGACACAATATGGTGAGGCAACTGATCAACCGACGTCGCAGAAAACTTATTTTTGGTATTTAACGCTCGTAATACACTGCCACTCATCAGTAAGGAGCCGGTATTGTGAACATTGGGATTGCCTAGGTAGACACCAAGTGCATCATTGCCATGTTTGGCCTGCAAGGATTGGATACGCGCCACTACTTTATCGAATGCCTCATCCCAAGACAGCTCCCGCCACTCACCATCCACTTTTTCCATGGGCTTGCGAATTCGATCGGGATCTTCATACAAATCTTTTAAGGCGATGGCCTTGGGACAAATGTGACCGCGACTAAAACTATCTTCTGCGTCGCCCTTAATGCTGCTAATTTTCTCGTTCTCTACCGTGATTTCGATACCACACATCGCTTCACATAAATTACAGGTGCGGTAATGTTTTTTTGCTTCAGTCACGGGATCACCTCTCTCAAGCATCATTATTGTCATGGAGTGCGTCGCAATAGCGCACGCGTTATAGTCGATGTTAGCAGCGAATACAAAGAATTACCTCTTTATCGCTACAACACAGCGGTCTAGTGGAGCAAACTGCCCCAATAACTTCGCATCAGTTTGAGGCACAGCCATAACAGCATAGTGCAAACTAGGCATATATTTTGCTCGCAATGAACAAAAGGATATAACGACAATATGGGGAAACGATGAAGCCAGCACTAACCGAAGACGATGACGTACTCCATGCTCTTCATGCCGCTTGTAAGGACCTTGGCATTGATTTAAAAGACGTTCTAGTAAAACTGCAACTGTCTGAAAAATTATTATCTCAAGCTGGCCAACTTGTCCCCAGCCACTTGCTCAATATAGTGTTGGAGACCATTGCCAAAGATTTTCACTGCCACGATATCGCCCTACACATTGCCCGCAAACTGCAATCGCCGCAGCTGGGCCTTCCCACCATGCTCATGGCTTTAAGTTCGGATGTTGCCGCCGGTCTAAACCACGCCAGCCATTACACGGCGTTTTATCATGATACCGGCTACTGGCAAAGCCAAATCAGCGGTGATCACGTAACCCTGTTCAAATCCACTAACAGCTTCAGTCAAAAATACTACCGCCAACGCAATCTATTAGGCACTGCACAAATGTTTTTACTGCTGAGCAATTTGTCAGGCCATTTATGGCGCCCCGATAAAGTGGATTTTAGTTTTGCTGACCCCGGTGCAAATTTTTCTAAGACCTTCCACGACTTTTTCGATTGTGACATCCGCTTTGACCAAGCCAATGACGCCATCCACTTTCCCGTCGATTATTTGGAATTTAGCATCCACAGCAGCGACCCCACGCTGTTACGAAGCATGGAGCTACACATTAAAAGCCTGCACGAGGAGTTACTTCACAACCGTAACTTTATTGAGCGCGCTCGCTTACTGCTTGATGAACGCCTGCGGTTTTCCCATTGCAGCGAAGATGAGCTTGCGTTTTATATGGACCTTTCAACAGCGGATTTAAAGCGCGAATTGCAAAGCGCTAACACAGATTTCGATAGTCTCTTAGAGCAGCAGGTTTGTAAACGGGCAAGCCACTATCAATCACAAGTTCATGTGCCAAACGACGTCATTGCATCGATGCTAATGCCAGACAATACGCCCCATTTCTATGAGCTTTTTTACAGCGAGTAATCTCACTTAGAATATCCCGCTCAACATTTAATACATCCAACAAAAAAGCCGGTGCTAATTTAATAACACCGGCTTTTTGTGCAAACTACCTTTAGAACCTTAGCGATTACGCCTTGGCATCTTCAATTTGGTAGTAGTCCATCAGGATTTTCGCAACTTCAGGGCGTGAAAACTCAGGTGGTGGCGCAATACCATTGCCCAACATTTCACGGACTTTAGTACCCGATAGCAAAACAAAGTCTTCTTTGCTGTGATCAGGTGCATCACGCATCATGACAACTTTGTCTAGCTTCTTAGAGTAAGCCGTGTGGTCGGCACGATAAATTTCGATATCCAATGCGCCAGCAGGAACTTTCTCATCGAAAATAGTTTGCGCATCAAAACCACCGTAGTAATCACCTACACCAGCGTGATCACGACCAACAATAAGGTGAGTACAACCACAGTTTTGACGGAACAAGGCGTGAAGGACCGCTTCACGTGGGCCGGCATATAACATATCAAAGCCGTAACCCGTGATCATCACAGTATTTTTGGGGAAATACACATCAACCATTTTACGAATAGATGCATCGCGTACATGAGCTGGAATATCGCCAGGCTTCAATTGACCCAGTAGCATGTGGATCAAAATACCGTCGGTGCCAAGGTCATTCATTGCCATGCGGCAAAGTTCTTCGTGGGCACGGTGCATTGGGTTACGGGTTTGGAAGGCAACCACTTTTTCCCAGCCACGCTCTGCAATTTCATTGCGAATTTCTACCGCAGTACGGAAAGTATCAGGGAAGTCCGCTTGGAAATAAGAGAAGTTCAGCACCTGAATAGGACCAGACAACAAGGTGTTACCCTGCCCTTTAAAGGTTTGCACACCTGGGTGCTTATCATCCAGAGTGCCAAAAATATTCTCAGCCATAAAGTCGATCTGCTCAGCGCTCACAGTCTCAACTGCGGCAACATCCATGATCGCTAAGACAGGATTACCTTCAACATTGGGGTCACGAAGTGCAATGCGCTGACCAGCAGTAATACCTTGAGCATCTTTCGTTAAGTTAACGATAGGAACGGGCCAGAACAAACCGTCAGTTGTACAAAGATCTTTGGCAACCGCCAAAGAATCTGCCAAATTCATATAGCCTTTTAATGGGGTAAAGTAACCCGCACCCAACATTACCGCGTTCGCCGCCGCAGCAGAGCTAACGAGTAGTGAAGGCAGTGTTTCTGCTTCTGCGCTAAGTGCTTTATGTTGTTCTGCGTCAGCGACAAATAATGGGCTTAAGGCGTCAGCGCCATGTGGCTTAATCATTTTTAATGCTCCGTGTACTTAATAAATTCGTGATGTGTCAATGATTGCCGACGCCGACAGGCGCCGCGCAATTTAGATAATGCCGCGCTCGGCCATCATCGCTAATAAAATTTCTACTTCTTCTTCCAAGCTTTGCTCATGGCTGTTTAAGACTAGCTCAGCCTTCAAAGGTGCTTCGTACGGATCGGAGATGCCGGTGAAATTTTTGATCTCGCCTGCACGTGCTTTTTTGTACAAGCCTTTGGGATCACGCTCTTCTGCTACATCTAATGGCACATCAACGAAAATCTCGAGGAAATCCATTTCGCCAGCGTCGTGTAATTCACGAACGATATCGCGGTCTGCGCGGTAGGGGCTAACAAAACTAGACAGTACAATCACACCGGTATCGACAAATAGTTTTGAGATCTCACCGATACGACGAATGTTTTCAGTGCGGTCTTCAGCACTAAACCCAAGGTTCTTATTGATGCCAAGACGGATATTATCGCCGTCTAAGCGGTAACAAAGATGACCTTTTTCCATTAATGCTTTTTCTAAAGCAACCGCAACGGTACTCTTACCACTGCCTGACAAACCCGTAAACCAAAGTGTTGCGCCCTTTTGCTTTAACAATTTGTTACGGTCTTCACGGCTTACTTCACCGTCATGCCAATATACATTCGTCGCTTTAACGTCGGTCATTCATTTATCTCCCATGGGAATTTATGCTAGTCAAAATCTATATCGCCAATAGCAATACAGCTCTTTTCGAGCGCTAGCTTTAACAGGCGGCCATATTAAAAGCATTTTCATCACAAGTAAAACGGGATATTATTATAGTCAGTATCGATTTTATCGATACTTAAACAACCCCTTAGTGCGTGCGTTTTGACACTACTATCGAAGGAAATCATTGTGAATTTTACAATTCGACAGCTCGAAATATTTCTCTCGGTAGCCAAACATCAAAGCGTTTCTCGGGCCGCAGATGAACTCTGTCTTTCTCAATCAGCGGCAAGCGCCGCGCTACAAAGCCTTGAAAAAGCATATGGCGTGAATCTATTTGACCGCAAAGGCAATAAGCTCAAACTCAACGCGATTGGTCACACATTACGCAAAGAAGCCGAGACCCTGTTTGCCCATTGTCAGCAGTTTGATGATTCCCTCAAACGGCATGCGGATATTGGCCATCTGCGCGTTGGCGCCAGCTTCACCATTGGCAACCACCTTGTAGTTCGTTATCTCGCAGACTATCTACACAATTACCCCGAAGCCGACGTGCAGTTTGAAACCGCGAATACCCCAGATATTGTTGCCAAAGTGCTGAATTATGAAGTTGACGTGGGAATGATTGAGCGCGAAGTTCAGCACCGTGAGCTAGAGCTAATCCCATGGCAAGAAGACGAACTGGTAGTGTTTTGCAGTGCCTCTCACCCTCTTGCTCAAAAGGGTGTACTCAAAGATAAAGACATTAAAGCCGCCCGCTGGATATTGCGCGAACCCGACTCAGGGGCTCGTCACACCTTTGATCGGGCGCTTGCTGGGCTGCTGCCCGACATCGAAATATACCGAGAATTTAAGCACAACGAGGCCATTAAAAGCGCGGTGGAGTCAGGTTTAGGCATAGGCTGCCTATCTAAGGTGGTACTGCAAAATGATTTTCGCAACGGCGACTTAGTCCCCCTCACATTGGCCAATCGCGATATGACCCGCACATTTTACTTTGCGCTACCCAAGCAGCGCCACAAAAAAGCCGCTGTCGAATTTTGGGTAGCGCTGTGCAGTAAAATGACCTCGGAGTCTTAAGCGATGGGCGGGTATTTCTCAGCCATCATTACCCTTATATCTTTCTTTAACACCTTGCCTGTTGGATTGCGAGGCAAGGCATCAAGGTATTCCACCTTGCGTGGAATTTTGTAGCCGGCTAACTTACCTCGGCAGAACTCAATAAGCTCTTCCGCGCTGAGCTCAGGCTGACCGCCAGACACAATAACCGCAAGCGGGATTTCGCCCCATTTTTGGTCCGGCACACCAATAATAGAGACATCCTGTATTTGCGAGTGAGCCATCAATACATTTTCAATTTCAGCGGGGTAAATATTCTCACCACCGGAAATGATCATATCTTTTACACGGTCTTGAATATAAATATAGCCTTCTTCATCCATGCGGCCGGCGTCACCAGTGTGTAACCAACCATCGGCCACCGTCTTTGCAGTGGCTTCTGGATTTTTCCAGTAACCCTGCATTACCTGCGGGCCTTTGGCAACGATCTCGCCTATCTCTCCCAGTGGTAATTCTTGGCCATCATCTCCAACAATTTTGACTTCAGTGCCAAACACTGCACGTCCACAGGAGCGAAGTAACTCTGGGCGACCAGCTAAGGCTTTTTTATGATCCTCGGCAGTCAGAAAGGTCAACGCCATGGTGGATTCAGTTTGACCGTAGCCCTGAATAAAATCACAACCAAAGGCCTCCATACCTTGCTGCAGCAGGGTTTCTGAAATGGGTGACGCTCCGTAATTAATGGAGTGCAACGCAGAAAAATCGTAGTCTTTAATATTCGGTACCATTGCCAAGGAGAACTGTAGCATCACCGGAATCACCGCCACTGTGCTGATACGCTCTTTGGCTAGTGTTTCTATCATGCCCACAGGGTCATAATCTCGATGAATGATCATAGACCCACCATAAATAACCCCAAGCAGTGAGCCCACAAGACCGACGGCATGAAAGGTAGGTGCAATAACCAAGGCAACCTCACCAACCCGCCCCCCCACGCCAGTGGTCATTGGCGCTTGGTAGGTATTTGCCAGCACATTGTAATGGCTCACCAAGACCCCTTTTGGTAAACCGGTAGTGCCACTGGTGTACATCTGAAACAAAATATCGTCGCCGTTTATTTCAACTTCATTCAAGTTTGCGGGACTTTGCAGCCAGTTTTCTAGCAGCGGTGCGGGTTCAGCGCTGTCAAGACACACACAGGGTTTAGATCGCAAATACTCCCCGCGAAGCTCATCAAACTCCTTGTCAAAAAATAACATTTCGACATCGGCATTGCTCGCTATAAACTCGACCTCTGCCGGTGCAAGACGGTAATTTAATCCAACCACCACCGCGCCGATACGTGCGCAGGCCAGAAAAACGCACAGATTGTCTACCGAGTTTTTAGCTAAAATCGCTACTCGATCTCCCTTGCTAATACCCCCACTTTGAATATGAGCGGCAATGGTGTTGATGTAGTCCCAAGCTTCTCCGTAATTCAGGCTTTTTACACTATCGCTGGCCATCATCATGTCGCCGCGAACCCGTGCATGAAACCCTATATGGTCATTCAGATTATTAAATAGCTTCATTACATCCCTCTGCTGTTATATTTATTGTTTATTTCTAGATAACTTATTTGTACCGCATATCACAAAAGCGCCGACGATGAATATCTGAACCACCAAAATACATATCAATCATCATCAGTCTTTTTAAATAATGACCAATGGGCATCTCATTAGTAACACCCATACCGCCGTGCAATTGCACCGCCTCTTCTGCCACTTTACGACCGTATTTACCGACCATCGCCTTTAATACAGCAATATCTTGGCTGCGCTCATCACTGCCATCCAAGATGGCGCATTGCGCGCGAATCAACAATGAGCGACACTGCTCTGTCGCCATAAACATATCGACCATGCGGTGCTGCAAAGCTTGGAAGCTACCTATAGCCACGCCAAATTGCTTGCGTGTGTTCGCGTACTCCGTGGTAGCTTTATACAGATAGGTCATGGCGCCCACCGCTTCAGCACACAAAGCCACCAAGGCCTCGTCAACAACCTCAGCGATTAACGGATAAGCGTCACCTTCAGTGGTTAGCATATCGTGCTGCGCAACAAACAAATCAGTAAACGTGATATTACAAGCGTATTGACCATCCATTAATCTAACACGCTCAATATTTATGGCAGGGTTTTTAGCATCCACAATAAACAAACAAAGACCTGATTCGCTATTAATATCGCCACTGACACGAGCGGCAATGATAAATTGATCGGCTGCGGCGTTTAGCACTAATCGCTTAGCCCCAGTCAAGTTATAACCTTCACCGTGCTTGGTAGCTGTTGTAGCCACATGACTTAACGAAAACCCAGCTTGATCCTCTAACCAAGCAAAACTCAATTGCGACTGGCCAGAAATAACTTCGGGCATTAGCCGCGACTTGAGCTCTTGATTAGAGCTGCGTGCAAGCAGTTGCCCCGTTAAAATAATGGATGACCAATATGGCTCTACCACTAATACTTTGCCAAACTCTTCCATCACCGCAGTCACATCGGCAATATTGCCGCCAAAGCCGCCCAGTTCTTCTGAGAACGGAATGGTTAACCAACCTAATTCAGAAAACGAATTCCAATGAGCTTCGCTATACCCCGCGTCCTGTTTAACTAGGGCTTCACGCTGCTCTGGGGCATAGTTGTCGGCTAAAAATTTTGCCACGCTGTCTTTGAGCATGACCTGTTCTTCTGTTAATGAAAAATCCATGATGTAATCCTCTGCGGCGCTTATAGACCGAGTGCAAATTTAGCAATAATGTTGCGCTGTACTTCGTTACTTCCACCGTAAATAGTACAAGCACGACCAAACATATATTCTCGCCTAGCCTTATTGCCCTCGCTCTCCCAGAGCACATCATCTGCATTAGGTAATACACCACCAAAGCCTGCGGCAACATCCCATTGCAGTGACTGGACGGCCTGCTGCAATTCGGTTCCCTTTAGTTTTAACAGAGATGACTCCATGCCCGGTGCACCGCCACTGTCAATATCATTAAGAACACGCAGCTCTAGAAATTCCAGCGCCATAACCTCCATTTCCACTTCGGCTAAGCGCGCACGAAAATCAGCATCATCAATCAGACGTGAACCCCTTGCTGATTCTTGACTAGCAAGTTGATAAATATGGGTGAGGCTTCGTTTACAGTAGCCGACGCCAGACAGCGCCGTACGCTCGTAGGTCAATAATGCCTTCGCATAAGTCCAGCCTTTATTCTCTTCACCGATACGGTTAGCAACTGGCACCCTCACATTCTCAAAATTAACTTCATTGAGATGATGCTCATCATCCACTGAAATAATAGGCGACACGGTCACACCCGGAGTCTTCATATCAATCAACAAGAAGGTAATCCCCTGCTGAGGTTTACCTGTGTTATCTGTTCGAACTAGGCAAAAAATCCAATCCGCATATTGTGCATAGGTAGTCCATATTTTTGTGCCATCGACAATATAATCGTCACCATCACGTACAGCACGAGTTTGTAGGGCTGCAAGATCGGAACCCGCACCAGGCTCTGAATAACCCTGACACCACCAGATATCTGATGCTTTTGTGGCGGGTAAAAAACGTGCCTTCTGCTCCTCTGAGCCGTAGCTATACAAAACCGGTGCCACCATTTTAATTCCCATCGGTACGACATCCGGCGCACCGGCGGCAGCCAGTTCAGTAGTGTAAATATACTTTTTTGTCGCACTCCAACCGCGGCCACCGTGTTCTTCTGGCCAACCATTGGCAGCCCACCCTTTTGCATCAAGCAGCTTCTGCCATTCAACAGAAGCTTCACGAAAGGTAACAGGATGGTCGATGCGGGCGGCTAGCTCCGCAGTAAAATTGTCGCGCATAAAATCGCGGACCTCTTTTTGGAAGGCCAATTCCTCTGGACTAAATTTAGCGTGCATACCAACTCTCTTTTATTTTCTTTGGTTCCAAAACTGACACGGCAGAAATACGGTCATTATCACTGCCGCCTTCTTAAATAGATCGATAAAAAGTCCACTCACTGACTTCACTTTATGTAATTAGCGACCTTGTTCACCTTTGTCTCGGGGATTCACACCACATCAGAGCTGTAAGCAATACCAGCCATATTATTCTTGTCCTGACGGGCATGATGATTTATGTAGCCTAAAGGTTCGCCCCCTGCTCCATTTTCCACAATGACCGTCAATGACATACAATAGACATTATGTTACAACTTAAGCTCAAACCCTCATCACGCTGCACCTAAAGCAAATAAGTGGTCTACAGGGATATAAGCGCCAACTTCAGCCGGTAAACCATGGAACGCAGAACCATCTCAATCGCATTTGTACGCAATATGATATCCGGTTGCGGCCTACCTAAACGCTACGGCCATGATTTACTGGAACGCGCCGGTATAGACCCTAAGAGTATTAACAGCACACGCGCACGCGTCTCACCCACACAGTTCTCCCAATTAAACCGATGGATCACCGAGGCCACGGGTGATGAAGGGATGGGGCATTTTCGACAGCCGCAAAAACGTGGCACTTTTCACGCTTTAGCTCACTACCAACAAAGCGCTAGCGACCTTCAGCAAGCCATTAAGCGTAATATTCGCTTTTATAATTTATTCGATTTTGGCTTTAGTCTGGCGCTCATTCGCAGCGGAGACTATGTTCAATACCGGCTGCAACCCGACCTCGGCGTCACTTTGAGCGACTTTGTTTACGAACAACACCTCATGATCAGTCATCATTTTTTATGTTGGTTAACGGGACGCAGCATTCCTATTTACCGAGTTAATTTTAATTACCCCGCCCCGACTCACAGCGCCGAGTACCATTATTTATTTTATAGCGACACCCGATTTGGTCAAGATCACAGTGAAATTGTCCTTCATCGCCAATACCTTAGCTTACCCATAATACGCTCCACAGAAGAGCTGGCCGAATACCTCTCCCATGCCCCACATGACTTTCTTATGAATGCAAACCAAGGCAGCAGCTATACCGAGAAGATACGTCAGATCATCAAAAAATCACTACCCTTGCTGCCAAGCTATGAAAGTATCGCCAACAGCTTGGGCTTAACACCGCAAACACTTCGACGGCGACTTCGCCAAGAAGGCTGCGATTATCGGTTATTAAAAAATGAGCTTATTCGCGACACTGCCATTGACTTTTTATTACAGGACAATCGTGAAATAAAAACCATTTCGTATCAACTTGGCTTCTCGGAGCCGAGTGCGTTTATTCGTTCATTTAAAAAATGGACCGGATTAACACCGCACCAGTATCGCGACAATCATGCCCTGAGAAGTAAGCCCACATCTTTATAGATCCAGGCTTTTCATCGCACTGATTAATCCTTACACAACTATCCTGTACTCAACTGATTGATAGTTCGCCGTTTTCCCCTCACGTTTGATAACGATGTTATTACATCTAATAGCCACAGCCAGCACAAACAAGGCGCTTGCTTGTTGTCAAGAAAATTGACCTTATATATGATAGGCTAGACATTGTATTGACGACACAATAATGACAATAAACCTCATTTAGACAGCGAGCCACCTATGACTTCATCACTCAAGCCATTACATAATATCCACCATGCGGCATACCGCTGCCGGGACGCGGAACAGACACGCTGGTTTTACGAAGACATATTAGGCCTTAAATTAGCCGCCGCATTTGAAGAAGATATCGACTTTGGAGAAGGCCTTGGTCGCAACCGCCATTTTTTGCATATATTCTTTGAAATGGGCGACGGAAATTACCTCGCTTTTTTTGATGAGCCGAGTATTTCAAAAGAAGAGGATTTTGCTCGCAAAGACAGCTTTGATATGCACCTAGCGTTAGAAGCTGAAAATATGGACGATTTACTGGCCTGGCATAAACACATAAACGATGCAGGCAAAACCTGCTTAGGCCCAGTTGACCACGGCTTCGTTCACTCTGTTTATATGTACGACCCCAATGGCATACAGGTAGAAATTACCTGTCGCGCCAGCGACCAAAGCATTATGCAGCAGCATAACGACCATGCCCGTGCCTCTTTAGCTGACTGGACACAAAAAACGCGTGCCCTCAAGGTTGATAATTTTACTGCTGCTAAAATAGATAAACGAGGACAATAACTAAACGGAATACTAGGGTTTGTATAAAATAATTTCTTTCTTCACAAACCCTGTTTTAATTTGCATCAGCTGGACAGCTTAGCAGCTAATTTAAGGTTAGCGCTGCGAATGGCGGTGCCATACCACATCAAATAAAGAGCAACACTCACATCAACCGCGGCGCAAAAAACGGGATACCAGCTAAACACAGCATCGTTAACAAAAAGACTCTGATGGTATAGATCATACACACCATGAAGCAACCAAAGCGCCGCCACTATATAGGCCGAGAACCTGAAGCCATAAAAAAGCAAAAGGGATCCCCCCGCTAGAAAAGGCAAGCCATAAACGACTTCCTTAACAACCACACCCTCACTACTGGCAAAGACGCCAAAACTAATATAAATCAAAGGCAGGCAAATCAATGCGCCGGAAAATGCCCACGACTCCCAGTGACGCTGGCGGAACACCCATACCATGGCAATAACAAACAAAATGCCTGCAACAGCTTCAAGCATAGCCAAGCCCGCTCATAAAATCAGTTTTCATAGCGGCGGCACCACCACAACAGGCCCCCAACCCTTACTCAAGATTTGCTTTAATTGTTTTAATGACGGCTTGCCAATACGCCGCGCTAACTCTTCTTCTATACCTATAATCGCTTTTTCCGCATCTTGACGAACTTTAACGGCACTAGCACTAAACCGAACGATCTTAGCACGGCGATCAGCGGGGTCTGGCACCAACTCCAGCAAGCCGTCATCACGCATTCCCTGTAATAATTGATGAATAGCCTGACGACTCACACCTAGATTGTGCGCCAAATGTGCTGGCCTATTGATCCCCACAGTTACGCTTATCATGATCATCGACTTGGTACGATTCATCCGCGTCCAACCCGCCGCCTCAAGGCTCGCTTGCAAGCTTTCGTCCATCCAGAACAAGGCATATGCCAAGGTGCCGATTAAAAAGTCCTGATGCTCTGCTATTTTTTTCATTCATTGTCCATATCGATGCCTGCCTAAAAAGGCCATGGCTTTGTGCTCAAATAAACATTTGGCAACATCGTCATTTGTAGGAAGCGGTCTATTGTAAGCGCTACGCCCACAAAACACCTAACTAAACACGGCAACATTAGTAAAGATTCTTGACGTCAGCTTTAAGAATTGCTCTACTCTCTACATCTTTTTTTATAACTGCATCGCGAGCACTGAAATGACAAATAAGAAAAAAGCGTATGAGCGAATCCCCTTTTTAATTTTTTATCAAGATAAAAGCCCTTTTAAGGAAACCTACGGAGGACCAATGGATTTCGGGGCCTTAAAGGCTCACTTGCTGCGACCGATAAAGCCAATAACGAATAGCGTTATTGTATTTATGCACCCTGTGGGCGGCGGCGAATATTTACCCATGGTGACCGAGCTCGCCAAGGCTGGCTACCCGGTTATATATTGTCAGAGTCGATATCCAGATAACGACTCTGCACTTATCATGGAAAAAGTCGTCATCGACCTAGGCAACTGTATTCGTCAAGCCAAAGAAAAATTTAATTATGATAAAGTCATTCTTGCGGGTTGGAGTGGCGGCGGCTCCCTCTCTATGTTCTATCAAAACCAAGCAGAAAACCCAACGATTACTCATACCCCCGCAGGCGACCCCATAGACTTACCACTTCAAGAGCTTATTCCCGCCGATGGGATTATGATGCTCGCGGCCCATATTAGCCGCGCCCATACTTTAACTGAGTGGATTGACGCCTCAATTTTAAACGAGCAGGACCCAAGTCAGCGAGACCCTGAGCTAGACCTTTACAACCCCGAAAATCCAAACCAAGCTCCGTATAGCAGTGAATTCATAGACCGCTACCGAAAAGCCCAAATCGCACGCAATCGCAAGATTACCGCATGGGTCAAAGACAAACTCGCCAACTTAAAAAATAACGGCCGCCCTAATGATGAATTTGCATTTATCGTTCATGGCACAATGGCTGACCCGCGTTGGCTAGACCCTACAATTGATGCCAATGATCGCAAACCGCGCTGGTGCTATTTAGGTGACCCCGAAGTTGTTAACAACGGCCCCGTTGGACTTGCTCGCTTCTGCACACTACGGAGCTGGCTATCACAATGGAGCTACGACGACTCAAATGCAGACGGCCTACACTGTGCTAAGAGTATTACAATACCCGCGCTAGTCATTGGCAACAGTGCCGATGATGCCTGCACACCAAGTCATACCTCTCGGATATTTGACGCCATTGGCCACAATGATAAAGAGAAGCACGAAATACAAGGCGCCACACACTACTATTTCGGCCAGGCCGAGCAGTTAAGTGAAGTCGTTAAATTGTGTGGTGACTGGCTGCAGCGCAAGAACTTGATATAAGCCTCACTAACTGACGCTCGCGACCCGCGAGCGTTGATTACTGGTATCAGGAATCTCTATACCGAGTACGGATAAACGCCTAACCTTCCCGTTCAGTAAAGGCCATTCGATTTCACTCCCCTGTTGCAAGCCTAAAAGCGCACAGCCTATCGGCGATAATACGGAAATTTTCAGCTGCGTAACGTTGGCCTGCCACGGCATCACTAGCATTACCCTAGTTTGAGCTGAAGAATCTAAATCGATAAACGTCACCGTCGAGTCTATGCACACAAAATCATTTTTATAATCACTATCAGCAACGATATCCGCTCTATCTATTTCAGACTGTAAATCCAATGCGGCTTCAGAGCGATTACGCTTAAGAAATTCAGACAACACTTGGAAATCTGATTGTTTAACAAAAATAGGGATATGAGTGAGATCCTGCATAATATTCTCCATAGCAAAACCCAGCAACAGTGGAAAACCATTGCTAAAAAATATAAAAAACTAGATGAAGGGTGCTGCGGGCGACTGAGAAAAACTCAATCGCCCTAGGAGAGGAAGACGGTAAAAATCCCAGCGCAGATCGCGCCGAAATTAAAACTTTTTATTGAATAAAACAAAGAAGTAGCCATATCCAAGAGACTACCACTTTTAAAAAACTTAGCAAGCTTCTTAGTCGTCTTGTGTATTAACTAATACTAGTAACAAAGCCTGTTATTAATAATCAAATATATGCTCTAATTCAAAACCTTGACGCTCTATATCAAGAATTAATTGCGATAAATCTGCAACCCCTGCCATCATAATGACACGCTGCTGACTGTCGTCAGACACGACACGAGAGCGAAATAACGCTTGTGCCTTTAATTTAGACACATCAGCATCTTGCCCAGCCAATAAGGACACCGCTATTTGATGGTTGCCTGATATATCGCTAATTGACCACTCCGTTTTAAGAAACTTAGGCATGATCTCAGTAAAGCCACCCCAACGTGGAACCGACATAATATAATCATCGCCACCTGTTGCGACGATCTCTGCACCATCAGGCTCCTTAGCTAAGCGAATACTATTTGAATGCACACGCTGCGCGGTTAAATAAATACGCTTATCGGTTTCACCATAGCTTGATTGCGCCGCGTACTTAATTAACTTGGCGTAGAGTGATTTCACACCAAATTCGGCGCTAAAAAATAGCTTACGCTCCCATTTACGGAAGAAATGTTCTCCCCACAACGGAGTCTCAGTCCAGATACGGTCACGCCAGCCACTAAAATCAAACTCATACCAGGGCTCATTAAAAATCAAATCGCTGTAAGCGCGGTGTGCCTGTTGAATTAAGACGTCTTCTGGCGTGTCATGGCCTCCAGCCAGCCAACGACTTAAACGACCAAGGCTCGCCTCATAAGCACCTTTAACAAGATACTCCAGAGTGGTACTGATGCCGATCACTCTTAACATCGTGCGGTACTCTGTATTTGCTGGATAGTTCTCTGCACTCAACGCCGTTACTCGGTCGTATAGCGTCCAGTATTCATCAATACTAGCCAGAAAGGGAAAGCGACTAGGGTCACCGCCATCTCGTAGATAATCCGCATACTCTTTGGGCTGGAATACCAGATACCACTCTGGAATCGTCAACAAGGTTTGCTCAACTGGCCGGTAGTAATTATCTATATCAGCACGGGTATGTGCGAGCAAATCATTGTTCAAAGGGTAGTACTTAGCCCACAGTAAATTGACAAAACGGTTATTGGGGTCAAGTCGGTTTTTTAAGGCAAAATACGCTTGCGAACGAGGGTACGCGGCGGCAAATTGGGTCTTGCTCGCTTGCAGCTGATACGGCAAATAATACGCGCCGCCCACCTCAGCAACAGCATCAATCATCTCGCCGCTCCAGGTTTTCACCGCCTGTTTGGCCTCGGTATCGGTGCCTTGACGATAATACACAACAAAAGCAAACACCTCTGAGCGTGCCCAAGACAATAGGGTGTGAGGATCTGCTTTGGCGTGACGAACACTAACATTAATAATATTTGCCTGATTGCGCTGAAAAATATCCCGCATTTTGGGAACAAATTCATCAAACCGCTCCACCGGCACAAAATACTCACGCAAACCATAGGTATATTCTGAGCGATCTTTTGGTTCTAATTCCGCAACGTCATAACTCGCTTCGTAATTACGCCACACAACCTTGGAAGGGTAATATAGCAATGGGTCTATCACATACTGACGGGACCATTTACCAAAATCTGAGCCAGCCACAAATTTTTCAATTGCTACTTCTAACTTGTAGCTCTGCCCCTCTGGTATCAATCTATTTGCTTCAGTGACAGGTTTGTCGCTGGCGTACCAACTGACATCCCTCATCGCCGTAAAATTTGGGGGATAAATATCGGCATTATGAAAAACAACATCACGGTTATCACGAATCGTGTTGCGAAAATACGTCGCATAATCTGTTATCGGCATTGTTCTTACACGGCGCTCAACAGGAAGATTATCTTCAAGCTGTAAGCTTGCCTCAACAATCACACCAAGACCGCCATAGCCGCCAATAGCCCCATAGAAAATATCGGCATTTTCGTTTGCTGAGGCTTGAATCAAAGAGCCATCAGCCAATACCAACTTAAGAGCTAACACCGAGCCCACTACGGGACCCTCACCGATATACCTGCCGTGCACATTGACACTCAGAGATCCACCCACCGTAAAATTGGCATAGGTTTGCATAATTTTAATCGATAAATTATGTGGATCTATTTCACTTTGTAACTGCCGCCAAGTAATACCAGGCTGCACTGTGACCTGCTTAGCCTCGGTATCTAATGCCAACACCTTATTAAACTGACGCATATCGATATGTAGACTATCTGGGTAGGCAGTTTGACCACCTTGACTATAGCGACCGCCACCGATGGACACACGCCCCTGTGTACTGGCAAGAGCTTGCTGGATTTCGTCTAAGGAGTGCGGTGTAATGAGCTCAGCAACCCGCACCGGGTTTAACTTGGTCACATCGTTTACCACTAGAGGCGTACTTGGCGTGACAAGCTCATCCACTCCAGAGCGCAGCACAACGACGGTGGTCGCTATGCCCGCCACAACAATGCCAATAACAGCAAGTACTGCTAAACTACGAATTACACGCAATATTCCACGCAGGCCGCGGCGCGATGTTGATAGCAATAATTCCGACAAGCTCGAACTCCCTTTTTAAGGTATAACAGCAGAATTCCTGTTAACGCAGTGAGAAAAAAATGAATAATCTTTCTCGACGCCAAATTATAAAATATTTATCACTGATGTCAGCGTCAGTGGTGTCACGCCAAACATGGGGATCACCCCCTGACACCAGACATGAAACCCCAACCCCGCCGGCTTCAATCACTGCGGAAGACAACGACCTTGGCGGCAATTTTTCCTATATTTATCATCGCGACGAACTTCGTGAACAGTTTTACCACTTTCTGGTCAACGTATTCCACCTATACCCCGAACAGGAATTACATAAGCTAATTCAGAGTGTTGCCACATCCTATAGTGCTGATAAGGCAATCTACCAACAACTGCAGCAAAACTTAGGCAATATTAAGCCCTTTTTATCTGAATTGACATTTGCCTTACCTGCACTGGCTAAACAAAAAGAAACCATGCGTGAGCAAACCTGCAGTTTGCTAGACACCAACCGTCGCTATGAGGGATATTTAGAAATCGGATCTACTGGTCGTTACTTAGATACACTAGAAGAATCTTTAGACATTGTAGGTGAACGCTTTTTCATTGCAGAACAACTACCAAGCTACTCGCTAGCCGACATGCTAGACCGAGGTCAAATAATAGAAGCGGGGCACTCCATCCCACTGGCTGACTATTCACCAGCTTTGGCCAGTACTATTCCAAAGCAGTCCCTGGATCTAGTCACCGTTTATATTGGCTTACACCACTGCCCTCCATCATTGAGAGAGCAATTTATTGGCTCAATTCGGGATGCCATGAAGCCCGGCGCTTATCTGGTGGTGCGAGATCACGATGCTCATAATGAAGATATGCAGGCCATGGTCGGTCTTGCCCACGACGTATTCAATATGGGCACCAATGAAAGCTGGGATTACAACAACAAAGAATTACGCCACTTTTACAGCCTTGCATTTTTAGATGACTGGCTAAGTCGCTCAGGCTTTAAGAGCAACGGTGAAAAACTGTATCAACATGGCGACCCCACTCGCAATGCCTTGATGTTGTATCAAAAAGTGTAGTTAAAAAGCCATTATAACGGGCTCCAATTACACCAAGCTTCCACAATGTAAAGGCAAAAAAGGAGGCATAAAGTGATTAAAGTTCATAGTGATACGCAGAGCGCAGAGATCACTTTGCGCCCCAACTGCTCCGCTTCGTGGCATCAAAATCATCGAATTATTGTCTCAATCGCTGCCGTCAATGGATTACTGAGTAGTGGTTTTATCGCCGCAGGTGCATGGCTAGTCATTCCAATTATCATTATCGAAACGCTTTTAATGTGGCTGCTAATGCGGTGTGTCTTTCATCGTCTACAAATACAGCAAATTGTCAGCCTCAACGCACAATTTCTCAGTATCGATATCGGCCATCATCGCCGTGAACAAGCTTGGCTCTGGCCAAGAAATACCAGCTGTGTATTAGTCTCATTACAAGCTCACCCTTGGGACCCACTAAAAATTAGTTTAAGCCACTGCGGCCGCCAAGTATTAATTGGTGAATTTTTAAATAAAGAAGATAGCCATTTACTGCTAAACGCCCTGCGCCAACATTTACCTGTCCGACATTACAGCCCAGAAACAAGCATTCATATTTAAAATAATGCCCTAAACACTAGGGCTCTATCAAAAATGACAGCTCACCCAACTCTCCAAAATAAACATAATACCGCCCAGCTGATAATGGGTGCATTTTGCCCAGTGCACCGGTGAGCAGCCACTGATCAGGATAAATAATCCACCCCTGATCAATACGATCATTGATCAGCTCCAGCAACATTTGCCACTGCCCGCCAATAACGGCGTTACTTTGCGCCGAGAAAATGGGTTGATCATCTATATGCAGACCTACCGTAATGGTATCCACATCTAGGGACGAAATCGACGTGGGTGAGCCAACAACAAAGCGATGCGCAGCAACATTAGCTCTCACAATATCAAACACCGTGGGTGCACCCTCAATATTAAAATTCAGGTCCGGCAACTCTACTGCCGGTGCCACCACATCAACCAGTCGCTTCAAACTAGCTACATCAGCAACCGGCTCTTTGAGCACTCGCTTGAGACGATAGGCCAGCTCCACCTCAACCATACCGTTTTTGAAAGTAGAGCGTTTCACGGTTTGGTTAAAATCCAGACCAGCCCCCGGCATTAATGTACCCATAATTGCGCGATCACTGCGAAACTGCCGCTGCGAATCCAAGGTTGTTAGCCCCGCCTTAAACCCTTCAGGAATACGCCCACCCAGGGTTTTATCAAGGCTTAACTTTTGTGACTGATAAGCCCCACGCCATTGCTCGCGTTTCAATGAAGCCGCGTCATAGACTTCTTCGTTGTTGCTCTCCTCATCAGCATTCAAGTGACGGCCATCGAGATTGGCGGTATCGGAAAAACTCAGACTGCACAAGCCCAGCAAACAAAGGGCCAAAATATTATTTTTTATATTCACAATTTGCCGCACATTATTCACCACACCACAAAAAACAATTCCCCCGTGTCCTCTGATTAATCAGAAAGATAGTATTCAACCGTCGATACCACTCTAACCTTTTTAATATGAGGGTTATTTTTATCTCTATCACTAATAGAAAACTGCCCTTGTGAGGCACGTTTTATTTTCCCTAATACACTGTCCGAGTCTTCCGCAAATTTTTCAGCTACCGCTCGCGCTTGGCGAGTTGCCTCTTCGACCATGGACGGTTTTACTTGATTGAGTTGAGTAAAAATATATTCCGTCCGCGCTTGGTAATCGTTGCCATTAAAGGCAATACCAGTTTTACCTAACTCAGACAATTCACGGCTCACTTGGCGAACTTTTTCAATATCATTTGTGTAAACCGTCACTGTCTGCTCGGTTGTATAACGAAATGGCGAGTTCGCATTGCCGCCATATTGCTGGGCAGATTTATCAATAATTGAGGGAGCAGACACCGAGATTTCTTCACTTGAAAACCCCTTGTCTTGTAAAAAAGATTTTATGGTCGCCACCCGCTCATCCAAAAGCATATAGAGCTTGGGCAGGTCATTGCTCGCTTCTGCAAACTGAAGTGGCCAGATGGCAACGTCAGCGGTAAATTCACGTTCCGATAAGCCCTTCACCGTCACACTTCGCTCAAAGGCGCGATACTTTGTAGCGGCTGTTCCCAATAGCAGTCCAAGCACCGCCAAAGCAACGACCAGCGAAACACCCAATATCAAGGCATTAAGCGATGAGTTTTTATTCGTCGTCATGTTCACCCTCGTATTTCCCTATTAAAATTAGTGTAGACCTTTGCGCCTACGCTATTATTGCCAATTAGATTAGGCTCTCAAATGCGGCTTGGGTTAGAACACATAAATCCTTGGGAGCAAGCTCAAGCTCCAAACCACGCCGCCCAGCACTGATAAAAATAGTAGAAAACTGCATCGCAGACGCATCAAGTACGGTGGGCAAACGCTTTTTTTGCCCCAAAGGGCTAACACCGCCCAAAACATAGCCGGTAGCACGCGCCACATCTGCTGGGGCGGCCATGGCCGCCTTTTTTACACCCAATGCCTTGGCAAGTTGCTTCATATTTAACTGGGCAGAAACCGGCAACACCGCCACCGCCAGCCCCGTATCAACAGCAACCACCAAGGTTTTAAAGACTTGCTCTGGTATTACACCCAGTTTTTCAGCCGCCTCTAGGCCATAAGATACACTGGCCGAGTCATGGCTGTACTCGTGAACAACATGGGCAATCTTGTGCTTTTTAAGTAAATTAACTGCAGGCGTCATATTAGCCCTGTGCTCCATTCAAGTCCTTGCAATTGACCACCTCAATGCTCTCTAGTTCCTATACGCCGGCGTCATTAGAGCAACCTAGCCACCCAATCTTTACACCATCACGTAATATTAAGAGTACGCAAAACACTCAAACGAATACCCATTTCGTACTATTAACGTGATCCATCAACAAAACTCCTAGCCACCATGTATGGCTTACTAGCCCGTCGTGCTAAAATTGCGCGCTTTACGACATTAACCACAATATTCACCACAACCCGCAAGGTATAAACAAGAATGAGTATCACAGACGCAAGAAAACGGGTTGGATTTGTCAGTTTAGGCTGCCCCAAGGCGCTAGTCGATTCCGAGCGAATTCTCACCCAACTGCGCATCGACGGCTATGATATTGTACCCAATTACGATGATGCCGATGTTGTCGTAGTTAATACCTGCGGATTTATAGACTCGGCAAAACAAGAATCGCTTGATGCCATTGGCGAAGCCTTAAAAGAAAATGGCAAGGTTATCGTCACAGGCTGTATGGGTGACGATGACAAAATCCGCGCCGTACACCCCAATGTACTTGCCGTGAGTGGCCCTGCAGCCTATGAAGAAGTTGTCGGAGCGGTACACGAATGGGCACCAGCCAACCAACAACACGACCCTTTTATCGATCTAGTTCCCCCTCAAGGCATCAAATTAACACCGCGTCATTATGCTTATTTAAAAATATCTGAAGGTTGTAACCACCGCTGTGCCTTCTGCATCATTCCATCAATGCGCGGCGATTTAGTAAGTCGTCCTATCGGCAGTGTGCTTGAAGAAGCAAAACGCCTGGTCAATGCTGGTGTCCGTGAAATTTTAGTGGTTTCTCAAGACACCAGTGCTTATGGACTAGACACCAAATACAAGCTCGACTTCTGGGATGGTCAGCCCATAAAAACCCGTATGCTGGAACTCTGCGAAGCACTAGGCGAAATGGGCGTATGGGTGCGGCTACACTATGTATACCCCTACCCTCATGTCGATAATGTTATTCCCCTAATGGCCGAGGGCAAAATTCTGCCCTACTTAGACATCCCGTTTCAGCACGCCAGCCCCAAAGTGCTAAAAGCCATGAAACGTCCCGCCCACCAAGAGAAAACATTGGAACGCATTAAAAAGTGGCGGGAGATTTGCCCTGACTTAGTCATTCGCTCCACCTTTATTGTGGGCTTTCCCGGTGAAACCGAAGAAGACTTTCAAATACTTCTGGACTGGCTACAAGAAGCTCAATTAGATCGTGTTGGCTGCTTTGAATACTCACCGGTAGACGGCGCAACCGCCAATGACTTAGAAAACCAAGTGCCCGACGACATTAAAAAAGATCGCTGGGAACGCTTTATGGTGGTCGCACAAGAAATATCTGCTCAACGCTTGCACGCTAAAATTGGCAGTCAACAAGAAATACTAATCGACATCGTTGATGAAGAAGGCGCTATTGGCCGCAGTGTGGCTGACGCGCCTGAAATTGATGGTAAGGTCTATTTGGATGGCGTAACCGATGTAAAACCTGGCGATGCCCTCATCGTCAATATCATCGGCTCAGACGACTACGACCTTTGGGCCGAACCCGCAGAATGAACCTGCTGCTACTGCAGCCTGAAGACCTAGGCGCGCCTTCGCAACAGCATAACCTCGTTACGCTAAGTGATGAGCGCGCTAAACATATTCGCAGCGTATTGCGCGCCAGTATTGGCGACACCCTCAAAGTGGGCCTCTTAAATGGGCTTACCGGCAACGCCGAAATACGAGCGATCAGCGAACGCTCTGTCAGCTTGGAATTTGAACTTCACACCCCGCCGCCGCCAAAGTTACCACTCACCTTATTGCTCGCCCTTCCTCGACCTAAAATGGCGAAACGCATCATAAGGGCCGCGACAGAATTAGGGGTAAGTGAGATTATTCTCTTAAACAGTTATCGCGTTGACAAAAGCTATTGGCAAAGCCCTCTTGTCAGCAATGAAAGTCTGACTGGGGCCATGCTGGAAGGCCTCGAACAGGCAGGCGATACCATACTACCTAGCATAAACCGAGAACTTCGCTTCAAGCCCTTTGTTGAAGACAAACTTCCCAGCCTTTTACAGCACAAAATGGGACTGTTCGCCCACCCCTATAGCACTCAAGCTGTACCGACTAAAATTACTCAGCCCAGCTTGCTCGCCATCGGTCCAGAAGGTGGATTTATTCCCTATGAATGTGAAAAGTTAACTGAAGCAGGTTTGCAAGGGTTTAGTCTAGGGCCAAGAATATTGAAAACAGAAACCGCAGTCTCAGCGATAATAGCGCGATTGTTTTTATAATTAATGCGCGATCAATTGCTTAAATAATACACCGCCAACTACGTCGATAGTGAGCAAATAAGCCAAAACCCATTCCCTTTATATCTGCCCTACATCAGCTTTTACCACAAGCCCTTAACTATCAATCTCAACATTTTAGTGAGTTGATACCCCTATGATGTGGTGAGGCCATCATTAATCGTTTTCACGAAGTAGCTTGATAACATCACGCCAACTGATAATCCCAATTGGAAAGTTTTGCGAATTAACAACGGGGACACAGGAGATTTGGTGGGCTATCAGCAGGTCCATCACATCCTCTACGCTTTGATGTTCTCTTACACAAATCGGATGCCGAGACATCACTTGATGAGCACGCTTATTTAATGCTGCCGCTTCCACACTATTTGCGATCTGTGACTGAGCCCGCGGGCCGATAGATTTATAAAAATCCCTGTCCGAAATAACACCAACAAACCGGTCTTCGTCCACGACCAATAAATGATGCAGCTGTTTTTCACTAAAAATTTGACTCAGCCTTGCCAAACGCTCATCGGCATCGACTGTTAGCACGGGGCTAGTCATTATGGCGCTAGCTAAAACTGAGGTTTTCAATATGGCTTTACCTGTTCAACTATATATCCTAGCTCAATATTCAAACTTGATATCAAAATTATTACAAAACACACTTTTCATACTGCGTTGCTTGCTAAACACAAGCAAAACACTCATGCCATGAAGTATATAAAACGCCAATGCAGACTTGTATGCGTAATAATACAAAGCGCTAAGCGGCAATCACTGCAGTCCTAAGAGAAGTAAAAGCGCTTAGCGCATCATTAGTGTCAAAGTCTGTATTATTTTATTGTAAGGCCCGCTCTAGAATATCTAGGCGATCTTGACCGAAAAACATTTCATCGCCGACAAAACAAGTGGGGGCACCAAATATATCGCGGTCGATAGCCTCTTGGGTTAGATCTTTTAAACGGTTTTTAACTTGAGCATCAGCACACAGTGCCATCACCTCGGCAAAATCAAAACCCGCCGCCAACAGCACCACTTCAACATCTGCGGGGTCATTCATATTTCGGCCATCTACCCATAAGGCCGTATAAACTGCGGTCATGTAATCAACAAATCGCGGCGTATCTAAATAAGCAACGGCTCCCCGCATAAGCATAAGGGTGTTGATCGGAAAATGCGGATTAAAATTAAAAGCCACGTTATAGCCTTTTGCCGCCCGCTGTAAATCCATCCTCATATAGCGCCCCTTGGAGGGGATCATTGCCGGCGATTCATTACCTGTCGCTTTAAAAACCCCACCCAATAGCATGGGTTTGTATATTAATTCCGCTCCGGTGCGCTGTGCGATTAATGGCAGCTGAGTCCACGCCACATAACTGGCTGGGCTACCTAGGTCAAAATAAAATTCTATCGATTTAGCCATTGTTTTTATCCTTCATTAGAACGTTTCAAGCCACGGACGCAAATCAAATTCGTGTGTCCAACAATCTTTGGGTTGCTGATGAATTTGCCAATATTGTTCAGCTATATTCTCGGGATCTAAAATACCAGATTGCGCTTTAGTCGCGTATTTATCTGGGAAATTATCGCGGATGAAAGCGGTATCAATTGCCCCATCAATAATACTATGAGCCACGTGAATACCTTGCGGCCCTAATTCCCTTGCCATACTTTGCGCTAAACCTCGCAACGCAAACTTAGCGCCGGCAAAAGCACTGAAACCACTACCACCCCGTAAAGATGCAGTTGCACCGGTAAAAATAATTGTGCCTTTTTGGCGAGGCAGCATAGCTTTAGCAGCTTCTCGACCAGTGATAAAACCAGCAAACGCCGCCATTTCCCACACTTTGCGATATACCCGAGTAGTGGTTTCCACAATAGGAAAAAAGACATTAGCGCCGATATTAAATATCACAACTTCAACAGGGCCAATGTCTTGTTCGATGTTATCAAAAAGGTCGACCATTTCCTCTTCATTACGCGCATCGCAGCCCCGGGCGTAAGCAACACCACCCTCAGATGTAATAGCATCTACCAACGGCATTAAGGACTCCGCATTTCGCCTTGTTGCTACAACGGAATAACCACCTTCAGCAAAGCGCCGCGCTATCGCGCCGCCAGTTGCGTCACCCGCACCGATAATGACCGCCACAGGCGTCATATTTGGTGTATCAGTCATAAACCACCTAAGTTCTTTTTTAGAACTGATGAATATAAGTTCCTTTTTGGAACTTGTCAATTTATCCTATACCCAACTTACTGATGAGGTACGCACATGCGTTGGGACCAGCTTGACCAACAACCCTGCTCTCTGGCACGCACGCTCGCGGTCATAGGTGACCGCTGGACACTGCTCATACTAAGGGATTGCTTTTTGGGTGTTAGACGCTTCGAACAGTTTGAAAAGAGGCTTGGTATTACTCGTCACTTACTCACAGCAAGGCTAAAAAAGTTAGTAGAGAATGGCGTGCTATACAAATCCGCATACCAAGAACGACCATTGCGGGAAGAATACCGACTGAGTGAAAAAGGTTTAGCGTTACACCCAATAATACTCAACCTAGTCAATTGGGGTGACACATACATGAGTGATGAACGCGGAGCACCCATTATCCATATTCATAAAAATTGCGGTCATATCATGCAACCACGCACTCATTGCTCCGAGTGCGGAGACCCTATTACCGCAAAAAATGTTCGTGTAGAAATCGGCCCTGGTTGGCAAGATCACCAAGAAGAACTATTAGCAAAATAAAACGGCCTTCCATCCCCCCCAAGGAAAAATGACTATTACCTTGGGGCTCTGTTAAAATACACCGTTGCTCACACATCGGACAGGATCCTACATGGCTTTCACTGACAAACATGCCGAACCTTATAGCGGTGAAAACCTTACACGCTATATTGATAAAGCTCTTAAGGTGTCTCCACCCAAGTCGAAGTTCAGGCATATTAGCTATAAAATTATTAAGCGCATGTTTCAACCCGAGCTAATCGATGTAGATAACATTCCGTCTCAGCCTTGCCTATTTGTTGCCAACCATGCCATGTATGCAGTGGATGGTCCCATCATTGGCCTACCTATGCTCGCCGAGCAGGGTCGGTTTATTCGCGCACTTAGCGACAAGTTTATGTGGAATTCAATTAACGAAAATGCGCTTTTGAAACAAGGTATTGTTATTGGTCATCCGGATGTCTGCTCGGCACTTATGAACAAGGGCAGCGACCTGATCGTTTTCCCCGGCGGCGCCCATGAAGCCACCAAAACCGCCGACAAAAAATACCAGCTACTCTGGAAAGAACGTTACGGCTTTATTAAATTAGCAGCCAAGCATGGCTACACCATTGTGCCTACCGCCATCGTTGGCCCTGAAGAGTTCTATGATCACCTAATAGAAGGTGAAGACCTACCTAAGACTTTGCTTGGGCGAACCCTAACTCGGTTTGGCATCATTAATGAAAATACCCGTACTGATTTAATGGGCCCCATTCCGCGCGGCCTGTTTGGCACCCTCATCCCCAAGCCACAAAAATGTTATGTGCAATATGGTAAGCCACTCGATTTGAGTCGCTACAAAGGTAAACGCCTTGCTCAAAAGACTATGATTAATTTACGGCAGCAGGTTGCTGATGATATTCATGGCATGCTTGAGCCACTATTAGTACGACGTGATGCTGAACAATCGCAAAGCGGCCTGATTAAAAAGTTTCTCACTAAGTAGGCATTAATACGGTCAAGCTATTTACGTCACTATCAATCAGGCTTGCTAGAAGCTCACTGCAAGCCTGTATCAATCAAAAAAACTAAATTAAGTGGCTTGTAATTTACACAATACCGAAGGCAAGCATTGCTTCCGCAACCTTCTTAAAACCAGCTATATTTGCGCCTTTGGCGTAATCAATATAACCACCTTGTTGCTGACCATAATCCCGACAGCGGTCGTGGATGGAGCGCATAATATCGCGAAGTAAATCATGTAATCTCGCTTCATCCCAAGACATACGAGCACTGTTCTGACTCATTTCCAGTCCCGATACGGCAACACCGCCGGCATTGGCGGCTTTCGCTGGACCAAAAGCAATTTTGGACTCCCTAAACAGTCGAACTGCTTCTGTATCACACGGCATATTGGCACCCTCTGCGACCACCTCAACACCATTATTAATCAATGCGATCGCATCGTCTTGAGTGATTTCATTTTGTGTTGCACAAGGTAACGCTATATCACAAGGGATATGCCAAGGCTTTTCAGACTGATGGAAGCTCGCTTCAGAAAACTGTTCAGTGTATTGGGCAATAGAAACTTGCTTATCGGTTTTTACCTGTTTAAGCCAATCAATTTTACTCTGAGTTAATCCACTCGGGTCGTGCACAAAACCACTGGAATCTGACAGTGTTATGACCTTCGCACCCAATGTTATGGCTTTCTCTGCCGCGTGAAGCGCCACATTACCGGCCCCAGAAACACAAATGGTTTTATTCGATATACTATCTGTACGCTGAGCTAACATATTCTCTACAAAATAAATTAAGCCGTAACCCGTTGCCTCGGTACGAACAAGACTGCCACCCCAACTCAAGCCCTTGCCTGTCAACACCCCAACATAGCGATTGGTAATCCGCTTATACTGCCCGAACATATAACCAATTTCTTTAGCGCCAACCCCGATATCCCCCGCGGGAACGTCGGTGACCTCTCCAACATGTCGATATAATTCAGTCATAAAGGACTGGCAGAACCGCATTATTTCATTATCTGACTTTCCCTTGGGGTTAAAGTCACTACCGCCTTTGCCACCCCCCATGGGTAAACCGGTTAAACTATTCTTGAAGGTTTGTTCAAAAGCAAGAAACTTCAAAATACTCTGATTCACGCTTTTATGAAATCGTAAGCCACCTTTATAAGGCCCTATTGCATTGTTATTTTGAACCCGATAGCCTCTCTGAACACGCACCTTCCCCTGATCATCCTGCCAACAAACTCGAAAAGAGATCACCCGATCTGGTTCAGCTAAACGACGTAAAATTTGGGCCTCGTGGTACGCAGGCTTATCATCAATGTATTCAAAAATATCGCTTGCGACATCATGTACGGCTTGATGAAACTCTAGTTCACCGGGATTACGACGAATGACTCCCTCCATAAATTGAGCGAAATCGACATGCTGCTTTTCTAACATAGGATGAATACCGCTATAACCATAAAATTGAGCTACAAATAACTGATATTTCTTAATCTCAGTAATTAACGCAAGCTCTCATTCAACTTATCTAACACTTTTTGTCCTGGGCATAACTCTGCAGCACTCAAGTCCCGTAGCGGCGTTTTACTTGTACCCAATATTTCGTGTAAATCCTGTGAATTCTCATCCATAAATAACAAGCCCGTGAGAATTTGGTCTTTTGCTTTATAGTCTTTTATTAATCGCAATGCCGAACGACGACTATTCAAGTCTAACTCGGGATCTGCTTTATGAAGGTGAACCACAGAGCCATCATGCAGGGTGACCTCTTTAGACTGCCCCTGCTCGTATTCTGTAGAAATTTCTTGCTTGAAAGGGACATAATCAACCGTACCTGTCGCCGCTAAATGGTCTCTCACATGCTCATAACCCTTGGTAGATTTAGGGTTGTTATTAAAGGTGACACAGGGTGAGATGACGTCGATAAAGGCAAAGCCACGATGACTAATAGCAGCTTTAATCAAAGGCACTAATTGTTGTCTGTCGCCAGAAAAACTACGCGCAACAAATGTGGCACCCAACTGCAAGGCAACACTAGCAAGGTCTATGGGCTCAAAGGGATTGGGCTCTCCTTTTTTACTCGCAGAACCGATGTCTGCTGTTGCTGAATCTTGGCCTTTAGTCAAACCATAGCAGCCATTATTTTCAACCACATACATCATATTCAAATTACGACGCACGGCGTGGGTAAACTGCCCCATACCTATCGATGCGGTGTCACCATCTCCTGACACACCAACGTATATCAATTCACGGTTAGCGAGGTTGGCCCCGGTTGCCACCGAGGGCATACGGCCGTGAACAGAGTTAAACCCGTGGGAATTACCCAAAAAATACGTTGGCGTTTTCGATGAACAACCGATGCCAGATAGTTTAGCGACTTTATGTGGTGCAATCGATAATTCAAAACAGGCCTGAACAATGGCCGCGCTAATCGAGTCGTGACCACAACCTGCACACAGTGTGGATATTGCTCCCTCATAATCTTTACGGGTAAAGCCAAGTGCATTACGTGGCAGTTCTGGATGACGAAATGCTGGGCGGATATACGTCATTAAACAGACTCCTTAGCCAGTGTTTTTTTATGTAGCGGCCGGACATTATCACTGCGCAATACAGCAATAATGTCGTCTCTGATTTTACGCGCCGTTATGGGTGTGCCGTTGTAATTCAAGATTGAAATTAAATCACGCGGTGACACTAGGCACTCGTTAACCAATAAGGTCCGCATTTGTGCATCGCGGTTTTGATCAATAACAAACACGGTATCGTGCGCTTCAATAAAGGCGTCCACCGACTTATGGAATGGAAAACCTTTAATCCGTAGGGTATCTATCGCATAGCCTTCTGCCGCCAGTGCATCTACCGCTTCTAGTGTCGCATCACGGCTGGTACCAAAATGTATAACTCCCACTTTGGAAGTGGATTTTTTAGCGGATTCAATCAGCTCTGGTATCGGTACACGGTTCTTGGCGGTATCCCATTTTTTTAACAGGCGCTGCATATTTTTCTCGTACTCATCGCCATCTTCGGTATATACCGCATATTCATCCCTAGAGGTGCCACGGGTAAAGAATGCACCCTTACTTGGGTGGGTACCGGGATAAGTTCTGTAGGAAATACCATCATCATCGATATCAAGATAGCGTCCAAAGCGCTCAGACATAGCTTCTAGCTGCGCTTCATTGAAGACTTTGCCACGCTGATATTCGCGCTTATCATCCCAGACTAAGGGTGGCGACATATTATCGTTCATCCCCAAATCAAGATCAGTCAACATAATAACCGGCGTCTGCAGCGTCTCAGCCAAATCAAAGGCCTGCGCAGTCATTTCAAAGCACTCACGCGGTGTTGCAGGAAACAACAACACATGCTTGGTGTCGCCATGTGAGGCATAGGCGCAAGCTAGCACATCAGATTGCTGAGTACGGGTTGGCATGCCGGTCGAAGGCCCTGCTCGCTGGACGTCGATAAGCACGGTTGGAATCTCAGCAAAATACGCCAAGCCCAGAAACTCACTCATTAACGAAATGCCAGGACCACTGGTTGCGGTAAAGGCTCGGGCACCATTCCAACTTGCACCAATGACCATACCTATTGCAGCCAACTCATCTTCGGCCTGAACAATGGCATAGTTTTTACTGCCGCTACCGGGGTCGATTCGCAAACGCTTACAATATTTATCAAAGCCATCAACAACCGATGTCGACGGCGTAATGGGATACCATGCTGCAACAGTTGCACCACCGTAAATTGCCCCTAGTGAGGCGGCAGTGTTGCCGTCAATTAAAATTTGATCACCCACTGCATCACGTCGCTCAACACGAATCCCCAGCGGGCATTGATAATGTTCAACGGCGTAGTGGTAACCAATTTCCAAAGCTCTAACATTGGGTGTAATCAGCTTTTCTTTTCCCCTAAACTGATCTGACACCAAACCGGTTAACACCTCAAACTCAATATCTAACAGCGCTGATAAGGCACCGACATAGATAATATTGCGAAACAGTTGTTGTTGACGGGCGTCGCTGTATTCTCGCTGGCAAAGGTCTTTTAGAGGTACGCCAATAAAATGAATATCACTACGCATTAAGCGAATATCTAGCGGCTTGCTTGAGTCATAAAAAAAGTACCCCCCCGCTTCCACCTCTTGGATGTCTTTCGCCATACTTTGCGGGTTCATACATACCATCATATCGACGCCGCCGCGGCGACCTAGATAACCTTTTTCACTAACCCTAATTTCATACCATGTTGGTAAACCCTGAATATTTGAGGGAAATATATTCTTGGGGCTAATGGGCAAGCCCATTCTAAATAGTGATTTTGCAAACATATTGTTGGCGCTGGCCGAACCAGTGCCATTAACATTGGCAAATTTAATAACAAAATCATTTACGGCTTCTATGCGTTTCATATGCTTTTCCCCGCTTTACTCACAGAGTAATAAAACTTTTGCATATCCCATGCGGCTGTAGGGCAACGCTCAGCACATAAGCCACAGTGCAAACACACATTCTCGTCTTTAATCATCGCTCGACCAGTGCGTAAATCTTCCGAAACATAAATATCTTGTTCTTTATTATTGGCTGGCATGGTTAGGCTTTGCCTAAGCAGGTTCTCGTCCTCCGCATTCACAACAATGCTAATGCAATCTGTGGGACAAATATCCACGCAGGCATCACACTCAATACATAACTTTTCAGTAAACACCGTTTGTGCATCGCAATTTAAACAGCGCTGCGCCTCTTGAAATGCAGTGCTGGCATCGTAGCCTAGCTCAACTTCTAATTTGCGATTGCTTAGACTTTGCTCCAATTCGGCCTGCGGAACTTGATAGCGATCATCATTCTCGACTTGGCTATCATAGCTCCACTCATGAATGCCCATTTTTTGACTCACCAAGGTCACGCCAGGCGGTGGTCGTTTGGCAACGGACTGTCCGTGACAATACAAGTCAATTGAGATCGCGGCCTGATGGCCATGAGCCACAGCCGTAATCACATTTTGAGGACCAAACGCGGCGTCTCCACCAAAAAACACTCGGGGATTACTGGACTGAAAGGTCAGCTCATCCACCACCGGCATATCCCATTTGCCAAACTCAACGCCGCCGTCACGCTCAATCCACGGAAATGAATTTTCTTGACCAATCGCAACCAGCACATCATCACAGGGAACAACCACCGGTTCCTCACCGGTTGAAACTAACTTGCGTCGGCCATTATCATCGTATTCAGCCTTTACTCGATCAAAACGCATTGCCACTAAACGGCCATCTTCAACAATAAACGCTTGCGGAACATGATTATCCATTATGGGAATACCTTCATGCTCGGCGTCTTCTTTTTCCCACGGCGAAGCTTTCATCTCAGCAAAGGGGCTTCGCACAATAACTTTCACTTCGTCACCGCCCAAACGCCGCGCTGTTCTACAGCAATCCATCGCGGTATTTCCGCCACCAAGGACGATGACCTTCCTGCCAATTTTTTCGCGGTGTTCAAAGGCGACACTCGATAGCCAATCAATACCGATATGAATATTGGCGTCGGCTTCTTCTCTGCCTGGCAGATCTAAATCGCGACCACGGGGTGCGCCGCTACCTACAAAGATAGCATCGTATTGTTTATCCAAGAGTGTATTGAGGCTATCTACATAGTGATTAAAATGTGTGAACACCCCCATATCCAAAATACGATTTACTTCTTCGTTCAGCACCTCTTCAGGCAAACGAAAAGCCGGAATTTGGCTTCGCATAAAGCCACCGCCGGCGCGTTGGTCATCATATAAATCCACGTTATAACCAAGGGGCATTAAGTCTCGCGCCACAGTGAGCGACGCTGGACCACCACCAATCAATGCGATGCGCTTGCCATTCTTCTTTTTGGGGATAAGCGGCATACGATCACTAATGTCGCCCTTATTATCTGCAGCAACACGCTTTAGCCGACAAATAGCGACTGGTTCTTCATCTATGCGACCACGCCGACATGCAGGCTCACAGGGTCGGTCACAGGTTCGACCAAGCACACCGGGAAACACATTAGATTCCCAGTTAATCATGTAGGCATCGGTATAACGCTGAGCAGCTATTAATCGAATATATTCAGGAACCGGCGTATGTGCCGGGCAGGCATACTGGCAGTCGACCACCTTGTGAAAATATTCAGGGTCTCGGGTATTTGTGGCTTTCAATGCGCCCCCTCAAATTATTATTAGCGAGTTGGGTAGCGGGTGTCGGTATTTAATATCACTGGGGCCGACACCCCTTTAGAGCCTCAGATTACACCACAGCAGAACTATAAATTCACCAGAAAAATACAAGCATTTACGAGCAACATTAGTACTAAGCTCGTCAACGCTTAGCCATATCCTCCAAATAAGCCGCAACGGAGAGGGCAAACAATAAACATTGATTAAATAAAATGCGGATAAGCCTGCAATTTTAGTGGTCTATGCTAGGGTAAGCAGTATTTAGTTGTCTTGAACCAAGGAGCTTGTAATGCAGTCCACTGACCATTTACGCGCAACGTTCACTATAAACAACAACAGCTACACCTATTTCGACTTAAATAAACTGGGCAATGAACGCCTCTCTCAATTACCTAAATCACTCAAAATACTCTTAGAAAATCAACTTCGTCATTTTGATGGTAAATCGGTTAACGCAGACATTATTGTGGCGTTTTCGCGCTGGCTAGATAACCCTAGCGGCGGCGAAGATCTAAACTTCATGCCCGCCAGAGTGTTAATGCAAGATTTCACCGGCGTTCCTGCCATTGTCGATTTGGCTGCCATGCGTGATGCGGTGGCAAAACGCGGGGGCGACGTCACAACCATAAATCCACAAATACCCGTTCATCTTGTTATTGATCACTCAGTTACCGTTGATCAATTCGGTTCTCCGCAAGCGTTTGGCGAAAACGTGGCAAACGAAATGACCCGCAACGATGAGCGTTATCGCTTTTTAAAATGGGGCCAATCCGCCTTTGCCAACTTTAATGTTGTACCGCCCGGAACAGGTATTTGTCATCAGGTGAATTTGGAATATCTAGCCAAAGTGGTATGGACTGACGGCGACACAGCCTATCCAGATACCGTATTAGGCACTGACAGCCATACCCCCATGGTTAATGGATTGGGCGTTTTAGGCTGGGGGGTAGGCGGCATAGAAGCTGAAGCTGCGCTGCTTGGCCAACCCTATTCAATGATGCTACCTGAGGTCATTGGTTTTGAACTCAGCGGCAAACTAAACGACGGTGTCACCGCAACAGACCTTGTATTAACCGTTGTGCAAATTTTGCGGCAAGAGGGCGTGGTCGGAAAATTTGTCGAATTTTACGGTGACGGCTTAGCCGAATTGAGCGTGGCGGATCGCGCCACCATTGCCAATATGGCCCCAGAGTACGGCGCCACCTGTGGCTACTTTCCAGTAGACGAAGCCACCCTCGCCTACATGAAATTAACCGGAAGACACCACGACAACATTGCACTGACAGAGGCCTACTGCAAGGCGCAAGGTTTGTGGCGACATGCTGGCGATAGTCCAATATTTACACGCACGGTCAACTTGGCCCTGGAAACCGTTGAACCTAGCCTAGCAGGACCCAGTCGACCACAGGACAGAGTGGCACTCAATGATTTGGGTGCCGCTATGACAGACTACCTCAAAGCGAATAATCGCGATTTAAATGAAGTGGCCACCATCCCCGATATGGAGGAAGAACTGCATCACGGCGATGTGGTTATCGCAGCCATCACCAGCTGCACCAACACCTCTAACCCCGATGTGATGATTGCCGCCGGCTTAGTAGCTCGCAAGGCTCGAGAACGGGGCTTACGGATTAAACCGTGGATTAAAACTTCACTCGCGCCGGGCTCAAAAGTCGTTAGCAAATATCTAAGCGATAGCGGCCTACAAGACGATTTAAACGCACTGGGCTTCGATTTGGTTGGCTACGGTTGCACCACCTGTATTGGTAACTCGGGCCCCTTGCCAGATCCAGTAGCCAGCGCCATAGACAGCAAAGACTTGGTAGTGTCTGCGTTATTATCGGGTAACCGCAATTTTGAAGGCCGAATCCATCCACAAGTAAAAGCCAGTTGGCTTGCCTCTCCCCCACTGGTAGTAATGTACGCACTCGCGGGTAGTACGCTGGTGAATTTACAAGATGACCCCGTTGGCAACGACAACCAAGGCAATCCTGTTTATCTCAAGGACCTGTGGCCCAGTAACGAGGAAATCCACGATATCCGTAAAATCGTCAGCGGCAGTATGTTTCGTGACGCCTACAACGATGTATACCAAGGCACCGAAGAATGGCAGACGATCAAGGTTGAGAACACAGAAACTTACCAGTGGCAGGCTGATTCAGGCTATATTCGACAACCCTCATTCTTTGACTCTACCACCGTCGCAGGCGAGGAATTCCCCAATCTGCACGGCGCTCGTATTCTTGGTGTTTTTGGCGACACCATCACCACCGACCACATTTCGCCAGCGGGAAAAATTGCCTTAGACAGCCCAGCCAGCCATTACTTGCAAAGCCTAGGCGTGAAGCCAGAGGACTTTAACTCCTACGGATCACGTCGAGGCAATCACGAAGTCATGCTGCGCGGGACCTTTGCCAACACCCGGTTGCGCAATAAATTAGTCGACCGCGAAGGCGGCTATACCCTTGGCCCCGACGGCAAAAGTGTCATTTCAATCTACCAGGCCGCCATGCAATACCGCGAAACCAACACGCCACTGGTCGTTATTGCCGGCAAACAATACGGCACCGGCTCCAGTCGTGACTGGGCGGCAAAAGGAACATTATTATTGGGGGTAAAAGCAGTTATTGCCCAAAGCTTTGAACGCATTCATCGCTCCAATCTTATTGGTATGGGTATTCTGCCCATAGAATCTGACAAAGAAATATCCCAGGAGATGTTAGAGCTTCGCGGCGATGAACAAGTCGATATCATGGCTTGCGACACCCAGCTAAGTCCCAAACAGAAGGTGAGAATAGTCTTATCTCGCAACGATGGTAGTCGCCATGAGGTTTTGGGTCGCCTACGTATCGACACCCATGAAGAAATGGCCTACTTCCGTCACGGCGGTATTCTTCAATATGTCTTGGCAGAACTCGCAGCAAAATAGTGATAATACCGAGTACTAAGGCGCTATTTGATTGGTTTTTATCTATTTTCACGATTATATTAGAACTATTCAATAGCGCCTGAGTACTAACTCGCTAAAGCTAATCAGCAATATGCTGAACGCTGGCACAATACGGAGTTGAATATATGAAAATTCATGTTGAGGTTGAAATCACCCCTGAGGAAATGCGCCGCTTAGTTGGCCTGCCCGACGCTCAACCGCTTTGGGATGCGGTTTACAAACGTATCGCTGAAGGCGACTCAGAAATGATTCAGCAAGTTGCCAAAACTGCATTTACTGAGGGCATGAAAACCATCGACTTATCTGCACGAGTTTTAAAATCATTAAGCGGTCTAGCTAGCAACCGAAAAAGTACTGACAAGCAAGCCAGTGAAGAAGACAGCAGCAGCGATAAAGAAGAATCACAAAAAACCACACCGCGAAAAGCCAATGCGACACGTCGCAGCGCCTCCAGCAAACCAAAAACATAAGCTAGTACTTAGCACCTTTTTTGTAAACTTCATCCGTAAATCACAGAGTTTCACCCCATGGCTAACACATCATCGGGCAGCAAAAACATTGCTGCCTCAGGCAAGGTTCTGCGAGTTCGTAACGCCGCATTAACTGACATTCCCGCGATTGCCGCATTGTCTAAACGAGTTTATACCGGCACCGGTATTGACCCTTATTCACGAGCGGAGCTCCGTGGTCAGTTAAACAACTTTGCCGAAGGAAAGTTTGTTGTCACCCTAGAGGACGACATCGTAGGCTATTGCGCGACTTTTCGCGTTAGTGGCGATGTTTGTTTAAAACCCCATAGCTGGGCCGCAATCACCGCCAATGGCTACGGCACCCGTCACGACCCTGACGGTGAATGGCTATATGGTATGGAAGTTTGTGTAGACAGCAGTGTACGCGGCTACCGTATTGGACAACGCCTATACAATGCCCGCAAAAAACTTTGTGAAGAGCTTGGCCTAAAAGGGATTGTGTTTGTGGGTCGCTTCCCAAGCTTATCGCGCCGCATAAGAAAATACGGCTCCGCTGAAAATTATCTCGATGCGGTAGTCAACCAACAAACTCGCGATCCCGTCTTATCTTTTCAGCTTCGCAATAACTTTGAAGTCATTGCACTCATGCCGAACTATTTAATCGACGATAAAGACTCAATGGGCTACGGCGTACACCTCGTTTGGCATAATCCAAAAGTTGAAACCGCCGCCAACGCTGCCCACACAGAACGGCATGGCGGTCGCCAACCTGACACCGTCCGCGTTGGCACAGTGCAATACATGCAACGGCGAGTAACTTCATTCGTCGAATTCATGTCATTTATCGAATACTTTGTGGATGTGGTGGCCGATTACAAAGGTGATTTTGTGGTGTTTCCAGAGTTAATCACGCTGCAATTACTGTCAATTGAAGACCAAGAGCTATCGCCGATACAATCCATTGAAGCCCTAACGAAATACACGCCGAGATACGTGGAAGCAATGCAAGACCTTGCTGTGCGTTATAACATCAATATTATTGGAGGCTCCCACCCCACCCGAGTTGCCAATGGCCGAGTTGAAAATATCTCCTATGTATTTCACCGCGACGGCCGCGTGGATGAGCAAGCTAAAATCCACCCCACCCCCAACGAGGTGTACTGGTGGAATATTGAGGGCGGCAATGAGCTCCAAGTCATTGATACCGACTGCGGCCCAATCGGCGTTTTAATTTGCTACGACTCAGAGTTTCCAGAACTCGGCCGCCACTTGGTTGATCAGGGTGCAGAAATACTTTTTGTGCCCTTTTGTACCGACGAACGTCAAAGCTATATGCGGGTGCGATATAGCTGCCAAGCTAGGGCGGTGGAGAATCAGGTTTATGTCGTTATGTCTGGCAATGTGGGTAATTTACCCAATGTGGCTAATATGGACATTCAATATGCACAGAGTTGTATTTTAACCCCCTGCGACTTCCATTTTGCCCGCGACGGAATAGCGGCAGACACAACACCCAATGTTGAAACCGTCGCCATTGCCGATCTGCGCCCAGAATCACTGCGGGTGGCAAGAAACAGTGGCACCGTCCAAAATCTGCGTGATCGTCGCCACGACCTTTATCAAATGAAATGGCGCGGAAATTAATCGCCAAGCGTCCGGCGCCTACTGTCGGACGCACCCACACTAAAGTACGCAACTCACCCCAGTTCCCCCCAAGCCACAGTAACCACCGGGGTTTTTATCAAGGTATTGTTGATGATAAGGCTCGGCGTAATAAAATTCGCCTGCAGCCACAATCTCCGTGGTCACCGCTGGCAAACCTTCATTTGCTAATGCCTGCTGGTAAACCGCCAAAGATGCCTCTGCGGTCTGTTGTTGCTCAGCAGTGCTGCAGTAAATACCTGAGCGGTACTGGGTACCAACATCATTCCCCTGCCGCATTCCTTGAGTAGGGTTATGACTTTCCCAAAACAAGGTTAACAACTGGGAAAAACTCAGCTTTTGTGGGTCAAAAGCGACTAATACCACTTCATTATGCCCCGTCATGCCTGAGCAAACTTCTTCATAACTAGGGTTGGGGGTATAACCGCCGCAATAACCCACTGCGGTTGTGTACACACCTTGTTGCTGCCAAAATTTTCGCTCTGCCCCCCAAAAACACCCCAAACCGAATACTACCTGTTCTACGCCTTCAGGGAACGGAGGCTCTAAGGGTTTTCCCAACACGGTATGAAGACTTGGCACCTGCATTTTTTCTCTTCGCCCAGGCAGTGCCTGCTCTGCGGTGGGGATGACGGCCGGCTTGCGATAGCGATCAAAAATACTCATTTTTCAGGCTCCCTTAATTCAACTTTTGACTGACACTACTATGCCCTTTTTGCCCCGTGAAAAGCCACCCTCACTAATCAGGAAAAAACACTGTGGCTTCAATAACTTTACGACAGAATAACCGCAATATTTTTACGGGATTTTTTATTGCTATTTCCGCTAAAACACGTTTAAATCGCCGGCTCTTTAACCAACGCGGAGGATTTATGCTAAATGAAAAGCTTAGATCATATGCCTTCTCTGGAGGCCGGCTCAGCCACGTGTAATCCGATTACACAATCGGACGAAAATCTTGACCACCTCATTATTCGTGACGGCGTAGCATACGCTGGCACACATTTAATTATCGACCTTTGGGGCGCCTCCCATCTCGATGAACTCCCCCGCATGGAAAAAGCATTTATTGACTGCGTCAAAGAATGTGGTGCAACACTGCTGCATATTCATATGCATCATTTCACCCCCAATGGCGGTGTTTCAGGTGTTGCCGTTTTAGCTGAATCTCATATTAGCGTCCACACTTGGCCTGAGCGAGACTACGCGGCATTTGACGTGTTTATGTGCGGTGATGCCAAGCCAGAGCTCGCGGTAGATATTCTCAAAAAGGCCTTTAATCCATCGCGGATAGAAGTGGGTGAAAACCTCCGTGGGAGAATGGAAGATGTCTGAGTGGTTTGACGAAACCCTCCACGACGCCTACCACCAGGGTTTTAAAGTTCGCGAGGTCTTATTTGAAAGTAAGACCGAGCACCAGCATCTAATCATTTTTGAATCGGGTAGCTTTGGTCGGGTAATGGCGCTGGATGGCATTATTCAAACCACTGAACGCGATGAGTTCATTTATCATGAGATGCTCGCGCACACGCCATTATTCGCCCACGGCAATGCTAAAAACGTATTGATTATTGGCGGCGGCGACGGTGGCCTGCTAAGAGAAGTGCTTAAGCACCCTGAAGTTGAGTCTGTTGTTCAGGTTGAAATAGACCAAGCCGTTATCGACATGTGCGTAAAATACCTTCCTCAACACTCTGATGGAGCTTACAACAATAGCCGTGCGGAAATCGTTATTGGTGATGGCATCGACTTTGTTACTCAGTGTGATCGTAAATTTGACGTCATACTCTCTGACAGCACTGACCCTATTGGGCCTGGCGAAGTTTTATTTACCTCACCTTTCTATCAAGGCATTCAGCGCTGCTTAAGCTCTGGCGGCATCTTTGCAGCCCAAAATGGCGTTGCGTTTATGCAGCCCGACGAGGTAAGCACTACCCACAAACGCTTATCCCCGCTATTTACTGATACTGCATTTTACGCCGCAGCGGTTCCAACGTATGTTGGCGGAATAATGACGTTTGCCTGGGCAAGTGACAACAGTGGATTGCGTGAGCAAGATTTAACCACACTCCAAAATCGCTTTGTTACCAGCGGAATTAAAACCCGTTATTACAACCCTGCCCTGCATTTAGGCGCTTTTGCACTACCGCAATATCTAATTGATAGCTTGACGTAAACACTCCGACTCGCCGTTACTGTGGCGGCGAGTCTGTTACGACAACACCCCGTAGCGTCGCTTTATTACAGCCCAAGCATCAGCTGTAAATTTAGCTTACATAGCTGACAGCTGTCATAGATTATTGCTAGTGTAGAAACACAGTGGAATTAGACTATAAATAGTTTCAACATTTAACGCCCACTCCTAGAAATTGGGTGCCGCGTGCTTGTAGTCATTTTTAGTAAAATTACAGTAACGAGTCCGAGCAATGCTTGGGTACGCCAAAAACCAACAATGGCCAAATAAATGAAATTTCGTTTTCCTGTTGTCATTATTGACGAAGATTTCCGCTCCGAAAATATCTCGGGCTCTGGTATCCGCGATCTTGCCGACGCAATCAGCAAAGAAGGCATGGAAATAGTTGGATTAACCAGCTACGGCGATTTAACCGCATTCGCTCAACAAGCTAGCCGTGCCTCTTGTTTTATTCTCTCTATTGACGATGAGGAGTTTGGTGATGGCAGCGACGAGACGGTTGGCCAAGCTCTGGAATCAATCGCCGAGTTCATGACCGCCGTACGTCAACGCAATACAGATATCCCGGTTTTTCTCTATGGTGAAACCCGCACGTCTCGTCATATTCCCAATGAAATTTTACGAGAATTACACGGCTTCATTCATATGTTTGAAGACACGCCAGAGTTTGTTGCCAGACACATTATCCGCGAAGCGAATAAATATCTTTCCTCATTAGCGCCACCATTTTTCAAAGCCTTAATGAATTACGCCAGCGACAGCTCCTACTCATGGCACTGCCCTGGTCACTCTGGTGGGGTAGCCTTTTTAAAGAGCCCCGTTGGACAAATGTTTCACCAATTTTTTGGTGAAAACCTATTGCGCGCCGATGTATGCAACGCGGTAGAAGAACTCGGTCAGCTGCTCGACCACACCGGCCCGGTGAGCGCCAGTGAAAACAATGCAGCAAGAATTTTTGGTTGCGACCATTTATTCTTTGTCACCAATGGCACGTCAACGTCCAACAAGGTGGTATGGCACTCAACCGTTGCGCCAGGTGACATTGTGGTGGTTGACCGAAATTGCCATAAATCCATTTTACATAGCATTATCATGACCGGCGCTATTCCAGTTTTCCTCATGCCGACACGTAATCACTACGGCATTATTGGCCCCATTCCAAAAAGTGAATTTTCACCTGCGGCTATTCGCAAAAAAATTGAAGACCATCCCTTTGCTCGTCATGCAGCGGATAAGAAACCACGAATATTAACCATCACCCAAAGTACTTATGACGGAATTGTGTATAACGTCGAAGAAATTAAAGACATTCTCGATTCCACCATCGACACCTTACACTTTGATGAAGCCTGGCTACCCCATGCAGCCTTTCACACCTTTTATCACAATATGCATGCCATTGGCTCAAATCGGCCACGCTCAGATGACACCCTAGTATTTGCCACCCAGTCCACCCACAAACTACTGGCAGGACTATCACAGGCATCACAAATACTCGTTCAAGATGGCGCGCAACGGAAGCTAGACACCCACCGTTTTAACGAGTCATACCTAATGCACTCGTCTACCAGCCCACAATACGCGATTATTGCCTCCTGCGATGTCGCTGCGGCCATGATGGACTCGCCCGGCGGTACCGCTTTAGTTGAGGAGTCTATCCTCGAAGCGCTAGATTTCCGTCGAGCCATGCGCAAAGTAGACGCTGATTACGGTGACGACTGGTGGTTCCGAGTGTGGGGACCAGAGACCCTTGCCGCAGAAGGCGTGGGCGACCGCGATGACTGGGTTATTCACTCTGATGACAGCTGGCACGGCTTTGGCGAAATTGAATCTGGCTTCAATATGCTCGACCCCATCAAGGCGACCATCATCACCCCCGGCCTCGATGTAGATGGCAATTTTGATGACACTGGTATACCCGCTTCTATTGTCAGCAAATACCTAGCGGAACATGGCATCATCATTGAAAAAACCGGAATGTATTCCTTCTTTATCATGTTTACCATCGGGATTACCAAAGGCCGCTGGAATTCTATGGTTACCGAGTTACAGCAATTTAAAGACGACTACGACCAAAACTTACCCCTTTGGCGTGTCATGCCTCAATTTGCTGAAAAATATCCACAATATGACAAAGTGGGTTTACGTGACCTTTGCAATAATATTCACGATGTCTATAAAGAATACGACATTGCCCGCATTACCACGGAAATGTATTTATCGGAAATGGAAGCGGCGATGATACCCGCTGACGCTTGGTCAAAAATGGCCCACCGTCAAGTAGAGCGAGTCGCCATCGACGAACTAGAAGGCCGTATTACCGCCATGTTAGTAACGCCCTACCCGCCCGGTATCCCGTTATTAATACCTGGTGAGCGCTTTAATCATATTATTGTTCGCTACCTACAATTTGTTCGCGATTTTAACTCTCGATTCCCTGGTTTTGAGACAGACTGTCACGGCCTTGTTAAAGAACGCATTAATGGTGTTGACCATTATTTTGTGGATGCGGTTATCGACGAGTAACACGCTATAACACTGCCACTCAACTGTGAGTATTAAGAGCACCCCAAACAGCTAGACGCTTGACCGCAGCTAGCTGTTAGCCTCTTTTTAACTGCTTTAACACCTCCCCCTAACGCGCCTTGATATTTTGTTAGAGCGCGACCAGTTTGACCTCAAATTCCTTCTTTTATAGAAACCTGTGATCATCATCACAAAACTCATTGGCAATCATCACACATTATTCACACGTTATATGCTTACATACGTAGGGAGAAATACTTATACTGCCGACCTAATGCATACTGCCAGAAAAGCTGCCCTCTATTACTGTAAGTGCTCCGCGGTATACAACCAGAATTATTGACAACTCAGGATGAAAAATATGATGATTTTACGATCGCCAAGGGGACTCGCGTCTGTAATCATATTAACTAGCGCAGCCACGCTACCGCTAAACAATGTCGCGAATGCTCAAGAGCTCGCCAAGATCATTAATTTAGGTGCTTTATTCAACCCTAAAGACCCAGAGGGTGTAGCAAATAGCCAATCTATTCTTGCCCCCATCACCAAGCCACTGGGCGACTCCCTAGCTCCGTTAGTAAATGCCATTGATACAGCACTTGACCCGCTAACAGACCCAATAGACGCGCAAATTGGTGCACCATTGCTGAATGCACTTTCTCCCCTAACTACCCCGCTACTTGGCGCACTGCAACCTGTCACCGACCCTGTTGACGGCATTGTTGCCGACCTAACGGGTGGAAGCCTTAGTGATGCGCTTTCTAATATTGATAAAAACATGTCCGACGGTGATGGTATTGTCAATGATTTACTTGGTGGGCCGACAGTAGCTGGCAGCGGCACAGAGGCCGGAGAGGTTTCCCCCCTAGGATCTATTTCTGCAAGCCTGGGCATGACCTTGGAGCCTCTCATTAGCGCTATTGATAGCGGCTTAGACCCATTGACTGATGTCATAGATGATCAACTATTAGAGCCCATCCTAAATGCACTTGCCCCGGCTACAGACCCGCTTCTTGCAACGATCGAACCGCTTACGGACCCGGTAGATGGCCTCCTTGCCGATCTAACGGGTGGCAGCTTAGAAGATGCACTTACCAATATTGATGACAACACTCGTGATGGCAATGGGCTGGTAAACGATCTATTAGGTGGTGGTTCTGAAAACACCGCTAGCGGTACCGAAGAAGGCGAGGCTTCAATTTTAGCTCCTATCACTGGCCCACTCGGCGATTCAATCGACAACTTAGTTTCTACACTGGACACCACCTTAGACCCTATTACTGATGCGGTTGATGATCAAATTGGTGAACCGTTATTAAACGCATTAAGCCCAGTTACCGAGCCACTTCTATCAGCTTTATCTCCCATAACCGACCCTGTAGATGGCCTTGTTAACGATCTTACCGGCGGCAGTATTGAAGACGCACTAAGCAACAATGACAGCAATACTACTGATGGTGACGGCCTAGTTAACGATTTACTGGGTGGTAGCGATGCATCAACAGATGGCGACGGCAGCGAAACATCACCTCTTAACACGATTACCGCCAATCTTGGTAGTGGCTTGGCCACTCTTGTCGATGCCATTGATACAGGCCTAGACCCATTAACAGACGTTGTTGACGACCAACTATTAGAGCCCATTCTAGAGCAACTCGCCCCTGTCACCGAACCCGTTTTAGCGCAGCTTGCACCTGTAACCAATCCCGTTGATGCCATCATCTACGACCTTACTGGCGGCAGCTTAGAAGACGCCCTCACCAACGCTGATGACAATACCGCTGACGGCAACGGCTTAGTGAATGATTTACTGGGTGGCGGCACAGAAAACACGGATAGTGGAACCGAAGCGGGCGAAAGCTCAGCAGTGGCTCCTATTACAGGTCCACTTGGTGACTCTATTAGCAACTTAGTAGCCATGCTTGATACAGCACTTGACCCACTAACCGATGCCGTTGACGACCAAATTGGTGAGCCATTACTTGACGCCCTATCGCCCGTCTTAGATCCTTTACTTGGTGCCTTACAACCGGTCACCGACCCAGTCGACGGTATTCTTGCCGACGTCACTGGAGGTAGTCTTGAAGACGCACTTACCAACAATGATGACAACATCGACGATGGCAATGGAATCGTAAACGACCTACTCGATGGCGGAAAAGAAAGTAGCGGTGAAACTTCCCCAATCCCCGTCGTAACAAGTGTTGTAGGCGACGCGATAGCCCCTATTATTGATGCCTTAGACCAAGGCTTGAACCCCGCCACAGACGTCGTTGACAGCCAACTTGGCGAAGCACTTCTAGATGCGCTATCACCGTTAACTGAGCCTGTTTTAGCAATCGTTGAACCCATTACAGACCCTCTTGATGGCGCGGTAGCAGACTTGACCGGCGGTAGCTTAGAAGATGCGCTTACCAACAATGACACCAACACCAGTGACGGTAATGGTATTGTAAATGACCTCTTGGGCGGCGGCAGTAGCGCTGACGGCACAGCTGGTAACAGTTTAGATAATGGCCTAGGTAATGGCCCCTTTGACCAACCCGCGCTTATTGCTTTATTAGACCGCGACCTCATGGCCAACAACCCTAACAGTCAAGGTAACTGTGCAGACCAAGATGCAGACGGTGTTTGCGACGAGCAAGACGAATGCCCAGAAACACCAATTGGCATGGCTGTTCTTGCAAGCGGCTGCCACCTGACAGAAGCTGCACCGCTGCGATTAAATGGCGTCTTCTTTGAGTTTGATAGCGCCAAATTAACCATTAATGCCACTGCCATTTTAGATAAGGCAGTCGCTGTTATTAAACAGTCAGATGCGCAAAACATTGAAGTGGCTGGACATACAGATGGCAAAGGCAGTGACGACTACAACTTGAACCTTTCGCAAAACCGCGCCATATCCGTTAAACAATACCTAGCTGAACACGGTGTTGATGGTGACCGTTTAAGCGCCCAAGGTTATGGTGAAAGTAAACCACTTGCCACTAACGACACAGACAGTGGGCGCGCTGAAAACCGTCGAGTTGAGCTCACTATTATCAACACCGAACAATAATCACCTTATGCGCCCGCCACTTGGCGGGCGAACGGAAATTTACTTTTTAGGGAGAGTACCATGGCAATCGATTTGCCCCCCGTAATACCACCGCAACTAGCCACACCAGCTCAGGTCAGCGCCTATAGCGCAGTATCTGCGGCAGAGGTTTCAGCAGTCATTAACGGAACGAATGTTCGCGTTTTAGGTAATAGCTATTTAGCCGACGCCGATATTAAGAGCATCTTAAGTAGCGCCAAAACACCTGCCGAAGGCATCATCAATTTAACTAAGCAGTATTATCAAAGTGGTCACCTACTAGTCAGAATTCGTTACGCACGCGAAGGTGATGACGTTGTAGTATATGTTGAGCAACTCACACTGTCTGATATTCGCGTTGAAGATAATATTCGCCCACATTTTGAAGACTTAATTGGCGACAGTGACTTGAGCATTTCAGAGTTTGACCGCTCACGCATCTTGGCAAACCTAAAAGCTGAGCGCGGTGGCTACAATTACAGCATGTCTTACGAAGAGACCGGCAATAATTCCGTCGCTTTAGTTATGACTAAAGCAGCAGCCGAAGATTACGACAGCACTGACTTCATACTCGAAGCCAACAATAAAGGTAGCCGATTCCTAGGACGCTATTTCGGTTTAGCAGGTCTTAAACATCGCTTTGAAAGCGGTACCGAATTATCTTTAGCCTACCAAACGACATTTACAGAGTTTGGCGACGCTCTGGATGGTGAAAGCCTAGATCAATTCAGCCTCAGCATTGACCACCCCTTTGTAAGCGGCCTCTACGGCGTTGATCTATCTTATGTTGAATACAGCAGAGAGCCTAGCGTAACGCTAGTCCAAACTGGTTTTTGCTTACTGGGTTTATTAGGCTGTGGAACTACAACCACGGTAACCACGGTCAATCTAGACGCAGAAATTTTACAAGCGGCTTTTCGTGGTGAGCAAATCGTATTTAGCAGTGTAGACAGCCGTCTATCTGTCACAGAAAAGATATCGCATATTGACTCGACCCTTGAACAGGCCGGTACCAGTAGCAAATTACTGGAAGAAACCTATCAAGTTGTCGATATCGGCGTGAAATATCAAAAAGCACGCTACAAAACCGAAGAACTGCCTGCAGCACAACTGAATGTAGGACTAAATTTCCTAGCTGGCTTTGGCGATGGCGGCACACTCGATAACTACGACAACTACCAAACGGCATATTTGGCACAATATCCCGGCACAACACCTCCTGATGTAGTGCCAGCTGCCCGTACCGCTGAATTCCTCGCTTTGCAACCCAGTGCTCGCTACATGATACGGGTTGACGACGATACCCTATTGTCGTTCAGTGCAAACGGCCAGTTCGCCGATGAACAATTACCTCAGCAGCAGCAGTTTGTTTTAGGTGGTATGAACACCTTAAGCGCTTACTTACCCGGTGTTCTAGTGGGTGATGAAGGTTATTATATAAACGCAAGTTTAGAAAAAACCTTTACTTGGAGCGATTATAAAATTTCGCCTTCGGTGTTCGCCGAATACGGTGCTAGCTGGTTTAATAACACCAATAGTGAGTTTGGCGAAACCCAAAGCATTGCCGATGCTGGTCTGCGCTTACGCATAACGTTCTCTGACGCCCTGTTCACTGAACTTGTTGCCGCCCTACCCGTTTATGACGATGTAAACGACAGCGATGAACTAAGCGCCCTAGAAGCTGACTTCTTTTGGCGAATCCGCTTCACTTTCTAAAATCGCTCTTAAGTGCTCGACGTTCGTCGAGCACTATTCAATTTCCCCGCATCATGGCTTACGTACTTCCCCCTCTTTACCAACTGGCTCGAACTTTGCTAGTTTAATACTGTCTGAGACAAGACCTAGATTAGGCTTAACGTCAATGTAGGTGAGCAGTAGATTGATTTAGGCAATTGATAATAACGGCATTTGGGCTAGTTTTCCTCGTAAAACCCCGCGCACTGAGGCTGTCAGCAGAGTATTTGCTAACATCCATTTTTAATATCAGTTGCCCTGGTAGTGTGATTCCCCCTGTTCAGACGAACAGATATTGTGAAAAAACCGCTATCTTGATGACCCTAACAACTAAAAATGACTTAGTTGCACCAACAGTGGTCAATAAATCAATGTATTTTATCTAAGAAAATAGCCTTGTCATAAGGCTGTCACGGACAACAGAGATAGTAGTCAACGGTAACTAAATACCAAAGTAAGACAGATATGATAATGGAAGAAGGCGCAGAGAGCGCGAAGGAGAAAGAAATGAATAAGCAAAGTAATGACATGAATGTGAAAAACTTGTGCAGTCGTAAATTGTGGGAATTATTGAAAAATGCCGAATGGCAGAGTAATACTGAACGTTTTGCAATTGAAACTGAATTATCGGATCGTCGTCACTATGTAGAAGAACTAGAGCAGCTCAGCGGCCGAGAAACCATGCATTAAGCAAAACTAAGTACGGAAGCAAGCCTAGCAATAACCACGGCAGATAAGCCGACCAAAAATCTGATTGTTCTTCACACACGCGATGTATAGCTAAGCCCAATTGAGAAGGCACCTGCTTAGCATCGCCCATATTAGACACCGGTGGTAATTTTACCCCCACTAAAATTCCACTGCGTAATAACGCAGTGGAAAGCAATTCCCCCCCCTCCACATCAGCCGCCATTTTATAATATCGATTGTTAATCGGCGCCTCTGGTAAACGTCTAGCAGATTGCTTGAGCGCCTGAGACAAGGTAAATCCACCCGCAATGCAATCAGCAAGGTGATTCATAAAATGATAACTTTGATACTGCGCCAAGGCCCTGCCTATTCCCGGTAAACGGTAAGCTGCCTGCTGAATCCCTCGCCGCACAAAAAGATTGCGTGACGACAATAACCTGATCCCGTACACCAAAATAAGCGGAAACAAGCTCAATACAAGGATAGTCAGCGCGTCACTAGCAATAAAAGCACCCGCACTTAGCCCCCAGATAGGCAACAGCACTATGCACAACAACACAATAGATAAGGGCCAGCGAATATGAACACGAAAACGCTGCTGAAACGCAGCTTGCAAGCGATAGTGTTCAGCAAGGCGCAAATACATTTTTGCCAAATTCCCTGTAGCCAAACCCAGCTGTAAAAAACGCAACTCCCAATCGAGAAACACCCCACCTTCGCGCAACTCATCAAGTACGACCCGCTGACCATCGGCAAATTGCGCGGCAACACTGTCTAGCTGAGCACGTTTTGCCGCCTGCTCTCCCTTACTCAACAAGGCAACAACGTGATCCCAATTATTTTCACCAGATTGACTTGCCTGATAGAGTGACTGAAATAATACGAAGCGCTGCGCAGGGGAAAATCCAGAGGCCATGTAAAAATCCGTTAACGGCGGGAAAACAGTGGCATCACAATAGTGGGTATATGACGCTCAAGGCTTTATACTTTAGCACAGCTGAAAACTGCAATGGCAGGATAATTATCTTCGCCTAATGCTTAAAGGACCAATATGATCATTCGCTTACTCTTCGCCGCCATCGTCTTGTATGGCCTGTATCGCTTTGTAAAACTTGTACAAAGCAAACCCGCTAAAGAGCGACGGGCCTATTACATAACGCTCCTCATCGGCCTTGGTGCAGCGGCCCTGATTTTACTATCCTTAACCGGCCGAGTCCCTTGGGTTGCCGGCGTAATAGGTGGGGCACTCCCTTTTGTCCGCCAGCTAGCTTTAAAATACGCCTATCAGCGTCTGGGAAGTGGCACCCAAAAAAACAGCAATGGCGGAGCCAGTCCCGAATCGGCAAAGACAATGAATCAGGCGCAAGCATTATCGACTCTTGGCTTACAAGCCGGCGCCAGCAAAGAAGAGATCATTAGTGCGCATCGCAAACTGATGCAGAAATTTCACCCTGACCGCGGCGGTAACGACTTCCTCGCCAGTCAAATTAATGATGCAAAAGATACTTTGCTTAATGATTCCACAGGATAATTAAGCAAGGCATATAAATATGCCACCACACACGCTAACTTTATCTGCAACCAAACTAAACCAATCTAATTTTAAGGCAACAATGGCAATCGTTTTCGTAATACAAAACCAACATGGGCACTACCTCAGCAAACAACTTGAATGGGTTGATGGCTGCGACCGACGTTCACTATTCAGAACCCCTCACCACGATGAAGCAATAAACGTAGTATTTGAGCAAAGCAGTAAAAACATCGAACTGCGTGCACACCCGCTTCCCTGCGAAACAGATGATGCAGCTCAACCTAAAGTTGAGGCTGGGCCAGCCATCATGACGCCACACAATGAGCCGCTAGATCTCAATGAACCCAGCAGTAATAGCAGCGAAGGAACCTAAATAATTGCTAAGGTCATTACAGGTTTAATAACACTGAGAAAAATCTTACGCTATAGCTTGAAACTAAGGATGGGGACCACCATCTAATTAGCAGTATCAATTTACCGGAACCCTACCCCATGATGCGTATTTTGTTGTTTCTGGCCACCAACCTAGCCATTGTTCTCGTTGCCAGTATCACTCTCAGTTTGCTCGGTGTCGAAAGTATTATGGCGCAAAATGGCGTCGACCTAGACCTAGGCTCATTATTGGTGTTCTGTGCCGTATTTGGTATGGCCGGTTCGCTGGTGTCACTGTTTATTTCCAAATGGATGGCCAAACGCGCCACCCGAACTCAAGTAATCTCCCAGCCAAGCTCAAGCCAAGAGCGCTGGTTAATGGAAACCGTTGCCGAACTGGCGCAAAAAGCGGGCATTGGTATGCCGGAAGTAGGCATATTCCCATCACCGCAAGCCAATGCCTTTGCCACCGGCTGGAATCGAAATTCAGCGCTGGTTGCGGTGTCTGAAGGGCTTCTTAAACAAATGAAGCCCAATGAAGTAAGAGCAGTACTCGCCCATGAAATTGGTCACGTTGCCAATGGCGACATGATTACCCTGACCCTCATTCAGGGCGTGGTAAACACCTTTGTTATGTTCTTTGCGCGAATTATTGGTCACACAGTAGATAGAGCTGTATTTAAAACAGAGCGCGGCCACGGAATTGCTTTTTACATTACCACCTTCATCGCTGAAATGATTTTGGGTATTTTGGCCTCAACTATTGTTATGTGGTTTTCTCGCTGGCGTGAATTCCGCGCCGACTCAGCGGGCGCAAATCTCGCTGGCCGCAACGATATGATTGCAGCTCTACAGCGCCTACAGGCGCAACAAGGGCTACCCAACGATATGCCCGGAGAAATGACGGCACTGGCCATTAGCAGCCAAAAGAAAACGGATCTCGCCGCACTATTTAGCTCCCACCCCCCTCTTGAAAAACGAATTCAGGCGCTTCGAGACGCAGCCTAATGGAGTGGCGAAAAGAACGCGGCCAACTCATTGCCGCCTTACACGGGATGGACAGCGCTCAACTCAGCCCCGGAGCTAGCGGCAATGCCTCAGTAAAAACAGCCGATGGCGGCATGCTAATCTCTGCCACTGGCCAAGTGGCCGCGCATGCTCGACCTCTTGACTTAGTTTATATTGATGCCAAAGGCAAAACGGGGGACGGCCAACTAAAGCCATCAAGTGAATGGCGTATGCACTGGCAAATCTATCAAGACCACCCAAGTGCTGGCGGAATAGTTCACTGCCATTCTCGCTTTGCCACGGTACTGGCTTGTCAGCGCCGCAGCATACCTGCCTTTCACTATATGGTTGCCATTGCTGGTGGTGACTCTATTCCCTGCGCGCCTTACGCCTTGTACGGCAGTGAGGCATTATCCCAGGAGGTTAGCCGTACCTTATTTGAACGCAAAGCGTGCCTGCTCGCAAATCACGGCCAAATTGCCTATAACAGCGATCCAGTCAAAGCACTTTCTTTAGCCAAAGAAGTGGAAGCCTTAGCTGCAAATTATTATTACAGCTTGCAAAATGGTGGCCCCACCTTGCTTAGCGAGCAAGAAATGCGTGATGTACTCTCTCAATATGCAAATTACGGCTGCCAAAAATAGCCTACTTTTGCTCTATTTTGCGGCAATAATCCCCCTTCCTACCACCTGATTTATTGTGTTAACCTCCCTAGCGCTTGCACCAAAATAGACTTCACGGGATATTTTGGTGCACAAAAGATGGAAATTATAAAAGTATCACGCAAAGGAAATGGCTGTGTCATATACGAGATTTATCGTAGTGACCAGTTCTTACGGGGAGTAATTAAAATGAAAAAGATTGTTTTAGCAAGTGCCATCGCTTTGGCTGCAACTGGCCAAGCATACGCAGATTATCAATTTGAAGTGGGTGGTGTTTACACTGATGGCGAAATAAGTAGCGTAGACTACGACGGCCTCGGTGTTGCAGGTGAATTTCATTTTGACAAAGTAGACACAAGCAAGGGACCACTGGCTGAAGCCAGCTTCCTAGACAAATCTTCTTTCGTTAACTTTAGCTTTATCAGCATCGAGCCCGATGTCGCTAATGCTGACGATGTAGATACCACTAACATTGGCGGTCGCTTCGTTACTGCAAACAATATCATTATAGAAGCAGACTGGGCGACAGTAGACACAGGTAACGACGATGACGACACAATCCGTGTCGGCGTAGGTACCTACTTAAACGACAATACTGATGTTGTTGTAAGCTACAGCACCGACGACGACACTGATGTCTTAGATGCTACATTCCACGGTTTAAATTCTCTAAGCCAAGGTGCCTCAGTTGGCTACGATGTCACGGTTGCGTATATTGATACAGACGATGACAGCGGCTACCAAATTGGCGTTGGCGGCACCTACTACTTCAACAATATGTTTGGCCTAGGCTTAAATGCATCTGTTCAAGATGTAGGTGACTACTCTAGCGACCGTATCGGCATTAGCGCGTCTTTCTTCCCAAATGAGCAAGTCGAGCTACTTGCTACGATCTTTGATGATGGTGGTGATGCAGACGGCAACGGACTTCTTATCGGCGGCGCAGTACGCTTCTAAGACACCCTAGCCTGAAAACAAAAAGCCTCTGTAGCATCTCATTCCGCAGGGGCTTTTTACTTGTGTTAGCTTTAATTTCGATTTAAGACGAGCAATAGGAGCATCTGACCAAGGTAACAAATTGACATTCGTTTACTAGATCCTCATCAGCGATAGAAAATGGTTTAAAGAGACGTCTTTCTAAGCAACGCACATCCCCCCAGTCATCCTTTCCTTTTTATTGATCGACCTGCCTTTTCTAAAAGCGGTTGCTCCGGCCAACGATGTTTGGGATATCGACCTCGCATATCCTTAGCGACTTCGAAATAAGAGGTTTTCCAAAAATTTTCTAAGTCACTCGTGGTTTGAATGGCCCTACGCGCTGGCGAGAGAAGCTCAAACCTTAGCGAGACTTTACCTCCGCCAATTTTAGGGGATTCAATTTGCCCAAACATTTCCTGTAATTGAACAGAGACCGTTGGGCCTTGTTGATCATCATAAACGATAGGGACTGTTTTTTGGCTGGGAGTAATATATTCATTTGGGGCTTCTTTACTGAGTAAATGTTGCTCTTCCCAAGATAAAGTCCCACGTAATAACTCGAAAACATTAATCTTCTTTAGGCTTGCTATAGAATTCACATCCGACAAATAAGGCAGCAGCCAGTGATCCAGTGTTTCAAGCAGCGATGCCTTAGAAAGCTTTGGAAATGTCTCAATCTGGCCACCCAGCCATTGGGCCCTAGACAGCCATTCCTCGCACCCTCGCGTCCAACTCAGTACATCTAAACCGATATTTCTAAATTCATGAAGTAAACACGCTTGAAATGCCTCCGGCAGGATATTTTGGATGACTTCAGACTTGATTTTGATCGCTCCGTATTCTGTAATTTTACGACCAGTAATTTTCTGCTTAGCCCTATCGAATTCATAAACATTTTTCTCTTCAATACTATCCTTGAGATAAGACAGTACTAGACTCCCAAGAATAGGCGCAGCACTGTAAATGCGCCCTTCTTGTTTCTGAGCATCACAATCTGCAACCACCAACCAATCACAACCAAAGAGAGGATCATCATCAAATATAAAGACACCTCTGCCATTCGCAAGCAAATAACGTCCACAGGTGGAAGACCGTCTTTTAGCCAATCGATCAGGGTATGCACACAGCAAAAGCTTACCGACAGTTTCCTGTAATACCGTAAGCGAAAAGCCAGTCACAGACTTCTCAAGTTTAAGGCGACGCCGATAGTTACCAGCACTAACCAGCAACTGCTCCACTGCCAAGCGTTTAATCGGGTATCTGTTCAACGCAACATTTTTATCAATCTTGTACTCTTGCACCGCCAACAGACGTTCAATGATGCCAACGCCTCTGTTATGACGAAATATGTCTCGGTCTGACAATAAAGCTGCCATATCACAGGCAATGCCTTGCTCAATTTGCCCTTCTGCCTTCAGTAGCATTGCAGCCAATCTTGGTGAAAGCCCGGCACCTGAAGCCTTTTCACCAAGTGGCGTTACCTTGTTATCACTATCGATTAAACCTAAGGAGATTAAAGTACTTTTGGCAGACTCATAGTGAGAACGAGGAGGGGGTGTCAGCCAGTTAACACTGTCATAGTCCCCATTTCCCCATAGACAAAGCTCAAGTAGTACACCGCTTAAATCCGCAGAGAGAACCTCTTCGCTCTGGTAGTCTTTGAGTGACCTATGCTTTTCCTCGTCCCACAAACGAATACAACGTCCAGGCTGCGTCCGCCCAGCCCGGCCTTTACGCTGCTCAGCGGATGCCTTTGAGATATACGTTGTATCAAGACGTGTCATGCCGCTGACAGGGTCAAAAATGAGCAGCTTTTCTAAACCACTATCAATGACACAGCTAACACCTTCGATGGTTAAACTAGTCTCAGCAATGTTAGTGGTGAAAATAACTCGCCTCTTACCATCGGGATCGGGTATTAAGGCCTGCTCCTGATTTCTCAAAGACAAGCCACCGTATAACGGAAGAAACAACAACTCTGGATCTAAACCTAATGCCGACTGGGACTCGGCAATACATCTATTGATATCTGCCTGCCCAGGTAAAAAAACCAATACATCGCCCTCAGGAATGTTACTGATGGCACTCTTCAAAGCTTCCAGCACCTGATTAACCAAGGGTTTCTTATTGTGACTGGTATGAGTAACAGATACCGGAAATACTCTACCCGGACAGTTAATGACCTCCGCTCCCCCCATGTATTGAGAGACCATTTCCGTGTCAATAGTAGCGGACATCACTAATAGCTTAAGATCCTCTCGAATCGTTTGCTGTATTTCCAGGGCAAGAAGTAAGGAAAGATCGCCATGAAGTGATCTTTCATGAAACTCATCGAAAATAATCAAACCGATATCGTCTATTTCCGGATCACCTTGCAGCCTTCTAGTCAGTATCCCCTCAGTTACGACTTCCAGAACGGTTTCTTTCGATACCGTTCTATCATTTTTTATCTGATAGCCAACCCGTTGACCTACCTTTTCTCCTAATTGGCCGGCCAAATAGTGCGCTATAGACTTGGCAGCCATACGCCGCGGTTCCAACATAATAATTTTTTTCCCTTTAAGCCAACTAACATCTAATAGGCTTAATGGCAGAGCTGTAGATTTCCCTGCTCCTGGTTCTGCCTGCAATACCAGCTTATTCTCATTACTTAGAATATATAAAATTCTGCTGATAACTTGGCTTATCGGTAAAATAGTGGATTCCTCAACATACTTGTAAATTCAGACGACAGTGCTTTTATAGATTTTATCTCAATTTTTACAAACACAATACGGCTACCTTGGGAGTACCATTTTGGTTTGAAAACTAGACTGGAATCTCAGTAGAAGTAAAGAATAGATCACCGCAATTTTGATTTTTGAGGTTAGCTACGAATCATAAACCGATCAGAGCAACCGTCCCTCAAATAAATTTTAACTGCGATCATCTTAAAGCCCATTGACCACTCAATAGCCCCAAGACTATCCACACATCCGCTTGGCCGTGAAGGTCGTTTCAAAATGAATGGCGGAGTAGCCTAAAATTTGGGGCTATACAATTTACATGGTGTTGTCTAAAGATCAATTATAAATCATCGGCCCATCAAGCATCGATACCCGTTCCCAGCGCGGCATGAACCATACCGCCATCCACGGTGATAGTATCACCAATTACGTAATCACCAGCTCGGCTGGCAAGGTAGATTGCGGAACCCGCCATGTCTTCAGCAACACCGACACGGCCACAGGGAATACTATTCGATACATCAGCGGCATGATCTCGTGCAGCGCGGTTCATTTCCGATGGAAAAGCACCTGGGGCGATTGATGTCACATTGATTTGATCCTTAACAAGGCGTGCGGCTAGACGTTTTGTGAGGTAAATAAGCGCCGATTTAGAGGCTTGATAGCTGTAGGTATCCCAGGGATTCAAACGTTGGCCATCGATGGAGGTAATGTTAATCACTTTGGCTGGTTGGCTGGCACTAGCCGCAGCCTTCAATGAATTGTGAAGTGCTTGAAGCAAGAAAAAAGGTGATTTGATATTAAGGTCCATCACTTTATCCCAGCCGGCTTCGGTGAATTCCTCAAAGGGCATACCCCAGGCCGCACCCGCGTTGTTGACCAGGATATCCAATTTGGATTCTGCCTCTGCAAAGCTTGACGCCAATGCCTTACAACCGTCAACTGTACTCACGTCCTGTGGCAGGGAAATACAATTGGGGCCCAATTCTTTGGCCACTGCGTCACAAACATCTGCTTTACGGGACGATATATACACTTTCGCTCCCTGTGCAATAAAGCCTTCAGCAATCATTCGTCCTATGCCGCGAGACCCACCAGTGACCAGTGCTGTTTTACCTTCTAGTGAAAATAATGTTGAAGTATCCATAGTGCTTTCTGTTCCTAATTCATTTTGGCGATCTAAAATATCGCTTAAAGTCCGGCTGATTTTGAATGAAATCTAGTCGCGTTTTTTATAGGGCAGAAGTCCCGCCATCAACAGCGATAGCCTGGCCATTCATGTAACTGTTATCCGGCGACATGAGCATAAACATCACTTCTACCATCTCTTCAGGCGTGCCCAGACGTTTCATTGGGGAACCCTGAGCAAGAAGATCCTGCATGCCACCTAATTCAGCATTTGTAACCAAAGGCGTGGGGCTAAAGAACGGGCACACGGCATTGACACGAATACCTTTGCGCGCGTATTCGACTGCCGCGGTTTTGGTCAAACCGACCACCGCGTGCTTGGCCGCACCGTAGCCTGACAGTTTGGGGGCGGCGCCCAGACCAGCCATAGACGCCACATTAAGTACGATGCCCTGTTCTTGTGTCAGCATCTGCCTGATCTGGTATTTCATTCCAAAGAATACACTTTTGGCATTAACGTTTATGTTGAAATCAAACTCGGCTTCATCCATATCGATAAGGAGCTTCATTGCGGTGCCAGCGCCCGCGTTATTGACAGCAATATCCAGACGTCCAAAATTATTAACAGCGGCCTCGACTAGAGTGGCCATGTCACTTTCCACCGTAACATCGCAGCGCTGACTGACAATATCCGCGCCTGCCTCCCGCAGTGGCGAGACAACCTGCTCCAAGCCCTCAGCATTGATATCTCCTAGTACCAGCTGGGCACCAGCAACAGAAAGCTTTTCTGCCATAATTTTTCCGAAACCACTCGCGGCGCCGGTGATGAGAATGACCTTATTATTAAACTGTGTTGTGTCCAAAATGTGCTCCTATTATTTAGCGTGGTAGTAAATCAAATTGTTCGATTAAACTCTGTTAATTTGCCCTTGGTGATAGTCGCGACCTCATTAAGTTAATCGACATTTCTCGCGCCTCATTAACAATGATAGGCAAGATTTATAAAATTGTGTTTTTCATTAAAGAATACTCAGCGATAGATAAGGTAGGTATAAAAGTTATTATCAGTTGACTACGAACAATATCAGGACATTTATTTTACTTGGGTCATATCTCAGCCTTGTTCTTTAAACCACTTTTACTAACGCCCAACAAGCTTCTTGCAGAACCCACTACAAAGTCTGCATACGCCTGCACATCTGTCCCCCTTTCCTGGAAGTACCAGGGCTTGAGGAACCATTCCTCCACCATGGACACCAGCGCCGCCGCCGCCAATGCACTGTCCACCGGCTTGTAAATACCCGATTTAATGCCCTTTTCAATCTGGGTTTCAATAATACCAGTGGCATTGCGCTCCACTTCGAGTGAGCGTTGAATCAATTCAACTGGCTGATTCTTGGTTTCCATATAGACAAAGAAATACCATGATCGGAACAGCTCACTCATGTAAATACGAGCACAAAGTTGTGCTTCCAGTTGTCCATTTATATCATCGTCGGGAATGGGTAGGCGGTTGTTGATCTCAAGAAACGTCATGCCGACGAACTCGGTCACCATGCGTGCCAGCTCTTCCTTACTGCTGATGTAGTTATACATGCCACCCATGCTCAGCGCTGTTTCCTTACAGAGATCTCGCAGCGACATAGCGTGAAACCCCCTCTTGGCTGATATGCTAAAAATGGCCTTGAGAATCATCTCCAGTTTTGGAATAGCCAGCCGGGCATTCTGAACACTGATGCTAGCCTTGTTCGCCTCGAAGAAGTATTCATACACATTCTTTTTGTTTAATGGCAGTACACGTTGATAGGCAGCAAAACTCAAATCTTCTGGCCACTCAACTGAACTGTCTTGTTCTCTCACACCCGCTGTCATGCCAATCCCCTACTCCAGACAATCTTACTATAGCGCAAAAATGTTTGACGAGCGAGCGCTCGCTCGTTTAATATGAAAACTTTCCAATTCATACAAAATGTTAGCTTGTGTTGCCAGCAAATAAGGGAATACGAGAACGCATACCGCTAAGACAAATGTTAAACAGGATCTTCAGTTGACCCGCGCTGGGGATATTCATTCTACTAATAAGGATTTACAAAACATGAAAACAGAGCGCGAATTTGACCTTATCATCTACGGTGCCAGTGGTTTTACCGGTCAGCTAATAGCTGAATATATAGCGGCACAACAGGGAAACTCTGGAAAGTTGCGGTGGGCTCTCGCTGGACGAAATGAGGACAAGATCCGCGCCGTAGTGGCTGAATCCGGCCTACCCGCCGACTTACCGATCATCGCCGCTGATTCCAGCGACGAGGCAGCAGTAAAAGCCTTGGTTCAGCGCACCTCAGTCATATTGACTGCAGTGGGCCCCTATCAACTCTATGGCTCCCTCATGGTTAAAGCCTGTGCAGAAACAGGGACCGATTATGTAGACCTTTGTGGTGAACCCAGCTGGATGCGGGCGATGATCGAACAGCATCAAGCTACTGCCCAAGCCAGTGGCGCTCGCATCGTTTTCTCGTGTGGCTTTGATTCTATTCCATCTGATCTGGGTGTTTTCTACCTACAGTCACTAGCAAAAGAGAAAACAGGACAGCCCGCCCAACATATAAAAGCGCTTGTTCGTGGCATGCAGGGCATCGCCTCTGGAGGCACAGTGGCCAGCTTGAAAGCCACCATAGTTGCCGCAGCTAAAGACCCCGCCATTGGTAAACAGCTAAAAAACCCTTACGGGCTGGTTCCCGGATACGAGGGCGTAGATCAGCCTGAAAGTTTCAAACCTTGCTATGTTGAAGACGTCAGTAGCTGGGCTGCGCCATTTGTGATGGCGACCATTAATATCCCCAATGTCCACCGCTCTAACGCCTTGCTAAAGCACGCCTATGGAGAAGGTTTTACCTACTCCGAAATGATGCTCACCGGCCCAGGTGAAAAAGGAGAAACCATCGCTAAGGCGATGGCCACGCCAAGCCTGAGCAATGATGATCTGAAACCCGGTGAAGGTCCCAGCCGAGAAGAGCAGGAAGCCGGCTTCTACGACTTATTGTTTATCGGTGAAACGGCCAGTGGCGAGCAAATTCGCGCCTCTGTTGCCGGCGATCGCGACCCTGGCTACGGTTCCACTTCGCGCATGATTTCAGAGAGCGCACTCGCCATGGCACTGGACGACATCCAAACTCCAGGTGGTATTTGGACACCCGCTGCCGCCATGGGAGAGCAATTGATTAAGCGCCTAACTGAAAATGCTGGCCTGGTTTTCAAAGCTGAATAATATGGCGGGCGATATAATCGCCCCTCACTTCTCTTTGAAATAGTTAGGGATAAAACATGCTCCCTAGATCCGTACAAGTGGCTCAAACACGAATTAATTTTGCGACAGTGATTGTCTTCATCAAGTTCGAAAATTTCTGGATGCAGAAGCTGCCCCTATCACGCGGCATGGGAAAAGGCAGGGAAAACAAACCGCGTCCTATGGTAAAAAGCAGGAACTCAGGGATTCCTAGCACCGACTGTTCCAGAGGAATATGTCGGCGTAGATTACTGCTACAACTCCATGGTCAATGAAAAATTGACCAAAGGAGTCTATACCAGTATCGGCTGGCCACTTCCCAGCAACACCGCCACCTTGAACCTGCTGCTACCTTTTATTCCCCATACTAATAACCACTGAAGGAGTAAAATATGAACGTTGATGCAATACCTAAATTTCTCGGCAGGCTTTCCTACCGCCAGGCGATCTGGTTGGCACCATTAGCTTATCTCGTACACATCCTTGAGGAATCTCAGCAATTCGCGGCATGGGCCAGCACCCACTTTGCTGGCGGTTTCACCACTGCACAATTCGTCAAGAACAACTTGATAATAATGGGGATACTCGTAGGGCTGAGTGTCCTAGTCACACTTCACCCAAGGAAGTGGACAGCTCTACTTCACTTCTACCAGCTTTGCGCGGGCATGTTTCACATGGGGGCAACAGCGTATATTGGTGTCTATTCGCCAGGCCTCTTGAGTGCGATCCTTCTCTACCTGCCTGTCTCTTACTACATCACCAGACTCGGATACAGGGAGGGTCTTCTTCCTAACGTTCCCGCACTGGTTGTATTAGTGCTTGCAGGTCTCGGCCATGCATTGTTCGTCTACAGCCAACTCTTTACACTGGATTTACGGCTGTGACATTTGATGCAACATAGATTGCCGAGACGCTTAATCAGCTAAGACTATTCAAGAAAATAGAGGGAGTAAGCAAGAGGCATCTTTGTTTTGTTCTTTGATGTCGATGGATTGAACGTCGCCAAACAGACAACCTGAATTCATCGACCAACCAGGTGATTGCCAATTTTCCGGACGCGGTGTACATCATTTGACGCACAAGACCAAACGCTGCTCAGTCAGGCTTTATTACACCAGTCGTTGCAAAGAAGACTCCTGACACATTCTGGCAGGGAAGGCGCAACTCTCGCTGACTCTGCCGGCAATAAGGCCGTTGAGATCAGCAGCTACCGCTGGAAGAAACACCGTTGAGGTTTTGTTTCAGTTGCCTGTGGCAGACTGTAATAAGAATTCGCTAGGGACACCTGGCATGAGAAGAATCTGATTCTCCCCAAGATAGGCTATGCCGGTGGATTGGGCGGGGACTTATCCCCGCCTGCCCAGAGCAACATTACTCATCTATTGGAACAATTGGTAGCTGCAAATACGACCTATGTTCCGGACCCGTATGGATAATGTGATTTCCTTCGTTCACTGTGGGTATATCATTCAGTTCATCGAAGCGGTCGATATGATGCCCCGCCACTGTCAGCCGTAATTGCTGTCCCGCATGCCACAGAATGGCACTGGGGTATAACCTAATATCCACAGGCACAATTTCGCCAGATTCTAAGTAGTCGTTTTCCACGAAGCGCTGAACCGGCATAAAGTCTGTCGACAGGTCTGGATCGAGTTCGCGAAGAGAAACCCTTAGCCTGCCGGGCAATCCAGGAGGGGAAGGCAGGTACTGCTTGCTAATGTCGTTCCTAGGGTCTAAAAGTGTGCCATCCACATCGAGTTTCTCCACCAGTACGAACAGGTCCATATCTGGGGCGCTTTCTGCCTCTACCCACAGCCGCAGTTTTGAATAACCGATTAAACGGGTGTCCTCGTTAAACGTAATAGTAAAGGAAACTTCATCCCCGGTAGATTCATAGCTAAGCTGAGCAGCCGCTTCTGCAGGTTGGGTCGACAGTCCCTTCGAAGAGGCATCCAGATAGTACTTACGGTATTCGGTATCAGGCAGAGGCCAGTTGCTGAAGGGAACGCTCAGCAAGTCATCGCCACCTGGGTCGAGAACAGCAAGCCGCACCTTCGGTGTGTTTTCCCAACCGTTATCGACCCCCTTCAAATAACGATCATAAAAGCGTAGTAAATCCTGCTCGCTCTCCGGATTATACTGGTCATACCACTCCTGCTTATTGTTAATACGAAGCCACTTATTCTCCGACGATATCCGTCGAAAACCCTCGTATGCGCCAAAGCGATGCAGCATGGTGGTATTGTCGGTACCCACATAGGCCGGCACATTAACGTTCTCCAGTACCGCCGCTTTGTCTTCCATGTAAGGCGTCATATACGGCTGCCTGTAGAAAGTAGCAACCATGTCTTCCTGCATACCTACCCCGGACTTGTGGAAACGCTCCGCGAAATCAGTATCCGGAATACCGCCAGGGGCGGTATTGTCTCGGTATAGATCACTCATGCCATTCCAGGGGGCGATTGCCGCCAAATGAGGAGGTTGCAAGGCGGCGATAAACCACTGGCTAATAGCCAGCCAAGAAGTGCCGTAGAGACCAACTTTTCCGTTACTCCATTCCTGATTTGCCACCCACTCGATCACATCGTAGCCGTCACCGGCTTCAACCATGCCGAAAGCATGCCCGGCCCCTTCAGAGTTAAATGCGCCACGCGCATCAGGGTTCACTACTGCGTAGCCATTACAACTCCAGAAGGCCGCGTCAGCCCCTTCGAACTTGGCAAGCCCCGAGAACCACTCTGGGGGAACCCCTTTCGGCGGCGGTGTCGGTAAACGCTTACCATAGGGGCTCCAGGAAATGATGGCAGGGAGTTGTTTGTAAGGGATATCTGCCGGCCGAAGAATATCTGTATAGATGACTACCCCATCACGTAAGGTCACAGGGATGTCACGCTCATGGATAATGTCGCAGGGTAGCGGCAGCGCCGCGGGAGGGAATACATCCCCAGCAGAGTACTTGAGCGTCTTACGCCCAAACTCCAAAGACGGCGGCAACGAGGCTGCTTTTCGAAAGGTTACCCCCCACTCCGCCGGATATTTTGAAGGTAATGCTACACTTTCTTTATTGTCGCTTGGCGTTGAACAACCCGCCGCAATAAAAGACAGGGCTGATATTAGTGTAATTGGAATAAGTGTGTTTAATTTCATAATAGGCACTTTCCCTGGGCTAAACCCGTTAAATGTTATAATTAAAGAACCACCGACTTAGCGGTTCGTCGACTTGGGAAGCTAAAAGTTATAATTGAAGTTCATGCTGAAATACCGGTCTGCCGATTTAGGCACAAACTGAATAACGCTGTCATATTGTCCAGTGGCATCAGAAAATGCCGCAATATTGCTCACATACTGTTTATCGAACAAGTTGTTCACAAAGAAGCTAAGCAAATATTTACCTTGTTCATCTTCAAAACCGAAAGACAAGTCAGCTACACCATAGGCGTCCTGTAAGGTATTAGGGTTCTGGTTAGCGTCATACTGAACTTCAGACTGCCAGCGGTAATTAAGCTGTACGAAACCTTCTAGACCACTATCAAACAATGGCTGGTGGTAGCGGCCACCGATAATTGTTTTCCACTCAGGTGAGAAAGTTGTTACTTCACCAGATACATCCTTTGAACCATTTACTGAACATTGAGGATCAGGATCTGATGTATAGCAGTCGACTTCATACTCAAGATACTCGGCGTCCAGCCAGGTTAAACTGGCATTCAACACTAGGTTGGCCGATGCCGCGAACAGTGAATCGAACTCAATACCAATCTGACGGGTTTCGCCTGCATTAGTGGGCAACCATCCAAGTTCGTCTGGATTGTAATAGTTAACTTGCTGATCTTTGAATTCCTGCCAGAACACAGCAGTATTGATATTTAAACGACCATCCATTAACCGTGATTTGAAACCCAGTTCATAGGCGTCTACATATTCTGGTTCTAATGGCGCTTCGAAACCACTGTCTATACTTGCTCCTGGCCCCTTATACCCCCTGGAATAACTAATGTAGCCATTAGATTCACCGTTGAAGTCGTGCTGGATGGCGAGCTTTCCAGTCCACTCGTTATTGGAAACATCACCTGTACCCTCGTAGCCCTCTTGTAACGTGTCACCGGCAACTAATACTCCAAGTTGCTCAGCGTCCCATGCGAAGTTGTCATACTGGTAACGTAAACCAAGGGTCAGTATCCAGTCGTCAGCCAAGGAATAGTCTGCCTGCCCGAACAGAGCATAGTATTCAGTATCAATTTTTTGATGACTCGAATAAGAGTCATTTACAATAAAGTTTGAAGAAGTATAGGGAGCCGGCAAAGGTTCACAATCACTGTATGATGGTCGCTGGTATCCATCCGGTGTTGGGGCATCAAAACAGAAAGTTCTACGTGAAGTTCCTATGCCGTCATAGGACGTTCCCCAAAAGAAAGCACCGACTACATACTGCAAATCACCAGAGTGATCGGATTGAATACGTAGTTCCTCAGACCATTGTTCAGTATCCTTATCCCCCGTTACAATGCCCCGAAATGAAGGCGTACCCAGTGGGCCGTTAGCGCCAATTTGAGTAGTAAGAGGTACGTCAAATCCAGTTGAATCAATATCAATTAAATCGTATAGATCCCAGGAACGATAAGACGTCAAAGAGGTAATGGTGTGGTTCTCAAGCCTCCAATTGATTTCTGCGCTCAGACCCCAATCGGTGATTTGATGTTCATTAGGGTCATTAAGCTCGGTCTCGCGATTACCAACTCCGGCTGTAGCTGCAGATATCGCTGCTTGCTCAGGTCCGAGGGACCGTGACACCCTGGCACCAGAGGGGGAATCACTATCAGTGTAATCAGCTATAAATAAAACATCTATTTCTGGCGTGATATCCCACTGCAATTTAGCTCGAACACCATAGCTTTCAGCTCCGTCCAAGCTCGGGCCATCGGGAGTTATATTTTGAATATGGTTCTCATCTACATGTCGGTAATTACCACTGACACGAAAGGCCAAATCATCGCTGATTGGCGCAGAGTAAGTCCCTTTCAGGCGGGCATCACCGTATTCATCATAACCAACCCCAACATTACCCTCGGGCTCCTCGAAAGTTGGTCTTTTAGTAACAATACTTATCACACCAGCGGAGGCATTCTTTCCAAAAAGTGTACTCTGGGGCCCCCTTAGAACCTCGACCCTTTCAATGTCTGCGAGGTCCGAAAAAAACTGTCCCTGTCGAGCAAGCACCACGCCATCCAACACCGTAGATACACTGGACTCTACAGTGGCAGAGTTAATCGTGGTACCGACACCTCGAATGTAGACGCTTTTCTGGTACGGCGAGAGATTATCCTGAAAACTCAGGGAAGGAGATACATCCACCAAGTCCTCAAAGTCAGTAATACCGGCATTCTCTAGCATATCGCCACTCATAGCCTGTACCGAGGCAGGTACATCCTGTAGAGACTGCTCTCGTTTTTGCGAGGTAACCAAAACCTCTTCCAGCATAAAACTTTCAGTTTGAGCTATTGCCTGTGATAACGGCGATAAAAGAAAGCTACCTGCTAGCATCCCAAGAAAGGGACGTTGAAATGTTGACATTATTATCCTCCGAAAGGGCGATCACGAGGATCTCCCTAAATTGCCCAGTTATTTTTAATTATTGACAAGCCATTGCATACTACAACACGATTGCACACATGTGCAACAATGTTGTTGCGTGCATATATTTGCATGGTCACTTCTGTTATGTTGGCGAAGGCTCGCCGCAGAATAGAGGCCGTATTAAATATCGGGAATGGAATGCAGAACACAATAAATTCGACGCCAAACCGAAGGTGCAAAAGAAAGAACCGTACTCGAAAGCAATTGATAGGTGCAGTAATCAAGCTGCTACTTGATAAGGGTTATGTGAAAGTGGTGACCGACAAAATCACGCTAAGCAGTAAAAAATCTAATCCGGCCAACAGTGCCTAAAAATATGGACGAATTGATCTCATGACCAATGAAACTTATCTCGGCATGCGCCCAGACGACCTGAAAGACAAACCCTACGCAAAATACTGGAACCCTGACATGAAAGGTTTATCAGAACATGTGACGCAGGGTCTACTACAAAGCCCCCTTCCAAACGGTTATGGGTTTTCACACAAAGAGTCTACTCGACTACTTGAATCGGGGTACCTGCCATTGGAATCAGGTTATACCCAACTGTCCAATGGCGAAATGTTTGTCGCCACACTAACACCCATGCCTGGTGTCAGCGGTAAAATGATCGACTGGTGGTTTGGCTGGCACGGTAGCGAAAGCCAGCGCTATAAGTTATGGCATCCCCATGCCCATATAAAAACCTTAATGAAAAACCCCACAGAGGATAACCCTAACCTGAGCGACCGCGAACGGTACGTTGGCAATACCTCCTACGTGGATGAATACATTGGTGACCGTGTATTAAAGTTGGCCATTCAGTTTAAAGACCCAGAAATGTTTGGTCTCGATCCATCTAAATTCGAAGCCGCCGGTGTGCAAACAGTGGTTTGCGCGCACGTGGGGCCAGCAAAAAGTTCGATCAACGTAGGAAAACTGGTACACCTTATCCGAGAGACTGAAGACGGCTGCGAAATGCGGAGCCGTTTCTGGTTGGGAAAGGCCTCTCTTCGAGATAAGCCAAAGTCCCATCCCTTAAACCGTGTACTGGGCATGAAGGCCGTTTCCAAATTCGCCATGACCAGAGACCACGGGCACGACATGGTGGTGCATTGCGGCATGGAAATGGCACACCTCGCCAGCTTCCTGCCGGCACTCTATGCAGATTATCACTCGGAGTAACGATCAATCATTAACATGCTTAGACCAGTATCAATTCTTGCCATGGATACAGCTGTGGTTGTGGTTTTCGCAAGCACGCAAAATACAGATATCATGATTTACAAGGCTATCAACTCAGAAATATGCGGCAGCATTGGCGATCAGATAGTGGACCAGGGTGGCGCCGTGAGCAAAGGTAAAATGGATATCATCAAAGCATATATACAGCAACGCTTGAGTTGGCTGAAATCTCCCGCAACGGCCAATGGATAAGAGGTAACTGAACAGTGATTCTCACAGAGAAAGAAGTAACTACTAAGGAAGTGAAGGCATGGAAGGGATTGCACCTTTTACATTTTCAGGGTTCTAGCTGCTCGCAAAAAGTGCGATTAATGCTGGGAGAACTCGAACAAAAATGGGTATCGCATCCAATAAATCTCATCAAGCAGGCGAACAGCACGCCTTGGTACTTGGGAATTAACCCGCGGGGCGTAGTTCCTGTACTGGTGCACGATGGCGTGGTGCATGTGGAAAGCAACGACATCATCACCTACCTTAATACCACTTTCAGCAAGCCAGGCAACAGCTACTTTTTTGATACCTCAAGTACTGCCGCCGCAGAAGCACAGCAACTGCTCGACCTAGAGGAATCACTCCATATGGATTTGCGCCTACTAACCATTGAATTTGGGCCTCTGTCGTTAAAGAGCAAGGATTCGATAGACGCTCAGGAAAAAAATGGTAACTTCGATGCCAAGCGTGCACACGAAGTAGAATGGTGGCGTGAAAAAGCAGAAAACGGTATCAGTGATTCAGAGACCTGTGCCGCGGCTAAGAACTTCTCGACGGCATTTAATAAACTGGATCAACGCCTAGCTGAGCAGCCCTGGATTATGGGCGACAAAATATCCATCATCGACATTTCATGGTTTCCCAATGTGCAACGACTGATTAACATGGGGTATCCCATGTCTCGTCACAAAAATCTTTCCGCCTACTACCAGCGACTTATATCCCGCCCGTCTTTCAAAGCCGAGCTCAGTCAGCCGGGCTCTAGATTTGGCAAGCTACTTTTTGGCGGTATCAGGTTTGCTAACCGCATCAAAGGAAAAAGCATGGAGCGCTGCCTATGAACTTAAAGAGTAGTAGCCGCAATTAGCTCCTTTTGGAGATACTGAATATTGCGCTAGCTCTTTATTTCACATTCAAACCCATGGCCTACACCCAAGATTTTCAATCTACCAAAGGTCCGAGAGTAACGGTACTCTTTAGAAACATCCAAACATAATGAATGACTTAAAATTAAAGAAGATCCAGCAAGAGACAAAATTAATTACAAGTGACGTACTTATATGATTAGTGCATCATTGTGGAATTCACAGAATTAGCAGGCCATATTTAAGACAGGGAGAGTAATGCAGCACGAAAAAAAATCAACACCAAACCGAATGATCAAAAGAAAGAACCGTACTCGCAAGCAATTGATAGATGCAGCGGTCCAGCTAGTATTGAATAAGGGCTATGACAAAGTGATGACTGACGAAATCACTGAGCTGGCCGATGTGGGACGTCGCACCTTCTACAATCACTTTAATAACAAGCGAGACTGTATAAAGGCTGCCGTTGTAGAGCGCTACGTTGACTATGCCGAGGAGTTAAATCAACTGTTAAAAATCACTCTAGGCCTGAAGGAAGAAATAAATGCCGATCCTGCTTTGATTATTACGACCATGGCCACCGGTATGTTCCAGAGGGTCGTATCTGACCCTCTCACCGAACAGTTGTTACTCTACCCGCAAATTCTCAAAGAAGTGGTAGCAGAAAACAAGCTGAGTTATTTAATCTCCACTGTAAAGCGAGAGTTGATTCTAGAACGTTGTAATCCGCAGCTGCCAATCAAGTCACTTGAATCAATTCTCTACTGGGGATTCGTGGGCCTAGTGGTGGACTCCATTACTAGGAATACTCAAAAAGTAGACAAACTAACGTGGGGACGGTTTGTCCTTCAAACCCTAGGGATAGATCAAGCTGAGCATGAACAACTACTTGAGGCCGCTGAGTTGATTTACACTTAAAACTGACCCGCTACCCCCAATCTTCACATAGAATTTTGACCCACGGATAATATTTTCCCGCAGGCTAATACGGAGGATATAGGAGCGATAGACCCGGCATTATTAAGCGATAGCCTCCACGGCTCCTGCATCGCAATGCACTGATTGGCAAACCAAGGCAGATCCAAAAACACTAAGACCACGCAGGTGGTTTTACCCGGTCCTAGCGGCGCATTCAAGATAAATCAATGCAACACGAATATAAATATATGACTGCTTGAATCGGCATTTCAGCCATACCCGATTTACACTCTAGTTTGCGAACGAGAAATGATGGAATATAAAATAAACAACTAGAATCAGCGAATAATTTACAGACTGTGTGTTTCAATATTTACCCTTTCAGACTTAATACTTCATGCTGAGTTAATGGACGACTCTGCCCAGAGGCCAAGCTTGGGTCTAAACTCAGCCCACCGATGGCATCACGGTGCAACGCCAGCACTTCATTCTGAAAACGACCAAACATACGTTTTATTTGATGATATCGCCCCTCGACCAAACTTAGCTTAGCAACATAGTCAGCTAAGATTTCTAATTTAACGGGGCGGGTAGTTATACCTTCATAGTTAAAAAACATACCTGACGCGAAAGCGTCAATATAGCTAGCATCCAAAGGCTTTGATACTGTAACAGTGTAAACCTTAGCGATATTATTGGCAGGCGAGCTTAAATTACGTGACCATTGGCCATCATTGGTGAGCAACAACAAACCCGTAGTATTAAAATCCAAACGTCCTGGAATATGTAAACCAGCACGCTCGTTTTCAGGAAGTAAATCAATAACGGTTTTATTTCGTGAATCTTTGGTAGCACTGACAACGCCAAGGGGTTTATTCATCATCAAATAACGCGCCACTTGATTTTGCAGCACCTCATCATCAAAACTTACCCAGGAAAAGGGACCAATAACTTGGCCAATATTTGTTGCCACAACACCATCGACAAGCACCCGCTTTTGAGCAAGTAACAATCGAACATCACTTCGTTTAATACGCAATTTAGCGCTAATAAACCGGTCAAGCCGCGTTGTATTAGATCGCACAAGCATTCCTGTTAAGTATTCACAATGCCTATTATATCTCACGTATGACAGGGCCGCACATCACAGTGTCTGCGCTCCTAATACGCAGACACTGCTAGCCCCCTAATTTAACGGGCCTATACGAAATGACTGCGCTTAGCTGTGATCATCCACTTCGTCTTTAACTTCCTCAACACCTTCTTTATAGCTATCTCGCGCACTTTCCATCGAGTGATCAATAGATTCACCCATTTTTTCTGCCGCCCCTTTTTCCTCGCACGCTACAAGAAAAGTCGTCGCAATCAACATTAAAAAAATTGATGCAAGTTTGCTATTCCTTACAAATGTTGTACTCATAAGCTTTTATCTCCATTGAATATAAAATCATATCAAGCGTTAATTCAAGGCTTAGACACGCTTACAACGGTATCCGTATACCTGCTGCGAATAATATCTAATTCGCACTCCTAATTTCTGACACGAACAAAGGGGGGATTGTTCCTCACACAGCTAAGTTCAATATTTAAGAACATACTGTTACTAAAATTACGGCAAAAAAAACCCGCCATACAGCGGGTATCAATAAGGCTCTTTACTTTATGAAAAAAATACTTTCATCAAAAATTAACTCGCATCACTAGCTCAATATTACGCCCAGCTTCAGGTGCGTAATCTCGTATGAAAGAAGTACTATTGCGAATTTCTTCATCAGCCAAATTACGTCCTTTCAACATAATCGTATAATCGTTACCAGCTAGGACAAAATCTCGAGCAATACTTGCATCTACGCGCTTATATGCATCAGTTGTTGTGTCATTGACTCCAACATCATTCTGAGCATGCGCGTATACATAACTAACATTAGCCTGCCAATCTTGCCATTGCCAAGCAACGCTAAGACCATCATGTCCCGGTGGCAAACGTGGGACATTATCGCCATTATCTAGCTCTGCATCGACTCGGTCACCAAATAAACTAAATGTATAGCGCTGCTCAGCACCAACTGAAGCTAAATCATAACTAACTTCATATTCCACACCGCTGAACGACGCGTCCTGCTGGCGATACTGTAAAATATCAGTCTCATCGCTTTGCGTTCCGGTATTATCTAAATAGATATAATCAGAAAACTCATTATAAAATATTGAGAACTTAGCCCTTACATCACCAGCATTGGCACGTAGACTTAAATCAACATTGCGAGATTTTTCGGTTTCTAAATTTTCATCTCCAATTTCAATGGCACCAGTTGCACCATGAACAACATAATTTGAAAGATCATTGCCTATATTTGAAAACCGCTCTTCAGCATTCGGCGCTCGCTGTGATTCGGATAATGCCAAAGACACCACCCAAATATCACTAATATCGTACATACCAGCTAAAGAGGCACTTACGCTGCTATCATCTTGATCATCCGCAACTGATTGAGCGATCTCCAAAGAATCAAAATCTGCACGTAAACCCGCCTCTAGAGACCATTTATCGGCGTGATAATCTTCTAACCAAAACAAACCAACGCTTCTAGTGGTGTTTTCTGGGACAAACGACTCCTCACCCAAGGCAGAAAAATCAGACTCTAACAACTGCAAGCCCCATACCCCATGCCAATTTCCCCATGGTTTATGTGATAGCTCTAAGCGTCCTGCCCAAGCTTCTTTGCTGAAGGTAGTACCCACTTCACCAGTGGATTCAATTTCTTGGTGTTGATAATCACTATAACTGACACGCCAGCGGAAAAGATCTAATGGGCCCGCCAAGTGCAAATCACCGGCAGCGTCCCAACGGGTTTGGTCAATCACGATATTTACACCATCTTCATCATGGTCTTCGTGATCTTCGTCATGGTCCTCGTCGTGATCATCGTGGTCGTCATCATCATGATCCTCTTCCTCGTGATCTTCGTCATGGTGGTGCACACCAGATGGAATCCCATACTGATTACTTAACTCGGTATAACTTACCCCCCAGTAGCCGTCTTCAAAATGGTAGCTGCTACCCAGTGTTACTCGACGAGTCCGCCCACTGGCATTGCCAATACTTCCGTCGGTGTTTTCTTCAATATCGTCAACATTATCAGGGTTAATTGCCAAACCTGGGATATCGGGGTCAGACCAATCTCGATACAGGGCATCTACATGCACTACCCATCGACCGTTACCTGCATCGACACGAAACACACCACTGCGACCATCATCAACACTTGTATTGCGAAACTCTGCCGCGCCCTCAACCCCGTTCACTGCCTTAACAGGAATACGACCGTCAATGACATTCACAACGCCGCCAATCGCACCACCGCCGTAGAGCATAGTGGCCGGTCCACGGAGTATTTCAATACTGTCAGCAAGAACCGGCTCAACCGAAACCGCATGGTCAGCACTGTTCGTTGACACGTCTAAAGCTGGCAAACCGTTTTGTAAAACCTGTACCCTCGCGCCCTGCTGCCCCCGAATAACGGGTTGCCCCACTGCTGGGCCAAAGCTTGCACTACTTAAACCTGGAGAGAGATTTAGAGTTTCACCAATGGTGGCTGCGGCTTGGCGCTTTAACTCGTCTCCACTTAAAACGGTTACAGGCAATGCCGTTTGGGCTTCTTTTTTATGCATTGGCATGGTGACTAAAACATGCTCAACTTGTTGGGTTTCTTCAGCAAAAGCCGGGGCATTAGTAAGTGCCACTAAAGCCGGTAAAAAATATTTCTTCATTACTGTACTTCCTGCTTATCATTCCATCGTAATCAGCGGCACGATTTCACTCGCGGCCAAGGCCTTTTGGTAATCAGGAAATCACCATCGTGTCACCGTAATTAAAGCCGATCGACATTCTTTGATATCTGCCAAAAAGGCCTATACGCGCAAGGGAATATCGCGCTGCATACAGTGCAAACAACAGTATAGATTTCCGAGTTTAAACGACGATGAATTTACGAGGAGGCGCGCGAGCAGGAGGACTTAAAAATGAAAGGGGCAATGCCCCCAGAAACGCAATCACTGCAATGACAGTTTGCGCTACTGTAATTATATCTGGTGCACTAGGTGACGACGGCATCGCCGCGGTGTTGTAATGACAGAGCACACAAGCATCAATTGCTGCGTGTTCTGCAATATGAATATGATTTCCCTGCAGCCACGCAGACCAACTTAAGCAGAGTAACAATACTGCTAAGAGTGAGGTCCGATGAAAGGGGGATAATCTAGTCATTTACATCCAGTCTAAAACAACGCAGCTCATTACGTGAACTGCGCCGAAGGATAAAGCCTTTAGATGACAATTAACTTACACAATACCGCTTAACTATGCATCAAAGTCGATGCCTAAACGACGTCCGACGATTTCATAAGACTCCACCACATTACCAAGGCCCTGGCGGAAGCGGTCTTTATCGAGTTTTTCACGGGTATCGGCGTCCCAAAGGCGACAGCCATCTGGCGAGAATTCATCGCCAAGGTGTATTTCGCCGTCGCTAAACACACCAAATTCAAGCTTATAATCAACCAAGAGCATGCCGGCATCAGCAAACATGGCCTTGAGCACATCGTTTACTTTAAAGGTTAGCTCTTTCATGCGATCCAACTGCGCATCATTTGCCCAGCCAAATGAACGAATGTGGTACTCGTTGATCATGGGGTCGTGCAGCTCGTCATTTTTAAGAAACATCTCAAACGTTGGCGGGTTTAATTCCTTGCCCTCTTCCACACCCAATCGCTTCACAATAGAACCTGCGGCAATATTCCGAACGACACACTCAATCGGAAGCATATCCAGCTTTTTCACCAAGGCGTCATTATCAGACAACAGCTTCTCAAAGTGAGTGGGTACACCGGCCGCTTGTAATGCATTCATGATAAAAGCATTAAACTTGTTGTTGACCATGCCCTTGCGATCCAGCTGCTCTACCCGCAAGCCATCAAAGGCCGAGGTGTCATTTCTGAAATTGAGGATATAACGGTCAGGATCATCAGTTTTATACACTGATTTTGCCTTGCCGGAATACAACTCTTCGCGTTTTTCCATGGTTTGCCTCATTAACACAAGATGATTACGCTATATCCAGCCAGTCAAAACCAGCCTCTTGATCAGCAGACAGTAGCGCGTCACTGTTTGCCAACATCGGTTCTATTGCCGCCCTCGCCAAAGCGGGGGTATTGTTCTTTTCACTCAGGTGAGCCATCACAACATGTTGTAAATGCCCCACTTCAGCCTCAGCTAATAAACTCGCCGCTTGCTGATTATTTAAGTGCCCCCAATCACCACCAACCCGTTGTTTTAATGAGTAAGGATAAGGGCCATCGGCCAACATCTGCTTATCGTGATTGCACTCTAGCAACAGCGCATCACACTGACGATAGTGCTCGCGAACGAAGGGCGTAATACTACCTAAATCTGTGAGCAGCCCAAACGTTTTTTTTTGGTATCTAAACACAAATTGGCATGGCTCTCGGGCATCGTGAGGCACCGCAACTGGCATCACTGAAATTCCACCGATGTCGACCACCGTCCCCAGCACCAAATCTCGCCAGTGATGAGACAGTCGCAGCTGCCCATACTCAGCGGTTCCATAACTACAATACACCGGTAGTTTGTATTTCCGAGCTAAGGGCAGCACGCCTTTAATATGGTCGCTATGCTCGTGGGTTACCAAAATAGCTTCTAAATCACTGGGGCTTCGCCCCAGCCTAGCCATACGGCGTTCGGTTTCTTTTATGGTGAAACCACAGTCAATCAACACACAACTTTGACTAGTCTCAAGCAGGGTTGCATTGCCTTTACTACCACTACCCAGCGATGCAAAACGCACTAATACAAATACCCCATAATTCGGGTAAGCAGTTTTTCACGCTCTGCCTCACGAAGCCGGCGACCTTTCTGATAATTCAAATAAATACGCGCCTCTTCCGGCCCAACCTCTTGCATCTCAACCACATAGCGGCTCAAGCCATTACGCCGAGCACCAAAAGTACGTGCAAACCAACCTGGCTGCTCTGCTTCCGGATCAACGTAGGTTAGCCAATATTTATTAACTTCGCGGCGATCATCCTCTATTTCAAAGCCCGCTTTTACCAAGGCTAGGCCAAGTGCTGCCCACGCCCGATCAACTGGCAGTAATAAGCGCAAATGACGGCTATCTGGGCCACTGTCTTCGCCACCCTCAATGAATATCTTTCCTTTGCCATCGGAGCGTTGAGCAAGAATGGAAACCGATCCAGCCGTTTCCTGATCTGCCAAATACTGAGCGACCACGCGCACCATTTGCGATTCACGTTTGGCATTATCCGATGTTTGAGGCCACTCTTCATTGCCATTTATTTGCACAAGCACATGGATTTCACTGGTATCTTTTTGTACACCCTCTTCTAAGCGGAAACGAAACCGCTCACGGCTCGCACCATCGCCATTGGGATCACGCCACTCGGTCTCAATGATGGCACTTTCGCCGTCTGCCTTAGCAATATCTAAACCCGCTCGGCCAAGAAATATGCGCATACGAGGCCAAACTTGATTAGGATCGCCATCAAGCAATATCCAGCTATGATCGTCCAAAGTCTGAATTTTCACCTCAGCCGTACCCACATTTTTCGCGAGAGGCTCTGGCGGCTGAACTTCAAACTCCCCAGGTAATGGTTTATGGGTTTGGATTCCCGGCACCACATACTGGTCATCAAGTGTCTGTGACTCTACTCCCGGCGGCAGCTCCAGAGGTGCGCTGAGTTTTGCGCTGCGGTAATCTTGCCCACGATCGCGAAATACGCCGCCACCAAAACAGCCTGACAATATTGCCAATACCAGCCCCATTACCGTTAATCGAAAACCGTTACTGCGCATAATTGTGCTCATCTAGTCTAATAATCCCGCTTGGTTTAAAGCGTCTCTAACGCGTGGTTGTTCCACATCACTGAGTACAGTCAAAGGCAACCGAATCCCATCTTCCATCAAGCCCATTGCCAACAGCGCCCATTTCACTGGTATGGGGTTGGCCTCGACAAATAATCGCTCGTGAAGAATACGTAAGGGGCCGTCTGCCGCTTCAGTGGCCGCTTCATCTCCAGCCATTGCCGCCACGCAAACAGCCTTAACTGCCGCAGGCGCTATATTGGCAGTGACCGAAATATTACCCTGACCGCCCAACAACATTAAGCCTGCAGCCGTTGCGTCATCGCCTGATAACACCGCCAGCTTATCGCCAACCGCATCAATTAATTCTTTACCGCGCACTAAATCACCGGTCGCATCTTTAATCGCAATAATATTGCGATGCTCCGCTAAACGAATCGTGGTCGAATTCAGCATATCGCAAGCGGTTCGACCCGGCACATTATATAAAATCTGAGGAATATCAACGGCATCGGCGATCGCCATATAATGACGATACAAGCCTTCTTGGGTCGGCTTATTGTAATATGGCGTAACCAGTAAGCAGGCATCGGCACCCACTTCGTAGGCTACCTTGGTTAATTCTATGGCTTCGGCGGTAGAGTTCGCCCCCGTACCGGCAACAACCTTAATACGACCTGCCACCTGATCAACACAGGCCTTGATGACCATTTTATGTTCATCCATAGCAAGCGTTGCAGATTCACCCGTTGTACCAACGGCTACAATCCCATCCGTGCCCTGTTCTATATGCCACTCAATCAGACGCGACAACGCTTGCCAGTCTATACTGCCATCGCTGTGCATCGGGGTTACTAGGGCAACCACACTACCCGAAATCATGCCGGTATCTCCAAATTTGGTGCAAGCCGCTAATGGTACTGGCCAGTGCCACGCAGCTCAAGGGACAAATCAATGTAAACCCGTTACGCTTATCTACTTTCGCGAAACGAATTACTATAAGCACAGTCAAATCACTGGTATAAAGCCACGTTTTGCTCTGCTGAGACAGGAGAAAACCCAATGCGTTTCCTAACTATCATCATATTGGCCATTTTAGCGCCGCTGAGTATAGCTGATCCTTGGCGTACAATCCCGATGACACCGCTAGATGAGCAATACATGAGTGAAAGTCAGCGCGAACTCAACGATCTTAGCCGCATTGAGCTGGGCCGTAGCTTCGGCGAAAGCCGTGACAATGACCTACGACTCATACAAACCATGCTGGATCGCAAGCTTGTTAAGGGTGATCAAACCCGCCTTCTGCAGGCAATGGGTATGGTAATGGGCGAATACCTCCGTAAAGAGCACCATCTTAAGTGGGTAATTTATAGCGATAGATTGGGGCGTAGCCGCGCTCTTGAAATTCCCTTCAAAGATGAAGCCATTTTTCCCGTCACCCAAATATCTAGTCGCGCAGCGGTGGGTGGCGACATAGATGTAAAAGCCATTTATCAACGATTGGAAGACGAAATTAAACGCGCCAAAAAGAAAATCATTGTTCGCTGAGTTCACTACCATGGTGTTAAGGGCCAGTAAAACTGGCCCTTAAGGCATCAAACACCAAGAAAATAGAGCAACACAGGAATACTAAAAAAACTAAGCAACGTAGAGCTCACAACCATGCCCGCCACCACATCTGGCGCACGCCGGTATTGGATAGCCAATAAATAATTGAATACCGCCACAGGCGTAGCGGACTGCAACAAGATGACTTTGCGCTCCAAACCGTCGATATCCAAAAAATATACCGACGCAAAGCCGCCGGCTAAACCCACGAGCAAGCGCAATACACCCAGCCCCGCAGATTTTCCCACCTGATGTAATTTAAGCGAGTTCAAGGACACGCCAAGGGTAATTAACATCAGCGGAATTGACAGCCCACCCAGTAAGCCCAAGGTATTTTGTAATGACAGCGGCAAGTCCCAGTGATTAAAAATAAGTAGGCAGGCGATAATCCCAGCATAAATAATGGGAGAACCAAAAACACTTTTGAACACTGCCTTGCCACTTAACACCGCAACGCCAAACGAAAAATGCGCGATGGTCGTTGTTAAAAATACCGCCAAGCCAATTGCCAAGCCTTCCTGACCAAAAGCGAAAACACACAAGGGCAAACCCATATTACCAAAATTGCCAAATACCAATGGCATCACAAAATTGCGTGGTTCAATCCGTAGTACCCAGCAGGCAATAATGGCAAAGATGGATGTGAATACCAGCATACAGGTTGTGGCAAGCAATACCTGTTTAAATAGCTCAACTGAAATGACCGTTGACCCTAATGTCCCCACAATAAGCGCGGGAACACCCACCCACAATACAATGCGGCGAACAAACTCATGATCAAAAGGTTGGCGACAGCGGACCCAAACCACACCAATGGCTGCACACAAAATAACCGGTAAGATGATGGGGATAAGGGGGGAAATCAGTGACATGCACACTCCTATATTGCAGGCACTAAAACAGGCTGCCAGATGAGTTTAACAAAATATCAGTGTTCATTTCCAAACCGGCAACCCAGCCTATAACTATCATCCAGAACTACGAAAACACCGTACAAAAATCATCAACAGACATTTAGGCAACAACGTAATTATGAATACCTTTAACCCGAAGAAGCTCCTAAATAGCAAATGGACAGCCACACAGCCACAGCACAAAGAAAAACATTTCCTTGTGAGCGATATTGAGTTTAATGAAGAGGGTGCCGTTGTGTACTGTCTTATGGAAGCGGTGATGAGCAAGCGAGAGTTTGAAATACAATGGCAAAGCTTAAAAAATAACAGCCAATGGAAAATGGGATGGCACTAGCACTTAACGCCACTATCAACAGCGTTAAGTGCTGATTAAAACTGGTCAGGCCTTAACATTGCATCATGCCCGCCATCAACAAACACAATAGAGCCTGCCATAAAACTTGCTTTGCGACTCAGTATAAAACACACCACATCAGCGATCTGTTCTGGCTCACCGGTTTTCCCCAGCGGAACGCTGTCACCAAAATCCTTCATGACGGCACCCAAATCCTTGTCTGCAAGTACTTTATCGCTTAATGGGGTGTTGATAATACCAGGGGCAACCGCATTAATGCGCACGCCTTGCCGGGCATACTCGGGGGCATTGCGACGCAACCAACAGCTCAGAGCATGCTTTGATCCGGCATAGGCGCTGTGGCCGTCCTTATCACCAATATAACCACATGCCTCAAGCTCCTGATCATTCAACATGAGCTCCACATACTCATCATGCCCCACCATGGCCGCAGAATTAGAGGCGATCATGACGACACTGCCTTTGCGCCCTAGCAATAAATCTAAAAGGCCCTCCGTCATGGCTACCGCAGCAAAATAATTAACTTGGGGAATTAATGACAGAGGACGAACCGACGGCCCCAAGCCAGCACAGGGTATAAACCCATCCAGGCCATCTGGCGCAAGTGCTCTTATGCCATCAATGGCTTTTTGACGTCCAGCCAAGGCCGAGAGATCCGCACAAATATCGCCCTCGGCAAGATCCACCACGATCACTTGATGACCATTATCACGAAGCTGCGTCTTGATAGCGGCACCAATACCGGTAGCACTTCCCGTTAATGCAAATACGCCCACATGCCATCCTTATTATTGTTGTGTTGATTTATCCAGCTGCAATTAATCCATCATTCTGACTAAGTTTACTTCGTTCATATTTGTGGGCTGGCGTATTAACGACCTCGTCCAGAGGGGGAGCCACGTAAGAACGCTGACGCTGCGCGGCATCGGCAGCGCCATAGAGTGTATTCCGCTGAAACGGCTGACGCCCCGCACGGGCAATTCGCGCCTCCATCAGCTTGGGCGCAGCCTCTTGGCCGTGAACGGCACCTGCTGCCCGAGTGATCGTTTCGTTCATCAATGTACCACCAAGATCATTAACCCCAGCATTAAGCAAGGCCTCAACGCCTTGCTCGCCCATCTTCACCCAAGACGCCTGAATATTATCAATAACACCGTTAAAGACTAATCTAGCAACTGCGTGCATTAATATCGCCTCGCGGAAACTTGGACCACGGCGGGCCTTACCTTTTAAATATATCGGCGCCTCCGGCGGCACAAAAGGGAGTGGGACAAACTCGGTAAAGCCACCAGTCTTAATTTGTAATGCTCGCACCGCAAGTAAATGGCGCGCCCAAGATGAATAACTATCAACATGCCCATACATAATCGTTGCCGTGGAACGCAACCCGACTTTATGGGCCGCCGCCATCACCGCCAACCACTGCTCTGTATTGATTTTATCTGGGCATAAAACGGCCCTAACATCATCATCTAACACTTCGGCAGCAGTGCCCGGTAAGGTATGTAGGCCAGCGTCTTTAAGCTGCTGCAGATAGTGTTCTAACTCTAAACCTAAGGTCTCCGCTCCCTGCCAAACCTCCAGCGGCGAAAACGCATGAATATGCATATCGGGAGTCGCAGATCGCAGTGTTGCCAAGATATCCAGATAGGTTTGGCCGGTATATTCTGGATGTATCCCACCCTGCATACACACTTCACTAGCACCACGTTGCCAAGCCTCTATCGCGCGCCGCGATATTTCTTCGCCCGATAAATCATAGGGTCGACCACGCAAGTTCTCACTTAGCTTGCCTTTAGAAAAGGCACAGAACTGGCATTTAAAATAACAGACATTGGTATAATTAATATTGCGTGTCACCACGTAACTAACTTGATCTCCACATCGGCGCTTTCTCAGTTCATCTGCTGCGCGGCAGACTGCAGAAAAATCACTGCCACGGGCACTGAACAAGCGCACAATCTCGCTTTCATTCAGCGCTTCTGCGTTCATGGCTCTCTCTAGCAAAACATTAATATCTGAAGATACAGCCGATGTACTTTTTATAGATTCAGGATTTTGCTGTATCAAGGCTAAATCCAATTGCGGTGCATCCACATTTTGCCCCGCCACCCAACGATCTTCTTTCGGCAAGCCTTGCCCATCACTATAGTGCAATACTTTAGTATGCAGAGCTGGATCTAACCAACGGGTGTAATCCCGCACATAGCGAGGATAAATGGTTAAACGCTCATGCAAATATTTACCCGCAATCGCAGTTTCATTGGCCAAGGTTTCTAAATGCGGCCACGGTGCTTCTGGGTTAACAAAATCCGGACTTAGCGGTGACACGCCACCCCAATCATTTAAGCCGGCGGCAAGCAGTTGTGGAAGTACCCCAGGGCTTAAGTTTGGCGGTGCTTGTATACTCATCTGTGCGCCAAAGATTAATCGTGCCACCGCGATAGTCCACAATAATTCATTCAGATCCGGCTCTGGCGCCAAGGCCATTTTGGTATTGGGCTTGGCTCTAAAATTTTGAATTATTATTTCTTGAATATGACCATAAGTTTTATGTAAATCTCGCAATGCGAGTAATGACATTACGCGCTCACGACGGGTTTCACCAATCCCAATTAAGATTCCAGAGGTGAATGGCACCTTTGCTTGCCCAGCCCGCGCAATCGTCTCTAAGCGCAGCTCTGGGTCTTTATCGGGCGATCCATAATGCGGCATCCCTTTTTCACATAAGCGTTTAGATGCAGACTCAAGCATAATCCCCATGGACGCCGAAACGGGTCGCAACATGGCAATTTCTGCCTCATCCATACAGCCTGCATTTATATGTGGCAGCACATTGGTTTCTTCTAACACCCTGCTCGCCACATGCGCTAAATATTCTAAGGTGCTACTAAAGCCCATTTCTTCTAGTGCATCTCTGGCGGCTTTATAGCGCAATTCAGGTTTCTCACCTAAGGTAAACAGCGCCTCTTTGCAGCCCATACTTTCAGCTACTTTTACCTGCGCCAAAACCTGTTCAACGGGCAGATACGCTTGCTCTATTTTTTTAGGTGTTTTAGCAAAAGTACAGTAGTGACATACATCGCGACATAAATGGGTTAGCGGTATAAATACTTTACGAGAATAACTAATACCATTGTAAAAACCGCGGTCACGCAAGGTGGTTGCCGCAGCCATTAACAGCTCAGTCTCGGTTATGTCTGCCAATAACAATGCCTGCTCACTACCAAGCCCATCCTGAGGTATATTTTCGATAATCGCGTCTAACATGCTTAACTTACACTCCAAGCTTGTGGCGAAATATTGGCGGCATTACCATCTAATTGTTGTAAGCGCTGAGCTACACCTGCTTGCTGTAAATATAACAAAGTGTGCTTAGCTGATGAGTTAACTGGCGTAGCCAGCAAACGTTGTAGATCTTCTCGGATATCAATGTCCTGCGCTATTCCCGGCAGGTTAATGACCTGCGCAGGCAAACCCATTGCCATCGCCGCGTTGTAATGGGCAATACGGCTTTCGCTGCCATAAGCAAAACGAGGAATGTTAGCGGGATCACACACTAAAATATTACTGCCCTGACCATGGCGGTCAGTGGCAATACTGACCGCTGAAGGGTGCTCTAACATGAGCTCAGCATGCCGGCCAATCAAACTTGTTAGCTCTTGCCCACTCAACAAGGGTAAATCACCGTGCACCACCATTGCGGCAGTGTTGTTAGTCAGATTATCTTTAGTTAAATCAGCCACTCTATGCAATGCCGCAGTAACAACATCATTTAAGCCTCTGGCATTTAAATCACGCTCAGACCAACAATCCACTTCATAGTGCTCTGCCAATAATTGTGCGGCAGGATCATCTGAAACCACAACAATACGCGTTAAGCCTGGGTGTGCCACCAAAATAGTTAGCACATCCTCCACCATGGCATGAAATAAGCCACGCCGCTCAGACACAGTTAGACTACCGGCTAGACGCTGTTTAGCCTGCACAAAATCTTTTAACGGCAATAGTGCCCACATAGTGTTATACGCTTCTGTCCGTTTACTTTTATTAATTATCGTTTTAACTCATCGCTAGATTGAGCTTCTTCAAGCTGATATCGCACTGTTTGTTGCAAAGGCTAAAACAGCATCCGCAAGCTCGACCTTACTTTTCATGTCTGTCATCAAGGTTGGAACAACACACGCTTTTATTCCCAAGGCCTTTATATCATCTAGGTAATGGGCATCAGCTTCGTCCAATACAAAGCCATCCAGTAAATCGCCATAATAAGTGGCAACGGCTAAAGCCGTCGCCGGCATATTGAGTTCTTGCATCATTTTTGCTGCGGGCCCTTTGACGGCTCGGCCTGCAATGATCGGAGACACTGCAATAACCGGCGCGGCGGCGTCTTTTAATAAGGCCCTGCAATTTGGCAAATTCAAAATAGGATCAATGCTTACAAAAGGATTAGACGGGCAAATAACTATCGCTGCCAGAGAATCATCACCTAATATATTGCTCACTAGCGGATTCAACGCCGCACTTTCTACGCCGTCAAAATGCAGCCCCAGCACTTCTGGACGACATTGCTCCCGCACAAAATAGTGCTGAAAATCTAAATAGCCTTGGTCCGTTAGCACTTTGGTTGCCACCGTTTGCTCTGACATAGGTAGCAGGTTATGTTTAATGCCTAACCCTGTTGTCATTTTTTTGGTAGCTGCCGATAACGACTGGCCAGCTTTTAAACATTGCGTCCGCAAAAGGTGAGTCGCAAGATCTCGATCACCAATTTGAAACCAATCGTCCCCCCCTAATTTTCGCATCGACGATAGGGTAAGCCAGGTTTCATCCCGCAAGCCCCAGCCTCGGCCCTCATCATTTAAATCGGCTAGCGCATACATTACCGAGTCTAAATCTGGGCAAATACGCAAATCCCAATAATCAAAATCATCACCGGTATTTGCGACAATCGTAAGTTGTTCTGGTAATAGAACTTCTGCCAGCCCACGACACAATTTAGCACCGCCAACCCCACCACTTAATGCCAGAACATTCCCGCCAAAGCGCGACGATTGCGATTTACTAATTGTCGACATCAGCGAAACATATCCTTTTCTCGGTCACGAATTAAGCCCGCAGAACCTTGGCTAGAAGGTCGTAAATTTGCACCGCGAATCAATACAACAGGAAGCGCCTCACTTCCCTGTCCCATCAAAAATGAAGCCCCAGCAGCAAGTTCATCGGCTACCGCAACCTCCGTCACTTCAAGTGGCCGACCGTATATATCAAGCTCGCCAACTCGATTTTCAACTGCCTCAAATCCCGCGGTACCCAGTGCAAACCCTAAGGTGCCATTGCGCCAAGCTCGACCAGCGCTGTCATTAATAATAATATTGACCTCCACACCTAGTCGCGTCTGCAATGACGATTTTAGTAAAGCCGCACTGCGATCTGGGTCTTTTGGCAATAACAGCAAACGCGGATTATCATCGTCGCTATCAATATTAGAACGATCAATACCTGCATTGGCATGCACATAGCCAAGTTCATGCTCAACAATGACAACACCTGGCCGCGCTCGAATCACTTCTCGAGACTCATTTAGCAAAAGCTGCATATGACGCGGGTCTTTATCGCACTTTTTCGCCAGCGCACAAGCTTCTTCACTAGGCTCCACGTCTTTAAGATAGGCATAACGATTCTCTGCCTTGGACACAATTTTCTGAGCCAACACCAATACATCGCCGTCCTGTAATGCAATGTCAGCCGTGCTTAAGGCGACCAATAGAATATCAACAAGATCATCACCAGGAAGAACCATCGGTATACCTGGTACAGTGTAAAACGCTAATGAAGGTGTCATACCAATTAGTGATCCAACCCCGTTAACTTTATACCCGCGTGACATTTATATTGTTTGTTCACAAATATCAGCAATGATGTCATGGCTTCAACCGCTGCCGAATTGGCAATGCTACCGGCATGGAATCCTCGCAAGCCTGCAGCTTCCACAAGCTCAATGACTTTAGCGCGCGCTTCTTTATTATCACCACATACCAGCACATCACATTCCATTCCTTGACCGTCTTGCAGATGCACCGCCGCCACATTTTGAAATGCAGACACCACATTCACCCCTTTACCCAAAATGGTTTGAGCAATCTGGCCTGCCGAGCCCTCAGCAGGCAGCTGCACTCTAGCAACTTTTGGCGGTACTAGCGGTACCGTAACGTCGATTAAAATCTTCCCCTGCAATGCCTCTTTCACGCTCTCTAGCGTCGCGCCGTGATGTGCAAAGGGAACGGTTAAGGCAGCAATATCTGCAGCTTTGGCAGCAGAGACATTATCCATTGCCGCTACCGACACCTCAGCAACGCCTCGGGTTTTCATTAAGTCGCGTAATGCTTGCGCAGCAACCTCGGCTTTGTCTTGAGTGCGCGAGCCAATAATGATGCTATACCCAGCCTCCGCCCAACGTCGCGCCAAGCCCGTGCCTAAACCACCAGTACCACCTAAAATCGCCACCACCGCCTTGCTTTCTGTCATAGCCACTCTCTCTTTATTATGTAATCCAATATACTACTAACGCATTTAAACGATCATATTAACCGCGCAATACCGATGATATTTTGCAAATTTACAGATTAGTGTATACGTCTTAATCCACTCCGAACAATGTCAAAAGCGGTCTATTAGACATTAAATGCGATCGCATAGACTAGGCTAGGCTATTTAGCCGCAAAACCAAACAGTGATTAGACATAGCGTTGAACTCTCTACTCCATCAAAATACCAGCAACACCCTGATTGATATCAGGCACCAACCACCACTTACGCACTTTAGATTAGTCTCTTCAGACTACCCTTCATCAGAATCTCGCTACAAGTCACGGAATACGGGAGTATAAAGAAACACCCCGTATTGAAACACTCAAAATCCAACACACCCAAAGACAGAAAATACGGTAAACTTTCCCGCTAGATATTATGAGCAAGTAACAACCTTTGTGTGATAACAAAACATGAGCAGACTGCCAATAGGGTTAAAATAATAAGTGGTGCGGAGTAAAAATGCAGAGCCAATTAGACTTCAAAACAAAAGTGGTGATCATTACCGGCGGCGGGAAAGGCGTTGGACGCGGGATTAGTGAGCGTTTTTTACAATGTGGCGCCACAGTCATCATTTGCGGTCGCAGTGAACCAGAATCCCTACCCAATGCTAATGACAATAGCGCTATTTTCTTCCCTCTGGATGTACGCGATGCTGAAGCCATTCAAGGTTTTGTCGACACAATTGTAAATCGCTACGGCCGTATTGACGTTCTAGTAAACAATGCCGGAGGTGCTCCCGCTGCTGATGCTGCAACAGTATCACCCCGTTTCTCTGAAGCTATTATTAGATTGAATTTATTGGCTCCCTTAAATTTCTCACAATCGTGCAATAAGGTCATGCAAACCCAATCCACGGGTGGCGCTATCATCAACATTGCCTCTGTAAGCGCGGTAAGACCTTCACCTGGTACAGCTGCTTATGGCGCAGCAAAAGCCGGTTTACTTAACCTTAGTAGCTCTCTCGCCATTGAATGGGCGCCAAAAGTACGAACCAATGCGATTATCGCCGGTATCATCAGAACCGAACAGGCTCACCTCCATTATGGCGATGAAGCTGGAATTGACGCCGTGGCCAACACTATCCCACTTGGAAGAATGGCTGTTCCCACTGACATAGGAGATGCCTGCTTATTTTTAGCTAGTGACCTTGCTGCATATATTAGCGGGTCAACGCTAACTGTTCACGGTGGCGGGGAAAAGCCTGCCTTTTTAGCCGCAGCCAACGCCGATTAAATACACGCCACGGACAGATAAGCGTGTTCGTGGTCTTTCAACGTTGTAAACACTGTGCGGTGTAGTTAATTACCGCAACTCGCTTCGCAAACTATCTATATGTCCCTCGGTTATTTCGAATAATCACACCCGCCGCGTAAGAGTAGATTAATACTTAAGCAAGGAGCTTTGACACTACTCGACGCGACGATTCGACATCGCCTGACGCCGACTAAACCAAACGAGGCGAAAGATGACTCCTACACAGATATATACCGTGCAATCGCAACTCCATACCATTAAAGCCATCGGCAAGCCCTTTGCCAAAGTATTTTACGCACGCCTCTTTCAACTAGCGCCAGACCTTAGAGGTCAGTTTGCCTGTGATAGTAAAACCAAAGATAGAAAGCTAATTAATACACTCTGCACCACGGTAAATTCTTTACAAAACATTGACGGACTGAGAGTCGTTGCTCACAACATGGCTCAGCGCCATAAAGAACAGGGAATAAACGAGCGTCACTACGATTTATTCATTCAAGCTATGCTAGAAACATTAGAAATGGCACTGGGCAACGAATTACGCGGCAATGCACTAGGCGCGTGGAAAGAGTTACTCGCAATGTTGAAGTCGACACTGATGGAAGTCAGCCACCGCCCAGCAATCCAGCACGCTGAATGGGGACGAGAAATTCCTATGGCACTAGCAAGCTAAGCACCTTAGAAAATGCTAATACCCAGCAACTAGTAATCTGTTTAGCTATAGCGGTGGCATGGTCAATCAGATGTCTGGATACTATCTAAGTGTCGCGACTATATATCGTCACAACCGCCGCACCACCTAGCCCAAGATTATGCTGCAAACCCCGCACTGCGCCTCCAACTTGGCGCGCACCCGCCTCACCACGAAGCTGCGTGGTCAGCTCAAAACACTGCGCTAAACCCGTTGCGCCTATCGGATGGCCCTTGGACATCAACCCGCCCGACGGATTAATCACAAGTTTGCCACCATAGGTGTTATCACCCTCGCTCACAAACTTAGTCGCCTCACCTTCACCGCAGAAACCAAGTGCCTCGTAGCTAATCACCTCATTTGTCGTAAAACAATCATGGAGCTCAACCACATTGAGATCTTCCGGCCCAACACCAGCCTGCTCATAAGCTTGCTCAGCGGCTTTGCGACTCATCTCTGCACCGACAAGGTTCATTGGATCATTAAAACTAGCGGGTATATCAGTGACCATGCTTTGCGCCACAATATTTACACCTCTTGTGAGGCCGTGATGCTTAGCAAAATCAGGGCTGCAAATTATTGCTGCAGCAGCACCACACGTAGGAGGACAACACATTAATCGCGTCAGATAGTCCTTATATAAAACTGGCGCAGTCAGAACATCGCTAACAGTCAAAGGGGAATTAAATAAAGCATAAGGATTATTTTGCGCATGTTTTCTTGTTTTCACCGCAACTTGGGCAAATAACTCTGGCTTGGCATTGTACTGCTCAAGATAATAATGGCCAGCCGCACCAAAACATCGTAACGCCAGTGGCCCCATGGGGTAATCAAACTCATTGATTGAGTTATCAAACACATCAAATGGCGATTCTCTATCTGCCCACATTGACGAAATTGCACCGCTAGGCATCTCCTCAAACCCCAGCGCAAGCACACATTCAGCCTGTCCGCTGAGAATGGCTTGACGAGCAAGAAAGATTGCGCTCGAACCTGAGGCGCAATTATTGTTTACATTCACAACTGGAATTCCCGTCATGCCAAGCTCATACAAGGCATGTTGTCCACTGCAGCTGTCGCCTTAGATATATGCTGCAAAAGCTTGCTGAACATCGGTATAAACTAGCCCTGCGTCTGCCAGCGCATCACCAACCGCATCTTTAACCATTTCTCGATAAGGCTTCTGTGTTCCCGGTTTAGCAAACTTCACCATGCCCACGCCGGCCACAACAACATGACTCATACCCAAATTCCTAGTTATTTAAAAATAATCCTCATGCTTAAAGGTCTAGTGCCGTGGAATTACACGGCAACATCTTTAGTCATATTTGTAGTCAAAGGTAATGCCATACGTTCGAGGGTCGCTAACATAGCGAGTGACAATGTCACTAACAACTTGAACATGCCCTGTTGTCGCGTATTCATTAAAGACATTACGACCATAAAGCGTCAGCATCCACTTGGCATCTGAACGCCCAAAACGTAAGCGCGCATTAGTGATACCAAAATCATCATGGGCAAAATAAGGGTCGCCATCTAAGGTCGAGTTAGTTTCATCTTTATAACTATAATCAACGCCGGCACCCATTTCATACGCATCGCCAATCGGAAAGCTGTAATCAGCTAGGAATGTATAAGTCAACTTAGGTGAATAATTGAATTCCGCACCCGTTAAGTCGACAGGCTCACCGCGAGTATTAAATGCGTTTGGAAATTCCTTCACTTCGGTTTTTATATAAGCACCCGCTGCAGATAAATAGAGCCCAGAAAATGGCGAGCCCGACAGCTCAAGTTCAAAGCCAGTCACTTCAGAGGATGGGGCATTTTGTAATTGAGGAAGTGAGCCAAACAAAAAGTCTTGTATCCTAGAAAACAATTGCTTATCAATATAATCGTAATAAAAAGCAGCCGTATTCACTTGCAAGCGACGATCAAAGAAATTCAACTTAGCACCAATTTCATAGGCTTCAACTTGTTCTTGTCTAGCGGGTACATACTGGCCCTGATCCGTTGTATTGGTAACCGGAAATGAGCCAGACTTAAAACCACGAGACCGCGACAAGTACATCAGAACATTATCATTTGGAGTCCAGTCGCCAACCACTCGCCACGACAAACTGTTCTCTTCAAGCGTATCGGTAAAACGGTCAAACTGACCATCTTCAGTTAAGGTAATACATTCACCTGGGGTTGTTACATCTGGAGTCGTAAGCGCAAGCAAGGCACGCTGAACAGAAAGTGCGGTAAAGACTAAGTTAACATTGGTATTATTGTCTCGCTCATCATCTGCAAGACAACCATTAAAATCACGTTCTTCATCTGTGTATCGTGCACCCGCTGTAACCTTTAATGTATCAGTAAACTGCCACTCGACATTACCAAAAGCGGATTGAGACTGGTATTCCATCTCACCATCGCCAATGTAATAGCTACCCAGTACACTTATATCGTCCAGACCGGGTAAAGCACCCACCAAAGGTACAACATAGAAAACACTGTTATTATCACTGGCTCCAAATAAACGATAATCGGTACCAGTTTCATGCGGTGTGGCGTGTAGACCCACCATCCATGTGACAGGAGAAGAGAACAACTCACCACTTCCCTGTAAACGGAACTCTACATCTAAATTTTCTATCTCAGAAAAGAGCGTTGTTTCAATATGACGCTCGGAATAAGAAGAGGCAGGGATTTCTGTGCCGTCAGCCTCAAAATTATTATATGAAACCAATAAAATACTTTCGATAGTCTCTGTTACAAACCAAGAGAGGCGCAAGGCAGCCTGATAAAACGTTTCATTCTGAGTAAAGTCGTAAGGCTTGCCATTTACATCAACACACGAAGAGTGGCCCTTACAAAACTCAGCGGCCCTTGGGTCGTCTGAATCAGGAATATAAGGATAGTTTTGAACATTTACCGATGTCAGCAATTCACTCTGAGGGTTTTGTGCATTGAAATAGACGGGCTGGCCTGCACGCGCATCACTGCGATCTCGCCAGCCGGCCAACATCAGCCTTGCACTTACATCGTCAGAAATATCCCAGTCAAATAACGAGCGAAGTGAAAATTTATCTTGCTCACCCAATTCACGACTGCGGTCAGTATTGCTGTATTGCCAAGGATCACCCTGCAGAATATAACGTCCAGCAAAGCGATATCTAAATTCATCAGTAATCGGCCCGCTAACATATGCTTCTACATCTTTGCGATCAAATCGACCATAAGACGCTGACATACCTGCTTCAAACTCTTGTGTGGGCTTTTGTGCGATATAGTTAATCGCTCCCCCTGTCGTACTACGGCCAAATAATGTTCCCTGAGGGCCCTTTAAAATTTCAACTCGAGCGAGGTCGATGTTTGGACCTTTGGACATTATCGAATACGGCATACTCACTTCATCGATATAAACCCCCGTCGTAGGGCTGGCAAAGTAAGTAGAATCAGGAAAACCTACCCCGCGCAAAGTGTAAACAGGTGCACCGTAACCGCCCTCTGACGCGGAAAATCCCGGAACAATAATGTTTAAATCTCGGGTATCGGTAACACCTAAAATATCAAGTTGCTCACCATTTAATGCTGTGACAGCAATGGGAACATCATTTAAGTTTTCTTCACGACGCTGCGCGGTTACAACCACTTCTTCGAGAAGTACATTTCTTACTCGTGAATTCTGTTTTGACTCACCTTCTTGTGCATGAACTAGCGAGGCGGAACCAAGTAAAATAGGTAGGCAAGTAAATGCCACAAACGCTGGGACATATTTATTAATTATCATCGTAGACATCGTTTAAATTCATCCTTATTGTTATTTTTTTGCTCGATGTATTATCTTGATAAACCGAGCTCTCATTCAGCAATATCATTTTAGATAGTCATTAGCCACATTGGGCACTACCCATTCGAGCAGTATTTAATAATTATTAATTTAGCTATTTGCACTAACGGTTTTTGAAAAATCCACATAAAAGGCTAAGCTATCAGGATTTTTCATAGACCCAGGACTGGCGACCTTCTCAAGCTGATCACCTTTCAACAATTTTCTAACGGGCACCTCTAATTTCTTACCCGTCAAGGTATAAGGGATATCCGGAGCCACAACAATTTCATCGGGAACATGGCGCGGGGAACACTCATTCCTAAGAGCAGATTTGATCTTATTCCGTAACGCATCATTCAATTCAACATCATTTTCTAGAGAAATAAACAGTGGCATATAAAATCCACCACCATCGGTCTCAATGCAGACAATTAAACTATCTGACACACCCTCGATCGACTCTACAGTACGGTATATTTCTGCGGTGCCAATACGAACCCCGAAACGATTTAATGTCGCATCGGAACGACCATATATATAGCAACCACCACGTTGATTAATTTTTATAAAATCACCGTGACGCCAAACACCCGAAATCTCCTCAAAATATGACGAATTATAACGAGTCCCATCCTCATCGTTTAAAAAATAAAGCGGCATGGAGGGAAAGGGTAAATCACAGACAAGCTCACCCACTTGATCGAAAACTTCAACACCCTTGTCATCAAGCGCTTTTATCGACATGCCCAAGGCTCTGGCTTGAATTTCAGCAGCGTAGACTGCTTGGGTTGGCGTTGCGGCCACAAAAGCACTAGCAATTTCAGTTCCACCGCTCTGAGATGTTACCCACATATCGTGTTTTACATTTTGATAAAACCAATCAAACGTCGATGGCATAGACGGAGATCCACCAACCAGCACAGTAGACAAACGAGTCAGTGCATAATGATTTTTTGGCACAATACCGTTGCTTTCCATTAGTTGGACGTAGGTAGGGCTAGCGCCAAAATGAGTGGCGTCTGACTCCTCTGCTAAGCGCCATAATGTATCTGTTTCTGGATATACGGGGCTACCGTCATAGAGAATAATTCCAGCGCCAGTTAACATCATACCCACGAGCAAATTGAACATCACCCATCCTGTCGTGGTATAAAAAAAGCTGTTATCTCCCGGTTTCAAATTCATATGAAGACTCATGAATTTAAGCATTTCAATCAATACGCCTATATGGGAGTGCGCAATAGCTTTTGGTAAACCTGTGGTGCCTGATGAAAAAACAAACCACAATGGGTGATCAGACCCAACACGAGTGAAGATAAAATTCTCACGACCTGGGTCGTCTCCAGTAACAATGTCAGTCCAGCTATTAACACAATATTGGTTTGGAAACGGCTGGCAGCCACCCAATACATCCACCCGAACTACATTTTCAACCGATGGTAAGTGGTCCAATAGGTCAGAAAATTTTTCTACACAATCAAAACGACCACTATTAAATTCATAACCATCGCAAAAAAAGACCAGCTTTGGGCCAACCTGCCCAAGCCGGTCAAGTATCGCCTGAGTACCAAATTCAGGCGCCGCATTGCTCCATACCGCGCCAATACTAATAGATGCTAGCATTGCAACAACGGTTTCCACACGGTTAGGTAATACCGCACTAATTTTATCACCGGCCTCTATACCCAAAGTACGCAAAGACGTCGCAACACGCCGTACTTGTTCATTGAGTTCATTCCAGCTAATAACACGTAAAGCGTCACTTTCGGACATTGCCGATATTGCCGCGTGATTCCCCTCATGACGAAGAATATGTTCTGCAAAATTAACCTGACTACCTGCAAACCATTTAACCCCAGGACCCATGTCACGATGGCTCATAACCTGGGTATAAGGTGTATCTGAAAGAACCTCAAAGTAGCGCCACATTGCTCCCCAAAATGCTTCAGGTTCTGTTACTGACCACTGCCATAATTCCTGATAGTTCTCACATGCAACTAACTGCTGCGTTTCTAACCAGCCTATTAGAGCCATCATATTACTGTCTGCAACAAACGACTTAGAAGGCGTCCACAGACACTGTCCCTCTGATACCTGCATCACTAATCTCCTTGTTATAAGGTACGCAATTTGGAGATGTTTTCGCGAACCACATCGGGTTCGGCGAAGCCTGGTAGCTCTGCGTAAATCCACTTCTCGGCATGAGGTTTCACTGTTGAGCTTGTATTTCTCCAGAAGTCACTAGCTAAAGACACTAAATCTTTATTTTCACTGTCTTTATCATCACCAAGGCAATAAAACTGTTGGCTATTAAATGTGGACGCAACAACTGGCTTGCGAAAGGCAAACTGCCAATGATAATTTTCAGCCACATTAATCAATGGCTGATACACTTCAACAATTGCCCCTACATTGATGTCAGCTTCAGATAGCGTGCTTACAACCCCAGCAATACCCGAAGGTTTTAACTGGCGAACTGTATCCGCTAAGTAAACCGAGGTTGAATCTATATCCAGCTCCGTTAAAACCTCAATAGAAGCATTTGGATTAGCAAGAATATGAGCCCATGATATGAGTGCCGCATTGGACGGAATTTCGAGCACAATCTCTGCATCTACCATCGCACAGCACGTCGTCATCCACTCAGCTAAATCACTTCTTAGCGTTTCATTTGTCAAAAAGCGTTTAATTGCAAAGCGAATACGATTCTTACCCGCCATAGTTTGTAAAACATGTGGATTGCGACTAATCCAGTCATCTAAAAAACCCATCAGCGGCACGCTAAACCTGTCTGCATGAAGAATGCCTTGAAGTTTTTTATACACTTCTGCAAATTCAATGGCATTGTTCCACGGCAATGCTTTGCCACCACAAAGCACATGTTCGGCAAATGCATGAGCATTAAACCAAATAGCAGATTGATTCATAGTTTTCTCTACTAACATAATTTATTACCTGTCTAGAGTGATCAAAATATTTAACTGCGCGCGGCCAGTTGGGCTTTTAGCTGTTGTATTTCGACATCTTTTGGATCAGGTAAAATTATCGGGGGTAATGCTGATGGCAGAGCCTTGCCAAAAGGACCACAATATAATTCCTCAGAATCATTCCAGCCGCCAAAAAACGGAACGGCAGGCGGTGGCTCAGGACTAACTTTTGTTGCCATAAAATAATCCCATGACACGCCTTTTTTCAAACGACCCTGGCGAATATCTTGCCGGCGCGCTGCGGTTTCTTTCTCGTCAATCGCGTAAGTATCTGGGTCATAAACAACGCCATATAAATCACTGGCTGTGACATCCCGAATCAAACCTTCCTCCAAGTCTTTGATGACTAACTCAGGATCACGATCTAACACGTCACCATAGCCACCCCCGCCACCTTGACTTGTCATAAACAATTCACCTTCAGGGTATAATTCAAAAGCGACTGCCATAGAGTGACTGCTATATTCAGCCCCAGGTATCAATTGCTCATTCATGATACTGGCCATTGAGGCTTCAAATAGCTCTGGCGTTTCTTTCATCACCTTAAATAAATTTTTACCGCGAACTCGTACTGTGCCGTAAGTTGGGCAAGCATACCCACCGTAAAGCCCAAACGTTGATGGGAAATACGACCCTCCAGTGAACGTTTGAAAACCAAAGGGTTGCTCTCCATAGCGCATCAAACCGTATTCATACGCCGCCCCACCCCGGAATTTCCCAAAGCCACAATTTCCCGGCCAAATACGCTTAGAAATAGCGTAAATAAAAGGTAATTGCTCCTCTGCATCCTCACTTTCACCAATATCAACATTAGCGCCAAAACAAGGAGCGATACTGTGCTCACCATCTTCATCACATTTGGCGCCACCCGCCATACCGTTTAAATCCCCACACATATTTCCGCAGGAATCCTGATGCTGAGTAACACCACCATAGATAATGGCCGCAGGTTGATTAAACCAGCCCGCCTTTGTTTTTCCGTATTTCACCGGCGCGCCAAAATACAATTTGGCAAAGGCTAGCTCGGCCGCAGTCATAATTTTAAACATTGGCTGAATGCACAATGCGACCGGAACCTGATCTGAACAATCAGCGATTGTTCCGGGGTCAGTAATAAATTCAAAGCAATCTATAATCGCTTGCGCACAAGGCATATCAGGCCAAATATGATGTGCAAGCGTAATGGCAACACCAAGAACCTGTGTACTTAACAAGCTATTAATTGGGCGATTAAATAGCTCTGGTGAACTGCCACGTAAATCCACAATGACTTTGTCGCCCTTCACCGTAAAGCAATACATCACTTTCATTAGCGCAGGTTCGCGCATAGTGTCATCGATATAAAATTGGGTACGCACCGTACCATCGGGTAATTCAGCAATTCTTCGGCGGCCTTCATCGCGCATGTATTCAACATTGCTACGTAAAAAACCAATAATGGAGTCGACGCCGTAACGCTCAATATGCTCTTTTCCTCGGCGCTCCATTCGGCAGCATGCAGCTAAACGCGCCTTTAAATCTGCCAACATGGTCTGAGGTTCGCGACAGCTATTTTGCATAAATGTAACAAGGTCTGTTTTTAGCGCGTAATTCTCAACCATTTTAATTGGCGAACCCCGCAGCCCTTCATCCCACGGCGACTCAATCATTGGTCCCATACCACCGGGCACCCTGGCGCCAATTTCGCCTTCATGCATTGCGCATACACACCAACTCACAATGACACCATCATGAAATATCGGCATAAATAAATGCTGGTCAGGGCTGTGAATACCACCATAGTGAGCATCGTTTAATAAAAACCCATCACCTTCATTGATTTTAACGGTGTCATCAGTTTCAAAATATTTTCTAATAAAACGTATTGGATAGTGCAAGCTCACAGTAAAACCAGCAACACCCCGTGTTGACGCAAGGGATAAGTCACCGGCAGCAGTAAAGTAGCCCGTAGACATATCTGCACATTGTGCCGCAGGGGATGCAACCGTCATCTCAGCAATTTTGAAAGTTTCATCTAATGCAGCGCGTAAACCAGATCGAATTTCAGCATATAAATTACTATCCTGAGTGGTACTCAAAATCTCTTCTTCGCGAGCACTGCGGGGCGCAACATGGTGGTTGCGCTGAATTTCTGGATCGGGTCCTAAAAATGCACGGTTTTTACTTAAAAATCGATCCACCAAGTCTTGGTCATCAGTGGTATCCGGATTTATGGTATTTGTATTCATTGTTATTTTCCTCACTGCCGTTATCGGCGAGCTGTCAATTATCTATTTGCCACTGTATTTCATTCTTGAATAAACCAAACAGCACCCTGCGCTGCGGCCACATACTTCCAGCCTGGTTCAACTAAGTAGGTTGTCTCGCCTGGATTGACTATGGCGGGCCCTAAAATTTCAACGCCAAGCGCCAAGGCATTAGCACCATATATTGGTGTTTTCGTTGCCACTTTGACTCCGTTGAAATGACATTCGCGATAGCCTGACGGTGCGGGGGGAGCGATACGATTAACGGGTGGCCTTAAGTCAGAGAAACGCACTGTGCCCAAATCTACCCTCGATACCACGCGCACGGTAGAAACCCATACACCAGATTCTGGCGAAACAATTTCTTTGCCATAGCGCTTACCAAAATCGGCATTCATATATTCAATTGCAGCCAACACCTCATGGGGTTTATTAAGACGACGGTTTTCTAGGGCAATACTCACTTCCATTTTCTGAATGCCGTATCGCATATCTAACTCAAGGGTGTATTGGATATCTTCTTTCTTAAAACCCTGCCGCAGTAGATCAGCACACCCTTTAGCCTCAAGGGATTCGACCAAGGTGTTAAATGCAAGATAATCAGAATAAAGTGCTTGGGTGTGTTTATTGTAAAAACCTAGCGATACATTTTTTTCATGGATATGCATTTGGTCTAAACCTGCTCCTCCGCAGGCAGAGAAAACACTGCTATACGGTGGCGCTAGTATTTTTTTAATACCTGCTTTTTCGGCTATCCCACAACAATGTAATGGGCCATTACCACCGTAAGCCAAAAACACAAACTCACTGGCCTTGTATCCCCCGCCATTAAGTTCGCGAACCAAACCCGCGGCCATTTCACTATCAGCCATTGATTTAATAAGCAGAGCGGCTTCTACCTCGGGAATATCCATTTCATCACAGATATCTTCTAGCGCTTGATAACTTCGACGAATATTGAGCGGGATTGCGCCATTGGCATAATTTTCTGCATCGAGATAACCCAATATTAAATCTGCATCAGTCACCGTAGGATGCATCCCCCCACGGTCGTAACAGGCTGGCCCCGGATCACTACCTGCACTTTTCGGCCCTACGCGAACGGTATTAAATATGGCATCGTAACTAGCGATAGACCCGCCACCAGCCCCCAATGTGACAAGATGGACCATGGGAAGTGTTACACGCCAACGATCAACGACAGGATTAAAATCGTAATGCTTGGTTCCACCATCGGTAATTAAACCAATATCGAACGACGTCCCGCCCATGTCACCGCATACGATGTTTTGAATATCACCCTGTAGCGATAACTGACCCGCAGCATGAATACCCGCAACAGGCCCAGAGTGTAGCGTTTTCAGGGCATCGGTAGAATTTAATTGCGCCATCCCACCCGAGTTGTGCACCAACAACATGGGGCGGGTGTAACCATTCTCTCTTAGGTTTTGTTCTAGCGCACTCATCGCGAAATACATTGTTGAATGCAAGAACGCATCGATAATAGCTGAGGAGCTACGCACGTATTCACCTTTGCGACCCACTACCTGATGCGATAGCACCATCGGAATTGCGCCTAGCATAGAAGACGGGAATTCTTCTTCAAAAATTTCTTGAATACGCAACTCGTGATCAGGATTTTCAACAGAATTTATCAATGTCACCACAATTGCCTGAACACCGGTATCCACTAATTCCTTGAGCTTTTCACGTACATCGTCCTCATCTAAATCCATGAGCACCTTGCCGCGATAATCCATGCGCTGCTTTACAGAACGAATTCGCGATATGGGTACAATTGGATCAGGGCGCTTAGCGCGAGACATATCTCTCGCCTGCTCGTCTGGCAAACCATCACCATAACCACGACCTCTAGAGATAGGAATTGTGCTTTCAAAACCCGTGGTGATCAGCACACCAACTCGCGGTCCTTTCCTTTCAATTAAGGCATTTGTTCCCAGCGTTGTTGCATAGCGAACCGAATCTACTGATTTCAATAAATCTCGTCGGTCCAACGCTAATATTTCGCAGGTTTGATCCAAGGCATCATTAAACCCTAAGGCCAAATTATGGTGCGTGGTTAACGATTTAGTTTGAATAAACTGCTCGTCCCAACACACAAAACAATCGGTAAATGTGCCGCCAATATCTACTGCTATACGTTTCATTGTTACTTCTCCACTTATGAGCGAAACGTAGCTGCATTCGCAGCACTACCGTTAGTAAGATCAGCAGAACCGCACCACTTCTCTTTTAATGAATCAATGTCTAGCTCCAAGTCGTGTAGCGGTGCATGACCTGGAACGGTATATTCAACATCCATCATCAACCCGCAATGGGGGCAATAGAATTCATAGATCACGCAAACTTCTGGGTCTGGTGAAAAACAAAACCGGTAACGCTCAGGGTCCAGTAAGGGGTGGTGAACTTCGCGCGGGTTTCTGTCGTGAATTAATAAAAATTGTTTATAATTTTCTCTCGCAGAACCAAGTACATGGTTACACCTGTCGCATTCCCACACTTCTTCTTTTAAATCTACTCGCAAATATTCAGTCGCCAACACTTTCATTATTATTTCCTCTTATCAAATAGCGTCATGTTGAGTTAACACGCTAAGCACAATGTCTCGATTTGCGGTGAACTCAAAACCCCAACCCGCTGCAACATTACAAGTCCAAAAAGCCTCCTCAAGAACAACTGGCCCCACGCCAGTAGCGCCGGCAATTTGATCCTCAATACGAAAAACCGGAACGCGCTGACTTTCACCAGTGGGTGTTTGTAATACTCTGTCTGAAAATGCGGTAGGGTCCGAAGGCTCAAACACCTTGTTTTCAGCCAACTTCGCATGGCTTATACCGTGAATCGCCCTAACGCTCAGCAATATTTCGGGGCAATCGATAGCGGCTTCCAATTTACCTTCAGAACTAATTTGTAGCTCATACCGAGTTGATTCATGCTCATACCACGCGTCAATCTCACACTCATCTGCACCGTATCCTTCGGTCTGCATATCTCGTAACACCCGCGCTTTGAGGCGCTGATAGATATCAGTAATTTGTTGTGTGGATTCAACCGTAATTGACTCTGAGGCAAGGTGAGCAATATCACTGAATCCAATACCGTGTGCGCTGAACACCGCCGATAATCGCGGTATAAGAACCCGGGTAATGCCTGCACTTTTGGCAACAGCAGTAACCCCCATGGGCCCACCCCCGCCAAATGCCATCAATACCGTGTTGTCACATATTGTTGTATAAGCCCTAATGCCAGTTGCGATTTTACCCGCCCAAGCCTCCATCATTTGTGCGCAAGCCTGCGGTAGGCTTAGTGATAATGGCTCTGCAATATAACGACGTATAGCGGCCTCTGCCTTATCGTGTTTCAGCTGTAATTTGCCACCAAAATACGTTTTTGGATCCAGCAAACCCATCACCAATAGCGCATCAGTAATGGTTGCCTTATCGCCGCCCATTCCAAAACAAGCTGGCCCCGGGGCTCCACCTACTGATTCTGGCCCGACTTTAATCTCGCCGTCTTCGGCACGAATAATAGAACCGCCACCCACACCCACACTGACTATTTCAGCTAGCGGGTCGCTGCATCTAACCCCTTCAACAAGACCTAATCTGCTATCAACAATGTGTTGCTGGTCGATAAGACCGATATCCGTTGTCGTTCCACCAACATCAATCGTAATGACACGTTGATATCCATAGAATTTGCTATAGGCCAAGGCACCTTCTGCCCCACCCCGAGGACCAGAGCTGTATGTTTTTAAGGCAATGGTTTTGGCAACCCGACCAGAGTAACCGTCGTTTCGATAGACCAATAAAGGGTTTCTAGTCCTAAAATGACTAAGCTCATTCTCAGTGTTATAAAGAAACCGCTCCATTGCGGGGTGTAAAAACGCATTAAATAACGCAGTCCAAAGTCGTATATTGGGATTAGCATGGCGGCACAAAGCACTTGTATATAGCACCGGCACTGAACCCAACAAATGCTTGGGAAATAGTCGCAGCATGGTTTTTCGCAGCGCACTTTCCTGCGCCATATAATCAGATCCGACATAGGCCACCACAACTCGGCTAGCACCAGCTGCGGCAAGCTGAGCAACGGCGTCACTCAGGTTTTTCTGGTAGTCGGCCTCATTCTCACTGGTATTAAGTACAGCCACCCGATTGCCAACTAGATCGTTAAATAACGTCAGCTGGTGATCATCCTCACAACACCAGTCTTTATCTGGAGCATTCAGCAACAAACCCAGTGAAGGTCCTTTTCGCTCTACTAAGGCATTTGTACCCTGAGTAGTGCTATACCGAATATGATCTGTGGATTGGAGTAATGCGCGGATATCCTCATAACCATAAATATCTTCAGATATTTTCTTTAAGCCCTCGAAGAAGCATTTACTTAAATCAAAGGGCGTTGTGATCGTCTTCGTGTGATAGGAGTGATCACCATCGAGAACCCAGATATCAGTCAACGTTCCGCCATTGTCAATATTGATCAGTTTACCCATGCCATATCTCTTCTTATCTAGTTATGTATCGCATTCTCTCGATCACCTGACCTGCCGCCAACTACCCATACGAGCAGTTCTACTCACAACATAATCAAATTTCTTAAGAACGGTAGATGACGACTATTATTGACAGGTAAACTGGTCGCAGAGCACTACCCCAATGGGTAGATGATTACCAAACCGCTTTACGGTAAAAATAGTGGCAGCTGGCGATGTGCTTGGCGGCCCAATTTACGGCAACAATCGGCCCCAAGCCTCGTAAAAATCATAATAAAATAGGACAACACTATGACCACCTCCGAATGCCAATACTGGCGTTTTGATATCCGCCCTGAAAAAAACATCAATAATGAAACGTTTAGCCTCCAAACAAGAAGCCACCTTCATCCAGAAGAAGGGCAAATAAAGGTCAAAAATCGCATTATTTCCATGGATGCCACAAATCGCCTGTGGTTAGGCGAACGCGAAGAACTCTATATGGAGCCCGTTGCGTTAGGCGACAGCATGAAAGGTTTTGGCTTGTGTGAAGTGGTAGAGTCGAAGAGCAAATTGTTTCAAAAAGGGCAGCTAGTCACCGCACTTACCGAGTGGGCTGAATACTCCATTCTAGATGCGCACACCGTGAACCCCTTTATTGTGCCTGACGGTATGCCCTTGGACTTAGCCTTTGGCGCTATGAGCATAGCAGGCCCCACGGCTTATCATGGCTTGTTAAATATTGCCCACCCCAAGCCCGGTGAGACGGTCGTGGTGACTGCAGCCTCCGGTGCCGTTGGCAGCTTGGCTGGTCAGATTGCCAAACTCAACGGTTGCCGTGTAGTCGGCACCGCGGGCAGTGATGACAAGTGCCAATATTTAACCGATGAACTTGGGTTTGATGCTGCCATTAACTACCGCGAAGCTGATTTTGACAAGGCCTTAGCCGAGGCCTGCCCACAGGGCATCGACATTCAGTTTGAAAACGTCGGCGGCAGCATTCTAGATAGCTGCTTAACACTGATGAACAACGGTGGGCGTGTTGTGATTTGCGGCCTAATTTCAATGTACAACTCAAGCCAAAATGTTCCAGGCCCTTATATGTTTCACAATAGCATTATGAAACGGCTAAAAATTGAGGGCTTTGTCATACTTGATCACGCAGCCGATTTCCCCAATATGCAGCAATATTTGGCACGCTGGCTTCAGGACGGTTCTCTCAAATTCAAACTCCACTGCCACAATGGTATTGAACACGCATCCACTGCCCTGCAAAGCTTATACACGGGCGAAAACAACGGTAAAGTTCTGGTAAAAATACAAGAATAATCTATATAAACGCGCTGATTTCACTATAAGCACTGCATTAAAACAAAGTTCAAGGGCAATGCATGAACACGCCAAACCCAGTAAACTGGGTGAAATCAGCGCGCAACTTTATACAAATTACAGCGCCACTCCCTAGTCAATAACGATAAAAATTATGCCAAGCACTGTAAACAATATGGACCTTGAGCAATCTCATCATAAGTTTCACGCCCCCATGGGTGAACCCAAGCAAGTGCTGCGCGGTGACTTACTTAGCCACATCAATAGACCAGACGCCTGCCAATGTGTTGTCTTACAAGCACCTGCGGGACATGGCAAAACCACCTTGCTAAAACAGATAGTGGTAGCCAGCCAAGAAGCTGGCAAATTAACCGCTTGGCTAAAATTAGATGAGGCTGATAACGATTTAAACCGACTTTTACTGCACTTAGACAAAATCGCCAGTGATTTAGAAGAAAGCCAAAAATCAAAGCATAGTGTCACCCCAAAGGAAAACTCATTACCCAAAGGGCGCGCCGAACGCTTCAATAATCGCCTCGCCGAAATCGACACTGAGATACACTTATTCATTGACGACTTTCAATTCATTGAAGAACCCGACATTGAAATCCTATTTCGGCATATATTAAAGAACCTACCAAACCGCGTAAGAGTCTTTATCGCATCAAGATCGTTACCCAAGATTGGATTAACTGAGCTGCAAGTTGAACAGCGATTAGAGCTTCTCCGGTTTGAGGAAATTAAATTCTCACTTCAAGAAACAAAATCTTTTTTTGAAATTGAGCATCAGCTTGAGCTCAGTGATGACGACTTAAGTATTATTTATCATCGCTCAGAAGGCTGGGCAGCCGCCTTACAACTATTTCGGCTTACGTTAGCAAAGCGTAGTGTTAAAGAATCGCTGAACAATCTAGAGTCTTACACGCCGTTTCAAATTACGGAATATTTAGCCAATAATGTCTTACAACAGCAAGACCCAGACACCCAAGAGTTTCTTTTATACAGCTCTTTATTGCCTAAAATATGCGCCCCACTGTGTGAAAAAATAACAGGCCGCAGCGACTCACAAGACATCTTGGAACAACTTGAACGCCAGGGCCTATTTCTCAATAATATTGACCACGAAAGGCACTGGTTCCAATTTCATCGTCTATTTTCGGGTTACATGCAAGACGTGTTAAGAAAACGCTCTCCGCAGCGTTGTAAAAAAATTAATAGCGATGCTGCCACGTGGTTTTTAGAACATCAACTTTATGAAGACGCCTTATTTCACGCCGTTCAAGCGCAAAATTTTCAGCTTGCAACTCAGGCAATGGACATTTGGGCCTCAGAGCAAATATCCATTGCCTGCCTTCATTCAGTGGAACGCTGGGCAGATAAAATACCACTCGAAGATATTTTTAAACGCCCAAGTTTAGTCGTAAAAATCACCTGGGCACTCACCTTTCTAAGACGAAGAGCCAAAGTATTACCCTACTTAACTGAGCTGAGAAAACTCAAGGAACGCCCTTTAGATTGGCAGTTCGCAATAGAGCGTCAAATCACAATGGCCGTGGTAGAAATGGCACTAGATCACCTAGACCACGCTTTTGAGAATGTCGCCAATATAAAAACCGAAGATCACGAAGCGCGAGGTTTCTGGGCCTTTGAATTAGGCGCAGCCGCAAATATTCAGGCATTTCGTCGTATTGCCCACGGAAATTTCGCCGGCGCTCGCTACCATATTGCCGTAGGTCGAAATCACAACCATGGCGACAGCGCGCCATTTTTAGCTGGCTATAATACTGGCCTCACAATCATTAGCAGCTATTTACAGGGCAATATTAACGAAGCCTACGACCGTAGCTTGTCTACCCTAAAAGCCAAGGGACTTAATATTGAAGAGTCTTATGCCGCCACCGCAGCGGTATGCTGCACGCTCTACCCACTCTATGAAAAAGGTGACGCGGATACTGCAATAAAAGTCTTTGAGCAATATCACCAAGAGATTGACACAGGGCTTCTGCCAGACTTCGTCGCCGCGGCCTATCTTCCCATGATCAGAATTTACGACGCCAAGGGTGATGAGAATAAAGCAAGGATGCTGCTAGATACCCTGGAGGACATAGCAATTAGTGCGAACTGGCCGCGAATCATGAAACTTTGTGAATGGGAAAATATTCGCCGCAACCTGCTAAACACTCCCCATCAAAACACCGCTATCCTTGCCAAAGCCCTAGACAGCATAGATCCCACTACCATTAATACTGACTACCTAAGTTTTGGCGACGCTCTAGAAGACATTACTCTGAGTCACTTGCGATTAGAAGTGCACACTCGACCTAGCACCACTACCGCAAGCCGATTACACGATGCCATTTCGCGAGCTCAACATCATCATTTAATCCCAAGAGAAATAAAACTCCATCTACTCAGTGCCATCTATCAACATAATTGTGGCAGTACAGAACAAGCCTCGACGGAACTCAAAACGGCTTTAACGCTGGCAGCAGAATACGGTGTGGTCAAAACCGTTTTAGATGAAGGGCCAAAAGTGGAAGAGCTACTTAAAGCCCACCTAAACGGCAGCTGGTCAAGTAGCTTAAATCACTATATTAAATACCTACTAAGCTATTGCGAACACAGTGCAGAACTAGAAGTAAGCAACACTGAATTGCAGGAAGCACTTACATCCCGTGAGATGCAAATCCTCTCCTTGCTAGCAAAGGGTGAAACCAATAAAAACATAGCCCGAAATCTATTCGTGTCTGAAAACACCGTTAAATTTCATCTTAAAAATATATTCCATAAACTCAACGTGAGCACACGTACACAAGCCATTAGCAGCGCAAGTGCTCACGGTTTAATTTAACAGTATTCGTCAATCTTAGCGGGCAACGGCGTTACGGTGAGAAACATCACCGAAAACTTAATGCACCCGCACTATTTTTAAAGTATTGGTATGACCATCGACACCCACTTCGTCGCCAGTGGTGCCTAGAATTAAATCATTCTGTTGCACATGCCCTTGCGCTTGTATGACCTTAACGCAATCAGCAATCTCTATCCCAGCAGACGGACTTGCGATAGCGTAAACACCACGATACAAACTCACCCGGTTGCAGGTTTCTTCATTTCGACTAAATGCAAAAATAGGGATGCCAGACGTTAGGCGGGACATGAGCAAGGTGGTTTTCCCCGTCTCTGTCATTGATACAATCGCCTTCACACCAACTTGATGATTGGCCGCATATACCGCACTCATGGCCAAGGTCTCTTCTACTGAATCGAACTTTCGTTCCAAGCGATAACTGGATTTACGGGCAGAAGGATACAACTCCGCGCCCTCACAATTCCTTGCCATTGCAAGAACGGTATCAACAGGATACATACCAGAGGCTGTTTCTGCCGACAGCATCACCGCGTCGGTGCCATCCAAAACGGCATTGGCAACATCAAACACTTCAGCACGAGTAGGAACCGGGTTCGCCACCATCGACTCCATCATCTGGGTCGCGGTAATCACCGGACGATTTAAAACTCTAGCCCGCTTAATAATGTGTTTTTGCAGACCGATCAAACTCGCGTCGCCAATCTCAACACCAAGATCACCCCGCGCCACCATGACACCATCACACGCTTCAATAAGCTCATCCAAGTGTTCATCGTTAGCGACCGCTTCAGCGCGCTCAATTTTGCCAATGATATGAGCAAAACATCCCGCAGACTCTAACTTTAGTCGTGCATCCTTTATGTCTGCAGCACTACTCGGAAACGATACCGCAATAAAATCTAAGCCGATCCGGGCTGCTAATTTTATGTCTTCCATATCTTTGTCAGTCAAGGCAGGAGCTGACAAACCGCCACCCAAGCGGTTTATTCCTTTGCGAGATTGGAGCTGACCCACGCTTTCTGAGCGGCAAAACACCTGCTCACCCTCGACTCGATCAACAGACAAGCGTAAGCGGCCATCATCTAACAATAAAATATCACCCGCACTTACTGACCGCGCCAAGGGTTCATAATCCACGCCAATATGGCTAGCATCGCCGGCGCCATCCGCAAGCTGGGTGTCTAAAATCAGCTCGGTGCCCTTCTCAAGAGAAATAGGGTCAACAGCAAGTTTGCGCAGGCGAATTTTCGGTCCCTGTAAATCACCTAATATACCCACATGACAACCAGCCTCTGCAGCTAGTTCTCTAATCATAACCGCCCTATCAGCGTGTTCAGCAGCAGTGCCATGAGAGAAATTCAAACGAAATACATTCACCCCTGCACTAATCATCTCCGCCAGAATTGCGCGAGAATCACAAGCGGGCCCCACTGTAGCTACTATCTTAGTTCGACGCATGAATACCGCTATCCTTTAAATAAATAGTGAGTGAAAATGCTATGTTACACGTCTATTCAGAAGACAGCGACTAGACTGATGAGTAGTTTTTATGACAGCTTGTGGTGAAACGCATTGCTTTAGAGAATGGGGGTGCCATACGCAGTTGCGCATGAGAATGGAACAGTACCCACTATATCTAAGCTTCAATTTACATTTTTACTCATTCCAGCAGATATCAGGGCCTTATTTAGCAATAAGCAGTCTAAAAAGCCCCTATCCGTAGGGTCGATGCATTCGGTGAATGCAATTTAATATGCTCCTGCCCACCATAGCTGGATTTGTATTTCCGAGACTTAGATGATTAAAGTTTGAAGCCTACAAATCTTAAACTCATTGATTAAATTGAACAAAATCTCGCCACATAAGAAACGAATCAGGCTACAACAATTTAATGAACCATCGTATTACTTTGCATATAAGACTGACCAAGGGTTCAGACTATCGCCAATTGAATTGCTTGCTTTCTAGCTTCACGGCCGGGCAACCATCTTGGGTGACTAGTTCTGAAACACTGTATACCATCAATTTTGAACCTCCAAAGTAATCGTGGTATCAAAACTTCACTCTCTGTCAGCTCAAAAACTTCTTTTATAAAACTATCTCCTGTGTATCCGCATGCAAAAAAAATCACGTCTGGCTTAAGTACCTCTATTTGAGCTGACAGTAATTTCTGTGATATAAATTTTATTGACTCAAAAGCGGGGCTCTTTAGCGGACTCCCTTTCTTAAAAGAGACGCAAAAAAGATTTGACCAAACTGCGGAGTTTTCCACCCCACCCACTTCAGATGAAACCTTAAAATAGAATCGTTTAAACCAAGACCTTGATTTCTTCTCTAGATCAAACTTGTTAGCAACACGCATAGATGAATTAATAGAATTAATATCAGTATCTTTGCCAAGCTTATAAGGACAGCTAGCGTCTCGCCACCCCATTGGTTCTCTGCCAACTACCATCACCCGCTTTTTTGCCAAAAAAAATGCAATCGGGGGACTTGATAAGAAAACACCAGAATGCCCCTTTACTGTATAAATATCTAGCATACAATGATCTTCTAAAATCTGAAAATATTTTTCGGACAGCTGTGATTTAGCAGCTTCCCATAAATTTACTGCTTCATTCTTCTCCATATAATTCCCTCATCCTCTTTGCAGTAATTATAATATTCTTCCGGAGAGCTAGAGGTTTTATCACCTCCACCTGCTCACCAAACCCAAGAATCCACCAGCGAAAATCTTCACGATCCGGCAATGTCCCTGAAACAGTTACCCAACCTTCCATGTCAGGTTCTGTAATCACCTGATCATCTGAAATAGGAGTGTCTCTAAGATGTTTCGCCGCTGCGATTCTCATTTTTAATTCCAGGTTAATCTTTTTATTTGACTTAAGACATCCAAGAGCTCCAGTTTCTTCATACTTTTGAAGATTGAAACCTACTGGCACCTTTAAATCGCTATCTGTAACAATGCAATTTTTAATTCGATGTAGCGCTAACTGTCTCACATCTTTATAATTCCAAAATGTACCAACCAGATAGGTAATCTGATCTTTGAATATTAAACCCAGTGGATGAACTCTGACTCTCTTTTTTAAAGTGTAATCAAGCTCCAATATTTTCTCTCGAAGTAAACCGTCATAGACCGCATCTAATATTGAATGATTGATTTCAGCAGGTTGCAGTTTAAAACCTGCTGAAATTCGTACTACTTTTTTATCAAATGCCGCTAAATTTGATGAATAAGATTCAAGAGCACGCTTTGCCACAATCACTTGAGGTGTAAGGTATTGCGCAACTCCACTTGGTAAACGACTTGAAAATTCTCTGGCTGCAATAATAAATGCAAGCGCTTCAAACGGATTCATAGTCACACCCTGGTAGCTGTACCCAGCCATATATGACCAACCAAAGGGCTTACTTCGCTCGTCCAATACAATTGGATAAGTAGTGCTAATTTCATGAAGATCTCGTTGTATCGTTCGCTGAGTAACTGCAAGTCCAGCATCAGATAGGTAGCCCATAAGACGATCTGTTGAAATTTTAGCCGGCTCGCGTGGTATCAAACTCAACATTGCCATTATTCTCTGGATTTTCTTACCCATATCTAAATCTCCGACAGGAATCACTTTAACGACTCCCTGCGACAAAAATTGTCGCAGACTTGTAGACAATATGCCCATTATTAAAAAAAAGCGAGTAAAGGCATATGAATATAGTAATTGGTTTAGGTGGTGCCGGAAAAAATACTTTAGATAGAATTGTAATGGGCTTGCAAGTTCACGATATCAAATACCTATATGTGAATACAGACTCGAAATCCATCGAATCGGTACCAGAGAAGAATCGCATTATCCTCAAGGAAAGTGACTTCTCCCTGATCCGAAATAGTTTTTATCACCATATACAGTCTAATTTACTTGAATTAGTAACGGGAGCACGCCAGTGCTTCATAATTTGTGGACTTGGTGGAAGCTGCGCTAATGCAATACCTGCTTTAATCGAAGCTCTAATTCCAATTCGAGCGGAACTACATTTAATCGTTTTTTCGCCATTTGTGTTCGAACATGTACGAGTTCATAAATCAAAGGTTCAGTTCCAGAAAATATCTAATAGCCTAATTAATATTAATAGTTTCAAAAAGATAGCGTTACAAGATCGCCTAGAAAATCACCCAAATGAATCTCTGACTCAATTTTTGGAACGTATTGCGATAGAGGTTGAACAGTATATCTACAGAAACGTCAGGACCAAGAGTTATGATTGATCACAACGATACTCCAATCTGGGCTTTCGAGCATCTAATATTTATCTCTAGCACACCAATTATTTACATTGGATCCTGGAAAGAAAAATTAAACGTTATGTATCCCGACAACAATGGTAACTTTCACAATAAACATCTTTACGATTATGTAGGTATATCTCTTCGATGGAATAAAAACAACTGTGCATCGACAAATTCTTGGCTTGAAACCATACCTAAAGAAATTCGAGATATATTTAGCATTTATCCAAGTAACCAGTTCTATTTAGCTCGTGTCGCAGCGATGGAGCCTATTTCTTTAGACCTTGCTCGTCGAAATTTTATTTTTTTCGTGATCTGGCTAGAGCATTGCCGAAGAAATAACCTAAGGCCCGAAAGAATGCTCTATTATATTCGTGAAGGTGAATACACAATACTTAAGAAGCTAGGTGTTCAACGAGTCGATCAGGCTTTATTTTCGTGTAAAAGAATCGAGAACAATGTTGTGTCTGCAATTCCACCAGAATACATACTCAAATGCTTACTTAACGATGCTTGTCTAAACTTTCTTTCTCAAACCAAGCAAATCAAAACTTATCACTTCACCCGCCTTTCAACTGATTCGTACCTATCACATTGAATATGAATCATTTTTTATTGTAGGCAATGGCTCCACTTAACACCAGAAATTCAGATTTCATCCGCCCCTACTCGTATCAACTGCAAAGCAGTCGCAAATTTATAGTATATGCCATTTATCTGACAGAAAAATTATTTACCTTCTAATAAAATTCAGAAAAAGAAGAACTGAAATGGATATCAATAGTAGAGAAAAATTCTTTGATGGTCGCTTAATTCCACCTAATCTGAAGCGTGATGATTGCCCAACCACATAACAGTCGACAAAAAATATGTACACCTATATTCGATAAAAATATTCACAAGAATACCCCAAGCCCCCAATATCCAGGCATAAAAAAGCCCAGCTGAGCTGGGCTTTGATAACACAATGACCTAAACGGCTATATCATACAAAGAAATCGCCGTTCTCCATTCCTAGCCCCAAACCGCCCAAGTTCCTTGCAAAGCTTGTTGGATTATTGGCGACGTGCGCTCTAGCAGTATGAATATCAAGGAAGCGCTGTTGGATTTCACTGCCCAAGAATACCGACTGCCCTCCCGCCACTTCAAACAGGGAATCGACAATACCAATGCTCTTGGTAATCACCAACGATGCGTGATAACGGTAACGGACACGGTCCTCAATTGGCACTGGTTTACCCGCCTCAACCAAAGCCATCATGGCATCAAAATTCCGATAGAGCAGTGCTTCCATCTCATCGATACCATTTTGCGCGGCAGCAATGCGCTCTTGTACTTGGGTATCTCCCGCCAACTTAGTTGGGTCACCGCTAGCCTTATTGAGCACAGCGTGTTTATACAAATCCACAGCAGCTTTACAGGCACCAATTGCCGGTGTGCAAACCACGCGAATAAAGGTTTGCGCCCAAGGTAGCTGGTATAGCGGCGCCGTATTTACCTTCTGCCCGGGATTGGTACAGGCAAAGCCATCACTTTGTTTGTGGGTCATGTAATCTGGAACAAACACATCATCCACAACAATATCATTGCTTCCAGTACCCTCTAAGCCCATAGACTGCCAAGTATCAATAATCTCGTAGTCACCCTTGGGGACAAGAAAAGTACGGTATCCATCACCCGGTATGATGGCGCCAAGTAAAGCCCAGGTACAGTGATCACTGCCGCTAGACCAGCCCCAACGACCACTCAGCTTAAACCCTCCATCAACAGGCGTAACCTTGCCCATAGGCGCGTAAGACGAAGAAACTCGGGTATGAATGGAGTCTCCCCAAATTGCCTGCTGAGCACGATCATCCATGACCGCAATTTGAAAAGCGTGCACTGCAATAATGCCGCTGGCCCAAGCCGTAGACATACATGCCTCTGCCAAGGCAATCTGCATTCGGAAAAAATCTTGCGGCGTAAGCTCAAGGCCGCCATACCGTTTGGGCTGCAAGGCAAGGAAAAAGCCTATCTCTTGCAGCTCATCAATCGACGCCTGTGGCACTTTACGCAGTGCCTTTGTCTCAGCTGCACGCTCTCGCAACCTTGGCTGCATCGCCGTTATCGCGGCCATCATTTCATCTACAGACAGCGTGCCAGTGGCTGTTTTTGCTTGCACTACGCTCATCGAATTTCTCCTGTGTTCTTTATTATTGGTAAGGCAATAACCGCTTGGACACCCAAATTTAACTATGAATATCTAGGCATCTGGCATGTTAAATTTATGCCCCCACAAACTGGGCAGGCTAGTGACGGTGGGGGTAAACCCTTCCCAATCCATTTGTAAACCGTCAGTCCCAAACTCCATGGCAAAACCGGTTGGTGTCGCCATATAAAATGACAGCATATTGTCATTGGTATGGCGCCCAAGCGTAGACACTATAGGAATTTCTGCGGCTTCCACTCTATCCAGACAGTAACCGACCTCATTAACATCCTTTACTTCTAGCATTAAATGCACGCAGCCCAGAGGGTTTGCCTGATCTTCATACAACGCCAAGCTGTGATGACGAGGGTTATTAACATGCATAAAGTTTAAGCCCTGCCCTGGGTCTGCGGGATCGGGCGAAAATTTAAAATGCATATAGTCGCTGTCGCCAAAACCCAATACATTTTTATAGAACAAATGCGTTTCAACGAGTTTAGCGGCTGGCAACACGGCATGACCTAGCCCCATATTGCCATTGTCTCCAGTTTCAAATCCGGCAATTCCCATGGGGGAGATAAACTTGGCGTAATCCAGCTCGCCGCCCCAAAACAACTCCAAACCATTGCCTGAAGGGTCTTGTAAACGAATCAAGCCTCTAACCCGCCGTGCTTGTGCTTCTGTATTAGAAGCTTCTTCAAATGACACACCGGCGGCATTAAGCTCATCTTTTGCCGCCATAAAACCGGCTTCATCAGGCAGCTCCCAACCACAATAAGCCAGCTTATTGACATCAGATTTAACAACGGCAAACCGATAAGGTCGCGAATCTAATTTTAAATACACGTTGTCATCATTGGGCATGGTTGGCGCAACCATTAACCCCAAAATATTGGTTCCGTAATCCAACCACTGCTGAGGCTCGGTTGATTCAATGACCACATATCCTAAGCTGCGAATATCCATGTTATTCCCTATTATTTTTACTTTAGTTATGGATTGCGGATTGCATAATCAACAACGTACTCACGCTTTTCATTAAACGTGTCGGGCACGTCTGCAATATCTAAGTAAAATTGTTGGTACCACTGGCGAAGGCGGTTGATTGGCCCATCACCATCACACAACACCGGATTATCGACGCGAGTTTTGGTGTGCCAAATATGTACATCCTGGAAAAAGGCCTCGCGATTCTGCTGGGTATATTGGCGAGCCATTTCCTCATTTTGTTCATCACTCATACCGGCAATTTTCTTCACCGCCACACCAAAACGCAGATCAAAACTATGGGTATCAATGGGCACATGGGTCACTAACAGTCTAGACGCCACATCCATCCCGTCCACTTGCCCAGTCATAAACGTGTTCATGTAAGCCGGACCATAATAGGTCGCTTCTGAGCTAAGTTCACCGTCTTCAGCCAACAGCTCAGAGCCACCTGTTAATTCTTGGCGATACGCATGCTTATAAACGATATTTTTAAATTGTTTAATCGGCGCACCATGAATAGGACCAAAATGCGCCACGTCTGCCATATTATCGATTAGCTCGCGAGCATTGGTTTGGATCGTCATTAAATCCATTTGCCATATTGTCCAATCATCACTGTACACGTCATCAATACGTGGCGGGCGTTGGTCTTCTATTGGTGGATTACCTTCAGGGTCAAACCACATGAACAATAAATGGTTTTCCTCCAAGGTAGGGTAGGAACGAATCACCGCCTTAGCAGGAATTCGCTTCGCATAAGGTATGTCATCACAAACACCGTCTGCACCCCAGCGCCATGCGTGGAAAGGGCAACGAATAGAATTTTCTTCAACACAGCCCTCACTGAGATCGGCGCCCATATGCGGACAGTATCCGTCAAGAATATGCACCTCACCATCTTCACCACGGTAGGCGACCATACGGGTGCCAAAATAATTGAGCTTTACTGGCTTATTGGTATATTCACTGGCCAGACCGAGACAGTACCAACCACGGGCATAACGGTCGGGTAATTCCGCTGCCTCAATAATATGTGGCTGGCGCGGCACTTGCGCTACCTGACTCATTGATATTCTCCTTCGGACGCGTTTTTCATAGGGTTCTGCATGGTGAAAAATTCTCACACATGCCCCACAGCCACACCATCCTCCGTTTAGACGAGCCACAAAATATCTGTAAGCGCTTGTTTTTATTATGCTTTTATTGATTAACGAAATTTGGAAAATATACCTTCGCCGGCTTTGCCTGCTATATACATGGCTGGCTTTCCTCGCTACCACCTAAAGCGAGCTACCGTTACAATAGCGCTTTAAGCACCATGAATTCAGGCAAAGATTTAAACTATCACCACTTAATATCATGGCCGCGCCACTCTTATGAATAAATACAGGTAACAATGGCAAGCAAGAAAAACCCAAGTAAATCTGCCGCTGACAAACACGAGCGTAAAACCGTCAATATCAGCCTTCCTGGCAGACCGGGACAAAAAGCAATGACGGCTGGACAAGCCATAGATTTCACCCTGCAACTCGCTGAAAACAACAAGTGGCCTGCCGTGACCTTACTGAGCCGACAGCTCATTTCACAAGTGCCGCAATTAAGCCGCGCTTGGTATTTATTATTTAACAGCCTTCAACAAAGCAATGACTTTATCGGCCTGCTACAAGCCACAGAACAATATCTTAAGGATAAACCACGCGATGTTCGCGCCCTGCTTTCACAGGCAAGCGCGTTAAGATTATTAAATCAACATGACCGAGCACTAAGCATTATTGAAAAGGTTATGAAGCTTGCCCCCGCAAATACCAACGCCCTGAATCAACACGGCATCATCCTTAAAGAAATGGGCAATATGTCCGCCGCGCTCGCAAGCTTTAATCGCTGCCTTCGGCTATCACCATCAAATAGCTTTGCGTATTGGAATCGGTCAGATTTGTATAATGAGATTGACGATAGCGAACTTAGCAAAATGGAAGCGCTGCTCAGCAAACCCAGCCTTAATGCAGATAGCAAAGTCAGGCTGCATTATGCCCTCAGCAGAGGCTATGAATTTAGAAATAATATATCCAAACAATGCTTCCATATTGAGCAAGGAGCAAAGCTAAAGCGCAGCGTGGTCACTTATGACCACGCAAAAGATATGCAGGAAATTAAAGATATCCCGTCACATTTTTCCGCTGAGGTTTTAAACCAAGCTGTCACAGAAACAAGCCCAGAGACAACGATATCTACACCCATTTTTATTTGCGGCCTACCAAGAAGCGGCACCACCTTAATTGAGCAAATCATTTCCAGTCATTCAATGGTCACCGCTGGGGATGAAATAAATGCACTCCCTCGCGCTGCCGCCGCTTTATTACATGAAAAAGGCATTACCAAACCCTTTCCCTTTTGGGCAAAAGATTTACAAGTAAATGATTGGAAAAAAATTGGCGACAATTATCAAAAATTCACCCAAGAACTTCACGCCACCCCATTTTTCACAGACAAGAATTTACAAAATTATAAAGCTCTGGGGCTTATCCATTTGGCAAGACCAGATGCAAAAATAATCTTTTGTCGCCGCGACCCCATGGATAATTTATGGGGCTGCTATCGCCAATATTTTGCCAACGGGCTTAATTTTACTTATGACCAAGAAGAACTAGCCGACAGTTATCACGGCGCGGCAGAGCTTTACCGCTATTGGCAAAAAGTCTTACCAGATAAGGTATTCTTTCTAGAATACGAGACGTTGATAAACCACTACGACGATACGGTTAAGTCCTTGCTTGAGTTTATAGGTCTTCCTTGGGAAGAAAACTGTCTTCACTTTTACAACAATCCTCGACCTGTAAAAACAACATCAACCACGCAGGTCAGATCGCCTATTAGCACAAGTCGCATTGGGCAATGGCAAAAATACCAAGACCATCTTCAAGCCATGCATCAGCGACTTAAGGTGTTAGGCGAATTAGAATAACGTGTCTTTTTATTTGATTTAGAACGAGCAAACTTAACACTGTCATCGGGAAAAGCATTGGGATAAAAATCTGAATAATGTGCCAAGCGGTAATAACGCATCAACACACCGCGGTATAACTTAAATACTTGCCAACGAAGATTCGTCCAAGCATTCGGTTTCACTTTACCCCATTGTTTGGCAATACTAGATGGATGCGCTCTTTCCACAAGCACATGAGGTTCTATCCCATAGCAGCGGATACCGGTTTCCCAAAAGCAGTCATAAAAACTGTCTATCGCCATGCTAATAACATCGGCATGTTGGATAAACTTAGCCATACCCGCCCGATTGATAATATACCCCTGCGTACCACACCACCCCCGCAACGGCCTAACTAGCGACCATTTTGATGCCAGTGTCGCAATGACTTTGCGGCGTCGGCGTTTTAGCCCCATTAAACGTACTAATTCGGCTTCGGCTGGTAATGCAGTAACCGCATGAACAACATCGGCAAAGCCAGCCAGAATCTCTACATCGTCTTCCAAGATCAATAAACGCTCATCACCGCGCGCATACGCTTGTTTAATGGCTCTGGAATGCGATAAAAAGCATGCAATTTCACCCGTATACAAAGTGGCTCGGCGACGCAGCAAAGCCTTGCGATGATCTACCGATTCACCGTCTTCCAGTACCGGCATGGCCTTACGACCATCAACCGCGGGAAAAATAGTCGCATCAAAACCCAGCTCCGCGAGTGTAAAAAGCAGGCGACGAACTTCTGGTGCCTCGGGCGCTAAGGAAATAACAGCAATAGATAAAGCAGACATGGCGAGACCTGAATGTGTCACTGAATAAACCATAACAGTGACCCACCGCATGGCTACGATGGTTTTTTATTTAACCCAATATCCATGACAACCATGTTACGCAACAAGTAATGCGCTGTGCCGACTCACCCATAAGATGTCCGCCTTGGCCAGCTTTGCAGAAAGTAGTGATATCGCCCATTAACCGCAATACGAAGTCTGTCAATTTGGGATGACTATTTCATGAAAATAGTCTTTCGATAACGCCCGCGATTACCGGCGAACTGTAGTTGATTGGTTTTTTGTGCTATTCAAGTACAAAACCTAGCGACGGAAATAAAGTCCAGCAAAGCCTTATTAGCTGAATATGTTGGGGTGATACCTTGGACATATATAATGTTTTGTATCCCTTGGTGGATCTATAAGATTATTCTTAAGTTCACCGAGGTGACGTTCTAATTTTTCAGCTGATTCTACGTGCTCGGCTGTTACAATGTAGCTACTAGGGCTAGCAGATACCTTAATAAGATCACTCTCACACCAAACATGAACATTTACTCCAAATATTACGCAATGACTCGGTTGCTTAATCCACTCAGTTGCAGGAATTAAACAGGGAAAAGCATTGTACTCGCCTAGACTGTATCTTTTTCCAGGTATAGGTTGTTCAGGCTTCTTCAAATAAATAGTGGGCTCTATTCCTAGCTTTCCAAATATATTAAGAAGAGATTCTGAGGTTTCGTATTTCAAAGCAATATCTAGAGAATCTACGTCATTTGCGTGTCCGCCATATGCTCTGAAATATCGAAAATATTTTAACCGTGACGCCCAATTTTTCAATTCATTTTCGGAATGCTGTTCATATAAATATGAAATCCACCGATCCATTTTTTCCTCGCTTCAAGCTAACACCATGCGAAAAACTCGCCGCGAAGTGGCGAGTCCAGTCCGAAGGGCTATTTTTCCGCACCTTGTTATAAATATTTATTCCGGGATATTTTTGCATTGCCTCCAACTCTTAGGGTCACCGAAAACCTTTTTCATACCATCAAGTTTCAAGAACATCGCAGAGCCTTCTTTAATACGCTCACCTCCTTCGAGACGATATAGATTTCCATTACACCCACCAAATACATTATCAAAAGTCGCAACGTATTCCGCTCCTTGCTGAGGGGAGATACTCCAATTCAACATGCAGTGATTCAAAATTCCGTACGATAAGTATATTTTTTCAGAAATTGGTAAATTTACGCCATCAACATTGAAACTAGACTCTTTGATCGTTAACGACCCCAGTACTCCGTCAGAACTTTTTTCCTCATAGCACTGACTGTACAACTCAACATTAAGCTTTCTTTGCATAAAGGGAGGTGGTGTCATATCAGAGCCATCAAAGTACATTTTAGCTTTAGAGCCTCCTATAGGCTCTTGCTAGGGCTGCATTCCACAGGATGCAATTAGAATGAGGGATATGAAAATTATGGCTCTATTCATCGAGGTGTCCTTTGATATTTTTATTTATAACGCCTTGCTCATTTGCGTTTTGGTTGGAGTTGAGTTTTGGTGTAAAGTGGCGCAGCCACCCCAAAACGGAGCGTAGACCAAAACGTCAAATGGAGCAATTTGCTATGTGCAGATACAATAAAAATTCGCACTAGTCAAAATTTTTATCAAAAAATTCTTCTTCTTTTAGTCTTTCAATCTTTGGCTTCATCATATTATTCTCTATAGCCCATTCCCTTATACTATCTATCCTACGAATGACTTTCTCCTTTGCCTCATCACTCATTTTTTCTAACCACTTTAATTCTTGCTTTTCCCATTCGATAAATCCTTGCCCATTCTCAATCATTGATTTATCGAAATCGACTATTTGTTGCTCTTTTTCTTTCTCTGTCATGTCTGGCAGATTCTTAATATGTTCTAGCAACTCTTGAGTATCAGGATCAACGCTAGCAATAGTCTGAATTTCGCGGAAATAAGAGAATGGCAATATTTCTTTAATTCGATCTATTTCGTATGGCTCTAATACAGGAAAAGGATTGTCTATTCCGACTTTATCATCCCATTCATATTCAATCGAAGCTATTGGATACTTCAGCATATGTAGCGTAGCCACAATTATTACGACCTTTTCATACGCATCTAACCACTTTAGAAATATTGTTTCCTCGAACGTTTGGTAATTGGGCTTCATTAACCCTAGTTTATTTGAATATTTATACCCCTTCGTGTGAACAAAATTATGTAAATAACTCAGATCCTCAAACCTTTCCTTGAGGTTGAGTTTGAGGTCGAAGTTTTCTATGTTTTTATTCTTTTTTAATATTTTCCAGATTTTATCTGATCGAGGTGTATTGGCTTCCCAGGCGTCTTTGGAATTGAGCCAGTCTTTAACAATCTTATGCCCATCATCATTTATGTTGTAATAGACGGACAACATGCCTACTTCAAGAGCGCTTCTCAATGACATAAATGCTTGCTTATACAAGCCGAACATCACCAGATTAAAAGATATTTGAAGTTCCTCGCTCGACTCCACAAATGGAAAGAAGTGACCAGACCAGAAGTTTTCCATGGTTTGAGGTATGGATTTTCCAATACTCTGATAACACCAACCCAAGTTGGTAATTTTTTCCTTTAAAAGAGGGTTGGTATTTAGATATTTTTCAGAAGCCTCAAAAACCTCAATGCTCTTTGCTGGCTCATAAATATATGACGGGTATTGATTCATAGCGGTTTTCTACTTTGGCATCCTTAGCTTATTTGCACATAACGCCCGTATTTGGAGCCGTAGTGAAGCGCAGCGGAACGGAGGTCCCAGCCTCGAAGGGGCGAACAACATGCGCTTGTTAAGTGTTGTCCCACATTTGGCTCCATGCTTGCTCCGTAACCTCATTGTTCTTAATTAAGTAACAACACCCCATCAGTTCACTGCTAACTGGTTCAAACCAAATTAAAAAGTAACCTAGACCAGGCGATTTTATACGAGCCGTTTTGAGTTGTTTTGGATCTCGAAACTCAATCGCATCTACTAACTCTTTTGTGCTTTTAGCCAGTCTTTGAGCGTGCTCACCAGACCTATCTGAAATATGTTTACCTCTAATCCGATAAGTTTCTAGAATTCCAGAGGAAGCAACATCAATAACGCTTTCGTCAACCACCAATTCAGAACCACTTGCTAATAGCTCGTAAGCTTTGCCTGCCTCACATAAAGACGAACTCTTTAATTTATTCTTGATGATTTCTGCGTTCATCACGAAAACACCTAACATTTCAATCGTGCGCATGCGCGTTTTGCCAAAATTGATATATCATCGAAGCTAGCGCAACCCATTAATTTACTTAAGAAAAACAAGGGATTCATACTCAGGCGCATTTCGACTAAACAAGCATGCGCACAAGTAATTTTGGAGGGATCTCATATGTATTACCTCACTTCCTTATGTTCTTGTTTTTAAATCCATTTTCCGAGCTGCTGTCGAGAAATCGAGCATAGCATACTGGAAATAATATGAGCATAAATCCTTGCTCAGCAAAAATATACTATTTATTTATGCCGCTGGCTTGTTACAGCAACCGTGATTTCCAGCCTTCAAAGCTCCGCTTGAGTGTCTATATTAGTCTAGTAAGTCCAAAGATAAGCCAGTGTTTAGATGAATCAACAATTGACCTTAATTAAAGACGCCTTTAAAACACGTCATTTTCTGAGAATACGTCTACCCTGACGCCTAGCTCTTCATCGCAGGTTAAAGCGATGGATATTGCTTGGCAACACACTTCACAATCCTCTATGTATCGCTGGTCTCCAGCCGAGCCATCCACGACTAATTCAATATTTTCACCGCAATATGGACATTGCGCTGCCACCGTTTCTATCGTGTTCATCTGCGTCTCCTATAACAAAGAATATCGCGTCAGGTGCGCTGCTTGGTACTGTTACTGTAGAGTAAATCTGCAAATAGTTATATTTAGACAAAAAAAAGCCCCAGCAAGCTGAGGCTTATATCAGTTACAAGTACTAGGCCAAATCAAAGCGATCAAGGTTCATCACTTTGGTCCACGCTGCCACGAAGTCATTAACAAATCGTGTCTGTGCGTCGGAGCTACCATAAACTTCAGCCAGTGCACGCAGCTGCGAGTTAGAGCCAAAGACCAGATCCGCGCGGGTAGCGGTCCACTTGACCTCACCCGTTTTACGATCACGTCCCTCAAACTCTTCCTCAGAGGCAGATGTCGCCTTCCATTCAGTTGCCATATCAAGCAGATTTACAAAGAAATCATTGCTTAGGCTACCCACGTTATCAGTGAACACACCATGTTTCACCGAGGCAACATTTGCTCCCATTACCCGCATACCACCGACCAGAACTGTCATCTCTGGCGCAGTCAGGGTCATTAACTGAGCACGATCCACCAAGAGTGCTTCAGTAGGTACAGAGTAGCGACCTTTGATGTAATTGCGGAAGCCATCAGCAATCGGCTCCAAGGCAGCAAAAGAGTCAACATCGGTTTGCTCTTGGGTTGCATCCATACGGCCTGGCGTAAATGGCACCGTGATGTCTTGACCGGCATTTTTAGCCGCCAGCTCGATGCCAACGCTACCTGCAAGTACGATCAAGTCAGCTAGCGATACTTTCTTATTACCGCTGTTAAACTCACTCTGAACGCCCTCAAGTACGCTTAACACCTTGGCCAACTGCTCAGGCTGATTTACCTCCCAGTCTTTTTGTGGCGCCAAGCGAATACGAGATCCGTTTGCGCCACCGCGCATATCTGAGCCACGGTATGTTGATGCAGAGGCCCATGCCGTTGACACCAATTCACCCACTGATAAACCAGCAGCAGCGATCTTAGCTTTAAGGTTGGCAATATCACTATCATCAACTAAATCGTGGTCCACTGCAGGAATGGGATCTTGCCAAATTAACTCTTCAGCAGGCACCTCAGGTCCAAGAAAACGTACGCGTGGACCCATATCACGGTGGGTTAATTTAAACCACGCTCTAGCAAACGCATCCGCAAACTGGTCAGGGTTTTCGTAAAACCGACGAGATATCTTTTCGTAGGCTGGGTCCACACGCAGCGACAAATCTGTCGTTAACATGGTGGGCACTTTGCGTTTAGTGTCATCAAACGCATCTGGAATCACGCCTTCGCCAGCACCATCTTTTGGCTGCCACTGGTGAGCGCCAGCAGGGCTCTTGGTTAACTCCCATTCATAGCCAAACAGGTTCTCAAAGAAGTTATTACTCCACTGAGTTGGGGTGCTAGTCCAGGTGACTTCCAAGCCGCTGGTGATTGCATCAGCGCCTTTACCGCTGGCATAGCTGCTTTTCCAACCCAAGCCTTGCTGTTCGATTCCAGCTGCCTCCGGCTCAGCGCCTACTAGATCTGCATCGCCAGCACCGTGGGTTTTACCAAAGGTGTGACCACCGGCAATCAACGCCACTGTCTCTTCGTCATCCATGGCCATACGTGCAAAGGTTTCACGTATATCGACTGCTGCCGCGAGGGGATCAGGCGTGCCATTTGGGCCCTCTGGGTTAACGTATATCAATCCCATTTGTACTGCCGCAAGCGGGTTCTCTAGATCGCGCTCACCTGAGTAACGTTTGTCATCTAGCCACTCGCCCTCTGTGCCCCAGTAGATATCCATCTCGGGTTCCCAGATGTCTTCGCGGCCGCCGGCAAAACCGAAGGTTTTAAAACCCATGGTCTCTAAGGCTACGTTGCCGGTAAGAATCATCAAATCTGCCCAAGAAATTTTCTTGCCGTATTTTTGCTTAACAGGCCATAACAGACGACGCGCCTTATCTAAGTTGCCGTTGTCGGGCCAGCTATTTAACGGTGCAAAACGCTGACTACCACTGCCTGCGCCACCACGGCCATCGGCTGTACGGTAGGTACCCGCAGAGTGCCATGCCATACGAATAAACAAGGGACCATAGTGACCAAAGTCCGCTGGCCACCAATCTTGAGAGTCGGTCATCAGCGCGGCAATGTCACTTTTGACTGCCGCCAAATCTAGGCTGTTAAATTCTTCTGCGTAATTGAAGTCATCACCCATTGGATTGGATTTATCCGAATGCTGGTGCAACATATCTAGTCGTAGTTGATTGGGCCACCAATCACTATTGGTAGTACCGGCACCCGCTGCGTGCTGGACTGGACATTTGTTATTGGACATAACGATTCTCCCTTGAGGTTGTTTTGTTGTTACTGGGTACATTTATAGACATGTAGCGGTCTTATTTCCAACTGTACGTAACAATCGTGACAATAGGTTTTAACTGTTGAACTTCTAATTTGGCCTCTAAGCTTAGGTAATGTTGCTTTATCATGTACGTCACTATCGGCCCGTAGATCACTGCACAGCTAGGATTAGCATCATGCCAGACGAAAAAACCAAGAAAATACAAGACACCGCCGCCGCGCTTTTCAATGGTTATATAGAAGAAAAACCCTATGAATTGTGGCTGAGTTTCGACACGAAGCTAGCCAAAGAGATGTCCCGCTTTGTCGTCGGTGCCATGTATGCCCGTGACGTGCTGCCGCTTACTCAGCGTGCTAATACATAAATAAAAAAGATGGTTCAACCATAAATATGGAGGCGAGCTGGATAGATTTTACACATTCAGGCGATCGCCTCGAATCACCCATTAGCGGCCCTACGAAATCATAGAATTTGACATGACAATTTCAGGAAAGCAGTCATTCGTTAACGCCGCCAGCAGGGGAATATTATGCGTTTTGAGCGTAGCGAAGCAAAATATTTCCCACTGCCTTGGATTGTTATATGCATTTACTTGACATTCAGGTATACAAAGTTATTTAGCTCAGAGACTGACTTAACAATGTATAATGACTTTTTATCTGACATTGCTTCTAATCTGGCAGTGAAGTCATCATTCCAGAATTTTGGGCATAGCCGTAAAACTTTATAGCTCTCAAAAGTACCTTTTAGTACCGAACTGCCCTCAGGCCAACCTTCAGGTTTGACAAAAAGCCCTTTTAAAAGTCTCTTTGTCACAAACCAGTAGCTTGTTATGTATGGCAAATCAACGTAAACCAATGTATCAGCTGCTTCCAAACGCTGGTGAAATGAGTTTATTGGTCCAAACCCATCAACGATCCAATTTCCAGACGATAAGATACGCTCATGTGCTTCATCGAATGAACTCCGATCTACCAGTTCCCCATTCTTTTTGTACACTATCGAATCTAGCTGGTGTAACTGTATACCAGTTGCCAACGCGAGCGCTTTGCTTAAAGTAGATTTGCCGCTTCCGGGCTTACCAAAAACTGCTATTTTTTTCATACTGCCTCCTTTATGTAAATTACTCCCATGAGGCAGAAACAGAAAACCCACCTCTATGGGGTGGGTTTGATAAACTACAGACGCATCAAAATTCCCACCATTCCTATGGAATGATGATAATTCGAGATACTTTGTACGTGAGATTTAGATTCATATTTTTATCCTGCTAGAAGAACAATATAATGTCAACTGAAAGTCGGATGAAGATGCTCCCGAAAGCATATAACGCCGCCAACACAGGTGCGAGCTTGCGAGCATCCTAGAGCCTGGCCTTGTTAGCAGTAAATTTCAGACGCAACACTTGCTGCCCTGTTGGCTCATGGAGCTTTTCTTCTAGCTGTTCAAAGCCATATTTTGAATAGAAGTTACGGCCTAGATTGTTTACTTTAAATACTTCAACTTCAAGATTTCCATGAATTGCTTGGGCTTTATCCATTAAGGCCTTACCAATACCTTGTCCATGACAAGTGGGTTGAAGAAAAATTGCTCCAACTTCATTGCCCATAAGAGCAATAAAGCCTTTAATTTCACCTTTAAGTTCGGCGACCCATGTATCTGTATTGGGCATATATATTTCAGCTACGTTTTTCCGCTCTTGAGCAATAAACTCGTCGGTCATGAACGGATGAGCTAATCGTGTTGCAACCTCCCATGAACCAAGTACGCCCTCTAAATCTGAAACCTTGTACTGACGAATGTCTACTTTCATAGTTTAACCCTCTATGCATAATTTAATAGCGGCCATTCTAATGAGCAGCAATCAATACAGATTGAAGAAAAACGACAATTTTCAATCAAATTCGAAATCGCCATAGATATCTATTGTGAGATCTCGATCCAGCGCGTAATTAACAGGTGTTTTGCCAATAGTACTCTTGAGATGGCGAATCAAATGAGATTGGTCTGAAAAACCGAACTTGTTGGCAACATAAGCCCAATTTATGTCTTCTTTATTAAGCTGATACAAATAGTTAAGTATTTCCTCTAGGTGAATCATAGATTGAGCTTGCTTCATGGATAGGCCGGTTACTCTTGCAAAGCTTCGCTCAATAGTACGTTGTGAACGATGTAACTTTTTCCCGATTTTAGATATAGCTGTATCACCAAGAAATAACATAATCTGACTAACTAAATGGCTGTGATTGTCTTCTTGACAGTCCGATAACCAGGGTGAGAGCACTTCGTCCAGAGTATTGCATACTTGTTGTTTTTGTTCTGCAGCATTCATTAAAAGCTGATCTGGGTTAAATGCCGCAGAGCCAATGAGATGATTCACATCAATCATCTCAACCATATCTAACTTAGAACTAAAGTTATTCAATTTTAAAGAATAGAGCGCTCCAATTTTAAATTTGACCCCAACAATCTTAAAGGGAGCCGAGTGATCCATCGTAAATGTTTTTAGATGAGGAAATATCCAATGACTTCCACTAACATTTTGAGCTTTAGCGCGATGCGTATACTCATATGTACCAGTCAAATTCGAAATAATTAAATGAGAAAAAGGATCTGGATTCAGTTTAGGATAGCTAGGGCTCTGATCATGTAGTTCTTTTTCTAAAAACCAATAACACTCAACATATTTAGCTACATCCTCTATTTTCGGCGTTAGCTTCCAGCTTTTCATTCAGGCTCTCTTTCTCGTTGCTGACTATGTTTTTGACTGCTAACGCCTTGCTCATTTGCGCAGCGGTTGTAGTGGATTTTTGTGCAACAATGAGCGCAGCGAATGCACAAAAAGGAGCGTAGACCGCTGCGTCAAATGGAGCAATTTGTTAGGCCAAACTCCTCGAAGCCAATAAAATAAAACTAAATAACCGATGGAAGATGTAGTCTATCTGAGCACTTGTTTTAATCTCGATTTGACCAACCTCACTATGGCGAATGTGAAACTTATTGCCAATAGCAGTAAGTACCTTCGCCTCTTCATTTAAGAGTTCTCTAAAATTTTCTTCAGATGCACACTTTTCCAGAAGAAGCGTAGCTGATAATTTTTTACTATCAGGATTCAGTATTGTTTTGATTCTTTCCCACGCATCCCACAAACGCTTTAAACTCTCGCGACGTATAGTTTCGTCAGGGCTTAAAAATTTATCTCGTGATTCTTCGAGCATTCGATTTAGAGTAGAATCTGGAGTGTTGAACCTAGCAGCAGTGAGAGTTTCAGATAAGACTTCAGGTGCTAACCTGATAATATTTCCGGTCTCCTTTAGCTCATAAGAAATGCCATTTCTTGAGAAAATTCGATTCACTCTATTTCTGAAATCATCTTTCCCCTCATCGCATTCAAAGCTCAAATGGTAGTGATTAAAATAGCTGTGATGAGAGCCCTGAATTGGCTTTGATACGTGTTCATAGCAAAACTGAACGAAGTCTAGTATCGATAGATAATTGGGCGAGAAATCCTTCATTCTTGAAGTCCAATCCTCGGCATCTGATTTTTCAGTGACGAAAGGATATTCGATATCTGGAACTTCAGCCTTTAGAGCCAATTTAAAAGCTTCAACATTTGTAGCAAATATTCCCTGCCCGTCAGGACATTCTTCTGGAAAGTACTTACCGAAGGCACCCGATGCAACCAATCCGTTTACGATTGCTACAATCCCTCCCCAAGCATTTGGAGGGATAATTTCAATATCTCTAGACTTAGAACCATTTAGTTGATCGCTATAGTATTCCATACGTCCTCGAAGTGGCCTAACGCCAACTATGAGGGGCGCATTTGGAGTGAAGCCCGAAGGGCGTAGCGGAAAATGCGTCCCTCTCCATGGTTTTGTTGGGCCTCTGCGGCTTAATTGTTATGACCCTACTAGGCATGGACTCCGACACCATATGATGAAGGAGGCCACACCGACAGCACCTCGCACCCTCATTGAAATTTATGGGGAGGGCGTAGGGAGTTGCTCGGTTAGCAACGAAACTGGGGCTGTGCTTGAGCACCATCTTGCCTACGTTTCGTTTGCGGATTCGTAATTTCGAAGTTGTCATTGAACCATTGCAACTCTTTAGGAGCAATGTCTTTATCAATTAGTTGGCCTGCTATGTAGCGTTGCGAATTTACTACCACACCACAATGCGCGCCCCCTGAATAGGGTTTACGGATAACCGTTGTAATTTGCGGAATATTTCCGACGGAGTAGATAGCAGTGTTTGATATTGTTTGGTTGAAAACGTGGAATACGTCACGACTGGTTGACTTGTTCGGGTTCTCAACTGACTGGTGACGCTCATACCGATCACCAAATTCACTTGCGCCACTTCCGGCAACAACTATCGGGCCGGATTGTTCTGGCAGCTTCAGAAACTTCTTAGTTGTTTTGTCAAAAGTCGAGTCAACTTGATAGCAAGCGAATTCGCCGGCAGATTCTGTACGACTTTTTCCGCAGATAACCACTGTGAAGCTGCCACTAGAAAGTTCTGCCGGATATTGAGAGTAATTTCGAACTGCAAACCTAATCAAAACATCAACTAAATTTTCCAAATTTTGGCCGTGCGACTCTGGAACAGCTTCCATCAGTGTAATGGCCTGTGATATGAGCATTAGACTTGCCATGGAGTCCCCACAATACCCTATGATTGCAGGGAATTTTTGCAGTGCAAATGTTTTATTGGCGTGATCAAAATGACCCTTTGAACCCCAAGAAACGCGGCTATCTGTTGCGATATAGACAGACGCAGGACCACGCGAATCAATACCAGCCCATGCAACGAGAAGAGTCACGATTCAGAGGCCCAACGCCGGCAACAGGGGCAGGCAAACTGGAGCGGATTTTTGTGCAAAAATGAGCGGAGCGATTGCACAAAAAGGCGCGGAGGTTTGGCTGTCCCGCGACTGCAGGGAGCATACTGGTTGCCTTTGTTAGAGCCTTGACTAATTAAACATTGCATTTGTAAGTTGACCGCCAGCGATTAGCGACAGCAAAACGAGTGAAATGATGTACAACCAGCCATGCTGAATAAAAACCAATGTGCTTGGACGCGCTTCGGGCCTTATAAATCTTAGCATTCGCCTGTACTCAATTCCTTGCTTAAAGGCCCAAATACTAAAAACGAATACCGCTCCGTATGCCAGAATTTCTGGGCGCTTGAACTGCAACAGTGAAATCGCGACAGCAAAGGCGACTGCACCAACGGTATTATTTAGGGATGAAAAATATCTGATAGCCACCATTTCGTCTTGCGAGCTAAATATGATTCCGTTCATTTATAAATCCTCGATATTGAATTGCTCTAACATTTGTATAACAAGCGCGCTCGGTTTGCCGAGAATGTGTTTTTACACAACACGACGCAAGTCGCTAATTTATAAAAAGAAAATGAAAACGCCCCGTTATAGGGGATTGGGAAAGCGTGCGCGCACGCATGTACGGTTTGCGGTGTCCCCATATTTATTGTTCTCACTTCCTATGTGATTGATTTTCTAGAACACATTCAAGTCGTTGCCAACAAAGCGTGCGCTTCAATTTTGCAAACCGAGCATAATACTTGACGATGCAAAAATATACTGTATATTTGAACAGTATTCGAGACAAGGAGTGTTTTGATATGTCTAGCCCATTTTTAGAATCTCTACGCCGTGAAATGCGTCTACGTGGCTACAGTATTAGAACCGAGAAAACTTATCTTCACTGGATTAGGCAGTACATATATTTCATTAATAAGCGGCATCCAAAAGATGCCGGCCAAGACGAAGTAAAATCATTCTTGTCTATGTTGGCCAATGACCGTCATGTGGCAGTAAATACCCAAAAGGTTGCACTCAACTCTCTAGTCTTTATGTATCACAAAGCCCTTAACATGCCTTTGGGTGAGCTAGACTTTTCTCTCGCGACAAAACAACGCACCCTTCCAACCGTGTTATCGGCTTCCGAAGTCGCTCGTATAATCGATCAGCTAACTGGCCGAAACCGACTTATCATTATGCTGCTCTATGGCAGCGGGTTGAGAGTCAGTGAGTGTTTACGAATACGCGTTAAAGATGTCGACTTACAACGCCAAGCCTTAACGATCCACGATGGCAAAGGGCGCAAAGATCGACAAACTCTGATAGGAGAGTCAGCGTTAGACAATCTTAAAGAAGCCATTGAACAGGGTATATCTCGCCAGCCCTACTTAGACAGGATCTCTGCCGGCAATCAGACCATGTTTAAATACTCGCCGGCAGCAAGGTTTACTTTGCTGCCAGATATTTGCTCCAGCCACCAAAATGACTAATATCCTCAGCGCCCGCCAAGCCGGATGCCTCACATATAAAGCCGCTCACCACACTGCCATCCTGCAAGCTGACTTTGCCGATACCCAAGGGCGCGGGAATACCGGCAACAAAGCTACCAAACTCGCTACTTGGCACCGACCAGACTTCAAGCTCAATGGCGCAGCCCTCTCCCTCAGGCGCAACGACCATCCCAGGCCGGTATGGCGGGCCACCCGCCAAGGCATACAATTTGTAGTCCGGTGCCGAGCTAGTTTTTGCCAGTAAATAAGCACCGCGCTCCGCTAATTGCCAATTCAAAGGCTGGCCCTGTAAATGCGCACCACACACCGCCACAGCAATACGCTGTTGATCGCTAACGGGCAACGTCGCAAGTTGCTGATAAGGCGACTGCTCCTTGCCAAGCGGCAATGTAAATAACTGCTGCAAACGATTGGCAACCGACAATAAACGCCGGTCAGTGAAGGCCTCACCCACCAAGGTTAAACCAAAGGGGAAACCACTTGAGGTAAAGCCAGTGGGAAACGCCACACCGGCTAAATCAAATAGATTCATATAATTGGTGTAGTAACCAAGATGACTATTAAGGGTAATGGGGTCGGCGTTTACCTCATCAATACTATATGGCCGCGCCGCCGTTGGTGTGAGCAAGCAGTCCACGCTGGCCAAGATCGCCGTGGCCGCTTTACGTAATTCTTTTAAGCGATACTGTGCTCTAAAAGCCTCTACCGCAGAACCTTTATCACCCGCCGAAATAATCGTCCGTGTCACATCCAGTAATGCCTCAGGACGTTTTTGAATTAATGGCGAGGTTGCGATAAAACGCTCAGCAACCCAAGGGCCTTCGTACAGCAACCTTGCAGCCTCTATGAATGGCGAAAAATCAACCTCGACCAATTCCACACCCTGTGAGCCAATAGCTGCTAGGGACTGTTGATAACACTGCTCGTAACCCTCGTGGCCAAAAAACGCTAGCTGTGACGCCGGCAATACGCCCATGCGCAAGGCCCCTTGCCACTGGCCATAGTGGCGGGTGCTATTTGCAAAGGGGTTGGCTCGGCTGTAGGCGTCGGATGAATCTTCACCCTCTGCCACACTTAATACCGCATTGGCGTCGTCGCACTGCAAAGCAAAAATGGTGATGCAATCCAAAGAACGACAGGCGGGCAGCATGCCGCTAGCCGACAACAAACCGATACTGGGTTTGACGCCCACTAAATTATTGAAACACGCCGGTACACGCCCTGAGCCGGCAGTATCGGTACCCAAAGAAAATGTCGCCATGCCCAGAGCTACCGACACAGCAGACCCCGCACTGGAACCGCCACTGACCATGCTGGGATCAAAGCTGTTTTTGCAGGCTCCCCAGGGCGAACGCGTACCAACCAAACCGGTCGCAAATTGGTCAAGATTGGCCTTGCCCACAGGAATAGCGCCCGCATCTATTAAGCGCTGTACCACAAAGGCCGAGCTCTCTGGGGTGTAGGTAAAATCTTCGCAGGCCGCTGTTGTTGGTATGCCAGCCAGATCAATATTGTCTTTTATCGCAAAGGGAATACCGTACAAGGGCAGACTTGTCGGCTCAAGGCCCTCTAAACGCTGAAAATAAGGCTCTAGCTCGGCACTGCTTAATTGATGAATCCAAATATTGTGATCTCGATATTGCTCACAGCGTTCGCCAATAATGGCAAACACATCACGGGGGCTGAGCTCTTTGTCAGCATAAGCGGCGCGTAATGTTGATAGTGATAAATTCATGCGATGTCCTCCAGAATAAGTACAGATTGACCGGCACTTACCCTTGCGCCTTCTCGTAATAATAATTTTTTAACGCGACCGGCTTGCGGGGCAAAAACAGCAATTTCCATTTTCATTGATTCGAGCAGCAACAGCGCTTGCCCTGCTTCGACTAGATCGCCTTCTTTCACCAATAATTGCCACACACTGCCAGCAACAGAGCTATCCACCGGTACCTCTCCCTCTTGCAGGGTCACCACATCGACGTTGTCATCAATTTCTGGGGCTTCATAGTGGAATTGACCATCGGCATGCCAGCGCGCCAGCTCTTCCGCAAAGGCCTGTTCTCGCTTTGCCGTGTGGGCGGTGATTTCTGGCTCTTTCTCCTGCAGCATTTGTTGATAGGCTGCCAAAGAGAATGTGCCCTCCTCAATACGTAGCGGATATTTTCCAAGCGGAAAATCATTACGGATTTTAAGCAGCTCGTCCTGACTCACTTCATAAAAACGAATCTGATCAAAAAAGCGCAGTAAATACGGCTCGGTAAATTCTGTGGTGCGACGATAGCGATTCCACATTTGCAAGGTTCTACCAATAAACTGATAACCACCTGGCCCCTCCATACCGTAAACACAGAGATATGAGCCGCCAATGCCGACGGAATTCTCTGCGGTCCAAGTACGCGCCGGATTGTATTTGGTGGTCACCAAGCGATGTCGCGGGTCAACTGGCGTTGCCACCGGCGCGCCCAAATACACATCCCCCAAGCCCATCACCAAATACGAGGCATCAAAGACAATCTCTTTCACGGTGTCGATACTTTCTACGCCGTTGATGCGGCGAATAAATTCAAGATTACTTGGGCACCAAGGCGCATTTTCGCGTACCGATTGCTGGTATTTCACTATGGCTTGGCGACACGCTTCGTCGTCCCAGCTCAGGGGCAAATACACCGTGCGAGACGGCACACTGAGTTGCTCTAACTGGGTAGCGAGTTGACGCTCAGCGGCACTTAATATTTCTAGCAATGCTGGCAAGGAAATAACTTGGGAGTCGTAATGTAACTGCAGAGAGCGAATGCCTGGTGTCATCTCTCGCACACCAGCAATGGGATTTTTCTGCAAATATTGCATTAGGGCGTGCGCCCTAAATCGCAGACGAATATCCAATTCCTGCGGCCCGTATTCGACCAGTAAAAAATGATCACCGGCTACTCGGTAGACAACTTCATCCCCGACTTCATCGGCACTTAAGCGCTGAACAATCGGAGAGGGTAAGGCCTTTAATGGTAAGGAACTGGGCAGCGTGCCACTCAAAGAGCTAATACAGGCTTGCTGTGCTTGTTCAGCGCTTACGGCATCTTCCACCGTGACGGCTTCAAAGCGCAATTTATCACCTGCCCGTAACTGACCAAGCTTCCAAAGGTCTGCGGTGATGACGGTTGCCGGACACACAAACCCACCCAAGGACGGACCATCGGGACCGAGAATAACCGGCATGTCGCCGGTAAAATCCACGGTGCCAAAAGCATAGGCATTGTCGTGAATATTTGACGGGTGCATCCCCGCCTCGCCACCACTATCCCGCGCCCATTTAGGTTTTGGACCTATAAGTCGAACTCCGGTACGACTAGAGTTGTAATGTACTTCCCAGCTCGCCGAAAAGAACGCCTCAATATCTGGCTCGGTAAAAAAGTCTGGTGCGCCATGGGGGCCGTAGATTACCCGCAAGGTCCACTCATTACTGATTTGCGGCAGAAGTTGTTCGGGAAGCACCTGCGGTGTGGCAACTGTGTCACTTAATGACAGCACATCACCCACCCGTAATGCACGACCGCTATGGCCACCAAATTGACCAAGGGTAAACGTCGATCTTGAGCCTAAATACGCGGGACATTGAATCCCACCCGCAACGGCCAAATAGGCTCTAGCGCCCTGGTTTATTCGACCAAATTGAAGTATTTGACCTGCTTCAATATGAATCACTTGCCAAGGCGCAATGGAAATGGGGTTGCTGTCTGCGACACTGCTGCAAAGGGTGACGGGGATTTCAGCACCGCCAATGACAACATCTGTGGCCTCGCTAAATTGCAAGCTTGGCCCTTGCAGGGTAATTTCTAAGCCAGCGGCATCGGCGTCATTGCCCAATAAGCGGTTTACCAGACGAAAAGAATAATTATCAAAGGGACCAGAAGGCGGCACCCCAACATCCCAATATCCGCTACGGCCAGGATAATCTTGCACCGTCGTTTGCGTACCTGCTTGTAAGACATCAATGCGGTGAGGCTGCCACACAAAATCATTTAAGTAGCGCGTGGTGACCAGACCCTCTTTCAATAATGGGTCATGCAGTAATGCCCGCAAATAATCGCGGTTGCTGACAATCCCGTACAGTTCGGTTTCATCCAGCGCCGCAATCACACCTTTTAAGGCTGCATTACGCTCGGGAGCATGGAAAATAACTTTTGCCAGCATCGGGTCAAAATATGGAGACACTTCAATGCCGCTGTCTAACCAATGATCAATACGTAAGCCTTTTGCTGTTGGAAACGCCACTTTACTCAACAAACCCGCACAGGGCTGGAACTGACGATAGGGATCTTCGGCATAAACACGCACTTGCACGGCATGCCCATTGGGAACTAATTTTTTACGCAGCTCTGCCAAATCGGGTAAATCGCCACTGGCTAGCATTAACATCCATGCCACCAAGTCGATACCCCACACCGCTTCGGTAACACCATGCTCAACTTGCAAACGGGTATTTACTTCTAAGAAATAAAACTCACGGCTATCTTGGTCGTATATAAACTCTACGGTACCGGCGTTGCGGTAGCTGACAGCAGAAAGCAAATCCTCAGCTTGGGTATACAGTAAGTGGCGGACCGAATCAGGTAAATTAGGGGCAGGGCACTCTTCAACCACTTTCTGATTACGACGCTGGGCGGAGCAATCTCGCTCGCCAATGGCTACCACTTGACCATAGCCATCACCAAAAACCTGAACTTCTATATGTCTTGCCCGAGCAATAAATTTTTCGATAAAAACACCGTCGTTAGAAAAATTATTGCCGCCTAATTTTTTAACTTTGTCATACGCATTGCGAAGGTCGGCTTCACTATGACAAATCTCCATGCCAATGCCGCCGCCACCAGCAGTGCTTTTTAACATTAACGGATAACCAATAATTGCTGCATGTTCAACAGCACTGCTTAAATCCGTTAATAGGCCAGTTCCCGGAGGTAAGGGTACGCCAACAGATTCGGCAATTTCTCTGGCTTTGTGCTTTAGGCCAAAATCCAGCATATGCTTGGCCGTGGGACCGACAAAGGCAATTCCAGCAGCTTCACAATCACTGACAAAAGACGCATTTTCACTGAGGAATCCGTAACCGGGGTGAATGGCTTCAGCACCACAACGTGAGGCAATTTCTAATATTTTTTCAATATTAAGATAGGTATCCGCCGCACCGCCGTCACCTAAGCTGTAGGCCTCATCGGCGTCACGCACATGCAAGCTGCGGGCATCCGCTTCGGCATACACGGCCACGGCAGTGATATTGAACTGCTTAAGGGTGCGAATAATCCGGGTGGCAATGGCACCACGGTTTGCAATCAATACTTTCTGAAACATAGCAATCCGGTAACGGGTCGTCCCGTTATGTCATACGACAGTGGTCGTCCACTGAAGCGTTAACAAAGTCACTCTTGTGTGCTACTTGTTGCCGCTAACAATCATCACCAAAAATTACGCCGCATCCCATACCAAGTATTCTATCGGTGTAGGGTTGTAAGCATTACAGGGATTATTAAGTTGAGGGCAATTAGAAATTAATACGTAAACATCGACCAAGGCTTTTAGCTCAACGTATTTTCCTGCCGCCGATATGCCGTCAGCAAAAGTCAATCCACCTGCTTCGGTAATCGGAACGTTCATAAAGAAATTAATATTGTGACTAATATCGCGCTTACTCAAACCGTATTCAGGCTTCTCTGCAATGGCCAGCATCCAACTATCTCGGCAAGCATGCATGCAGCGTTTTTCTAAATCGTAGCGCACAGTATTACTCTCTGTTGCACAGGCGCCACCCAAGGTGTCATGGCGACCACAGGTATCTGCGACGATTTCTAACATTGCTCGATTTTCATTACTGCGCAACACCGAACCGGCGGTCAAATAAACATTGCCCTGCTCTCTAATCGTATCGGTTGCGCTGTAGCGCTCGGCAATATTATCTGCACAGTAAAACAAGGTGTCTGCCGCCTGATTACCCTCAATATCGAGTATTCTAAAGGTCTGACCCGCAGTCACTTTACCCAAATAATAATCACCAGCACCAAGCTCTTCTCGTAGCATTGCCGTATCTACTGACAGCGTACTTTCTTTAATCATTGTCACTCTCCATGCTTAGCCACCAAAATGGTATAACGCGTTATTTTTAAAACCACGACGGTTTTCGTCGCAGTGATTAAGACACACATCGTCATCCGTCAGTGGTGAGGCAAGACCCAACTCTATGCCAATGCGATAACGAGGGTAGGCCTCATCGCTGCACAAAGGATGCGGACAAGCGTGCATAACAACCAAGGTATCCATTTCAAAACGCAGGCTAACGGACTTAGCGGCACCGCTACGCTTTGACCCAAGAGAGAGATTCCCGTCGGCATCCGTTATCACCTTACTAAACCAGTTAATATTGGCGGCCATATCCGGAGCACTTAAACCATATTTAGAAAATTCAGTAAGAAAGGCATCGTAACCATTTTGATGCCACTGATTTCTATCCCGCTGGTAGTTTCGTGCACCCCATTGCTCGGCAACATGGGCGGCATGACTGTTTCCACAGACGGTGTCGTGCCAGCCGTGATCATCTTCAATCACTGAGGCAAAAATACGCCCCATATCAGAGTAGAGACAATGGCCTTTACTCAACTTAAAGGTATGCTGGCATTTCAGGGTGTCTGGTGCGTTATAGCGCTCCAACAAATTGCGGGGATTAAAAAACAGCATACCGGCATTGCCGTTACCATCTACATCTCGCAAGGTTAATTGGGTACCGCGTTTCATTTCTAGTGACCAGTGGCCACCAACTGGGATTTCCGTTTCGTAGTGTTGCATGTAAATCTACTCCACCTAATTCTTAACCATTAGGCTACTATCAATTTCATCGAGTAGTTCAGGTTCACAAACCCCAACAGGCAGGTCATAGGTAATACCTGCACCGTATGCATTTGGCGCCTGAAGATCGACTCGACGTTTATCAAATACCCACAGCCGAGTGCCTAAATGAAAGCCCTCTTTCAAATCGTGAGTGACCATAAATACAGTGAGCTTATGCTTGCGCCATAAATCCAAAACTAGGTCATGCATATCTGCCCTAATGCCTGGATCTAAAGCGCCAAACGGCTCATCTAATAATAATATTCTGGGTTTTAAAATTAATGCTTGCGCAATTGCCAAGCGCTGCCGCATACCGCCAGATAGCTCGTCAGGATAGCGGTTCTGCATATGACCAAGGCCGACAATATCCAGCAACTCAGCGGCTTCGGTGCGCGCTGCTTTTTTGGCGCTTCCCCACAAGAAACCTATTTTGGTTTTTTCAAATGCTCTGGCAATAACGACATTGTCTAATACGCTAAGATGAGGGAACACCGAGTATTGCTGAAACACAACTCCGCGCTCAGCATCAGGTTCAGAGGGAATAGGCTTACCATCTAACAAGATATCTCCTTGCGAGGCAGTATCTGTTCCCAACAGCATTTTTAAAAAAGTACTTTTTCCGCAACCTGAGGCACCAACCAAGGTAATAAATTCACCTTCTTTAACAGTGGCAGAAATATTTTCTAAAATGACGTTGTCACCATAACGCTTCCATACATTATTTATTTCAATCATGACTTACCCTCCTGTTGCGCATGCCACGGAAACGCATAACGACTAAGCCGAGTGAGGGCATAATCGATAACAAAGGCAAGCAAGGTGATCCATGCCACATAAGGTAAAATGACATCCATCGACAAATAACGACGAACCAAAAACACGCGATATCCCAGACCATCTGTTGACGCTATGGCCTCAGCGGCGATCAAAAACAACCATGCAGATCCTAGTGACAGACGCACGGCATCAATCAATCTGGGCATCAGCTGGGGAATTAACACTCGAAGAATAATTTGGCCGCTATTCGCCCCCAAGGTTTGCGCTTTAACTAATTGTTCTCGGGGTATCTCTAAGGTCCGCTTTTGAATATCTCTGGCAATAAACGGGGTAACACCAATAGCGATCAAGGCGACTTTTGACACCTCACCCAAGCCAAACACAATAAACAGTACCGGCAGCAACGCCATTGGCGGCACCAAGGAAACCACGGTAAGCAAAGGCGCAAAACTGGCATTAAGTACCGGTAAGGCACCGGTCATTAATCCAAACAACATACCCAATGAAGCGGCTATCAGCATACCCAAGCCTAGACGACGCAAACTACTTAGCGTGTCTTGCCAAAATAAATAATCGCCACTGCGCTTACTGGGCTCAAATGCCAAACGCTGAATCGCATCCCCCATTTGACTAAAGCTTGGTAACAATTTGTCTTGTGGATTTTCTGCAAGCCTTGCGTCTGATGCTGAAATATACAAAAGAAGAATGACAGCAAACGGCAGCAAAGCTAATCCAATTCGCCATATTTTTGCGGGGGTAAAATTAATAAGACGCTTCATAAAACCATTCCCTTGTCAGACCGTTTTGTAAATGACACGCCACGCTAGCTCAAAACTAGCGTAGCGGTTCGTTCTTACAATTTGCCGTCGGCAGCCATTTGCATATAGCTGGGGTCAAAACGGAATTTAATATTCGCCTTATTACCAAACACACCAGCGGGGGTTTCTATGCCGATAAATCCAGCATCTGGCGCACCGTCACCCAACAAGCCATGCTGGAATGAAAACTCAGCAACGTTTTTCATTGTTGTTTTCAAGGCTGCACTCTCGGTAAACTCGACCGCTTTCTTGGCACTGTAAAACATTTCAGTACTCGCTAGCTGAGCCTCGTAGCCGGCCAAGTCAGTACCCGACGCCATGCCCATCTCAGTGCGTGCAGCAATACCGTTCTTACCGCTATCACTCATCGTGGCCATGATTTCATACCACGCTCCGGTTAAGGCCTTCGCTAAATTAGGGTTGGCTTTCAGCACTTCGGTATTGATCACGAGTAAATCAATAATTTCACCGGGGATTTTTGAAGAGTCGAATACCATATTGGCACCCGGCATAGTGAGGATTTCACTTAATAAAGGATTCCACGTCGCTACAGACGTCACGCCAGCCGTGGGAAACACCGCAACCATGTCGGCATCAGAAGTATTGACGACAGTCACGTCGGCCTCACTCATACCCACGCTTTCCAAACCCCGCGCCAACAAATAATGAGAGACACTTAGCTCAACCAAGTTGACCTTCTGACCCTTAATATTTTCTAGCTTGTTGTCACCTTTCAGCACCACCCCATCGTTACCGTTGGAAAAGTCGCCAACAATAAGTGCTGTGCTGTCCACCCCGCCCGCAGCAGGAATTGTCAGCGCATCCATATTTGTCATGGCACAAGCAGCAAATTCGCCGGTGGTGTATTGGTTTATAGATTCGATGTAATCGTTGATTTGTACAACTTCGATATCGACGTTGTATTTTTTGGCCCACTTATCAACAATTTTTTGCTCGGCGGCATAACCCCAAGGCATCCAACCCACGTAAATGGACCAGCAGATTTTAAAACTGTCAGTTGCGGCAGAAGAAAATGACGAGAACGTCAAGGTAAGAAGTAAAGCGGCGAATCGCTTCATGGGTAAACCTCCAGCTGTGTTACACAGATTCATAGAGCACTCCTGGCGATATGTCGCCAATCGTCTCCCGGGCTTTTATCCCGCCGTGTAACCTTGTGATTTAGCGATGCCGCCAAATGCGCCGAAGGTCGAAAGCTCTCGGACCAGTCATCTCAAAAAACGCATTGAGATCGGAACCCTAGCTTTCCATTTCCAAATTGTAGTTAGTCCAATACCACCAAGAGTGCGGACAATAACACTAATACAGATTCCATGCCAAGCGGCTGTATCGCCCATGAATCAACAACTTTGCTAAATTTTCTAAAAACTCACCCTACAGCAAAGTAGTATTTTTGAACCAAACAAGGGCGTAACGCGCACCAAAAGTAAGCGCAAAGTCCTATCTCAGGGCCTCAGGTGGCGTGTGATTAAGCTAATATTTTCACCATTTACCGCTTACTAGAAGCAGCGCGTGCCCCTGCAATCAAGCTGACCTCTTCATTACAGGGGCACCTGCCCTACGCTTTTTTAGGTGCGCCATATTCACCAGGCCAACGTGAACCACCAATGGTATCAGCAAAGGGCTGAAAGCCTTCTGGGTCTAAAGGCCCTTCCAAGGTGATCTGACGGTCGAGAAAAATCGGCGTCCATAGATGCGCCTCAGGTTCACTACGCACCGGCAATTTGCTGGCAACAGGATCCCATGGGCTATCGTTAAGGGTGAGCTTTCCGTTTAATTTCTCAACGTAGGCTGTGCCATATTTACTATAAACGCGTACCACATGGGGCGGAAAGTCGTAGTCATTGGATGTCATATCAACGCCACGTAAACACTTGATCCACCATTCATTAGTTTCAAATTCTGGGGGAATCTCGCCCTCCCCAGTCACTTCTCCGCTGTACTCCAAAAAGGTATAACCACGATGGGTGACACTTGCACTAACATAATTCATTAGCCGAAAATATTTAGTCTCACCATAATATTTGGGCTGTCCCCAGCGTTCATGGCTGCCATATATGGCCGCCTCTTGATCAATCGCTATACCTAGGGTGTACTCGCCCTCTATACCATTGTATGTCGCGTCCACATTTACAACACAACCGTACTCAGGCTCGTTAAGTACGGGGAAATTATAAACCGTTAACGTTACTCTAGGCGTTTTTCCTGGGCTAATTCCCGGTGGTAAAAGCGCCGCAATATTTTCCGGATCAGTAAGATAACTTATCTTTAGCATGGGCCAATTCAATATATCGCCAGGGGTGCCAACAGGCTTTACTGCGTTTGTCATAATCTTTTCCTTGTTATTATTAATTTTAAAATTTACTGCTTTGCTGTTTTGGTTTTACGCTCTAAACAACATAAAATTGCTGAAACCATTTTCGATATTTGGCAATGGGGCCATCACCATCACATAATGTTGGCTCATCGAGATAGACCTTGTTCTCCCAAATGGGGATGTCCTGCTCTACTTGATGGACAATCTCGTCACGGAAGGCGTTGNCGTAAACTTTGTGCTCATCTGATTGCTGTTTGGGCATACTAAAGCTAAACCGCATATGCAGGCTTTGCTCATCAATGGGAGTCACTGTTCCCATCATTACGATGTCAAATAAACGAGAAAATTTTTGAAAGGTTTGCCCCGGCCCATATGATGAAGTCACTAAGCGGCCCATATCGTAATTTTCACCGCTGCGATCAATATTGCCATTTTCATCAATTGCCTCGGACAGGCTGTCCATCATTGTGCTCCGCTGATATCCCTTAATGGTTACCTCACCCATAGGCATTTCGGGGGCTGAGTGCACGGTGACAAAATGGGCAATATCCACCGCATTTTCGCCGGTCTCTTGAATGATAGAGTTAATCCGCCAATCGTAGACATCCATACTCGTCCACTCCCGCGAATGCAGCTCTGGATGCACCTCAACCTCCCAAAGTGGCTCGGCCTTCTCTGGGTGATACCAAGCCCAAATCATTTGATTGCATTCAAGCACGGGATAGCGACCAATGGCTTGCTTACCATCAATCTTGGGCGGCATATTCTTGGCGTAAGGCACCTTGGTGCAAAACCCCTCACCATTGTATTCCCAAGCATGAAAAGGACAGCTGATGCTCTCTCCCTTCACGACACCACCGTGACCAAGGTGAGCCCCCAAATGAGGGCAATGCGCATCGAGCAATGCCGCTTCACCAGACTCGGTACGAAACAGCACTAAATCACGGCCAAAATAACGCAGCGGTTTAACATCACCCACTTTTAATTGCGCAGTATATTCAATTGCAAACCAACCATAAGGAATTGGCTTGTCGTAACGCGTTGTCATACATATCTCCCAGACTGGCCCAAATAAGGTAACCGTAGTGTAAAAAAAGTATACGGTTTATATTTTTACGTCAAGTTAAGAATGGGTTTAGATGCATTAACATTACGTCACCCAATAAAATTGTGGAGAATCTCAGTGAAATTGCGAATGTGTCTCATATTCGCAGTTGCGCATGCGGATGGAGCCATCTATCCACCCGAAGGCCTAAGCCTCGCCGGTCTCATCGACAACGATACGAACAGTTTTCGGTACACTTGCGCGAGCGACAAACTACCTCCCCCTCTCCCGGCCCGTAGCAAGCTTCTGAAGTAACTCAGGGAAGCTTTCTCGCATCGCTTCAACATGCTGAGTTGAGTACATATTCCCAAGCGTGACGGTTGAAACAGCAAAATAGTTGATCGCCCCAAGTACTTGGTAAACATGAACAAAAATTGAAGCGTCGTTAGCATCGCTCCAGCTTGGGTCTCGACGCAATAAATTAGCCAAACCATCCAAGAAAGGCCTGAGGTACCAGTTTCCGGCCTTTGCGGCACGATCACGGTTATCAAGAAGCTCACGCATAAGTACAAGCACATCCTCTCTATGCTCCAAGGTGCTCTGATAAATATATAAGACAGCATCAGTAAATGACCTCTCCGATCCAGCATCTTGCGTTTGGAAGACTCCAGGAATTAGTCGCCCAGAGATATCCACAAGCACCGCGCCATATAATTTTTCTTTTGTCCCGAAATGATGAATTAGAGCTTGCTTAGTGAGCCCCAACTCTCCGGCAATCTGATCCATACTGGCACCGTAAAAGCCTCTCTCAGCAAATAGTTTTAGTGCAGCTACCAGTATTCGTTCAGGCGTATTCATAGCTCGCTCCAAGGAATTTGAAAGACAGTATAACTTGACACCTACCAATTGGTAAGTGAATATCGACCTACCGCTTGGTAAGGAGCCGAAAAATGCAACATAAAGATGAAGTAGCACTGCTCGAAGAACTCATTGGTTTAAAACAGAAGAAGCGACTTTTTTTGGACGATGTGCCCACCTGCAATCCAGTTGACGACTACACCAACCCAGAACGCTTTGATTCCGAGCGGAATAATATTTTCCGTCGAATGCCTTCGATTATCGCGCATGTCAGTGAGCTGGATAGCCCGAACAGCTTTCTTCGCCGCACCATCAACGACCAGCCACTTTTATTGCTTCGTGGGGATGACAATGAAATCCGTGTCTTTCTCAATGTGTGCCGCCATCGCGGAACGCGTCTAGTTAGTGAGCAAAGTGGCTGCAAGAACCGGCATTCGTGCCCTTACCACGCATGGACTTGGGACAGTAAAGGCCAATTCATCAATGGCCCGCATCTAGAAACGGGGTTTCCTGGTGTGGATAGAAGTAGCCTAAACCTAAAATCAGTACCCACGACTGTGAGGCACGGCTTCATTTGGTTGCTACCCAAAGATAGCCCACAGAATTTAGTGGAGTATCTCAATGCGTTCGATTCAGAACTAACTTGGGCCGGAATAGACCGACTTAAAGTTTATAAATCAGAACTTCAATTGCGACACTGCAACTGGAAAATACTGGTAGAAGGCGGTATCGAGGCCTATCATTTTCGCGTCGCGCATAGAAAGACTATCGCCTCCCTGTTCAACGATAATTTATCTAGCTATCAATGCCTAGGGGTACACATGCGTTCGGTGTTGCCACGGTCGTCAATTACGGATTTAACTGGGCAACCTCGAGACCAATGGCGCATCAGAGAACATGCCAATGTTTTACTAAACATTTTCCCGAGTAATTCGCTATTGTTGCAGTCAGATCATGTGATTTGGATCTCGATAACACCACTATCTGCAGACCAAAGCGAAGTTCGAATAGTCACTCTGATGCCTACGGACTCGAAACAGTCGCACGCCTACTGGGACAAAAACCACCAACTAACGGTAACGACTCTTAACGAAGATTTTGATATCGGTGAAAGCATTCAGTCAGGCCTTCTTAGCGGAGCTAACGAAACACTTCTATTCGGCCGGTTTGAAGGGGCGCTACATCGTTTCAATGAGTCAGTTAGATCTAACCTACCTCCGCTAGAATTATAAATGTAACAGAAGTTTCAGTATTACAACTAAACGGAACTAGGGATCGTCATGGGTATTACGCCGCTGTCCTACAATCAAAGAGTAGAACATTCGCAAGTATATTGAGACACTTTCAGATCATTCATTCGCAACTACCGTTGAGTCCCCCGAAATATCGAAGGAGTCGTTCGCAACTACTTTGAGATTCTCCATTACGTCACCCAATAAAATTGTGGAGAATCTCAGTGAAATTGCGAATGTGTCTCATATTCGCAGTTGCGCATGCGAATGAAAAACGTGCCAACAGGATTCAGTACCCCCTGGGCCAATAACGTTTAGGGGTTAAGTCAAACCGTGTAATTTGCAGTCGGATATGGTTATACTTGGGCCGCCGCGGTGTCAGTGCGAAGCTTAAGTAGTCATAATAAGGCTAAATAAACTTGGAATAATTGAGAATGAAAAAGTTTGCCGTATTTTCTGCAATCGCGATATTGTCAGCCTGCGCAACTAGTACAGTGCCTACTCAAAACCCCACCCACGTTCTGGCAGGCCTTTGGAAAACAGGAAAATATCGTGCGCCCGGCGAAAACACAGGACTGCTTGTAGTTACCCGTGATACCGGCATGAGAGGTGGTGCGTGCATTCCTATAATCACTATTGGTAAAGAACAGATCGCGCCAATCGATCAAGGGTCGCTGCTAGAGCTACACCTACCTGCTGGGCAACACTCACTTCGTGCATATCCAAATCGCAATTGCGGCGCGAGCGCGATTGAGACCCTTATAGAAATTGAGCACGAGCAAGTGACGCACTATCGTTTAGGGTTTGTTAAACGGGCAATGGTTTTCACTCCGACTGCTAATTAGCGATGAGTGAGGGCTGGCAAAAATCTTATGGGTGGATGTTTATTTTATATTAGCTCATCCGCCCTTAGTAACGCTCTTAAGCTAGTCCGAAAGGCTATTTTATTACAAAGCATATGATTATCAGCTAGTTAGAATATCCGCAATTACCCGCTTGAGACCCCTAATATTCGCAAGTATGTTGAGATATTTTCAAAGAATTCGTTCGCAACTACTGCTGAATCTCTGTTTTACCAAAATCCTCATTCGCAACTACTTAGAGAATCTCCATTACGTCACCCAATAAAATTGCGGCCCAATTTGGCCCTAGTAACAGCTAAACGGATATAAGAAATGTTCGACGATGAGTAAGAGAAAAGGTAAAGACCGGTCTAAAGAGATAAACCTATTATGCTCGCTACATCCTTAAAAACACCTAAAACACGACGTTTTGATCGTTAATCGTGGTGGTGCAGACAAGTAAGTATGAACAATCAAAAATTGATAGCTGGCAGGATAAGAGCGTTAATACAGCTTATAGATGACTTACTTCAACATGCTGTTTTTTAAATAAGCTTGCAACATGTGAAAACTTGCCAAGGTATCGTAACTGTCATCATGCAGCCAATTCAAGGTGATGATATTGGTCATGCCCACCGTCATTTCAGCACAAAATTGGGGGCTTAAACCGGCCTTGAGTTGCGACTTGCTGTGATTAAATAAGCGCAAATAGCAATCACTCATAAATTGTAGCTGCCCAGCACCCTGACTTAAGTTGGTAGACAGTGAGCTGACTAAATAACCAATTAACTCACGCTCCAGTTTACTCGCTGTGCTGTTGCGTGTTGCAAGTACACCCAGCACAAATTCGAGCTGTGTAGCTAAATCATCGCTTTGCGACATAGCCTCTGAAATAATGTCTTCGGTGCGCTGCAACAGTTCTGACTGGCAAATATCAACCAAAAGGTCATGCTTAGAACTGTAGTAGTTATAAAATGTTTTTTTGGCAATATCGACACAATCGCAGATAGCATCAATGGTTGTACCGTCTACGCCATAACGATTTATAAGAAGTAGGGTCTGCTCACAAATATTATCGCGAACCGCTTTTTTCTTCCGCTCTCTACGTCCAAGTTGTGCTATCGCCAAAATACTCACCTCAAATCCTTATTTCGGAAGGGATAGTAACGCAAGCCTTGGGGTATAACCAAGCTGGGCTGGCGCCACGCACCAGCCGATGATAACGCCACCTTACAAAACGTTGGGAACAACAGGGGTGGTTTTATTTAATATGCTATCCACTCTGGCAACAAATGCCGCTCGGGCCTTGTCCGACATGGGTGAAATCCAAAATATCTCATCGCGAATCCCCTGTATTGCGAATTCTGCAACCTCCTCTGGCTCGGTGGTCTGCAACTGCATATCGTACTGGGCCATAATGGCTTTCATGTCTTCTACTGAATGAATACCAGAATCCGGCTTATCAGGATTACCAGGCAAGGCATCTGGACGATTTCGCTCAGAGTTAAAGATCCCCGTATTCACGACATTGGGACCGGGAAACAAGGCGTTAACCTTTACGGGTGACTGACTCGCTTGCAACTGATAATGCAAATTCTCGGTAATGGCCTGTACTGCCGCTTTGCTAGCCGTATAAATTGGGGTGTCAGGCAACATTAGAAAAGCACCATTACCCGAGCCGGTCACCACAAAGTGAGCCTCTTCATTTTGAGCAACTAACTTAGGCATAAATGCATTGATAGAGTGAATCAATCCCCAGGTATTTACCCGAAATCCCCACTCCCAGTCATTAAGTTCATAATCCCACATATTGCCGGCTTCACCGGTGCCCACACCGGCATTAGCAAAAACAAGATGGATAGCCCCAAACCTAGCCATTACAGCCTCTACCAAGGCCTTCATTGAATCCGCATTGGTAACATCAGCACGCTGCGCCATACACTCGCAACCCAAGCCCTCTAGTTCAGTTATGGTTCGATCTAGCGCTTTCTCCTCGATATCTGAGATCACCACTTTTGCGCCTTCTTTGGCAAGGGCATGGGCAATTGCCCGCCCGACACCACTGGCGCCACCCGTAATAACGGCCACCTTGCTCTTAAAATTCTTCATGCCCACGTCTCCAGAAATCATTATTAATTATTTAGTAACTTGAGAATAAAATTACACTGGAGTATATTTTTTTGCAAGTAGCGGAATCATATCCTTCACAATAATAATCTGAGCGCAATAAATGCCCGAAGAGAGGACCGACCATGTCAGAAAATGCGACAGCACTACCCCCTATTGAATCCCTGTTTGATCCAAATTCGCAGTCCTATAGCGAAAACCCAGCGCCACAATGCCTTGCCATTGCGGCCCGAGGCCCACTAGTTTGGTATGCACCGTGGCAGGCGTGGATCATGACGCAAATGACCGACATCATGGACTGCTGGAAGCGTGAATACCTTTCTTCTGATTTTTATGACTGGGAATTTGCGCCCCCTCGCCCCACCGAGGAAAACTGGAATAAGTTTGAGAAGGCATTAGTGGGCCACAGCCTTTTGGCAGACCCTGACCACCATCGTTTGGTGCGCAGAATTACCTCACCGGCCTTCTCTCGGAATGTCGTTGAGAATATCCAGCGCCAAATTGAACCGCATGTTAAGCGCCTTTTTGACGATATTGGCACCCCAGAATCATTTGACTACATCACTGAAGTTGCCCAGCACATTCCGTTTATTTCTATCACCGCCATGGTCGGTGTGCCGGAAAAATATTGGCCCGAAATGAAGCGTGTTACCCAGACCTTCACGGAAACATGGAATCCGACAATCTCTGAAGAGCGTCGCCTTCGCGCCCAAGAAGACAGCAATAAAGCCATCGACATTCTTCAAGTAGTGATTGCCGAGCGCCGAGAAAATCCTCAGGACGGTGATTTTCTCAGTGCTTTATTAAAAATTGAAGCAAGCAACGATAATTTTAATGAATGGGATATCATCACCCTGATTCTCGCCCTCATTGGCGCCGGTGCTGACACCACCCTAATTGCTCAGCAGTGGTCGGTTTACGCCTTATTAAAAAATCCCGATCAAGTGCAAGACGCCTTAGAGTCTGCCGACGCCTTCTCAAATGCCTTTAGTGAAATCATGCGCTGGTCAGGTAACTCTAAAATGGGATTTGCGCGCTACGCGCCCAGCGACATGAATTTGCTAGGACAAGAGGTGAAAAAAGGCCAAATGGTTTTGATGATGCCGCACCTCAAAGACCACGACCCAGCTTATTTCAGCAATCCCGAAAAGTTAGATGTAAAACGCAAATTTGAGCCCGACGTGTTGTTTGGTTATGGTCCGCGTTTTTGCATTGGCGCCGCCCTCGCCAAACGACAGCTCTATTTAACCTTGTCAGAAATGTTCAAACGCTTCCCCAATATCACCTTAGCAGAAGAGCCCGAGAGAGATTTAGAAGATCATAATGCGGTGGTGTTTAAACGTTTAATCGTAAAAACCCACCTTTAGTAACATGTTTATTGAGGTGTAACGCAACAAGATAAGCTAGAGGCACAGCTAATTACTGTGCCCTAGTGTTTTATTGGGCTGGATCGCAAGGCTCGCACACTCATCCCGGTTCGTCGCCTAAGCATTTTTCTAAACGACGTTGCATCGGCATAACCAAAGCGTTCTGCTATCGACTCCATGGAGTCACCTTGCTGTAATGACCGCACAGCGAGGGTTTCAAATACCTGTTCCTGTAATTCTTTAAAGGTTAAGTTCTCGTCTTTCAAGCGACGTAGCAAGGTGCGCTCGCCCACCTCCAAACTTGACGCCACCGCACTACGCGACGGCGTAACACCTTGATCGATGAGCCCCAATATGGTTTTTTCAATATGGGCGCTAAGGCTATTAAGGTGGCGTGTTTCATGATCCAAGCGGTAATCTAAGGTTTCATAGAGCTGGGGATCAGAAGAACTCAGAGGGATATCAAGTAGACGTGCATCCATACACAGAGCATATTCACTTGCGTCAAATCGACAGTGACATCCCAGTGCCTGCTCATATCTTTTTTTCATGCCTAAATCTGGCCGCGCAAACCATATCTCAGAGAAGGAGTAGTTTTCAGTGGGAAAACAATCGCGTACGAGACGTGTACAAGCACTAATAAAGGCATCGTATGAATGGTGGGTAACGTCTACGGCGGGATTAACGAGCCTAAATCGCATCACCCCTTGGCCTCGCTCCTCGGCTAAAGAGAATCGCCAAACATCACTCACTAATGAGATTTGATGATTTGCCTCAAGGATAGACTGCCGAAAGGTTGTTGCTACCATCATTTTAAAGGCTAACGAGCCAACCGTGCGGAAATGAAACTTTTTAAGAACGCCTAAGCCAATGTCTGGCGGCCCACCCAAACGGTCTGCGGCCTTCCACAACGAAGTAAGGTCTTCTTGGGTAACCCGCGAAAGTGACATCCAGCTCGTCATATCAAGATCTGCTTCTTTAAATAAGCATTCTTGATCCACATCACAAGCATCCAGAATGACCTGAACGACCATCTGCGCCCATTGCATACTGGTGGTATCTGCACCTGCGCTTTTTGTCACGAATTAACCCATTAACGACACGAATTTGCATTGTATCCGCATTTGTTATTGCTAGGATAGTCCTTTAATTACCAAAGCTAATTCGCCTTTTCTGGCTTTGGCTCCTATTCTCTTTTTTGACAACTCTTGCCGGGCTTTAAACAATGCGGAAACTCTCCAAATATTCGATACACCTCTTTTTAATCCTCCTCTTTCTTGGGCTTGCCGGCTGCGGCGGATCAAGCAGTAGTTCATCTTCTGGCGACAACCCTGATGGTGGCGACCCAGGAACAGAAAACCCCGACCCAAGCGAAGAAGCTGTGGGAAGAACCTTTCTCATTGAGCCCGGTGAGAATGCCACAACTGAAATGTTAGTGGCCATGATAGAAGCCAAACCTAAAGATGTTATTGAATTTGCCGCTGGTTATTTTGAGTTAACATCTGGCATTCAAATTTCTGGCACCGAAGACATCCTAGTTAAGGGCCAAGGCATGGACAAAACCGTCTTGTCTTTCAAAAACAGTGGCTCGCAGGAAGGCTTTTTGGCCACCACCGTTCGCGGTATCACGGTTGAAGACCTAACGGTTCTCGACTCCCCTGGTGACGCATTCAAATTGCAAGGCGTAGACCACGGCACATTACGCCATGTTCGTGCTATCTGGTCTAGCGGGCGCAACACCGACAACGAAGACACGATAACAGCAGAGAACTACACCACTAAACTGAATATTGCTTGTACGGATCCTGCTCGCCACAACCCAGACAACCCAAATCCACTGGAAACCGATACCACGTCTCCCGATTATAACGTGAGTAAATTATCGGGCCGCTATGGGGTTTACCCAGTTAACTCTCAAAACATTCTAGTTGAATTTTCAGAGTCCATCGGTGCATCTGACGCCGGTATTTATGTTGGTCAAACTGACAATGCCATTATTCGTAACAGCCGTACGGCCTTTAACGTATTTGGCTTTGAAATCGAAAACGTTCGTGGCGGTGAGTACAAAGATAATTTATCCGAGTGTAATACCGGCGGCTTTTTGGTCTATGACTTAGATGGCCTAACGCGCTACGGTAGCCGCACTCGCATGCACGGCAACGTCTCACGTAACAACAACACCTACAACTTTGCCGAACCCGGAAGCATTGTCTCTAACGTTCCTCGTGGTACAGGTATGTTGACCATGGGTTACGACAAAATCGACGTCTTTAACAACACCTTCGAAAACAACGGCACCGCCGGTATCTTACACATCAGCTACAAGTTGCTTGGTGTACCAGGTGACCGCCGCATGGACTTATACAGCGAAGGCGTTCATGTTTGGAATAACACCTTTAATGACAACGGTAACGACCTACCTAGCCCAGATTTTGCCGCTATTATCGATACCGGTGGCGAACAAATAACCTCAGCATTTCCAACCTTAGTCGGCTTAAAAATGCTGGTAGGCTCTGGTCAATACCGCGGTGCTCATATTGCATGGGACGGTTACGAAGACGAATACAATCCCGACTGCCCATACCCAACTGACAGCAACGGTGACCCTGTTCCTGCAGATGCAGAAGGCAAACCCATATCAGGCAACCAATACCCCAACCCATCTTGCCGTTACAACGGCTACAAGTTTGACGAGGCCGGTGAACGCAAAAAACCTCAGTGGTGGTATTCCTGTATCGATAAAGACAACACCTTTAATAGCGATAGTGAGACCTTCTCCAATTTCCACGGTACTGAGGGTTTAGAGACACTACTTTATTTCCCCGCTTCTAGTCAGGAAGACATATTAGATATCATCACCAGTATTCCTAACTTCCCTGCTGATACTGATATCACACCACACCTGTGTGACGACACCTATGGCAGCAATATGGAGCCATTACCCGAAATTGAAATTCCTGAATTTGTTCCTTCAGGCAATATTGATCCTGCACCTTCGCAAGCACTCATCGATCAACTTTGTGAAACGAGTGTTGCGGAAGGAAAAATCAACGCAGATGCTTACCGCGTAAACTGCCCACGTTTAGATCAGTACAATTTGTTTAGTGACCCAGAAGACCCTACCAGCCTGCCTAATGGCCAAGGTATACCTTTTGTACTAAACACCAAACTGTTCTCAGACTACTCCACAAAATATCGTGTTGCTTACATCCCAGAAGGCGAGCAGGCCACTTACCGTGATGGTAATGACAGCGCTAATGCTACGATTCTGTTCCCAGTGGGCACGATCTTAGCGAAAACCTTCTCGTTTACCGATGAACCAAGCCAAACTGAAACCGCAGCTGAAACACGCTTAATTATTAAACGTGAAACCAGCGGCGGCCAAGTTTACTGGGAAGGGTTAGAATACAAATGGACGGAAGAAGATGGTAAAAAAGTAGCGACGCTGCTTCAGCAAGGTGACGTTATCAGCGCCAGCTGGGATTACCATGACGTAAACAGTGGTGAGCACTATGTTGGTTCTACCGACGAGTACACGCTTCCCAATGCCAACCAGTGTCAAAGCTGTCACGCCAACGATGATGCAGAAACTGGCTCAGCCCCCATTGGCCCTAAAGCGCGTAACTTAAACCGTCCGTTTGCCAGCGAGTCACCATTAACAACGGGAATAGATTCACATCCTGTAAATGGTAAAAACCAATTGGTTTACTGGTGCCAAAACGGGTTAATGAAAAACTGCCCTGACAATTTAGAAACTGACCCTACAACCTTGTACTTAAGCTCGGTTGAACGTAACCCCATCTTCAACATTCCCGGTGACTCTGGTTATACTGCTGGCAGCGATGAAGATATTGAAGCACGGGTCCGCTCTTACCTAGAGGTTAACTGCGCTCATTGCCACAACCCACGTGGATTAGCACAGAATACCGGCTTCTATATGGATGTCTTCCGTGAAGTAAACGACACCTTTGGTATCTGTAAAGGGCCAACCGCAAGTGGTACAGAAGGTCGTGGCGGCCATGAGTACGATATCGTTCCGGGTAATGCTGCAGAATCAATTTTGCCATACCGCTTAGGACCTGATGCAACCACTCTTGCCGCGCGTATGCCGCCAATCGCTCGCAGCACTGTGCACGGCACCGCCGTAGATTTGGTCTCACAGTGGATCAACGATGTTGTAGATGATTCCTACGATAACGCCGACGCCTGTAACACTAGCTCAAGTGGCGGTGATTTAGACTTCTTGTGCGCACCTGATGAGATCCCACTCATTGGCGGACAGTGTCTACCATTAAGTGACATCTTTGGCCCGCTTATTCCTTAAAGCCAATCCGACATACACCTATGTTCACAGGTGTATGTCATACTTTTCTTATCCTTTCTTTAATAACCACACCACTTCATTCGCTTCAACAGCACCCTTTAAACCACCCTCCAGTTCTACGGTAATTACCCGCTCCAGCTGATAATTTTCAGAGTAATGCTGTCTTATTTCTGCTTCGCTAATTGAAAATGGCGGTCCCGCTTGCAGCGCTTGATCATATTCAAAGCAAATAACTAACTGCGGCGCACCCTGAGCAATCCCTACGACATGCTGGCTATAGCTTTTACGCATCTCTGCCGGCAAAGCTACCAAGGCAGCGCGGTCATAAATGGCATCCACCTCACCAAGCAGTTCAGACGACAAATCGAAGATATCGCCCACGAAAATATCAATATTTTCTGCATGGTAGTGACGCAAATCAGATAACTCATCCACAACCGGAGAAATAGCCAAGTCTTCAAATAGAGCTTGAACTGCCATTTCACTCAACTCTGCACCTACCACGGCATAACCATTGGCTAACAGCCAGCCAATATCATTCGTCTTGCCGCACAGAGGAATAAACACCCTAGCGCCCTTAGCTAAGGCCAATCTTTCAAAATAAGCTTTTAATAAGGGATTCCCCTGCTCTTGATGAAAGCCGATTTCATTCGCTCTCCATCGTTCATGCCAAAACGCTGCGTCCATTGTCACTCCCCTCATTAGCAATTGCGCTAGTCAGTCAGCGCGCTTGTTTGTACGATATTGAATAGATAGCATACAAGCTCAAGTTGACTTCAAGTCAAGCGTGAATTGTTATTTATTAATGCGCTGAAATATACGGTCCAATATACTCAAAACACCGTACAGTTAATCGCAATAACCGTTTTTCACTTACCGCAGCCGTTCTGCCCTGCATATTATTAGGCGCCACCGTATGAAATTCATTTTAATCGCCACCGCTTTATTATTTATTGTGGCGTGCGCAAGCCTCAGTGTTAACAAATCGACAAAATTTAACAAAACCGAACATATTACCTACAAGCAGACGGCAGAAACCACACTCACTGGCGATTTATATATTCCGGATATTAGCGGCCCAAAACCTGCGGTGCTGGTGGTGCATGGTGGCGGCTGGTCTAAACGCAGCGGTGATATGGAGGGCATAAGCAAGCAACTCGCAGGCGCAGGTTTTGTTGTTTTCAATATCCGCTACCGCCTTGCGCCGGAATATCACCACCCAACACAAATGAATGACGTCTCAGATGCCCTAGAATGGTTGTACCAACACGCCGATGAATATCAAATTGATCGCGAAAACATCAGTGGCTGGGGCTACTCCGCCGGCGCACATTTAATCTTGATGGCCGGATTAGATCGCGCCCAAGCGCCGCAACTGCGCAGTATTATCGCCGGCGGCACCCCAGCAGATTTAAGCCGCTGGCCCAATTCGCCGCTGGTATACAAACTTATTGGCAAATCTATGGCCGAGGCAGAAGCCGAATGGCAGGATGCTTCACCGGTAAACCACGTGAGCGCTAGTTCGCCCCCTGTCTTTTTATACCACGGTCAATGGGACAAACTCGTCGAACCGGAACAAATGGAATTAATGAACAACGCCCTAGACAAAAAGAATATTCCAAGCGAAACCTACACGGTAAGTTTTGCCGGTCATATTATGACCTATTTATTTGCAGGGAAAGCAGAGCGCAGAGCCATCGCGTTTATCAAAGAGCAAAGCCGCACCCAATAAACATGACAGAGCTAGCCGTTCACTCAACATCAGCTAGATTTTAAACATTGACTTGATTTCCTTGCCCCCGGTTTTGCCCCCGGCTTCACCACCGCTGTAACAGAACTGTAAAAAAATCGCCGTATTATTAAGTTTTTTAATCACTTCAATATAATGCTGCCTTCCCCCTTCATTAGCGCTAACCGCCCAGTTTATTATTTTGTCGTTAGCCTAGCGCTATGTATACCGCTGGCAGCTAGCTTATACCTCTCTAATGCTCAACTGCACAAACTACATCTTAGTGATTACCGAAGTTATCAATGCGCTACCAGCAACACCGACGCTCACCGTACATTCCGTGTATTGACCCTTTTCTTTAGCTACGCGTCGGAATTTGCTGACTCCTTATGTGCCAACAAGACGATTCGCCAACACTTCACTGATGTAGAAATTTTATGGCGCCCTAGGTCTTACCTCAATGCCCAGCATATTCTTGATGAAGAGTTCGACCTATTCTGGAATCGACGCCATATCGTTACTGGATTAGTCCCTGAGTTATCCAATTTTTATAGCCTGTTACTAGAAACACCCACATACGAGCTCTATTGGATGAGTAAAGACGCACTCCCCACGCTGAACGCTGATTACCTCAAAGACAAAATCATTGGCTTATCTCGTGACTCGCAAAGTCAAACTCATTTTTTACAACCCATGAGCGCACTGCGGGCATCAGGAATCTCCTTATCATCCAAACAGAAAAAATTCTACACTGATCCCAATGCGATCTATAAAGCCTTCAATAACAACGAAGTCGATATCATCAGTACACCACTGCCTTTGGCTAAGGCCAACGACGGATCAGAAGTCTTCGTAAGCTTAATTGAAAGCGAGGTTCCCTCTGGCGCCTGGTATGTAAGCAAGGACTTACTGCTTGCCGAAACATCTCGCGACCTAGAGTGCGCCCTGCTCAAAAGCCTAATCATTTATGCGCCTATATTTGATTCAACACAGGCGCCACTGGCAGTAAAACCCGCATGTCTATAAGCCAAGAAAGACAGCAAATCATCCCCCTTATTGCCATTGCGCTATTATGCACAGCAATACTAATAGCCTTGTCCTTTCAGCTTAGTCTAAACAATATTGCCAATGACCTAGAAGAAAAACTGCAAGCGCAATTACCGACAAAAATCACTGACGCTGGCCTCAATAATTTTCAAAATGAATTGCTCAATAACTTCTTAGTGAGCAAGGTCAATCAAGATTTGGCCCTTATTAAGGTAACAAGTCATCTCAATATTATTGAAAGCTGCCAGGCAGAAATTCTTAGTTTTCTTGCTAATAACTATCAAGCTTCCTCGCCACCATCACGAACAATCACACTGAACTGGCTAGTCAACGATCACAGCCAAACCATGTCGCTTGGACTTAACTGCCAGTACAACTGGCTCACATTAAGTCTTAGCCATTTACTATTTTTAGTACTGGCAGGCGGAATTCTGAGTAGCATTACCAAACCCCTAAAAGGCCGCCGCAAGCAGCTTGTGGCCTTACTCACGGCTAATGGGCTTAATAAGAAAGAGGCCTTAAAATTATGCCAAGCCTGCACGCAATACACAGCCCTTCAAAATCAAGCGCTTGATCTTGTCATCAAGATGAATCCCTCGCATACCGCCTCCATGTTGATTTTTTTAAACAGTGGCGGCTGTAAAACCGCAGATTCAGCGCAATTATCTTGGTTTCAGTGCGGTCTTCAGTTACACCCTGACGATATTGACCAAGCTATTAACATAGCGCTTTCGCCAGCAACGCTGAGTCTATCTCCCTCGAGCGGGCTTATTACTATTCATGGAATAGAGATTAAACTCGCTACAACGCCCTTTCTATATTATTTATGGTATGCACAGCGACGCCTTAACAACGAGGCTGAAGATCAAGACGGTTGGTTTATCAACCCACCGTCCAACCGAGCAGACTTTGTCTCTAACCATGAATTAATCTCGCTAATGCGGCAGCACGGTGGCCATGTTAAAGCGATAAAAGATTTAGAAGAAAAAGGGCTTCGTGCAAAAACCTTAGATCAAAATAGAAGCAAAATTAAAGAAGAAATTACCCGAGTGCTTGGTGAACAATTAGCCAAGCCGTTTTTATTTGACGTTGAACGTGATCATCAAACTGCTCGCTTCAAATACCGCCTAGCTTTAACGCCAAATGATATTTCTTTAGCATAATCAAAATTTGAACTTAGAAATCACCAAAATCTCGAATTCCCTTTTATTACAACAAGATAGATTCCACGCAAGTTCCCCTCTTCGCTATTTAGAGATATCTCTAAAGCCAAAAAGATGTCTTTGTCACAGTGCCGAAATATTAAATCACGACAATCCTCCTGCCTAAAACATTCACACCTTAGCCATAGCGCAGGAGACCACCCAATGACTTCTCATGTTGTAAAGAAGTTATCCGCAATCGCACTCGGCAGCTTAAGTGCCAGCGTGCCCTTAATTGCCAATGCCAACGACAAACCAATGGAAATGGTGACCGTCACAGCCGCCCCCATCCGCGATAGCCAGCAGGCTGCTTTTGACGCTAAAAAGTTCTCAGACAATTACGTCGAGATTATTTCGTCCGACACGATTGGTCGTTTTCCCGACCAAAACCTAGCCGACTCCCTAGGGCGTCTACCCGGCCTTGCCATTGAGCGCGACCAGGGCCAAGCGCGTTACATCAATCTACGTGGCGCACCGTTTCGCTACACCAGTATCGCCTTTGACGGCATTGATGTACCCGGTGCTGAAAATGGTCGTATCCCAAGGTTCGACAGTATTCCCTCCGTCATCACCCGCCGGATAGCAGTCAACAAAGCTATTTTGCCGAGCATGCCCGGTGAATCGGTAGCCGGTTTTATTAATATTGAAACCTTTAGCCCCTTCACTCAAGAAGGCTGGTCTTTTGCCGCCGATGTGGGACTGGGAGAGCAAGACTTAGGTGGCGGGGATATTGAAAAATACGGACTGCGTACCTCTTGGTCTAACGATAAATTTGGTTTCGTCGTTTTCACCTCAGACAATAGCCGCGAGCAAATCACCGACACCCGCGAATACGATCTAGAACGCGATGCCAACACTGGCGAGCTTATCGTTAATGAATTGGATTTCCGTAGCTACAAGGTCAAGCGCGAAGACAGCGCCTACGGCGGCACGCTAGAGTTTCGCGGCGAAGATAAATTACAACGACTATTCCTATCGACACTCTATAGCGAGTTCATCGACAGCGAACAGCGCAACCAATTTGTATTTGCAGTTAATAGCCCAGAAGCTGGAACGCAAGCCAGCAATAAAGATGTGACTGTGACCCGCGCCCTAGAAGACGGTGAATATCAAAATTCAACCTTCTCCAATACCTTGGGAGCCGACTTCCAAGTAGGCGAATGGCGAGTTGAAGCCCGTGCAAATTCGACTGAAACCGAGTTCAGCATGAATTTACCCATACCGCAAAGCGTAGGTGGCGCTGCCGTTGCTAGCTACGACCTCAGCGACATTGAAGATCCAAAACTCTATTTAGACCGCGACCTTGCCACGGTGAACTACGCCGCGACTATCGGTATTCACTACGGGCAAGAACTCAATATCGATGGCCTAAAATTAAAAGTAGACGCCGAGCGAGATTTTGAATGGTTTAGCAAATCTGCAGTTCTGCGTATGGGCTTACAGCGCGATAGCCGTGAAGCTGATGGCTATATCGCAACACCGTCAATCAAAGCCTTTCCCGGCAGCGTCGATATTGACAGCTACAACACTGGCGCCCTCTGGGACAGCAACACCACCAATACCATTGGCGGCACCATCTACGACAATGTCGGCCTTAGAAATACATGGGCGGCGAGCGGTGATCTAGGCCCGATGACACCCACAGAAGATGGTTTGATTGCGATTCAAGAAGAGATCATCGCAGCTTACGCTATGGCGACCACAGAATTTGACTGGGGTAATGTCGTAGCCGGTGCTCGTTTTGAGCAAACAGATTACAGCAGCAAAGGCTCTGCAAATGGAAACCCAGTCAATGTAGAAGACGACTTCAATCATATACTGCCAAGCATCCATTTTAATATTAATCTGGCCGACAATCTTAAACTGCGCATCTCTGGATCTACCGGCGTAAACCGTCCGACTTACAACGAATGGCGAGCTGCCGCCAGAATTGATGTCATAGAAGAAGAAATAAACGGTGGTAACCCACGGCTAAAAGCTGAAGAAGCCATGGGTATAGACACCGCCATCGAATGGTACTTCGCCCCCGCCAGCATACTGTCGGCAGGTATGTTTTATCGCACCATTGATAAGGTTATTTATGCAGACACCAGCACCATAGATCCAGGTATTTACCTGAGCAGTGCGGCTGGCGAAAGTTGGACTTATAGCGGTGCGGTAAATGGTAAAGACGGCGAAATGCAGGGCTTAGAGCTCAACTTTGTCGGCCATGCTGCAGACCTCATTGACAGCATTCACGGCTTGGGTGTCAGTGCCAATATCACCGTATTAGACAGTGAATTTACTGGTATAGACGGCCAAAACTATGACCTTCCCGGCACCTCGGACCTGCTTTATAACTTCTCAGTATTTTATGAAGACTTTGGTCTATCTGCACGGCTGAACTACCAGTATCGCGACGAATGGATCTCGCCTATCGAAGACCCCAGCGAGTACTGGGGCGAGCAAGAGCGAGTGGACTTGTCCATCAGCTATGAACTCCCCTTCGACTTGCAAGGCGCCACTATGTCGGTCTACGCCAATGCTAATAACCTGACAAACGAAACCGACGTACGTTATGCCGGCAACGGCACCATCAATCAGTCAGAGAGCTACGGTCGCCGTTACTTATTAGGTGTGAGATTACATTTCTAATCTCACACCTAAGGTGGCGCAAGCAATGCGCCACCGCTCCGAGGTAAATCAACGACAGCCGCACAATCAATTTAATGAGGTCACCATGAACACACAAAAGTTATTCACCTTAGGCACCGCGATAGGCCTTATCACGCTAAGCCTACTTTCAACAGCCTGCTCAAGCACAAACCCAAGCCAAGCCACAGCAGCAAATTCCACAGAGCAAAGCAGTGCCCAACCCTTTGTACTGCCACTTGAAGGCGGGTCTAATTTTCGCGACCTAGGTGGCTACAAAACGGTTGATAACAAAACGGTACGCAGCGGCGTTCTGTTCCGCTCCGGTGCTATGGTAAGCCTCACCGCCGCAGACCAAGCTTATTTAAACGAGCGTGACTTTAAAACCGTGGTAGACCTTCGCTCTCAAGAAGAACTGGAAATCTTTCCAAATCAATGGGCACTGGAAAACAGCAATATTAATTACGTAAACCACGTTTACAGCTTTCCAGTAGCGGCAAGTAAAGCTATGCAAAAAAACGCCAAAGAATTTGGTCTGGGCAGTTTTTATCTATCTATAGCTGACATGCTACAACCACAAATGAAACTCTACTTTTCAGAATTGCTGCAACAAAATACACCGCTTGTGGTGAACTGCTCTGCAGGACAAGACCGTACTGGCTTTGCATCGGCACTACTGCTCAGCGCATTAGGCGTACCGCGCGACGTTATTATTGAAGACTATTTGCTGTCTACCCAACACCGTGACACTGCTAACGAGTTCGGTGACATCGACTTAAAAGAAGCAGCAAAAACAAATAGCTTTGCCAAGCTCATGCTTCGCTACACTGATAACGGAAAAGCAAAAGAGGCCAAGCCATTAGTGACTAATGACGGCACACCCTATATCAACATCGCCTTTGCTCAAATTGAAGAGCAGTATGGCTCAGTTGAAAACTATCTAGATAAGGCAATTGGTGTAGATCAAAAAGCGATTGCCAGATTGAAATCGCTGTATTTGATGTAAAAAAACGTCACGACATTAAAGACTTAAATCGTAGTTTAGTGATGAGCGTGCACACTAAGCTACGATTTTTTGTCTTTCATCCACAACATACCCTTGCAGATTGGAGGGTATTTATAAGCAAAAACCAATCTCGCGCTCTAATTGCGCAGCCAAACTAAATAGCGTTTCTTCGTCATTCATTCGACCCGTAAACTGCATACCAATCGGCAAGCCGTCTAGGCTACGATGTAATGGCACCGACATACCCGGTAAGCCCGTTATATTACCCATCATAGTGAAAGCCATCTTCTCTAGTATTGGCGATGCCATCTGCTCAACCAAGCCAGAATTAAGCAATAACTTGCCAATATTTAAACGGTGCGACGCCAACATCAGCAGCTCTTCAATTTTACTATTTGGAAGCTGGCCGTGGGGAACCGCTGGTGTAGGGACCGTCGGACACAGCATAAGATCATGATCTAGCAGTAAGCGACCCATCGCCAATTGAATGTCGTGCCAGCCTTTTTGTGCGGTAACAAAATCTGCCGCACTAAGAGACCGACCGATCATTGCCATATTTTTGGTCGCCGGCTCAAACTGGCCAACACAGGCCGAACCGTAAAGCTGTTTATACCCCGCGACCATGGCGGCAACTTCACCGCACACCACCACAAAGAAATCGCGCCAGAAGCGCTCAATATTGATGTCTGGTTCTATTTCAACGACCTCATGACCAAGGTCACGCAGCTGTTGCGCTGTTTTAACTAAGGCCGCATCTACCTCGGGGTGTAACTGGGTAGTGACCAGCGGTTTACGGCTGAGTGCAATCCGAAGCGGCTTGGGATCACGCTCCGTCGCCGACAAAAACGAACCACTAGGCAAGGCAATATTGTACGGTGCCCCCACCTCATGACCACTGCTGCAATCTAACATGGCGGCACTGTCTCTGACAGTGCGAGTCAACACATGCTCTGCCACCGCCCCCTGCCAATCCTCTCCCTGATCCGGCCCCAAGGGATTGCGACCACGAGAGGGCTTGAGACCAAAGACGCCGCACCAAGAGGCCGGAAACCGAATTGAGCCTCCGCCATCACCACCATGAGCCATAGGGACAATACCCGCAGACACCGCCGCCGCACTGCCGCCAGATGAGCCACCTGTGCTATAGCCTGATTTATGCGGGTTATGGGTGGCACCTCTCGCCTTGGGCTCAGTGGTTATTATTAAGCCGAGTTCCGGCGTGTTGGTTTTAGCAAAAATATTTACCCCACTCGCCTTATAACGACGAACCAGCTCACTGTCATAATCCGGCACCACATGCATACCTCGGCTACCCATAGTCATGGGCTCTCCGGCAAATGCGGCAAGTAAATCCTTTAATACAAAAGGCACCCCAGTAAAGGGGCCGCTGGGCAGCCCGTCTTTAATTTGCTGAAATGCCCTATCTTCAAAGCGATGAATAATGGCGTTAAGACTAGGGTTAACCTCATTAGCTCGTGTAATTGCCGCTGCCAATAACTCTTCTGGAGTCACCTCGCCCGCGGCCACCAAGCTCGCCAAACCCAATGCATCGTATTGCCCATACTCTTTGAACATAGTCATTCCTCGCCACACTGAGGTGGTGCTCATTACGTCATTATTAAGTACTTTTGCTTAAGAGCTTATCCTAGTAAGCAACATTCTGTCAGTAGCCATGACAAAACAATACCCTCAGCCAAAGACTAAAATGGTTTTGGCGGAAATCTCTATTTCGCGCTACAGTGTTAGCTTAGAACATGAATTGCAGAGTTAGCACTCACACAAGCTCAGTTCTATCCAAAGCCTTTAATCCATAACAATACAAGGTTATAGCTATGCCGTTATCTAATGACGTTCTCGACGAAATACGCGTACTGACTCAGTTCAACCCCGCGTCAGCACTAGAAGGAATAAAAGTACATCACACCGCATCGCCAGACACGATTGCCGCCACTCAACGCCTATTTGATAAAGACCTGATCACCCTGCCCGATGGCGGTTATTTAACCAGCAGCGGCCAAGAGGTCATTCGCCATCTCGATAGTCTGGTCACAGTATTGAAGGGCAAAGAGGCCGTCAGCAGCTAACCTTCTTCCATCAGCGGCGTCGGTCATACACCATTTTATTGATCTTGTTTACCGACGCACTTCCACCGCAATGTGAACCCGCTAGCTATTTTCAGATACACTCTCCGCGTCTTCCCATTTTTGAGCTATTTATGGACCCTCTTACACAAGGTTTACTTGGCGCTGTCGCAGTGCGAAATGCCCCTAGCAAGCGAGCAAAAGCGCGAGGCGCAATCATTCTTGGGTTTTTATCTGGTATGGCCGCCGACTTAGATGTCCTTATCCGCTCAAATAGCGACCCACTGCTCTTCTTAGAATTTCATCGCCAGTTCACCCACTCGCTTTTTTTCATCCCCATTGGCGGCCTAATTTGCGGTTTGGTACTACATAAGCTATTTGGCAAAAGAAATGCGCTGAGCTGGCAACAAAGCGTGTTGTTTTGCACCCTAGGTTACGCAACTCACGCACTGCTTGATGCTTGCACAAGCTATGGCACCCAGCTCTACTGGCCCCTGAGTAACGAGCGAGTATCGTGGAGTACCATCTCCATTATTGACCCCTTGTACACACTCCCCATTGCGGCCTTATTGATATTAAGTTTTCGGCGTTCTTGGCAGTTGGCAGCGCCTGCCGCGTTTATTTGGATGCTAGCTTACCCCTGCATTGGCTGGTGGCAGCGCGAGCGGGCCGAAACCCAGGCTTATCAATTAGCAGAAAGTCGTGGGCATGAAGTGCGTCACCTGGAAGCCAAACCGTCATTTGGCAATAATCTCTTATGGAAAACGGCATATACCACCGATGATGCCTATTACATTGATGCGGTGCGCGTGGGTATGACACCAAAGGTATTTCCAGGCGCTAGCATTCCGTTATTAAACACCAGTAGCGATCTACCTTGGCTTATCGCAAAAAGTCGACAAGCCATCGACCTCGAACGTTTCCGGTGGTTTTCGCAAGGCTATATTGCATTAGACCCCAACAATCCCCACCGTATCATTGATATTCGCTACTCATTGTTACCCAATGAACTCGACGCACTGTGGAGTATAGAATTAACACCAGGCGCACCCGATAACGCAGTGAGCTATCAAACTCATCGCAGTGACGGCAGAGAAAAATTGAATCAACTGTGGCAAATGTTGACTCAATAGCGTCAAACATCAATTGGCCAACCCATTAAGCACGGATTAACTCATGGTTAAACTTTCAGTACTCGACCTTTCACCCATTACAGAAGATGGCAACGCCAGCACCTCACTTCAAAACAGCCTGTCACTCGCTCAACACGCAGAACAACTAGGTTTTAATCGTTACTGGCTGGCAGAGCATCACAATATGAAAAGCATTGCCAGCGCCGCGACGGCTGTTGTTATCGGTCATATTGCAGCAGGCACTAAAACAATTCGGGTAGGTGCTGGTGGCATTATGCTGCCAAACCATGCCCCGCTTATTATTGCCGAACAATTCGGCACCTTAGAAGCGCTATTCCCACAACGTATTGATCTTGGCTTAGGCCGTGCCCCCGGCACCGATCAAATAACCGCCCACGCCATGCGGCGCAACCTTGATGCCGACGTCGACCAATTTCCCCAAGACGTTGTTGAGTTGATGAACTACTTTGGCAAACCACAAAGCGGCCAAAAAATTATTGCTGTGCCCGGCGCCGGCCTGAACATTCCGGTTTGGATTTTGGGCTCTAGTTTATTTGGCGCGCAGTTAGCCGCCTCACTCGGCCTACCCTACGCCTTTGCGTCGCATTTCGCGCCGGATCAAATGCTCAATGCCATCAAGCTATATCGCGATCGCTTCCGCCCCTCGGAGCAGCTAAGCAAACCCTACGTGATGCTTGGCTATAATGTTTTCGCCGCCGACAGCGATGCCCAAGCCCAGTATATTGCCAGCTCTATGCAGCGCGCTTTTGTCAATTTACGACGCGGCCAACCTGGTAAATTACAAGCACCAACAGATAACTATCTTGAGCAATTATCGAGTGGCGAGCAGATGCTGCTTAGCCAAATCATGTCTTGCTCGGCAATCGGCAACAAAGAAAAAGTACATCAGGATATGCAGGCATTTATTGATAAAACCCAGGCTGACGAGCTGATGATCACCTCACAAATTTATTCCCATGAAGCGCGACTAAAGTCTTATCAACTGGTCTCAGAATTTCAAAATAGCGCTCACTCCAACTAAACATCCAGTGTAAAAACCACATGATGTTAAACCTAGTCTATGCCTCCCGAAGTTGACCTTAGCTAAACATTAGGAGGCTAATACCAAAATAATGTTGCCTGCATAGTCAGATAAAAGAGGCTTGCATTTTCAGTGTGGCTGGAGGATATTAGCTGCCTAGGCAGACATTGTTATGGCAGATACTGCCTTGGCATAAACTTAAGGCACCCAACGATGAACACCCAAAAAATTCTGGATCTCACCGTAGAAAATCCAAATGGTCACTACAGCTTATCGAATTACCAAATGAACTCGAGCATCGGCTACCTTCTAAAGCGTTGCTACGGATTTTTAACATCTGTTATCGATAAACAACTAGCCCCTTACGATTTAACCCATCCGCAATTCGCCTTCTTAATGACGTTAAAGCAACAAAACTGCTCAACCGCAGCAGAGTTAGCCCGTCAATCTAATCTCGACACTGGTGCTACTACACGGATGCTAGATCGCCTTGAAGCCAAGGGCATTATTGAACGCAAACGCAGTTTAGAAGACCGTAGAGTCATAACAATCGTACTAACAGAACACGGCAAATTAGTGGTTGAGAAAATGCCAATTATTGCCATCAACGTCTTGAATCAGCATTTAAAGAATTTTGATGAAGACGAAATTTCAACCTTAAAAACACTATTATCAAAACTCATTTTTGAAGCTGAAACTATTGCCGCCACGGAAAATGACAGCAACGACGAGGGGGAAAAATGATTGCCTTCAATCCTTCCCGCACTTATGGCTACCTCGCACTATCTCTGATTGTCGGCCTGACTGGATGTGTAAATTACAAAGACATAGGCAGTGAAAAAACAATATTGAACGCCGACACTTTAGCAACGCAGCAGAGCTTAACCATCGATCAGTCAAGCTCCCCCAGCGGCGAAGCATGGCCAACACAAGTATGGTGGGAAAGCTTTAACGACCCTCAGTTAAACAACTTAATGGCAGAAGCTTTACAAAACAGCCCCACACTAGCTCTCGCTGCGGCGAAAATTGCACGAGCAAACGCCTCATTGGAAAATTCCCGTGCAGCCAATTTTCCCAGTGCAGCTTTATCTGCTGACGCAACTCGCCAACACTATACTGAAAACGGCATGTACCCCGCGCCCCTTGGCGGTTCAAGTCGCAGTAGCGCCAATATCACTCTACAAACCCAGTATGAGCTAGACTTTTGGGGCCGCAATAAGGCTGCCACTGCCGCAAGTCAATCACGGCTAGCCGCCACCCAAGCAGAGTCTGCAAGTGCTCAATTAATGCTTGCTAGCGCCATAGCTAAAACGTATTTCCAGCTGGCGGAATTACAACGGTTCCTGCATATTGGTCACAATGCACTCAAGCAGCGCCAGCAAATTTATGACCTAACCAAACAAAGAGTGGATGCAGGTCTCGACACCCTTGTCGAACTCAAACAAGCTGAAACCCAACTGCCTCTTACCCGCACCAACATCGAAATGGTCAAAGAAAACATTGTCTCAACCCAACACGCTTTAGCCGCGTTATTGGGTGCTGGCCCTGACCGCACACTAACGTTGCAAGTCGCTCTTCCAGAACCAAATATAAATTTCGATTTAGCTTTACCCCAAGACTTACCCGCAACGATTATTGGTCATCGCCCCGACCTAGTTGCCGCACGCTGGCAAGTAGAAGCAAGAATGCATGACACAAGCGTTAGCAAAGCGGCCTTTTATCCGAATATTAATTTAACCGCGTTTGCTGGTTATTCAAGTATTGGCCTTGATCAACTTATTAAAACAAGCAGTGAAAACTATGGTGTTGGCCCTGCTTTATCACTCCCAATATTTGATAGCGGCCGACTGCGCGCTAATTTAAAAACCCGTTATGCAGACTATGACGCCGCAGTTGCAAACTATAACGAAACCCTCGTTGAAGCACTCCGCGATGTCGCAGACCAATTAAACAGTTTTTTCTATCTACAACCACAATTAGAGCAACAACAGCTGGCCCTCAATGCAGCGACCACAGCGTATAACTTAGCGCTGCAGCGTTATAACGCCGGTCTTGGTAATTACCTTACCGTGCTAAATGCACAAAGTATGGTAATCCAACAGGAGCTATTCCACTCCCAGCTGCTCATGCGCGCACTCACCAATCGCGTGGAAATTTTTAGAGCACTTGGCGGTGGTTTCTTACCCCACAATGAAAACAATCACATCACAGCAATCAATACAGACACCAACCATAATGACAGCCTTTACCCTCGCGTTGTAGGAGCCCAACATGACTAATTCAACTACCCCACTTTCTCCTGTTGCTGAAAACCGTCGCCGTCAAATGTTAATTGCCAGCGTTATATTTATTATCATTGGTGCACTCTGGCTCAGCTATTGGGTACTGGTCGGACGCCACTTTGAAAGTACCGAAGACGCCTATGTTGCTGGCAATATTGTCCAAGTCACACCACAAACCTCGGGCACTGTAGTCGCCATCTATGGCGAGAATACTCAGCACGTGAAAGCCGGACAAACGCTAATCAAGCTCGATGATACCGACGCAAAAATTGCATTGTCACAAGCCCAGGCCGAACTCGCACAAACAGTACGCAGGGTGCGTTCATTATTTACGAGTAACGACGCCTTAAATGCGCAAATAGCGTTACAGCAAACCTCATTAAGTCGCGCAAAAGCAGATCTCACCCGCCGCACTGGCCTAGCGAAAACCGGTGCCGTATCCTCAGAAGAATTACACCATAGCGAAGTTGCAGTAAAATCAGCGCAATCTGATTTACTCGCTGCCCGCGAAGCACTGGCCGGCAATGAGGCACTGACCGAAAACACCACCATTGATACGCACCCAGAAGTATTAGCCGCGGCAGCCAAGGTTCGCACTGCCTATTTAAATCTACAGCGCACCCATATTCCCTCACCCGTTGATGGCTACATTTCTAAACGTGGCGTACAGCTTGGCCAACGTATTGCGCCCGGCAAACCATTGATGGCCGTAATTCCTTTAGAACAGGTATGGATTGATGCCAATTTTAAAGAGAGCCAACTGCATCATATTCGCATTGGCCAATCAGTTTCATTAACCGCAGACATGTATGGCAAAGACATAGAATACCAAGGGGTTGTTGTCGGTTTAGATGCCGGTACAGGGAGTGCTTTTAGCCTGCTACCGCCTCAAAACGCCACAGGAAATTGGATAAAAGTGGTACAGCGCTTGCCAGTGCGCATTTCTTTAGACCCGATACAACTGCAAGACTACCCCTTGCGCATTGGTTTATCGATGACAGCAGAAATTGATATAAGTGATGAAAGTGGCGCGCAATTAACTCAAACCAGCGATACCTTGCAAGCCAGTTACTCAACATCAGTATATGAGATCACTGATCACGCGGCGGACACGCTCATTGAAAAAATCATTCAAACCAATAGCGGCAATCAAACCAGTGTAGCAACGTTAGTTGCACACTAAAGGGGTTTCCATATGGCCAATGTCGCAAACGCCCAAGCAGCCCCTCTGCCCCCTTTAACTGGGGCAATGCTTGCCATCGGTGCTGTCTCAGTATCATTTGCAACCTTCATGAATGTTCTGGACTCCTCCATTGCGAATGTTGCCATTCCCACTATCGCGGGTGACCTTGGCGTCTCCGCAAATCAAGGCACTTGGGTAATCACATCATTTGCCGTTTCTAATGCTATCGCCATCCCCTTAACCGGATGGCTGTCCCAGCGATTCGGTCAAGTTCGTCTATTCATCACATCAACAATTCTGTTTGTCCTTGCGTCATTTCTCTGCGGCGCAGCGCAAAGCATAGAAATGCTTATCGCATTTCGGGTACTACAAGGTGCTGTTGCTGGCCCAATGATCCCCATGTCGCAATCATTATTACTCGCCAGCTTCCCCAAAGCCAAGGCAGGTACAGCAATGGCAGTTTGGAGCGTCACCACATTAGTCGCGCCTGTAGTCGGGCCCATATTAGGCGGGTGGATATCTGACAATTATTCGTGGCCATGGATCTTTTACATAAACGTACCGCTAGGCTTACTCGCCGCCTATTCAACTTGGACAATCTATCGGTCTCGAGAAACCGCAACCAAAAAACTCCCGGTAGACACGGTAGGTTTATCATTGTTAGTACTGTGGATTGCAGCACTACAAATCATGCTGGATAAAGGTCGCGAATTAGATTGGTTTAACTCAGGGCAAATCATTGCACTGGCCGTTATTGCAGTAGTAGGCTTAGTTTTTTTCTTAATTTGGGAGCGCAATGAAAAGCACCCCATTGTCGATTTATCGCTATTTCGGAATCGAAATTTTACCGGTAGCGTAATTGCTTTATCACTGGGTTATGGCGCCTTCTTCGGCACCGTGGTGATTTTACCATTGTGGCTACAAACACAAATTGCCTATACGGCAACCCTAGCGGGCCTAGCAATGGCCCCTGTCGGCCTGTTCGCCATTATCTTTGCTCCCATTGTTGGCCGTAATTTGCATCGCGTAGATGCGCGAAAAGTCGCCACTTGCGGTTTTTTAATCTTCGCACTTGTCCTTTTTATGCGCTCGCAATTTACCAGTGGTGTAGACAGGTGGGCCGTCATGTTACCCGCCTATATTCAAGGTTTTGCGATGGCTATGTTTTTTACACCACTTTCCATGCTCATGCTTTCAGGGTTAAAACCTGAGCAGATTCCAGCTGCAAGCGGCTTAAGTAATTTCGTTCGTGTACTCTGTGGTGGATTTGGTTCGTCAATTACCACTACCGCATGGGATAGTCGCTCTGCACTGCATCACACACAGTTAATGGAACACGCCAACGCCTACAACCCTATCTATACTGATAGCCTAAATAATCTGCAGCAGCTAGGTTTGAGCAGCGATCAAACCAACGCCATGTTTGAACGTACACTATCAATACAGGCAAGCACCCTAGGGGCTAATGATATTTTTTACTTTTCATCGATGATGTTTCTAGTACTGATCATTGCGATATGGAGCACAAAACCAATTCACGGAAAACATGCTGCAATGGACGCTGGTGGGGCACACTAACCATACACTAACCATACACTAACCATAGTTAAGTACGCCCCTTAATTCATATCAACAACACTGGCGAATACTCACGCCTCGATAACAGCGAGCGAGCTTTTAAAAGCCTGCATTAATTGGAAAAGACTATCTGCCGACATGTCATAAGGGTTAAATTTCTCATCACCCGAATATAATTTAACCAAGGACTCGGTTAAAGAAGACTCACTAACATAGGCCATATCCCACTGGGAGAAAGACCGCTTAGCGATTTCACAGTAGTCAATAAGCACCACATCGCTATGACGGTCGTCTGCAACAATCGTGTTATACGTCATATTGACCGCATGGCGAGAGCCCTCTAAGCACTGTAAAAAGTAATAATCATTAAAATACAAAAGGCCGCTGACATTGTTTTTCTTATTTTTTTCGCGCGCCTCAATTAATAGCGCTGGAGCATTTACCTCAATCACACTGCTGTCTTCAGAGGAGACAGATCGAGTACTGCAGTAAATAAGATGGTGTAAAGACATGTATTAAACCTGAGTATGGAAAAGTGAGTTCTGGCTTTCGCCAGCAAATACCCCACTAATCCACAAATATCAGCTTGTCTCTATATGTGATTATACTCATTGACCCAAATACACCTTGGGCAAGGCAGTAAAAGATCTTGTCGCTAGCCGCCAAAATACCGACAATTATCTGTATTTTTCATCAGCACACTGGCTAACAGCTCTTACTGCATTTTATTTTTCTTTCAACATATCAAGCAACTGCTGAAGATCATCAACAACGTAATCTGGCCGCTCAACTAACGGATAGAGCACCGTACCGGGCCGTTGTACAAAGGCGGTCTGCAAACCCACAGATTTAGCACCGGCCAAGTCCCAAGGGTGGGCGGCAACCATCAGCACATCTTTTGCTTCAACATCCAACTGCTCCAAAACCCAACGATAAGGGCGTGGGTCTGGCTTATACGCTTGAATATCTTCAACACTAAAACGGCGTTCAAAATATTCCGTTATACCTGCGAATTTAAACTGCGCGGCCACACCGGCATTAGAGGAGTTCGTTAAACTAACCACTTTAAAGCCACGCGCTTTGAATACTTTTAATGCCGGCACCACATCAGCATGCGCAGGAAGCTGGGTAATGGTGCCCGCTATTGCTTGCCGTGCCACAGCGGGATCAAGCTCAACGCCTTTGCTCTCAGCAACCATCATTAATGCCGCCGTTCCGATCTGGCCAAAGTCGTGATAATTTCCCGTTAAGGTTTCAACAAGAGAATAATGCAACATTGTTGAAAACCACTGGGCCAAAAGTTGCTCACCACCTGGCAGAACCTGCCCCACCGAACGGCGAAGCGGCGCCAAGTCCAACAGCGTTTCATTCACATCAAAAATTACTACTTTCGGTAAAGGCATAGCGCCATCCTCAGTTGCCGAATTTACTGTGGGCGAGCCAATAAGAAATACTAATAGTAGTGGCAACACCGGCCATACTTTTCGCGCGTTCACACCACAAGACAATACCCATTTCATAAATTCAAGAACCTCACATAATTAATTGTTTAGCTTCATTTGCCAGTGTCTTTAATGCGCTATCTGTATAAGCACCCCGACCAAGTACACGAATCGATAACGCCAAGCCCAACATTGCCTTGGCTTTTGATTCAGGGTTTAGTTCTTTATTAATTTCGCCGCGCATTTGCCCGACTTCAATACTGCGCCGAAAAAATCCCTCTATTTCTCGCAGGCCATTCGCAACAATGGCATTGGTTTCTGCATCATAGGAGCCACAGTCCAACACGGTATTAAACAAGAAGCAGCCTTTGCGCTCCTCATCAGCAACAGTACTGTTCACAATGTTATCGAAAAATTGACTTACGGCCTGACGCGGATTGTCTAAGGCTTCAAGACTGGCCAGCATCGCTGATCTATTTTCTAAATCGTATTTGAGTAGGGTTTTGACAAACAACGCTTGCTTGCCGCCAAAGGTATTGTAAAGACTCCCCTTATTGATGCCGGTTTCTTCGATTAAATTGGCCATAGAGGCAGCGTCATAGCCTTTGCGCCAAAACACGCGCATCGCTTTTTCCAGAACCACATCTTCGTCAAACGACTTTTCCCAAGGCATTTTCCATCAACTCCCTCAATTAACACGCCATTTATATCATATTTATACCAGTCGTTACAAACAACGAATTTTCACCATCCCAGCCCAGCGCCATATAATTAACGGCGACGGTGCAATATATAACGCAACAATGATTATACGACAAAATAAAGATGACACGATTTTAGTTGACCGATCGGTACAAACAATATTAGTCTATACCAATCGGTACAAACAATATGCTTAACGGAGAACACAATGACTGAATTCACACTACACACCCACGACAGCGCCCCCGAAGCCAGCAAACCTCTACTAGCCCAATCACAGAAAGCGTTTGGTATGATTCCCGGCCTCCACGCAGTGATGGCTGAGGCGCCGAGCTTACTCGAAGCCTACCAAAGAGTGCATGAACTCTTTGTAAATTCCAGCTTCAACGAGGAAGAGCTTACCGTGGTATGGCAAACCATTAATGTGGAGCACGCCTGTCATTATTGCGTTCCCGCTCACACCGGCATCGCAAAGTCTATGGGAGTAGATGAAGCTATAACCGAAGCACTGCGCAATGAAACACCGCTTGAGGACCCTAGACTTGAAGCGCTACGCAACTTCACCTTAAGCGTTGTTCGCGATCGCGGCCAAGTAGATGATCAAGCTGTGCAGGATTTTCTACAGGCCGGCTTTAGCCAGCGCCATATTCTTGAAGTAATTTTGGGGGTATCTCAAAAAGTCATGTCCAACTACACCAATCACTTGGCAAACACACCCATAGATGCAGCGTTTAAACAATTTTCATGGACTAAAGTTACTAAGTAGTAGGCAATGTATTTCTGCTTCTGGCGCAAGCTCAGAAGCAGAAGCCTATGCAATCGTCTAAGATAAGTAAGAATGCGATGTAACAATCAGCGCAGGTGTAAGTCAAAAAAGACACAAGCTAAAAACATTACTGAGCTAATTAAGTATTAGCCACCAAGATGCCAGCTAAAAGATAGCAGACAAGCATCGCAACAATTTATTTTAAGATGGAATAATTTAATGAAAAAAATAGTTTTACTGACTGTAATAGCCTGCCTCTTCATTGGATTTTTCTACTTTGATCTCGACCACCTGCTTAGCCTAGAAGGCCTTAAAAATGGCTTGAGTGAATTTGAAACTCAACGCGCAGCACACCCTGTTCTTGTCGGCGGCGCTTTTCTGGCGCTATACGTTCTTATCACCGCCTTATCCCTGCCCGGTGCGGCGGTCATGACACTGGCAGCCGGTGCTTTATTTGGACTGGCATGGGGCTTGTTTATCGTCTCCTTCGCCAGTTCAATTGGCGCGACACTCGCGTTCTTGGCTTCACGTTATTTACTAAACAAAACCGTTCAACAACGTTTTGGTGATCGCTTAAAAGCCATTAATGAGGGCATAAAAAAAGACGGGGCATTTTATCTACTAACCTTGCGCTTGGTTCCCGTCTTCCCCTTTTTCCTCATTAATCTGGTCATGGGGCTAACGTCAATTCGGGTAACCACCTTTTACTGGGTTAGCCAAGTTGGCATGCTGGCCGGCACTTTTGTTTTTGTTAATGCCGGCACCCAGCTAGCGCAAATAGAAAGTATCTCAGGGATTTTATCCCCCTCTCTACTGTTCTCCTTTGCATTGCTGGGTATTTTCCCGCTTATCGCTAAAAAGCTGCTCGCGATTATCAAGGCTCGCCGAGTATACGCAGGGTACAAAAAGCCAAGTAAATTCGACCGCAACCTGATTGTTATTGGTGCCGGTGCTGGCGGCTTGGTCACCGCTTACATCGCGGCGGCGGTGAAGGCCAAAGTCACCTTGATAGAGGCGCACAAAATGGGAGGCGACTGCTTAAACTACGGCTGTGTTCCCAGCAAAGCCCTTATTAAAAGTGCCAAACTTGCCAAACAAATGCGTCACGCCAGTGATTACGGCCTAGAAAATACTGAAGTACGATTTTCATTCCGCGCTGTAATGGCAAGAGTTCACGACGTTATCCGAAAAATCGAACCCCACGACAGTATCGAACGCTATGAATCCTTAGGGGTAGAAGTCATACAGGGTTACGGCAAGCTTATTGATCCTTGGACAGTAGAAATAAAACTCGCCGATGGACAAACCCAGCACCTCACCAGCCGCACCATTGTTCTTGCCACCGGCGCCCAACCCTTCGTTCCACCGTTACCGGGTATTGAAGAATCTGGCTATGTCACCAGCGATACCTTATGGGATACCTTCTCTAAACTCGACGAAGCGCCAAAACGCTTACTCGTTTTAGGTGGCGGCCCCATCGGTTGCGAGCTGGCACAAAGCTTTGCCCGCCTCGGCTCGTCAGTAACGCAAGTCGAAATGGCCAGCAGTATTATGGGTCGCGAAGACGCCGACGTAACCACATTGGCCCAGCAATCCTTACAAGAAGATGGCGTGGTGATTCTCACCGACCACAAAGCGCTTCGCTGTGAAGTGAATGACGAGGGCAAACAGCTTATTGTCGAGCACCAGGGACAGGAGAAAGCAATTGGCTTTGACGTCTTGCTTTGCGCCGTTGGTCGCGCGCCAAGATTACAAGGCTACGGTTTGGAGGATATCGGCATTGAAACAAACCGCACTATCGTCACCAACGATTATCTAGAAACCCTATACCCAAATATCTATGCCGCTGGCGATGTGGCAGGGCCATACCAATTCACGCACACCGCAGCGCATCAAGCGTGGTATGCCGCGGTTAATGGTTTATTCGGTCACCTTAAAAAATTCAAGGTCGACTACCGTGTTATTCCTTGGACCACATTTATTGACCCAGAGGTTGCTCGCGTTGGCCTCAATGAACAAGAGGCCAAAGAAAAAGGCATCGCGGTTGAGGTTACGCACTATGGATTGGACGATCTTGACCGAGCCATTGCCGACAGTGCTACCACCGGCTTTGTAAAAGTATTAACCAAACCCGGTAAGGATCGAATTTTAGGGGTGACCATTGTGGGTGAACACAGCGGCGACTTGCTGGCTGAGTTTGTTCTCGCCATGAAACACGGCCTTGGCCTCAATAAAATTCTTGGCACCATCCACACCTATCCAACCTGGGCAGAAGCCAACAAATACGCCGCAGGGGAATGGAAACGGGCGCATGCACCGCAAAAAATTCTACATTACTTAGAAAAGTATCACGCTTGGCGACGGGGTTAATCTGGTGCTGGCAATGCCAGCGCAATCAAATTGATCGCTCATCACAGTGAAGTTTTAAGCCGTAAATTTTATATCTACATTTAAATGCAAATCAGGAGAACACCACATGAGTACATCTACCCCCCTCAGCGGGGATCTACAAAAACCCTTGGCACGTTCACTTTTCTCACTCCGACTTGGTGTGTTTATCGTGATGCTAATGTGGACGCTAGATAAATTCGTCAACCCCGGCCACGCCAGTAAAATATTTAGTAAGTTTTATGGCCTTAATTGGCTAGATCAAAACCTTTCAATCATTATTGGTGTCGTCGAATTATTACTGATACTCGCCTTTGTCGCTGGCATGTGGCGTCGCTGGACTTACGGTGCAGTTTTACTTCTTCACGCCATGTCCACCTTCATATCGTATAAACAATACATGGCGCCCTTTGAGCATTTATTATTCTTTGCTGCCTGGCCTATGCTAGCCGCTTGCCTCACCCTTTACTGGCTGAGAGCGTGGGATACACTATGGGTTTTTCCTACCCGAAAAGGAAATTAATGCCGCAGGATTAAGGGGATGAAAAATTCGTTTAATTAGAATTTTGCCGCGTGAAACCGGCGCAGTACAACTCAAAACAGACATCATATTGAGCGCTAAATAAGCTTGGCGCTCAATATTTCAGTCACGTCAAAGCGTATCGCTAAGTAATAAATTACTGATCATCCCCACGATTAACTTCACACTGTTATCTTTATCAATGCCCTGGCTTACATGGAGCCTATGCCAAAATTCAAACGAGGCAACCGCATCAACCGCTTCACGCGTTGCCGCTGACACGGCCGCTAACTCAGGCAACCAATCATCAAGATCATTTCGCAACTTATGCTGATTTTCTGCGTAATTCTTTGTCAACACCGGTGAGCGCCAAAGCAAGGCATGGGTCGCCAAAATGATGGGGGACAAGGCAATATACGCATTGGCATGACGCTCAATAGCATGTTGTAAACGCTGCGCAAGACTGCCACTGCGATCTCCCCCACGGAACAAATCGATATAATGATCCCGAATACGCGCATCTAGCTCGTTGTATAACTGCTCCATTTCAGAGAAATGTCTAAACACCGTGCGTATGGCAATATTTGCGCGGTCGGCAACTTGCTGCGCAGTGGGGATTAACACACCTTCATTGATTAATTCCAGCATGGCCTCAATGATGAGCTGACGACTTCGCTTGCTACGCTGAACGCGGCCATCGACACCGCTTTTCTTAAGGGGGAGTTGAGCTTCACTCATACTTATCTGCGCCATGACAACAAACAAAAACTACATTGACCATTCATTTCTGCAGCATATTACGAGCCGAGTCCTTAAATTTTTCTGCCTCAGCATCATCATCTAATAAATTGCCCAAGCTAAACGGCACTTCTATCCCCTTGGCCATGCCCGGTTGATTTTGCATAACAGTGAGCCAGCGCGATAAATTATCAAGACCTTCAATAGAAACCCCAGACCACTTATGGGTACGCACCCAACACCAATTGGCAATATCAGCAATGGAATAGTCGTCGGCCAGCCACTCATTATTTGCTAAATGGCTATCTAAGACCTCAAACAAACGTCGGCACTCGTTTTGGTAGCGGTCGATCGCGGGCTGTATCTTCTCGGGGAAATAGCGATGAAACACATTGGCCTGCCCCATCATTGGACCGACGCCACCCATTTGAAACATTAACCATTGAATAACTTTGGAGCGCCCTTTTGCGTCGCTAGGCAGTAATTTACCGGCCAGTTCCGCCAAATAAATCATAATGGCCCCAGATTCAAATACCGCAAAATTGTCATTATCACGATCGACAATCGCCGGTATACGACCATTCGGATTCAGGGCCAAAAACGACGCCTGCTTTTGCTCACCGGCGCCAATATCCACGTAATGCGTTTCATAAGGCAGAGCCAATGCCTCTAAAGTACAAGATGCCTTATGACCATTTGGGGTAGGTGCGGTATACAAATCTATCATGCAAAACTCCGAGTAAGGCTAGTTTAATAACCATGCTGACCATTGACGATGGCCTGATAAAAATCACTATCTAATATTTCATAACAACTAGACTTTGGTTTTAAGACATAAACCACATCGTCTATGGTGTTTATATCGTAAGCTTCCTTACGCAAATTTGCTTTAAAGAGCTTAAACGTCACCGTCGTTTCTGCCGCCGGTTGAATCCGAACAAAAACGGGTCGCGCATAGGCGGGCATTTCATTAATCACATATTGAGAAAACTCATCAACATCAAAGTGCTGCCCTGCTTTAAGGGTAATGGCGGCCATGCCAGCCCGCCCCTCTACCTGCGGAATAGGAACGCCGTAGACATTTGCCATTTCCACCTGTGCATTGCCATTTAATATTTCGCCCACTTCATTGGTAGACACGTTCTCAGAACGCCAGCGGAAGGTATCCCCCAATCTATCAACAAATTCGTAATGGGCTAAGCCCAGCGCAAAACCAACATCAATCTGCTTTATTACATCACCGGTGTTAAACCAGCGATCCCCTTTTTTCCTTACCCCTGTCATTACCTTGCTATTTGAGGCCTTTTTATCTTGGTAACCGTCAAATTTGAAACGCTCATCAATTTTCATTAATAGAACACCGGGCTCACCCTTGGCAGCTTCTACTAATTTTCCTTTTTTATCCCGCACCATCTCATCTACGTCAAAATCGTATTTTACTAATAGAATCTTTGCTGACGTAGTGCCAATGGTTTTATCTTTATTCAACAAATTAATAAAAATGGCGTTGCCTTCGCTGGAACCGTACATCTCACTGATACGGGGTATTTTAAATCGCTGCCTAAACACCTCCCACACATCCGGTCGCAAACCATTGCCCACCATTGTTTGAATTGGGTTATTAGCTTCAGCCGATGAGGTTTTTTGCATAGCAAGATATCGACACAATTCGCCAACATAAACAAACAAGGTCGTTTGATATTTTTGGGTTTCCGGCCAAAACTGGCTGGCAGAGAATCGCCGCCGCAAAAATATAGATGCCCCAGAGAAAAGGCAGGTGCCAACACCCGGCCCCAAACCGGTAAAGTGATACAAGGGTAAGCAAAGATAGAGTCGATCTGTTTGCTTAGCTCTAAACGCGATACGCGAATAAGGCTCTGCCGCAGCCAAATAACGTCGATGAAGTATTAATGCTGCCTTTGGCAGCCCAGTGGTGCCTGAGGTAAAGATATAACAAGCTCTTTCACTGGCGCGAATATCGGCGGTCTCTGCGAGGTTCCCCGTGGGCATTTCAGCCAGATCAGCCGTTAGATCAACACTCCAACTTGGCACCACAGATTGATGGTCTGCATTATCGCGGCTAAGTGCGTCATCCTTAACCCACAAATAATCCTTATCCTTTAGGCTAAGCTCATCTTTCACATTGGCAATGCTATCAATAAGCTCCTCGCCAACAATGCACTTTTTAGATTCCGTAATACTTATGCAATGAATAAGCGAACGACCTTGTAAACTGGTATTGATAAACCCCGTTGCGGCACCTAATTTGGCTAAGGCAAAAAAGCACGCCAACATTTCAATCCGGTTTTCCATTAGCAGCGCAACACAATCGCCACGTGCTATACCCTGCTTTTTAAATGAATGCGCAAATTGATTTACCAAGGCATTAAAACGACCCCAGCTTAACTCACGTCCTTCAAAAATTATGGCGGACTTTTCAGCGTAGCGCTGCGCCGTATTCTGAAATAAAAGACCTAGGGATTTTTTTTCATTGTCTTTTGGCGGCCTATACATCACTGCCGGCAACACCGAGGTTAAATCTTTAATGACTCTTATAATTTCACTCATTGCCCAATATCTCTTATCGTTATGTGTTATTGACTAAAATGATCTTGCAAAGATGGTACGGCGTAAATGTCTCGGTATTAACTATGGAATAGTGCACAGCTTATGCTTAGTTTTATTGTCCATTCAGTCCAACTATAAAGCCCAAACATGAATTTAAAAAACACCTCAGCCAAAAAGACAAAGGTGTTTTTAGCAACCGCAAATATCATGCGGTTGAGATTCGCTTAGATCGTTAAACCACCATCGACCACAATACACTCGCCCGTAGTATAACTAGACGCGTCTGACACCAAATACAGCACCGTACCCGCCATCTCATTAGGTTCCGCATGGCGATGCATGGGAATGGTCTTAACAGCGGTGTCGTAGATATCATCATTACTAAACAACGCGCCGGCAAACTTGGTTTTGGTCAGTCCGGGTAATAAAGCATTCACGCGAATTCCGTGAGGCGCGCATTCTTTTGCAAAGGCCTTGGTCATGCTGACCACCGCCGCCTTGGTAATTGAGTAGATTCCCTGTAAAGGACCGGGTTGAAGGGCATTAACCGAGGCAGTGTTGACGATGACGCCACCCCCGTTTTCCCGCATTAATCGTCCACCCTCAACCGACATAAAGAAGTAGCCACGGATATTCACATCAACGGTTTTGGTATAGGAGTCAAGATCAGTATCGAGAATATCGCCAAAATAAGGATTCGCCGCCGCATTGTTAACCAAGATATCCAATTTTCCGTGCCCATCACGAATATGTGCAAACACCTTGCTGATATCGTCCATGCTGCCCACATGACAGGGGAATGCCTCAGCGCTACCGCCATCGGCATTAATGGCATCGGCAACGGCTTGGCAAGCTTCAATTTTACGACTGGAGACAATAACGTGAGCGCCCTGCTCTGCTAATAACTTGGCAATCTCCTCACCAATACCGCGACTAGAACCCGTTACCAGCGCAATTTTGCCGCTTAAATCAAATAAATTGGTCGCCATTATTCTCTCCTGCTATTAACTACTTTTATGTGAAATTCACTTCCCGCCCGCGCTGCTAACATAGCGATGCCGGCAGCTAGATGCTCGGCTAAATTCAGAAAATCGGTTTAAATACAGCTACTTATAGATCTAGGAACAGTGTTGAAGCACCCCTTTATTTTAATCTTACAGATGCGTCAAAAAATTTTGTCACAAACACTGACATAATGTAAAGATTTAATAGAATTCCGCAGTGTTACTCAGTAAAGTAGCTTTCTGGCGACTTTGCCACTATCGACGTAAGAAACCCGATACGCCTGACATAAAATCAATAAACACCCAGAAACAGTGCAATAACTGATAATAATTTGGAGCCACCATGATCGTTTTACACGGTAATTCCGTTTCGCCCTATGTCCGAAAAGTGCTCGTTGCCCTTGCCATAAAACAATTGGAATTTGAGCAAATTCAACAAATGCCTTACTCCGGCGACCCAGAGTTCTTCAAAATAAGCCCACTGGGCAAAATACCCGCACTGCAAGACGGCGATCTCAACCTCTGTGATTCCAGCGTCATCTGTGAATATTTAGAAGATAACTACCCAGACATCCCCACTTATCCCACGGATGCCAAAACCAAGGCTAAAGCCCGCTGGATAGAAGAGCTCGCCGGCAGCAAGGTCACCGAACTCGCGTCTGGTATTTTCTTTCAACGATTCATGCGCCCCATGTTTTTAAACCAAGAAACCGACGAAGCCCTAGTCGATAAAATCATTAACAAACAGCTCCCACCCATTCTTGATTACATAGAATCGGTACTGCCTAAAAAAGGCTTTTTGTTTGGCTCACTCACCATTGCCGATATCAGCATTGTCAGCCCCTTCATCAATGCCGGATACGCAAACTATCAGGTAGATGCAGCACGCTGGCCGGTGTTCACCGCCTTTATGGAACGGGTGAAGCAGCATGACATCGTTGCCCCACTACTCCTTAAAGAAGCGGCAATACTCGGACTGTAAACACCGCATTACTGAACAGGCCAAGTGCAAGCGGGCGCTTGGCTAAGCAGATTTTCATAGATTCAATATTACCGATCAGGAATCCCATTAGCAGAGCCATGAGCAACGTCATGAGTAGAATAAAACCCTATCTCTATAGCTTGGTAAGCAGCCAAGGGCTACTTAAATTACAGCGTGCCGTGGCAGAATGGCGACGCAAACAGGCAGATAAACCTCACCTTGTTAGCGTTTATTTAAGAATTAATGATCCCCACAGCTACCTATTGTTGCAGGTCTTACCGATACTCGCCGAGCGCTACAATATCGACTTCGATTTTAGAACGGTGCTCCGTCTTCAAGAAGATATGTATCCCGCCCCGCAACTCTGGGAACAACACGCCTTTGCCGACAGCGCCTTTTTAGCAAATCAACATGGACTGACGTTTCCTAAAACACCGCCAACAACCACCCCCGCACTGGCCAAATACGCCACAGCGCAACTGCTGCATGCCGAACTACAGGGCGACTATTTAGAACAAGCCACCGAGATTTTTAAACACTACTGGCACGACCAAGAAGACGCTCTGAATACCTGCATCGACCCACGTATTCAGCGCAATATGGAATGCTATCAACACCACCTATTGGCCAATGAAACACGGCTCCACAACAACGGCCACTACTTAAGTGCCATGCTTCACTATGGCGAAAAGCCCGGCGGCGAATGGTATTGGGGACTCAGCCGATTAGCCTACTTAGAACAGCGCCTGACCGCCCTCGGCGCGGTAAAAAATGTCACTACCCCATCGCCAAGTACTGAACTAAACACCAAGCCAAACGCTGCGTCCAACACTGGTAACAACGGCGAGAGCACACCGATCTCAGACAAAATCCCCATCATTCTCTACTGGTCAGCCAGAAGCCCTTATTCTTACCTTGGGCTTGTTCGCGCCAAAGCACTGGCCGCCCGCTATGACATACCGCTAATCGTCAAACCGGTTCTACCCATGGTCATGCGACGCATGCAGGTGCCTCGGCAAAAAGGCTTGTATATTTTTAAAGACACCAAAAGAGAAGCTGAAAAATACGGCATCCCCTTCGGCTTTGCCGCCGATCCGCTGGGGGCCGCAGTCGAACGCTGCTATGCACTGGTCGATTACGCCAGCGAACAACATTGCGCCAACCTATTCTTAGAAATCTTCACCCGCAGCGTATGGTCCGAAGGCATAGATGCGGCAACAGACACCGGCCTGAAAAAGATAGTCGAGGCGGCTGGCTTAGACTGGTCCCACGCCAAAACCCTACTCAATAATAATGACTGGCGGCATTGGGCCCAAGAAAACCTGCTGGATATGTACGACAAAGGCCTCTGGGGCGTACCCAGTTTTCACTACAGACAACTCTCGGTGTTTGGTCAGGACCGGCTTGATCGGGTGGAGTGTGCGCTGCGTGAAGTTTATATAGCGGAGCAGATATAAACTGGATGAAGATTATCGGTGAATTTCTGCCACTTGCTAGACGCTATTACCATGACTGTAAAACCCAATTTAGATTCTCTATGAACACCCACGCGATACAAAATAGGCCCGCCATATACAAGATTAAACAACTATAATAACTAATCGCTCTTTCACGGTTTGAATGACGATGAAGCTCCCAAAACATACCCGAAGTAATAGGACCGGTTGTAACGGCGTCTGGCTCAATAAGAGCGTATAACTTCCGATTATCTTTGTACTTCTCTTTATACTCGCTAAAATTAATCCCAATATCTTCAGCGTAAAACATTAAATGCCACTCAGGTCTCTTTTCAGCGCTAAAGGAGTCAAAGTTCTTGTGATCACGAATAAGCTTTGGGCATCTAAATTTAAATAATAATGTTGCTAACGTAAAGAATACTGCCGCCAGGTAAAACACTTTCCATGAAAACGGAAGGTTCAAATTGACATTAAATTCGTGCGAAAAAATTATGATGTTTGCTGTGTCTCCAATATGGATTAGCAACTTCGATGCTACCGGAACAACAAATAACCAAATATACATAGACGAAACGAGCCTCGACTCACCTATGCCCAACAACAATGACCACTCAACCTTATTCTTTAGCTTTTTAGTAATATTAATCATTGAAAAACGCGGTTAGGTCTTGGGCTTGAGCGTATATCGCAGAAGACTCTGTAGGTATGTGCAAGGCTGGCTCCTTATCTCTTTTTCTTTATTCCCTTAAGCTGATCATAACCCCGTTTCACCTTAAATCAATAATTTATGTCTGTGGTGCAAATTGAGTGAGGCCGCGTCTACTGATTGACAGTCCTGAAGCATGCTTACTCGTTACCTCTCATTGAATATTCCCTACGCCCTTCGGCGCACTTAACCCTGCCTTAACCGTCTGCCCTTTATTCTTGCCCCATACAACAGCTATGTGTCGGGCCAGCACCCGCTGATTATTGGGGAACCACCAGTGCAAACCTTTAAAACACCACCGCGCTTTACGGCGCTGTATTTGAGTATGGCCATATTGGCAGGCTGTGCCGCGTCGCCCACCTCGCAAAATTATGCCCAACAAGCGCAGGCAGACCTCAACATAACAGAACAGGCTGCGACTGAGGCCGAGCAGGTAGCACCAATACTTCTACCGGAGCTGATCGGTTCAGAGAGTTTGAATGCCTTAATTGATCAGGCTTTAACCGCTAACCCCAGCTTGCAGCAAACCCTGCTGACCCTTGAGATCACCCAATTACAGCGCCGCCAAACCGGCGCTGATCGCCTGCCTGATTTAGACGCGGGAATATCAGCGTCTAAACAAGAAGAGAATAGCACCACCGCCAGCGAGACCAGCCACACTGGCTCACTCACTTTAAGTTTGAATCTTGATTTGTGGGGAAAGCTCAGTGACCGTTACAAGGCGGCGGGTAAAGATGTGGCGCAGCAGCGAGCCATTTACCATGAAGCAAAAAATGCCCTTGCCGCCGAGGTGATGACCGCGTGGCTAAACAGTGTGGCACTACAACACGCCATTGATATTGAAAGTCAGCGCTTACAGAGCTTAGAAAAAACCGCGCAATTTATTGCGAACCGTTACCGCAGCGGCCTAGGTAATTTAGAAGATATTGATACGGCCCGCAGCGCGGTTTATCAATCACAAGCGCGGATGGCCGAGTACAATGAAGACCTAGCTCGCCAGCAGCGCGCACTCGGTCAATTACTGGGCCAAAGTGAGGTCGCGGACCTGACTGAACTGAACGACTACCCCAGCGTGCTACTTCCAGTTGCCGCGCTCCCTGAACAAAATCTTGAACAACGTCCAGACCTACAAGCGGCCTACTTTGCCATTGAAGCTAATCAGCTGCGCAGCAAGGCGGCTTATAAAGACATGCTGCCAAACCTAAGCCTGCAAGCCGCACTTGAAGACACCGCAAGCTCTTTGTCGTCAGCTTTACTTAAAACCCCAGTGTGGTCACTGCTTGGGCAATTGGTGGCGCCCTTGTATCGTGGTGGTGAATTGCGCGCGGCGGCTAAAATTGCCGACCTTGAAATTGCCCAGAGCTATCAGGCATTTCGTGAAAGCCTACTCAACGCCGTGGTTGAAGTTGACGACGCCCTTGGCAGTGAACAAGAGCTTGCCAAACGCCAAGCCCATATTAGTGATGCACTGGAAGCCGCCAAGCGCACCACCACCCAATATCAAAGTAAATACCGCGCTGGCTTAGTGGATATTCTGGACCTACTCACTGTTCAGCAGCAGAGCTACGACCTAGCAGCACAACTCGACAATCTCATTTATCAACGACTCGCGAACCGAATTGCCCTCGGTCTCGCCTTGGGCCTTGGAGTACAAGCATGAGCCGCAAGCTATCCCCCACTGTTATTCTTTTGCTGTCTGTCGCACTACTGGTGACGGTTATTTTATATGTGATGAGCGCCAGTAAAGCGCAAATGAATAAGCCCATGCCGCAGCCGCCCGAGCAACATGAAAAAGCCAGCGTAAGTGTTAATGACGTCACCGTGGGGCAGTACCAAGCTAGCGTGATTGGCCACGGTGAAATGCAGGCTCGCTACCAGCTGGATTTAACCGCGTATGTAAGTGGTCGCATTGATTCTTTGTCGCCGCTGTTTGAAGCCGGACAGTTTGTTAAGGCAGGCACAGTGCTGGCCCAAATTGAAGACAGTGATTACCAAGCGGCCTATGCCGAAGCAGAGTATGACGTCAAGGCAGCTCAGCAAGCCTTGCTTGAAGAAGAACGCGAACAAGCCCAGGCCGAGCTAGAGTGGCAGGCTTCTGGCTTAGAGGGCGAACCAGATTCTGAGCTGGTATTGCGCAAACCCCAGCTTGCCACTGCCAAAGCCGCACTGCAGCAAGCTAAGGCAACACTCAGCAGCGCCAAGATAGACTTAGAACAAAGCCAAATTACTGCGCCATTTGATGCGGTGATTGTGTCTCGTGACATTGCCCCGGGCAGTTATGTGCAGAGCGGCACAGCCATTGGCACCCTGTACAGTGCCAGTCGCTTAGAAGCTGAAATTCCGCTGAGCGCACAACAGTGGCAGAATTTACCCGCTGAAAAAGACATGCTCGCCGAACCCGCTTTGCTGGTTACCGTTAAGGACGTAGAAACCGGCGCAACTTGGAGCGGCAAGGTGCTGCGCACCGAGGGCCACTTAGACAGTAGCACTCGCCAGCGCGCCCTAATCGTTGCCGTAGAATCACCAATGACGCAATCACCGGTTTTGATTCCCGGCACGTTTGTGCAAGTAACCATTCAGGGACGCGCCATTGATGGCTTATGGGAACTGCCCAGCTCAGCCCTGAGTCAGCGCGGTAGCATTTGGTATATTGACGCTAATAGTCAGCTCGCCAGCTTTGATACCAGTCCCCAGTTTAGCGTTGGCGACAAGCTGTATATCGCCCCACCCGCGCCACTCTCTGAAACTTCTCAGCAAGTACTTACTCATCCGCTAAGCAGCTATATAGAAGGGATGGCAGCACAGGCGCAAGGTACAAGCACGTCAGCAATGAAATTAGCGCCACGGACTGAACCACAGTCTCCAGCTGGCTCAGCACCTCGTCAAAAACCAGAGGCGCGGCCAGCAGGCATGCCACAGGAGTCAAACCATGAGTAACGGCGGCCCTTTAAGAGGGATTATTTCGTGGTTTGCCAGCAACCCCGTTGCAGCCAACTTACTGCTCTTGCTGGTCATTGTTCTGGGCATAATGGAAGTGGGCAGCATCCGTAAAGAGGCTTTCCCCAGTATAGAGCCCGACAGAATTACGGTCTCTATCGTCTACGACAGTGGTTCTGCCGACCAAGCCGAGGAAGGCTTAACAATAAAAATTGAAGATGCGCTAGAAGATATTATTGGCGTAAAAACAATTACCAGTACCTCGACTGCCAACGGGGTATCGGTTGTTGTTGAGAAAAAATCTGGCTATGACTTAGACACTTTACTGCGCGACACCAAGTCTGCCGTAGATGCCATTTCTAACCTACCAGACAAAGCCGAACAGCCTGTAATAGAAAAAGCAGAGCGAGAAGAACACGCACTGTGGCTACAGCTTTACGGTGAAACCAGCCGGCACAATTTGCAACAACTTGCCGAGCGTTTGAAAACCGATTTACTGGCGAATGCCAATGTTAGCAAGGTGTCGATTAGCGGCACCTTAGACCCGATGATGTCTATCGAAATTGATGAGGGCCGCTTGCAGGCATACGGCATTAGTTTGTCCGACGTTGAAACGGCGGTAAACAACGGTTCCACTACCACCCGCACACCGGTATTAAATGCAGAAAACATTTATCTGCAATTAAAAACTGCCGAGCAAGCTTACGAGAAATCTGAGTTTGCCGATATCCCTCTGCTTACTACTTCAAGCGGCACCGAAATTCGCCTTGGCGATGTGGCTACCATACAAGATACCTTTGATGATGAAGGCTCGGTTCTGTCGCGCTTTGCCGGTAAAGACAGCATTGCCTTACAGGTGATTACCACCGGTAACGACGATATTTCAAATACCGTAAAAGGTGCCCAGCAAGTCGTAGACAAGTGGATAGCTGACGGCAGACTCCCCGAATCTGTAGAACTGGCTAGCTGGTACGACCGCAGCGAAAGCATTATGGATCGCCTCAACTTACTGGTTGAAAACGCGCTATTAGGTGTGGTGTTAGTGTTTATTATGCTGGCGCTATTCTTGAATTTAAGCGTGGCAATTTGGGTCGCTCTGGGCCTACCGTTTATTTACTTTGGCACCCTGTATTTAATGGGCGACAGCGTTATGGGCATGTCGCTGAATGAGTTCACTACCTTTGGCCTGATTATGGCGCTGGGGATAGTCGTCGATGATGCGGTGGTCATCGGCGAAAGCATTTACACCCAGCGAGAGAAATACGGCGACACCATAGACAATACCATTCAGGGCACCTTGAATGTGGCGTTGCCCACGCTATTTGGGGTACTTACCACGGTGGCCGCGTTTTATTCGCTGTCAAAAGTTAGCGGCAATTTGGGTCAAATTTACTCGCAGTTTGCGGTGGTTGTCGGCATTTGCCTAATGTTATCTGCTGTTGAATCTAAGCTGATTTTGCCGTCGCATTTAGCGCATATAAACACTCGCTCCAAAACCGCAAAAAACAAAATCACCCGCGCTTGGCAGCAGTTACAAAATACCATAGATGCTGGGGTGCAATGGTTTACTGAGAACGTCTACCGCAAGGTCATCGACGGGGCGCTACGCCAGCGTTACGCGGTGCTGGTGCTATTTTTAGCGATCTTTGTTGGCGTGGTGAGTATGCCTTTTACCGGCGCGGTAAAAATGAGTTTCTTCCCAGCGATTAGTGGCGATACAACCCAAGCAACGTTAACCATGCAGGCCGACGCCAGCTTTGGTATTACCCATAGAAATTTACGCACCTTAGAAAAAACCGCCTATGAGGCCGATGCCCAGTTACGCAATAACCAGGGTGAAAGCAGTATCACTAACCTGCAACTATTGTCTAGCGGTATTCAATCTGGTGGCGTCACCGTAGAACTAGGCGACGACACGCCTTACAGCATGGACGCCTTCACCAATCGCTGGCGGCAACTGACAGGCGAGCTTGAAGGGGCGCTATCGTTGACTATTCGCAGTCATCGTCATATGACCGACGCGCTGCGTATTGAGCTGCGCTCTAGCGATGACGATGTGTTGGCCGCAGCCGGTGAGAGCTTAAAGGAAAAACTTCAAGCCATCCCCGCTGTTAGCGGCATTGAAGATAACCTCACTCCCGGTCAGCCTCAGGTTCAGTTAAAGCTTAATGACCAAGGCCGCGCATTGGGACTGACTACTGAAGATTTAGCAAGCCAGGTACTGCAAGCCTTTGAAGGACAAGTGGTACAGCGCTTCCAACGCAGCACCGACGAAGTCGAAGTGAAGGTACGCTACCCCGAAGCAGATCGCGGCAATCCGTCGAATTTGCTCGCGGCCAAAGTCCGCACCGATGACGGCAGCGTAGTGCCACTGTCGAGTATTGCCACCATTGACTATGGTTTTACTCGGCAGTCTATTAACCGTATAGACAGTATGCGCGCCGTGTATATTTCATCTGACGTTGATAAAGACATGCTGTCATCTACGGAATTGGTTGCCCAGCTAAAGGATCAAATTATTCCGCCGCTGCTAAAACAATACCCCGGATTAGATGTGCATTTTGCCGGTGAGGCCGAGGAGCAAGCAGAAACCCAAACCTCTATGGCGAAGGTGTCGGTGATGGCGATGCTGATTATCTTTATGCTCCTGGCGATACCACTGCAGTCGTATATCCAGCCCATAATCATTATGACCGCGATCCCCTTCGGCATCGTTGGTGCCATTCTTGGCCACTGGTTTAATGATCTGTCCTTGGGTATCCTCTCATTTAACGGCATTATCGCCCTCAGCGGCGTGGTGGTGAATGACAGCTTGTTACTGGTATCGCGGTTCAATGAACTTAAAAAAGAAAGCGATAATATCCACGACGCCATCAGCGAGGCCTGCCGCAGCCGCCTACGCGCGGTGTTTTTAACCTCGGTTACAACCTATGTTGGTCTAGCACCGCTATTAGGTGAAACATCGACGCAAGCGCAGTTTTTAATCCCTGCAGCGGTATCTCTGGCTTACGGTATTCTTTTTGCCACCGTGATTACCCTGATCATTATTCCTGCGCTACTCTATGTTCAGAACGATGTTAGCAACTTGTTAACCCGCGGCAAGAATTACTTGTTTGCCAATAACGCCACAAGCATAAAACCGTAGTTATGATGAATATTTTGTTAGTAGAGGATGATTTGGATCTGGCGGCCACGGTAGTGGACTTCTTTGAATTGGAGTCAGTTACCTGTGACCACGCCGCCAATGGTGTGGCCGGGCTAAATCTTATTCAACAACACCACTATGACGCAATTATTCTTGATATCAACATGCCAAAAATGAATGGCCTGTCGGTGTGTGCCGCCATGCGCAGCGAGGGCATAGACACGCCGGTGTTAATGCTCACCGCCAGAGACACATTGGAAGAAAAGCTAGAAGGCTTTGCCTCCGGCACCGACGACTATTTAGTAAAACCCTTTGAGCTAGAAGAATTACTCGTCAGAATCAAAGCCCTTGCCAAACGGCGTAGCGGCCAAGTAGATAAATTGCGCATTGCAGATTTAGAAATTGACACCCGCCAAAAGCAGGCTAAGCGCGGTGGTGAATTTCTTAAACTTTCGCCCACAGGTTTTAAAATTTTAGAAACTTTAGCGCGGCAAAGTCCTGCTCCCGTAAGCCGAGAAAAGCTGATGCAAGTGGTGTGGGGAGATAATATTCCGGACAGTAATAGTCTAAAAGTGCATTTGTATAATTTACGTAAGCAGCTTGATCAAGATAATAACAGCACATTAATTCATACCGTTGGCAGTCAAGGTTTTGCCTTGCGCCCGCCACCAGAATAGAGCTCAGCAATATGCAAACCAGAAAACTCGGCTACAGCCTACGGCTCTATGTTTTACTGAGCCTACTGTTTCTTGTGTCTAGCTTAGTTGCGCTCTATTCCGTCATTACAATTCAGTACTTCATACACGGCTTGGATACCATCACTCGGCAGAATATGGTTGATGTTGCCAGAGCGGTCACCCTTGACGAAAATGGCTACGCCACTTTACTTGATTTTCATATTACCGATGACTGGGACAAAGTACCGGCTGTCATTAAAGAAAACATTGACGAGCAGCCCTCGCGCCCCTACGAATTAAAAAAATACATCATTCAACCAAATATTTTCACCAAGCCCACTAAGGCCTATTTTGTTACCCAGGCGGTCACCGCCGACGGTAAGGTCTGCTATGTCTCTCGATATAGTGGCCCGCCAAATTTCGAGAGCATGATACACTTCCGAAAATTCACACCAACCAGTAAAGCGCTGTTTATTGGTATCACCGTACTGCTTATTTTTCTTACTCTCCTGTTAATCATACTTCGTTCCGTCGCCCACCCCGTCGAGGCCTTACGCGACTGGGCTAAAAATTTAAGCCCAAAAGGCTTAATGCAACAACCGCCGGTATTTCGCTACAACGAGCTCAACACCTTGGCCGACTTAATTCGTGGCAGCCTGCTTTCGGTTCAAGAAACTCTAGAGCGCGAACAAAAATTTCTTCGCCACGCAAGCCATGAACTGCGCACCCCCATCGCCACCATTAGCAGCAATATTGAATTAATGAAAAAAATTCACCCCAACCCAGAGCCCAATGAAAAACGGATAATTGATCGCATTGACCGAGCCAGCACCACCATGCGACACCTCACGGAAACCCTGTTATGGCTCAGCCGCGAAGACAGCACAGACCTTCCCACGCAAGAAATACGACTAGATTTACTCTTAGAGCAATGTCATCAAGACCTGCAATATCTATTGCAAGACAAAGCGGTGACAGTGAACATTGATACCGAAAACGCCACGGTTTTACTTCCCCACGTTCCGGCAAAAATTTTATTAGATAATTTAATTCGCAATGCCTTTCAGCACACCCAAGAAGGTGAAGTTAATATTTACCAACGGGGTACACATGTTCGCATTTGCAATCGCGAAATCGATCACGACAAGTCCCTCAATGAAGAGCTTGGCTTTGGTTTGGGCCTGGATTTAAGTCGCAAATTGGCCGAGCGTTTTAAGTGGCGCTACCACAATGACAGCCAGCCCCAAGGCCACGAGGCAAGAATAGATTTTTAAATGATCCTCAAAAAACGCTATCCACCCAGCAGCAGTTTCGCTTCGTACATCAATACGGAGTCAACGCATCAGATCTATGCGGAAGCCAGCGGCAACCCGCACGGGATTCCCGTGGTATTTCTTCACGGAGGACCCGGCTCCAGTTGTAACAACAATCACCGTCGTTATTTCGATCCCTCCCGCTACTATATTATCGCCTATGATCAGCGCGGTTGTGGACTGTCTACCCCCAACGGCGAACTCAAAAACAATACCAGCCAATACCTGATAGACGATTTAGAGCGTATACGACAACACTACAATATTAAGCAGTGGCTAGTATTTGGCGGCTCATGGGGGGCATGTTTAGGATTGCTTTACGCCCAAGCTCACCCCGAACAAACAAGCGGCCTGATATTGCGGGGCACGTTTCTAGCAAGAGGAAAAGACCTGCTTTGGTTTGCACAACACGGTGCCAGCGAACTATTCCCCAGCGACTGGAAAGCCTTTACCCAAGAAATTCCCCGCAATGAACGACACGACCTCGTCACAGCTTTTTACCAGCGCCTTCACCACGGCGATCATTCCACGCAACTAAAATATGCGGGTATTTGGTCACGCTGGTCGAACAAAGTCGCTACTCACAACCTAACACCCTCTGGCACTAATAGAGCCGCCGATGATGCACTTATCCGCAAAGTAAAAATAGAAACTCACTACGCACACCATCGCTACTTCATCGTGGAAAACCAAATTCTCGCGAATATCGACAAACTCCCCAAGGTGCCGGTCACCATTATTCACGGTACTCTAGACCGAACCTGTTTACTTAGCGCCTCTCAACAGCTCGCCGCGGCAATACCCGACAGCGAGCTCATCCTACTCGACAACACCGGACATTTGATTGAAGAAGAAAAAATGATTTCCGCGTTGGTGAATAGTACGGATCAATACATTAAGAAACTCGCACGCACTGCTAGAATCAGGACTAAGTGACGCCTCCATCACGACTTATGGCGAATATACCCTCGTACTCACCACTGCTAATCTTCGCGCAAAACTTATAGCGAGATGTGTACTATGGAAAACATCGTCATTATTGGTGGCGGCGCCGGTGGTTTGGCACTAGCAACGCAACTTGGCAAAAAATTCAAACGCAGTAAAAAAACACAAATCATTCTCATTGATAAAAATCCAAGTCACATCTGGAAACCGCTATTGCATGAAGTTGCCGCCGGCTCACTCGACTCGTCCTTTGACGAGTTAAACTACCGCTACCACGGTAAAAAGAATCATTTTAATTTTGTACTGGGCAGCTTAGAAACAATAGATTGCAAAAATCAGCAATTAATACTAGCAGAACGTTACGATGACAATGGAGAACTAATTACGCCGGTTCAAACTCTCGCTTATACCTACGTAGTTATCGCTATCGGCGGCATCAGTAATGACTTCGACGTGAGCGGCGCAAAGGAAAATTGTTATTTCTTAGATGACAAGGCGCAAGCAGAACGCTTTCATCAACATTTATTGAATCAAACAGACCGGCTAAGATGCACCGCTTTAAATACCTTTAACGACAAGCCAACTTTACACATAGGTATTGTTGGCGGTGGTGCCACGGGGGTAGAACTTGCCGCTGAGCTGCAACATACTGCACTCAGTCTGTCAGGTTATCAGCATAACGACAGCGAAAATGTAAATTATCACATTACCTTAGTAGAAGCTGGTCCACGAATATTGCCTGCGTTGTCAGAAAAACTTTCCAAAGCGGCTCAACGAACCTTAGAAAAAATCGGCATAGAAGTCCGTTGCGACACCGGCGTTAAAGAGTGTACAGAACAGGGTTTTATCACCAATAGCGACGAGGTAATAGAGTGTGACATTCGGGTGTGGGCTACTGGCATCAAGGCACCGCCACTGCTAACAAGTATTACGGGATTAGAATCTAATAGCCGCAACCAACTCGCCGTCTTAAATACTTTACAATCAACTACAGACGAACACGTGTTTGTAATCGGCGATTGCGCAAGTTGCCCACTGCCAAATGGTGGCTTCGTTCCTCCCAGAGCCCAAGCCGCACATCAAATGGCGAGTTTGGTGTATAAAAATATACTGAGGAGTCGACGTAATAAATCGCTGAAACCTTTCCGCTATCGTGACTTTGGTTCCTTAGTATCACTAAGTAATTACAATACGGTAGGTGGCTTAATGAGTGGTTCTATTGGCAGTGAAATGCGCATTGGTGGTCCCATTGCACGTCTCGTATACTTATCATTGTATCGTATGCATTTACTTGCTGTTCATGGCCTGTATCACTCACTGCTCATTGCCTTGGCGGGACGCATTCATCGTGCGATTAAACCTAAACTAAAATTACATTGAAGCATCGCGGGCGGCTGCTTTCCGCCGCTCGCTATCTACCCTACACCCAAGCTAGGATTTATTCCTATAAAAAGACGTGAAAACATATTCGGTGGGTGGCCCGCTATACCAACACCTGTCGTGTGCTTGCAATGTAATGATGAACTTGGCGTTCCGTTTGTTCGTCTACCATTGTTTCTGGCCGACGGCCATTTGGGCAAGGCATCCGCGGTGTAGTACCAAACAAGCGACAGATCAATGGCCGCTCACCATAAACCGTACACCCCTTCGGCCCTAAATGAACACAATTGAATTCACTTAGCGCGGCTTCATATTCCGCGTTGGTCTTACGCGGTAAACGCGACATTTCTTCAGAGGAAGTTGTGACTGGACCACAGCAATCATGGCAACCTTCAACACATTCAAAAGAGGGAATATCCTCACGTAGTCGCGCAATGATATCTCGGTTCTGATACACCAAAAAACACCTTATGCACCGCTAAGAATATGACCTTGCGACGCCTTTTTTAATGAGGCATTCATATTAACACAATAACCTAGGGACGGATTCTATTCACACCACGATTGCCATTTCACGAATTGATAACCGCCCCAGTTTTACGAATGACTAGAGTAGAGATATGCCACTGATGGTAAAAACACACTTAGTAGCCCTCAATATATAAATGATATATACATCAAATACTAGGGGAATATCGTCACAATGATAGCGCAGATATGCTTAAGAAAGGCGGAGAGGGTTTAATTGATACGTTGTTTTACGCCAACCAATACACTCTCCGTAATTGAAATGGGCTTATAAAATGAAAATAATTAGCCACTATAAATAATAGTTGACTACTACCTCACTGGCCCGACACTGATTCAACATAAGTACGAATTGACCAAATTGCAGTTTGACCCAAATTAGTCTTGAAAGAAGGCATACCACGAGCAGTACCATTCATTACTCGGCCAACATAAAACTCATCATCCCACTCTGTTAGCTCACGTAGATCTGGCGTTAAACCACCTGACTGAGCTTCTATACCATGACATCCCGCGCAATTACCGGCATAAGCACTCTCACCAATCTCTATTGCCTGCGCGTTTAATTCTCCCAACTCATTACCTTCACGAAATGGATTTTTCGTCAAAGCTTCTTGTCCTAAATCCGGCAGATCGCCAGTATCAACAGGCTGCGGCGTAACATTACCGTGACTAAAAGCGCTGGAAACCCACATGAGCGTGCAGGCACAAATAAGTAATTTAAAAAACTGGGAGAACGACATAATCACACACCTTTTTGATATATTTTTTAGTAAGCGCTCAGCACAATATCAGCGCAGTTGCTTATACGCTTATTTTAGAAACCTAAGATGCTATTCCGTATCCAACTTTAGTAGTGGGCTGCTAAGCCATTGGTTGCAAACCGCCTGACCAAGAACCAAAGCATAAGCTGTCATTCGTGTAATTAAAAAAAAACCATGTAACAAAGGGTTACCTTTTCATCGGGAAATTATCCCGACTAGTACTACCAATACTCCTCGGTCAGTCGTGATTTTCTCCGTCGCCTACCTAGCCCAGCCATGCCAACATCCGCGACGTCTACGCAAGCACCTGATGCGTAAGTCATAACTACAATGAAGGGGAAGGTCATGAAAAGAAGAGTAACAAAACGCCCCCTGCTGCACAGTTTTAGCATAGCAATCGCTATGAGCTGCGTAGCTGGCATGGCAAGTCAAGTAAATGCTAAAAACGTCACCTGGAAAGATATCGTTAATGATGCCGATACCACTGAAAATGTTCTAGGCTATGGAATTGGGCCAAAAGCGCAGCGCTACAGCCCGATGACAATGATCAACAAAAAAAATGTAAACAGAATGGTGCCAGCATGGTCATTCTCGTTTGGTGACGAAAAACAACGGGGCCAAGAATCACAAGCATTGATACACGATGGCATCGTTTACGTTACAGGCTCCTATTCTCGCCTTTATGCCTTAGATGCAAAAAGCGGTAAAAAGCTTTGGGAATACAATCACCGCCTACCCGAAGGGATTCGCCCATGCTGTGACGTCGTTAACCGCGGCGCAGCTATTTTTGGTGACAAAGTATTCTTTGGTACGCTAGACGCCGGCGTCGTTGCGTTAAACAAAAAAACCGGTAAAGTCGCGTGGCGTGTCAAATTCGGCGACCACGAAGCGGGCTATACCATGACTGGGGCCCCCACATTAATCAAAGATCAGAAGACCGGTAAAGTACTGCTAATCCATGGTTCTTCTGGTGACGAATTTGGTGTGGTAGGTAAACTCTTTGCACGTGATCCCGACACCGGTAAAGAAATTTGGATGCGTCCATTTGTTGAAGGGCATTATGGCCGTTTGAATGGCAAGAAAAGCACGCCAACTGGCGACCCACGCGCGCCAAGCTGGCCTGACGATCCAAACACTGAAACCGGAAAAGTGGAAGCATGGAGTCAAGGTGGCGGCGCCCCATGGCAGAGCGCTAGCTTTGACGTTGAAACAAATACCATCATAGTTGGTGCTGGCAACCCTGCACCATGGAACACATGGAAACGTACCTCCCCTGGTGGCGATCCCGCAGACTACGACAACCTCTACACGTCTGGTCAGGTTGCAGTAGACCCAAGCACCGGCGAAGTAAAATGGTTTTACCAGCACACACCCAACGATGCGTGGGACTTCTCTGGTAACAATGAACTCGTACTTTTTGAATACAGCGAAGGTGGAAAAACGGTTAAAGCGACTGCCCACGCAGACCGTAATGGCTTTTTCTATGTTGTAGATCGCACAAACGGCAAATTTAAAAAGGGCTTCCCATTTGTCGACAACATTACGTGGGCGAAACGTATTGGTAATGACGGCAGACCTGTTGAGAGAAAAGGACAACGTCCACCACCAGTTCCAGAAGGTGAAACTCGCGGTAAATCTATCGAAGTTTCCCCGCCATTCCTTGGTGGTAAAAACTGGAACCCAATGGCTTACAGCCCAGATACCGGCCTGTTTTATATTCCCGCCAACCACTGGAAGGAAGATTACTGGACTGAAAATGTCACCTACAAAAAAGGTGCCGCTTATTTGGGACAAGGCTTCCGTATAAAACGTATGTACGACGACCACGTAGGCGTATTGCGGGCTATGGACCCCATCTCTGGTAAAATCAAATGGCAACATAAAGAGCCTATGCCTCTTTGGGCTGGCGTACTCACCACTAAAGGTGGATTAGTATTCACCGGCACTGGCGACGGTTACTTTAAAGCCTTTGATGCTGAAACCGGTAAAGAACTTTGGAAATTCCAAACTGGATCCGGAATCATTTCGCCACCAATCACGTGGGAAATGGACGGTGAGCAATACGTCGGCGTAACATCCGGCTACGGCGGTGCTGTTCCACTATGGGGCGGAGACATGGCTGAATTGACCAAGCCAATATCTCAAGGCGGTTCATTTTGGGTATTTAAAATCCCATCATGGGCAACTGCATCCAAGTAACTTAGCAAGCAATGGAGCTGTCACGTTGTGACAGCTCCATTCTCCTTAGAGGTATTATCATGAAGACAATAATAAGCCTAGCTTTGCTAGCGTCGATGTCTCCTACTATCGCAGAAGACTATCTAGCAGATGTTAAGATACCTGAATTCAATGGGTGTAAGCTTGAGCAGCATTCAACATGCATAGGAGCAGACCTTAAAGGCGCTGACCTATCCAATTTAGACCTACGATCAATTAATTTGAGTAGTGCAGATTTAACCGGCGCCAATTTAAGCCACACCAACTTGCGCGCAGCAAATCTAAACAAAGCTACGCTAGATAAAGTTGTCGCTTACCGCACAAACTTATATCGTGCCGACCTACGTGGGGCCAAGGTGAGAAATGCAGAGCTACAGGGTACGACCGGACAATACGTTTTTGCCCAAGGAGCGAATTTTAACGGCTCAAACCTGACAGGCGCTAATTTCGATTTTTCTCGTTTTTCAGGAGCCACTCTGAAAAACACAAACCTTTCTTATACGAGTTTTGAAATAGCGTGGTTACCAAAAGCTAATCTTGAAGGAGCTATTCTTATAGGCTCCAATCTACAAGAAGCTAAGTTCGGTGGTGCCAACTTATCAGAGGCAGATTTAAGAGAGACCCGCATCCATTACGCAACATTTGTTGGCACGTACATGGAAGATTGTAATGGCTGCCCATTTGACTGGTAACAAGATAAAATTTAACCAAAAGCTGAGGCAGTTCCAGCACTGCCTCTCACTCCATAGCGCACCAATCCAGAATCAACAGCAAAATGTAACAACTCGAGTGACGAAGAAATTTCTAACTTCCCTTTTAACGCTGAAATATGATTTGAAACCGTTTTCACACTAATACTTAATCGCTTAGCGACACACTGATTAGACTCTCCACGCGCAATCAAAATTAATATCTCAACTTCACGCTGAGTCATTTCAGCAAGCCGGGCATCCACAGTATCCAGCTGCCCCATAGCTAACTGCATCGCGACATTATGCTCAAGGTATACGTTACCTGATGTCGTTTCCTCTATGGCAGACAAAAGTTCTTCAGGAGCACAATTTTTTGATATAAACCCATTAGCCCCCACACTTAACGCTTGCTTTATCATGGAGACATCGTCCATCCCGGAAAGAAAAATAATATTCGCTTTTCTCCAACGCTGACGAACCCTTCGGCATAACTCAAGTCCAGAATAGTCTGGAAGCAATAACTCAGTAATCAGTGCGTCGGGGGAATGTGCCGCATACAAATGCATTGCCTCCGCTCCACTATTCGCCGTTTCAACATCAATACTCGGCAGCATGCTCCTCAGCAAACAAGATACACTTTTCCCTACTAATCGATGACCATCTGCAATAATGATCTTCATCGTAAAAACCTCAGAGCTTATACAAGATAACTATTATTAAAATATCGTTAACTCTAATCTATTCAATAACAATATATATACTACGTTAGTAGGGCTCCATCACTACTTTTACAGAATGCTATCGAACAGATATTAAAAATATAGAGGCTTGCTTTAAAATACCCATAAGAGCTTAAATACCAGCATCGACTTTTCCAGATGCTCGGACATTACCCCCCTGTAAGCTAGGAAGCAATATATACTTTAGTAGTAAATCACTACGACTTATTGCATATATCAATCTATATCACAGAGAGTTAGCATAGCTCGCATTATTCGGGATACTGCCTAGTACAACTAACTAACAGTACATATGACAGTTAACATAGCCCAATAAAAAAAACGCGCTTGTCCAAATGTTATCCATAAAACTAACATCTATAAATCTGCGACAGTGTTTATAAAAAAATGATACACAACAAACACAATACAACACTAAACAGATTACAACAGTGCCCGCGGATCATATCGCGAGTAGCTCATTCATTTTCATTATTTGACGAACACATCACTGGACTTCATTCTACTCAGAGTGTCACCATTGCGGTATATTAAACATCTACCCATAACGATAAATATTCTATCTCTGCTCGAGGCATAGAAACCATGATTCATATAATTATCGCCGATGATCACCCTTTGTTTCGGGAAGCCATTCGCAACGCCACACAGCAACGCTTCACCGACTCACTCATTGCCGAAACTGCATCACTCGATGAAAGTTTGACCTATATCGGCGAAAACCCCGATGTTGACTTGGTGCTACTCGACCTTAATATGCCAGGAATGGATGGTTTAAATGGCATTGTTAACCTTCGCAGTACCTACCCAGATGTACCTGTGGTTATTTTGTCAGCCGAAGAAGATAAAAATGTCGTTTTACAATCAATGACTTATGGCGCGGTAGGGTTTATAACCAAATCAATGCCTCGCGAAAAAATTATTGCCGCCATTGAGCAGATCCTCGACGGACAAGCGTTTCTTCCGCCGGATATTATTCGCCGCAGCAGTGAAAACACCTATACCCGTAGACAAGACAACACCGGCATACCAACCGAAATTATCTCTTCACTCACTCGTCGACAATTATTAGTATTTGAACGCATGGCGAAAGGTGAATCCAATAAACAGATCGGCTACGAATTAAGCATCGCAGAAACAACAGTTAAAGCACACGTCTCAGCGATATTACGAAAATTAAAAGTGCAAAATCGCATGAAAGCGGTACTCTGTGCGTCTACTATAGATTTCGACCACTATTTACATCGTTCACATAGTGCTTAAAAGTCATACTCTTGTTATTTTTCTGACAATAGATAAACCAAGATCGACTTTAACTTTAATGGCTTAATGGGCTTATTCAATAGATGAAAGCCAAGCTTTTTAACTTGCTGACGTAATTCATTACTATAATTAGCGGTAATCATTACGCTAGGCAAAGATCTAAACAATTTTTCTCGAATAATTAATTCCGCTTCTAACCCTGTCGTATCGTCATCAAGATGATAATCGAGTATCAATGCATCTGGCGCTGGAGTTAATAGATCTTGATTATCATGGAGATCATCCAAGGTTTGCGCACTAACTACCTCACAACCCCAATTTTCCAGTACGAGCGACATTCCTTCGCAGATAGACCAGTCGTTATCCACAACCAAAATCCGTTTTCCTGCTAGCGGATCGTGGGTCGGCTCCAGCCTCTCTTCTTCCTCGATATGTATATACTCTGTCTCACCCGCGTAAGGCACGCAAACTGAGAATACCGACCCCTTACCAAGCTTAGACCGTAGCTTGATATCATGATTTAGTACCGCCGATAGTTTTTCAACAATAGCCAAGCCCAGCCCCAAGCCTTTATCTTCACGCTGTTTCTTGGCATTAACACGTTTAAACTCAAGAAATATTTCCTCAAGCTGATCATCAGGCACACCGACGCCAGTGTCCCACACCTGTATTTCAAGATAGTCTTTACGACGGCGACAGCCCAAGAGTATTTGTCCCTCATTGGTGTAACGAATGGCATTACTTAAGAAATTACGTAAAATTCTTGCAAGTAGCTGACTGTCAGAAAACACGGAAATATTACAAGGCACAAAGCTAAAAGTTAAACCCGCTCTTGTTGCTTGCTGCTCAAACTCGTTTGCTAAATTATTCATTAATTCATTAACAGGAAAATAATCTAATATTGGCTCAACTATACCGGCTTCTAATTTAGAAATATCAACGAGAGTACCTAGCAAAGATTCAACATCGCTCAATGAGTAACTTAATGAATTCACCAACTGAACCATACTATCAGGTAGATCATAGTCCATTAACGCAGTGGCAAACAGACGAGCGGCATTTAAAGGTTGTAACAAGTCATGACTAGCAGCGGTCATAAACTTCGTCTTTGAAACATTGGCGTCTTCTGCTTCGCGCTTAGCCTCAAGTAAGGATTGCTCAACTTGAGCTCTCTCCTCTATCTCAACACGCAATTGACGGTTTAATTCCGACAGTTCAACAGTACGTTCGTGAACACGCTGCTCCATATGTTTGTAGGCATTTTTAAGCGCCTCGGCTGTTCTTCTCTGTTCCGTAACATCTTGATAGGTATTTACATTTCCACCACTGGGAATTAAATGACTCTTAATGGCAATGACGCGCCCGTCTTCAAGCAATTGCTCCGTTTCAAACAAAGCACGCTGACCACGACTAACAGCGACATCTGAAGAATATTTAAAACTTTGTAATTGAGAATCCACAAATAACGCATCAAAGTCAGCGCCACGACATACACTTTCTGAATCCAACCCTGCTAGCTTAGTAAATCGATCATTCCACGCTTCCACATTGCGCTCTCCATTCACCAAAACAACCCCAAGCGGTAAGTTGGCTATCAGTGATTGAAGAATTCTATTCTGTTCAGCTAGGACTTTTTCCTGCCGAGCAATTTCACTTTCTTTTACTTGAGTGATATCACTGTATGCGACAACCAAGCCATCATCGGCCGTTGGTCGCTCGGAGATCTGTAACCATCGCCCATCACTAAGCCTAATCACAGTATCTCTAAAGATATCACCACGTTGCACTAATTTCTCAAAAGGCTTACCTTCTGGATCGTAAATACCATGTTCCAAGGCCATCGGCGTTAGGTCTTTAAAGCTGGTCACTCCGACCTCTATTTTTGCATCGGTATGACGCCAAAATTCATAAAAATGGCTATTCGCTAATACGAGCCGTCGATTCTTATCAAACAGCACGAGGGCATCCGAGATACTCTCTATCGTATCCAGTAAGCGCTGCTGAGAATGGGCTGACTCCAAACGAGTTTCGGTTAGACTTTGATTGGCTTCTTCGAGTTTATATAAAGTACGGCGCAGCTTAATTGTTCGGTCTTTAACTTTGTCGGCAAGTAAGGCAGCATTTTGAAATGAGCGATAGGCGTCACCGTGGTTAGCCCACCCTTGCTCAACCCTTTCAATAAGTACTTGATTGGTTTTTTTTAATTTCTCATTTTCATAGCGCAATGCTTCCAGCACACTGTTTAGGTCTTCTTTCTTCGCCGTATTACTTGTCATGCCACGTACTCTTTCACTAATAGCTTAGTCGCGCTATTACGCCGAAAATTCACAACTTTCACCAATCACTACACCGGTAAATGTGTGATTGACATGCATAGCATCGCTATGTTCTCCATACGTGTTGAAGCCCACCACTTTATAACGCTGATATAGGTCCGACAACTCACTATAGATGCCCTTTCCTTCCGCTTCAATTCTGCGATGAATGCAATCATAACCTATAATTAGCTGTGGCTCGCCAATCTCAGAAACAACCTGTTCCATGCGATTTTCAAACTCTTCAACCAAACCACCGTCACGCATTTTTGTTAGCACAATACCCGTATCAATGGCACAAAAGAAGGTCAGACTTAAATCATCATTAACCTGTTGAACTGAACGCGCAAAATAATTATCTCCCACTTGCACAGAGAGCGGATGCAGCGCGTAAGAGGTCGAACTTAATTCATCAAGCGAGATATCCATAACGCGGCAATACTCTAGTGCAGCAGGCTCTGCATTCAATTCATGAGCGATACGTTTTTCAGGATCAGCTTTAGTTACCACCATTTTTTCTCTTTCGGCCACTAGATGATGGCCACTCAAAACAGTAAAAGGACAAAGCGTATTGACCAGAATAATCACCGCCGCATTACTATAAAACTGCTTATCGTAGTAAACGTGAGTATCTCTAAAATGTAAATTATCACCTGCTGAACCGCCCACTAGTGGTATACCTGATAGCGCTTCATTTAAAGCACTAAGAACTAGTTCTTCGCTGATGGACATACCATCAAGTAAAGAAAGCGCAAAACTATTATGCGCCACCGGAGCTATAGCACGACGCTCTAAACGATGGAGCATCGATTTAACGGTATCGTAGGCAACTTGCTCTGAAAATGTCGCCAAATTCTGTAATATTGTCGTCTCAACCACAAAATGATCTGCAGATAAACAAAATCCGGTAATGGACCCCGGAGATAAACCAAGGGGCGAAATTTCGCCTGCAGTTGTGCAACCCAGTACAGGAATATCGCCAAACAATTCTGCCAATGTCCGGCTTAATTCATTGCGGTCATAATCTACGCAGCAAAAAAAGAGCACACAAGCAGGGTTCGCCATTGCCAAGGTTTGATACAACTCTTGCGCAGCGGTCGCTGCATTAGTGTGATCAGAACCACCATAGGTTACCGCGGGACCATACGTATTTAACTGTTGTCGCTCTACTGCGTTCATTTTGGCTTCCTCGATGCATCTCGTTATTGTTATGTTTCTTATATTTTACTTTTTATAATTTATCGTACATACCACCCTACGATAATGGTATGTACCTCAGAACATTACTTTATTGTTGCGTCATACAAACTAGACTAAACTGACATTCACCCAAATTACGGAGATTTTAAACTTATAGCGTCGATTTTCTGCTTACAGAAAAATGAGCTAAAGAACACTCTCGCCTTTGATAAGAAATACTGGCAAAACCGTAAAACCTGCCCGGCCACAACAACCATTTATTCTAAACAGCGAGCAACATGAACACTGTAAAATCACGCCGTTTACTTCACCCAAAGTAATCATTTTTACCATTTTATTCGGGCCTTAAAGATACCAAAGGTTATTCTCCATGCAACATACTAGACCTTGATACCTTCACTCCCGCTAATGATACTCTAGGTTACCTAACACCTAAAGCTACCCAATGTCGATGAGCGCCACTATCAATACCCTTCAAGATGAATATTACCCTAACTTGCTAGACAGCTAGTGTACCCATTGATTAATCTGACACCAAATAAACATGTACATTCAAACAAAGCCTCGGTACCTTTCTTCGCTCTTGAAACAAAAGACCTAGCCTTGGCCACCCTTTCTCTTTAAGTATTTTGGCGTAATTCCCTGTTAACTTGCAGAGCTATTAGAGAAAAACCAGAAAATGCTATAGGTAACCCCCTCACTAATAAACCATTAGCTCCACGCTGAGCGGGTTCTCTATTAAGTTAGGCTATATATTTGATTGATGAATCAGTTCGATAAACGGCAAGAAAAAACACAAACGGTTACCAATTAGGCTACACATACACTGCGCGTAGCCAATCGACATAAATTAAAAACCCTATGATCAAATTTATTACCATTGATATTAAACGTGTATTTTTTTATCGCGCCCAACTTTCCATCGGCGGCACATTCCCCCAAATCACACCTAGATATCCCCCTTTTCCTTAACGGAGTATATTGCTCCCCCTAATTAACACCATTAGCGCACACCCAAATCACGAGAATTCTTGGTATTTCTAAATAACAGTGGCACCACGTCCTTATCGCAGACCTGCGCTTTTCTCACCGCCGCTTGGATAATATGATGATGCGGCGATTTATCACATACTGGATCTGTATTTCCAGCCTCGCCGGTAAGTAAATAAGCTTGACACCGACAACCGCCAAAATCTTTTTCTTTTTCTGAGCAACTTCGACACGGCTCCGACATCCAGGCATCTCCACGATACTGATTAAAACCTGGCGACCCATACCAAATATCGCTTAACGTTGACGTTCTCACATCAGGAAAAGTAATGGGTAGATCTCTAGCACTGTGACAAGGTAGCGCTAAACCATCAGGCGCCACTGTTAAAAATACAGAACCCCAACCATTCATGCACCCTTTAGGACGTGTTTCATAGTAATCAGGTACGACAAATATCAACTGCATTTTTTGCTTATATTGCTCTCGATACCTTTGCGTCACCTTCTCTGCATGACGCAGCTGCTCCAGTGACGGCATTAAATCATCGCGATTATGTAAACCCCAGCCATAGTATTGCACGTTAGCTAATTCAACATAATCGGCACCAAGCCTCACACACAGATCAAGAATAGGTTCGATGTGATCAATATTATGCTTATGTAGCACAAAGTTGATTACCATTGGATAATCGAAATCTTTAACCACCTGAGCCATCTCAAGCTTTTTATCAAACGCCTTGTGACTTCCCGCAATTTGATCATTTAGCTCTTTATCACTGTCTTGGAAGCTAAGCTGGATATGATCTAAGCCTGAGGCTTTTAACGATGCGACCCGTTCATAACTCAACCCCATTCCGGAGGTGATAAGATTGCTGTAATAACCAAGGGTACGCGCTTCTGCAGCTAGATCTTCTAGATCTTGACGCAATAGTGGCTCACCACCAGAAAATCCAAGCTGAGCAGCACCAAGCGCCCGCCCCTGCTGCAATACACTACGCCACTCTTCCGTACTTAACTCATTTTTGATTTGTGCGAATTCAAGTGGATTTGAACAATAAGGACATTGTAACGGGCAGCGATACGTTAACTCAGCAAGCAACCACAATGGCGGCCCTATCTTGCTAGACAAAATGCGTCCAACCTTTTTCATTTGCGGCCGTAAAAAAATCATTCACATCCGCAGAGATACCCTCAGCATCAGGGTATTTTTTCTCCAATAATCCACTTATTTCGGACACAGATCTCATGCCATCACATGCATTTAAAATTTCGCCTGCACTAGCATTGAGCTTTACCATCCCCTCTGGATACAACAACACAAAACTATCTTGGACGGGTTCCCACTGTAGACGAAAATGCCTATGCAACACAGGTATTAGCTCCACCCTACTCATACACTATGACTCCATAATTCCTGATCACGGCCTAAATGATGGTAAGGGGGGCGGTCATAAACATACGCCATACTGATAGCATCAAGTAGGCACCACAAAATATCTAATTTAAATTGCAATATATTCAAAGCTTTTCTTTGCTGCTCAGCACTACGAAAATGCGCCAAAGTCACACTAAGCCCATGATCAACGTCACGGCGCGCTTCACTCAATCTTTTACGGAAGTAACCCAAAGCATTAGTATCAATCCAAGGGTAATGACGCGGCCAACTATCCAAACGGTTTTGATGAATCTCCGGAGCAAACATTTCAGTTAGCGATGAACATGCCGCTTCCTGCCAAGTAGCTCGGCGAGCAAAGTTGACATAAGCATCAACTGCAAATCTCACACCCGGCAAGACATAACGATGAGATAACAAATCTTCTCGACTTAATCTACACGCTTCACCAAGATGAATCCAAGCAGCTATTCCACCTGGGTCTTCACCTCGACCATCATGATCTAGAATACGCTGAACCCACTCACGACGGGTCGCCTGATCCATGCAATTAGCTAACACCGCCGCATCTTTGATGGGAATATTACTTTGATAATAAAACCGATTGGCCACCCAGGCACGAATTTGAGTCTTACTGCAACGCCCTTGATGCATTGCAATATGAAATGGGTGATGGATATGATAAAGATGGCCCTTTTCACGCAAGCGATTTTCAAATTCCGATGTCGACAACGGCGCCGAACTGGCTTGATATTCATGATCGAGCATACCCATCACCGACTCACTCGGTGAACATTGAACTCGAGACCTGAACTAGTACTAAGTGCATTGGCACTAGGTTGCATACCCTCACCCCGTGACAAGTCGATTTCCATACCATCGTACGCCACCTCAATCCCCTCTTTATCCAACACTCTCCGTTCAGCAGAATTATTGTCTAGAATAGGGTTAGTATTATTGATATGAATAAGAATTTTTCTATGCTCAGGGAAACAACGTAGCAGTTCTATCATACCGCCACGACCAGACTGCGGCAGATGCCCCATCTCTTTGGCAAGTTTCGTCCCTACCCCAGCATAAATCATTTCATCTTCACGCCAAAAGGTGCCATCAACCATTAAGCAATCACTGCGAATCATATACTCCAATACAGGTTCATCAAGTCCGCTCAAACCTGGCGCATAAAATACGCTACGACCTGTTTTTACGTCCTGAATATAAAGCGCAACATTATCGCCAACATGCGGATCATGCCGATGGGGGGAATATGGCGGCGCTTTGCCGTGAATAGGGACGGCCGTTATCGTTAAACCCTCAAATCCCCGGGGACTTATTGCGCTACCATCGATAGCAAGTTCACAGTAATTAATCCCTCCATTCCAACTTTCTAACATTGGAAAAACGGGAAAACCACTGCTTAAATCTTGATGCACCATACTACTTGCATAAACATCAAACGGGCATCCTTCGCGCAGCATCAACAAGCCACTGGCATGATCAATTTGGCTATCCACTAATACCACCGCGCCAATACCGGTATCTCGCAATCCTCGCTTGGGCTGAAGCGCAGGATTTGCCTCCAGCTGCGCTCTAATATCAGGTGAAGCGTTAATCAACAGCCAACGCTCACCATCGAGACTGACTGCAATCGATGACTGGGTTCGTGCACTGGCGTTTATTTTGCCATTCCGAACACCGTAACAGTTACGGCAATTGCAGTTCCATTGCGGAAAGCCGCCACCAGCTGCAGAGCCTAATATATGAACTCTCATTGCAATCTACTTCTCTGAGGCGGCTACCTAAACGTATTTTAGGCAGCCTGCAAAGTTAACGGTTTGCGAAATACATAGTGACTTCAAAACCCAACCTCAGATCTTGGTATGCTGGTTTTATCCACATAATACGTTCCTCTGTTATTTGACTACTTATTGAGTTTGCAGTAGCTAACAATTAATTACCTTACAACTGTCTCTACTGCACCCAAATAGTAAGCACCACCCTGCGCCGCTAATACTGTACTTTAGTAGCAATATATCTCCTCTTTAGTGTTAAATACTTGGCAACAACCCATATACTCAACACTAAAACCTTATCCTCCAAACAAAAAAGCCGCGACACAAAGTCGCGGCAAACACAACGTCCAAAATAACGGCGCTACCTTCTGACATAGGTCGCACCAACCCAAACTAACTCTTCAATACCCCAGTTCACCGTAGCCTTCACTACTACAGATCACTATCTTAGAGCCGGTAAGCAGCCTACACTTGCGTACACCGCAAGTAAGCTTGGGTTAAAGACCAAACCTAACTCAAAAAAATCCAAGCGGGCTGGTGCTATAACTTACTAACAAGTTTTTCGTTTGCTGGTAGTGATCCAGCATCATCTTGTGGTTTTCACGACCGATACCAGATTTCTTATAACCACCAAAAGCCGAGTGTGCGGGGTAAGAATGGTAACAGTTAGTCCATACTCTACCTGCCTGAATCCCACGCCCCATACGGTAAGCACGATTCATATCACGCGTCCAAACACCAGCGCCTAAACCGTATTCTGTATCATTAGCAATACTCAAAGCCTCAGCTTCATCTTTAAAACTGGTAACACCTAATGTTGGCCCAAAAATTTCTTCTTGGAATATCCGCATTTTATTATGCCCCTGCATGAGGGTAGGCTGCATGTAATAACCGCCCGCCAAGTTTCCTTCCAAGACATTACGGTTACCACCAATGAGCATTTCCGCACCTTCTGCACGGCCGATATCCATGTAGCCAAGGATTTTCTCAAGCTGCTGCAGAGACGCCTGAGCACCAACCATCGTATCAGTATCAAGAGGATTACCTTGCTTGATTTGACGCGCACGCACCAATACTCGCTCCATAAAATCATCGTAAATGCTTTCATGAATCAATGCACGCGAAGGGCAAGTACAAACTTCACCTTGGTTAAAGAAGCCCAACAATAAACCTTCTACACACTTGTCAATGTAGTCTTCCTCGAAATCCAAAACATCGCCAAAAATGACATTGGGTGACTTTCCACCCAATTCAACAGTAGAAGGAATCAAGCTGTCTGCGGCATTCTTAAGAATCTGAGCACCAACCGCAGTCGAACCAGTAAACGCAATTTTCGCAATACGAGGACTGGTTGCTAATGCCGACCCCACATCTTTACCAAACCCATTAACAATATTAATTACACCAGCGGGAATAACATCAGCAATCACTTCCATTAACACTAAAATGCTTGCAGGCGTTTGCTCCGCTGGCTTCATGACAACACAATTACCGGCAGCCAATGCTGGCGCCAATTTCCACGCCGCCATCAACAAAGGAAAGTTCCAAGGAATGATTTGCCCTACAACACCCAGAGGCTCATGAAAATGATATGTCGCTGTACTCTCATCTAACTCAGCAGCACTACCTTCCTGTGAACGTATGCAGCCAGCGAAATAACGAAAATGATCAACCACTAAAGGTAAGTCGGCATTGAGGGTTTCGCGAACCCCTTTACCATTTTCCCAGCTCTCTGCTACTGCCAGCATTTCTAAATTACTTTCAATACAATCAGCAATTTTTAAAAGTATATTAGATCTAGCTCCTGGAGAGGTTTTTCCCCACGCGTCCTTAGCCTTATGTGCTGCATCCAAAGCTAACTCAATATCAGCGGGCGTCGATTGCGGTACTTCACAAAAAGGCATACCCGTTACAGGAGTTACGTTAGAGAAGTAATTGCCATCAACGGGAGCAATCCACTGCCCACCGATGAAATTTTCGTATCTCGGCTTAAAGGTAATAACTGAGCCGGCTTCACCGGGTTGCGCGTATATCATTTTTCCAACCTCGCTTTATATATTATTAATTCGATCAATATTAAGAACAACCCAAACCATGACTAGGGCGCTTAAACCTAATCCTAGGTCTATTACTAAAAATCATTAACTATACTTTGGTCGTTTCATACTTAGTTATTTAGTCGTAAGCCCAAACATTTACACCCAAAGCCAATATAAAAAATCCGAGACTCCCCCACCCCTAGCAGAGAAATCCCGGAAAGCATCGACCCGATGGGAGATTAACTACTAGAAATTAGCGATGAGCCCCAAGGCCACCGTACTAGTTTCTTCATCATCGCTACCAATCTCTATGGTATTGACGTTGTATTCCACTACTGTACGCAACGTTGCGTTAATATCGTGAAACCATGCGATCTGGCTCGTACTGTTATTCCATTCAGTAGACGTCTCGACAGTAGTTTCACCATAAGAGATAACAAAGCGCTCTGCCCCCATTGTGTAGGATGCTTGCGCAACATAGCCATCGCTATCTACCTCACTTCCACCTTCGGAAATTAAGCCCTGTAAACCCAGCGCAGAATCCGTTGCGGGCCCAAGCAGCAAACCCAAACCTTCACCGGTAAACCCTGATAAATGCAACGCCAAACCGCCTGTTTTAAATTTAGCACCGTAAGACACCCCTTGAGAATCCACATCATCTACACCGGCTGCGTCGCTTTCAGAGCTTTGCTGCATAAAACCAAGCCATGCCGTTATCGAATTCCCCTCACCCATTGCGGCATTATAAGTTAGCTCACCCTCAAAGCGTGGCATACTCTCTTCACTAGTGCGGCCAGCGCCTGTATCTGTTGTTGTATTACCTGGATCAATTAAACCAAGCGCCAATTTAAAACCACCACCGAAATCTGGGGTGCGGTAAGTAATCTGCGCATGTGGAAATGGATAATGATAACCACTGCCGATATGGCCAAATGAAACACCCTGCCCATCGATCAAACCCAAGGTGTCATTCACCGCACCATAGCCCTGCAACATCTCGTCCTGGAAAATATTTGAACGACTAAATAAAGTGAAATCTTTACCAAATAAAATTTGACCCCAATCACCATCTACCGTTGCATAAAACTGTCTGACGTCAATACCTGTACTCGTTACACCAGTATCGCTATCATTAATCGTCACCCAAAACGATGAGCGGCCACCGATCTTTAAGTCACCCATCTGCTTACTAAAATTAAATCCAACCCAATTTGGCAGCAAACCCATTTTAATGCGTGCCTGCTTACGATCTTCCCCAGTAATATCATTATCCGAATCACTTTGGACAAAGAAAGTGTTAAACGAGGCATCAATAGAAACCGTTGTCTCATCTTGATTGTATATCTCTACAGCCGCCATAGTCGGAATACTAAACGCTAGCGCTGCTGCGCCAGAAGCCATGTACCGTATTATTAATTTCTTATTCATGAGTGCCCCCAAATTATTAGATTTCTTTCACAATCACATCTATATATTTTTCATAAACCTGTGATGACGCACAGCACCTGCTGCAACACGCTCAATATGCAAAAAAAATCCGCCAATCCACATCCCACCTTTTGGCAAGATAAAATATCTTTCGAACATAATACCTTGACCAAAAAGAACTACTTCTTAGGACCTAAATCAGCGATAAACAATTACATAAGACGAATAAAGCCAGAATAAACAACAACCACAATCTCGCAGCACCACCAAAGTAGTATAAATTTACACGACAAGTGTTATTTCAAAATACCAGCCTCAAAAAGCATACTTAAATATGCTCACCAGCAACCATAAAAATACTTCAAGGTGACGTATTACTTATGAATCACAACTTCTTGAAATCAAAGCTTGTATTTTTTATAAGCCTAATGACAATTTATTTCATTTTATTCTCAGCGCAGAGCCACGCGAAGGAAGCTGAGAATATGGAGTCGATAGAAAGTAAAATACTGTCCCTCTTTCCAAGCGCAACACGCGCACCAGAGCTAGACACTGAGAATAAAATTTGGACCGTATATCAACTCAATGAGATTATTGGCTACGCTTACGAATCCAATGATTTTGTCGATTTCAAGGGGTTCTCAGGCGAGCGCATCAATATGCTTATCGGCCTAGACACCCAAGGCATGTTTACCGGACTGACCATTCTCCACCATCACGAACCCATATTTATTTACGGACTCGGCCCCGAACCACTAATAGAGTTTATTAATCAGTATCCACTTCACTCCTTATCTGATCGCATTATTTTTGGCTCACCCAAGGCAGGACAAGAGAAAGATGCAAAAGACACCTATTTTGATGGTATTACCAAAGCAACCATCTCAATTATAGTTATTAACGATACAATCTTATCTTCTGCTCGCGAAGTAGCAAGAAAAGTTCTCCCTAGCTTTGCTCAAAAAGCACCCGCCATTGCCCGCACCGATTTATTTACAAAAATGAACTGGGACAACTTACTCAGTAACGATCTAGTAAAATATTGGCGGTTTACACAGCAAGATATAGAAGCCCTAGTATCTCAAGATCTCTCTCATTACCCCCCAGGGCAATTGAATCTCACCAAGCCACATACTGATATTTATTATGCGTATTTAAACGCACCAACGATCGGTAAAAACCTTCTTGGTGAACACAACTTTCAGCGTTTAATGGCTAAATTAGACGATGGTGAACAAGCTATCGCGATTATGTCCAATGGGTTTTACAACTATTTAGGCTCTGATTTTAGATCGGGTGCTATCCCAGAAAACATACGGATTGAACAACATAACCTGCCTATCACCATTAGAGATGTTAATCTTCCCGACGCCATCAATCCCCAGCTGGCCATTAAGAATAAAATAGATAATTTACATATTTTCAAAATACGCCCTCAAGCAGGATTCGATCCCAGTGCGCCCATGCAGCTTCTCCTTAACATGAAGCTCCATCGCAACCATATAGCACACGACAATGTCACGCTCAGCAGTAACTATTCACTCCCTAGCTCGCTATTCGATCAAACATCAGAAGACGCGACTCAAAAACCCGAAGCCACTTGGTTAAAAATTTGGAAGGGACGCCAATTACACATTTTTATTTTAACAGCAAGCTTACTGCTATTAACTCTTGCATTTACGATGCAACGTAAACTCGTAGCCCATAGCAAAGGCTTTACATGGTTTAGACGAGTATTTTTACTTTACACCTTAGTTTATATTGGTCTGTACACCCAGGGTCAGCTCTCTATTGTTAATCTTATAGCCTTACTGGTAGGCATAATAAATAATTTTGATGTTCAAGTATTTCTCCTTGATCCCATCATATTCATTCTCCTTTGCTATACAGCCTTCACCCTCTTGCTGTGGGGACGAGGCCTATTTTGTGGCTGGCCATGTCCCTTTGGCGTTATGCAGGAGCTTCTTGCGAACGTAGCCATTAAAACAGGTATAAAACAATGGCGGATAAAACCGGCACTCCACGATAAGTTACTTAAAATTAAGTACATTATTTTAGTAACACTGCTGTTAATTGCCCCTTACTCACTAACGACCGCTGAAAAAATGGCTGAAATAGAACCCTTTAAAACTGCAGTCACACTGGCATTTATCCGCGAATGGCCCTTTGTGATTTACGCTGTATTAATTCTCGCCTTAGGCCTATTTATACATAAATTTTACTGCCGCTATCTTTGCCCACTCGGGGCGGCACTTGCGATTTTAGGGAAACTCCATCGATTCAAATGGCTAGACCGACAAAAGGCATGCGGAAACCCCTGCCAGCTGTGCAAACGTCGGTGTGGTATTGATGCTATAAAGAAAACGGGCGAAATTGACTATGACGAATGCATTCAGTGCCTCGAATGCGTTGTCATATTACAAGACCCCAAGCAATGTGCGGCAACCCTGTCTGCCAGAAAAAAATCTGGGAACAACACCGCTCCTGTCATCATTACTCCTATTAAGTCGGTTTAATACCATGGGGCAATGATATTTTTTAGTTATTCAACTAAATCTATAGATCCATTACGACTTTCGTTTAATTGTCATTAATGGCTTAGGCGGTAACACTTAACATCATATTTTTTAATTGGAACACCTGTCATGTCTAAAGCGCCATTATACAAAGTGCCAGAAAATTTTCGCGATGCACACATCACGCCACAGAAATACCAGGAAATGTATCAACGCTCAATAGATGACCCAAGCGCGTTCTGGGCTGACATGGCGACTGATTTTTTAGATTGGGACCAAACATGGAGCCGTGTTGTAGATTACAATTTCTGTAAAGGTCAGGCCCAGTGGTTTAACGACGCGGAATTAAATGTAAGCTATAACTGTATCGATAGACACCTTCCCAAACGGGCGAATCAAACCGCATTCATATGGGAAGGTGACGATCCCGACTACAGTGTGTCAATCAGCTATGCAGAACTGAAAGATGAAGTCTGTAAATTAGCCAATGCGCTCAAAGCACGCGGCGTAATGAAAGGCGACCGTGTGTGTATTTATTTACCCATGATCCCACAAGCTGCATACGCAATGCTTGCGTGTACCCGCATAGGCGCAGTTCACTCTGTCGTGTTTGGCGGGTTTTCTCCCGAGGCACTCAAAGACCGTATTTTAGATGCTGACTGTCGCGTAGTCATTACCGCCGATGAAAGTACCCGAGGCGGGAAAAACACGCCACTAAAAATCAATGTCGATAAAGCACTTGAGGGCTGCCCAGACGTCCACACATGCTTTGTCGTTAAAAACACTCAGAAAGACATTCCCTGGGTAGAAGAACGCGATCTTTGTTACTACGACACCGTCAACTGGATGAGTAACGATTGCCCACCTGTATCAATGGCAGCAGAAGACCCGCTTTTTATTTTGTATACATCAGGATCAACGGGCAAACCCAAAGGGGTTTTACACACTACCGCCGGCTACCTATTACAAGCCGCGATGACGTTTAAATATACCTTCGACTACCAAGAAGGCGAGGTATATTGGTGTACCGCCGACGTCGGCTGGGTAACAGGACACTCCTACATCGTTTACGGCCCATTGTGTAACGGCGCCACCAGCTTAATGTTTGAAGGTGTGCCCACCTATCCTGATGCAGGCCGCTGCTGGGAGATTATAGACAAGCATCAGGTCAATATCTTTTATACTGCCCCCACCGCCATTAGAGCCCTGCAGGCACAGGGCGATGAATTCGTCGTACGCAGCAGCAGAAGCAGCTTGCGCTTGCTGGGCACTGTTGGCGAGCCGATAAATCCCGAAGCTTGGGAATGGTATTACCATGTCGTTGGGGAGGCCCGCTGCCCAATCGTCGACACATGGTGGCAAACAGAAACAGGGACCCATATGATCACCGCCTTGCCGGGCGCCACAGATCTTAAACCAGGGTCCGCAAGTTTTCCGTTCTTTGGCGTTCAGCTCGCATTGCTGAACGAAGACGGCAGTGAAATCGACGGCGCTGGCTCAGGCTATTTGGTCGTTAAATCTTCTTGGCCAAGTCAAATTCGCACTATCTACGGCGACCATCAACGCCTAATTGACACCTATTTTAGTCATTACAAAGGCTATTATTTTACCGGTGACGGCGCAACTCGTGACGAAGATGGTTACTACTGGATCACCGGACGCGTAGACGATGTACTAAATGTATCTGGCCATAGAATGGGCACCGCAGAGGTAGAAAGCGCTTTAGTACTCCATCAAAAAGTGGCCGAAGCTGCTGTGGTCGGATTCCCACATGAGATAAAAGGCCAAGGCATTTATTGCTACGTAACCCTTATGGACAATGCCGAGGTTGACGAAAATTTACGTGCCGAACTTATCGCGCTATGCAATAAAGAGATTGGTCCCATTGCTAAACCAGATATCATTCAGTGGGCGCCGGGCTTACCCAAGACACGTTCTGGGAAAATTATGCGGCGGATTTTGCGAAAAATTGCAGAGTCGGACGTTGATGCTTTGGGCGATATCACCACCTTAGCGGACCCTTCAGTGGTAGAAGTCTTAGTAAAAGATCGCTTAAGTATTAACTACTGAGCATCACCTAACTAAAATGATGGATATGGCCGGTAAACTATTAGCGTGTGACGCACACTTAGGTAGTTTTACTCGGTCGTTGACCCAATAGTCTAATTATATTGCTGATTACAGAAAACGTGACACCCCGTTAAGATATGACGTATCATTTCAAGCCAAGGCAAGCAAATATAGACTCAGTAGAAACATGAAACCAAAGCCGAGCCATACCGTTACGCTTACTTTATAGCAAGACATCCTGAATTTTCTGAGCAATGACCTCAAGCAGACGATATGGTTTGGTACGGATTTACTGGCATTTTTTGGAAAGCCTTTCCCCATAACCAGTGACTAGTGGACGAGAGCGAACCTGATAACCACCAAAAAGAACTTGTAGAACCCTTTTGGTCGCATGCGGCAGGAATTGGTATTTATCGGTCAAAATTTTGACCAGAATCAAGTTACCCATGAGCTTAATAAATATCTATGACCTGTCACCGAAATACCGAGTGGCGTAAACAGAGGCAACCACTTCAAGATTCCTTATCAACATGGAAACCATCATTATGGCAAATCTAAGCACAGCAGCAATGCCACAGGTATTTACTCAAGGAGAAGAAAAAAAAAGAGATATTTCAGGCTTAAGCTTTGATGTTCTAGGCGAGATCTATGAACCCGATGTCAATCTTGCCACTTGGCAGCGGACTCTGTCAGATGAGTTACAAAATGAAGCCGAGTCCCTGCTGCACAAGCGGCCCAAATTCAGTGACCGCATTATTGTCGAACCCCGGGACATTGAGCACAGTCTTCAGCAATCGTTTCCGCAATTGCATGACAAAGCGCATTTAATGGCTGATTTACAACTTCTGACCACCATGTTCAGCGTCTTGTTTGGCGATAGCGCAGTCGGTGTCAGACTAGCCATAATCGATTCGCCCATGTGCCCAAAATTTCACGTCGATCACGTGCCATGTCGCTTAATTACAGCCTATACCGGCACCGGCACCCAATGGCTTCCCCATGATTGCGCAGATCGCAGTAAGCTCGGTAGAGGCAGTCATGGCAAAAGCGATGATGAAAGTGGGCTCTACGCCTCTACAGATCACATCCAGCAGCTCTTGCCTGGTGATGTCGCACTACTTAAAGGTGAAATGTGGGCAGGTAATGAGGGAGCTGGGCTTATCCATCGTTCTCCGGCTGCCAGCAGTACAACACCGAGGTTACTTCTCACCTTGGATTTTGTTAAAGCCCAATAAGAATTTAAGCTGAAAAATACTCAGGGGTACTTCCAGCTATACGCACTTATTCTGTCTCTTATTGCCTATATACTGGTACACTTAATCTGCTAAGAAGGCCCTATTTCAGGTAAGAACCCAATATATGAGCAATATCAACACTATCCTTAACGATGCAGAGAAAAGCTGTCAAACCACGGGAGCGCGCCTCACTGATAAGCGCAAAAAGGTACTGACAGGTTTACTTCAGTCCTCTAAAGCGTTGTCAGCTTATGAGCTAGTGGATTATTGGCGAGAAGAATTTAATGAGTCGATTCCCCCCATGTCGGTGTACCGCATACTCGATTTTTTAGAAGGGGAAAACTTAGTACACAAGCTCAAGTTAGCCAATAAATACGTTGCCTGCTCTCATATTAGCTGTAACCACGCCCATGAAATTCCACAATTTCTCATTTGCGATGCCTGCGGTGTTGTTAAGGAAATTGGGATTAAAAAAGACCTCATCAACACCCTTGAGCACAATGTAGAAGAAGCGGGCTACAAATTACAGAGCCCACAGCTTGAGCTACATTGCCTGTGCCAAGACTGCGCTAATAAAGCCGCCTAGCGCGACATTCCCAAACACAGCATCCCTTTCGACACCGTCATCATTAACCACAAACCGTATGAAAATAAGACAGGGGCAGGAGACACCAACCTGATGCCCCCTGACTTCCGCTACAATACGAATTATCTAGCTTGATTCTCTGATCACGCTAATGCCGCAGCACCTTGAGGGCTCGCTAACAAGGTGTTCAATATCGCTTGGCATTCCTTTTTACTCATTAATATGGCAACCGGATAACCCGCACCTTCTTTGACTGCCGCCTCGGCAATGGCGGGAATATCTTCTTCGCGCAAACTATCGAGCTGCTCAGGAATACCTAAACGGCGGTTTAAATCTGCCACCGCGTCGATGAATTTCTCGGCGGCGTGTTGGTCTGTATCTCCCTCTGCGGCCACCTCAATTAAGCGGCCTAATCTTGCTAATGGCGCCTGCGCTGCCACCGCCATAAAACGCAAAACTGCCGGCATAACCAAGGCATTAGCCAATCCGTGAGGCGTGCCATACTGACGCCCTAATTGATGCGCTATCGCATGAACATTACCTACACCAGCATCGTTAATTGCCATCCCAGAATAATAAGCGGCTAATGCCATTTGTTCTCTGGCTACCGCATCACTACCTTCGCGGTATGCACGGGGCAAATACTCAAATATCATTTTTACTGAAGCGTAGCCGTAAGCATTGCTGGTTTCTGTTCCCCAGAGACTTATATAGGTCTCAATAGCGTGGGTGAGTGCATCCATGCCCGTTGCAGCCGTAATACCTGCCGGCATTCCGAGCAGTAAATCGGCATCTAAGGCAACGGCTTTGGGTAACATTTTGGGGTCGGCAATAAAGCACTTTTCATGGCTATGTTGGTCAGAAATAACCGCCGCAATGGTCGCCTCAGACCCCGTCCCCGAGGTTGTAGGCAACACAAACAAGGCTAATGGCGCCTGCTTAACTTTGAAATAGCCGACTAACTTTCTTGCATTTCTACCGTTAGTTGCGGCTGAGACTATGGTTTTAGCGCAGTCAATGGATGAGCCACCACCAATCGCCAACACCGCGTCACAATTATGCTGCGCCTGAAGAGCAAGGCCTTCATCTACCATGGCAAACGTGGGGTCAGGTAAGATGCCGTCGTAAATCGTGCAGACAACCCCCTCTTCTGTGAGGACATCAACTGCACGGGCAACAATACCCAAATCGACCAAGGGTTTATCACTTACGATAAGCACCCGTTTAAAGCCTTGCCGCACCATGTGGCTACAAAGCTGAGCAGTGCTACCCCGCCCCGTAAACGCCATATAAGCCAGTGATGGCATTAATTTAAATGGGATAGCAATTAATGCCAGGTAGCTGCGCTGTAATAAGGTTCTTAAAAACTTAGTCACTCTATGCTCCACTCGGTCAATGACCCGATATTACTTTTATAGGAATACACGGCTCACCAGAAAGGCTATAGACCGCTAGCACCTCACCCTCCTCAATATGCAAAGAGAATACGGTTTGAGTGCTTATTATTTTTCAATTAGTGAGATGTAGGCTATCAGCATAAACAAACTGCCGTTGGTCTTTACGCGCCGCTTTTGGCAATTGCCGACGTAAACATGAAAAAATAGACTCAGAATTCATAAAGTGGGCAATATTATTATATTTTATTAGCGGCCCACTTTTGTCCGTTTTTATCTGTTTTAAGGCTTCGGTACTTTATGGCGTCACAATAGAAAATCCACCCTTGGCTTTATCTTGTAAGCTAAAGAATTTAGCCACATCGATTTTACTCCCCTCAATCGACATCTGGCCTGAGAATAACAAGTCTTTAACGCTTGCCCGTCCCAGCGCTACATCTAAGAATAAATCATGGGTGATACTCAGTGTTGCATTTGCATGAGGGTCGGCCTCAGCTTGCTTGTGGTGTAAGACTGAGTTTTTAAGTTTTAATACGTGGGTTTCATTTAAATCAGTGAAGACAAAATTAAGCACCATTGCCACGCCTTCAGCATCCTCTGCGTCTAACTGAGCCGCCATCACGTTAAAGAAATTTGATCGCGGCGAATAAACCACCATGTCTTTGGCTACGCTCAAATCTTGGACTTGGTTGCTCTTGCCCTGGCGAAGTTCATAAGCGGCAGTAAGGTAGACATCCCGCCACGGGCCGGACTCCGCTTGGTAGCCGAGCTGATCGTAATTGCGGGCCAACAAGCTTTTTGCTGCTTTGTTGTTAGGCTCAGCAAATACTAAATGATTAAGCAATGTTGCCACCCAACGATAGTCACCCTCTGCAAATGCTTGCTTGGCAAGCTCCAGCACTTTGTCGCTGCCGCCCATTGAGGCCACGTATCGCTGGCCTTCTTCCTGTGGAGGATGTGGGTTTAAATTAGCGGGATTCCCGTCATACCAGCCAAAATACCCTTGATATACCGCGCGTGAATTATGCGATGTGGTGCCGTAATAGCCCCGGTTTGAGAAGCCTTTTTGCAAGGCATCAGGCAGCTCTAGCTCCTCGGCAATTTCAATGGGGGTATAGCCCTTATAGGCCATGCGCAAGGTTTGATCGTGGATGTATTTATAGGTGTCGCTTTGCACTTCTAAGAACTCGTTAATGCGGTCCTGGCCCCAAATGGGCCAATGGTGGCTAGCAAAGTAAATGTCGGCTTCAGCAAACATCGCTGCGGCTTCGTCTATATAGCCACTCCACGCTAAGGCATCACGTACCTTGGCACCCCGTAATGTATAAAGGTTATGCATATTTCGCGATAATAATTCGGCACCACAAAAGGCCTTTTTCTCTGGAAGATAAAAAGTAAATTCAGCGGGTGCTTCAGAACCAGATACATTTTGAAATACAAAAGACACGCCATCAATCAGCAAGGTTTGCCCTGTTTCCTGTATAAGGTCTGTGGGCGTTAAAATGCCCACTGTGCCCATACCCGGCTCTTTACCCAACCCGCTATCGACATGGCCTCGCGGCGTTCTTGGCAAGGGCATACCGTACATATACTCCGCACGGCGTGTCATGGTTGGCCCCGCTAATACATTCTCACTAATCGATTCATTCATGAATCCCGCTGGCGCAATCACGCGAACATCATCAGGATTCGATTGCGCCGCTAACAGGGCCCCAAGGACGCCGCCAAAGTGGTCAATATGGCTATGCGTAAATAAAATGGCTGATATGGGACTATCACCCAGATGCTGGCGCGCAAAATCGATGGCAACCGCCGCCGTTTCAGCGGTCGTTAATGGATCAACCACAATCCAGCCATTCTGACCTTGGATTATGCTCATATTGGCAAGGTCAAAGCCCCGCAACTGATAAACCCCCTCCGTTACCTTGAACAAACCATGGATGTTGTTGAGCTTAGCCTGACGCCAAAGACTGGGGTTTACGCTGTCTGGCGCATCGCCACTTACAAAATTATAGGAGGGTAAATCCCAAATCACACTTCCATCACTGCCTTTAACTACCAAGCTATCATCACTAGCAATTAAGCCGCGCCTAGCTTCTATAAAATCTTGTGTATCTTCAAAGGGAAGCTTTTTGAGTAATTCGCGATTTCTATGAGCTGTAATGGCCGTAGCAGGTGTGCTGCCATTCTCATCGGTATCTCCGATACCTTTTTGTGCTTCGTCATTACTGCAGGCGCTTAGTAAAGCTACATTCGCCCACAATAAAGCCGCTGCCATTAAGGTGATCATTTTCATGTAAACATCTCATCAAGAAATTATTTTTATAGCTAAAACCAAAGTGTTAGTGGGTGGACAAAACCGACCACAGACATCTGACTTACGAAGAAATATTCAGCCATGACGCAGTTTCAAAAAGATAACAACAATACTATTGCGCACAATCAGCAGGTTAATAAGACGTAAATTTTCTTATTTTCACGCCTACAGATAGGCCTCTCTTTAACAAGTACGCTTGTTTTTCTCAAGCTCTGAAGCCAGTTAATTTTGCGACTTAATTCATGTAATACAATTAAACTAATTTTTGTTACCCCAATATATAGACTGAATGCGCTATGTCGGCCACACTATTACCCATATTTTCTTAAAACAATACTAGGATTACTCACATGAACTCCTCCGTTGTTATTAGTGGGGTGGGCCTATGGACTCCAACACATAGCATAAGTAACGAAGAACTTGTCTCTAGCTATAACGCTTACGCAGAGCAATACAACCTCCAAAATAAAGCGGCTATTGAAGCCGGCGAGCTAGACGAAAAACCAAGCTCTAGCCCTGCCTTTATTGAAAAAGCGTCCGGCATAAAAAGTCGTTTCGTTCTTTCAAAAGAAGGTATCTTAGACATAAACCGCATGCGCCCCTACATTGAGGCACGTGGTGACGATGAAGTATCTCATCAGGCAGAAATGTCTATTGCGGCTGCAAAAAAAGCATTGGCATCTGCGAATAAAACCGCCGCAGATATTGATATGGTCATTGTGTCATGCGCCTATACTCAGCGCTCCTACCCCGCTATTGCTATTGAAGTGCAAGCAGCACTGGGAATAGAAGGATTCGGCTTTGATATGCTGGTTGCCTGCTCGGCAGCCACCTTTGGCTTGGAAAGAGCCGTAGATGCAGTCAAAAGTGGCACGTCAAAAGGTGTGTTGGTGATTAACCCTGAACTCACATCGCCTCAAGTGAACTTCAAGGACAGGGACTCACATTTCATTTTTGGTGATGTCGCCACCGCAACCGTGATTGAGTCCAGTGATACCTGCACATCTGATCATGCCTTCGACATTCTCAGCACAAAATGTGTGACGTCTTATTCAAATAATATCCGCTCCAACTTTGGCCATATCACGCACGCGACCGATGAAGACCCTTATTCAGCAGATAAGATGTTCCATCAGAACGGCCGCAAAGTGTTTAAAGAAGTCTGCCCGATGGCGGCAGAACACATAGAAACGCATTTGCAAGATCAAGGGATTGCCGTTTCTGACTTAAAACGCTGGTGGTTACATCAAGCCAACCTCAATATGAACTTATTGATTAGCAGACGTTTGCTGGGTCGAGATGCGACCTTGGAAGAAGCGCCTGTAGTGCTTGACGAGTACGCAAATACCGCGTCAGCGGGTTCTATCATTGCGTTTGCCAAGTATCACGACGACCTCGACAGTGGCGATATCGGCGTCATTTGCTCGTTTGGCGCTGGCTACTCTATTGGTAGCCTCGTTCTCAGAAAAAGATAAGTGGCTTAGACTCTGGGGCTTTCCACAGTCGTTCACAAACGGGTTTAGCTTACTGTACTAAACCCGTTCTTACCCAGCCCAAGCAGACATCCCCGCTGACTGTTATAGCCTTAACTCTCCCTTCATTGTTGTCACTGCCTGCCCCGACAACACAACTGTATCACCCTCTATAGCAACCCCAATATCGCCGCCTCGACGTGAGACCTGCTTGGCAACAAAACTATTTTTTGCCATTTTCGGTGACCAATAGTGCGCAAGAGCACAATGAGCAGAGCCAGTAACGGGGTCTTCATTAATACCGGCATTAGGTGCGAAAAATCGAGACACAAAATCGACGCCAGATCCGCTATCGCCCTTGGCCGTCACAATTAACCCTCTTGTGCCAAGTGCCGCAATGGCTGCTAAGTCAGGTACAAAATCGCTAACAGACGTCGCATTATCTAGCTCTATAAGAGCATCTTCCTGCGCCGATGCCGCAGCTTGCACAGCTGCCGGCTGAGCCACACTCAAGGCCCATTCATTTACATCCACCGGGGTGGTGGCAACGAGTGGAAAACGCATCTGTATGAGCTGTTCCGTCCGCATCACCGTGAGCTCGCCGCTTCGTGTCATAAAACGCAAGACCTCACTTTGATCACCAAACTCATGCCAAAGTGCATGCGCAGCGGCCAATGTTGCATGGCCGCAGAGATTAACCTCAGTGACTGGGGTGAACCATCGCAGTGACCATACTTCACCCTGCTGAGCTATATAGGCGGTTTCCGAGAGGTTAAATTCCGCAGCGATGGCCTGCATATCTTGCTCTGCTAACTCAGACGCTAACAAACAAATCGCTGCCGAGTTTCCGCTAAACCGCGTTGAAGTAAATGCATCAACCACTACATAGTTCATTTTGCCTCCAATTTACCAAGCCTGCGGTATTGCACACTTGGCTGTAATTGCCATCAAACCCAAGATGGCCGCGATAAAAACCAACAAGGCCCCGCAACGTACATTGCGGGGCCTTGTTGAAAAGCGTCAAGCACTAAGAATGGTTAAGACTCAGCTAATTCCGCATTGTGATAGACATTTTGCACGTCATCTAAGTCGTTAAGCATATCCATGAATTTTTCAAACATGGCCACATCATCGCCTTCAACGGGCGACATGCTTTGTGCAAGAAATTGAATTTCATCAACGTCAAAGTCGGCAACGCCCATTTCCATCAAAGCCTGCTTGGCTTTGAAATATTCTGTATTGGGTGCAAAAACGGAGATTTTACCGTCTTCATTTTCAATATCATTAACGTCAACATCGGCCTCCATAAGCGCTTCTAAAGTCGCTTCTTCGTCATCACCGTCAAAAACGAAGATGGCCGAATGGTCAAACATATGACTTACACTGCCTTGGGTACCAATTTTACTCTTGGTCTTGGTAAAGCAAAGTCGCACATCGCCAAAGGTCCGGTTTGGGTTATCGGTTAGGCATTCGACAATCACCATGCAATTACCTGGACCGTAACCTTCGTAACGCGCTAATGAGAAGTCTTCGCCAGCGCCACCTTTGGCTTTTTCAATCGCCTTCTCGATAACGTGACTAGGTACTTGATCTTTTTTGGCTCGCTCAATCATGCCTCGCAGTGCTAAGTTACCAGCAGGGTCAAAGCCCCCTGATTTAGCACACACGTATATTTCGCGTCCGTATTTACTGTATACCTTGGCCTTGGCATCTGAGGTTTTGGCCATGGAATCTTTGCGGTTTTGGTAGGCTCTGCCCATTGCGCTGCTCCGCTGAAAATAACAAAAACACGGATTTTACAGTTAGGCATTCAGTTAGGGAAATTTTTCGTGAAATTCACAGTAATATTACATCTATAGTGCAGGCTGAGATGCCAAAGCCATCAGCGTATAAATGCTTGACCACCATCTATAGGTAAAGTGTGACCGGTAATATAGGCTGCATCTGGGCCACATAAAAAGACCACAACTCGCCCTACGTCCTCTTCACAGTCGCCCACGCGGCCCAGAGGCACCGTGTTCAAAAACGCTTCGACATCGTCACCGCCGCTCTCAACCCAGCGCCCCATTCCAGGAGACATCGCTAAGGGCATAATGCAGTTAACGCGGATATTATCTTGCCCCCACTCACAGGCTGCCGCGCGGCTCAGGGCCCGAGTCGCCTCTTTTGCAGCCGCATAGGCGCCAAAGCCACCAGAATCTGAACGCATCGCCGCCGAGCTAGCAAGATTTACAACACTGCCATCACCCCGTAAAAAGGGATAACACGCCTTCATAAATCGCAGGGTTGCCAAGGGGCCAGAATCCATACCGTCAAGGTACTCATCGTCGTTTATTTCGAGAAGGTTACCCAGTGTGACTATCTGCGCGTTATTGACAAGAATATCGACGCCGCCAAATTCATCGACCACTTCCAATACTGCGGCATCAATATCGTCGGCCTCGGTCACATCACAAACAAAGGCTTGAGCTTCGCCACCACGCCGATGAATCTCGGCACAGGTTGCCTCCAGCTTAGCCAAAGTACGCCCAAGGACCGCCACAATCGCTCCCTCAGCCGCCAATGCAAAAGCGATACCGGCACCAACACCTTGACCACCGCCGGTCACCAGCGCAATTTTATTATGTAAAACAGCCATTATTCACACTCCCATTACGAATGCGAGCCGCCGACTGTTTTAGTCTGCCAGCTGAGCCACGCTTTTCAGAATTAACCTCACCAACAGGGTTTGCCTGCTGACACCGGTTTTTGAAAAAATCGACCGCAAATGGGTGCGTGCGGTATTGCGGCTCATGCCGAGCGCCGCCGAAGCTTCATCTAGGCTTAGACCATCGGCCAGCAATAAGGAGAGCTGCGCCTCTGTTGGTGTAAAGCCAAACAACTGAATAATAACGGTAACTGGCGCTTCTGCACCATATTCTGGGTCACTGATAAAAATTGCCACGGTCGGCACTGACTTGCCTTCTGACCACTCGGTGACAGGCACCGGCCTTGCAATAACCCCTAAATCAGAGAAGTCGCCGTCTCGTGTTACCCGCATAGCTTCGACCACGGCGGGCTCATCGCCACCGCGGTGTTCCAAAATACTATTAATTAAGCGCTGTAATTTTTTTGTTGTAGCCTGATCGCCTAATAATAACTGCCCATCCTCGACTCGGACATCGGGCTCGCGAATGATTAAATGCTCTGCCATTCGATTACACGTCAGCACACGACCATCTTCATCTAGAATAATAGTCGCCAGTGACAAACTTTCCACTGCACCCGCGTACAAAGCACGTTCAGATTCAACTTTATTCAAGCGAACGTGAAAACGCAGGGCACGCTCTAGGTGAGGAAGCAAGGCATATATCAAATCGCGATCAGCCTGACAGAAACTGGCTGAATGCTCAGTGCGGGCAACCCGCAAGCCGGCGTTCATTTCTCCAGGCACAACAATATCGACACCCAAAGAATCATATAAACCAGCAGGTTTCATGCATAATTTGTACAGTTCGCTATCTAGCCAGCCTTCCCCCGGCACCATTTCCATCAGGCTCTTCACTTCGCCAGGGCGTAATGACTGAAAGGGATCCATAGCAAACAGCCGCTCTTGATAGCGGGCAATGCCTTCAAGATTGCCACCAACAACCCTCAAAACACCACGCCCCTTTTCTGAGGGTTGGTTAAGTACCAGTGTCACCGACACCGCATCCATCATTTTGCATAGCACAGACAAAAAGTCTTGCCATGGCTCTTCTTCCAAAGGACCTTGGTAAATGGTTGCAACGAGTTCATCAAAGGCGGGATCAATAAGCATAACAGCGGCAGTAAAACCTTATTCATTATTAGACGCGCCAGTATAACTGAGAAAATCATCTAGAAAAGGCTTTCCTCATAAGCTCTGTCAATATTCAGTATAGTGAATAATTTAATGCCACCTAATCACGCTTACATTACACCACCCTCTAAAATTTCTCATTTATGGACGAATACGCTTATATCAGCCCTCGTGCTTTCGCCATGTCTAGGGCCAAGTCTTCAATCATATCTTCTTGACCACCCACGGTACGTCGGCGTCCTAGCTCCACCAAAATATCACGAGATGACACCCCATATTTGGCTGCCGCACGCTTGGCAAACAGTAGGAAAGAAGAATACACACCGGCATAGCCTAAGGTTAATGAATCGCGATCAATACGAATAGGCGCATCCATAATCGGCGTCACTAGATCTTCAGCAACATCCATTATCTTATACAGATCAATACCATGCTTAACTTCCATCCTATCCATAACAGCCACCAACACCTCTAGTGGCGTATTACCCGCACCTGCACCTAAACCTGCCACAGAGCCATCGATACGATTTGCACCAGCCTCAACCGCCACCAGTGAATTCATAACCCCTAAGCTAAGGTTATGATGGGCGTGGAACCCTAGTTCCGTTTCAGGTTTCAGTTCCTTACGTAAAAGTGCAATCCGCTCCTTCACTTGGTCTGGCAATAAGTACCCAGCGGAATCTGTGCAATAGATACAATTTGCCCCGTAGGACTCCATGAGCTTAGCCTGCTCAACAATCTGATCCGCTTCGATCATATGGGTCATCATTAGAAAACCAACGGTATCGAGGCCCATTTGCGCCGCCAAGCCAATGTGCTGCTCGGATACATCCGCTTCTGTGCAGTGGGTGGCAACACGAATCGTTGTCACGCCTAAATCAGCCGCCATTTTCAAGTGATCGACAGTGCCAATTCCCGGCAACAGCAATGCCGAAATTTTTGCCTTTTTCACCACCCCAACAACCGCTTTTAAGTACTCTTCATCAGTATGGGCAGGAAAACCGTAATTAACCGATGCACCACCCAAGCCATCACCGTGAGTCACCTCGATCAGCGGCATACCGGCCTCATCCAAGCCCTTGGCAATGGCTGTCATTTCTTCCAAAGAAATTTGATGTTGTTTGGCATGCATACCGTCACGCAGACACATATCATGTAATACAACTTTTTTACCGCGTAAATCCATGTTCGACTCTCCCTAGACCGACGCAAGTGATGAAAGTGAAAAACGTCCAGCCAGCATTTCTTCTGCAAACATTTCTGCTGTTCGTAAGCCCGCCGCCGTCATGATGTCTAAATTACCGGCGTACTTAGGTAAGAAATCGCCCAAGCCCTCAACCTCCATGAACATGGAGACCCGGTTGCCATCAAATACAGGGCCGTTCTTAAGTCGATAACCGGGAACATATTTTTGAACCTCGGCTACCATTTCAAGCACGGATGCTCGTATTGCATCTTGGTCCGGTGTGTCATCGGTAAGACAGTGTATGGTGTCTCGCATGATTAACGGTGGCTCAGCAGGGTTTATCACGATAATGGCTTTTCCGGTTCGTGCACCGCCTACTCGCTCTAGAGCACCAGCAGTGGTGCGGGTAAACTCATCAATATTTTTTCTAGTACCTGGGCCAACCGATTTCGAACTTACGGTGGCAACGATTTCGCCGTAACTCACAGCCTGAACTCGGGACACAGCCGCCACCATCGGTATGGTCGCCTGCCCACCACAGGTCACCATATTGACGTTACTACTGCCCGCAGCAAGCGCATCTTTTAAGTTAACTGGGGGCACACAATAAGGGCCAATTGCTGCAGGTGTCAGGTCTATCATTAACGCACCCTGCTCATTCACTAAGCGTGAATTTTCGGCGTGAACATACGCCGAGGTCGCATCAAAACACACCTTTACACCGTCGGCTTTCATGCTCGGCAACATGCCAGCCACCCCATCCGCCGTCACCTTTAAACCCATTTCATTGGCCCGTGACAAGCCCGGTGAATCAGGATCAACCCCAACCATCCACACCGGCTCTATCAAGCTAGAACGCATTGCCTTCATGAGCAAATCGGTACCGATATTACCGGGACCAATGATTGCCGCCTTAATTCTTTCTGCCATCTTTCTACACTCTCTTCATTAACGCCCAGCTTATCAATTCAGCTCAAACAAACTGTACCGACGCACGACCAATTCCATGTAATTGCATTTCCATTTTGTCTCCAGCCACCACCGGCTCTAAAGGCACCAGAGAGCCTGACAAAATGACCTCACCCGCTTTAAAAGGAATTCCGAACCGCCCCAAGGTATTGGCCAGCCACGCTACCGCCGTCAAAGGATTCCCCTGCACCGCACTGCCTACCCCCTCGCTAAGCAGTTCGCCATTTTTCCAAACTGTTATTTTAAGCTGAGGTAAATCATGCTGATTAGGGTCTGCTGTCTCATCGCCCAGGACATATACCCCGCACGACGCATTATCGGAAACCGTATCTTGAATACGAATATTCCAATCGGTAATCCTCGAATCAACAATTTCAAAACACGGCATAATACATTCGGTAGCGTCAAGCACATCTTGCTCAGTCACACCGGGCCCCAATAAATCTGACTTAAGCTTGAAACCAATTTCGGCCTCAGCACGAGGTTGAATCAAGTTTCCAGCTACCGAGATATCCGCGCCATTTGGGTAGGCCATTGCATCGGTTAAAAAACCAAAATCAGGTTGATGCACACCTAACATGTCTTGAACTACTTTACTGGTTACCCCAATTTTTTTACCGACAACTTTTTCACCATCCCCTTCAACTCGACGCTTCAACATTTGCAATGAAATGTAATAGGCATCATCTAAACTAATCTTTGGCTCTAGCTCTGTTAACGGCGCCATGGGTTTAAAACTGCGCATGGTTTCATACAGTGCATCACCAAGTTTATTAATACGGTCTTTCTGCATCATTAGTCGTATCTCAAGAAATCAGCAGTAGTTCGATTAAACATCTCGCGATGCTCAACCATGACCCAATGGCCACACTGCGACACCAACATTAGGCGGATATTGGTACAATTTTTAGCGAGGGTTTGAATGCCGGTTTCCGGCATCATTTTTTCATTTACACCCCAAAAGGCGAGGACGGGACAGCTAATTTCGTGCAAGCTAGCGGCCATATTTGGCACGACCATCGAGCTAATGACCTGACTATTTTGTTGTTGAAAAATACCCCAGCGCTCATTAATTAACTGCTCATCAACAACGCTATCGTCGTACACCAATCCCCGGCGAATAAAATCTTCTAAACGCTCCGGCGCCATCGGCCCTGAAGTGAACACTTCTTTCATTATTTGCATGCCGGGCATCTGAAAATAGTCTGCTTGTTCCTCTATCCCGCCTGGCGCCATTAAGACTAGCTTTTCAATTTGAGAGGGATTATCTAAGGTATATTTTATGGCAATCGCACCACCCAGCGAGTTACCAATCAAGGAACAACTGCCAACACCCAAGTGATCTAATAATTGCGCTATGCACTCAACAAAAACGTCGAGGTGGTAAGCAATATCTTCTGGCTTATCAGAGTAGCCATAACCTATGAGGTCGGGCACTATCACTCGATAGCCCTGTTCAGCTAAATAAGGATAATTATATTTAAAATTACTGTGGCCACTTGCACCGCTACCACTGCCATGTAAAAAAACAACCACCGGACCATGACCATAATCTATATAATGTAGGCGGTGTCCATTGGGCAGTTTGGCATAGTTTTCCTCTGGTAATCCCGCTACGTTCACTGCCATTGTTATTATTCCCCGGTACAAAATATTAAAGAGCTCAAGCGTGTTAGCACTGCTAAAACAATGCTAATTCACTCTTTTACACCATGATAATAGTACCGGTTTGGGCCAAGCTCCCTAATACCTCAAATGGATGACAGCATATGGGTAGTCGCCCCACTATTACTGCTTTGAGTATTCAATCACTGAACCACCACGTCGCTGAACTGGGTTTCATCACCAAACATTAGCCTCGGCGACGGCGGTAAACGTCCATCAATATCCGTTAAGCCATACTCAGCACCAAGCTCTGCAGCAAACCAAATCTTACCGCTGCGCGCCATCCGCTCTTTATCTGCTGCCAGCGCGCTAATGACTCGGCCGGTAAACTCTGGTGACTCCGCCATCGCCATCATTTCACCATATAGCTCTGGATCAGCATCGAAAACCGCCTGAGTACGTTCGGTTTTTAACAGCCCCATCCACAATGACACCACAGCAACCTCAAAAGGAGCAAAATCCACCGCCATATCATGGGCCATTTTATCAATAGCCGCTTTACCCGCTCCGTAAGCTGGGCCATGCATATAACTCCGGCCACCTGGCGAGGAGGTGTTAACAAGGAGTCCACCGTGCTTTATAAGCAACGGGGCTGCGTAATACGCGGCGACATAGCTCGACCTCATCCCAACATTTAAAATATCTTGCAGCTTAAGGGGTTTCTGCCAAAACGGACCGGGTAGGGTTAATCCGTCGGGAACAGCAAGGGCATTATTGACAAGGATATCCAGCTTGCCATGATCGCGCTCTATTCGCTGAAACACACTGGCAACCTCGTCATCATTGCCATGATCACATATTAGGGGGATACCAATCCCGCCACGCTGATTGATGTCCTTGGCCGTTGCATCCAATGTACCCGGCAAAGCAGAATCACCTTCAACCTGACTGCGACCCGTTATATACACGGTTGCGCCGGCATCAGCTAAAGCGAGTGCAATCCCTTTTCCCGCGCCACGCGTTGCTCCCGTGACTAATGCAATACAGTTTGAACCTAAAAACATCACCACCTCTTATTGTTGTTTTAATTAATAAAGTAAACTGAGCAGAACTGGGACCGTCGCGGCCACATAGGGATTAAGCATAGTCGAGTGTGGCTTTAATCACCCTCCCTCGGATAGACGAGACTGACAGGCCTCAGCGACTTAATAACAATACCTAGCGCATTGTCAGGACAATCACTTTCGCTTATCTTTCAGCTATGGCCTGAATTAAATAGATGGGTGATTAACTATGCGGAAATTCACAAAAAATATTGCGCCCCATGTCAATAAAGAGCTGGGCTTAGCCCTTAAAGCTAGACACCGTAGAGACACCGCCAAGGAATTTACTCACTTGGAAAATGCTCACGTTCTCGGGCAGGAATCAACATATCAACACACCAAGGTTCACTGCTTAATGTTGATGTGGGGAATACGGCAAGGCGATTTTCGAGAGATATTTGGGCAAGTTTTTAGAATTATTGGTGCAGCGACAAAAACAAGCCTGGGGCTCGTGCCTAGTGGAAATACTGGCGGAAGTAATATCAGCCCCTTTGCCACTCGTCCAATATCATCTAGCCACGCCCAGGCCATTATCAATGCCAAAAAAACGAGATAGGGATTATTCAGGCGCTAAGCGCACAACATTTTTTGTATTTTTTACCACTGCCGCAATAACAGGGATCATTACGAGCAGGGGTTTTCTCAACTATTTGCGTCCCTTTATTACTTAACATCACCGTTAATTCAGAGATATCTTCAACCGCGAGCTCGCTGGTATCAATGGCAATATCCGCATACAAGCCAGCCTCAGTCACCATCGCTTCAAGTTCAACCTTGCGCTGTTCGCTGTTTACCACCAAATTAAGCGGGTGTTTTTTACTACCGGCTTTCACCACCGCATTAGTCTGATAACCATGGTTGATATGGCTTTGCCGCGCATCTTTGCGGCCCTTAAAGAAAAACTTAGACACGTTTACTACCTTATCGTTAATCGAAGATAACTAAAACCCAAGGCACAATACGGCGAAGTATCTTCATTGTCGCTAAAAAGTTGCTTATTTTTCATTCAGCCACGATATAGCGTCAACCTCATTATCAAAGTACTTAATCTCTCCAGCAACAAACCATGCACCCACTTTTGCCGCCAACTGCTGCCATTTTTTATTCCCATATATGGAGATTTTTTCAAATTCATTGCCGTGCTTTAAACCAATTTTAAAATCATCCCACGCAGCTCTTGCATCCCAGCCATCTAACTCTGTCCCGTCAATAAGGGCTTTCACTTTTGGGTTTTTCACTTCCGCCAAGGCTGAATCTATCAATGGCGTAATGATATTATAATCATCGTGAGTTAAAGTCCCTTGCGCTTTTAAAGAAAGGAAAAACTCACTCCCTGTTCTTTCGATTCCTATAGATAGACCATGTCTTTTCATTTTCAGAATCCGCCTCTTCTAATCAAGTAAAACCCTAGACTTTTACACAGCGCTATTGTGGTCCGCAATACACAATCCATATACAGATGTATTGACGTAACACGCTAGTATTTAAAGTTAATATTGTTTCGCGCGCTAATGTCCCAAGCTCAAGAGGCAACACCCCTTTTGCCGCTACTTTATATCGCTCTCGCAATGCTAAAGACTCTGGCTCTAATCAGGACTGGGACTGGGATTGACCCTGCGATTGCGGGGGAACGTGAGGTACAGAGCTAAATCCGACAGGATTTCCCAGCTCAACTCGTGATACGTCCACGGCCACGGATAATATCTGTTTACCACCCCCGCCAAAGACAACCCCTTTTAACGGAGTGACGTCGGAGTAATCTCGACCCCATGCAGTGGTAATATGTTGATCCTCTGGCATGACATTGTTAGTTGGATCAAAATCCTGCCAGTCATCACCCGGTATATAGACAGCAAACCAAGCATGAGAGGCATCTGCCCCCTGCATTTTCACCTGACCTGGTGGCGGCAAGGTTTCAAGATAGCCACTTACATAACGAGCTGAAAACCCTAAACTTCTGAGCACGCCGATCGCCAAGTGCGCAAAGTCTTGGCATACTCCGCGACGATTTTTTAGCACCTCGTCTAATGGCGTTGCCACCGTGGAAAACCCTGGGTCGTATTTAAAATCTTGAAAAATTCGTGTGTTCAGCGCACTTACTGCTTCAAGAAAGGGCTTGTCAGGAAGAAATAAATCTCGACCAAAGTCTGCTAACACCTGATTAACCGCAATCATAGGTGATGTAAAACAAAATTCAGAGGCAAACATATCTTCTTGCTCAACCCCTGAGCTCAAAGCAAATAGCACTTCTTTGCAGGTTATTCCGCCACTCAATAAGCGCGGCTCTGGCGGCGCAACGTCAACCTCACTGTCAACAATGACCTCCAGTGAACGGTGTGGCCGCTCAAGGGTAAAATGACACACTACGTTACCAAAATAATCGACCCGTTTTATTCTGCTGGTTGGCGCAGGAATGATGCGAATATCACTAAAATTCACTCGCTGGCCATTGCAGTCTCGCGGAATTAAATACGCAACGTTATATCCCTGATTTACTTGGTCGGCATATTCGTAACGGGTGGAGTGCCTTACCCTGTATTTCATGAAACACCTCTACCGCTCATTTCCACGGGTTGCGGCCCCATTGCGTGATCAAAATAACGATCTGCAATAGCTTGGGACGCGGCCTTAAGATCACTGTCTAATTGCGTCAACAATTTACCCAGCCGGAGGTGCTCGCCGGTTTTCTCATCGCGCTGCGCAATTTCATCCAAGGGTGTTAGTAATAAATTATTTGTGGCGCGCAGAATACAACGCATATCATCACTCAGCTGAACGCCTTTATTTGGACCTTCAACGTCTTCCAAATGATTGCGCAAACTCTCTAACTGAAACATGACGGATCGGGGGTTTTGGCGATCAAACAACAATAGCTCCATACCCTTATCTAAACGATAACCACTGCGATAATAACGCTTATACACTATTCGTGATTCTAAACTTGCCAATACCGGCTTTAACAAAGGCATACCTTGGCCATCGCTTTTGCCGGGAATTAATATATGGCTGAGAAGCTCAACAGATTTTTGCGCTCGCTCTAAACGACGCCCCATTTCCATAAAGCGCCAAGCACGACCACGCACCATACTTTCTTGGCTTAAACCACATAGCGCCAGCAAGCTGGTAATCAGTGGGTCTAGCAATTCTTCCGGCGCGGCCTGCAAGCTGCTCTCAAGGTTCTTGTTTAAATACTCCATGCCATCACGAATGTCATTAACCAAACGCAGCATATCGTTAGACAGCAACTCTTTTACACCGTCTGCTGAATGTAAAATAGCCTCAAGGCAATGAGCAATACTTCCCGGTCTAGAGCGATTTGACACTATATCAAGCAGCTCATGCTCTGGGTTTTCGAAGTCAGCCCCTTTTGCCGTAAAGCCAGGAAAGGTGCCGGTAACTTTAGTCACTGAGCACAGTAATATACGGCGGTTATCGGGCGACAAGGGCTCAATACTGTTGAGCTCTTCAAAAGCCGTTCGAACCAAACGCAAACCAGATTCTGCGCGCTCCGCATAGCGGCCAAACCAAAATAAATTATCGATAACACGACTAGGCAGACTGAAATTTCGGTCCATCTTTTGGCGAGCTAATTTTTCCGGTTCAAAAACACTGTCTTCTATTTCCGGTTCGGATGCCAATATCCAGGTATCTTTGCTGCCACCACCATAGTGACTAACAATGTGCTGGGTATCGGTGTGAGTACCGACATGAGTAAGACCACCCGGCATAACACTGTAAGAACTACCGCTGGCAACGGTAAAGCCACGCATAACCAGTGGCCGGCTACTAAACACATTGCCATCTAGGGCCGGTGTCTGAGAGGGTCGCACCGCACTCTGGGCTACGTAATCTATCGGGTTTGCCAATACCTTCGCCATTAAGGCAGCGCGCTCTTCTGGATTAAGCTCTGCCACAAACTGGCTATGACGTCCGGGCATACGGCAGGTATGACGAATTAGCAGGTCATCAAAATGCGCTTTGACATACTCCAAGTCATCCGCATCACCACACCACCAAGTTGGTACTGAGCTTAAGCGCAGATCGCGACCAAGAAAATGTCGAGCAATGGCAGGCATATATTTAGCCAAAACAGGACTTTCTAAGATGCCGCTACCCAGTGAATTGGCAATAATGACACCACCGGCCCGTGCCACCTCGGTTAAACCGGGGACACCTTGACCAAAACTTTGCCGCGAAACAACAGGATCTGCCACGCTGTCATCGATTCGACGCACAACAACATCAACTTTGCGAAGGCCATCCAAAGATTTTAGCCACAGCGCACCTTTACGGACGGTTAGATCTCGCCCCTGAACCAGCGGATAGCCAAGATAGTTGGCAAGATAGGCATCTTCAAAAGAGTTTTCTTTAAATGCACCTTGGGTAAGGTAAACAATTAACGGCGCATCTTTGGTGGGACTCAATTCCGCTAATTTGCGACGCCATTGCAGAAAAAAGTTGGAGAGACGATGAACATGCGCATCGCGGAAGAGACTAGGCATTACCCGTCGCAAAACGGTTCTATTCTCTAAGGCATAACCTGTTCCCGACGGTGCCTGTGTACGGTCACCTATAACCAACCATTCACCGCTAGCTGAACGAACCAAATCTGCGGCATGAAAAATCAGCTGGTGTTCGCCGGGTAGACGAATTCCATCGCAGGCACGCAAAAAACCTGGATGACTAAAGATAGCGGCCGCTGGAATAACTTTACTGCTGATGAGCGTTCGCTCACCGTATAAGTCACTTAAAATTAAATTTAAAAGCTCGGAACGCTCGCGTAATGCGTTCTCGATAGACTCCCACTCCTGACTCGACAGGATCATCGGCAGTAAGTCTAAGCTCCAAGTATGGCTTACATTGAGCTGATCGCCAGGACTGTAACTGGCGCCATCATCGCGTAGAATACGCTTAGCCGTTCTCTGGCGCTCAAGTAAGGCATCCATACCCATAGCGTTAAGTACGCGCATTGGATAGTGCCAATGCTCTCGCACTTTACCGTCAGGCCCCATAACCTCGTCATATTGGTCATGTTGCGGTTTATAAACAAATCGATCAGTTAACATGGATGTGATGCCAAAAAGCGTGCGTCGAGTAAAAGAAATACCCAAAATAAAGGAATATCGCTACGGCCACATTCGCTAATTTGCATCGCAAAGTTACGAAATTGCACTGTATTAGTGCTAGTGTCGCGACCGCCAGCAAATCACGATGGAGAAGACTACCGTAAGTCCCCTATCTGGGCAAACCTATGCCACTACGAGAAGTACCTAGTCATACCCAACTAGGTTGGCTGAAACCACGTTTCTTGAATAGCCTTATGGATCACAAGCGAGTTTTTTTCTAATTCAGTTAGATACGCAGGGAAACCCTCCGCTACATCGTTATAATCGCTGCCCTTGGTCACGGTTTTTAAGAATTTATCTAAACAAGCCAGTACATTTTCGCTAGAAGGCAGCTCCTCAGCAGAGGTTCTCATTCTTAACAAGCCTGAGCTTACTGAACGAGGAAATAAGGTATCTTCCAACAAGAAGCGCGCTGAATCGTCGCCATTAATTGCCACTTTCATGGTACGTCGATAAGGCATTGTTGCATTCAATGTACCCAATACACTGCCCCACACCGCATCGAGAACATGATTAGAATCATTTTCCATGAGGTCGTTAGACATACTCGCACCCGCCTCAAGAATACGGATGGTCATATCAGCGCGCTCTAAACTGCGCCCCATATTCAAAAAATGCCATGCGGCATCACGCCGCATTGTATCGGCAATCAAACCGTTAATTTGCTGACAAGTTTTGATAATTTCCTCAAGAAATTCATGGCGATAGCGGCGATTCACACCCTGACTAATATTATCTGCAACGAATATCTGGAACTCATTCACCAACTCCCAGCTTTCTAAGGGCACGATGTCTCTAGTGGTCCGAATATTTTCCCGAACCATCCGTAATGACGACGCCAATGAACTTGGATTACTGAGGTCTTCAAGTAAGAACTTAACCACCCGCTTTTCGTCCTGAACGGTAAAACGGCGGTTATATTCTGCGTGGCTACCACTGGCGATAACCAAGTTATGCCAGCTAATACCTGTGTCTCTTGGTAAATCGAATAATAATCCCGTGTAAACCTGAATGAGACGAGCCATACTTTCAACACGCTCAAGATAACGCGCAAACCAATAAACACGTTCTGCGACTCGCGATAACATCATTATTTTGCCCCTCCTTCCGCCACTATCCAGGTATCCTTACTACCACCACCTTGTGACGAATTAACGACAAGCGAGCCTTTTTTCAGCGCCACTCGTGTTAAACCACCGGTAGTCACCGCCAAATCCGTACCCTGTAAGACAAATGGCCTAAGATCTAAATGACGAGGCTCAGCCTCACCGGGGCCAGTAATTACCGGGGCGGTAGATAGCATCAATGTGGGCTGAGCAATATAGTTACGGGGATTTTCCTGCACTAATTTTCGAAATTCTTCATGGTCTTTTTTGCTCGCGTGCGGGCCTACCAGCATGCCATAACCACCGGATTCATTGGCGGGTTTAACAACCAGCTTTTCAATGTTTTCAACCACATATTTAAGCTGCTCGGGATCATCGCACAAGTAGGTTTCAACATTGGGCAAAATCGCTTTTTCACCCAAATAGTACTCAATCATCTTGGGTACGTAGGCGTAGACCACTTTATCATCGGCAACACCTGCTCCGGGCGCATTCACCAAGGTGACGTTACCCGCTTGCCAGGCGCGCATAATACCTGGCACCCCAAGAATAGAGTCTGGGTGGAACGCTTCGGGATCAAGAAATAGGTCATCTATGCGGCGGTAGATCACATCAACTCGATCGAGACCGGAGATACTTTTCATGTAAACACAGTCATCTTTATCAACAAAGAGATCACTGCCCTCAACCAATTCAACGCCCAGTTGCTGGGCCAAATAAGCGTGCTCAAAATACGCTGAGTTATAGATACCAGGGGTCAAGATAACAATTTCTGGCTGGCGTACTTTGCGGGGAGAAACCGAGGCCAGCATATTAAATAATTTAGTTGGGTAATCATCGACCGGCAGAATATTGTTGGTCTCAAAAAGCTCTGGCAATACACGCTTACTAATCTCACGATTTTCAAGCATATAGGCGACACCAGAAGGCACCCTTAGATTGTCTTCTAGCACGTAGAATTTGCCGTCGGCATCTCGCACCAAATCACAACCACAGATGTGGGCCCACACCCCTTTTGGTGGAGTAACGCCCACACACTCGGGGCGGAAGTTTTTAGAATCTTTAATCAGGTATTCAGGCACCACGCCGTCTTTAAATATCTTTTGTTCGTGGTAGACATCATTAATAAACATATTTAACGCCCGCACCCGCTGTTTTAAGCCGTTGGCGGTCACTTCCCATTCCTTTGCGCTAATCACTCGAGGAATAAGATCAAAAGGCCAGGTGCGATCGATATTTTCACCGTCGGAATAGACGGTGAAACTCACCCCCATATCACGAACCGTGCTCTCGGCTGCCACGCGTCGACTCTCTAGCTCGTCACGACTGAGCTGTCCTAGATGTTTAACGACACTTCTACTAGCGCGGCGAGCAGCCCCCTTGGGCGTGATCATTTCATCAAAAAAACCGCTTGCCTGATACTGACTCCAATCGATTCCGCCGGATTCCTTGTCTGCCGTTTTCGTCATCTATAAAACACCTTACTGAAATGTATTTTCTTCAACATTAAACCGCACCAAATAAGTGCAGTCATAAGCCATGCTTCGCGCCATCTCGTCGCAAAATTAATTTTGATCGCCTGCCATGCCCTTAAAACAAACAAACGACCGCTAAATCAACAGCAATTGGCAGGCCAACTTGCACAATAATCGACGTCCGCCAATTATTTTTCACCTGTTTGGCTTTATTGGTATTCGCTCAGCTCAAACCTAACATTTTCAAAAAACAACTGCGATGCAAGCTAACGCTAAGCAGTGATCACAGAACAAACACCAACCGTTACCACGTCTTTCATTTTTACCGCATTACAGCCTGAATTTATATCACTACTACGAAAAAACCGCACAAATAATGCGGAAAACACATCGACCACCTTACTTAAGCAGCAATTATCGCTTCTCGCTTTAAACTATGTCGCTCATTACTCTAATATCAAGCCATCGGATTAGGAAAAGCTACTAGTATTATTATGTTATCTGTCTAGCGCCCAGCTAATATACACGACGTTTTTTCAGGCAGGCCAAAGTACATTCGCTCTATTAAGAATGGATGCGTGACGCCAAAAAATAGCTGCGAAAATTAGATTAGGGAATTTACGGACACTAGATTGAGGTGGGTAGGACTTATTGCACCTATGTATAGCAAAAATACAGATAGTTACAATGAAGACAACAAAAGCCCAGTGGCAGATCCTTTGCCACTGGGCTAGTAGGACGACATAGGGAATTACAACATTATTTTCCGTATGTCGGTTAGCAACTCACCTAAAAAGGTGAAAAACTGACCTGCATCAACACCATTAATAGCACGATGATCATAAGAGAGTGACACCGGCAACATTTTACGTGGAACAAATTCGCTTCCATTCCAGAGTGGTTTTACGGCGAGCTTAGAGACCCCCATAATAGCCACTTCAGGCGCATTAATGATGGGCGTAAAACCCGTACCACCAATCCCACCTAAACTAGAAATTGTAAAACATCCCCCCTGCATATCCGCAGGTTTTAACTTACGATCTTTCGCCTTTTTCGCTAACTCTGCTGATTCTGCCGCCAAATCCCACAGCGATTTTTTATCAACATCGCGAATAACAGGGACCACTAAGCCCGCAGGAGTGTCTACAGCAATACCAATATTGATGTAATTTTTGTAGATCATACTCTCGCCATCGCTACTCAGCGACGCATTAAACTTAGGGTATGTACGAAGCGCCAATGCCGCTGCTTTCAACAAGAAAGGTAAAGGCGTTAACTTAACCCCTCGCTGCTCTCCTTGTTTTTTAACGCTGGCACGGAAGTCTTCTAACTCACTAATATCAACATCATCAAACTGCGTGACGTGCGGTAGATTGACCCAGCTACGGTGCATATTTGCAGCGGTGAGTTTATGCAGCTTTGTTAAAGGCTGCACATCGATTTCACCAAACTGGCTAAAGTCCACCTCAGGTATGGCCGGGATTCCCGTCCCAGATACCGCAGCCGACGATTTCCCACTAGCTAAGTCTTTTACAAACTGCTGCAAGTCTTCTTTTAAAATCCGACCGCGCGGCCCCGTGCCAGGCACCTGCTCTAATTCCAGCCCAAACTCCCTTGCCAGCTTTCTCACCGCAGGACCAGCATACACTTCTGCATGACTCACGACCGTAGGTGCTGCTGGTGCAGAGGGTTTCGCTGCTTGCGCTTGAACTGGCGCAGGAGAAGCCGCTGGCGCTGATGCTTTCTGTGGCTCAGGCTCAGCGTCTACTTTAGCGGGCTCTTCAGAGGCAGACTGATATTCAATTTCAGCAATGGCCATGCCCTGCTTAGCGGTATCACCGGTTTTAATTGCTAAGGACACAATTTTGCCGGAATACGGCGATGGGATTTCCATTGAGGCTTTATCAGACTCCAACACCACTAAGGAGTCACCCTCGCTGATGTCATCCCCTTCGGCAACGCACACTTCAATGACTTCAATACCATCACTGGCGCCAACATCAGGCACTTCAATCATTTCACGCTTTAGGCCTCCAGCTTCGGTTTTTTCTACCTTGGCTGGCGCTGCCTCTTCTGGGGCAGCTTGCTCGGCTTCGGGAGCAGGTGCAGGCTCGTCTACCTCCTCCGTCGAAGCATCGCCTTCCACTTCCAATTCAAGAATCACATCGCCTTCACTAACCGTACTACCTTCTTTAATACTAATAGACAGCACTTTACCGGCTTGCGGCGACGGAATTTCCATCGACGCCTTATCTGATTCCAACACCACTAAAGAATCTTCTTTAGCCACTGAATCACCGACTTTTACACAGACCTCAATGACATCAACTTCACCGCCACCCAAGTCAGGAATTTTTACCGTTTCTTTTGTCACAAAAAAATCCTTCTTAAACAATTAGCGATAAAGCGGATTAATTTTATCCACACCCAAACCAAACGCGTCGATAGCTTTAGTTACAACACTTAATGCTAGCAAGCCATCATCAGCAAGCGCTTTTAACGCTGCCACTACGATATATTGCCGGTCTACTTCAAAGTGTTCACGCAACTTAGCTCTAGTGTCTGAGCGACCATAACCGTCGGTTCCCAAGACAACATAACGCGCATCTATATAAGGTCGTAATTGCTCGCCATAAGACTTGATGTAATCAGTAGCACAAATTACTGGCCCCTGCTTATCACGTAATTGCTCAGTCACATAGGGAACGCGTGCGTCACTCTCTGGGTGAAGCATATTCCAACGCTCACAATCCATGCCGTCACGCTGCAACAAGTTAATACTGGTTGTACTCCAAATATCAGCTTCTACTTTATAATCTGATTTAAGGATGGCCGCTGCTGCCTCAACTTCTCTAAGAATTGTGCCACAACCCATTAGCTGTACTTTTAGCTTGGGCTTTTTCACAGCCGAAGGCGCTAAACAATACATGCCTTTTATAATGCCCTCTGCACAACCTTCAGGCATGTCAGGGTGGGCATAATTTTCATTCATCACGGTGACGTAGTAATAGACATTTTCTTTGTCTTGGTACATCCGACGCATGCCGTCCTGAATAATCACAGCAAGTTCGTGAGAATAAGTTGGGTCGTAAGAAATACAGTTAGGAATCATATTAGCCATTAAGTGACTATGGCCATCTTGGTGCTGTAAGCCCTCACCATTTAGCGTTGTTCGACCTGCAGTAGCACCGATCAAGAAGCCTCGTGCCTGTGAGTCACCCGCAGCCCAAGCAAGGTCCATAATCCGCTGAAATCCGAACATAGAATAAAAAATGTAAAACGGAATCATCGGATAATGGTGGTTACTATAAGACGTAGCAGCCGCCAGCCACGCTGAAAACGCGCCTGCTTCGGTTATGCCTTCTTCAAGAATTTGCCCTTGCTTATCCTCTTTGTAGTACATCACCTGATCAGAATCATGCGGTGTATAGCGCTGGCCCTGCGAGGAATAAATACCGAGCTGGCGGAACATACCCTCCATACCAAATGTACGTGCTTCATCGGGAACGATGGGCACAATACGACCACCAATTTCTTTATCTTTTACCAAGCTAGATAAAATACGAACAAAGGCCATTGTCGACGATATTTCACGCTTTCCGGTTGCCTTTAACTGCGCGCCAAAACTATCTAATGCTGGAATCGGCAAGGCTTGGAAATCAGCTTGGCGAGCAGGTAAATAACCACCAAGGCTTTCACGACGTTTACGCATATAGACCATTTCTGGGCTATCTTCTGCAGGTCGATAATAAGGAACTGTTTTTAGATCCTCGTCACTGATTGGCACGCCAAAACGGTCACGGAATTTTTTCAGCTCTTCAATGCCAAGCTTTTTAACTGAGTGAGTTTCATTTTGAGCTTCACCACCATCACCTAGGCCATACCCTTTAACCGTCATGGCCAAGACCACGGTTGGACGCCCCTTGGTTTCCATTGCCTGAGAGTAGGCTGCGTATACTTTATAGGGATCGTGACCGCCACGGTTGAGATACATAATATCTTCGTCAGACAGGTCTTTAACTAACTCAAGCAGCTCGGGATACTTTCCAAAGAAATGCTTACGGGTATATGCACCGCCATTGGCTTTGTAATTTTGCAACTCGCCATCGACAACTTCATTCATACGGCGGCGTAATAGCCCGGTGGTGTCTTTTTCTAAGAGTTTGTCCCAGTGACGCCCCCAAATAACCTTGACGACATTCCAGCCCGCACCGCGGAAGACACCCTCTAATTCTTGAATGATTTTACCGTTGCCGCGAACAGGACCGTCCAAGCGTTGTAGGTTACAGTTAACAACAAAAACTAAGTTATCCAAACCTTCACGACCAGCCAAGGCAATAGAGCCCAAAGATTCAGGCTCATCACTCTCGCCATCACCCATAAAGCACCAAACCTTGCGATCGCCATGGTCAACCAGACCACGACTGTGTTGGTACTTCATTACGTGAGCTTGATAAATCGCCTGAATCGGCCCCAAGCCCATGCTAACTGTTGGAAATTGCCAATAGTCTGGCATTAACCACGGATGCGGGTAAGACGACAAACCTTCGCCATCAACTTCGCGACGGAAGCTATCCAGCTGCCCCTCATCAATGCGACCCTCAAGAAAGGAGCGCGCATACATCCCCGGAGAACTATGCCCTTGATAGTAAATTAAATCGGCTTTATCACCACCGCGGAAAAAATAGTTAAAGCCTACGTCGTACAATGTTGCCGACGATGAAAAACTCGATATATGGCCACCCAAGCCCTCATTGTTATCATTGGCACGCATTACCATTGCCAGTGCGTTCCAACGAATCAGAGAACGAATTTTTCGCTCCATAAATAAATCGCCAGGCATACGGCGTTCATTGCTGGGCTCAATAGTGTTACGAAAAGAAGTGGTGATAGCAGAGGGGAGTTCAGTGCCGGCACGCGTTGCATGCTTGGCTAACCTTTTCATTAAAAAAGCAGTGCGGGCTCGCCCACCATTTTTTAAAACGCCATCGAGAGCTTCCAGCCACTCTTGAGTTTCTTGGGGATCGAGATCTTCTCGCAAATCATGGTCTTGATACATACACAGTCCTTTACCAATACAGTGGGCTGTCTAGACCAGCAAGCATTGCGCTTGGACGTGTTCCGCTTAGAACTGACTCACCCGAAAGCGATCAGCTTCGAGAGGATGAACTCAGCCTGTGAGTGACGGTTATCACCTGGCCTAGCTGGGTTTATCGTTTGCCTTTTGAGCTCACGCAAACCCGAATACAGGGCTTATTATCTAAACTCAAACCTGGTTTGCAGGTTTTGAGCGACAGAAATTTTCACAGCTTTTTAGCCATAAATCAACTAAATAAAGCTATTTACTATATGAATAATTTATTATGGCTATATAGCAAAATGTAGATACTGGGAAATTTAGTAGTAATTGAGAATGATGCAATATTGACTCGGCAAACGAGGATGAGAAAAATAAATTCGCTGAAACGCTTATATAATGGGGCTTTCAGGGCTTCTACCCTAGCCCTTGAAAGCTTGAAAGTAATCCGACCACCCGAATTTAATCACTCAAGAGGTCCGACCCAGGGCGTAATAATCGCCAGGCCACCAAGCCTGAATTGACTGCTCATAATATCCGCTTGGCTCTTACGGTCCCACTGAATTAACACCCTAGCGCGGACATACGAACTTAAGGGTAGCCTCAAGATGTCAGCAATAGACGTTCAATGACGGGTATTTCTACAGCCTCAACGCCCCAATAACAGGAACCGAACCGTGAGCGTAGTGTAGCGCATATAATGGGCGGAGCCCATGCGCGTAACGAAGTGTAGGTTTGGTTTCCTGTTGATTGGCTTGTTATGTGCATATATCAATTACTAAAAAACATAATATGTATAATAACAACTGGGAAAACACCTATACAGTACCATCCCCACACCCTATTTAATCGCCTTAAATATATATACTTTTGTTTTGCTTTATTGTCATTTTTAATCCAAAGGGCCGCTTCATACCTTTTATAATTCCTGTACCCAAGCACTTTGTATGCAAATACAGATGATCTGGGCGGGCTAAATAGAAACCCCCGAGGGCACCCGTCTTTTTTCCATTCCTCTCTGTAATTATGGTACTGATACTCAAGTAGATCGTCCTGCAACACCGAGATAACTAAGAATAAAACCACAGCAAAAACTAGATATATCTGTATCATCTTTATATACCAGAATACTTTTTACATAACGGCGCAGTAACACGCCCGCCGGAGCGAAGCGGAGCGGCGGTTTTTTGGTCCCTCTGGCTGGCTTTGTTATGGCTATTTTTTAATGTACGCAAAATCCGTTTTTCCTGCTACCAACCAATGCTCCAGTTCCTGCTGGGTGTGATCTAACATTTCTATTTTATTACCAAGTACAGTACTAAGAGCCTCTAAATACTCGATTCCAGACTTTACTACATGAGTTAAGAAAATAAGAAACCGCTTTAGGTCGGGCGGATATACTAAGTCTGTTTCGGAATCGAATAACTTATGGCTACCATCAGGGTTTACGTATGTGTTAATAGCTGTTTCTAAAACCCAAAGATTGTACATAAACATAGCATCTGGTTTTTCAGTGTCTTTGAGCATGTACCTCAACTCAGGTTTCCACTCTATAGCCTTTTCCAAAAGCTCAGGCTTGATGCGGCCAATAAATGTATTTCTTAAATACTTAGCAAATTCGAACTCTTTAGATGCCTTTGCATATATGGCTGATAAATCCCTATGTTCCGCATAAATTGAACGCACGGTTAATTCAAAATCGACTAGGTTCGCGATTGCAACAAACGCTTGCTTAACCAAGATGATGCTGGACATATCTTTGAAACCAGAATCTTCAAATTGCCGATCTATTTCGACTAGATCCGCTTTCAATAGCTTAGATTTAATGAATTGTTCCATAACTCTCAAGGGCCATAACGCCCACGCTAGGGGCAAACAAAGTGGAGCGCATTTTTGTGCAAGAATGAGCGCAGCGATTGCACAAAAAGGTGCGGAGCTTTGGCTGTCCCGCCGCGCTTTTCAGCGGCTAACTTCGCGTGCTTGTATGGGCCCTGCCTCGGGTTTAAGTTTATTAGGCTAACTACAGAACGTTTATCGATGGAACTAAAATCCGAAAGCCAATGACCCTTCATACTTGTCCTGGTGTAATACATGCAATAGTGCGGAACTCTCGTGTCATATGAGCCTGATCACTGAATCCGAACTGTTGAGAAACATCCGCCAGATTTACGTTTTTATGTAGCCGTAAAAAACAGATTGCTTTTTTAATCCTTAAAATGCGCTGATAATGTTTGGGAGTCATTCCTAGCCGGAGTTTAAAAAGTCGCTCGATTTGTCGTTGGCTCAATTCAATACTTTCACTCAGTTGACCCAGAGTTTCGTCTTGCTCGATACATTCCAGTGCTTTTTCCAGAGAATTTGGAATCACATTGGTAAAATCCAGGTTTGTTTCTGCCCACAGGTACAGAGCTTCAATCTGCCTATCATTGTCTTTTTGCATCCGGAGTTCAGAATAAATCTGGTAGAGGCTATACAGTTGATCTTGTTCTGGCAATAATAACGTTGGCTTGTCATAGTGCCGCCCTAAGACACCATAACCAATTGCCGGATGGAAGCGGATGCCTGCGAGTTGCGCTCCAGAGGCCAAAACAATGTTCTCAGCCTGTTTATTTATCGGAAGCATGATTACACCTTCCGGCAGAGCTTCATTGCCAATCTTCACGTCACCAACCAGATTAAAAATAATGCCACTGCCTGCATCAGAATACAGTGGCCTCATTACCGAATCTGACTGAAGCACAGATGCTGACCATATTCCCTGTACAAATGCAGACAGCTGCCCCGATGGTTGAGACAGCTGAAAGTTGAATGCTTGTTTAAGTGGTTTATTGCGGTTTATAGCTGCCCACCTCTGGTTTAAATGTTTTGGCAATTCGATTCCAGCTGTTGATTGCATTAATTGCAATGGTTAAATCTACAACGGCTTGTTCACCTAATGCCTGTACCACTTTCTTATAGCTTTCATCGTCCGCTGGTTTACCTGCGGTCAAATGCTCTGCCCAATCTAGTGCTACGAGTTCTGTCTCTGAGTAAAGAGGCATATCACGCCATGCGCTTAAGCCAATGATACGTTCCAGAGTTTCACCCTGACTCAGCGCATCTTTGCTGTGCATATCGATACAGAAAGCACAATGGTTGATCTGGGACACTCTCAGTTTAACCAATTCCCAGATCTGGATTGACACTGTTTCTGAAACGCTAAATTGCTCACATAAATAGTTTTCCTGATTCATCAGAATCTGCATTGCTTTGGATGCAAGACCGAAGTAGTTTGCACGTAAAGTCATATCTTATCTCCTCAATAGTTGTTGGAGCAAAGATAGCTTATGACTCAACCCTGGTATTGAATATTTTCGACACGTATTCAGCTCAAATTAAAACTACTTAAAGCCATTTAACGCTTGCAGCATGCGCGCCTGCGGAATGGAGCCGAAGGCGCAATGTAGTAGGTGTCGCCGTGCCGGCACTTGTTAGGTGTGCTCATACGCATCAATACTCGACTGGCCCGAAATGACCTTTGTAGCCAATTTGGGTGAGTATAAGTCGATTGATACATTCAACACTAACTACACCTTTTTCTAGTGGGCGTCCAAACAAGGCTAAATTTTGAATTGTGAATGCCTCCGCATACTTGTTCTTCTCTGCGTGAAATCGGCGCAAGGAAAGACCATAAGCTGTTTCAAAGGGATGACCGCCCGTACGAATAAGACTGAAAAATGAGGGGTAAATGACACCATCAAAACCAGCGTCTCGTGCCGCTAATGCGATAGAACGGGAAATTTCATATGAATGAGATTTGGCAAGAAACAGCATATGTATCGCCATATCTAGACTTTCAAACTCAGTGCATTCCTCTTCAAGAACATGAGTCAAATCGAGAAGGCGCAAATCTTGCTGAGTCACTATAGTAGCGACATAAATGTCGTCTTCTGCTGCGGCGCGGCATTCATGGATACAAACATCGATATCTTGGGAACCGTACATCACTCGAAGCTCAGTTAAACACAAGCGTCCATTTCCCGAATACTCAACCGGGGGACTGTCGTACTCTCCAGTATCCGCAGGCCTATTCGGCTCAATACGAAGGCGGTAAAACTTAGTACCTTTAGCGAGCTCCGTTACTGGGTATTCCGTTAGCACTCGCTCTATAATCTGTGGCCTCATCGCAGGGTCTTGCAGAGCTTTAAGCGGCTCCACTTCACCAACCATCCAAAGTCGTGGACCATAGTGAAAGAACCCGACCTTTGCTGCTTCTTCAATCAGATTAATGTCATTTTCGAGCCATGAAGATGGGGAGATATCACTCTTACGATAGTGATACTCATTGCATTGGATTACGGGCGCTGCGCCGTAATCACAGCGGATTGTCGTACCACTAACAAAAAAACGCCATGCGAGGCCTTCTATATGTTTTTTTGAGAGCTTACGGCCTTCAGTACTTCCACAATTCGGGCATACATCTTGTTGTTCAAGACCATGTTTGGCCGCATCAATTCTCAATCCCTCATCTGCAAAGCATTCTGAGCATAGGAGGATTGCATTACCTCTGGTCGATTCGGAAGTCATCTCGATCTCATACACCTAACATTTTAATCGTGCGCATGCTCGTTTTGCCAAAATCGATATACCTAGGGAACTAGCGCAACTCATTAATTTATTTAAGAAAAAACAGGAATTGATACTTAGGCGCGTTTCGATTAAACGAGCATGCGTAGTTGTAAATTTGAAGGGGTCTCATATGTACAGCCTCATACCCCTATGCTCTTGTTTTTTATTCCATTTTTCTGACAGCTACCGACAAAACGAGCACAGCGAACTGGAAATATGAGCATATATCTTGATGCCATAAAAATATACTTTATTTGTGCTCAGTGTATTTAAGCAGGGGGAGCGGCAGAGAGGGATATACTTGTTGCTTTTCTATCTATACTCGTGAATGAACGCCATGTCGCTGTTAATGCACATCAGCCGGCCCTCAACGCTCTGGCTTTCATGTATGACAAGATATTTCAGCAACCGCGAGGTGACTTAAGGTTCACACAAACGAGTAAACAGCGATCCTTGCCTACGTTGTATTCACCCTAAGCAAAGACACTCTCAATCAAATTGATAAGCCGGCAGCCTAGATTTGAATTCATTTGGCTCGCCACTCGGCGCACCCTGGGGTAAAGATTCAGGCCATTTGCCTGCGTTATAGACCACTATAGCTCGCTGCCCTTGCTCTGCCAGATCACGCTTAGCCAATGCCAACCAGTCGGTATAGCTTAGATCACGTAAAGCGGTTACCAATAATTCTCGGCTATTAAATTCTGGGTAACCCTCCAACAAATCCTGCCAATGGCGGCTTGCCGCATCCCAGAGGTTTTCCGGCTGCTCTGCCAAGCGTAGCAGCAGTCCGGCCTTGTGTTTATCAAAGCTAGCCTCATCCATGCCAGAGCTTAACCATTGCTGTAAATAAGCGCTAATCTCCGCCTGCACTGAAGCAGGATCTAATACCGGAGACTGTATCAAAAACATCAAGCCAGCCACCTCTCGCTGCGGATAAACACTGGCATTAACAACATAGCCGAGTTGCTTTTCAGTGCGCAGCTGATGATAAAAATCAGCACTTAACATTTGTGCCGTTAAGCCCATCGCGACCCGTGCTTTCATACCTGTATCAGCACTTTGCAAATACATAAGCACCGCCGTATCGTCATGCTCTGCGGTGATTTCCCTGACTGACTTGCCAATGGGTAAATGGGTAATAAACTGCGATGATGTTCCTTCGCTTAAGGATTTCGGTAATACGCTCGTTACAACACTGGCCAACGAGACGGCGTCCGCCTCATCAAAATTGCCATCAAGCAACATTCGCAAACGCACACCCTTCATCACCGTTTTCGCATGCTCGCTGACCGCAGCCATATCCGTAGATTTGGTTGCCATCTCATGGTTATCCAAACTGGGCGTAACGCGTTTTAGCATACGCGGAAGCTCAGCAACCACTTGTTTGTAAGGCGATTGGCGACGTGCATTTTCAAATTGTCGAATTCGCTGCGCCTTTAAACGATCAAAGCGTGCTTGCTGCCATTCAGGGTCTTTTAATGCTGTCAGCAGCTCACGGAGTAATTCACCTTGTTTCTCATTAAACCCGCCAATACTGATTTGCACGCCACGCCAGCCAACTGATAGGTCAAAATTCAAACCGGCGAGTTGTGCGGGATATGAAAGCTCGTTTAGCTGATCTTTGACCATTTTCAACCATAAATCACTTTTCGCTCTACTTGCCGCGTCGGTCACCGCCTTATCAGACTCAAGCAGCAAATAAACCCGCCCTTTCGGCAAATCAAATACATCATCGGTATTCAGCCAAACCTCAAACGGCGTCTCGGTCAGTTGTTTAGGCCCCTTTTCACCCACTGCCTTTTTTAGGCTGAAATTTGTAGCAACAAATTCATTTTTACTTGGAAGCGTCATGCCGCTGGTATTTGCCGACGCCATCGCCGTCAATTGCGGCTCACTGATATCACGCAGGCCATACTCAACTTGATATCGCGGTATATCCGCGCTGACGTCCACATCTGGCGCCACTAGACTAATAAAGCTATTTTCTGGCGTCATCATTGCCAGAAAATCCTCTAGCAATTCAGGCCGGTATTGATTCATCAAATAAGGTCCACGCAACAATTCACGTGCTGGCAATTTCTGTAAAGCCATCGATAGCTGCACGACTTCGTGAATGGCTGCCGGCTGCGCCCGAAACATGAATTGCTGGTTCGCTAATCCCGCTTGCTCGTCAAAACGCCATTCGTCAATGCCCTTGTCACGAAGCTGGGCAATACCTTCATAAATAAGCCCCAAAATATCATCAACATGATCTAGGCCCGACTCGGTCAACGCCACATCAATGCCAAATAGGGCTCCGCCTTGATAATTAAAGCCCTGTCCTGCATTCAAGCTATCTGCCCAGCCCCGCGCCTTGAGTAACGACAACAAACTGCCTGGCCCTTCGTGACCGAGAATATTGCCTATGTAATTCAGCGGCTTGCTCTGCCAATATTCTTCAGCATCAGCAACTGGGAAATTAACGGACAGCGAACGCCGATTTTGCACGGGTTGAATATTCACCCAACGGGGTAAATCTTGTGCTTTAAACAACGGCGTTTCGATAGGCGCAAGCTCGCGATTATGGTTTTCAACCTCGGCAAACTTAGGCAGTACTATTGACTCGAGTTCATCAAGCGATTCACGCCCAATGACAGTTAACGTCATAATATTGGCAGAGTAATTTTTACGGTAAAAGGCCAGTAACTGCTCACGCAAGGCCGCTTCGTCATTGCTGTGTAGGGTATGTAAATTACCAACGGAGAATTTGGAAAAAGGATGTTCTGGATTAATTTGCGACTTAAAAACCGCTAGCTCTCTACGCTGATCATCGCGAATACGTGCCCGATATTCTGAGTTAACCGCATTAACTTCACGCTGCACATACTCTGCATTAAATAGTGGTGCCACAAAGAACTGAGCGAATTGATCTAATGCTGGCTCTAGGGAATCAGCGCTAATATCAAAGAAATAGTTTGTATGCTCAAAACTGGTAAAGGCATTATGACTTCCGCCGTGAGCCGTAATATACGCTTGATAAGCACCAGCCTCGGGGTATTTTTCGGTGCCAAGAAATAGCATATGCTCTAAAAAGTGAGCCAAGCCTTGGTAATTACTGGGATCTTGGCGGCTCCCCACATTCACATCTAATGATGCCGCCGCTTTATCTGCACCGGCATCCGAAATCAGAACAACTTTCAAGCCATTTTCAAGCTCTGTATAGCGATATTCTCGTTGATCACTGGCAGGCTTCAATACTGCACTATCTTGATTACCTAGGGGCAAGTAACTACAGGCAAACAGCTGTAACATCACCCCAAAAAAAGCCACTGATTTTAGATATTTCACACATTGTCCTTTGTTAAGCTTGGGCCCAGAGGCCAGTTTATTCGTCTATTGCTACATCGCCGCCATCAACTGGATTAGGCTGCGGGCGCGGCCAGGCATATAAAATCGCCTTGACGAGGGTTGCCAGCGGAATCGCAAAAAACACCCCCCAAATTCCCCATAAACCTCCAAAAACTAACACTGCAACAATGATTGCTACGGGGTGCATATTCACGGCTTCAGAGAACAAGAGCGGAACTAATACATTGCCATCCAAAGCCTGGATCACGCTATAGACAATAAATAAGGTGAAAAACTCCCCTCCCCAGCCCCACTGAATAAAGCCAACGAGCAATACCGGCAAAGTAACAACCGCAGCACCGATGTACGGAATGACAACAGAAAGCCCCACTGCAAGTGCCAACAACGCAGAATAATTCAAGCCAATAACGTAAAACGAGATGTACGATATGAAACCGACAATGACGATTTCCACCGCCTTTCCGCGAACATAATTTGCCACTTGGACATTCATTTCAGCCCAGACCGCACTTAAAAGGGGGCGCCGCCCCGGAAGAAAGCTCGCCAACCAAGCTAAAATCGACTCCTTATCTTTTAAGAAGAAAAACACCAAAATGGGAATCAGCACTATATTTATAATTAGCCCGACCACATTGGGTAGCTGAGCAATAGAGAAGGACAAAAGATACTGCCCCACCGAGCCAAGCTCTTTACTCGCCAACGCCATCCAGTCGCGTATTTGTTGCTCGGTGAACATTTCAGAGCGCTGAGGTAACAGCAATAACAAATGCTGCAGCTTACGCAGCATACTGGGAAGCTCTTGGAATAAATTAGTAAGCTGCTGCCAAACCAACGGCATCAAAATCACTAACACCCCAAAAAACACACTGACAAACACAGCATAGGCAATAGTAATCGTCAGCCAGCGAGGCATTCCCATACCACTGAGCCGAGCAATAATCCCCTGCATCATGAACGCTAAAACCACGCTCGCCACAATGGGCACCAGCACATTACCCAGCGTCAGCATTAATACTAAGCAAGCCGCTAGCAGTAACAGAAGAACAACGGTCTCTTCTTCTGCAAACAGGCGATCAAACCACGAACGAACAATACCCAGCATGACTGAGATTCCTATTTGGTTGGTGATGTAGGGAAGATAGTGTTACTTCTTTTTAAATAGATAGCGATAAATTCCCGCATTATCCTCGCTCAATAACAAAGTATTACCACTTTGCTTGGCAAACACGTCAAAATCTCGTACCGAGCCGGTATCGGTTGCCAGGACTTCTAGCACTTCGCCACTTGTCATTCGATTTAAGGCCTGTTTTGCTTTTAATAGTGGTAGAGGGCAATCCAAGCCCCCTGCGTCTAAAAAGACATCAATTTCAATCATAGATTCGCTGCGTATTTACAAAGTTCACTAGTATAGCTTGTGCCCCCTGCTGCCCCAAGCTAGGAAGCTAGAGTCCACTCAAAGACATAATATATACAGCTGATTTTTTACTGCAATCAGCGCTCTCTTCTGAAAACCAGTAGTATATGCTCTGTATTAAAATGCAGGGGTATCCCCAGCACTTTTAACAAATAAGAAGGTCATAGACAAAGTGCTCTAGTATGATAAAGACCTCAACATAATTTCTCGATGCAAGGTAACTAAGATTGACTGTGTTAAAACAACTACTCGGTATTGGTGTTCTGTTTGCAGCTAGTCTGAGCCTTGCAGACAGCAGTCCATCTAGCCAATTACCCGATCTCGGCGACGTTACCGCATCACGTTATTCTGCACAACAAGAGTATGACCTCGGGCGCATGTGGTTAAAAATGTTCCGCAGCAGCGCTAAAACGATTGATGACCCCTTAATGCAGGATTACATCGAATCGTTACTATACCGCCTAGCATCTAATAGTGAGCTGAAAGATCGGCGATTAGAAACCGTGGTTGTTAATAACGCCACAATTAACGCATTTGCGGTACCAGGCGGCGTTATTGGCGTACACAGCGGCTTATTCTTAAACACCGACAATGAATCGCAATTAGCAGGTGTACTTGCTCACGAAATCGCCCACATTAGCCAACGACACTTTACCCGCTCGCTGGACAACTCTGCCCAAAGTACCATTCCAACGTTAGCGGGGCTGCTGGCGGGGATTGTCTTGGCCGCCACCGCAGGTGCTGATGCGGGCATAGCCGCCATTACCGCAACCCAAGCAGCCGCCCTAGACAGCCAGCTTCGCTTTAGTCGGCAAAACGAACAAGAAGCAGATCGTCTAGGTATGGAAACCCTCTCCAAGGCCGGTATGGACCCAAACGGTATTCCTGCCATGTTTGAAAACATGGGTAAAAACCTTCGCTACGCCCGCTCCAAACCGCCAGAATTTCTTTTAACTCACCCACTTACTGAAAGCCGGATTAGTGACAGTAAGAATCGCGCCCGCCAATACACCCGCAATGTCTATGTAGACAACTTGAACTTTCAGCTGATGAAAATGCGAGCCACCTTGTTCCATAGCAGCAATCCCGAGGACCTGCTCAAAAACTGGACCGCGCATACCGGCTCTAATGGTGAAGCTTACCGATACGGTGTTGTTATTGCGTTAATTAAGCTAAAACGCTGGGAAGAAGCCGAAGACAAACTCAGCGAGCTGCTAAACAACGACATTAACCGGATAGCTTATCGCATCGCCCAAGCGGATATTCTCATTGGCAAAAAGGAATACGACTCAGCAATTGAGATATTAAAGAAACAACTTGTCATCACCCCTAACAACCACCCTTATACAATGAAACTAGCTGAGGCCTTAGAGGGTGCGAACCGCTTTCAAGAAGCTGATTTATTGCTAAGTAAGCAATCACAATCACGACCAAACGACCCACATCTTTGGTATGAATTAGCAGAAATTCGCGGCTTGGCGGGTAATATTTTTGGTGTTCACCATGCGAGAGCAGAATATTTCATTCTTGTTGGCCAATTTGACCGCGCTAAACAGCAGCTACGCTATGCCCACGAGCGCACAGGCAACCACCATATTGAGCAAAGCCGGATAAGACAGCGACTAAAAGACATCGCCGATATGGAAGAAACACTCGAACAGCTGTAATCAAAAAAGCACCGAGAGGATGCGTAGCGCTTAGCTACGCGATACCTTCACTCTCTAAAGAGCCATCACTTAGCCGCAGCAAAGTCCAGCATTCGGGTCAGCGGCTTCATCGCTTGCACACCCAAATCTGGGTCTACAAACACTTCATTAGAACCACTTTCTAAAACAGCCGCTAAATTATCTAGGGCATTCATCGCCATCCACGGACAGTTAGCGCAACTGCGGCAGGTAGCGCCACTGCCTGCCGTGGGAGCAATAATAAACTCTTTGTCTGGCACTAACTGCTGCAGCTTATAAAATATCCCCTGATCAGTTGCCACAATCATTTGCTTATTGGGTAAATCTCGAGCGGCATTAATGATCTGAGTAGTCGACCCCACCATATCAGCCAAGGCCACAACACTGGCGGGTGATTCAGGATGCACCAACACTGCGGCATCGGGATACACTTTTTGTAAATCGAGAATACCTTGTGCCTTGAATTCCTCGTGGACAATACAAGCACCGTCCCACAACAACACATCCGCGCCCGTCTCTCTGCGCACGTAATCACCTAGATGCTTATCCGGCGCCCACAAAATCTTTTCACCTTCGCCATCTAAATAATCAACCACATCCAGGGCAATACTTGATGTCACTACCCAGTCAGCTCGGGCCTTAACTGCCGCCGAGGTATTAGCGTAAACCACAACGGTACGATCTGGATGCTCATCACAAAAAGCAGAAAACTCGTCGATTGGGCAACCAATATCCAAAGAACATGTTGCTTCCAGCGTCGGCATTAAAACGCGCTTCTCAGGAGACAATATCTTTGCGGTTTCACCCATAAATTTGACGCCCGCGACAACCAGCGTCGACGCATCGTGGTCACGACCAAACCTAGCCATTTCTAGCGAATCAGAGATACACCCACCGGTTTCCTCGGCGAGGGACTGGATTTCAGGGTCAGTATAATAATGTGCAACCAGTACCGCATTTCTCTCATTGAGAAGGCGCTTTATTTTTTCACGTAAAGCCGCCCGCTCTTCTGCAGGTACCACCGGTTGTTCATGCAACTGCGCTAAATGCTCACGAACCACTTGTTGCGCTGAAGCTTGTTCCGCCATAGCTCTATCTCTTCGTCACGGATACTGGGGCCGCGCAGTTTAACAGAATTGATTAATCCAATCACACCACTTAAGGCGTGATAGAGCCCGAGAGCGAATATCATTAACCAAAAACCAACATCACGCGCTCTAGCTACAACATCGCCAAACACCATCAACCAACATCAAGCGCCGAGTAATAAAACAAAATACTTTAAAAACAATAACATAAGAAAAACCGTTCACAGTCACAATACTGGCGCCAGCACCATCGGTAGCTCAAGCAAGCTCCCACTCTTCTAGCCAAGCCTAGTCAGGGCTTGTAAACTGGTTTATACCTAAACACTTCTCTGAGCTTTCCCTTCATGACCGTATACGTGTTTAGCTCAAGCCAACATTTTTGAATCAGAGCCACTTGCAATATGAGTCGCCCCCAAAAGCGCCATCGCGGCCACGACGACACCCTAATCAATACGCGCCAAGCTCTGCTTGAAGCCGCTCTGGAACTGATGAGCCGTGATAAAAGTTTCGATGGCATAAGCCTCAGGGAAGTGACACGCGAAGTTGGTATTACGCCGGGCGCGTTTTATCGTCATTTTCCAGACATGAACAGCCTCGGCCTAGAATTAGTTACCTCTTCATTTAGCACCTTGCGAGCTATGCTGATTACAGCGCGAGCAACCTCGATTCCAGAGGAGCTCATCATTCGCCGCTCGGTAGAAACATTCATTATTTATGTACGCGCCCATCATCGACAATTCCAGTTTATAAGCAGAGAAGCCTATGGTGGTGTCGCCACCATCCGAAATGCCATAAATAATGAGTTCAAACAATTGGAAACTGAACTCACGGACGATTTAGCAAGGCTGGTGAACAACAATAACTGGACCGCTGATGATTTACAGATGCTAGCCAGCTTGATGATTGGTTCAATGATACAAATTGTGTCAGAACAACTTATGGGCAGGCCAAACGGAGAAGATGATGCCGCTTTAATACAAAAGGCAGAAAAGCAGCTGCGACTAATTACCCTTGGCGCAAATGCCTGGCACAGCTCGGATTTTCAAAATGCCATTTGATCAAGACCCACAGCAATTATTAGATGCCGTAAATCAGGTTATGCCTTTCGGCAAGTATAAGGGGCGAAAATTACTAGAACTGCCGGAACCCTATTTAGTTTGGTTTCACAAACAGGGGTTTCCGGCAGGTAAGCTAGGCGAGCAGCTCGCACTCATGTACGAGATAAAACTCAATGGTCTAGAAAATATGCTAAGACCCCTGCTTCGCTAAGCAAGAGTGCATTACATTTCAGGGATCAAAGGCGAGTTTAGCAACGGCAAGGTTGGGATTATCGTTAAGCCTTCCGAAATGATGGTGCCACCCTCTAATATATAATCCACTGTAGATAAGGGGTCTTCAACCAGCACATCGAATATTGGAATCAACTGTCCCTTTAGAGGACCGCCCAAACCCAGCACGGTATCAAGTGGGTTATCTCCAGCTAACAAAATATCCGACCCCGCGATAACGATCGCATCAAGATTCTCAATCCCAGCCGGTAAAATACCTAAATCTCCCAGTGGAGTATAAAGCACTGCCAAAGGGCCATCGGTCAAAGAGAGAAAGTTTACAAACTCAGCTTGAGCATTAACACGGCTAGCCGCAGTAAATAGCGGAAGTGCCAGAATTGAAGCAGTAACAAGCGCTTTGGTAAAACGAGTTTTCAATTTCATAATAATTTCCTTTTTATTTTAGAATTAAAAAAGCGGAGGACACGCCGTCACATGCCCACCGCAAAGTTGACCTAAGTGGTTAGAGCAAAGTGTCGAAATCCCATTTTAATTTAAGACCATAAGTGCGTGGTGGGGCCAAGGTCACAGTTCGACCAAAGTCTTGCTGCACCATCGCTTGGGTATACTCCTTATCCTTGGCGTTGTTAACAAATGCCGTTAACTGCAAGCCAAGCGGATCATAGAAATATGAAACACGTCCAGACCACGTCTCGTACTGATCCTGAATATAGTACGGTGATGCTTGAGGGGTCGTGTTATAACCGCCGTTATAGTAATAATCGACGCCTAACTCTAAGTCACCAAAGTCACCCAAACTAAGGAATTGGTTGGCCGATACACTAGAGCTAAAGCGAGGCGTTCTTACAATGCGATTACCACTAAAGTCACGAGCAGGATCACCTGTTAAGCTGTCGTCACCAAAGTACAGACCAGTATCATCATCAAAACCTGCACCGTTTTTATAGTCGGTGTAATAGGCGTCTAAATAGGTTGCACCACCGCTCAATACTAAGCCGGGGTTGAGATTTGACATTGGCTGCCACTGAAAATCGATTTCAGCACCTTCAATTTCCGCTGTACCGGCATTTTTAAAACTAACAATACCACCAGAAGGAATAGCCACTAACGCGGTTAACAAGCCTTCAATTTTGGTCTTAAACACAGCGCCATTTAAGCGTAGGGTGTTGTCAAACAAGTCAGACTTAAAGCCGATCTCAAAAGCAGTTGCCTCTTCTCTTTCAACCGGATCAGGGTCGGTGAAGAAGTTCACAATATTATACGTGGGGCTTTTGTAACCGCGTTGCGCCGAGGCGAATATTTGCAGGTAATCCGTTGGGAAAAACTGTAAAGCCAAACGAGGCGAAAGCGTTTTTTCTTCAAGATCAGGCGCTTCAAAATCAGAAATACGAATATTTTGTGAACGATCTCCAGAGCGATAGTAATCATTTGGTGGATCACCTGCCGTAGGTAATACAACGTCTAAGTAGCTATTAGTAATACCACGAACTTCTTCCTGATAACGAACACCCGCTGTGACATTAAACCAATCTGTTGTATACCACGTTGCCTGGGCATAAGCAGAGTTCGATTCTGTGGTAAGTATACCGCCATTACCTAAAACAATATCAGGAATCCCATTCAGTAGTGGACCCAAGATAGGTGAGAGCAAACTAGGCAAACCCACTAAGTTTGCCGCAACCCCAACTGGGTTTAAGGTTAAATACAGGCTACCAAAGCCACCTTCACCTTCTAGTCGATACAAACCGGCCACCCACTGCAGATCCTCAGACAACCAAGTGTCCTCATTAGAGATCACTTGCAGCTCATAGGTCTTTTGATCATTGAACTGGTCAGCACTGTAGAAATACGCTTCTGCTTGCGCTGTGGAGTCCAGATCGTAATGGGCCTCATCAACATTGGCGTAGTTTTCAGAGTAAATGAATTTCAAATCAACAGGGCCAGGGTGCCATTCAAATATTGCCCCGTACAACTCATTCATCGTTGAGTTACCGCCTAGGTCATTATTGTGCCAGACACGGTCTAACTCATCGGTTTCTGCGCCAGCCATTAATACAGGTGCAGGACGGGTATTTTCTTGAGACAAAGAGTTACTCGTAAACTGATTCCCGTACGAGGCGATCAACGTCATCGCAAAGCTGTCAAACGGGTCCCAACGCATTTTCACTCGGGCACCCTCAGCAAACTCATCCCGCATAGGACCAGGAGCGCCGTTTACTTCATTACGACCATATAGATCTTGAGAACTATTAAACAAAGAAACGGTAAAACCCAAGCTATCAGTTACAGGCAAGCCCAAATATAACTGGCTCGCTTTGGCATTATAATTACCCATTTCCGTTTTCAGGTAACCTGTAAATTCTTCTGGTGGATCTTCAGTAATAATGCTAATTGCACCACCAGTGGCATTACGGCCAAACAGCGTACCCTGTGGACCTTTTAATACCTCAACCCGTTTTACGGCACCAAGGGTATCTTGCTTACCCTGGCTAGGCCCGATATTAATGCCATCTATATAGGTAGCGATGCTGGGGTCTGCATTTGGCAGAAAAGCATCAGTACCAATACCACGCAGATAAATAACGGTATAGCCGTAAGCGTAGGTAAACGTTAAGCCCGGTGTTATTTTTTGCAAATCGGCAGTGGATTCCACACCCATTGCATCAAGTTTTTCAGCACCGAAAGCACTGATCATAATCGGGATGTCTTGAGAGTCTTCCTCCCGTTTTTGCGCAGTAACCACTACTTCTTCAAGTAAGCGGCTCCCCTGACCTGCAGCTAGAACTGACATCGGAAAAGTGACAGCAGTACTGCCACCAATAGCCAAAGCCATCATTCGTTTAAGGTAATTCATGATTCACACACCATTTATTATCTATTTATTTATAGTGATGGCGGCATTACTGCCAGCCATACACTCCTACCCTTATATAAAATCTATAGCTCAGGTCTGCTTTATCAATGCAGCACTCAGAACCAATGCAGCCCCTAAATCGGCAACTGCAAATATCAGCAATATCAGAGATATCCCCTGAAAATATGCAAATAGCATCCAGCTACCCGCAAATAACTTCACGAAAAAACTAATCATTACAATTGAGCGGCTATCGGGAGTATTTAATCTCAATAAAGAGAAGCCCAAACCTAAGACACCAGCAATACCAACAAAAGTAGTTAACATCGTTTTTGCTGAACCAACAAAAAAGTCAGTATCACCAAACGATAGAACTAAGCCGATGACCCATTCATTCAGCCATGGCGTAGCGAGCAATAAAAATAAGCCCACATCTGAATAATAGAAATTACGATGATTAGGCAGCATTTGTACTAAACGCCTTATAAGCTACGGTGGTATTCATAAAGTCACGGAACCAAATCCATTTATTATCTTTGCAGGTAATAACATGAACAAAAGGTGACTTAATTTCGTTGCCGTTTGCCTTTGTTGTTAAACGAAGGCTTCCCACCACAATGACTTTATCATTTTCACAAATGAATTCTTCAGCATCAAAAACATGGATATTTACTGATGACAAAACTGTGGTGAAAAACTTACGACATTCTTCCAAGCCATTGTAATCTCCAGCGTATGGGATCTCACTAGGCCCATAAAACTCGATATGTGCATCGTCGTGTAATAACTCCACTATGCCATCCACATCACCAGCACCAAATCTCGCAAACAATTCTTTGGTGACGGCTAGATTATCTTCTTCAAGTTGTTTCACTTCAGTATCACTCATTATTATTTCCTCTATTCAGCTTGGGCTATGGTTATTTTCAAACTATCCACGTTTTCTTTCTTGCTTAATTGACATAGTAGGCGGCTTCCAGCCTGCACATGCAGTAAACCATCCAATATGTCTTGCTCTTCTTCTGTACAGTCCGATAAGTATTTCTCATCGCTGATTTCAGTATAAATGTGGCATGTTGCACAAGAACAACAACCGCCACACAAAGCATCAATTTTCAGTTCATCGCCCAGTACAGAAAACAACTCTGAAAACTCAGAAACATCGTACTCTGCTACGTCACCGGATCGATCTGTCACTATTACTTGCACTATTTAACCCTTATCTATAACTGCATATACAAACAATAAATTAGGCGGTTTTACCAACAAGCTCTAATGGCAATGTTGCAAATCCGTAGGCAAGCAAGCCTCCTGATTGGCGACGCGAATTAGTAATACTTCCTTTAATACCATCACATTTGTCTAGTATTACGTTAAGCATTATTTCTGCTTCTACCCTAGCCAAAGGAGCACCTAGGCAGTGATGTATTCCACGACCAAAGGTGACGTGCTTAGACACATTCTTGCGGCCAATAATGAATTTCTCTGGATCAGGAAAAACACTTTCATCATGGTTGGCTGCAGCCATAAAGAAAGCGACCCAATCTCCGGCTTTTATTTTTTGACCTGAGATTTCGCAGTCTTGCAACACTAAGCGGAACAGTCTTTGTGGCGGGCCATCGCGACGCAGACACTCTTCCATAAAAGGACGGATAATTTTTCTATCAGTTTTTAATTTATCAAACCAGCTATCATCTTCGAGCATAACGCCAAGAAGGTTACCAATAAAATAGGTTGTTGTTTCAGCCCCGGCAACGACTAAAGTGATGCAGAACAAAATAACTTCTTGTTTTGTTAACACATCGCCTTCGTACTCAGCATTAATAAAAGCGGTCATCAAATCATCAGAGACTTCAATACCTGCAGCAATATCTTGGTAACGCTTTTCTACATTGGCAACAAAGTAATGGAATAGCTCTTCATTACAAGCTTGGCGCTCTTCGGGGGTAAAATCAGAAGACACCATAAACGCGTTAGCCCAGCGTACTAATAGTTTATAATCTTCTTTTGGCAGTCCCATCAAATATGTCATCACTAACGCAGGAATTACGCCAGCAACTTCAACCATAAAATCCATTTCAGCATTTAACGAGCGATCTACAATCTCATTCACATCAATTCGCAAGCGATCAACGATATCATCGTGAATTCGCTTGGGAGTGAAAGCCATTTTTGCCAGATTTCTCAATGAGGTATGACGAGGCTTATCGTGATTCACCAACATTAGGCTTGGCGCACTAGAGTTAGCCTGCATCGGATCTTCTGAAGAAAATATCTCTGGGTTGCGCAATACATAATCAACATCTTCGTATCGTGTTACCACCCATGCAGGGTACGGCGTATCTACACCCGGTACTGTGCCTGGCGGATAATCCAACAAACCATTTACTGGTGGCTGGGTACGTAGCTGCTTATAAACTGGATACGGATTGCTAATACACTCCGGCGATAACATATTCTTAATGAGGTTATCGATATCTATGTCTGCAGTATTCATCGCGTTATTATTCATATTTTCCTCATTAATTTATTAACCATTCTGAACACATCTGTATAAGGAGGTGTTACAAAGCCAGACACATCGATAAATCCAGATTTGTACACTGCCCTACTGTTTGAAAATTCTTTAAATCCATATTCACCGCGATATTTGCCCATACCGCTACCGCCAACACCGCCAAAGGGTAAATCATCATTGGCGTATTGAAAGATAACGTCATTTTTCACCAAGCCACCGGAGCTTGTCTCACAAGCAACACGTCGGAACTCCGCTTCGCTGCGGCCAAAGTAATAAATAACGAGGGGATGTGATGATTTATTGATATAAGCAATTTGCTCAGAGAGGCCACCCATTGTTTTAATCAACAATACTGGCCCAAATATCTCTGAGGTATTAATTCCTGCCTCATCCGCGGGATCGATGACAACCGTTAGTTCATAAGCAGATTGATTGTTCCCGGATAGCTTAATAACACGACCGCTTTTACTTTCACCTTCAGAGACCAAATTTTCCAAGCGCTGACGATGACGATTATTAACAATAGATACCGAATCAGCCGACCCTTGGGAAGAATCTGTATTTTCAACAGCACTTTTAAGCTCACTCAAGAATGGCTCTAAACGCTCAGCATCAATTAGCAAGTAATCTGGTGCGATACAGATTTGGCCAGCATTAAAATACTTACCAAAAGCCACCCGCTTAGCTGTCATCGCTAAATCCGCAGAGGAACTTACGATGACCGGTGATTTACCACCTAACTCCAGTGTTAATGGCACAAGGTTTTCAGCCGCGTCTCGCATAATATGACGCGCTACTGTTTCACCGCCGGTATAAATAATATGATCAAAGGGTAGCTTCACAAATGCCTGGGCAACATCCACATCACCACACGCCACCGCAACCTCATCTTCAGAAAAATAGTCTGAAATCAACTTTTCTAACAACGCAGACGTTGCAGGTGTGGCTTCTGAAGGCTTGATATAAGCGCGGTTGCCCGCGGCCAACACAGAAACCAGCGGTGATATTGCTAAGTTAATTGGGAAGTTCCAAGGGCTAACAATACCCACAACCCCTTTTGGAAAGGCTTCCACATAGGTCTTAGCACCACTCATTCGTAAACTGAGATCCGGCGTTCTGCGCTCAGCCTTCATCCAAAATTTCAAATTCTTTAAGGCGTGATTGACCGATTTAATACTGGTGGTGATATCGGCAAACGAACTTTGATCTGCTGAGCGATATCCAAAATCTTCTGACAGCGCCTCACACCACGCCGACTCATTTTCAATAAGCATGGCGCGTATACGACGCAAACGGTCTAAACGGGTCGCCAGCGATGGAAAACGCTCTAAATGATAAGCACAGCGCAGGGTGGTGAACTGTGTTTCTAAATTGGTGATACTCACATCAGTAACCTGTATCTTCACATTATTGTTTCAGCAAAGATTACAAGCCAAAAGAAACAGTGTCAACAGGACACTATTTCTTTTGCGTACAATGTCTCATTTCAAATATCTTGACATGACGCCAAATCAACCCTAAATTTATATATAAATCAGTATTTTGGATAGAAAATTGAGAAGTAACTGGAAAAAACACGACGACGTACCCGTCACCAAAGAAACTGCACCCAATATGTTTTTGGACTATTTCTACCCTATTCACTTCTCTATTGGGATGAAAATAGAAGCAGGACTTATGGAGTGCGGACGGCTTGATCGTCACCAAACAGTCATTATGTGGATATTGCGATCGGAATCTCTTCGCAATGAAGGCTCAACGGCTATCAGCCGCAAAGATATCGTAAGAATGATGACCAACTGGTATGACATTACCAGCAGTAGCGTCTCCAAGGCTCTTCGCGCGCTCTCAAAAGCCCCATTAAATTATATAGAGCTGGAAGAAGACCCCAACTCTGGAAGAGAGAAGCTCATCACCTTAACACCTGCCGGTGAACAACATTGTGAAGAAATGATTGCAAGCGCATGCAATGTCATTAAACGCATAACCGAAAACTTCTCTGACGAAGAGAACAAAATGGGTGTGTACATGTTTATGCGCATGGACGATGAATTTTCTAAAATCAGAAGCTGACATCATTGACTAAGCAAGGCGACAACTTCATTGCGCCTCCCTGTAAAGAGGATATTCGTATTCTCTTTCAGGACGATGATATTTTGCTACTCAACAAACCCAGCGGGTTGTTGAGCTTATCGGGCAAGAACCCGCTAAATCAAGACTCCGTTCACTTCCGAATGCGCAAGGCCTTTCCTCAAATCACCATGGTTCACCGCCTAGACTTTGGCACCTCGGGTATTATGATATTGGCTTTAAATAAAGCGGCTAATGCTAACCTAGGCAGACAATTTCAAGAGCGGAAAGTCAAAAAGACCTATACCAGTGAGCTAATGGGACATATCGACGAGGACGAAGGCATTATCAATGCAGGCATTGCCAAAGACCCCGAGCAGTTTCCGAAACTAAAAATATGCAACACCCTAGGTAAGCCAGCACAAAGTCACTTTAAGGTAATCTCTCGCTTACACGCCCCCACAAGAACCCGAGTCCTTTTTACACCGCTAACAGGAAGAACCCACCAATTACGCCTACACAGTCACTTAATAGGCCACCCCATATTGGGCTGTGATTTGTATTATTCTGAAAATTCAAACACGCTCGCATCAAGGTTATGCCTTCATGCCAGTTCCTTAGACTTCAATCATCCCGTCACTCATGAGCCCTTGTCCATTCACTGCCCATGCCCGTTTTAGATCGATATAACTGAGTATTTTGGTATTTAACCATTAGGAAATGGTCAGCGTCTTTTTATCAATTTCACCGTCATCAACCTGCCAGCTAATTCGCAAATCAATAACATGCTTGGCCTCATCTTGGCTCGCTGTTAATTTCACATTCAACAAGCCCTCAGGTTTCATAACAATTTTACCGTCTTCATCACTAAACTGTAGCGAGCCCTTATTTAACCCCTTAGATATCGCTTTCAAAAAATCCTGTATCGACTTACTGTCTTGCAGCGACTCGTGACGAAAACTGGTTTTGGCTTGACGCATAAATGGCTTATTCCTAATTCTTTTTAACTGCAAGACACAGCAATTACTGTAAATACCGTGCTGGTGAAAACACCTTAATGGCAGGGTAATCATTGCTAATACCCAATACCCAGCCCTGAGGTTCTATAATCGTAGCACCAATACCAATTCCACTCAGCCCTTCTTTTATACGAGAATTGCGGTCCATGGTGATATCGCCTTCAATATGCAACATCCCCTGCCTAAGCATTAAGCGCTGCCCTTCAAGACGATTTCTGTGCCCATGCACGACGGCATGAATACCTTCACGAAATGCTGACTTAACAGCCTCTTTCGTCAATGGCATATCAACATCACGATATTTGGTCCGCATCGTATTGGCGACCGAACCGTAATAAAAGTCGAATAGATTTTTCTCAATCTGCTTTTTATAAATTTTATTCACTTTTTTTACGCCATCGCTTTCGATGATGCTAATAACCTCATCATCCAAACCGGCGTGAATAAACAAAAATGAACCACTACGGTATGCCAACTGCATGGTTTTAAAGAACCACGAAAACTCACCTTTTCGTTTTAAAAATAGCTTTTGACAGACCTTAGCCGTGGCATACACCTCACGTATATTCATACCTGCGTCTAAAAATGCGTTTTCTAGGCCCGCAATTTTTTTACGCATCCGCGCCAATTCACGCTGCAAGTTATCAGCAGACATTCGCCCCTGCGCAGAAGCTGAGAATCTTTCAGCCCATGCTTCGGCAGGCATTAGATGTTGTCGACATATTTCGGCAGAAGGCACACCTTTCAATGCTGATTTCTTTCCCTGAACATACTCTTGGTAAATTTCTAATAAGAGCGGGATCACCTTTGGCGACATACGCGCAAACATATGCTCCGTGTCACAGTGCTTTGGCAAACTCAATGCTCGCAAACCCACCAATAAGCGGACATCATGATTTCCCGCTAACAACTTTACCTTAGCGCGACAATCTATCAGCATTTTTATACGCCGCAACAGCGCGAGATTACTCGGACCTTTATCCAGACAATCGCCACCAATCACAAAAACGGCTTTACGCCCCAAAGCGGTAAGGATAAAGCCGCCTCGCCGATTCAGGCGTACGCCTCCCGATGCAAGAAGCGACTCAGAAAAGGCCTCCGCGTCGGCATGGGCGTCCGAGACAAAAATAATAGGTTGTTTAGGCCACTGCCAAGGATGTTCCGCAACGGCAGTTTCTAAGGTCTCCCTCATTAACACGCGGCGCTTAGCTAGCTTAAGCGGGTCACTTCCGCTTCCCAACTCCCAAGGTTCATAGGCAATTTCGTGCGAGTCTAAATTGTAGCTATCACTATTCATCGCAGATTGTTGAATGTTCTGTGCGGCGGTTATGGCCATGATATTTACACCCTTCATCTTCAGCCTACAGTTATATTTCAGCACTGTGACATTTCAATGAATCGCGGTGAAATTTATTGATTTTCTTTGTCAGGCAATTCAATCCAAAGGCGTATCATTACCCTGCCGATGCTTCCATTCACCACCAATATGCTGCCAAACACCTTCTATCAATTCGATATAAACCGGCTTAGCGTGGTGCATACTCAATGCCGCAATGTCTTCAAATTTCAGCACACCTAACTGACAGGCAGCATGACGAAAAGCCGCACCGTGGCCGACAAAAATCTTTAGAATATCCTGCTGACCACCCTCACACTCACGCATTCTAACGCTAATATGATCGGCAACACGCTGTCCTGCATCCATCAGAGATTCCGATCCCACCAAGGGCAAACGATAATGGCTGTCCGACTTCCAATTTGGAGGAAGCTCAGCAAAGCGTGGATCATCTCTTATAACTTGATTAATCTCATTTAAACTTAAATTTGCCGCGCTACCCACACTGCGCTCACACAAACTATCAAAACTATCTACATCAGTAAAAACTGAAAGACGAGCATCTATTTTCTCTCGATAGTATTGAGCCGTTTGCCAAGCTCTAAGCAAGGAAGAACAATCGATGCTATTACAAATCGTTAGGCCGTGACTGCTAGCAAACTGCAACAACTCATCAGCTGCCAACCTAGCTTGCTGCCGCCCGTTTGCGCTTAAGGGAAAGGGTTGTAGAGCACTTGGTGTACTCTCGCGCTGCTTATAATCACCGTGTCGAACAAGCGCAGCGACTAAGCGTGGCATACAAGATCTGCTTCTAGCTGCTCATTGATAAGCATTACACCCTGCTCAATATCTACTTTTCCAGACAACTCCCACACCTGAATTCGCTTGAGTGCAGCCAAGTACGGCGTGCTATCAATACGGAGTTCATCGCTTAGAAACCGCCCATCAGTACTTTGATAAAATGGCCCTGGCGACTTTTGTACAGCACTTATCAGCTCCTGACGCTCAGTAATATCAACGGGATTAATTGCGGTTGCTTGCTCACTATCATGGCGCCAATTCAAAATCACAATGGCCGATAATGGCGCAGCAGCAAGAATCCGCTTAGGGCCATAAAGTGCAGCAATAGGAACATCGTATTTCTGCTCGACATCCCATAACTCAGGCATGGACATCTCGGCAAAATAGCGGCATTCATCGTCCGTCATCAATCCACGTAAGCGAGGATTATTCAATAGCGTACCCGGATTTACCCGTGGTAATTTAGGCACACCCACGGCCTGTACACCGTCACCATCTTCTCGCAAGAACAAGCGGTCATTGCTGATAAACTTACTGTCTGAGTGCTCCATAAGTTTCAACATTAAAGTGGACTTTCCACCACCAGAGAAACCCGCAAAGGCGACCCCACAACCGTTGATATACGCCGCGGCGGCGTGGCCAATAAGGTAATTTTGCTGCTGTAGATGATTCATTATCTGGGAATTGATAAAGTTGACTACCTGGTTGCTATTGGCAATACAGGGACCTGCCGCCAGCAAGACACTTTGGCTTTGTAAAAACACCATACCAGTGCGAACTTTTCGCAATAATCTACCGTCATCCAGCGCGAAAAAGCTATCTTTACGCCCTTTTTTACCAGGCTCACGTTGCCAGTCTTCAAATGTAACGGGAAGCTCTGGCGCCGCCATTTCAAGCGCCACAAGATTAATGACTTTTGACGCGTTTGAAATTTCTGCAGCAGACGCAAGGCAAAATGAAAAATAGTCCCTTAAACCGGTTAGAAGGTCAGCAGAATTAGTCTGTACATTGACGGTGATATCAGCCCACGCCAATGTCAAAACAACCTCTTCAAGCTCCACATTATTAAGAAAATAATGGTACATCTCTTCACTAGATTTAATCATATCTGAATCTTCTCAATGGCATATTTACTATAAAGTGTTGCGGCATCAATACCCGCTCCATCCAGCGCGCCGCGAAAGCCGCCAAAAGCAGACACTTCAAAGACAATCGGACCATTATCGGTATCGGCTACATCCACCGTGGTAAAATCTAGATCAAAAGCGGCTTGTGCGCGCTGCGCCATCGCAATCGTGGTAGCCGGTGGCTCAGCAAGAGCATAGCGCCCACCGCTATTAATGGTGGTATTCCAGCTGTCACTTTGCGATACCCGTGCGTAACTGCCCAGATACTCTCCCCCCAAGAACACCATGCCCATATCCCGCCCCGGTAATTCAATTTTGCGCTGCAGATACATAACAGGATTAAGCGCTTGAAACGCCCTTAGCTCGGCGGCCAAGGCTTCGTCACTCTGATTAGCATCAATAACGCACATGCCCCGCGCCTTTGTAGAAAATAATGGCTTACATACCGCTTCGGAAAAGGAGCGAACCGCAAACATGGCCTCATCAATATCTTCTGTCACCACCGTATCAGGCATAGGGATATCGTGCTGGCGTAACGTCACCGTACAACTTAAGCGGTTTATTAAACCCAGCATACTTGAGGCAGGGCTAAATACCCTTACCCCTTTAGCCTCTGCAAAACGCAGCATTTCCAATCTATTTAAGGTATCTGGGTTATATTCAGCACTGATCTTTTTCACCACAATGCCATCTAAATCACAGAGGTTAGCCCCGCGATACATTAGTGCTCCAAGACTCAAGTCCAAGCTCACTTCTGCCATATCGACCACTAAGCGAAAACCCGTTTGCGCCTCTAGGGCATCTGCCAATACTTCCGTCGACCACTTTCCGGGAATGCCGACCACGGCAATTTTTAACTCAGGCAATGAAAATCTCCTTAATGGGTACTTTAAATGACGCCACATCTTTAATGGGGGTATTCAGTACCAACTCAATCAAATAACACGAGCGCTGAAACATACTCCGCGCCTGTGACTTATCTAGCGTAAATCGGGTAGATGTAATAAATGAACGTGCCAACCCCAAGGCCAGCCGAATTTCAAAACTGTCATCACCCTGCTGAACAGCAAAACGACGCGCTGATTCACAAAACTCTCGGGCCACAGCCATAATTCGCTGACGTACTTTGTGATCTAAAATCTGTAGGCGATAATTAGACACCATGAACACAGATACATCTTGAACATAATCCATATACCGTGAGCGGTGTAAATCGATAAAATTGATACGCTCTTCGGCGGGGTCATAAATAATATTATCGACATTAAAATCGCCGTGAATGTATACCGAAAAAGGCGCTTTTAGTTCTTTTTCATAGGCATCCGCGCTTGCTAACAAATCAGCAAATGACGGTTTTTTTAAACCGCAGATCTCACTTGCACTCTGCTGAAACTCCGGGTGAATTTTATAAATTTCTGGGAGTCGCTTGCGGGTTTGGGCAATAAATCCGGCCGCAACAGGCTTTTTATTACGGGTTTCGGTCCACACTGACTGCAGGGTTTCATTGAGCCTTTCAAGACAAGCCGCAAGTTGCCGTCGGTTACCATTCAATAAGATTTGTTCAAAAGTTAAGCCAGGTAAATGCTCAATAAGAAGCGCGGCAGACTGGCCACGTTTTTTGTAACTCAAAATTCTAGGTGCTAAGCCAGGGTAAATCTCGTGCCAGCTTTCTACACCCTGTCGCTCTTCTTTTAACTTGCTCTTTTGACCTTCTTTGAAGATGGCAACCGTTTCTCGATCACGACCCGAGCCAGCATGAACCCCAGATATCGCACTGCCAGAACGGGTTTCAGCAATCGGCACCACCTTTAATGGCCCTTTTAACACTGCTGTTTCTAAGTGCTCCACTGACTCTTGCAAGGCGTGATAGCGTTCAAAATTAACTGGCTGACCAATATTGGCAGAGATAATCGTTTCACTCATATTGCGCAGCGCATCGCCCATCTGCTCAATATTATGAGCAATAAAGAGGGCTGTCACCAAGCTTTCAGTACGTTTATGCTTTGCATTCAAGGCAGTGATATAACGCTTATACAGGGCGTGATACGCTCTATCAACCTGGGGTTCTAGCTGACCAATTTGAAGTGCCTGCCGGCTATCGCTAGCCCGCGCTGCGCCGCCTATCATCGCAATACCTTCACGAATTAAGGCCAGCATCGGTGGATAAGCCTCTGGGTGTAACTGCCGGATATCTTCAAGGTAGTTAATTTGTTTTACACTCTCACGGCACAGCTCTGCAATACGCTCTAGATCCGTGGCAATAAACTCGGCGCCACGCAAACTCATAATACTGGCATCACCGGTGTTTAACCCTGATAGCTCAGTCAATGAGGCATTGTGTATACGCACTTTCAAGTTATATGCATAGCCGCCTCTATCGAGAATACGCCGCCCCTGCACTGCAACGTCGCCAAGAAAACACGACTCCAAACTTTCTAAGAGCGAATCAATTTCGATACATAAAAATCGCAAATTATCGCGTATATTCTTGGGGAGCTTCATAAACTTGTGTCATCACGCTTACATATCAAAAGGGCTATTGGGGATTTCACTACGTTATTTTCACATTTGTTACACAATGAGTGAAACGAATAGTTGAGCGTTTACAGGTGATCAACACAGAAAACCGTCATAATATAGCGATATCATGTGCCAATTCTGACCGATAGAACACCTATTGTCTGTTACAGAAATAAGACAACCGTCATATTATCAGCCACAAACACAATGAATTTATTGCTATGACCAGTATTCGCGTTACCCGCAGCCTCACCATTCCAGACGCCCTACGCATCAGCCGCTATAAAAAAATACCTGAGCTTGGTCCTCGTGTTTTATTTTTTAGTGGCGGGTCTGCTCTCAATAGCCTGTGTAAAACGCTCAAGAACTACACACATAATTCCGTACACCTCATAACGCCCTTTGATTCTGGCGGCAGCTCAGCTGAATTACGCAAAGCTTTTGACATGCCATCAATAGGAGATCTTCGCAGCCGTTTAATGGCCCTGGCTGACGAATCGGTATTAGGTCACCCTGAGGTGGTCGCGCTATTTAATCACCGGCTCGACAAACACTTATCCCAAGAGACCTTAAAAGCAGAGCTAGCCGAACTGATCCGTGGTAAATCACCGCTGATTAATGACATTGCCAACCCCATGCGAAAATTAATTTGCAATCAACTGGGGTACTTCTTTAATGCGATGCCAAAAAACTTTGACTTGCGCGGTGCAAGTATTGGCAACCTTATTTTAACGGGAGGCTATTTAAATAATCACCGCCATTTAGACCCCATTATTTTTCTGTTCTCAAAGCTCGTCAATGTACAGGGTACGGTAAGGGCCATTGTTAATGATGACCTGCATCTGGGGGCCGATCTTGAAGATGGCAGTGAATTAATAGGCCAACATTTACTAACCGGTAAAGAAGTGCCGCCATTAAACTCTGCCATCAATCAGATTTTTTTATCTGAACACCCAGACATTAAGTCGATTAAATCAACCGCAATACGCAAGAAAACCCGCAAGCTCATCGAGTCAGCCGAATTAATTTGCTATCCACCCGGCAGCTTTTTTTCATCACTATTAGCAAACTTAATCCCAGAGGGTGTAGGTAAAGCCATTGCTGAGAACGACTGTCCAAAAGTATATATCCCCAACTTAGGCAGCGACCCAGAGCAATTCAATATGGACTTAACCAGTTCAGTAGAACGCTTACTAGCTCAACTTCACGCGGGTTGCGATCCCGATACAAGTAATCAGCAGTTGTTAAATTTTGTCTTGCTCGACAGCCGCAATGGCATCTACCCCTCTCGATTATCAACCGCGGTACTTAAGTCCTTAAATGTCGAACTTATTGATACCCGCCTTGTTAGCAAACAAAGTGCACCCTACTACGATAATGAACTGTTGGTCTCGGCATTAATGTCACTGACGTAAGCTCACCGCAAATTTATCTCAACATGATCAAGTTTGAATTAAACGAGACCTTAGTAACACGGCAGTGATTTATAAACGAAGCGCGCGCCATCATTACCGCCTTGACAGAAGATGATGAGCAGTTAACACTCTGTGGCATGTACAAAGTGTGAGCTTGCTGTGTCTACCTTCCCCTTCTTTACCCCGCCTGTATTCTCCTTAGATAGTTGGCACACCCTATACACGCTTATATTGGTGATAACCGCTGCTATTAGCTTTATTGGTTTAAGAAATAACCGTGGCGATATAAATCACTATTTGCCGAGCAATGCATGGCGAAGAGCCATTATCTATTTCTGCGTTTGTTCATTGCTTAGTGTATTTACCGGTGTCACTGATGCTTTATTACTTCGCCCAGTTGCCAGCACAGAAAATATTAACGATCCACTTTGGCTATGTTCATTTCTCGTATGCACTGGGTTTATTATTTTTGCGTATGGCTATATTTGGGCCAGAGGCACTTATACAGCGGGTCGGCCATGGCACCCTGTTAGCTGTTCGCTATTTGGAATTATGTGGGGATTAAGTCAGGGCCAACTCTTTTTGAGCTTTTGGGCGCTATGTGAAATCTTCAATATGAGTTTATTGCTTACCGCTTTACTCACAGCCGTGACGATCTCCATTTACAATGGACTTTGGCAGCAACATTACTGGGATCACTATGTATCGCCTGACCACAACATTGCAGAATGGAATCTGCGCAAAGTACTTTTATGCCACGTTCCTAACTTAATTTTGACGCTTTCTTTCTTGAGTGTTTACGGTAACATCCAGTTGTATCTATTTTTGCAAACCACTGCACTGCTTATTTCAAGTCATCGCATGCACTTTCCTCATTGGGCAGATCGCAGCGTTTCACTTAGCAAGACCTAAAGCCAAGTAATTCACCTAAGGTAAAACAACTATGCACGGCGTTTTTTTAGATACCGACAGCTTTTCACCGTCGGATATTCATTGGCAAGGCTTAAAAGACAGCATAGAAAGCTCAGAGATATATGCACATACATTGGCAACAGAGACAGCGGCCAGAATCGCAAACGCCGATATTATCTTCACCAATAAAGTACACATCAACCGTGATCATTTTGCACACGCTAAGAATCTGAAATTGATTGTTGTGCTAGCCACCGGCACCAACAATATCGACCTCGTCGCAGCCGCAGAACATAAGGTGACGGTATGCAATAACATTGCTTATTCAACGACCGCGCTTGTAGAGCATAGCGCCATGTTAATGCTCGCGCTTATGCGCCAACTAAGCAGCTATCACCACAGCGTACAACAGGGAAAATGGCAGCAGCATGATCAGTTTTGCATGCTAAACCCACCCATACGGGAATTGCGTGGCAAGACCTTGGGCATTATAGGCTATGGCGCATCCGGCAAAGGTGTCGCTGATTTTGGCCGCGCGATGGGCATGAATATTCTTGCATGGCAATCCTGCCGCAGCCAAGCAAGTCATCAACAACCGCCTCGTTTACCACTCACTGAACTGCTACCACAGTGCGATATTGTCAGCATCCACTGCCCGCTTACTTCAGAAACAAAACACCTTATCGATTATGCCGCCTTAACCTTAATGAAACCCAGCGCAATGTTGATCAACACGGCGCGGGGTGGGATTGTTCACGAACATGATTTAGCACACGCCTTGAATCAAGGTCTCTTAGCTGGGGCTGCTGTAGATGTATTAAGTGAGGAACCGCCGCGCAACGGCAATCCACTGCTAGATTGCCATCACCCAAATTTAATTATCACCCCTCACAATGCATGGGCAAGCTGCGAATCTCGGCAAGTACTGATCGATCAATCTATCGAGATTGTAAAGGCCTTTCGAGCGGGAAAACCCATCAATCAAGTTTAGGTTTTACTTCCGCTTATTGAATGACGCAATTCTACCCGCCACTGGGACTGACTATCTTGCTGCCAACAATAGCGCGCTAATATGCCAGCACGGTTGATATAAAACAGATCACCGCTGCTGTATTGGTCGCCCTTAAACGTCCAACGTTCACATGGTATTTCCATTGTCTCAGTGCTAATAACTTCGTCCCCCAAATATTCACACTGTCTAGACGTTAGCAAAGGTAATAACTTTTCCTGCGCTGAACTAGCCGGCCGAATGTCTGGAATAACGACCTGAGTATTGCCACCACATTTTGCAATGTGTTGAATTAACGCAGCGGTATAAATGCGCATCAAAGGGTAAATTGGCCCCGCAGGAAGAACTGTTTCCGGTTGCTCTTGGCCATCAATTTGGCGATAACACACACCGGCTTCATTGTCATAGAACACATCAACATCTTGCTCGGCTCGCCATTGAATACGAACTTGCTTGAACATCCCTTCGCTTAAAATAGCCTGACTACGCAACTCAAATACATCGGTGAGTGCTCGACTACTTTCAATTAACTCAATGCCACCATCTTGCTCATAACGGCACCACTGTTCTTTAATTGCTTGCAACTCGTCATTGAGATAATAGACGTATTCACCCGCTGCCAATGCTTTTCCGCCGCCAACAAAGGTGTAATCAACGCTACTCATTCTGCAATTTCTATCAATTCAATCAAATGCCCACCCGTGGTTTTTGGGTCTAAATACACCAGAGTTTTATTGCCAAATGTGACCGGGCCAGCGGGGGTCACATGGCCCGGCACAATCCCTTTGTCGGCGAGTAGCGACATAACCTTGTCCAGTTCTCTAACCCGCCAAGCGGTGTGGTTAATGCCCCCCGCGCCTGAGGGATAGGTCTCGATTAACGCCTTCAAATCAGGATCACAAGCCTCAATCAACTCAAATTCAGTACCCGCAACGCTGAAAAAAGCAAAGCGGCTAGGACTGTCCACCCCAGCCTCTGGCTCCAAGCGCACTGACGTTAGGTCCACACCATAAATCTGTGCGAATTCGGCCAATGATGTTTCAAGGTCATCGACAACATAGCCAATATGCTGAAGACCAAGAAAGTAGTCCTGTATGGTTGCCGCGATATTTCTCATATTTTTCCAATGACACGCTAGATATCAAACCAATAATGTATTAATGTTATATCATTAAGCGAAGAAAGTAACACGAAAACATCGTTTCAACTCATATTATCGGCATGTCACTTATTGAGAGAGTAATTACATGATCACCCGCGCTATTACCCTGCTTGCCCTCAATCTCTTTTTTGCTTCTCCCTCTGAAGCCGACAGCGTGAATCTAAACGTGCTAGTTGACGGTATAAAACAAGAGACTGGCACCATAGTGGTTAGGGTATACAACAAAGACAATTGGCTAAGTGATGCCCCCCTTCAAACTGCAAGCCTAGCGCTGCCAGCTGATTACAGCGGAAGCGCCGTCACCATCCCTATGGACATTGCATTGGGCAATTACGCTTTTACCGCTTATCACGATCTCGACGACAACGGCCAAATGAATAAAACCGTGATTGGTCTGCCTGCTGAGCCAGTCGGATTATCCAATGATCATAAACCCCGTTTTGGTCCTCCACGCTACCGCAAAGCTGAAATCACCATTGGCAGCGACACTAGCGAAATACGTATTAGCTTAGATTAATCATGTTTCGATTTTTACGCTCAAGAACAAAAGGCAACGTTAAGATGAAAGTTTTCATACTCGGCATGGGTCATGCTGGAAAAGCATTGGCAAATCGCTTACGCAGCGATGGCCATCAAATTATTGGTAGCACCACCACCCCCGAAAAAGTAAATGATCTCTATAATTATGCCGACGAAGTCGTGCTGCTCAAAGGCAGTGACACGGCAAAAGTCGCGGCTGCCGCCACCGGCTGCGATGCGATTATTGTCACCGTTGCCCCCAATATTCGCAAAACGCGAACCCGAGAAGAGCGCGAAACTGAATACCATGAAACGCTGGAAAAAAGCTGTATTAACGCAGCAAAAGCCTCGCCGCGAGTGATTTTCTTATCCTCATTTTCTGTTTACGGTAACGGTGGTAGTGGCACTGATCCCATTGACGAACAAACCCCAACCGCTAATCACGAAGAACCCTCGTCGCGCTACTATCAGGCTGCAGAGCAAGCCGTTCTCGGTTCATCTACAGGATGTGTACTGCGCTTTCCCGATATGTATGGCGCTCCTGGGGATATGAGTTTTCCCGATCGCGTAAAAATGGCTCATAATTTTTTTGGTGGCAAAGTTGTTTTTGGCCCTAATGCACCGCTCTACTGCATTCACTTTGAAGACGTCATAGAAGCCGTTAAGCACGCCGTTGATAACACCCTTTGCGGTGTATACAACGTCTGCGACAACGACAACCTACCGTATACAAACAAACAGGTATTCGATGCGATTACCGACGCCCAAGGCCTCAGCCGCTTAGAGTATTTAGACCAAATTCAAGCGCCAAACCGCAAAATTTCGGCACAGAAAATTTACAACACAGGCTACCGGGTGAAGCATCCAGACCCCAATGCCCTGCTGGTCGAAACACACACCACGCAAGAGGCCTAAGACGATGGCCAATATCGTTATCACCGGCAGCACAAAAGGTATTGGCTTGGGACTGGCCCGTGAATTTGCTAGAGGCGATCATCAGGTTCTTATCGCGGGGAGTCATCAAGCCAGCATAGACGATGCCCTGCACACACTAAAAAACTGCGGCACCGTTTACGGCAAGGTTGCTGATGTCCGCGATTTTCAACAGGTGCAAGCCCTGTGGGATGAAGCCCAACACTTATTTGGCAGCGTAGACATCTGGATTAACAATGCCGGGCTAGCCCGTACAGTGTGGTCCATCGTCGACACCCCACACGACGAAGTACAAGCCATGATTACCACCAATATGCTCGGCACCATTAATGGCAGCAAAGTAGCGGCCTCTGGCATGTTGCAACAAGGCCACGGCAAAATATTCAATATGCTTGGCGGCGGTAGCGATGGCGAAACCTTTCCTGGCATGGGGATTTATGGCAGCACCAAGCGCGGTCTGGATTACTTTACCAATGCATTGGTAAAAGAACTAAAAGACACACCCGTCATCGTCGCCAAAATTCGCCCCGGAATGATTATTACCGAGGGGGTTATTCGCGAAGCCAAAGCTGATTTTGACAACTTTCAAAAATCCCGAAAAATGATGAACAACTTAGTCGACACCGTCGAAACCGTCGCGCCTTGGTTGGTAGAACAAATTCTTGCCACCACAAAATCGGGTCATAAAATTCGCTGGCTCAACGGAAAAAAAATCGCAATACGAATGTTAAAAAGCCGTATCAAAGCGCGGCAAGATCAGTTCGAAGCCTTCGGACTTTAATTTTTCTAAGCAACCACTTTTGAGGCACTCATGACCGCCGATACCAAAACCATTGACCAGTTTCTTGCAGAAAATCCAGACGTTGATGTCAGTAAAGCGTGGGAGCGCAGCTTCCATATTCTAACCGACATCAAAAATCGTATTGCCGAACGTTTTTCCGATTTCCAATTAGACCCAAACTGCGAGGGGCGTGAATATTACACCTCTCCCAACGGCGAATTTGAAGGCTCTATGCAGGCATGGTCTGGCAAGGGTGTTGAGTGGCTAGTCAATTCTTGGCTGGGCAATCGCAAGGCCAGTATTCTTGATATGAACGCCACCGCCTTTCTTGGCCAAGAAACCGATGTGCCGCATTTCATTATGGTTTTTGGCACCATTCCAAAACTGTTTTTCTATTTTGATTTTACTCCCCGCAGTGATATTCGCATTGACGAAGAGTATCTCAACAAATATTACGGCGACGAAGCCAACGCCGACTTCCTCGAATTGCGCGGCCATCCAAACTTCCAATGGTCTGTAAGCCACGGCCCGTATATGCGCGCATTGTTATCACCCTCTGCACTCAGTTTAAGCGCGGAGCTGACTGACGAAAACATCGATATTCTAGAAGATTTTGCCTACCGTTTTTTAAATCGCTGGCTTGGCTGGTTAGATAACGCCACCCCCGTGCCAGAAGAAAAACGAGCCGAGCTACAACGCTATGACCACAAAGTGCGTGAACTCGGTTATCGACTAGATCCCATGAACAAACTGGCCGCCCAAGTCTTTGGCGAAGATCAGGTTGAACACATGATCGACGTGCGTATGGGCAAAGATCAAATGCAAAAAAGTAAAACCTATTGAGGAAACACCATGCGAGCCCTTGGCATAGAATTATCTGAGGGCATTCGCCCACGACACCTCACCGCCTATTTAATTGCCGCCTTTATTTCATCAGGCTACGCGGGTGCATTGGCCGTACTGCAACCCGGCCTATTAGCCACTCTGGGCTACGCCACGGCTGACCAAGCTCATATCACAGGGCTTCTCGGCGCGGCTCAAGAGGCGGTTTTAATTCTTACCATGGGCCTATTTGGCGTATTCGCCGACCGCATAGGCCGGCGCTCGGTTTATGCCTTTGGACTTAGCTTCACCGCCCTTGGTTTTATTATTTATCCCTACGCCCAAAATCTTCCCCAGCTCATTGCGTTTCGCTTAGTTATCGCCCTTGGTGGAGCGGCAATGATCGGCATGATGGTAACGGTGATTGCCGACTACAGCAGCGACAAAGACCGTGGCAAAGCCAATGGCTTGCAAGGGCTCATTGCCACGTTTGGTGCATTCATTCCACCGATACTGGGTATTTTACCCGGCATCTTTGTCAGCAAAGGATTCACTGAGCTTGAGGCCCAACAAGCGAGCTTTGGAATTGGTGGCGCCATGGGGATTGTTGGCACCGCCGTTGTCCTCATTGGCTTGGCACCCAAAACAACAGTCTTGGTAAAACAAGCGCAAGAGCCACTATCCACCATGCTCAAAAAAGGTTTGGCCGCCGCCAAAGACCCCGGCGTGGCTCTGAGCTATGGCGCTGCATTTATTTCCCGAGGCGATCTTGCTGTTACGGGAGCCTTTATGGGTTTATGGCTGGTGCAGTTTGGCACTCAAAACTTGGGCATGGCACCCAGTCAAGCCATGCAAGAACTTGCGGTGCCACGCATTTTAACCACGGTAACGGGCGCGATGATTGGCGCCATTGCCATGGGATTTATCGCCGACAAAATTCGCCGTAGCACCGCGGTAACATTAGCAGCTGGACTCGCTGGCTGTGTATACCTCAGCGTCGGCCTTGTCGATGACCCAACCTCACCCTGGGTCTTTGCCTTACTGGGAATAATGGGTGTGGCCGAAATCAGTGCCTTTGTATCTAGCCAAGCACTAGTAGGACAGCAAGCACCACGTGCTCGCCGGGGAGCCGTCATCGGATTTTTCGGCGTTGCCGGTGCCGTTGGTATCCTCGTCGGCACCGCCGGTGGTGGCTGGTTATTTGCGGCATTTAGCCCCAGCGCACCCTTTGTACTTTTTGGGGTTTTAAATATGCTTGTTTTCATCAGCTCGCTAATAATTAGGTCAAAAATTATCAACCCAAATTCAGCTGAGCCTGGCTAATCATTACATTGCGTTGATTCACCCGTAAGGTGTCTGCGTTTGCTACCTTATGGTGAAAATGGCCCGAGGCCAACTTATGGTAAACGCTGTTATCGTGCGCCATAAACGAGGATTAAGGTAAATTAGTGGGGAGGTGCCAAAGTAAATTGAAGGAAGCAATCCATCGTAAGCGGACACTGAGCGGAGTAATTCTACAGCCTCAACACCTTGCTCTTCCGCATTTTTGAAATGGAGAATTTTGTGCTATTTAAGCACAAAAGGCGCAACGAAAAAAATGTCGACAGGAGCAACTTGTTAGCTTAAACGATTAAATTTTGAATAGCATTCCCTCGTAGAATCCTATTATTTCTATCGTTACTACCCTGAAGAGCAGCTTTATAATAGTCGTTAGCTATTGGGTCTTTCTCTTTATTTTCAGAAGCCTTTTCAACTTTTTCAAAAAATTCATCTATATTCGCCCGGGTTTTCGAGATATCAATTTTTTTCTTGTGAAGATACAAAGCTTTGTAAATTTCAATAAAAATACTATAAAAATCCGCTTTTTTAAATGCTCTGGATGAAGTAGGAAAATTTAGCCTTTCAATGCTGTTAATAACTTTACTAATACGCTCTTCGAATTCTTCAGCCCTATCAAACTCTTCGTTATAACGCTCCAAAAGCGGTTCTATTTCTTTGTCTCGATTAAAATAACCTACGATAATTGCAGACAGCATTCCTAGGCAAAATCGAACATCATTCATTCGCTTGATATCTGTTGGTGTGAAAATTCGATAAGTGCTAAAAAATTCCATCTCAGACATCGTCTCAGCAAACGTCTTGAATCCACCGGCGTACCTTGAGTTGTGGATTTCCATTGTGTTAAGACCATAGCTAGTAGAGTTAATTCTCTGAAATATTTCTTTTACCTCATCGATAGGCTTGCTCCCCAAATCCCTTACTACAACTTCATACTCCAAAAACTCTAATTGTTTTTGCTCATCAAGCTTTGAATATTCGACTAGCTCTGCAGGTAATTTTAAATCCTCTGAACCTTTAAAATATTGGTATAAAGTAGTTATTCTTTGCTGGCCATCGACTAGTAACTCGCACCCCTCCCCAGTTTTCGGGTCGACCTTTCCAGCAGCAATATATATTTCTGGAAACGGAAAACCCTCAAGAACAGTTCGCACAAATGCCACTTTGTCTTTATTTGACCATACTAAACGTCTTTGAAAATCTGGTTGAGGCACAAGGGATTTATTACTTATTGCCGTCAATAAAACACGTAAACGCCGATTGGTTGCGGATGTTCTCATGTCTTCACCTCAGTTAAGCACTGTTCTACGCATATTTTTTGATACTCTTGTAAGAAAAACCACGATTGATACAAACCACCCCTAATTTTGTAAGGACCATATCTTTCAGAGATTGTTAGCTTATTAAAGAAATTCCACCAATCCTCCGTAAAACTAAAGTACTTACTCGATGGTAACTTGTCTGGTCTAATCCAGCCCTCAGAGAGATATTTAAAAAAATCAGCTGATTTTGGCCAATATGCCCCGCTTCTTTGATATAAATATGCCTCTTTCCAAATCTTCTGAAATAGCTCTGTCGAAACGACCGCTATATCAATATCAGATTCGTCATTAAACGCACCGTAACGTCTTTGAGGCTTTATACTAAATCCTAATTTTCCAGATCCAACAACTAGTACATCATTAAACTCAACATCAAAATACTCACATATGTCCTCTTTTAGCTGATAATAATTAGCGTTATCCAGCAAGTGGCATGCACCGTTAAATATATGTTTTCTTACAATCTGAAGACTATTTAAGAGCCTTAAATCGTCTTTGAATTCATTCATATATCCAGCTTCTCAAATAGGAGCTAACAGTTTTATCTAGAAGACTGGGGCCATATATCACTTTGGCTCCCTATCTCTGAACCAGGATTCAGAATGGCGTCAAAAACCATAGCCATATCATGCACTTGATTGTATTTCGTGGAATTGACTATCTGTGTTAGCAAGACTGGCTCCCTCTATTTTTTCTGAAATCCTTTCTCCTGATCATAAACCCATATCTCAAGAAATCAACAACTTAGACAGCTACCCGCAGAATTAGTGAGCCCGCTTCTACTGAACACCCTATTAATAAAGGTGAACGAGATTTAGGTCTGCCGAAGAATAGGTCTAATTTAACGCTCACTTACTGACTTTAAATCCCATCACAAGAGTCAGCTCGCAGCCAAATTCTGGGTAGCCCTGAACGGCATATTTGAATTTCAACTATCCAAGAATCACAACTTTGTCATTTTATGGCTCAACCTTACGCCAGCTTTGAGGTGAATCGACAATGGTCTTCACCAAGGCCAAATTTTTCGTTCTCGGTATAAACCACCGCTTTGGCCTGATGCCAAGGTTGCCAGCCACACCGTGGTATCCGCGCCTTCCGCAACACTCAATGGGGCATCATCGCCCCCTAACGCGGTTTTAACCCAGCCAGGACAGCTGGCATTAACCAAAATATCGGGATACACCTTTAGCTCACAGGCTAATAATGCGGTAAGGGAATTCAATGCTGTCTTCGACGACCGATAGGCCAAAGTCGATCCTAGCTGCACATCCTGTAACGATCCCAATTCGCTAGACACATTAACAATACGGCCGCTGCCATCCGCGATCATGGCGGGAATAAAGGCTTGGCAGAGTCGCAGCGCGCCGTAAAGATTGACCTCCATGGTTTGCCGCCATAGATCGATATCTAACTCAAGGGCAGGCACCCACTGATCTAAGGCAACCCCCGCATTATTAATTAAGATATCTATTTTGACGTGTTCAGATAACAATCTAGCGGCGAGGGTATCTACACTTTCCTGCGAGCACACATCCAATTGCACCACTGTTACCGAAAGCCCCTGCTCTATCAGTTTATGTAGTTGCTCAGCAGAGCTTAGTGATCTCACCGTTGCAAAAACATGAATCCCTTTTATAGCCAACTGGCGCACTGTTTCTAAACCAATGCCGCGATTTGCCCCCGTCACTAGCGCCGTTTTAAATTTCGTCATTTTTTCCTCGCCAAGCTGCTATTACATTGATAATATTATATTGATATATCAATATATTTAATAGTGTTTTACGAGCAACACCGGAGCGCACAATGGTCGATTATTATGGCTACCGTAAAAAATTTGCGGTACTTGTCCCATCCACAAATACGGCAGTAGAAACCGAGTATCACAAGATGTGCCCCGAAGGCGTGGTACTGGCAACGCGGGCCTGTGTTATTCCACCCATGTCGGTCACCGACGAAGACAGCTTTGTGGCACTGGTTAAAGCTATTGGCAACGCTACTGAACAAGGTTTGCGGGACGCCCTGACGGTATTACCTGACCATGTTATTTTTGGATATTCCGCTGAAACCTTCTGGGATGGCAAAGATCGCTCCGACCGAGAATTTGAACGTTACAACAGCATTGCCCAAGCCGAAGGCGGCTGTAATATTACCTTTGGCGCCCAAGCCATTATGGATGCCTTAAAATGCTATCCCGGCGTAAAGCGCATTGGTGTCATCACCCCATATATGCCTGTTGGTGACGGCATGGTGGTAAAATTTTTAGCCGATATCGGTTATGAAGTCGTGCGTATAGAAGGCCACAAATCTGACAGCCCTGTCAGCATTGCCTATGAAACGTCTGGCGATAACCGCGCACTGGTCAAAAAGGTAGATGGTGACGATATAGATTTGATTTTACAGGCCGGTACGAATTTGCACTTTGTTGAATTAGCCGCGCAGCTAGAACAAGAATTAGGAAAACCCGTTTTAGCCATTAACGCCATCACCTTTTGGCATGCGCTCCGCAATAATGGCATCCCCGACCGCATTAAAGGATTTGGCTCGTTGTTAGCAGAGAACTAATACCCCCTAGTCGGCTTTCAATTCACCAATGCTCCCCGCTTGGCCACCGTCTGCTAAAAATCAGACACAGCCAAAAGAAAACAGAAGCCGACTAAAGCTCACCTTTTAGTCTTAGTTACTGCCATCTACAAAATTAATGATAAGAAAATTCCGCTTTATCAGCAGCATAATTTGCGGAGGCATTGGCCCGCAACCGGAAAAAAGCCATCAAGACAAGGCTGATGCAACTTGCCACATTTGTAGCGAGAAGATACATTTTACTAATACCAACCTACAGAGGATATCGCTATGGCTACATCAAGCATACGATTAGACCAAGACCTAATTGATAAAGCCACAATCATGGCAAAAGCGCTGAATAGAACACCGCCAAAACAGATTGAACACTGGGCTAAAATTGGTGAAATGATGGAGGATAATCCAGATTTACCTTATGAATTTGTAAAGCAAGCGATAATAGCAAAAGCTGAAAAAGAGGAGGGGAAATTAGAGGAATACGACTTTGGCTAAGGTTGCCAGCGTACTTCAAACCCCTACTTTAAAAAAAACAGTAAAAAACTCAGCTCAACTCAAAAGAATGATTTGGACGCTGCAATTAAGGCGCTAATGAAAGACTCAATACTAGGTGAACAAAAAAAGGCGACCTAGGATTTTTACGTGTCCATAAATTCAAAATGAACAAGCAACAGACCTTACTTGGCTATAGCTATGACGAAGGAAAACTGATTTTAGAATTACTGGCACTTGGTTCACACGAAAATTTCTATCGTGATGTTAAACGCAACAGATAGCGTCATCATGCAGCGTTTAAAGCGGTATTACGTTTTCGCCTGATACAGGGTGAAACTAGGCTGGTCGTCTGTCTTTATCATTAGCTGGGCTTGCTCAGGTTTATCCCACGCCACCTGATAAAATAATGCAATAAACTCATCTACATTTAAGTAATCTATTGCCGCAATAAACACATTACAACTTAAAGATTTATTCCCACCTGAATGGGCATCCACACATTGAAGCCTAGAACCCTGGTAATGCGTATATAAGTAGTCATTTAATGTATCGACGCTTCCGTAATCGCTATTCATCCACGCGCCATCATGTATAGCCGTCGTCAATATTATATTAGTAATACAGGTCATGTTATTTCCAAGTACAAATATCCCGCCGCTTACGGCAGTTTTTTACATACAAAATCAGTACGGGACAGATTTAAGCATATATTCTTTGTTCTGCAACTTACCAACATACGAGGTTGGTATTTCAGCGCAATACGCCCCATTGACTATTCTAGAATGGTAAGTGCATATAGTTGTATTGTTTTTATCTAATATCGACCATTTCACTTTTTCACAAGCAGTCTTTTCTCCCAACTTAACATTTAGGGTGGCCGCGCCTTCATTCATACCGATGTGATGGTTTTTAATAATCATTGCATTTTCAGGAAAATCGACACTTCCACAATCACTACTATGAAAACAACTGTCATGAATCATAACGTCAGTTTTTATTGACGGCCAAACATATTGGGCTAGAAAATCCTGGTCCAAATGCGTTCTTGATGTGTGTATATTCTTATGAAATGAATCAATCATCTTTTCAACATCACTGAACACACCCGACACGCCACCAAACATACCGGCTAATATCAACGTTGCATGCGTATAATAATCTCTCAAGATATGAAAAGACTTATTTGACTCAATCCAATCATCAACAGCAACCGCTTCTTTTAAATTAACAACCGAGTCACAATCTCTAACAATATACCGATCTATCGTTTTGTCGCTCATAACCAAAAATCGCCAAAAGAGCATATCCTTGGGGTCTTTTGATGTCTTTTTAAAAATCACCTCAGCACCATTGTTTTTTAATCTTTCAATGACGTCTACCGGAACATTGTCACTACAATAAAACCGGCACGTCCAGTGAGGATATATTTCTGGTGCTTTAATTGAATTTATAACTGCATTTTCACAATATCTTGGGCTGTCACCAAATAATGAAAACGAGATAATATTTTTTGACTTATCATTTTTATTTAGTGATTTTACGGAAACATCAGCTTCTCTATGCGAAGGGTATGAGTCTACTTCTTTCTCTTTTAATAATAATGACTTGATACCAGAAGCCCTAGCGTTTTCAAAATCTGAAATGAGCATATAGTTTTCTGACAAGATGTCGTATACCTCATAATTAGCATCATCTGATCTCTCTGCTAATAAAGCGTATTTTATTGCTTGCTCTGGAGATTTAACAAAATGAAAGCCTTTTGACAAAGTAATGATTGAATCAACATCATTGGGCTTTAGAGAAAAAATATTCTTGGCATACTGCAGTGCATCATTGTGCAGTCCAAGATAATTAGACATGCTGAACATGCCATGCAAGTCATTAACCTTATCTTTTACATTGCATAGTTTTTCATAAAATGGATTTTTAACCATTTTATGATAGACCTTGAGTGCTTCCCCCACTCTGCCATTAAGATATAACTCTTCGCCATTCTTCCTCAATTTTTGAATTTTGTTCAAAGTATTAACCCTTGTACAACCATGAATAGAATGACACTGCTAATGTATATGTCTATATGCAAATTTATTCGTACTCAACATTATCACCAATATGGTCAGACTATCGCCAACCATCTTAAATATCAATGAGTTACAGATCTAGCTCACTAGGCAAGAGGGATGATTGTGTTACAGGTGATGGCGGAACGCTTAGAAGATATTAATAGCTAGCAAACACCGTCTTAATCGATGCCGGCTTATAAGATAAAGCTTAATCACAGCAGGAGGGCCGGATTAAGCTATACGCAGAAAGGGTTAACTTCGGTAACGAATTGGGCAAGAACCCACACCACTCACCTTATGGATTAGTGGCGACGCGCTGGCTCAGCTCAGCTGGCTTATCTGCCCCTACTATGTATTTACCCAAGCGACAGGCTTTGCTAGCCGCCCGCATTTTTTTAGTTTCGCACTGTGAGGCATCAGCTCCACCAATACACCACTTACGGTCTTCACGGATTAACTCATACTGCAGACCATTAGCGCAGCTTACATCGTAGTGAACAACATTATCAGCGGCGTAATAGCTGAGTTTGACAGGCTTGTTAAACGCATCAGCATTAACACTGCTAGATACGCCTAGCGCAAGAATCATAAAAGCAAATAGTGTTTTCATCATTACCCCCATTATTAAATATTGAGGGGTGTACGCAGATAAAAACTGATTGGATTACCCAAACAGCCTTAAATAATGCAAATTTTATATTTGATTAATGGGTATGCAATTCGGCAAAGCCACCGCTGGTCGCACTTAACTCTAATTGATCAAGCCACTCCATGGCCTGAAGATCACCATTCACATAGGCAAGAAGAAAGAGTGTCGATACCGCATTTACGACATTAAGGGCATCGTGTTGCGGCTCTGCATCTCGATCTGGCCGGCATATTAGGTTGCCCAGATAGTGATCCGCACCCTGCACGACAAGTGCATATTGATGGCCATCTGGCGCAGTATCAAAACTCATTTTATGGTCGCGCCAATCCGGCCAGAACTGCGCGTTTACATCGTGCGTTCCCGTTGACATCAAGACTGGACCGTGCATCTGCGTCCAACTCTCTGCGGTAATTTCATCAAACATTGGACCAGGCGGTGACAGTGCCACCACGGCATTAACGCGACGATCATCAGCAGAAATATCGCCCTTTTCTGTTATCGCCCGCGCACCTGAAAATTGCTGGGCCGTAAAAGCACCAAAACTATGCCCTGCCACCGCAACACGGTTGGCGTCCAAACGCAGCGGTAATAATTCTTGTAGCTCTTCAATATGATCCAGCAGATAATTTATGTCCGCCACTCGCTGGGCAATTAAGCCATCATTGCCATGACGCAGGGCATTGAAAATACCTCTGGCCATATTTTTGCCATCTAAGTGAGTGCCAGCAATCACCACAAAACCGTAACTTGCCCAGTGCGATAAAATGTTGTCGTAACGGTCTTTATCCGACCAATTGCCATGAGAAAAAATAATGACGGGGGCTGGCTCTTCGCTAAAGGGATACCACACTCGCAGATCGATCATGCCGCCCTGCTCGGCTTTAAGACCAACCCGTTCGATCAGCTGATACTCATAAGAACCTTGGGGATAGCCGGGGATGCTCTCTAATGCTGCTCGCTCAGCGCCTAGCGGCGTGGCCTCTTCTAATACCAGTGGCTCACCGCATGCCGAGAGCAGTAAACACAACAATAACACCGCCCAACAAGGATTTATTTTAAGGCTAAAAAAATCACCGCGATCCACAATCATAAACTGCCCCTAAAACGATCGAGCAGTGTCGCCGTTATTTCTGGCCGCTCGACAGGCAGTAAATGCCCTGTCCCATCAACAATCTCAGAGGTAATCGATTCGGTATTTGTCATCAAATTTTCAAACTGGGTCATAAGTGCTACCGGGAGTTGGGGGTTTTTCCGCCCCCAAATAATTAAGCTAGGCGCCCGTATTGCCCCTAGCACTTCACTCGGCTCACCGGCATCAAAGCTCGCCATGCGCTGCATTTCTGCTTGCCGATTACCCTTATGCCTAAACATATCGTGAAAACGTTCAACCAGACTCTCACTCACTACCGTCTTGTCTACCACCATCCACTCTATAAATTTGCGATAAGCGATGGTGGGTATAAAATAAAAAACGCGATAAAACCACGGTGGAATGCCGGCAGCGCTGCGACGGCTACTCTGCTGGCGTTTAATACCGCCAGAATTAATCAGCACCAAGCCCGCTGTGCGCTCAGGAAATTTGGCGGCATAATGAAAAGCAATATTGCCACCTAATGACGAACCCACCACCAAGGCAGATTTAACATTTAACTTATTTAACAGCGCATCCAGAATCGCCACATCGCGGTCCATACTATAATTCGATTGCGCATCTGGACCGCTAAGGCCATGAGATGTCATGTCATAACGAATCACTGCATGACCTGGGGCCAAGTGGCTTATTACATCGTCCCACATTAGCGAATCAAAATAATGAGAGTGTAATAAGACCCAAGGCGGCCCTGCGTTTAGATCACCACTGACTCGATAAGCAATCGGCGTACCTTCTAAGTCAGCAAACTGCGCACCCTGACCGTAGCGAGCAACAAGCTCGGCAGTGGGTATATCGCGATAAGCCAGCAAACTCCATGCGATATACGCCGCAATAACAAGCAACAAGGTCGCAACGCCGAGCAACAGCACTTTTAAGAATTTAGCCAACTGCTATCTTCTCCACGTTCAATTAATTCGCCGGTGACATCATGGCTTTTAAGCCGGCAGCCATCTCACCCAACACCCGCTTGGATGCCGCCTGCTCTTGCGCCCATGCCCAGCGTTCGGCCAGTACAGGGGTTGCCAATAGCGGTTCATTTTCGCCAAAAAAGGGCGACAAACTCACCACATAAAACAACACCGGCATCACCACACAATCCGCCAAACTAAGGCTAGAGGAAGGAGCTAATTCCGGTAATTCATACCATGCCTGTAGCCGTTTAAGTTCTGCACTCAGGTTTACCAAGGCGGCATCAACAACTTGCTGATCTCGTGGCGAGGCTTTCATTTGTTGAAAAAGAGGGAACAACGCTTGGGCAAAATACAAATCGACATAGCGAATCATGGCGCTTTGCTGACTGCGCTGCCATGCATCTTCTGGTGTTAGCTTGCCATCGGGATATAGCGCCTCTAAGTATTCCATAATCGCGGTAGATTCAGACAAATAGCGATCGCCATGCTTTAACACCGGCACCTTGCCCATCACCGTTAAACTGCGGTATTCCTCACTTCCCATACCACCCGGCGGGTCGCAAAGATCGACGGCTAAATCGCGCTCATAAATTAACATTCGTACCCGAGCGGCATAGGGTGAATGTGGCAAATTGTATAATTCCATTACTGCGTCTACCTCTAAGATTCTTGTTTAAGCAAGGGCTTACTTAGCACCTAGTTACAGCAAATGCACACCCAGTGCGGCACTCACAAACAGCCCCAACCAAATAATTGCGACAAAGGGACGGCTACGACTGACCGCTGACTCTAAAATGTCATTAACTTCATCGCTAGGGCCGTCCTGCATCAACTTGGTAAAGGCGGGAACAAAGGGTTTTAGCTGAATACGAATACCCACTCCACAGGCCACTAGCAAGGCAAAGATAAACAGCTTCCAAGCCACCCAATCGGCGGTGATCAAGCCTGATATGAATTGCGCAGCCACTAAAAACACTAAAATTGCCAGCAGCACCGCCACGCGAAATCCAAAATCAAATTTCGCCAGCATGGCGGTAAAGGGCTTGCCCTCAAAGCTATATAGAATCAGAACATTAGCCAGCCACACCAAACCAATCAGCCAAGTGGCTAACAAACCAACACCATTAAGCGGGACAACGCCAAGGATGGTGGCCAGATGAACACCCAGCGAAAACATCAGCGGCATCGCCAATTTTGGTCCCTGATCACAGGCAAGCATGATTTTGGTCGCCACTAACCTGGCTTCATTACTCAACTCACGATTAACCAAATACCGACTTGATAAAAATGTACCCAAATCACCGCCCAACCAGTACACAAAACCAAGAATATGTAGGTATTTCAGTAAAATATATTCCATTACACCGCCTAAATAGGGAGAAAATTGTCACCCGCCGCCTATATAAATATTGCAGCAGAGGTCGACAGATGCACAAATGTATTAATATAATAACATTATATCTTTTGTAAGTTTAGCCAGTTTCTCCACACAAGGTCAACTGACAACATCGGCAACAAAGCCCGCCGTGGCAAGACAGCTAAAACTGAGCGGTCGCAGCGCATAAAAGGAATACCCATGCCAAAATTACTACGCCAACTCTTGCCACTGGTTATTCTCGTTATCGGGGTTCTTACTGCTCGCACCTTACTCAGCGGCCCGAGCTCGCCACCGCCCACAGTGCAAACAGCGCCACCCCCGCAGGATGCTATTTTTCAACTCGTTGAGCCACAACTGTTACCCATCAAGGTTGCCGCCAATGGAAAAATTAGCAGCCGTAGAACAGTCGATATCGCAAGTGAAGTCGCTGGTAAGGTTATTAAAACCTACGATATTTACAAAGTCGGTAATTCAGTTGCCGACCAACAGCCTTTACTTCGTATAGACGGTATCGAAGTTAAAACTGAGCTCAGCCGTGCCCAAGCCAAGCTAGCCGAAGCCAAAGAACAACTGGCCAGTGAACAGGGACGAGTCGCACAAACAAAAAGAGAATGGCGTGATTTAGGCTCAGATGAGGCCAACGCCCTCTTCCTTCGCAAGCCTCAATTACACAAAGCAGAACGCGCCGTCGACGCCGCCGAAGCCGAGCTAAAACTCGCGCAGCGCAATGTAGACCGACTTGAACTACGGGCCCCCTTCCCCGCCGTCATAGATCATATTGATGCCGAATTAGGCCAATACCTTAGCAAAGGCGCCACTGTCGCCACCTTAATTGATATAAACGCGCTGGAAATCGCCTTAGAAATAAGCCCCAAGCAATATCGTTTATTAAATTTTAATGCCACGGATTATGACCAAGGTATTCCGGTAACACTCCACAATAACGGTGTTTCTTTAACGGCAACCATCCGCCGCGCTGCCGCTAGTTTGAACACGGATAGCCGGCTTTACACCTTGTACGCTGAGCTGGACGATGGCCAACTTGCCTTCACCCAAAACCAGCTCAGAATAGGCACGTTTTTAGAGGCAGACATCCACGCAACACAGCCAAGCCTGTTACTTGCCGTACCCTCTGATGCTCTTTATGAGCAGCGCTTTCTGCGTATTATCGATGCCCAAAATGCCCTGCAACTGATGCCAGTCACCGTTGCCTTTACCAATGACGACACCAGTTATATCATCACCACAGATCAACAAGCCCAGCGTGTCGTACTCTCTGACTTGGCCAGCAATACCGAGGGCACAGCGCTACTGCCAATTGCTAATACACCAAGCAGCACCTCTGCCCCCAATAACACAGCACCGTCACCGCAGCCTATCAAACCCAGTACTAGCAAGCCCACAAATACTGAACCCAGTGAAGAAGCGGGTAATCAATAATGAATCACATCATTCATTGGTTTATCCGCAACCCCATCGCCGCCAACCTCCTGATGGCGCTTATTTTCATTGGCGGCGTGTCCACCTTTGGTCACGTCGATAAGAATTTTTTCCCTGAGCGTATCGTCAACAAAGTTCAAATTGATGTTGTCTACCCAGGCGCCTCACCACGTCAGTCAGAAGAACAAATTTTAAATCGAATAGAAGACGCCATTCGAGATGTTAATGGCATCGACAAAATAGAATCTAAAGCCTTGGAAAACGGCGTTTCCGTCACCGTTGACGCCCTAGCAGATTACAACACCCAAACATTACTTAACGACATTAAGGCAAAAGTAAACGCATTGTCCGAGTTACCCAGCGATGCCGAAAGCCCACAAATTTATGAACAGCAATTTCGCAGCATGGTAATTAGCATTGCCATTAGTGGCGATATTAGTGAAGCGGAATTAAAAACATTAAGCGAACATTTACAGCGACAACTATTAGAAAAAGCGTGGATACCCATTGTTGAGCTCCGCCAACCACGAGACTACGAGGTAAGCATTGAAGTTGCCGCCAGCACCTTGGATGAATACGACCTCAGCTTTACCGAGTTAGCGCAAATATTACGGCGCGCCTCCCTGAATGTTTCTGCGGGTGATATTCAAAGCGTAAGCGGCGACATCCAAATTCAAGCCCGTATGCAATCTTACCAAGGCCGCGATTTTGCGAATATCCCCGTCATTAGCACCGCCACAGGTGGCCAAGTTAAATTGGGTGATATCGCAACAATCAAAGATGGTTTTATCGAAGACGGGCTATACAGCCAATTTGACGGTTTACCCTCGCTATCCCTCGACATCTACGTCGCCGAGAATGCCGACATTCTTAAAACCAGTGCCGCCGCTCACAACTTCATTGAAGAAATGCAAAGCCAACTGCCAAACGGCGTTAGTCTTAGCTTATGGCGCGACCAATCAAAAGAATTTCGCGGTCGATTAAACACCCTCATTAACAATGGCTTTGGCGGCCTGATCCTGATCTTTGTTATTCTCTTATTATTTTTGCGTCCCATGCTGGCATTTTGGGTCTGCTCTGGCATCGCCATTTCTCTATTAGGCGCAATCTGGCTTCTGCCCACAGCAGGCATCAGCCTGAATATGGTCTCGCTATTCGCCTTTATTATGATATTGGGTATTGTCGTTGACGACGCCATTATTGTCGGTGAATCCGTATACAGCCACCACAGCAAAGAGGGACCGGGCGCCGCCTCAACCTATCGCGGAACTGCCTCGGTAAGTAAACCGGTGATCTTTGCCGTTATTACCACCATGATATTTTTTATTCCTTTTTTAAACTTACCGCCGGAGTTCGCTGAACCCTATAATCTTGGTGTGGTTGTGTTGGTTGCACTGAGTTTTTCGCTATTAGATTCGCTCTTTATCTTGCCCGCCCACTTGGCACATATGAAGCCCGAAACACCTAGTAAAAACCCTGTACTAAGTGCGCTCGAGAAACTAAGACATAAGGTAGCTCAGGGTTTAGACTATCTTACTCAATCAATATACCGGCCTATATTACTTCGCTGTTTACACTATCGCGGCATTACCGTGGCGACCTTTATTGCCTTATTTTTAATTGTAAGTTCACTGTTATTTGGCGGTTGGTTACGCAGTAGCTTTTTTCCTATTGTCCCTTTAGATCTCGTCGAAGCCCGTTTCACCCTTCGCGATGGAACCCCTTTTCATCAAGCCGAAGAATTTGGCAAACGCGTTGAGAATGCCGCATTACAGTTAAAATTAGATATTAACAAGCAGTATCAAAAACCCTTCATCGGTCACATAGAAACAGCCATATATGGTGAAACCGTTAGGGTTTCAATGGAGCTTCTCAATGTGGAGGAGCGCCCCTTTGACACGGAGCGGTTAAAGCAGCAATGGCTAGAAAATAGCGGCTCAATTGCCCTAGTTCGAGATTACATTATTCAATCCACCTTAGCGCCAACCGCTAAACCCATAGAATTACAAATTAGCGCCCTAGACACTCAACAATTACAGCAACTCTCCAAAAAACTGGAACAGCGCTTAGCCGAAATGAGTGGCGTTTATGATATTCGCAGCAAGCTTAATGAAGCCCTGCCGGAGTTGCGTGTACACCTAAAACCCATGGCCGAAACGCTGGGCATTACCGCAGAAGATGTGATCGGTCAGCTGCGCCAAGGTTATTACGGTGAAGAAGTACAACGCATTCCCCGCGCTCAAGAAGATGTCAAAGTGATGCTGCGCTACCCTCAAACCGAAAGGCAGCAACTGGCGCAATTACTAGAACATAAAATTCGCAATAACACCGGAAATGACATCCCACTTGATATGGTTGCCGATCTTGAATTTGTGGACGCCTTAAAAGAAATCCGCCATATCGATGGACTGGTTGCCACCACTATCACCGCGGAAGTTGAAGACGGATTCAACGCCAAGCAAATTACCAGCAGTATCTTGACCAATGATGCGGTGGAATGGGCGGCTATTTTTCCGGGCAGCAAAGTTCGCCGTGAAGGGGCACAAGAGTCTCAGGAAACCTTCATTTCTGAACTGTTTCAAATGGGCCTGCTGTCGATCATTCTAATTTATGGTCTATTCGCGATTGTCTTTCGCTCATACTGGCAACCATTGCTGGTACTGTCAGCCATCCCTTTCGGCTTGATGGGCGCCATACTTGGTCACATTCTCTTTGGCCGCGAAATCAGCATGTTCTCCATACTCGGCGTTGTCGCTGTTGCCGGCGTCGTCGTTAATGACAACTTGGTGATGCTAGACCGAATAAATCAATTACTGGCAGAAAAAGTAGAGATTCAACGCGCCATTATTCAAGGTGCAAGTGATCGCTTTAGGCCAATCATACTCACCTCGCTAACCACCTTCACCGGCATGATGCCGATTATGTTAGAGGGCAGTATTCAAGCCCGCTTCTTAATTCCCATGGTGTTATCGCTCGCCTTTGGCGTACTCCTTGCCACCACCGTAACCTTATTATTTGTTCCCGCCCTCACCTCGATCATGATGAGCTTAACAAAGCCACATAAGAACACGGAGACAAACAATAGTATTGAGGTAGACACCAGAACACCCAGCTAGGCATTCCTAGCTGGGTTGGCGTAAAAGAGACTAAAACGAAACACTAGGGCAAAAGAAGTGGACCCACGCACGGGAAAAGAAAAGCTCTAAGCCTCTAGACCTATAAGCACAGCCGCGCTTGTCATCTACCTTCCTTGTCTTGGTAAATGCCTTACTGCTAAGATGCGCATTACTTATACGCATTAGCTATGCGAGAGGTTTTAGAATGCGTGAAATATTTGACAAAAAGGCCCCAAAAAAGGCCACAAACCTGAGTATAAACAGCAGCTTACTTGCGGAAGCTAAAAGTTTAAAGGTAAACCTTTCTGCTACCCTTGAGCGCGCACTAGAGGAAGAACTCCGGGAAAATAAACGCAAACAATGGCGCGAAGACAACAAGCAGGCCATCGAAAACTGCAACCGCCTTGCAGACAATGGACTCTTTGCTGACAAACACCGGGGCTTCTAATGAAGCAATTTGATCTGTATGTGAACACAGATTCTGATAGCCACGCAACATACCCCTTCTTCGTGGATGTACAATCCAACTTACTGGATGGTCTAAATAGCCGCGTAGTTATACCGATTGCTTCAGCACAGGATGCAAAAGCATTTCCCAAAAACCTGTGCCCACTTGTAGAGATTGGCGGTTGGAAATATGCCCTTCTTACCCATCAAATCACGACCGTGTCAGTTTCTTTTCTCACCCAAAAAGAAGGCTCATTGCTACTGAATCGAACAGACATTATTTCAGCACTCGATTTTCTTCTGACGGGTATTTAATGCTGTTATAACCTGATTTTTTTTGAAGTGTAGTGTTATGTTACAGAATGAAGCGTAGTCTGAGATGTCAGGTTGATAACTTTGTTACCTATGCTTGACGTGAAAGACGACTAAAATGGTTTATCTTCATCGCTTAGGTTGTTTATCTCTATACTAACCTGATCTACCAGCCCAATCGCTGATCGCTTCAGCTTATCAATAGTATCTATATCAATATCAATTTTCACACCGTCCGCTGTTTTTCCGTTCCGATGAACAAGGTCATGACGCTTTACTATATATTTTTGCATATCAGCTATAGGTGGAAACGTTATGCCAAATGTGTCTTGATACATCTGCCTTACTGTTGGCAACTTATGATAAATCGTTCCCAGCATGATCGTTTTTGCCTTCTCTTCAATCTTTAGTGATTCATAAAAAATCTCACTCAGGCTAATTTTTTGTTTCTTAAATTCTGGATGCGTAGCTACAAATCTTTCCAAATAGTATTGTTTTGATAGTACTTCGTTTATAAATGCATCCGATAAATAAGTTTCAACGGCTCCAATTATGCTTATAAAAATCTGGCGTAAAAGTATTCTATGCAAGTTATTATCTGTAACATCCAGCCCCAGCAACCCATTAAGATCCTGCAACTCATTTATAAAACTTAACCTATAATCGGTATTTCTCGCGATTGCACCAAGTTCGTACTCATCCTCTTCGTTTCTCTCAAGTTCCCAAGGAGCTATCTCAACGTTCCAATCTTCGCTTAAACCTTTTATTTTTTTAACAACATACGAATCATTTTCTTGGCTAAATGTTAGATTGTGACTATATAAATTGCCATCCTTGGACACCCTTGCATTAATTTCATAATCCAACCCTTGTAGCTCTTGCCAAGAAATTCCCAAGATTTCAGCTAATCGAATATAACGACTCTCTTCGTTTTCTAAGTAATACTCTTTAATGCTACTCATGATTTACCTCGAGACACATAACATTCGTATTTTCTGCGCTGATTCATACATCCTCCGGTGGTTCTTTTTTACCATACGGAGTGTCTATAGTCTTGGGGGGTTATTCATGCCGATTTCCTTCATATTTTTCGATTCCCGCTTCTATACGCTTTTACTCATTACCTTGCCTTGATCATAAACCCGTTTAAATAAATCAACAACTTATGTGTGAGCCTCAGTGTTAGCGAGCCTACTTCTATTGAACCGGTGACTGACTCGCTGCCATAAACGAAATACTGCATAGATAATCAGCATCAAGGGAGTAGGTGATAGTTTGTATTAAGGTACTGAAAGCAAAGAAGGACGGGCTTCTCAGCAGTGAAGCCCGCCTATGTGATAGGGAAAATATAGTACTTGCGTAATGCCAGCCGGCTTATGACTGCTGTGATGCCCACGTGTCCAAGATAGTACTGGGGGCCGCACTCCACACCGCAGGGTTAGCCGCTAAAGTACTTAACACCGCTTCAAAAAACTGAATGCGATGGGGTTGGCCAAGCAACCAAGGATGAATATTTAAACTCAAGATACGCCCGCCAGAACGGTGCGCTTCGTCTAGCAAAAATGCTGCAGCGTCTTCTACCTGCTGAGCCCAGCTAGCTTCTGAATGCTGATTATTGACGATCACAAAACGGTCTTCAATTTCATTGCTCAATGGCATGGCGATCAAGGGCTTTGAGCTAGTTGAAAATTCATAGGGCATGTCATCGTTCACCCAATCTGAAAAATACCGCACTCCGTTTTCTGCCAATAGATCGGGGGTATTTTCAGATTCACTTCTCACCGGCGACAACCAACCGTCTACTGGCTGGCCCGTCAAATCTCTAAGCACGGATACGCATTCAACAATTTGTGACGACTCTTCTGCTTCACTCTGGCCGCCATAGTGCAAGGCATCCATGTGAACACCGTGGCCCAAAATATCATCGCCGCGTTCGCGTAATAAACCCGCTAAATACGGTATGCGTTGTAATAAGCGTGAGTTCACTGCAAAACTTGCGGTGATGTTGTTCGCATCTAAGGCTTTTAAAATACGGAACAAGCCCACGCGGTTACCGTAGTCGCGCAGCGAATAGTGGCGTAGATCGGGGTATGGCATTGTCATGCCACCAGGCACCGCAAACGGTACACCCTGTTGGTTAAGCGGGTAATACTGTAAATTCACATTGACCCAAAGTGCGAGCAACTTGCCATCTGGCCAGGTTACGGGCTTGCGATTTTCAAGCATTGACCAGCTATAACGATCATGGTCCATGCCGTAGCTGCGTTGCGGGTATTGTAAATAATCGTTCGGTAAGCTCATGCTCACAAGCCTCCTTGCACGTTTAGAATGGCGTCTTTGCTCGATGCTAAATAGTGCTCACGATAATACTCTGCAATCTCACGGCCAGTGGTCACCCACACATCACTGTGACCAGTGATGTATTCCAGCGCCTCTTCAAACGCTTTCATTCTGTGCGGGCAACTTACTTGATAATTATGGGTTGGAATGCACATGACCGTGCCACTCTCACTGCCTTCTGCGTATAAGCGATCAAAACAATCTTTTAGTTGCTGACCATAACGCCGTGGTTCAATTTTATTGACGACATAGGCGATGGTGTCATTCATTTCTAAGGAATAAGGAACCGAGACAAACTCTTTGCCAGAGCGAGTATGTATTGGCGTTGGCTGATCATCGTGAAATAAATCACAGGTATAAAAGCCGGCGTCGTCACCAAACAATTCACTGCCTACCTCGGCAAAAAGGTCGATGGTATTGTCGGAGTGAGACAGCGCGGGGGCGAGATAACCGGCACATTTTTGCCCAGTATGGCGGTGTATCGTGTCGATAGAGTCGCGAATCATTTCGCGTTCCTGAGCTTCACTCATGCCGTAGGTATAGCGGGTATTATAAATACCGTGGCTAAAAAACTCCCAGTTACGCTCGCTGCACTGGCTGATGATCTCGGGATGATGATCGCACAGCGCGGTGGACAGAGAAATAGAACCACGAATACCGTATTTATCTAATAATGCCATTTGGCGCTGATGGCCAACCCGATTGCCGTAGTCACGGATACTATAGCCTGCCACCGCAGGCGTCGCTTGCGGCCAGGGTTTACGCTGAGGATTGGGCGGCGGATTCAGCTCGTAAAATTCAATATTGGGTGCAAGCCAAAATGCCAATTTTGCGCCATTGGGCCAAGTTATTTTGGGACGTTTAAAGTAGGGCCAATAGTCGTAATATCCGGGATCTTCTTTCATGCCGCCCTCACCTTATTCCGAATCTTGTGTTGCCAACCAATCAAACACTTCTTGCACATCAACCACGTCGGCATACTTTAAAGCCAAGTCGGTAAGGTTGGCGAAGTGGTAACTTTCGTGTTTATCGGCCACACACTCTTCAGGAACAATGGTGCGGTAACCACGAGACAAAGAGTCTACCGCCGTTGCGCGAATACAACCTGAGGTGGAGCCGCCGGTGAGTATCACCGTGTCTACCTGATGCCAAACACACAATGACTGCAAATGAGTTTCAAAAAAAGCTGACGGCATTTTTTTTAAATAAATAACATCTTTAGCTTGATCAATCTCTAAGCGCTCATCAAATTGTGAGCGGTCGCTATCAAATTTAATGTTCTGCAAACTATCTGGGGTGTTAGTGCGCGTCCCCCAAATACCCGCATCGTCGGCAGAGTCCATATAAGCAACATGGGTCCACACTACCGGCCAATCCAAAGCGCGAAAAACCTTGGCAAGATTGTTAACATACTCAAGCTGACGCGGGTCAGTTTCATACGCCGTTTTATATAAATCCGTTCGCGTGTAGGCTTTTTGTGGATCAATATTGACCAAAACAGCCTTACGACCAAAACCAAATCTTTTTCTTGCCGGATTCGCTTTTATTTCTGCGTAAAGTTCACGTGCCGTTTTATCACTCTTTTCCATGCCATCCCCTATCTATTGCTTGCGCTCTAAAAACACCTTACATACGATCCATTTCTACTTGCCGGCGTATCCAGCGGCTTGAATGCCCGCCATCACAGTTGCCGGTTAATTCCGATACTAAGTCTATCGCGGCAAGCAGGCCACGAAAATTCAAACCAGTATCAAAACCCATCTGCTCTAGCATTACGGCAACGTCCTCGGTTGCTACGTTTCCGGTTGCACCCGGCGCAAAAGGACAGCCGCCTAGGCCACCAATAGAGGCATCAAATTTGCGGATACCTTGCTCAACGGCGGCATACACATTAGCCACGCCCATACCTCGCGTATCATGAAAATGACAACTAATGGCTTGCGTGCCGTGGACTGATTCAATGGCCTGCAATAAGTGCTTTACTCCGGCAGGCGAGGCGGCACCAATGGTGTCAGCCAGTACAACTTCACTCGCTCCTGCGGCTAGTATTTCGCCAACCAAATCTACCACTTGCTGGGTATCAATGACGCCTTCAAACGGACACTCCCATGCTGTCGCCAAATAAACCTGGCTTCTAATTCCCTCGGTTTTACTTAATGCCAAAACATCACTGCACACCGCCATGGCCTGCGCGGTTGTCATTTTGATGTTTTTTAAATTCATGGTTTCGCTACTCGCCACCACTAAGCCAACGGTATTCACACCCGCAGCCTTGGCAAGCTCGTAACCACGTAAATTAGGAATAAGGGCAGAAAATTCATAATCGCCCTTGGGCAGGCCAGCCACAACTTGATCGGTGCCAGCCATCGCCGGCACTGCCTTGGGCGACACAAATGCACCCACTTCAATATGTTTAGCACCGGCTGCTAAGAGTGATTCAATAATCTGCAGGCGCTGCGCGGGGGTTAATACCTTGGCTTGATTCTGCAAACCATCTCGCGGCCCAACATCATTAATAATGATCTTTTCAGACATTAAGCAATCACCCCTTGCTGTTTTAGCGTGGCCACGTCCTCTGGGCCATAACCCAATACGTCACACATCAACTCATCAGTATGCTGCCCTAGCAACGGCGCGGGTGTAAAGGATTCTTCTGAGGTGCGCGACATCTTAATAGGGCAACCCGGTGCTTTGGTTTTTTTGCCATTTGGATGTTCGCACTCAACCACCATATTACGGAAGTTGACTTGCTCGTCAGCAAATACCTGACTAAATTTATTTACCGGCGCAACAGGAATGCGCTTGGCATTGAGTTTTTCTAACCAATTTTCGCTTGTGTCTTGACTGAATATTTCTGCCAATGTGCCGTCTATAAAGTCTTTGTCTGCCAAGCGTCCCGGTTGAACATCGTATTTGGGATCATCAAATCCAGCACAATTAACCACTTCTTTTAAGTTCTGCCAGAAGTTGTCGGTAATAATCGCAATCACCAAATGGCCGTTCGCCGTTGGATAACTATTGTAAGGCACATGAACAAAGTGGGCATTGCCGATAGGGCTTGGGTCATCACCAGATAGAAAGTGCATTGTGGCCATATAACTTAGCAGCGACACTTGCACATCTAACATTGAGATATCCACATGCTGACCTTTTCCAGACACATTGCGCTCAATAATGGCCGCTAACACACCCATTATGCCAAACATGCCACCACCCAAATCGCCAATAGGGATACCGGCACGCACCGGCTGACTGCTGTCTTCACCGGTAATTGACATACCTCCACCGTAGGCTTGGGCTACTTGGTCAAACGCCGGACGTTTAGCTCCCGGCCCCTCCTCGCCAAACCCCGTTATGGAGCAGGTGATAATTTTAGGATTAACTTCAGACAGATGTGCGTAATCAATTTTTAACTTACTGGGCACACCCGCCGCAAAGTTATTAATTACCACGTCTGACTCTTTTACCAAATCGTAAAATAAGGCTAAGCCACGCTCTGATTTCAAATCAATACTCATGGTGCGCTTATTGCGATTTAGAGTAATAAAGTAGGCACCCATGCCATCTATAGAGTTTTTAGGGTCAGTGGCCAATAGCTTGCGTGTCCCCTCGCCGGTCAGCGGCTCGACCTTAATCATATCGGCGCCGAGGTCTGCCAAGGTCATAGTACAGAACGGCCCAGACAGCATGTGAGTAAGATCTAAAACGCGAATTCCCGCTAATGGCTTATTCATAATTCTTCCTAATTAGACTTTCTACTTGTGGGTAAGAGAGCAATACCCACCATAAAAACGCAGAATATTGTGACTTCAAGTGGATTCTCACATAAATTAAGTTATAATGATATAATGTTAAGCCATTAAGCACAACGAAGCACTGGTCGGTAATGAATGAATAACCTCCATCAACGTTCGCTCTTTGAAAAACTCTGGCAAAGCCACGAGGTCACCTCGCTGGGCGCGCGCCGGAGTTTGATTTACATCGACAGAGTGTTTCTCCATGAGCGCACCGGCAGCATTGCATTGCAAAGTTTATCGGAGCGAAAACGCAAAATTCCACGCCCCGAGCATGTGTTCTGCACCATGGATCATATCATCGACACAACACCGGGCCGCAATGACAATACCTTAATGCCCTCTGGTCATAAATTCATTCAAGCTACCCGTTACGAGGCCATTAAAGCCGGCATCACCCTCTTTGACCTTAACAACCCCGACCAAGGGATTGCTCATGTTATTTCGCCCGAGTTGGGAATAGCACTTCCCGGCTCTACCTTAGTGTGCCCAGACAGCCACACCTGCACACTCGGCGCAATTGGCGCCCTAGCGTGGGGAATAGGATCAACCGAGGCTGAGCACGCCATGGCCACGCGAACCCTAGACCTTGAAAAACCACTCTCTATGCGTATTGTCGTCAATGGCACGCTGCGCAGCGGAGTGAGTGCAAAAGACCTTATTTTGCATATTATTGCCGAATACGGCGCACAGGGTGGCAATGGCTATGCGGTTGAATTTGCTGGCTCAGCCATCCGCGATATGCCAATAGAAGAACGCTTCACACTCTGTAATATGGCAGTTGAGTTTTCTGCCTTCACGGGTTTTATCGCACCGGACGAAAAAACCATCGACTGGGTCAAGGGCCGCGACTACGCCCCCAAAGCAGACACCGCCGAACAGGCAGAGGCCTATTGGCTAGCCCTTAACAGTGATGAGGGCGCACATTTTGACAAAGAAATACAGATTGATGCCGATGCTGTTTCGGCAACCGTAAGCTGGGGAACCAACCCGCAACACTCGGTCGCCGTTAACGGCAGCGTTCCCAACCCCATGGCGTGTGACGACCCGCAACAGCGCGACGGCATGGAAAAAGCACTGAATTATATGGACCTAAAAGCCGAGCAGACACTAAACACCGTGGTCATTGACGCGGCCTTTATTGGCTCGTGCACCAATAGCAGGATTGCAGATTTACGCGCTGCAGCTGCCATTTTAAAGAATCGTAAAATTGCCACCAATCTACGTGCTGTCTGCGTGCCCGGCTCCGGCAGAGTAAAACGCCAAGCAGAAGCCGAAGGCTTAGATCTCATTTTTACAGCCGCCGGATTTGAATGGCGGGAGCCAGGATGCTCCATGTGTTTTTACGCTGGCGGTGAAACCTTTGGGGCCGGCAAGCGCGTTATCTCAAGTACCAATCGAAATTTTGAAGGCCGCCAAGGTCCTGCTGTTAAAACCCATATTGCCAGTCCGGTGACTGTTGCCGCATCAGCGTTATTAGGTCGTATTGGCAGTGCGGAGGAAATTATCTAATGGGAATCTTTGAAACCTTTTCGGGTGTTGCTGCCCCCTTATTACGACCAAATATAGACACGGATGCCATCATTCCGAGTCGAGAAATGAAATTAGTGTCCAAAGTTGGGCTTGGTGAAGGCTTGTTTGCAAGCTGGCGATACACCCTACCCGGAGGCAGAGAGGCGAACAATAATTTCGTCTTAAATCTTCCTGAATATCAGCATTGCAGCGTCATTCTCGCCGGTAATAATTTCGGCTGCGGCTCATCCCGCGAACACGCCGTATGGGCGCTGGCCGAATATGGCATAAAGTGCATAGTCGCCCCCAGTTTTGGCAGTATCTTTTTTAACAATTGCATTGCCAACGGCTTGCTCCCCGTTGAGCTGCCAGAACAAGAGATAGAACGCATTGCCGCATGGGTAGAACAAAACCCCCAGCAGCATAGGGTTACCGTGAATCTTGAAAATCAAACACTGCAATGGGACCAACAGCAAGCGCAGTTTGATATCGACGAAAATGCAAAAAAAATGTTGTTACAAGGCCTAGATCCTATCGACTTAACCCTTAGTATGAATAGTGAAATCGATAGATTCGAACAAGCGGATCGCCTAGCAAGACCGTGGATATATTTACCCAAGAAAGTAAAAGAACCGAAAAGAAACCCTGAAACTGCCGGCATAAGCTAAAGACACCGTTAATTTTATGCTGTTATTTAATTTATTTTGACCGCACCATTGAACAACACATGATTAATGTGACCAGGAGACGAAATGCGCCCACATGTAGAGCTGATCGATGCAAAAGATTTAATTTGGCATATTGCTGAGTTTGAACACGCCACCGGTACCGCACAACAACAGAACTTGTGCTACGACGAAGAAGACGGATCAGTATCGGCAAAAGTTAAATTTACCAGTGACTGGCAGCGACCTTCTGGCGTTCATAACGCCTTAACCGAGTGGTATATTTTAGAAGGTGAAGTCAGCCTCGGCGATCAAGTTTTAGTTGCCGGTGACTATTGGGCCGCACCAAAGGGCGTTGTGGCTCCGAACATTCAGGTTAAAAAAGACACCGTTATTTTACTCTTCCGTGAATACGGCGACTGGCAGTTTGAACCCTGTGAGCAAGATAAAGACTATGTTCGAGAAGACCAGAAATTGGTCGTCGCTCACAGCAGTAAAATGGATTGGATTGACGTTGAAAGCGGCAGCCCCATGCGCTTCGACTTAGGTGGCACCCCCGTTCCCGGTCTCTACATTAAAATGCTATACCGCGATGAAAAAACCGGCTTTTACACTCGCTTAATTAAAGCCAAGCCCGGCTGGAGAGAGCACCCTTTAGCTCATCACCCCGTATTTGAAGAAGCCTACTGCCTTGAGGGAAGTTTTCACTATAACTACGGTGAAATGTGGCCAGGCACCTACTTCTTCCGCCCTGCACTGGTACGTCACGGCGATTTTACCGCCGGTGATGAAGGCACTGTTTGGTTGCTCCGCTGCGATGGCGACTTGGTAGACTGGTATACCGACAATGCGTCGGTAGAAATGAAAGGCGATGCCGTAAACTGGGGACCAGAGTATCCCCACACTCTAAAACCCGTCTTACTTCAGCCTGTACGCTCGCGCTCTATAGGCCCAATGGATGATCCGTCTTACCAATAAGACGCATGATTAATTAGCGTCACTGCAACCGGCAATCCCCCCTGCCGGTTGCCAAACAATACCACCCGAAAATTGAAAGGATTTACCCCACGACTTCCTCTAAACCATCAATCAAACCGAGGCGCCCATGCTATGACTAGCCATTCGCTCTACTCCCGCATTTACCAAACAGTGCCGCTGACACTGCTTAGTGTATTCATTGCCTCCTGTAACAACAGCAGTTCCTCTGGTACATCATCTGGTAGCGGTTCCAGCGCCAACCCAATCGTGTATTCTGAGCATCCAATTAGAAGCGAACAACAATCGGCAGGCTTTATCGGCATAGGCGACCTTGATGGCAACTCAGACAACGGGCTAGAAATACTGCTCTCGACACTCGTAGAGCAAACGCCACCTGGCCCACCAAACGCTCTATCTCGGGGCGCACTGCGAATATTCAACACCTCTGGCTGCGACAGCAAAGACGGTAGCTGCCTTGATGGGCCTTGGGAAGAAAACATCTTGATTAATACCACTGACCTGCAAGGTTATCCCTTTATTAACACCCCGCAAATCTTTGATGTAAATGATGACGGTCAACTAGACATTGTGGTTCAAACCGGCTTCTTATCCACCTTGGGTGGCGCGCATTTCTGGCTAGACGGCAACGACTTAGATGGCCCGCTGCCACCAACTCAGAACTTCTTCTCACTTGCTAACACCACACCATTAACTAACAATTTATTTTTTTGGCATGAAACAGACCAAGCTGATATTGATGGCGACGGCTTGCTCGACATTGTAACCACCTCGGCCAAAACCCAAGGATTAGACAACCCCTTAGGATCAGCCAATGGCGAAGAGGAAATGAAGGTCCAGCTGTATACCAACAACGGCGGCACAGACCCCAGCTCCATGTTCGACTACAGTGAAATTGTTGCCATCGACACCAGCGGCAATGAAATTAGTAATATGGGCGGCGTCTTCATAAAGCTCTATGATATTGATAACGACGGCGACGAGGATATCGTCCTCAGCCAGTTTTTTGGGCATCCCACACCCACACCAGAAATACCCAACCCCGCCGTAATTTGGCTTGAAAATGACCTTTCAGTAAGTGGTGAATGGGTATACCGCATCATCGATAACAGCATTGGGCTCGGCTACCACATGGAATTTGCCGACATCGACAACGACGGGCAAGATGAGCTGATCGTTGGTGCCCACAACAACGACGGCGACCCGCGTTTTCAGGATGACGAAGGCAACCTCATCGTGCCTCCCGGTTTATATTGGTTTGAAATACCGAATGACCCGCTGGACGAAGCCAAATGGGAAAAGCACATCATATCCACCGACTTCCGAGTAACCCTGTACTATAGCAGCCCTGCCAGCCAAGGTGTGCCAGGTATCTTTAATGTGGGCGACATCAACAACGATGGCTTATTAGATGTCGCCGTGCCGGGAGACGGTAACGACAAGCTATTTGCCTTTATTCAACAAAGCGATGGCAGCTTCAGAGAAGACATTGTCGCAACTGGGAAAATGTTTGGTATGGCCATGGTAGCCGATATAGATGGCGATGGTAAAAATGAAATCGTTGCCGCGCAGCACAACTCCTTGGATATGGACCCTGCCGACACTGATAGCTTAGATGATCTCACCCTGCCCCCAGGTAGATTGTCTATCTTTCGTTACCCGCAGGACTAAACCACCCTTCTAAAAATTTGCAGGTAGCGGCAAAGTGGCTATCTGCAACTCTCCTCCTGTGGGATTATCATGTCGACGAGCTATCATCAAAATCATGATTTATCCTTGGCGCACTAAGTTATCCCTTAGGATTAAGCACACTTTAATATACCGTTAGAGATCAGCCTTACCCGCTTACCATGCGCCACAGCAGCAATTTCACCAAAAATAAATCCCGCCAAGATCTAAATTAAACAATAATCCGTAATGAAATATGAGCAATCAATAAGAGAGCGCATATTATGAAAAATCATGCCTTAAAACTATATGAATTCTATAAATACATCTTTGACTCAGAGAAAAATCCGCTTAGACACATACCTGACCCTGTCAGTCGATTTTATATTATGACGATATTGGCAGGCATGTGGAGTTTATCATTTGGACTTTATTTAGGAAGTATCATTTACTTTGGAATAAGCTTAGCCGCTCATGTCATACTGCTACTGATGTTTTTCTTCACGATGGCAGTGTTTTATGATGCAGAAAAGAATCAGTCCTCTTGGCTACTTAAATTACGCAGAGACAGAAATCACTTGTAATAAACAACACCTAAATTTCTGAACATGTCGTTATATTTAGGTTTTAATTTATGAGAACAGTAAAAATTAGAGAATTGAATGGCGTAAAGTCATCTAGGCTGTCTTGACGTCATTCACTTATCATTACTATCTAGCACGCATAGCAAAACCTGCATCACCTAAAATTGTAATAAAAAATTGTTGTGATTATATTATCGATAAATCCTACTACTAAAGCATTTGTAACCATCACGTATTCTAATTACAGACGAGCAGACAACCAAAACAGGAATATTCGGCTTAACATAAAAAGGCTTGTACGGTTTATTTAAATAAGCGATAAGGTGTCGAGCTCAACGACACCGGGTGAAATTCAGTCAGTACACCCATGAAGTGTTACTAAATTTAAGAATAATGAAGCTCTTTAACGCTAATCTACTTGAACGTGTTCAAGCTGGACTCATAAAGTTAGCAATATCATCCAGCCCTAGCACCGGCGTGGCACCTTGGTGCTCGGCAACCATCGCACCCACTGCGCATGCAAAATCAACTGCATATTGAGGATCAGTATCACAACAAAGTTGATAAATCAGCGAACCCAAAAAGGCATCGCCAGCGCCAACAGTATCAACAACATTTATTAAATATCCCGAGTTGTAGTACTTTTTATCCCCTATTTTAAGCAAAGCACCATGACGACCTTTGGTCACACAGATAAACTCCGTCGCGGTTTTTTCAGCAATGAACTCTACATTTTGCTCTAATGACTTGAATTTGGAGCCCATCTCCGCAGCAATTTCATACAATTCATCATCATTTAATTTTATACAATGGGCGGCATTCATTAGCTCAATTAGGGTCGCCAAGTTGTAATGTGGCTTTCTCAAATTAACATCAAATATATTGAATTTTGAGACAGCGATTAACGCCCTTAGGGTTGTAAGTGAGGTATCGTTGCGAGCAATTAAACTGCCAAATACAAAAATATCTGACGAAGCTACCTTATCCATTAGCGGCTGTGAAATAACAATATTATCCCACGCCGTATCGGCAACAATTTGGTATGAAGCAGACCCGCTTTCATCTAAAACAACATCCACTAGACTGGTCTTTTTCACTGTATCTACACTGAGATGGTCTACACCCAAACCCCGATCTTTTACCGCATCAATTAGCTCACGACCCAAGGCATCATCACCAACGGCGCTGAGTATATCAGCGTGTATTCCCAGCGAATTAAGGCGAAGACAAACATTGAGTGGCGCGCCACCTAAACGTTTTCCATCTGCAAAATAATCCCAAAGCACTTCACCAAAACAACTGATCACAATACTATCTGGCGCTTTATGCTTAGCAAAAATACTCGTCATTACATACCCTCCGCCACGGTAGTGATCTTTTGCCTCAATGTCGTATTCATAACATCTTTAATCTTAGCCGATGGCAGATATAAGGCCGCGATTGCCTTTGAATACGACGTGGTGAAGGCCGCATCATTGATCAAGTTGCCAAACACAGCAGTTAATTTAAGGAAGGACAGACTATCTTCAGCTGTCTTTTTGGCATGATCAGCAAGCTCTGTATACATGACATCCTGAATATCAATGTCGACACCCAATTCATTACATGATTTATCACAATATAAACACCATGCCGCTATCACTAGGGTAGCCAATGACACATCACGCTGTGCCGCGATATTGTCTTGAATAGTCGCGATTAAAAACTTAGGGAGCTTAGCCGAACTCTCTGAGCAAATACGAACCAAGCTATCTTTTATATTTGGGTTAGAAAAGCGCTCAATTAAGGTATCTTTATAGGCTTCTAGATCTATGCCATTCATGGGCTCCAGCAATGGAGTCACCTCCATATCCATAAATGCACGCAAGTAAGTAGCAAAGTCCTTATCAGAAACCACCTCATCAATGGTGTAATAGCCATGAATGGAGCCCAGCAAGCCCAATACCGAGTGGCCCGCATTAAGCAATCGAATTTTCATTGTCTCGTATGGCGTGACATCCTCGACAAACTGCGCACCAACCGCATCCCAGTTAGGCCGGTCGCAACAAAAATCGTCCTCTATTACCCACTGGCTAAAGGACTCACAAGTAATTGGCCATAAATCACGCACTCCCAAAGTGGTTTGAATATAGTCAATATCGGCTTGGCTTGTTACAGGGGTAATCCGATCGACCATGGCGTTAGGAAAACAAACATTCTCCTCTATCCATTCAGCCATTGAAGTCTGTTGGAGTTTAGCCAAGGACACCAGCATTTTTTTTGTAACGCTTCCGTTATGCTGAATATTATCGCAAGACTGTACCGTAAACGCCGGCAAACCATTGTCTTTACGAATTTTTAAAGCGGCAATAATATAACCAAAGGCCGTTACGGGATCATTGGGATACTGAATATCATGGCGCACATCTGGGTGGCTATCATCAAAGTCACCATTGGCGGGATTAATATTATAGCCCCCCTCCGTGATAGTGAGAGAAACGATTTTAGTATCTGGGTGCGTAAGCTTATTGATAACTTGCTGTTTATTATCAGGCGCTAGAACAAAATCTATCATTGAGCCGACGATTTTATTTTCGACCTTACCCGTAGGATGTCGTACCGTCACAGAATATAAATAATCTTGCGCTTGTAATATATCCCGTAGCTTTCTGTTGCTTTCAAATAGGCCCACACCACAAATGGCCCACTGTTCTGCCCCAGGTGTTTTTAACAACTCATTAATATAGACAGCTTGGTGGGCACGATGAAAGCCACCTACACCAAGGTGAACAATACCTACTTTCAGCTTGCTGCGATCATAAAGTGGGATATCAACGGTATCTGGCAACGTCAACATTGTATGCCGGTTAAGCCGTGGAGATTGGTCTCCCGTCATTATTGCACTATTCATCTAATTGACCTTACCCAAAACAGTTCATATATCAGTAATGGCATGTCGCGCCATTACCAGCTTAGTCGCGTTTATTTATTTACTTTTTTATGACGTTTCAAAGCCCAATATGAGCTAAGGAAATAGCTTATGGTGCAAATAAAGCAGTACAGCTCAAATTGTTTTTTATTGTCAGCATAAACATCAATATCGTCGCTAAAGAACATTACTTGGCATGCAAACCCAAATATAAGAAGCAATGAGATAACTGACACCATATTCAGGATTTTAGTCAATACACTAGTATCAACCACCATGGGCGTAACATCTTCATGTAATGTAGCTTGGTATTCTTCTATCTGTTGTTGCTCTAAAGCTTCTGCAGCGACTTCTTTCTCATAGGGTCGTCCAGCGCCGTAACGCTTAGCAAGCAAGATATAAACAACAATAGAAAACATCCACGTGGGAATAAATAGATAATAGAAAGACATAATATCTAAAGCATTCAATCCAAAACCAAAGACCAAGGCCAATAGCCACGATGCAATGGCCGGAACGCTTCGAGATATATTTTGATATTTTGCCCAGTATCTTGTTAAGCCCAATTTTGGAAATAAAACGTGTTCCGCAAACACAATCCCACCGACAGGCACCACGATGAGCCCTGCATACGTTAACAAAGGCAACATCTGAGTAAAGACAAAGGGAAAGCAGGCAATAATCACCGTCACCATACCAACGATCGCCGTGGTTTTTTCTCTAGAGTGATTCACAAATATTGACTGCGCTGCTAAGCCCGCACGATATAGATTTGCATTAGCCGTTGTCCAACCGGCAACAATAACAATAACAAACCCCGTCATACCCAGTGCGTGGTAGGCCACATCACCCGGATCAAGGTGGCTGATCGTGGTTTTTAGTATGACCGCTGCTCCAGCGCCCATAATACCAGCGGATATCCACGCTAAATAATGGCCGAAAAACATACCCACACCAGAAAACAAACCGTAGCTTTTACGCTTTGCGAATCGAAATATCGCCATATCGATTAAGCCAAAGTGGGTAATTGAGTTAGCCGCCCATGCAAAACCGATAACCTCTAACAAACCGATACCAGGTTCACCGCTGCTCGTGGTGCCAGTCCATATTGAGCTATTACCAATAGTTATAAAGTCTGACCAACTAGACATTGTTGTCACGCCTAGCACGTGATTTGATAATGCCGGAAATAAGTTAAACGACCCCGCAATAAAAATGACAAATAACCACGGGGCACATAATTTTGAAAAGTCTGCCACTGTCGAGAAACCAAACATAGCCACAACAACAACAATTGACCCCACCGCCAAAACGATTGCTACAAACCAGAAACTACTGGGGTACCAATTAAGTTGAGCGGGAATATCAAAAAGAAACCTAACAGCAGTTGAAGAGACGGTAATCATCGCCGCCGAAATCACTGCAAATATGCCGACATTTGCCCAGTTATAGAGCTTGGTCATTGAGTTACCGGCAATTTTATTTAAATAATTATATAAACTTAAACGCGTTTCTACGGCGATTGGCGCGGTTAACAACCACCAAGAACACATCGCTAATAAATTACCGATAAACAAACCCAATAAAATATCTTTGGTAGCAGCGCCTAATGCGACGAAGGTTGCACCTATTACAAATTCCGTTGCCGCAACGTGCTCACCTGCATACAAACCCGCAAAGTGCTTCCAGCCATGTAATTTCGCCTTGGCTACCGGCATTTGCTCTTCGTTTATAGTGCTAAACGCATGATTATTCTGATGCTCTGCCATGGTTTTCGCCTTTATTAGAAGCTGTCACCGCCATAAACCGCGTGGAAGTAAAAGCATTTTTTATGAATATTACTTGCTTTAATAACTTAGCAAGGTCGTTTTAAGTAAACCGTACCTAAAAAAGACACGCTATTTCTAATGACTATTAGCTGAAATTTTAAGGATTTTCCTTGCGGTATGTTCATTCGTAACTAATGAGTTAATTAGCTTGCCGGTTAGGGCTGAGTGAATTGCCAAGACTTTATCGTCACCAGCAGCAATACCGTATATCGGCTTATTAAGCGTTGATTTTAATGGCGCACTCAGTACTCGCTTATTGGTATCATTGCTCAACAACTTACCGTTTATGTCATATAGCCAACTAATGATTTCACCCTTCGCACCCTCATCATTTACAAGGTTTAACTCTTCAGCATTAATAAATCCGTCGAGTAACAAGGGGGATTTCTCACTGATCTGACCTATACCCACAAAGCGGACATCAGCCTGCTCAATCAACTTAAAAATACTTTTTACAGGGCTTAAATTATGCAGGGTTTTCTTTTCTTGAAGTGTAGCGGCGACCACGGGTAGCGGCATAGGATAGTGCCTAGCATTAACTTTATTGGCCATCGTTACTACGATATCGAAGGCAGATGCCGATCCATCTGACATCATATTCCCGACCATTGAAACAATTTTATGCTGTGAGCACTGCATGACGGGAAGTTCATCTACACAGGCTTTTAACGCCCTTCCTGTACCAAATCCAATAATTTTTGGGGTGTCTGACTTTAAATATCGTTCGATTATTCCCGCACCACACTGCGCTAAGCCCGCGCTGCTATTAGGTGTTGCTGGATCACTTGGTACAATTTCACAATCATAAAGATCAAAGCGCGCTGTTAACTGTTGAGCTAACTCCATGCATTCAGTGATGGGGTGTTCCAGCCTTACTCTCAGCAAACCTTCATTAACGGCTAAAGCCACTAAACGTTGCGCAGACTGTCGAGAAACGTGTAATTTTTGTGCAATTTCATCCTGGGTATTTTTTGCTACGTAGTAGAGCCACGCAGCCCTAGCTGCATCCTCCAAACGCTTCAATTCAGAACTGGATTTATTGTCCATTGCACTTTCCTTTACTTATTTTTATGTCGCTAATACGCCAAGTATCGACGATATTATTTTATAAATAATGAGGGCTGGATAAACTCGAAATCCTGCCAACTCTTTATAACTGGCACATCAGGAAAAGCCTTGGTAATCATATCTTCAGACTCTGCGATATGACTCCCACCCTTATAATGAGCAAGCTGCATTCCAGCAGCTTTTGCAGCCGTTACACCGGCCAGACTATCTTCAATAACCAAGCAATTGGCTGGACTTGCCGCCATGCTGTGGGCTGCATGTAAAAACAAATCTGGTGCGGGCTTTCCATTCTTAACTTCTTCTGCTGTAAATATCGTTCCTTCAAAGAAGTCACTTAAACCAGTAATAGCTAATGCTTGCTGAGTTCGCGCCCGACTGCTGCTAGTAGCTAAACAAAAAGGCAGGCTAAGCTGAGCTAATACGTCTTTAACGCCCAGCGTCGCCTGCAAAGTTTTGTTAAATTGCGCCATTAATGCGACTCGATATTCATCTTCAAATTCAGCGCTTAACTGCAGACCGAATGCATTGAGTATTTTTTCTGTGACGCTTTTAAAGCTACATCCTAAATAATGTTTTTGAACATAATCTGTATCAATAACAATACCGATCTCTGACAATTTTTGAATTAATACTTGCGCACTAAGTATTTCGCTATCGATTAATACGCCATCACAATCAAAGATGATTAATGTTATTTTTTTATTCATTGCATTACCTGTTACGGCCCATACAATCATTAAAATTGCTATACCGCGGTGAACAGTGGCTAGATCCCAATGATTATTAAACGAGCGCGACACCATCAAGTTACAAGTCACGCTAAGCAAATTTATAGATACTTGGCTCCACATAAGAACTTATAGCAGTAAAGCCACTAAATGAGCAAATGCTCACTATGTGAGCACAATCCCATAAAAGACTGTTTTTGTCAATATTGTCAGGCTCAAGCCATCCTTAGAAATCTAAAGCCTCACCAAATACAAGCGTTAACTGACTGATATTTAAAACAAAAATAAACGAATGGGTTGAAGGCCCTATTAGCTAGAAAACCGCTGAAAATGACACACAACAACGGACAGGGAAGATAGCGCCCAACGAGGCTTTATAAAAAGGAGGCTAGATCATAGCAACGGTTAATTAATCACAGATCAGGTAAATCGGGACAAGTAAGTCGGCATTGCGCCAATCGGCGTGCCAATACGGTTTATATTTCTTCTTATAGGTTTATTCTTCTCTATACAGTACTCACTGCGAGCATATTGCCATGATCGCGGTGAGCACATTTAAACCTACTGCTATACGTAGACTTCCAGCCAGCGCGCTTATTCCCCTTTCATCGCTTCGCTGTGATCTACCCATATAACACTCTCGGTATCGAATCCCTTGTCAGCAGACATTTCAATAAATTTTTGGCGAACTTCAGCCGAAATTTCAGGCGACCGCGAAAGCAACCAGAGATAATCAGTATTTGCACCAGACACAAAGGCATACTGGTAATTTTCTTCTAATTCATAGACCACATAAGAACTATAAAAAGGGCCAAAAAATGACACCTTTAAATACCCTTCATTCTGCGAGCCAACAAAATAGGCTTTACCCTCTGCCTCCTTCCACTCTTGATTTTCAGCTTTATAACCTTTGTTAAGGACCTTTACCCCGCCATCATCACGCAAAGAATATTCAGCACTTACCTGAGACATACCACGCTCAAAGGAATGATCAAGGCGGGCAATCTCGTACCATTTACCCAAAAACTGATCTATTTCGAAATTTTGCACAGGTGACACGGACTCTGGCATCCCCATGCAACCCACCAATAAAGCACTCAGACTACCAATCAACTTTTTCATCATTATCCTTTCATCCCTTATAACGAGCCGCCAACAAAAAAAATCATATTTAATAGTCTAGCGCTTTATTGCGAATTAACACCTTACCGAATGACACCGTTACGGGACAATTCGGCAATTTTCTCGTCACTATAGCCGATGCTTTGCAGCGCTTGACGACTGTGCTCTCCCTCGCCGGGTAAATCTTGACGCAACCCCAATCTTCTTCCCGCCAAGTCTATTGGCAATCCGGGCAGCCTAGCTTTGCCGCCATTATCAGGCAAACTCACCTCAATCAGCCCTCCACCCGCATTTAAATGGGGATCATCAAATAAGTCTGAAGGTGATGCTATTGGAGCAAAGGGCAATCCAGTTTCCTCTAACTTCGCCATTAACTGTGGTTTAGTCAAAGCCCCCAGCTGCTCACGTATAACCGGAAGTATGCGCTCACGCTGGCTAACCCGATCATTATTTAACGCCAAACCTGGGTCGCTTCCAAAGGATTCTAGATTGAAGGCCTGACAGAATATTTTCCATTGGGTGTCGCTTACAACACCAACAAAGACTTGCTCGCCATCGCAGGTATCAAATATATCGTAAACCGCCCAAGCTGAAGTGCGCACTGACATCGGTTGCAGAGGGTTGCCACTTACTGCCTGTTGCGCCATGTGTTGGCCAACCATAAACGCGGTACTTTCAAACAAGCTACTTTTGACCTGCTGGCCCAAACCGGTACGATGCCGTTCTTCTAATGCCGCCAAGATGGCAATGGCGCCAAACATCCCACCGGTGATATCTATAACACTGGAACCCGCCCGCATTGGCTTGCCAGGCAGACCTGTCATATAAGCCAAACCACCCATCATTTGGGTTACTTCATCTAACGCCGTGCGATGTTGATAGGGGCCATCGAGAAACCCTTTTAAAGAACAGTAAATCAAACGAGGATTCGTTTCCCGCAGTGCTTGATAGGAAAACCCCAATTTATCCATGGCACCGGGGCGAAAATTTTCAATTAAGACATCCGCTTTATCAATTAAGGTTAAGGCAACCTCCTGCCCCTCCTCTGATTTTAAATCTAAGCACAAGCTCTGCTTATTACGGTTATACATGGGAAAGTAACCCGCACCAGAGCCTTTCAAACGCCGTGTATTATCGCCTTTTAATGGCTCAATTTTGATGACTTCTGCGCCAAGGTCTGCCAGCACAAGACCGGCACTCGGCCCCATCACCATATGGGTGAATTCAACCACACGGATGCCGCTAAGCGGTAATGTATCGTTCGGCACTTGCTCTGCCATTATCACTCTCCACCTTATTCTCGCACCTTGGTTCCACGGAGAAGTGGACATCAAACAAGGTAGCATTTACAATTTGACCTTATGTTATAACAATATATCTTTTGTTACCACCTCATGTAGCGAGCAGACGATGAGTACAACCAAAATTGACATAGAAATAAGTGAAGTCGGCCCAAGAGATGGCCTACAAAGCATTCCTCAGATTATGGCCACCGCCGATAAAAAAGCATGGATCTCGGCTGAGGCCAGCGCTGGCGTCAGCGAGATTGAAGTAGGCTCATTTGTCCCAGCCAAAATACTACCGCAGCTCGCGGATACCGCTGAACTAGTCCGCCATGCACGCAGAATAGCGGGCTTGACCGTAGCCGTGCTGGTACCCAATTTGAGAGGTGCGCAGGCAGCCGTTGAGGCTGGCGCTCACAAAATCTCCATCCCATTTTCAGTGAGCGAAACCCACTGCCAACGAAATGTGAATCGCAGCCACCAACAAATGTTTGAAGAAATAGAGCGCATTATCGCTTTAATGAACACCGCAGACGGCCCAAGGCCACATTTTGAGGTAGGTCTTTCCACGGCGTTTGGCTGCTCAATAGAAGGCCCCATAGCAGAAAGCAAAGTCGTGGCTATAGCAGAAAAATTAGTCGCACTAGGTGTAGATGAAGTCGGCCTATCTGACACCACAGGTAGCGGCAACCCGGCTCAGTTGCGCCGATTAGTAAAACAAATATGGGAGCATTGCGGTCGCGATAAGCTCAACGGTGTTCACCTCCACAACACCCGTGGTCAAGGTTTAGCCAATGCCCTCGCCGCCGTTGATCTAGGACTTACGACGATAGATAGCTCACTCGGCGGGATTGGCGGCTGCCCCGCCGCCCCAGGTGCCAGCGGCAATATCGTGACCGAAGACCTTGTGTTTATGCTTGAAGCCATGGGGCTTAACACTGGGATTGATATTGAACAGTTAATATCAGTACGTACACTGGTACAAAATGCGCTTCCCAATGTTGAGCTTTACGGCTTTACTGCCAATGCTGGCCTGCCACTAGGTTTTACATCCTAAAGAAGATGGGAGAGACTGGCAGATTATCTTAGCCATCAAGCCAAGCGACATCATGGATTTAATAGCGTGCTAAGAAATAGCCAAATCCTAGCAGCACAAGAGATGCTCGTATGCCAGTAGAAGAAGCTGTTACCGGAGGAATCATTAGAGTCATAGCCTGGTTTGTTATGGATATTTTCTTTGGCGCTTTATGCTGGGGAATTGGATGGCTTATTCTAAAAGTACTTTCACTTGGCACCTACCCAAGCCAAGATACAAAGTCAGGCCCCATCATTGCAACAGGTCTTTCAGTATTACTTATCGTGATAACCGCCCTTATGATTTATATACTCTAAAACCAACAACGTTATTAGCTTTATGACCTATTAGAAAAAAAGCCTTACAAGTTACACGGGTAACTTATAAGACTCATATCATTGTCGTCTTGTTTGATACCGCAGCTTAAAAATCAGCGATTATTTACAAGTATGACGGCTTATAGCTTCGCGCTCACACCAAAGGTAAAGCGACGATCATTCTCCCGCACTTGCCACGCAGTTCCCGTCACACTACGGTTAATGGTTGGCTCTGCAGTCAGGTTTGTTACGTTAAATACCAGACCGATATTGTCATTAACATCCCAGTTTGCCGACAAGTCCAATTGTGCCAACTCATCGCGGTAAGAATTACCTGTAGTCGGATCATCAACACCGTCGTTATAGCCAACCTGAGTACCTACTCGCTCGGTACGCTTCTGGTAAATATCGTCTAAGAATTCATCACGATAAGTGTAAGCCAATCGCACACCGAATCCTGAATGCTCCCAATACAACTGAACGTTATAGGTGTTTTTGGAGATATCTTCTAATGCAACACCATCAGGGTCTTCGCTGTCTGAGTAAGTGTAGTTAGCATTCATACCCAAACCTGAGAAATAACCAGGAAGAAAATCAAAGGATTGCTGATACCCCAACTCTAAACCTTGCACCTTGCCACTTTCACCATTGCTTGGCAGGGTAGTAAGAACACCGTTGCGCCCTTCAGCAACAGCCGTATCAAACTCGGCTTGTGATGAGGCAAAGGTATACTCAGTGGAGTTAATAAAACGATTATCAAAATCCTTTATACAGATGTTGTCATAAATCGTTTGGTTCTGGGTTGCCATTGCCTCCGGCACATAATCACAACGACTAGTTTCTTTCAGGAACGAAGCTATGTCTTTGTAAAAGATTGCTGCCGACACCATATTACCCGTACCAAAATAATGCTCTATCGCAATATCATATTGGGTAGCGCGATACGGTTCTAAAGCAGGATTACCTTTGGTTGCGGTTATACGATCTGAGTTAAAGATATACGTGGGGCTCAACTCACTGTAGTCAGCACGACGCATTACCTTAGCGGCAGCAAAACGTACAATGGTGTCATCCATTAAGTCATAAGCAACATTAATACTTGGCAGGAAGTCATCGTATGACTGCTTCTCTACCACCAGCTCCAAACCATCTTGATCATACGCCGTAGAACTAATTTCCGTCTCTACATAGCGACCACCAACAATGACATGCCAGCGCGCAAAATCCAGATTAGTCTGTAGATAAAATGCTGTGGTCTCCTCACCAATCAAGGCATAAGAACCTTTTGACTCTACTAAATCATCCGACAGTGAGCCATCGGTACTAATATAGCCATCACTATTACCCGGCGTATTGTAGTTACTACCAGCCAATAATTGCTGAACCATCTTATAAGTTTGGTTGGCATTTTGTAGCCGCTGAGCGTCATACACGGTGAAATTTCTTAGGCCATTTGCGCCAGCAAAACCCGTGTGCTCAAAGGCATCACCACCTACCGACGGAGTGATAATAGCGCCGGGGAAAGCTGCAGCAATATCATCCATCCAAATAATATCTGGATCGCCGTTACTATCTAATAGATTCTTATAAATATCTTTTAAGCGCAGTTCAGACTGAGTCCGCTCATAATCATTTTCAGTATGTCGGATCCCCGTTTTAACGGCTGTTACCCACTCTAAACCGAACGGCTCTGCGTACTCAACATCAATCTTAAAGGCCGTTTCTTCGTTTTTAACCCGCTCGTCTATATAGCGAAATTCACGGAAGGCATAATTTTCTGTCTGAGCAAAAATATCGCCATTATCATAAACAACACTGGCTGGCTGATTTGCGTTATTGATGATTGTCGCATCCGAGTACAGCTCGTTAACCGCTGATGGGTCTAGCCCCTCAGCAACTCTATCCACCGCGCGCCAATTGAACTCAGCAGCGGGCTCAAAGGTATCCGATTCTGCCCAGGATATTTCACCAGACACTTTTAATTTATCGGTGAAATTCCACTCACCACCAAAGGCATTTGAAAACGCTTCTGTAGAACGGAATGAACTCCACGTTTTTGGAATAGCAACAACACCTTCCATACGATAATTATTCAGCGCACCATTAGCATCTTCATACGTATCTGCTGTTGCCACAGGCGTGCCCGACGCGTGAAGGATTGAATAAGCCTCTTGCCCACCGTCCCGCTCCGTGGCATTCATATCTAGATAGAAGCTACCCTTTTCTGACGCTGGCGCCCACTGTAAAGTCACGTTGTAAGCAGTCCGCTCACGATCTTCAATATAGGGCTCATACTTGTGCTCAGTGGGAATAATATAATCGCCACTTGGCGTGTTTTGCGCTGGTTGATCAAGATTACCAATTTGCGAGTGATCATAAACAAATAAACTGGTTTCAAAGGAATCTTGACGCAGACGGCGATCCTGATAAGAAAACATCACCATGGCACCAAAGGTACCGGCATCACCAAAGTCCCAAGAATCACCGGCGGCAACATTTAATTTTGGCGCCCAGTTATCGGCCTTGTCGGCATACTCCATGTCATATGTTGCCGCCAATACGGTATCTTTTAAGTCGAGTGGACGCGCCGTTTTCAAACTAATGGTGCCACCCAAGGCACCCTCAATCATCTCTGGCGTGGGTGATTTGACTACTTCAACAGCAGACAAAAAACCAGCGGGGAAATCTTCAAAATTTATACCATTACGACCATCACCCATTGTTGAGCGGCCGTTAACTTCAACGCGGTTATTTTTAAGCCCGCGAATGGAAACCTCTGAACCAACACCGAAATCACGGTTAATGGTCACACCGGTGATTCGCTGCAGTGCTTCGGCTATATTATTGTCTGGTAACTTACCAATATCTTCGGCAACAATCACATCAACCACGCGACCATCTGCGCGTTTTCGATCTGCGGCTTCTTCTAGACTGTAACGAATACCTTGAACAATAACTTCTTCTATCACTTGTTGATCTTGCGCCAAAACATTAGGCACAAATGCCAAAGTAGCAGCCGATACGGCCACTGCATTGATTGCACGTATAGCACTCGCCAAATGATGTCTTTTTTTATCTATCATTTACATGTCCCTCTATTTTTTTTATATAGGCTCAAGTTCAACTTATCGACTTGATTGCGGCGAGATTAAACCCATTTAAACCTGAAGTAAAACCAATTTAGCTGACCCAAATAACAATATTGATCAGATCAATTTAAATTTTTCTAATATTTACATAACCTTAGCCTAATAATAATCAAGAAAAATATTTTCATTAACATCAGCACAGCAAGTATTTAGCACCTCTAACCACATGCTTGAAACCCACACCCAGCTAAGCCACACACTAGCCACCAACCTTACAAACCCATTTACATTCAATAATTCATTTTCTCAGCAATTCTGTCGAATTGTAGATGCCATAGGACCCAAACCACCGTCAACTGCAATAAAAACCCTCCTCTTAACCAGTGACGCACAAAATATAAAACACAAAAAAATAGATATAAGTATTTGAATTTACGATATTTATACGGGAAACAAAACTAAACAAATTCGTTTATATAGCCCAAACTAACCATCAGATTATTTGGTTGACCATAGAATCTGACTTAAGTATAGTCGTTCAGCTTATAAATATTCATATAAATGGATGTCGCTATATATTCACAACGACATAGGATAAAAACTAAAGCAAAAGATATTTGACGGCAGCGTAAAACAGACCTCATCGTCTAAACTTGGTAATTACGCAATTAAAAGCGGAGCAATTCAGATCGCACCAACAAGCAAAGCCAGAAAATATTTTTAGGGATGCTCATCACCAAAACGCGCCCGACATAGTGACCAATAAGAATTCAAGTAACAAAAGAAAGCCTAATAGAAAACTTTAGCTAAAAATAAAGGATGGATGCGTTAGCTTGACCATAATTTAACTTTCAACAACGCATCACTCTAGATTAGAAATTTTTTAATTATTAGCTTTCGATATAACAATGTAGACGTGTTGAGTTTTTTTCAAATTAAGCTCGTTTTCATTTATTTTTACGAAACGTTAAAAAACTAATTTCAAATAACACTTAATAGTACCTAGCAGATCAGGAGTACTTAGCATGCCAAAGGTCGCGAGAATAACACTACACCAGCTTGTCATTTTACTGGCACTAATTTCTTTTTCACACTTAAGTAATGCCAAGCTTGTAAAAGACCTTCAGCAATACAATAAAGCTGTCGCTGTGGCAAAACCCGGAGACCAAATCGTTCTAGCAAACGGTATGTGGCACGACGTTGAACTTGTTTTTAAAGCCACGGGGAAAGCAAACAAGCCCATTGAGTTAACGGCACAAACACCCGGCAAAGTGATTATCACTGGCAAATCTAATCTCAGTATTTCAGGTGAGCACTTAATTGTCTCAGGCTTGGTATTTAAAGATGGCTACACACCTACAGGTGAAGTTATCTCATTTCGCACCGCTATTGATGAACTAGCGAACAACACCCGAGTAACTAATACTGTTATCGACAACTTTAGTCATCCAGAGCGCCACTTAGCCGATCTTTGGGTAGCGATTTACGGTAAAAACAATCGTTTTGATCACAACTCTCTTGTCAATAAGCGCAACCGCGGCGTAACACTTGCAGTGCGCCTAAACACAGAGGGCAGCGAAAAGAATAGTCACATCATTGAATACAACTACTTTGGACCAAGACAAATCCTTGGCGCAAATGGTGGAGAAACACTTCGCATTGGCACCAGTCATTTCTCAACCAAATACTCAAACACACTTGTTAGGCATAATTTCTTTGATCGCGTTAATGGCGAGCATGAAATCATTTCAAACAAATCCAGCGGCAATGTGTTTCGTGGTAACGTTATTTTTGAAAGCCAAGGCACATTAACCATGCGACATGGCCACCACACATTGGTTGAAGGTAACTATATTATTGGTAATCGCAAACCGAATACCGGCGGTATTCGTATTATTAATGAATACCAAACAGTAAAAAACAATTACCTATCTGGGCTAACCGGTCATCGTTTTCGCGGCGCTTTAGTTATCATGAATGGCGTTCCAAACTCCTCCCCTAACCGTTACAACCAAGCTATCGAAGCGGTTATGGAGAACAATATAGTTGTAAATAGTGACTATATTAACTTTGGCGCCGGCAGTGATGAAGAGCGCACCGCCACCCCCATTGACTCTTCATTTCGTAACAACCTGATTATGGGTAAAACCAATCTTGATGCCATTACCTTATATGATGATGTTTCTGGCATCGCCTTTAAAGGTAATATCATTAATAAAGAGTCAACCGTACCTACAGAAATTAAAACCGGCTTTGATAAAGTAAGCTATGAATTAACCAAGAATAATCATGGCTTATTGTCACCGACACAGTCTCTAGTAGACAAAACGGGTTTTGGTGAGATCAAGCTGCCTATCCGCAAAGAAGACACTGGCGCTAGCTTTTACCAAAAGAAGGAAATCGGCATCGCTTTCCAAAGCGGCAAAACCATTTCGGTTGAGCCTGGCACAGACACCCTTCTTAACGCCCTAGCAGCCAGCTCAGCGGGCGATACATTGCTACTTAAAAATGGCGGCGAATACTTGCTGACTAAGCTTGCCAATATAAACCACCCCATCACTATCATGGCAAAAAGTGGTCGCAAACCCATTATTCGCTCACAAAAACCCAGCTTTTTAGTGATTGAAAATGGCGGTGCATTAGAAGTCGAAAATTTGTGGTTTGATGGTGCTGAATCACCCGACTACAAGGGGAATAACATTATCAGAACCAGCGGCTACTCGATGAATATTAATTATTCATTATCTGTACGCCAGGTCAAAGTAACTAACCTTGATATCAATGGCTATTTTGATTTCTTTAAGGGAAATGCAGGTACCTTTGCCGACAGTATCGAAATCATTGATTCTGACATGAGCAATATTACCGGCTCCATCCTAATGCTCAATAAAGAGACCGATGACATTGGTGTATATAGCGTTGAGAACCTTACCCTATCAGGAAACACTTTCACCGACATCAAAGCTGAGATTGCCACTGTTTACCGAGGTGGCTTTGATGAAAGCACCTTTGGGCCAATGGTTGTCGTAACAGACAACACCCTAAACAACGTCGGCAAAGGCAGCACCCATAGATCAGGATCATCAATGTATTTCCACGGTGTTCAAGATTTACACATCGCCAACTCAACATGGATTAATAGCGCACCACTCGTATTACATCTGTCTAATGGTGAGCCCATCACAGTGATTAAGGACGTGGTTATGAAGGGCACAGAGAAAATACGTGCAAATAACAACGATTACCAAGCCTTAAATGTAAAGTACCAGTAGCGTGTAACTAATATTGATTTATCACAATTCGAGCTTGCAAGCAGATGCCTGCAAGCTTGTTGAATAACCGAATTATGTATCAAAAAAATCGACCGTTAAGGTTTTAACTTTATCGACTGGGGAAACAGGATGAATAGCAAATTAGCAGGGAAAAACGTACTCATTACTGCTGGCGCACAAGGTATTGGCGAAGCCATCACCAGACAGCTAATAGATAGCGGTGCAAACATTGCCATTCACTATTTCTCAAGTGCCGATACCGCCAATGAATTAGTCGCCTACGCTTCAAGCAAAGGGCAGCACGCTGTTGCTATCAGTGCTGATTTAACCAACGAGTCAGACGCAGGCGCCTTGGTAACGAAAACCGTTGATGCACTTGGCAGTTTGGACATACTCATTAACAACGCAGGATCTCTGGTAGCACGCCGATCGCTAAGCGATATGGATGCCGCCTTTTGGCATAAAGTCATGGATATCAACCTGACCTCCATGATGTTTGTCACCCAAGCGGCATCGCCCTACCTTGCTAAAAACGAAAACAGCAGCATTGTAAATTTAGCCTCTCTTGCTGGCCGCAAAGGAGGCCACGCTGGCTCTCTCGCGTATTCGGTTAGCAAGGGCGCCATACTCACATTTACACGCGCGCTTTCAGCAGAGCTCGGCGCTCAAGGTACACGCGTCAACGCCGTTGCTCCCGGCCTCATCCTTGGCACTTCATTTCACAATACCCACACCACTGATGAATCAGCTAACCAAACCATTGCCAATATCCCCATTCAGCGGGCAGGCAATGCCGACGATGTCGCCCGAGCGGTGGTTTATTTGGCATCTGAATACGATGGTTTTATCTCTGGTGCCACCTTAGATATCAATGGTGGTATCTACAATATGTAAATACATGGACACCTGAACAGTAGTGCGGGTGTTTCAATCTAGTCCTTTATAAAAGATAAAAACATGCTCACAACAGCAGTAATACACCCCACAATATTAGAAGTACTTGCTCGCTCCGGTCACTTTGCACAGCTAGTTATTGCCGATGGCAATTTGGCAGTGGGCGCATTAATGGGGCCAAATGCCACCGTAGTCCACCTCAACTTTAAACCCGGTTTATTAGATACATTAACTGTGCTCAAAGGTATTTTGGAAATATGCCCGATTCAGGGTGCAACGGTAATGGAAAAACCACAAGAAAACAGTGCAGAGATTCACCATAACTATAAAACACTGTTAGGTGATGTCAGCTGGACCGAAATGGCGCGCTGGGAATTCTACGACAAAATTCGCGAACCGGCCACCACATTAATTATTCAAACCGGTGAACAACGCCGTTTTGCCAACATCATTCTCACCGTTGGCGTTGTAAAAATGCTAGAAGAAAGTAATTACTAAATTTATGACAACTATTTTTATTGCGCTAATGCACGCCACATCAAGGTGTGAACGGTGCGTGTAATTTACTAAATATTAAAACTGGGGATTTCTGTGACAACAATAATTAAGGCACTACTGGGCTTTGGTCCCGCATTTTTGGCTATTGGCTACACCATTGGAACGGGAAGTGTTACCTCCATGATTGTAGCGGGCAGCACGTTTGGTATGCAGCTGCTATGGGTCTTACTCTTGAGCTGTTTATTTTCAGGCGTTCTTATTTATGCCTACGGTAATTTCGCCCTTGTAACCGGTGAAACAGCACTCTACAGCTTTAAGAAACACCTGCGTTTCGGTAAGCCCATGGCCATATTAATAATTATTGGCGTTACCTTCGGGCAGTGGAATTCACTCATCGGCATTTTAGGTATTTCAGCTAACATTTTATTTGAAATGATAGCCATGTATTTCCCTTCAGTGGTTCCCCATAAATACGAAGTTGTTCTGGCCATTGCCACGGTGGTCATAGCAACCATGTATGCGATATTGCTCATAGGAAAATATTCCTTATTTGAAAAAATTCTTGTTATTTTTGTGTCCTGCATGGGACTGTCTTTTATATTATCGCTGTTTGTTGTTCACCCTCTTCCCGTCGAGGTCGCCAAGGGCTTAATCCCCGTAATACCCGATGTAGCAGGTGGAAAAATGATGGTGGCCGCATTTGTTGGCACCACCATGGCAGCCGCTACTTTTCTCTCTAGACCTTTATTTATTCAGGGTAAGGGTTGGACGATAAAAGATAGCGGACAGCAAAAAAAAGATGCCATTGTTGCCGCCATCTTAGTTTTCATCATTAGTGGCTCAGTCATGGCCGTTGCCGCAGGCGCGCTATACCACGACGGAAAAAAAGTGACCGATGTTTTAGACATGGTAACCGCCTTAGAACCCATCGCCGGCAAAGGCGCGCTCACGGTATTTTTCTTCGGCACGCTCGCCGCAGGCCTGTCTTCTGTCTTTCCCTGTATGTTAATTGCCCCTTTGTTAATTGAAGACTATCGATCAGGCAAACTCGACACTCAATCTAAGCAATTTCGAATTATCACGGGTATAGCAGCGCTCTTTGCGCTCACCATACCGGTGCTCGGTTTTAACCCCGTTCAAGGACAAATACTCACCCAGGTCTTTAACGTCTTTGTCCTTCCTCTGGTCATTCTTGGCATTATCTTAACCATCAATAATAAGAAGTTAATGGGATTACACGCAGCAGGCTACCTCCTTAATTTAATACTGGGGCTTGCCTTATTATTTTCTATTATCATTTCGTTCAATGGCGTCCTTGCCCTTAGTGGCCAGTGAGCGGTTAACCACTATGATTATCATTGTTTGTGGAGTATCTGGCACCGGGAAATCAACGATAGCTAGCCTATTAGCTAAGACGTTACTACTTCCGTTTTACGATGCTGACGATTTTCACCCCAGCGCCAATATCCAAAAAATGCGCTGCGGTATAGCCCTTGACGACAATGATCGTCGGCCTTGGTTAGACTCACTTGCAAGTAAACTCGCACAATGGGAGGTTGATGGCGGCGCCGTTCTTGCCTGCTCCGCCTTGAAAGAAAGCTACCGCCAGAGATTGGCATCTCAATGCAGCAGCCAAGTAGAATGGATAATGCTAAGCGGTTCAATTGAGCTTTTAGAAAAGCGGCTGTCGTCACGCACAGATCATTTTTTTGATCTGCGTTTATTAGACTCTCAATTAAAGACCTTAGAGCTACCCAGCTACGGCTGGACTATAGATATAAGCCCACCACCAAACGAGATTGTTGCAGCCATCATAGAGGAGCTAAACGGAACATAGCCCTATTCCGTTTAGCCTAGCAAGAGCGATTTACCCGAAAATATGTTCTTAATTATTATCCACATTTTCTATCGCGATTAACGCTATGCGCCTATAAATGTAGGCTTAGTCTTTGCGAAAAAAGCACCAATGGCGGTAGCAGAATCTTGACTCGTTGAGCAAAGAACCTGCTTTTTAGATTCCATGTCCAGCGTTTCTTCAAAACTACTCGTGTGCACGCCACGCATAATTTGCTTGCCATATTTTTGTGCCAATGGCGAACCTTCAGCTAAGCGCTCTGCCCAAGCCTGGGTTTCTTCAGCAAGTTTATCGTCGGCGACAACTTTGTTCACCAAGCCATACTGCAAACATTCCTCAGCGGGAATTCTGGCCGCCTCTACAAACGCCTGATACGCTTTGCGATAGCCCATGGCATTGACTAAGTGATGAGCAATACCGCCATCGGGGACCAAAGCGATGCCTGCAAAGGCTAAATAAACAAACGCACCTTCACCCATAATGGCCAAATCACAACTCAGCGCGAATGCCGCGCCGATTCCTGCTGCGGCACCATGCACGGAAGCAATGTATGGTTTGCTGGAGTTAGCGATTGCCATCAGAACGGGTTTGTATTCTTCTTGGATTTGGTCATCAATGGTATCAAAGCCAGCCAAGCCCTCGGTAAGGTCGGTGCCGGATGAAAAGCCACGACCTTCGGCGCGAAGAACGACCACTCGAACGTCGTCAGCGCTTTCGGCGGTGTCGACGGCCTGCTTCAATTCAAGGCGCATCTGTTGGCTAATCGCATTCATCGCCTTTGGTCGATTTAGAGAAATCGTAGCGACGCGATTACTAACGGAATAAGTAATTGTTTCGTATGCGGTCATTTTATTACTACCTTGTTTAGTCTTACTGTCTGGATTTATGCGATACACAGTTTGGCTTAGGTAAACACACCAGCCTGTTCCAGTGACGCAATGGCATCGCTGTCAAAGCCCCAGTCGCTGAGCACGGCCTTAGTGTCTGCTCCCTCGGCGGAGGGTAGCGCAGGGATATCACTCTGACTGCGGCTGAAGCGCGGCGCAGGAGCCGGTTGCATCTGGCCATTAAGCTCAATATAGGTACCACGGGCTTTGTTGTGCGGGTGACTGGCTGCTTCCTTCAACGTGAGCAAACCGGCGACACAGGCGTCGCTGCCTTCGAATATCTCAGCCCACTCGTCGCGAGTTTTGGTTTTAAACGTGGCGGTCAGTGTCGATTTCAGCTCAGGCCACAACTCAACATTGTACTGCTCGGCAACAAAGCGCTCAGGCAGGCCCAGAGTGCTTATCATCTCGGCAAAGAACTGGGGCTCAAGTGGCGCAACAGACAAGTGTTTACCATCGGACGTTTCGTAAGACCCGTAGAAAGGCGTACCGCCGTCCAGCATATTGGTTTCGCGGGCGGGGTTGAACTGCCCCAATTTGTCCATGGTGTGGAACATGCTCATTAGATGAGCCGTACCATCAGTGATGGCCGCGTCCACGACCTGCCCCTGGCCCGAGGTTTTGGACTCCAGAAGTGCAGACAACATCCCAATAACTAAAAATAGACTTCCGGCAGCATAGTCGCCCACCAAGTTAAGTGGTGGCACTGGCTTGTCGGCTGTACCAATTGCCGCGGCAGCACCGCTTAAAGAAATATAGTTGTAGTCGTGGCCTGCAGCGTGCGCCAATGGGCCATGCTGTCCCCAGCCGGTCATCCGGCCATAGATGATTTTGGGGTTTCTCTCAAGACACACGTCGGGGCCAAAGCCAAGCTTTTCGGCAACGCCGGGGCGGTTACCCTCGTAGATACCATCGGCTTGCTCGACGAGTTTAAGCAACGTCTCCAAGCCCTCAGGCTTTCTCAGGTCAATAGCGATGCTTTTCTTGCCGCGAGAATTGACATCCATGACTGAAGGCGCCGCAATGGAGTTGGTTTTAGATGCTCGCTCCACCACGATAATTTCAGCACCCAAGTCGGCAAGTACCTGGCCCGCATAGGGGCCGGGGCCAATGCCTTTTATTTCAATTAGTTTTAAACCCGTTAATGGTCCCATTTTAATTCCCACTGTTTTTATTCAAGGTTTATTAGTCGAGGATGCTGGTGTATTTGTCAGAAAAAATATCCCGACCAATAATGAACTTCATGATTTCCGAACTACCCGCAAGTATTCGGTTTATACGCGCATCGGTAAACATGGAGCAGATAGGATATTCGGCCATGTAACCAGAACCACCGTGAAGCTGTACACCGAGGTCGAGCATACGCCATTCAATTTCAGTTGACTGAAGCTTGCCTTTAGCAGCCATATTGATCGTCAAACGACCTTCATTGTGCTCTGACACGCAATGGTCAACATAGGCTTGCATGATGTCAATTTCGGCATCCATCTCGGCCATTTTAAACTGGGTATTCTGCATATAGGCCAGTGGCTTGCCAAAGACTTTACGCTCCATAACAAACTCACGTGTCAAGTTGAAGGCACGACGAGCATTGGCTGTGGCGCCCACCATGGCAATGAGTCGCTCTTCTGCTAAACCTTGCATAAGGTAGAAGAAACCGTGACCAGTTTTACCTAAAATATTTTCTTTAGGGATTTTAACGTTGTTAAAAAACAGCTCGGCGGTGTCTTGGGCTTTCAGCCCCATTTTGTCGAGGTTGCGTCCGCGCTCAAAGCCTTCCATACCGCGCTCAACTACGCACAAGGTCATCGCATGAGGATTGTTTTCTGGGTCAGATTTGCCCGCCACAATCACTAAGTCAGCATTGATACCGTTCGAGATGTAGGTTTTTGAACCATTCAGAACAAAATAATCATCTTTTTCTAACAGTGTGGTACGCATACCGGCAAGGTCGCTGCCTGCATCAGGCTCGGTCATCGCAATGGCCAGCACTTTTTTACCTTCAACGCAGCCGGGCAGCCAACGCTGTTTTTGCTCATCATTGCCAAAGTGATCAATATAAGGACCGACCAAGCGGCTGTGTAGCGTGTTGAACCATTCACCGGTGCCTGCACGAGCACTTTCTTCTATAATAATTTGTTCATAGCGAAAATCGCGATCACCAAGGCCACCGTATTGCTCATCAGGCCAGATCATCAAAAAGCCTTGTGCACCCGCTTTCTCAAAAGCTTCACGATCTACAATGCCTTGTCCGCGCCATTTTTCAAGATTGGGGGCAATCTCTGCATCAATAAACTTGCGATAGGCATCGCGGAACATCAATTGTTCTTCTGTAAAATTACGCATTATTATCTCCAGAATATGAACCCGGCAGTGCCGGGTTCAATTAACAGTAGGTGTTATTGGATAGTGTTACTGGAAGGTGTCGCCGGCGGCAATTTTCTCACCAACAATCGCTGGGCAGGTGAAGCGCTCACCGTAGGCAGCAGCCAGCTCAGTACAACGTGCTTGGAATTTCTCAAGACCGTAGGTGTTTACAAACTGAAGGAAACCACCCGTCCAGATCGGTGCACCAATACCCATGATTGAGCCGATGTTGCCGTCCGCCACAGTACGCAGAACACCAGTCTCTAAGCATTTAAGCGCCTCGATGACTTGGCGGAATAAGAGACGATCTTTGATATCTTGATCGCTCATTTCTACTTCGGGCTTGTAGAACTTATCGACCAGGCCAGGCCAAATGGTTTTGCTGCCATCAGCGCCATATTCAAAGTAACCGCCACCGTGATGACGTCCGCCACGACCGTGCTCACCAATCATAAAGGCAATCATTTCTTCAAGGGCGTTTTGCTCACCGTACTTATTTTTCACACCCATATCAGCCCAAGTTTCCATCGCCTTGCGGCTTAACTCTAGGCTAGTTTCGTCGTGAACCGTTAGCGGACCAACCGGCATGCCAATCGCTTTACCGATGTTGTCTACCTTAACGGGATGAACGCCTTCGGTAACAACGCGAACACCTTCGTCAAAATAAGTGCCAAATGTGCGTGACGTGAAGAAACCTAACGAGTCGTTAACGACTATCGGGGTTTTTCTAATTTGCTTGGTGTAGTCATAGGCTTTTGCCAGTGCGATGTCACTGGTTTTCTCACCGCAGATAATTTCCACCAAGGGCATTTTGTCTACCGGCGAGAAAAAGTGAATGCCAATGAAGTTGTCTGGCTTGCTGGAACCTTCAGCCAACTGGGTGATCGGCAGGGTTGAGGTGTTAGAACCCCAGATACCGTCTTCTGATAAATACTTCTCGGTTGACGCCGTGATCTTGTTCTTGAGCTCAATGTTTTCGAACACGGCTTCAATGATCAGGTCACAACCCTGCAAGTCTTCGTCATTGGCTGTGGGTTTAATCAATGCCAAGACTTGGGCTTTCTTCTCTTCGGTCATGCGGCCGCGGCTAATGGCTTTATCCAGCAGCTTCTCTGAATAGGCCTTGCCCTTCTCCGCCGCTTCCACAGAGATATCTTTCAGGATAACTTCAATACCCGCCATGGCTGAGGAATAGGCAATACCTTGTCCCATCATGCCGGCGCCCAGTACACCCAGTTTCTTGGTTTCTTGGGGCGGAACGTCTTTAGGGCGTGACGCACCACCGTTGATTTTGTTCATTTGGAAGAAGAACGTGGTAATCATGTTCTTTGCTTCAGGCGTTGTTACCAAGTAAGCCAAGCCACGGCTTTCCACCCGCAACGCAGTATCAAAATCTAGACGTGCCGCTTCTACAGCGCAGTCCATGATTTTTTCTGGCGCAGGTAAGAGACCGCGAGTGGTTTTAGACAACATCGCCGGTGCAGCCATCAGTACCTGAGCCAGTTTCGGTGAGCTGGCACCGCCGCCGGGAATCTTGTGACCTTTTTGGTCCCAGGGCTGAACCGCTGCCGCTTCGTTATCTTTGTTTTCTAGGATCCACGCTTTGGCGCGTGGGACTAGCTCTTCCAACGATTCAACGGTTTCGTGGATCATGCCGGCTTTCAGGGCTTTCTCAGGGGTGACCTTTTTACCTTCTAACAAGTAAGGCAGGGCGTTTTGCAAGCCAAGCAGGTTAACCATACGCACAATACCGCCACCGCCAGGCAGTAGGCCGAGTCCAACTTCTGGCAAGCCGAGCTGTACTGATTTGTGGTTGTAAGCAATGCGGTAGTTGGTCGAGAGACAAATCTCAAAACCACCGCCCAGTGCTGCGCCATTAATGGCAGAGACAACAGGAACAGGCAGTTTTTCCAGTGCACGAAGGCCGGCTTTGGTCGCGCCTAGCTCTTCCATAAATTTAGCTTCGTCACCCGCTTGGGCAGACAACAGTTCTTTTAAGTCGCCACCGGCGAAGAAGACTTTTTTGGCCGAGGCCAATACCACACCTGTTAAACCGCTTTCTGCTTGCAGCTTGGCAACGGTTTCATCCATGGCTTGGCGGTATTCGGTGTTCATCGCATTGACCGGGCCGGTCATGTCCATGGTGACGGTAACAATGCCGTCGGCGTCTTTGTCGTAATGAAATACACTCATGGTTTTATTCCTACATTCTGTTATTCGTCGTTAAAAGCCGCGTTACACACGCTCGATGATAGTGGCAATACCCATGCCGCCGCCGACACAAAGGGACAACATGGCGCGCTTGAGATTACGGCGCTCGAGTTCGTCTAACATGGTGCTGACTAACATACCGCCGGTAGCACCCAGTGGGTGACCCATGGCGATAGCACCACCATTAACGTTGGTGATGTCGTGGCTGATGTCGAGGTCTTTCATATAACGCATGGCAACCGAGGCAAAGGCTTCGTTGATTTCCCACAAGTCGATGTCGGCGGTGGTCATGCCGGCTTTTTCTAAGGCTTTTTTAGCGGCTGGGCCAGGGCCTGCCAGCATGATGATGGGGCAAGTCGATAACACGGCAGTGGACACAATGCGGCCGCGGGGTGTTAAGCCAAGATCTTTACCGGCTTTTTCGCTACCGATCAGCACCGCAGAGGCGCCATCAACAATCCCTGAAGAGTTGCCTGGCGTGTGTACGTGCTCCACTTTCAGCAGGGTGTTGTACTTGCGCAGAATCACATCATCAAAGCCGATGCTGCCGTGCATTTCAAAAGAAGCTTTGAGCTTAGCAAGGCCTTCCATGGTACTGTCTGGCTTGATGAAGTCATCTCTTTCAAGAATGGTCAGACCGTTCAAATCCTTTACGGGCAATACTGATTTGTCGAAGTAGCCGTTGTCGCGGGCGTGCGCGGCGCGGCGCTGTGACTCTAGTGCAAAGGCATCAACATCTTCGCGGCTGTAACCGTCTAGGTTAGCGATAACATCAGCGCCAATACCCTGTGGTACAAAAGAGGTGTCAAACTGAAAAGAGGGATCGCTGGCCATGGCGCCGCCGTTCGAACCCATCGGCACCCGAGACATGGATTCCACACCGCCTGCAACAACGAGATCTTCCCAGCCAGAGGCAATTTTTTGGGCGGCAAAGTTAACCGCTTCCAAACCTGATGCACAAAAACGGTCGAGCTGTACGCCGGCAACAGACTCGTCCCAGTTAGCACGCTGGACAATCATTTTGCCGATGTCGGAGCCTTGTTCGCCAACAGGACCCACACAGCCTATAACCACATCGTCAACATAGGAGGTGTCTAGGTCATGGCGGCCTTGCAGGCCTTTGAGTAGGCCAGCGCCAAGATCAACTGGCTTCACTTCGTGCAAAGAGCCGTCTTTTTTGCCCTTGCTGCGTGGGGTGCGAACCGCATCGTAAATATAAGCGTGGTTTGTCATTGTCTTCCTCGTTTCACATTATTCAGCCTGACAAGGCGTTTTATCGTGTGGCAGCAGTGTGGACAAAAAAACGCCCTACTACCATGTTCTTGTCTATCTAAAAAATCGATATTTGCTTACAATTTGACTAAAATCAGACCAGATAAGTTATTCGGAAATTTCTGTTATGCAAGCTACTACCGTCTCCCCTGAATATGTTAAATCTGCGCTACGTGGCGCTATTATTGCTGGGTATGACCCAGAGGAGATACTTAAAGCTCAGGGCTTGCCGCCACAAATGCTGAGTAACCCTCGCCTAAGAATATCGACATCAGCGTTTGCGGGCCTATCACAAGCACTCATCGAACTTTTAAAGGATGAGACATGGGGCTTACTGGCAAAACCGACACCTAGAGGAACATTTTCCTTAATGGCAAAGGCGTCTCTGAGTTGCGAGAATGTACTGGAATCCTTAAAGACATGGCGAGATTTAACCAATTGGCTGAATACTAGCTCATCGTCGCATATGCTATTTAACAAAAACGGTGGCTATATTGCCTTTAAGTGCAAAAAAGCAAATGGTGTACACGACAACTATGTCATTGAATGCTTAATCTCAAGCTGCCATCGCTTTCATTGCTGGCTCGCTAATGAGTTTTTGCCCATAGAGCGCGTTGACTTAGCTTTCGAGGCGCCATCTTACAGTGATGAACACCGCTTTGTTTTTTATGGCGCGCCCATACATTACGGCCAGAAAAAAAATGCCATTTATTTCAGCCGCAAGACCTTAGAGCAGACTAATTTACGTGCCCGCGATGAACTCAGTGAATTAGTGGATCAACACCTTAGTTATATATTAAATCAGACTCGGCACAGCAATACGGCATCGATTAGTGTGCGTTTATGGATGGAGAAGCTGTTTAGAGAGGGTACCGGTTTACCTCTACTTGAAGACGCAGCCAAGCATTTAGGTTTGACCGAACAAACGCTGCGGCGGCGAATTAAAAAAGAGGGAAATACCTTTATGCAGATAAAGGATGATACCCGCAGAGATGTAGCGATGTACTACATTAAGCAATCTCAGTTAAGTATTGAGGAAATCGCGCTAAGACTAGGTTTCTCAGAGGCCAGCTCCTTTATCAAATCCTTTAAACGCTGGGCGAATGTAACGCCGCTTGTTTACCGAAACTTGTAAAATGGCGAGCCCACCCCTGTCTATACCGACTTACGAGCTAGTTTTCCAACGGTCGATGCTGTAGCCGTAAGATCACCTTCGGCGTTATAGAGCCGTCCTTCCATAAAGGCTAATTTATACCCCGTTTTAATAATTTTCCCTTCGGCTATTATTTTCCCAGCTCGACTTGGCTCTAAGTAAGTGGTTTTTATTTCCAGCGACGAAACATTAACAATATCCTCACTTAAGCCAATTAACCCATGGCTCATAACCGCATCTAGCATGGCGGTTACAAAACCTCCCTGTATCACATCAACAGAGTGGCAAAGATCTGTACTCACATTAAATTCCATTTTGCAGCTTTGTCGCTCTGGATCCAAACTAATAACCTTGGCGCCCAACATAATCAAAAATGGTAACTGGTCACGGTTAAGCTCATCAATAATTTCTTTTATATCTCTCATCTTTTTTTAATTCGCCTTCAACTTAGATAATTAACACCCGTCATTTCCACGGAGATAGCCCAAAGCCTGTCCGCCTCTACTTGATCATAGCTGGCCAAGCTCAACAATTTGGCAGGGCCCGCCATTTGCTGACGCTTTGAGGGTCCGCAATATTCCCCTCCTCTCAAAGTCACATCGGTTGCCGCCATCAAGGTCGGCCACGCACCCTGGGCCGGAGAGTTACATAATAGCGAAATAAATGGCGCACCCAGCATTACCCACCACGGAAAATGCCGTGACAGGTCGGTAGTGGCTATACCCGGATGACAGGCGATGGATACACACCTAGAGCCAGCGGCTTTCAGGCGTTTATCCAGCTCTTTCGAAAATACCCCGTTGGTCAGTTTACTCATGCTATAGCGCTTCATCGCGTCATAGCCTAGCTCAGCATTTACATCATCAAATAAGAATTTGCCATTGTTCGCAGCAAGACTACTTGTATTTACAATACGCCCCCCAGGACTTGTATTTAATTTATCGAGTAATAACCCTGTTAGCGCAAATGGCCCTAAGTGGTTAACCCCAAACTGCGACTCAAAGCCATCAACGGTTAGCTCATAGGGCGGAATCATAATACCGGCGTTATTAATCAGTATGTCCAAGCTCGGCAAGGCATTAATGTTTTTGGCTGCGGCCTTAATAGAAGCTAAAGAGCCAAGATCGAGCGCTACCGAACTGAGCTTAGCATCGCGGTGCGTTTCACGAATTAAAGCCATTGCCTTGTCGGCTTTCAGCTGTGAACGACAGGCAATAACGACATTGGCGCCACGTCCTGCAAGTACCTTTGCTGTCTCAAACCCTAAGCCGGTATTGGCGCCGGTTATGACTACGGTTTTCGCGCTCATATCTGGCACATTGTCAGCTGTGAATCTAGTGCTCATATAGTCTCCATTTATTATTGATCGTTATGCCACAGCATCTACTTCACGCCAAAGTCGCTTGTAATGAAAATCCGTATTGCCAAACACAGCATTATTCACCACCAAACGTTTAAAGTAATGACCCACTCTGAGCTCGTCAGTCATGCCCATACCGCCGTGTAAATGAATGGCTGCCTCACCGACAAAGCGGCCAGATACACCCAGTTGGGCTTTGAGTAGAGAAATTTGCTCACTACTCACACTGCCAGTTTGCGTATACATATTGACTGTTTGTTCATATAAGCTATCGAGCTGTTGGTAGCTGATAAACATATCGGCCATCTTATGATTTAAGGTTTGAAAGCTCGCTAACGGCATACCGAACTGCTTACGTTCAGTGGTGTAGCTAACCGTATCAGTAAGCAGGGTTTTAATTGCCGAAAGCGACTCAGCCGCTGAATATAAAATACCGTCATTTAAGGCTTTATTTAGAAGGCTAAAACCTTCTCTACCACCAGCGATTACATTCTCTTTAGCTACCACTACATCAAACACGATATTAGCCGCGCGATGACCATCAACCATAGAATAAGCGACGATTGGCAGAGGAGTCTCGTGCAAATCAACTAAAAACAGGCTTACTCCATTACGGTCATCAATAGCACCTGCCGTTCGAGCGGACACCACCAAGTAGCGAGCTTGCTGCGCATTGAGTACAGTCACTTTCTCACCACGTAAATGGAAACCATCAGCGACTTCAGAAGCTGTGGTGCCGAGGTAACAGGGATTACCTCGAGAAAGTTTTTCTTCATAAGCTAATGCGGCAATCGCCTCCCCCGAAATAATCTCTGGAATAACACGCGATTTAATTAACTCATTAGACCCCGACGCAATCACCCCACCCGCCAATACCACGGCGCTCAAGTAGGGCTCCAGAGCGAGTACATCACCAAAGGTATTTGCCAAGTAAAGTGTGTCTAATAGACTGCCGCCAAAGCCATCTAAGGACTCATCGAAGGGAATTCCCAACCAGCCAAATTCCGCGTATTGACGCCAGTGGTCTTGAGAATAGCCCAACTCTGATTTGACAGTTTTCTGACGAAAATCAAAATCGTAGTTGTCCGCAAAAAAGCGATCCATACTGTCATTTAGCAATTGCATTTGGTCTTCAGAAAATGGCGACGCAGCATGACCTATTGGGTTTTTGCTTCGGCTCAGGGTCAAACCTGACAACACCGCTTTGGCTATAATCTGACGTTGAATTTCATTACTGCCGCCATAAATACTGCAGGCTTGATTATTGAGGTATCTTGGCATGACGATCAGCATTGCCGGATCACCTATCGCCTCGACGTCGCTACCAACCTCCAATGCCTCTAACTGTAATGGTAGTACTAAGCTGCCGCATACATCGACCGAAAAAGTGCACACGCGCTGCAAACATTCTGTCCATACCACCTTAACCAGCGAGCTAAAGGGACCAGACTCAGCGCCGCCCATATCCAGTGAAAACATTTTTTCTTCTACGGCGGATACGCTTTTGGCCTCAAGATAAAGTGCGGCAAGGCGAGCTTGAAAGGCGCCGTCGTCATACAAGCTTCCACCAAAGCCATCGCCAAGAGTCGCAGCCATAGACTTAATATGCTCTAGAGCTTTCAGAATTAATGTACCAGTTCCTGCAGAACCGCCGCGCTCATGTTCTAGTAAGTACTTGGCAACTGACCAGCCCTCATTCTCTTCGCCCAAACGGCTAGAGACCGGTACCCTGACATTATCAAAGAACACTTCACACTGCTCTGGGCAGCCATCCAAGCCAATAATTGGGCGAACCTCCATGCCGGGAAAGTCAGTTCGATCGAGCAACAAAAAGGTGATTCCACGCTGAGGCTTACACTCTACATCGGTCTTAACAAGCATGAACATTCGATTGGAGCGATGCGCCAAGGTAGTCCAAATTTTACTGCCGTTAATAATGTAATCATCACCGTCACGCACTGCTCGGCATTGCAAAGAGACTAAATCAGAGCCCGCACCAGGCTCTGAATAACCTTGCGTCCAGTAGGCATCACCCCGTAGAATTTCCGGCAAAAATCGCTGTTTCTGTTGGTCGCTGCCAAAACGCATAATTGCTGGCCCAACCATCTGAAGTGCATTTGGCAATAAAAAGGGCAACTCGCGCTCTCGACAGGCCTCATGGAAAATAACTTGCTGTTCAACACCCCAGCCTGTGCCACCGTATTCCAGCGGCCAAGATACGCCGGCCCAGCCCTTTTTTTTATGTAATAGCTTTTGAAAAGCTAAGGCTTCATCAAAAGGTGAAAACATACTGGTTATTTTTCTGCCCGCCTCTTTGATTATCGGTGTAATTTCTTCGTCTAAAAATAACGAAACCTCACGTCTAAATTCTTCTAATGCCACGCTATCAAAAGACATATCTAATAACACCAATTCAAAATTAAGAGAGGAGCCCGTAAGCCTCCTTAGTTAGTAACAGGGCAATTTCACTATAAAAACCATGCTGAGTTTAGATAGCAGATTTCTGGCGAGCTATCTCGCTTCCTGCGACCCAGTAAAAAACAAAAGATATAACCATACTGAACAAGCAAATACCGAGTGAAAACGCCAACGAGTCCTCACCAAAAATACCGCTAGCAGCATCACTAATCACCCCAATTAAAAGTGGACCCAAACCAAGACCCAACAGGTTCGCTAAAAGAAACCCAAATGACATCGCCAAGGCCCTTTGACTCGGAGCCACCGCTGATAGAGATATTGAGACTGATGTACCATAACCAATTTGATAGAACATCAGGCCAACACCTAATAACAGGGTAGTCGCAATCCAGCTGTCTAACACTAAAGATGTAGCATAAAACGGAATGACTAGAAGTACCGAGTAACCAATGCAACGTACAGCCAATTTTCGAGACCGTGCAATAATTCGGTCACCAATGAATCCCCCCGCGAGTAAACTTGGCACCCCTACAAGCAAGCCCATAATACCCAGCAGGCTGCCGACTTCGGCCTGCGTGAGATCGAACTTGCGCAGATAAAACGAGGGCTTCCACGACGAAAAACCGTAACCAACAAATACCGCAAATGCTTGCCCCAGCGTGACCCACAACCACAATCGATTGCGAATCAGCGCCTTCACCGTATTAAAAAAACTTTCTTGTTCTTGTTTTGGGTCGGTAACAACGGGGTCAAGCCCCCCTCGCACTGGCTCGCGCACAGTGGTGTATAGAATTAAACCCAGTGCGATGCCTGGCAGCCCCATACCCAAGAAAGCCCAACGCCAACCGTACTCCTGAGCTACCCAGCCTCCCGCAGCCAAGCCGATAAAGCTGCCGATGGTAGGCCCCATTGCATAGATGGACGTGGCAAAAGCTCGCTCTTTGGGAGCAAAGTAATCAGAAACAATAGCCAGTGATGGCGGGCCTCCACCCGCCTCGCCAACACCGACACCTACTCTGGCCAAAAAAAGATGCCAAAACGATCCCGCTAAACCGCATACCGCCGTCATAGCACTCCAAACACTAACCGCAATCGCGACTATCCTGACTCGATTACTGCGATCCGCCAGTCTTGCAATGGGTACTCCGAGCGTTGCATAAAACAGTACAAATGCCAGACCAGAAAGCAAACCTAACTGGGTATCTGTCATAGCAAACTCGTCACGCAGATCTTCTAACAAGATAGACACAATCTGCCTATCCATATAGCTAAATGCATAAACAAGCACTAGCACACCTAGAACATACCAGCGGTAAAGACCATGATCGACCTTATCCTGTTGTGGAATCGGCGGTGGCTCTTGTTCCTCTATCTTTGTACTTTTGGCTTCTGACATTTTTTATTCTCATTTCATTAAGGCTAAATACAAGAGGTCTATAAGACCCCTTCATCATCGATAAAACCCAGCTCCTTTAGATCTTCTAAACATTTGTGAATGTATTTTTCATCAAGATGAGGAAGCTCAGGCCCAGTACTTAAAGTAGGTACTATCTTCTTGTAGTTAGTCGCAGCATGGCTCAGGTCTTCCGTAGGGCGCGGAGCCGCATAGGCTCCCATAACCTCTTTGGCAGAGCGCTGCTTTTGCTCTTCGGTGAGATTATTTAGTTTTTCTTCGAAACGACTACGCCAATCAGCATGATCTGCAACTCGACTGATGTCATAGCCAGCTGTTTCGATCGCATCGACAAAACTATCGAGTGAACAGCCATCATCAACGTGATAATTCGTCATATTGACAGCGACACAGTCACGGTGATTGAAGTTAGCGTTAGCAACAACCGAGGCTGCCACAATATCGACTGGGCTACCGTCATAATGTGCAGACAGTTTACTTCCGTCCTCTGCTTTGACGTAGAACGACTCCGGAGCTAGGCCTGTTGCTATCACACTGTACAACAAGCGCCCGAACATATCGGTGTGATTGATCTGACCGATATAGCTCTGGTGTGGCAGCATCATATTACCGCGCAGGATATTCACCGGCACGCCGTAATCACGATGCACCTGGCGTAGCATATGTTCACCAGCCCATTTAGTGGCGGCGTAGCCCTGTGCGTAAACATCACCATCGATCGGAACCGTCGGCAAGGGCAGCGCTGACTCAGGATCGCCGGTACTAAGATCCATCAGCCGCAGCGTACCTTCCGACGAGATAAAGTCGATGGGTTTAATTTTTGACGTCACCGCCAAGCGCACAATCTCTGCTGTGCCGGCAACGTTGGGCCCAAACAAATGCTCATAGCTTAAGCGGTGGTTAACCAGTGCTGCGATATGACACACTCGATCGGCCTCTTCGCTGATGCGATTAAAATCCTCATCAGACAAGCCCAGTTTAAATTCACCCACGTCACCAGCCAGTACTTCCAAGTGCTTAGCGGCTAAGGCCTGGTAATGTTTTTCAAGTTCAGCATCAATACCCATAAAGCCGGCATCAACACGCTCTCGGGCTTCTTCATTACTGCGGGCGCGGACAATAGAAATTACTTTGCCGCCAACAGGCGCCAAGCGTTCCATCCACTGTAGGCAGGCATGGCGGCCCATAAAACCATTGGCGCCGGTGATAAATACTACGCGCTCATCATCGACAACGGCTTGTACTGATTTGACCTGCTGCAAAGTGTCTGCATCAATAAACTTTGAAATAACCAGGTCGGAGCCATGAATCTCCGTTGCGCCTTCGCCATGGACGCTTGCAAAGCTTGTCTGGTGTGTATGGAGGGAGCCCACACCCGACAATGTAGCCTCAATTTCTTTGGCCCATTTGCGAATACAGCCCGTTGGGCTTAGCACGCTATCAGCCGCTAACTTAACGCCTAAAATATTTTCTATATCGAGAGAAAAAGTTACCGCGCCGAGTGAATCGCCACCCAGCTCGCTAAAGGTCTTATCCAATAGATCATCAGCAGGATCTGCACTTAAGGTAAGCTCAGCTAAGCGCAGCAATTTCTCTTCAACAGACAGTGTTGAGCTGGGGTCTTTCAAAGACTCGTAGGCTTGATTTTGCTGCTCTTCATGAGCCAGATATATTTCTTCCATGCACTTACCGTACTTCGCTTTTAGCGCCGGACGCAGGCGTTTTCGCACACTGGATAACAGGCCATTTTCCTGACTGAACTCATTCAGTTCGATAATAAAATCGCGGGGGATTTCAAAGCTCTTAAGTTCTCGCTCTTCCCCAACTCGGAGCATTTCGGAGCGGATTAAATACCGCAACTCATCTTCCGTATAATTTTTACCCAAGGCACTCGCTACATTCTCTAAGTCGGGGACGACAACTGCCAATAAGTAGGAGCGCAATGAACTGCCGTCAATAAATATCTGCTTAATAACTGGGCTTCCGGATTCAAACACAGTGCCCAACGGCCCAACTGCGACATATTCAGCCTGAGATAATTTGATAACGTCTTTGCGACGATCAATAATTTTTATGCGATCTGGGCCAATCAATTCAACGATATCACCGGTTTGAATATAACCGTCCTCATCCAACAAGCCCGCAGTGGCCTCTGAGTCTTTGTAATAGCCTTTAATCTGCCAGCGACCTTTAAAAACTAACTCGCCACGTGGGTTAGGTTTATCGGCACTGTAATAACCTAGCTCTGGCACATCGACGAGCTTGTAATCCAATACGGTGTCTTTATTGATATAGCCATCTGCGGCGATAGAGCCCGCCCCAGTTTCGGTGTTGGCGTAACCTTCGACCATATAAGTCAAAAAGCAATCGCTCATAAACTTAACGACTTTAGGTGATGTTGGCGCGGAGCCATAAACACTGGACATCAAACGGTCACCTAAAAAGGTGTATCGCATATTCTCGATCACTTGAGATTCTGCCGCCTGCTGCTCTACGCCCTTAGCTTTGAGGCTGGTAACTTCATTCTGGAAGTACTGATAAACCAATTCAAGCACGCGGGGAAAGATAGATAAGTGAGTCGGCCGCGCTATGCGAATATCATCGAACAGTGTCGACATATCCGACTTCAGCGTTGAATAAACCACACCGCCTTTACGCAACAGCGTATAAGAGTAATTCCTACCCATGCCGTGGTTTAAAGGACCAAAAGTGACACCCACACCCGGCGTCTTGTCTTGTGCAGTGGGAGTCCAGTGCTGTGCTTGCATTTTATCCGTAAGCATTGCACCTTTGGGCTTACCTGTGGATCCAGACGAGTGCAGAATCAATGACAACCGATCATCGCCATCTGCGTGCGCAGGCATGTATTCCCATTCATACTTACTGCCGAGCTCTTTGAGCTCATCTACTGTAATTAGACGAGTATCTACCCCTCCCTGCTCCAAAATAGCATTGGCTTCTTGCATTTGTTCTTTATCGTAATCCGCTCTCAGATCGCAATCGAAAGCAATTAGCGTACGTATACTGCCGTGGATCACTGCATGCTTAGCAGCAACGACCAAGTCATCGATAGTTGCTGCCAGCGCCGCGGGGTTCACGTTGACAAATATCTCATCTAGGTCAGCGCCTGATGTCGCACTTTGCAAAGGCACACTGACCGCCTGGGCATAAATACAAGCTAAATCCAGCATGAAAAAATCAGTACTGGTAAAACCAATAATGGCCACGAACTCATCACTCGCCACCACAATGCCGGGCTCATGCCTCCATGCATTGGCGATAGCTTTAACACCATCTCTAAATTCGGCGTAAGTGATTGTTGAAAACGCTGGTAGATACTCTTTTACCTGCCGCCCTGAAACATCTTGAACCAATGTATAATCACGCATCCCCAAGGCTTCTCGGTTCGCATAACCATTTAAAATTTCGTCAATACGCTCAACGGCAGTCAAACCCTCTGCGTTTGCCGCCTCAGTCACCTCGGGCAAAGGCATGATATTGCGTAATTGTTCATCAGTACTCAGCAAGTGACGCAATCTGGCTTCGTAGCGTTCTATACTGTTTTTTATTGTTTCAAATTCGTGAGCCATGGGTATTCTCTTTCTATATTTATGGGGCTTAGTCGTAAAAATGACGCCATATTTTTTAGAACGCGCAACTAGATAGGACGCTTACCAAGAAAATTTATTTCCTACTAACGCTTCCGAAATTTCCCAAAGTTTATCTGCATTTTCCACTGAAGTTGCGTAGGTCTTTACACCGAAAGGTTTAGGGCCATCATTGATTTCCGCCACTTGGCAATTTGCCAAAAAGCTCCCACCCTTGTCAGCCAGATCTGGTGCTGTAGCCGCCCATACACTGGTTGCAGCGCCTTGGGGTACTGCTTTATAGGGCTCTGGGGGGCTTGATAAATCGGCAATATCTTCCGGCTCTAAGTGACGGCCGAGATCTGTTTTAATCATACCGGGGTGAACACCATAGGAGCTGACACCCATTGATGCCAAACGCGCATTGAGCCCGACCGCGAATAAAGCATTGGACGTTTTAGACGCACCATAGGCAACCCACTTATTGTATGGGCTAGATTCGTAATTAGGGTCTTCGAAATTGACCATACCTAAATGGTGGCCAGAAGAACTCAGATTAACTACCCGAGCAGAATCAGCAGCTATCAACGAAGGCGCCAGCAGACATGTAAACAAAAAGTGGGCGAGATGGTTGGTACCAAATTGACTTTCAAAACCTTGCTTAGTGCGGCTTAGAGGACAAGCCATAATACCTGCGTTGTTAACTAAAATATCAATTTTGGGATAGCGTTGCTGGAGGGTTTTTGCCGCCACTCTAATGCTGTCTAGATCATTTAAATCCATGAGCTCGCTATCAACCTTAGTCTGCCCCATAAGCATTAAGCTCATCTTTGCCATTTCTAACTTTTCAGCATTTCGACCCACTAGCACCACATGCGCACCCTTGCTTCCCAGGGCACGAGCGGTCTCAAAACCCAAACCAGCGCCTCCGCCGGTTACGACCACGTACTTACCCTCAAGGTTTACGCCTGCCAATACTTCATAGGTGCTAGATTCAAATCCAAATTTACTCATATTCTTTTCCTATCAGATCTCAATTTCAGGGTAGGGCTTTTAAAGTTTTCTATTCACTCATTCGATAGCAAAGCATACATCCTATTAAACGAGCATACAATAAGATATTAAATGATCATATAGTATATATTTCAAATATAAACTCCCCCTCCACGCCATAAGCCCTCATATACACAGCGCACCACCTTGAGAAAATAACTACGGATAGGCGCCGCCTCGCCTGAGATAACAAAAATGACTACAAACAACCTGAACAACAATGCTAATAAAACCTGGCTAGCCATTGCTTGTATTTCACTGATTGCGCTCACACGGGTCACGGTGGGATCACACCCGAAGACTTTTCGCGAACAGTAGGACTCAGCTTCCTGTCGTCGCCAGTCAGCTAATAGAAAAAGTTGCTGAGCTTAATAGCGCTGGGATATCGGACAATATGGAGGCGGTATTAATAGCCGTACGCGCCAACATTTATATGGTGGCTGTCGACTATCACATACCCCCTCAAACACCGCACTCCAGATGGGCTTAAGAACGTGATAACTTCATGGGACATTTACTAGGGTCTCGCTCGGCTGACTCAATAACCTTAGGGGGAATGCCTGCAGGTGGCGGATTGACACCGGCTTCAACACAAAAGCTTAAAGGCATTAGTTTAGAGCTGCCCGACGCTCTCTATGGCTGCCCCCCAACGGAGACAGCCATAGAGCGACGACAGCCAGTACAACAATGAAGGTAACGACCGATCGTTAATTTCCTGATATGGCGTCCTGAAGATAGTCCACGAAGATCTCTACCCGAGAGAGCAGAGAGCCTATGTTTCTCCGCTGCTCGGTCAATTTGAAAACTTGCCGCTCAGTTGCTTAATTTCAGCAACGCGAGACCTACTACTAAGCGATACCTCACTCACAGAAAGCTTCGCAGAGCGATCGTTGAAGCCGGCCTGCACGCTTTTGAGGAGCAGTCGCACGCTGACTATAATATTAAAGTTTGGGCTTCCCCGGAGCCTAAGGAGCGCTACGCTGAGCTAAACGCATTTTTACTCAAACACCTAAAATAAAGCGCTTTTTAAGGCAAAAACACCGCCTAGGACAATGATTCTCGTATAGGGATAAGCATCTTAAGACCTGTACACACTCCTACAACATCTGCAATCGGTTATACTACAGACCTATTTAACATAGATTGAAGATGGAGATTTTTATGGCCGCAGCTGGTAAGCGCCGCACACAAGCAGAACGCATTGAAGCAAGTGATAAAGCAATGCATAAGGCTGCCATCACATTGATCGCAAGAGACGGCCCTAGCAAAATGACGCTTGCCCACCTCGGTAAAGAAGCCGGTGTTAGCCCAGGCCTTGTTAATCATCGCTTCGGATCAAAAGATAAACTACTCCAGCTAACCACACAGAAAATAGCCGAGCGCTGGGAACAGCTTATTACCTCTCCTATTGATGAGAGTCCGTCTAATTTTTTAGCGTCTCTCAACATAATTGCCAAAACCTATTTTAATTCGATAAAGACGGGGTCTTCGCTTATTCTTGCCCAAAGCAATTTAAGAGCAAGCTGTATTACTTCCCATCCGGGACTAAAACCCACAGTTCGTGAAAACGACAAAAAGATGCGTCAATTTCTTATCGATTTACTGCATCCATCTCAAGAGCAAGGATATATAAAAGCAAATGTTGACTTAGAATCATTTTCCCTTTTATTTACAGCCATGATTAGAGGCATAGGCACCCAGTATTTGATTGAGGGAGAGATTATCGATATGGATGCCGCACTAAAAATGATTAATACGACCTGCGCCATAACTCTCGCTGCAGAATAAAACTTCTTCATTTTTATAAGAATTCTGGTCAATCACGATTTTATTGAGTCTTAGCATTATTTCGAAAACAGCTCATATCCGCATGCTTTTTGAGACGGTATTCAGGTTTCAAACAAGTCTCTCACACATCTTCAGTCTCTATAAACACCCCATCTCTCCACAACAACTTAGGGCTTAGGGGCTGTAGCTCTATCACGAGCGCATCCCAGTCGGGCCGGAGGCTTCCCGCTACTGGCCGCAAAGTGGTATCACCTTTATAACCCAACTGCGTTTATTGCTAATGCAAGCTTCTTCCTTTTCGCTTAACAACAGGGGTTGCATTGACATAGCCGCAACATAAAAAGCAACATCAGATAGACGCCTTATCATTATCCCTGGCTCTTTTTACATTTATCGGCTGAGCTTGAATTGACTAAATTGAGACGGTGGAACTCTATCCCCGCAGTAAAACTTGCTAGTAAAAATCATCGTCTCGGCACCTAGAATTAATACTCCGAACAAGCACCTCATAACATAATCATTAAGACATTACTCATTTGAATAACGCTGTATTCAGGGCACTAAACGTAAACTCAATAGATCAATATAGAGAACTTAATGCATCCCTCCCTGTACAGTAATAAAAATCCAAAGTCATACGATGCTGCACTTTTTCCTGTATTTGCAGATGAGATATGTACATAGCCAATGGCGACCATAGCGCATAACGATCAACCAATATCGACTCAAAATCTTATAATTTAGACATAGCTATTTGGCCCATATTCGATACAGCTTGACCCGCAATCGTACGCTAACAACCGAGCCCTCGCGTTATCATGAACTGGCGTAAGAGGACATTCCACCCTGGAAATAAGCCCCTGAAAGCGCCAAAAAAATAACTAATCCCAACTGGATACCAAAACAATGAACAACACCTTCCGTGTAACGGTTTTATCTGCAGCGGTAACCGCAGTACTCTGCAGTTCACAACTCGCCGTGGCTCAATCGCTTGAAGAAGTTGTAGTTACAGCCCAGAGACGCGCAGAAAACCAACAGGACGTTGCTCTAGCGGTGACCTCTGTAAACAGTAACCAACTCCAAGACTCTCAAGTATTTAATGTTGAAAATATTAATGCTATCTCACCAAGTATTTCGTTTCGCAATGCCAGTAACGCAGGGACTTCCGCAAATTTGCAAATACGAGGTGTAGGCACAACCGGTACCGCACGGGTATTTGAAGGCGCTGTGGGCGTATTCATTGATGGCGTCTATCGCTCGCGCGCAGGGGCAGCGCTGGCTCAATTTTTAGACATTGAGCAACTTCAAGTACTACGCGGACCACAGGGCACACTGTTTGGCAAAAATACTTCGGCAGGTGCTCTTTTACTCGACAGCACAAGGCCAGATGTAGAAGAAATGTCCGGCTTTGTTGGCATTGAACTTGGCAATTACGATAAGCAACTCATACGCGGTGCAATTAATACGCCTATTGGCGATCAGGCTGCATTGCGAGTGGCTGCAGTGAAGACAAGCCGCGATGGATACTATGATGATCCCAACGGTGGTACAGTAAATTATGAAGACAGTGTCGGCGTCAAAGCGCAACTGTTAGTTAACATTTCGGATACTACCGAAGTACGTGTTATCGCAGACTATTCCAACCAAGATAACGACTGCTGCTACGGAACTTCTGAATTTATTGACGGCCCTTTAAGGCCTTTAATTAATTCATTAACGCTTGCAAATGGTCTTAGCTTGCCCTCTAGTAAGTTATCCGATCGCGAAGTGTCCATGAATTTTGAAACGGAAACTAGCACTAAAGATTATGGCCTTGGGTTTTATCTAGAAACAGAATTGGACGCAGGTACACTGAAGTTCATAAGTGCTGGACGTGTATTCGATACCGAACAATCTCTGTCTGATTCTGACTTCAGCGGCGCAGATATACTTCCTAAAGGCGAATCGTTAAAGTCGGAGTTCTTCTCCGCTGAACTATCATTCACTGGGAGCCTCGAAGGCGATATCCAAGCCGAGTATGTTGTTGGCGCGTATTATTCAGATGAAGATCTGACCTATGGCAGGGAGCTCTATTGGGGGCAACAGGCCCAAACATACTGGGACGCGGTCTTTGGAGTCAGCGGCCTCGCTAATGCTGCCCCAGGCCTGTTCTCACTTGAAGACATGGCCTCTACTGCCAATAGCGCTGCAATTTTTACCCAGTGGGACTTTACTCTCAGTGATAGGTTGAATTTGATCCTGGGCGCACGCTACTCTGAAGACGAGAAAGACGGCTCATTTCAGAACCCTTACTTCCGAGATTCTTTATTTGACCCTCTTGCGTTAGCGGGAAGTATGCCGGGCATTGAATACGACCAGAGTTTTGATGACAGCTCAGTGAGCGGCACCATTACTTTGAAATATCAACTTTCTGACGATGCGATGATGTATGCATCCTACAACCGAGGTTATAAAGCAGGTGGTATTGGCGTTGACTCCAGCGCTGGAGGGACCCCAGGCAGCGTCATACTCGGTTCACCAGGCTCTCTAAGCGATCCAGAATTTGGATCAGAAACCACCGATGCTTATGAAATTGGCCTCAAATCCGACTGGCTAGACGGTGCCGCAAGAACCAATATGGCAGCATTCTACACTGACATTACAGACCTACAAATTGGACAGTTCTCCGGGCTTGCCTTTACGATTGACAATGCGCCTTCAGCTGAAAGTTATGGGCTTGAAATAGAGCAATTGTTTCAGCTCGGACGTTTCTGGACGGTTTCAGCCGCCGCTACTTGGCTGCCAGAGGCCCACTACAGCGACGATGAGGTTATGGGAAGTATAGCCGGACGCCGATTTGCCCTCGCACCAGAAGTTGCAGCAAACCTTGCACTTGCGGCAGATTTTCCAGTCACATCTGAGCTCGATCTGAAAGGTAGAATTGAGGCCGTTTATACAGGAGACATGTTTACTGGCAGTAGCCTCAATCTGAAACAAGACGCCGTTACCATAGTAAACGGAACCATGTCGCTAGCATCGACCAACTCTGGTTGGAAAGTTGGTGCCTTTGTTCAAAACCTGACCGACGAAACCTATGTGACAATACATTTTGCAGCGCCTTTGCAATCAGGCTCTATCAATAGCTACTTAGGGAGTCCACGCACCTTTGGTCTTAATGCTCAGTACTCTTTCTAATTATTTAATCTTTAGAAAGCGTTAGTTCATTTACTGCTTGAAAAAAACCCGGGAAATCCCCGGGTTTTTTATGGCCGGTCATTTATTATCAGACCGAGAACACATCAAGCTAATATTTTCGCATAGCCCTACAGCTAGTTTTCAGACCAAACTTTCCACATTCAATCTCCGAAACTCACTTGGGCTAAATCCGACCCAGCGTTTGAATGCATACCCAAAGCTTGCAGCGCTGCTATAGCCAAGTCGCTGAGCAATAAATTCAACCTTACAGTCAGAGCTCAATAAATATTTTTTTGCAGAGGTCTCTCTCGCCTTATTAATAATTTCACTAAAACGCGTATTTTCGGACTCAAGCTTTCTTTTTAGAGTTCGAGGAGAAACATTCAATTGACGAGAAACATATTCCACATTCCACGAGTCGCACTCGACCGAAGAGAGCACGGCCTCAACTTGATATCGGAATTCACGAGGCTTGGATAAGCGCCGATCACTGCTGGCGCACTGTAACTCCATCAATTTGAAGACATTAATGTCGGCTCTAGGAAGAGGCATGTGTAAATATTTTTTAGGGAAAACTATTTTATTAGAAGGTGCATTAAACGATACGTCGCAGTTAAAATGCTCCCTATAAATATTTTCTTTATCTTCATCTCCATGCATGAAATACACATGTTTGACCAGTACATCACAATCACAGAGCTCTCGAAAAATCTTATGGCTTGCCGCAAGACAAACGTTACTCATAAAATCAAACAAATCATTTTCACCGCTTCTTGTGCCGCAAATTTTAACCGCAAACTCTGTTTTTGTTATCTGCAAACTACAATTTAAGTCCCCCCCCAAAATCTGAGGGAGATCAACTACGATATTTCGTGCATGGTAATAAGTAGGTGCAGACATAAGAGCCAAGCCAAGATAGCCTGTGTAGGTAATTGAAAAATTATCACCCAGTAAAACCCCCAAGAATATATCGCCATACTCCCTAACAAGGTTGCGATAAAAATGCCTCAGGCTATCAGCTTCAATATTGTCACTATGACCCATAACATCGTCTATCGATATACCGGTACCACGACAGCATTGCTCAATATCTAAATTTAGACTTTCAAGAAGTGATATTTGTTGACTAGCAAGGCGTATTGAATGACGCATAATTGATACCCTCAATAACTCACTAAAGTGCTTAGATCAGCAATGAATTCAGTAGTAATGTGGGGCATTTGTCTCAGTACACCCTATGTACCTCGAACACCCAAAGAAACCACCTGTAATCGCGCTATACTGACAATTTATTTTAGCATTCGTGCTAGTGACAAAACTTCAAGCTTGCTCCATCGCTGAGAATACTTGGCGATAGCCCATTCACGGGTAAAACTTACCGGCCCCTTTGAATCCACACTGTATTTGTTATTTGAATTGATTATTTATTAATCTACGCCCAGAGCATACACAATATTAAACACCCAAACAATATCTTACTAAACAAACATTTATTATGTTGCGGCATTAGATCCCAACAGATAACATAGGAAAAGCGCCCGTATTAACTAAATACTCAATACATCTAGACACTTAGGAAAGCCCATGAGCCAGCCTCTTGTTATCCGTACCGACGTTGACGGAATCACCTCTCTTATTTTTAATCGCCCCGAGAAATTGAACACGCTGGGGCATGCTGTTTTCAATGAGTTGCGCCAGCATATTATTGATATCCAAGACGATGCCGGCGTTCGCTGCGTAATTTTGCGTGGGGCGGGGAAGTGCTTCTCTGCCGGACATGATCTCAGCGAAGTCGCTGAACTGGCTGATCAGCAAGCGTCGGAGCCAGGCTGGGAATCTCAAACCCTACGCATGCTTGAGCGCATGAGTAAGCCTGTTATAGCCGCAGTACACGGCCACTGTTACACCGGCGCACTTGAAGTGGCACTGGCTGCTGACTTTATCGTGGTAGCCGATAATGCACGACTCGCAGATACCCATGCAAAATGGGCGTTAACCCCTATTTGGGGCATGAGTCAGCGCCTACCTCGGCGCGTAGGTTTAGCCACCGCCAAACGATTGATGTTCACATCTACCATTATCGATGCCAACGAAGCGCTTCGTATTGGCCTATGTGAAGCAGTATACCCACTAGACCGCTTTGACGAAGAAATCGAGAAATTAGCCCACACGATTTTAGAAAATTCCGCATTCTCTCAGGCAGCCTATAAGCGCCTATTAGAAGCGACCGATGGCGACTCATTGGACAAAGGCCTGCAGTGGGAGGTTTACGAAACCGAAGGCACTGGCCCTGATGTACAAGCGCGAATTGATGCGTTTGCGCGAAAATCAAAATAAAACGACACAGCACAGCTAAAATAAAAACAGGAAAAAACCATGCCACACCCCAGTATTAGCGCACAAACCCATCCTGATAAGCCCGCCATCATCATGGCCAACTCCGGAGATATCGTTACTTATCGCCAGCTCGATGAGCGCTCCAATCAAGGTGCACATCTATTTCGCTCACTAGGGCTACAGGCCGGCGCACACATTGGAATGATGTTAGAAAACAACCGCCAATTTCTTGAAATCTGCTGGGCTGCTCAACGCTCAGGCCTGACCTTTACGCCTATAAGCACACACCTAAAAAAAGACGAAGCGGCTTACATTCTAGAAAACTGTAAGGCCAGCCTTTTTATTGGTTCGCTGGCACTATCAGAAGTCGCAGAACAGTTAGCGCAAGATCGCAGCAAGATAAAACATTTTCTTATGGTTAACGGCACTAGGCCCGGCTTTGATTCTTGGGATAAGCTAATCAACACCATGCCGACCACAGCCATCGCCGACCAAAGACACGGCACACCTATGCTGTACTCTTCGGGTACCACCGGAAAGCCCAAGGGCATATTTTTGCCACCACCATCAGAAGACATCAACGCACCCTCAAAACTTGTTGAAAAAGCGGCAGATGCTTTTGGATTTACTGAAAATACCCGATACCTATCTCCCGCGCCGCTCTATCACGCCGCCCCGCTACACTACAACTTGATGACGCTGTATCAAGGTGGCACCAGCGTCATCATGGAGAAATTTGACCCCGAAAAAGCACTTCAACTCATTGAACAACATAAAATCACTCACAGCCAGTGGGTACCCATTATGTTTATCCGTATGCTCAAGCTACCTGCTGAAGTGCGCAATCGCTACGATATCAGCTCTATGCTATTTGCAGTGCATGCCGCAGCCCCTTGCCCTGTAGAAGTCAAACAACAAATGATCGACTGGTGGGGAGAAGTCATCATGGAATACTACTCCTCAAGTGAGTCCGTAGGCCTCACCTTTATTGACTCGGCCAGCTGGTTAACACACCAGGGTTCAGTGGGTCAGGCGATGGACTGTACTCTTCATATTCTCGATGACGACGGTAATGAGCTTCCCTCCGGTGAAACTGGGCTGGTGTATTTCGAAGACCCCAAGGCCATTAAATTTGAATATTTCAACGCGCCAGGAAAAAATGCCGAGGTTTACAACGACAAAGGCTGGGTCGGCGTCGGCGATATTGGCTTTGTCGATGAAGAAGGCTTTCTCTACTTATCAGATCGAAAGAACTTCATGATTATTTCAGGTGGCGTAAATATTTACCCGCAAGAAATAGAGAATGCCCTAGCCCTGCACCCAAGAGTTGCCGATGTGGCAGTTTTTGGTATTCCCAACGAAGAGTTCGGCGAAGAAGTCAAAGCCGTGATACAGCCAGAGCATTGGCGTGATGCCAACAATGAGGTCGCCCAAGAAATTCTGACGTGGCTGCGCCAACGGATCTCCAATGTAAAGATGCCCCGCTCTTTAGACTTCCAAGAAAAACTGCCGCGCATGGAAAATGGCAAACTCTATAAACGCTTGTTGGCAGAGGAATACAAAGCGGGGTAAAAGCCACAGTTCGGTATTCTATTAGAGGTTAGACGCGTAAATGCTTCTATGTCGTTGTTATCAGTTATCGGTTATGAGTTAAATGTAAACCTGCAATTTGCGGTTTCAAAAATCACTAGCGCGCCCAAATCGAGACGGTGGCAGATCAGCCTGCCACCGGTCAAGCCAAGGGGTTCAGCCTAGAGCAGAAAATCGGCGCTCATTGTAATCTGCGTCACCAAAAGTCGTATTGATCATCATCAACCGCTTAACGTAGTGACCCACATCCAACTCATCTGCCATACCCATGCCACCGTGCAGCTGTATGGCTTCACCGCCAACGAGTTTGCCTGACCGGCCAGTCATGACCTTCAAGGCGATAACATCTTTCTCGGCTTCTGAGCTTTCTGCATCGCTAGAGCACACCGCGCGGTAAAGCAGCGACTTGGTTTGCTCGGCGGCAATAAACATATCGACCATCCGATGCTGCAAGACCTGGAAGCTACCAATAGCAACGCCAAACTGCTTTCTGGTTTTGCTGTATTCAACCGTCGTTGCCGTGAGTTTCTCCATAATACCCAGCGCCTCGGCGCTCAGGGCAATCATGGCACGCTGAATGACCGGTTGCATTACATCGTAGCCCTTGTGCTGCTCACCCAGCAGCGCGGCTTTTCCGACTTGAACATTGTCCAAGCGGATATTGCACACTAGCTGGCCATCCATCAGCCGATAGGCGGTTTTACTGATGCCGGCAGCATCTGCATCGACCAAGAACAGGCTAATGCCCTCCTCGTCGCACTGATCGCCGGCTGTTCTCGCCGTGACAATGAACTTGTCCGCTACCGCGCCATTAAACACCACGGTCTTCTCACCATTCAGGGTGAAGCCGTCACTGCTCTCTTGGGCAGTGGTACAGATATCAGTGATTTCAAATCGACTTTGGCGCTCAAGATAGGCAAAAGCGCCCTGCAATTGGCCTTCGATAAGACGCCCAATGAGCTCTTGTTGTAAGTCACCTTTTCCGCTCTCCGCCAGCAGGCCACCAAACAACAACACAGTGGCAAGATAGGGTTCGGCCACCAAGCCTTTGCCCAGCTCTTCCATTACCACCATGACGTCAGTGGCTGTACCACCGAAACCGCCCATGTCTTCGTCAAAGGCCATAGACAACCAACCGAGCTCGGCAAAGGTTTGCCAATTATCGGGACTAAACCCCTGCTCGTTCGCTACCGCGCTATTCCGAGCTACCTGGTCGTAATTATCAGCCACAAAGCGTGCAAGGCTATCCTTGACCATATTTTGTTCGTCAGACAGGTTAAAATTCATAGTATGTCTCCGGAGGATAGTTGCCGTTACAGGCCAAGAACGGCTTTGGCAGTAATGTTCTTTTGAATTTCGTTTGAGCCGCCATATATCGTACTGGCACGACCGTACATATACTCCTGCCGCGCTTTATCGCCAAAGGAATGCCCGATATCCGAAGCGCTTAGCTCCCCCGTCAATACGCCACTGTAATACCCGGCAAGATCCATGCGCAGTTGCTGAATAGCTTGCTGAATTTGCGTACCTTTTATTTTTAGTAGCGAGGACTCCGGCCCGGGGGAACCGCCGCCAGAAAGCGTCGCCAACACCCGCAACTCGGTAAATTCTAGCGCCATTAGCTCAATTTCAATGTCGGCAAAACGGTGCTGGATCATCGCGTCTTCTAGCAATGGCTTGCCGCCGCTGATTTCATTGCGCGCAATTTCTTTCAGCTCGGAGAGTTGGAATTTAGACACCCCGACGCCCGCAATCGCTGTGCGCTCATGGGCCAGCAGGGCTTTAGCATAGGTCCAGCCTTTATCCTGCTCCCCGATCCGGTTAGCGACCGGCACCCGCACATTATCGAAAATCACTTCGTTCAATGAGTGATTACCGTCAATGGATTCGATTTTTTTAACGGTAATGCCAGGCGATTTTATATCGATCAGTAAAAAGCTAATACCACGCTGTTTCACCTCATCGCTGCTGGTACGCACCAGACAAAAGATCCAATCAGCGTACTGGGCGTATGTCGTCCAGGTTTTAGCGCCATTAACAACGTATTCATCGCCCTCTAATACCGCGCGTGTCTTTAAGGAGGCGAGATCAGAGCCAGAACCAGGCTCAGAATAGCCCTGACACCACCAGTCGTCACTGTTGTAGATACGGGGCAAAAACCGCTGCTTTTGCTCATCGTTACCGTAGGCAATAATGACCTGTGCGACCATCTTTAAACCAAACGGCACCGGGTCAGGCGCCCCAGCGTTGGCGCGCTCCACTTCGTAAAGGTATTCCTCAGCGACACTCCAGTTAGTGCCACCGTGCTCAACCGGCCAATTTGGCGCTACCCAGCCCTTTTTGGCCAGAATTTTCTGCCACTCTACCGTGGCCTCGCGGAGGGTAGCCGGCTCACGAATACGGGCTGCAAGCTCCGAGGTAAAGTTGGTTTTGAAAAAATCACGCACTTCATCGCGGAATCGAAGATCTTCATCTGAAAAAGATAAATTCATAGTGGTCGGCCCATGCCTGTTAACGTGATGGAAGTTTAGGCCTTTGTGGACTATTTTTCCTCGCGCTAAAACGTCATTTTCTGTTGTTAAAGCTTCACCTTATCCTGAGTAGCTCGTATGCTGTGCAGTAATAGCGGCGAGTCAAAATTAATAAATAGGCATATAAACATGGCAAACCACATCAGCTGCGCGGCCACTGCCCATCCCGAGGGTCACCGTATTCTCGGTCTCATTGAGTAATATATGGAAAAATTAGAATGGCGGGTGGCCCTAGTCGCCTACGAAGGCGCCTGGAGCTCAGCAATCTATAACACGCTAGATATGCTACAGAGTGCTAACTTACGCAATATAAAGAAAGTGTTCAGCTGGAATATAGTGACACCCGAAGCGCAAGCCATCACAAGCTACAGCGGCCAGCCCATCTATGGCGACATGAGCATGGCAGATAGCGACTGCTTTGACTGCATTATTTTACCTCACTACTGGGACAGGCTCGAACACACGGTTAACCAGAACCCAGATATTATCGTGTCGTGGTTACTACGCCAGCGCCAGAGCGGAGCAAGCATTGCCAGTATCAACAGCGGTGTACTGTGGGCCGCAGAAGCGGGCTTGCTGAACAGCTTGCGGGCAACGGCATTTTGGCGTCAATTACCGGAATTAAGAAAACGTTATCCAGAGGTGGTCTGGATAGAGAAACAAGGTCTGGTGGAAGACGGCGATATCTTCAGCTCTAACGGGCCTAACGCTGCAATTGATTTAGTGGTCCATCTGATCAGCAAATTTTGCGGGCCAAAACTCGCAAGCGGCGTTGCTGCCGATATGACATGCGACACTCGCCGAAGCTATGACCTAACATTATTCAATATGGCGGGCTTTCGACAGCACCATGACAGCGGCATATACCGAGTGCAAGACTGGCTCGATGAGCACTTCAATGACCCCGTTGAATTTCATCAACTCGCCACACAATCCGGCATGAGTAAAAGCACCTTCTTACGCCGATTTCAGAAAGCGACCGGTGAAAAGCCGGCCCAGTATCTGCAGCGTTTGCGGGTGGAATCTGCCAAGCACAAACTGGTAAACACCAATGACAACATCAAAACGGTGAGCATGGGTGTCGGCTACCAAAATTTTAGTCACTTCTCCAAAGTGTTCAAACAACTGACTGGTGCCAGCCCGCGGCAGTACCGTGAACGGTTTCGACGGCATAATTGAACACATCATTGTTAGAACAAAGAGAATAGGCTCAAAGAACTCAGCCTAAGAAACCTACCCTAACAACTTGAATATATAGGAGGGATTAGCGCACGCAAAAAAAATGCTCCGCTACAAATATGCTCAGAACATAAGTTATCGTGACTATGCTTTTTTCTCGATAATCGGCGCAGCTGTTCTAGACAAATACAATAAACACAAACTCATACATGCACCCAGTAAATACGACGAGTGTACATAAACATACGCAAACAAACTCCCAGTAACTAACGTGCCCAAGGTACGCCCCAAAGTGCCTGCCGAAGAGTAAATTCCCATGACCATACCGCGATCTGTGTGCTCTGCCGCCATCGACGCTAGGCTTTGCGAGCTAGTCAGCACACATGCGGCACCAGCCGATTGAACCATCATCGCAATGGTGACCAAAAGTACACTTGCCTGCTCGCCTGACCAAGCCATAAATACGAGGCCTGCAGCATAAACACACGCGCCACCGCGCAGCAACGCCATTTCACCAAAACGACGGGTTAAAGGGCCAATCAAACCACCCTGAATCGCGACCAACACAATGCCACTGCCAAGCAAGATTGGCATCAGCCCACGCGGACCATCAATAACACCCAGTTCTGCGGTCCAAATTGGAAATAAAGATTCCGTTAAGCCTGCACCAATATTATAAATCAAGGCACAGGAAATCATCGCCATCAAGGCCGGCTTACTGGCCAAGCTACGTATACTTTCAAAACGACTCTGGCGAACTTGTTGTCGCAGCACTTGACGACTTTCTTTAGGCAAACTTTCTGGTAAAAAAAATAAAATAGCAAAAAACGCCAATCCAGACATAAAGGCAGAAAATAAGGCCGGCAAGACAAAATTGGCGGTTTCAAAATCGTCACCGGCTAAAGCGCTACCCAATGCGGGACCAATAATAAAACCAATACCAAAGGCGGCACCCACCATTCCCATTCCCTTAGCGCGATTCTCAGCACTGGTTATGTCGGTAATATACGCTTGTGCGGCAGCAATATTTCCCGCCATGCCACCACCAATAATCCGTGCCAAGGCAATCATCCACAGACTTGTGGCCGACGCGAGCATTAAATACGCTAATACCGCTCCCGCCATACTTAGCAATAGCACTGGTTTACGACCATAGTAATCACTCAAGCGGCCCAGCAAGGGTGTGCTCACAAACAAAGCCGCCGAGTACGTTGCCATTAACACCGTGGCAAGCCCCGCCCCCGCACCAAGACTTTGTGCAAAATAGGGAAAAATGGGAATCATAATGCCAAAGCCAATCAGGTCTAAGACAATGACAAAGAAAATAATAAACATAGCGATAATTTCTCAACAATAACTTGCGTGTTGATGAAAAAGGAAAAGTCACCAAATACAAATAAGGGAAATAAAAGATCAGTGTTGCGCGTGAATAACGGCCGCCACCGTTATTCACCTACTAGAAATGGGTATCGTTTTACGCCATAGCAAATTTAGGCGACACCCAAGCTTTCACGCACGCAGTTAATCATGGCGCGTTCCATTAAAAATGCTTTAGCTTTGCTGGGATCAGAAGCCGATGCCATTAGCATAGCCTGCCGTTTTCTCTGGATATCTGGGTCTGTAGATTCCATTAATTTTTTATTTTCGATTGTATGCTTCTGCACAAAATCTACCGCCAGCTGGCGACGCTGACGATCGTATTGCTCAAACTCTGTGGCGACATCGGCACCCGTTTTAACAATCTTCACCAAGCGCTCAGCAAGATTAAAAGCATCGTGAAGACCACCGTTCATTCCCATTCCGCCAAGCGGGTTATTGATATGACAGGCATCCCCCACCAAAGCAATGCGGCCTTTATAATAGGTTTCTGATACCCGTTGATGAACATTGTATAAGGTGCGGTGGTGAATCTGATATTCACTACCCTTATCGTATAAGTGTTTTAAGCGCGCTTGAATAAACGCATCAGACAATAGACTTTCATCGCTATCACCTGGCTGGGTAGGAATTAAAACACGCCATAATTTTTCGGTTCGCAATATGACACACCACTCGTCAGGGTCTGACACATAATTAACCCAGGCGAGATTATCAAACACATCTTCAAATGCAAACTCGGTGCTAACCACCAAAAACTTTTCATCGTAGGTGAAACCACCAAAGCCGATACCGGCTCCCTTGCGAACATTGCTTGATGCGCCGTCGCTGCCAACTAATAGTGGTGTTTCAATTTCAGTGTGGCCTGATGCGGTTTCAATCTCTACAACCACGCCAGTATCGGTTTGCCGACACGCCGTTACTTTGTGGCCAAAACGTACGTCAACATGGGGGTATTCTTTCAACATATCGCCAACAATACGTGTCATTTCATATTGTTCTAACTGCAAGCGGAATGGAAATTTTGTTTCATCCGCAATCAAGTTCATATTGAACTCGGCAATATCATTGCTTTTGCGGTCACGGTATTGATATTTATCAGCAATCAAACCCTTGGCAATCATCTTCTCGGCAACACCGAGGCTATCTAACATTTCTAAAGACGGGGGATGAAACGTAGACGCGCGTAAATCAACCGGCAGTTGATCGGCCTGCTCTAGAAGAATAACGGGAACATTGTGTTGAGCAAGGTAAAGTGTCAATGCCGAGCCGGCAGGTCCTGCACCAACGACAACAATGGGCTGATTCATAAAATTTTCCGTTAACAATAAACATCAGATATTTATCACGTCTGCTCACCTATGTACTCATCTATGCCCAGACTCATACGATAAATAAAGCGGCGCGGGTTATATTGACAGCTGAGAATATCGACCAAGCTACCGTCTTCACTATAAGACTGACGCAACAAGGTAAGGGCCGGTTCACCGACTTCCATTTCCAGCTCTCTGGCAACATCAGTACTCACTGCTATTGCACTAAGGTCTTGCTCTACTTTTGTCAGCTTGATGCCATTGTCTCGAATAACATCCAAACGTACTGCTGACTCAAGATTCTCACGGGTAAAGCCATGCTTTATCCCTGCCGTCCAACTTTCGTAATAAGCAAACGGTTCGCCCTCATCACTGCTCCGAACGCGCAACAAGCGGAATGCTTTTTGTCCTGCACCCAGCCCCAACTGCTTGGCAATTAGCGCGGGGGGAGTTACCTCGGACAAGTCCAATACTTTGACCCGCGTGTGCCGCCCTAAGTTGGCAAGCTTTTCCAACATTCCCATCAGCGGAGCATTCAGCGCCTCGGGTTTATAATGGTAAGTAACATGGGTGCCTTTGCCCCGCCGACGATCAACCAAACCTTCGCCAGCTAACTCGTCCATCGCTCTTTTTGCGGTGATTCGAGAAATGCCGAACACTTCTGCCAAGTGCTGCTCTGTTGGCATTTTTGCGCCAAACGCAATCGAGCCATCTAAAATTTTGTTTTTAAGCAGCATATACGTTTGATGGTATAGCGGTGTCGGGGTATCCCCCCGTAACGACTTCAGGTCATGTTCACTGAATAACTTTTCAATTACTGCGTCCATAACGCCTCCTAATGACTTTGGGCCATTCTACGGCAGTTGCCTTAACACATCATCGATTTTCATTACGTCGGCATATTTTGCGTGCATATCAAACAAATTTGCTGCGTGAGCGTCGTTATTACGGTCGCCTACCGCCTCTTCCGCAACCACTACTGCGTAATCATGCTGCAGACCGTCAATCACCGTTGCCCTAACGCAGCCGCTGGTGGTTAAACCAGTAACGACCAAAGAACTAACCCCTAACTGGCTGAGATGTTCATGTAACTCAGTCCCAAAAAAAGAGCTGGCCCACTGTTTTTCAAAAATTCTTTCATTTTCAATGGGCGCCAATGCTGGATCGATTTGCACCCAATTAGAGTCTGGCGTTAAGCAATTTAAGGCAGGAATTCTGCTTCTAAATACCTTGGCTTGCTGATCGTTGTGATACACCACCGTCGTGAAAACCACCGGCAAGCCACGCTCTCTAAAAGCCTTTAATAACACCGCATTAGCTGCCACTACGTCGGGGCAATCTGTACCCAGAGGACACGCAGAACTCGTAAAGCCGTTAATCATGTCAACAAGCACAAGCGCTGGCCGTCCAACAATACCAATACTGCTTCGCTCAAGATTCACTGCACCACTCCACTTTACTTCCCTCTGCCACCTCAGCCACCATAAAACGACGTATTAGTTGGCAGACTGCATTTGGATTTAGATCGCAAACCCAACTTGTACCCGCGGCAATCTCAGTTTTTACACCTTGTTGCACACACTCAAATGCCTCATCTAATACGCTGTACAGCGGGTCTGCGGTGCCTGCAAACATCAGCACAGGCTGCCTAATCGCGCTAATTGCCTTTCTGTAATCATGTTCGATAACGGCTTGATAGGCATCGGGATAGCGGCTACCCATCGCCAGTCCTAGCGATGTTTCTCGCAGCACAATATCCAGCGGCGCCGCAAAGTCCTTCTGGGCCATTCGCTGCCACATGCCCAATAGATGCAAACCATCTTTTGTTTCCGGAAAAGCTCTCGCTTTTTCCGGCAAAATTTCTTTCAACATTTTATTTAATAACGTCGGGCCAGAAAGCATCAGCCGCGCATTGAATTGCGGGTGACGATACAGTAACTCAGTGGCTACGGTTGCCCCGGTATGATGACCAAAAACACCAATTATCGAGCTCGTAAATTCTGCGCAAAAACCTGCAATAACATCAGCCCAGCTCGTAATGGTATCGCCATCAATGGGTGCATTGCCTAAGCCATCACTTTGACCAAACCCCGGTAAATCGGGAGCCAGCAAGTGGAATTCGGAAGCAAGCTCCACCATCATTTTTTCGTACATCTCACCACTACTCGGCGCTTGATGTAGCAATAACAGGGTCGGTTTCTCTGGATTACCTGCTTCCCTAAAGTGCAGCTGACCACTGTCCAAATTGGCATAGCCACGACGAATGACAGATGGGTTCAAAGTGAATCACCCAATTCAAGGCTCACCCACTTCAGTTCGGTAAATTCTTCTGTACTAAATTTACCTCCGCTGCGGCCCACACCGGAATAACCACTGCCACCCACTGGCGCCAAAGCATTGCTCTGAAAAGAATGCATGCCAATGTGCACCGCTCCCGCTTTAATCTTGCGAGCGGCCTTAAAGCCCCACTTAATATTGTGGGTGAGCACAGCAGCAGACAAACCATAATCACTGTCATTGGCCAGTGTGATTGCTTCGTCTAAGTCGCTGGCAACCACAATACTTGCCAGCGGACCAAAACTTTCTTCACGCCAAATACTTGCATCCAAGGGTGGGTTTAATAACAAGGTCGGTTCATAAACTAAGCCACTGATATTGCGGCCACCGCAGAGCAAACTTGCTCCTCTTTCTAAAGCATCGGTTTGGTGAGCTTGAATTTTTTCAACCGCACGGCGGTTAATCAGTGGGCCGTAAGCACATTCAGCGCTATACACATCGCCAATTTTTAAGGCCTCTGCTTCGCGTTTTATTGCTGTACAAAACGCCTCGTAAACTGGTTGTTCAACAACAATTCGCGAGTTGGCCATGCAAATTTGGCCGCCGTGATTAAACATTCCGGCAACAGCTATTGCCGCCGCTTTTTCTGGATCAACATCTCGCAGCACCAGCAAGGCACTTTTGCCACCTAACTCTAATTGGGCCGGCACCATTCTCTGCATCGCCGCTGCGCCAATTAATTTTCCGGTCTGCGTAGAACCGGTAAGCGCAATACCATCCACCTTGCGATGATTCACCAACGGCGAACCACACTGCACACCAAAGCCCGGCAATACATTTATCGCCTCTGCGGGTAGCCCCGCCTCAATCAATAAACGCGCAAAGGCCAAGGCAATAATGGGGGTTTCTTCAGATGGCTTTATCACAACGCTATTACCCGCCGCCAACGGAAAAGCCACCATCTTACATAGCAAAGCTAATGGCGCGTTGTAGGGCGACACCACCGCGACCACACCCAAGGGCTCGCGGAAAACCATCGACATTCTATCCGGCCGATCATTTGGAAAAGTGTCGCCATATAAACGCCGCACTTCACCGGCAGCGGTTCGCAATAAATCCACGGTATATTGGATTTCAAAACGCGCTTTGGTAATTGAAGATCCGCTTTCGCGAATTAATAAATCTAAATACCGGCTTTCGCCTTCACTCTGCATAATATGCGCAGCTTGCAGCAGAATCGCCTCACGCTCTTTGGGCGCCAATGCTGCCCATTGCTCGGCACCTTTTACCGCTGTCTCTACGGCAAGATCGACATCTTGCTCACCGGCACTGGCCACTGTCGCAAAGGGCTTTTCATCTAAGGGCGACAGTACTTCAAACCAATCTTCACCCACAGCAGGTAATTCTTGTCCGCCAATCAATAAGCCGTGGCGTTTATTTGCGTACTGATTCATGGCCGCGCCCCTACACCAATTACTCGGCTACCACGGAAAAATTCAAAACTTTCACTAACCCCTTCGTCACCTAAACCACTTAATCCCCAAGCAGGACGAGGCGCTAGCGGATTCAAATTCATCATGGTGACCGCATTAATTTTTACAATTCCCGTGCGCATACGGTTAGCCACCGCCCAGCAGTGTTGTTCTTCACCAAACACATATCCCGCCAAACCAAACGGCGTACCGTTTGCTAAGGCAACCGCCTCTTCGTCGTCACTAAATGTGTGTACTGTTGCAACCGGGCCAAAGGTTTCATTGCGGGTTTGCTCTGGCGACAAACCGGTAATTAATGCCGGCGCAAAGTAATATCCGCTTAAGCTGGGTAGAGGTGTGCTTTGCAATACCTCAGCACCCAAGGCTTTATATGCGGCCACTGTCGATTCGATATGTTCAAGATGCTTGGCGTGTACCAAAGGCCCCATATCGCTATTTGAATCTACAGCACTGCCAATACGCAGGGCTTCCAATCTGCTCATCACGCCACTGATAACTTGCTCTGCCAATGAGCTATGAATAAGTAAGCGGCCCAAGGCTCTGCACCACTGACCATTAAGCGTCACCATGCCCTGCACTACTGCATCGCAGCTCGCGTCAATATCGGCATCTGCCAACACCACAAGGGCATTATTACCACCGAGTTCTAGCTGAGCAGGTTTAATATCTTGGCCGCAGGCAGCGGCAACGGCGCGACCGCCGGCCAAGCCACCCGTAAATGACACCGCCGCTATACGCGAATCAGATACCAATGCCGCTCCTACTTCTGCATCACCGTGAAGTAACTGAATCAAGCCCGCAGGAAAGCCAACCTCCAACAAAGCCTCAACAATGTATTGTGCCGATAGCGGTGCCCACTCAGAGGGTTTAACAATCACGGGGCAACCTGCTGCTAGCGCAGAGGCAATTTTATGGCAGGCAATCCCAGAAGGTGCATTCCAGGGTGCAATAATCGCAGCAGGGCCAAGTGCTAAACGCTCTATTTGCAACTCGCCATGGGGGCCAGCTAATGCCGGATTTTGTTGATCTGCCAAATTACGTAATAAGTTCGCCGCAGAACGAAATGCCATGGGGCAAATACTTGCCACCACGCTGGTAAATTTTAGAATCGCGCCGGTGCTGAGTGCGTCCGCCTCGGCAATTTTTGCGCTCTGGGCTTCAAGTGCATTGGCGGCGTCATCCAATATTGCCGCTCGCGCAGCGGGAGCCAAGTTTGCCCATACGCCACTTTGATGAACCTTTTCGGCAACGACAATCGCCTTGTCAATTTGCGCGACATCAGCACTGCGTTGCTGAAAAAGAGGCTCAGCAGTACTCGCATTACACACCCAGCTTGGCAATAGTTTATTTGGCTCTGACTTGGCGCCGTCAATAATATTTTGCAACATCAAATCAGCCTTTTCCAAAGGAGTTCTGTTCACGTCCTTCAATGATTAATTTCGCCGCTTCTAAGCGGCCACGCTCGGCGGGAAAGGCCTGCACCAAGCCCATTGCCAAATCGCGTAATGCGCGTGAGTACGGTGTACTAAACATAGTACCCGATGTACCCGCTGCTTTTAGCGCCGTAACCCCAACATTAAAACTGTACTCGGCTATTTGGCCTTTACAGGTTCGCCAGAAAGTAACCACCTCGTCTTTAGAAACAATAGGTGGATCACAGCTTTCAATATGCACTTGGCGACGCGCCCACAACAGAGCTGTTTGTAAATCGGCGTACATATCACCCACAAACTGCGACTGAAACGGTCCGCTACCTAGTGGCTTGCCGGTGTCGACAAAAGTTTTTTCCTTTAACATTTTGATCGCGGTTTGGTAAACAGAAACCGCAGCGCCAAGATAAATAACCGACGCGGCCACTTGATTACCCACAAAGCTAGAGCGACTCATTTGGCAGCTTTTGGCAAAGGCACCGGGAATTGCTAAAGCGGAATCATCCGGTACAAAAACTTTTTCTAGCACCAAGCCTTCTGTCGCGGTGCCGCGCATGCCCATGGCATCCCATTCAATGCGGCCTCGTGTTCCCGGCGCATCACGGTCAACAAAGAAAGTACATAGCGCGCTGGCATCCGTCATGCCCTTTAAGCCCGCCGTCACCAAATACTGATCCGCTATCCCTGTAGCACAGCCAAAGGATTTAACCCCGTTTAGCTCCCAGCCACCATCAACTTTATGAGCTTCAGTGGTGATGGTAATAGCTGAGTGTTCTGACTTAACAGATTCACTTGCATAGTTAGCCAACCATTTGCGATCACGCCCCATGGTATAGAGTACTTTTTCTGCAAACGCCCGCACTGCAGGTGCTTCTTCCTCTGAAAACAAACCTTCTTCCAAAGCAGCCAGCGCCAAGGTGCCCCGCGATGCCGAGGTATTGTGAAAGAAGTACGCCAAGCCAGTAGAGGGACAAACACTGCCAATGGCAAAACAAGCTGCGGCCCAATCACGCAGACCGCCACCAAGACCGCCATATTGGGTTGGCACCATTAGACCCAGTAATCCAGCTTCGCCTAATAACCTGACGTTATCGGGATCAAAACGACCTTCTTTATCGGTTTTGACAGCGCGCTCGGCCAGCACGGGTAAAATAGACTCAACCCGCTCAGCGCGTTCGCGCTCTGCTGGGGTCATGTCTTCAATTAATAATTCACTAATCAGTTTGCTCACAGCACTCTCCATAACACCTAAATTTAGCCGCTAATAGCGCGCAAGGTTTCAATTTGTTTGCTCGCGGCTTCTTCACCCACCAAAGGTGCAATGCGCTGCCATACGGGATCGACATCAGCGTTAAAAATCGCAAACTTATTGCGAGCATCACGCGCAATTAACTCCTCGCTTGTTACACCATTAAGGGCTTCAGCCGACACCCCTTTTTCAAGCAGCGAAAACCAGTGCTCAAGATAGTCATCAACCACTGCGGTAATTTCTTCAAACGCTGACTCAGTAGCGCGATTAGCCAACATCCACGGCGACATAATGCCGAGCTGACGCGGTGATAAATGCGCCCTGCTAAGCCCTTCTATCGACGAGCCACGCTCCCAACTTTCAGTTAAGGGCAGAAACACTTCGTTCATATAAGTCAGCTGCGAACCAAGGTCCATACGGGGAATTAAATCCAAATGAAAGGCGTGATGCTCACCAGCGCAAACCGAATCCACCGTAAAGTGTGGAACCGCAGAGTCAGACGGCGTAAAGGCAAACACCATGTGAGAATCTAACTGTAAAGCCGGCACTACAATGCTGGATGTGACCACCTGAAATAAGGGATTGCCGGTAAATTTTCGCATATACCCCACAGAACCTTGGTGCATAGGGAGCTGACTAAACAGCGGTAAAAAAGCCTCACCGTCTGCTGACAGCTCCTCTGTTAGCGAGAATTTATCAACAATCGTATTAAGTACTTTTTCATGTAGAGCTTTTGGTAAAGACAGCGCTTCACTCATTATTTTATTCCTCAAACAGCCGTCGTCATTGCATCTAAAAGATGCCAAGGCCGGTTATCAAGTAAATGGGTATTGCGAGACACAACTTTGTTTTCTGCGTTCGCAGCATTAATTGTCACATGGGTAATGGCATCATCTGTATGCATTAACTGCAAGGCAGGGCGAGTCAAAACACCGTCAAACTCTCGGGTCTTCCACTCGCCAAATACCGTAAAATCTTCATGTAAAGAGGCCGCGAATCCGCAGCCAAATTCTGTAGCTAAACTTGGCGCTAACAAGTTGACGCGATTTTCTGCAGCGCGCTCTACCAAGCCCGTTTTTAACTCCCATGCCTCGCTGGGCATAACGGCAACAACCACCACTTCTGCGCCACTTAATGCGCAGAGCCGGAAGGCTTCGGGAAAAATACTATCGTCGCTAGTCAACATACTAATTGTCGCGAAAGGCAGCTCATACGCGCTAAACCCATCGGCTAAACTCGACCAAGCGAAACGCTCGCTGTAGTGAACTTGACCCTGGCTTGCGAGTATTCCCGTAGCAGACAACAGCACCAGCTGATGTTGATAGCGTTCACCGTCCTTTGCTACAACAGGGCAGACCACATAAACGTCATCGCTTAACTGCGCGGTAATAGACGCTATTAAGCGCTGAGATTTCTCATACCACGCTGCAAGCTCCTCGGTTTTAATTGCATCAAAACCCGACTGCGGTGACAGCGTAATTAAACGTGCACCACCTTTTTGAGCACTGGATACCAACTCGCAAATGTCTGATTCAGTCGCGGTATCGCAGCGCAATAATGCCGCTGAAATATCGTTTTCACCCGAACAAGAAACAGCATCAGCAAGTGCGGGATCGACACCCAATTGCGTATATAAAGCTGGCCGCCTAACCGCAAAAATATCGCTGCCGTCTGGCCGCCGTTTATCGTCGGCAAGTGCTGGGGTGATCAACGCCGAAACAACTTCTTCGCCATCGGTTTCGGCCATGGCCAACACCGTGCCATCCGGTGCCACTATCTGGCTCTCACCTGCGCCACATAAAAAGACTTCGGGTATATTGGTGGCGGCACTGATCCCCGCCATCATTTCTTCTGGCACCAAGGGGCCAACCTTATTGGCGGCAACCACAAAGACTTTATTCTCTGCAGCCCTAACCGGTATATGTAAATTCCCCTCGTCTGGCGCAAAGGAATTCAAACTATTGCAAAGAATTTGCGCACCGCGCAGGGCAAGGCAACGAGGCGTTTCGTTAATTACCCCGTCCATGCACATATACATGGCGATACGACCAAGCTCGGTTTCTATTATCGGCGCGGCTTCTTGGGCCAAGGTTAAAAAGTCATTTTCATGACCAATTAACACCTGCTTATCAGCAATGCCAAGTAATTCTCCGCTGGGCGAATACAGCAAGGCGGAGCCGCTAACACTCCCCCCTGCTCTGCGCAGCGTGGCGCCAATACTGACAAAGGCACCAATCTCTTTTGCTTTATTTGCAATCGCAGACAAAAATGGCGAATCAATATCGAGTGAGACTTCAAAACAATGCTCAGCCCCGTCATACCACGACAAGTGATTACTAAATTCAGGCAGTACAACTAAGTCAGGCTTTAGTTGTGCCGCCTTATCTAACACTCGCAAACAGGTCTCAAGGTTTTGCTCCACATTACTGCCAATTGCACATTGTGCAGCAGCAACACGAACTTGTTTTAACGAACTAGCACTCACACCAACACTCCTTTCATCCACGTTTTAAAGCGCGAATTACATATTGTATTTAACCTGGAAACCATAAGACGGACCGGCAATTTTAGAAACCAAATACTGGTTAAATACGCCGATATAGAAGGCATTTGCCGCCTTGTCTTCATCAAAAATATTCTTGCCCCAGAGGTTAAACTCCCACATATCATTTGGATCAAGAATATTAATAGAAGCGTTGGATATAATACGATCTGGCACCCAAGCAAGGTTAAGCGGTGTTACATATTGTTTAGTTTGATAGGTGAAGTCATAACGTGTGCTCACCATCCAACCGCTGTCAAACATCATGTTGTAAGTGAAGCCACTATTAACCTGAATCTTTGAGGTTCTGGCTAACTGGTTACCACCCACTTCACCGTCGTCGGCACAGATATCGGTTTTATCACACTGAAACTTGGTAACAGCAGGAGAATATTTGACCCCGTCTTCATACTTGGGATCGTTGTACGACAAGCCGATATCAATGGTGAAGTTATCGGTTAAGCGGGCAACAATTTCAGACTCAGCGCCCACACTGGTTGCTTCACCCACATTGATAATTACGTCTGATGTTGACAGACCAACAATCGACGGTGAAACACCACCCTGCAAGCCTTCCCAGTTAATTTGATACAGCGACAGGTTCAGGGTTAAACGATCATCAAAGAACTTATTTTTACTTCCTAACTCATAAGTCCAGTTCTCTTCAATATCATAAACCTGTTGTTCAGGGTCTACCGCATTGTTAAAGCCGCCGGCCTTTACCCCGTTCGCCGCAGAAAGATACAACATATGTGAATCAGAGGGTTTCCACTCAACAATGGCACGTGGCGTTACGATATAAAAATCCGCATCGTCCCGCTCTTCAACAATAGAGCTACACATTGTGGTGCCGTCATTGATACCGGTAGTTGGGTCAGTACAGTCACTGCCATCGGGAATACCAAATACGCGGTCAAGCAATATTGAATAATCGACTTTTTCACCATACGCAATACCAAAGGAGTCAGTGTGGCGAGTCACTTCGGTACGCTCGTGAGTATAGCGAGCTTCAATAGACGTGCTCAGCGTGTCGGTAATATCAATATCAACCGAGACAAAGGCCGCTTCAACAGAATCGCTGAACGAGGTATCTTCCGCGCGATTTGTCGCGTGCTGGCGATAACCCATATCGTAAGGCGTCACAAAGGATAAGGAGGTAATACTACGGTCGGTAACAATCGGCGACTGCGCCCCGCCCAGTGGTACTTCACAATTCTCTGCACTGCCAATCACATCGCCCTCCGCATCGGTAAATTGTCCTGAGGAACAAACTGGGCTCAAGAACAATAAAGTCCACTGATGATCATCCACGGTAGAGAAGTAACCACCCACACGCACACCGATACGATCGGTTATTTGCCAATCTAAGCGCAATTCATGGGAGAACGATTCGATTTCTGAGTTAGGACGACTACTAAACGCATTTACTTGAACGTGATCAGAAATAAGCGTGCCCATTTCGAGACTAGAGCCCAATTCTGGATCTTCACCGCCTGGGCCACCAGTAGAGGTAGAGTTGTGATCAGTCCAACCAAACAAATAACTCAAGGTCATATTGTCGTTAAGCGTCCAGTCAAACGCCAAAGTCACCAAATCTGTCTCAGCCACAGCACCCCAGCTACGCGGGTCCATCACCAAAGCTGTTGGGCCATAACTTCTGTCAGCTGACTCGGCTGCATAAGCAGTAAGCTCACCACAGTAAGCGGTGTTAGCAGTAAAGTCCTGAGGCCCTGTTGCTGTGAACTGCGTGCCCTCACCTTGAATACAGTTAAGGTCATCCTGCTCCCACAGCCCAAACTCCCGCGCACCTATACCACTAAGCTGATACGAGGGCTGTGTTTCACGCTCAATTTCAACATGGTAAACACCGAGGTGGGCAGCAATATCGGGAGTGACATCATAAGTAAACGCAGCCGCCCAAGACTGATCTTCCCAGCCCCCTAAACGATCCGTGGTACTTGGGCCGCTGGTATCGGTGTCGGCTTGAGTGTGATCATTTCGGTGATGACCGTCATAGGTCGTATAACCGTAAGACACTTTACCCAGTAAACGATCACTAAAAATGGGGCCGGTGTAACTAGCGCGTAAATCATAGCGGTCATGGCTACCCGCCGTTTGACTTACATAACCACTTGGTTCAGCGGTAGGACGGCTAGTTACATAGTTCAATGCACCCGCAAAGGCGTTACGACCATACAATGCATTCTGCGGCCCTTTAACAACCTCAACCCGCTGCATATCAATCAGTCCCATATTCAACATGGACTGTCGCTGCATATAAATGCCATCAATAAAAAAAGCAACATTTTGAATTCTGGCGGTGGTGAACTGCTGAGCCAAACCTCGAATTACCGCGTTACCATTGGTGCCTGAAGTACTAAAGCCTTCATAGGAAAAACCCGGAGTGCTCGCGGCAATATCTTCTACACCACTAAATGCCCTGCGCTCCATCTGCTCCATGGTGAACGGCGTTACCGCCAGAGGAATTTCCTGCAGACTTTCACTACGCTTACGTGCCGTAACCACAACTTCTTCCATTTGTGAGCTTAACGGCCTTTTTGGCTTAATCACTTCAATATCATCATCCTGTGCGAATGATAAAGATCCCATATATGTCACAACAAATAGCAATGCTGCATTGCGACCTACTCTGTTAATCTGCATTCAACCTACCCCTCTAAAAACTAGAACATCCCAAATCTTTCGGCTATTACGTGCCACGGTGTGCTACTTATTACCAAGCGCTAAACCGCAAACGCCACAAAACTATTGGCATCTATTTTTAGTGTTGGTATGCCCTATTGATATAATGTAATATCTTTAAGCGTTTTGAGTCAAGTCATCAAAGATCGAAAAGGAATATTTATGTACGACTACAGTATTGGCCTTGCCGCCTTCGACTTTGTCCCCATAGCCCTATCTGGCATCGGCCTGTATTTTTTGAGCAAAACCGCAACATTATGGAACCCCCAATGGCGGGGTTTGGCACAGTTTGGTGCGCTACTGATTTTGGCTGGCGCCATCTCTAAAGCCTCCTGGAAATTGATTGTAGCCACACAAAAAATTGATATTAGTTGGATGAATGACGCGCTATTTTTCTGCTTGGCGCCCGGTATGATCATTCTTGCCAGCGCCATCTGGGGAGCCAGTAACAATAAAGGAGCTAATGCCAAACGCATAACACTTGTGACTAGCGGCCTGCTCGTCATTGCGGCACTCGCCATCGCCCTAATATGGCCAGAACAGCGTTACAGCACCTTTTACCTTCTAGCACTTACCACCCTTGGCAACCTCGCGCTAGCAAGCCAGCTAATTGTTAAATCTTGGAAATTAAAGCGGCTTAATGCGAGTGTTATGTTTCTTTGCAATATTCTTGCCGTATTTGTTATGGCAGGTTTGGCGAGAGTGCCAAATCAAACAGAAGGCTTACAGTGGATTGCAGAACTAACTAACACTTTTAGTCAGGCTGCTATTTCTTGGGCATCTTATCTACTTTATTCAACCATTAAAGCAAGCTCATCGGAGAACACCAGCCATGACATCGCCTCAAAATAGCGCACCAAGAACGTTTCTTGGGGTGCAGCTTAGCAACGCCATACTGCCTTCAAATCTTATTGGATTTTATGGCGCCTGTTTCGCAGGAATATTGCTTTCAACCTTTATGCCCCAGATGCAACCCTACGTTTTAAGCGAATTTTTACAGATTCCTGAGAAAGAACAGGGCGTGGTGAGTGGAAATATTGCTTTCTGGGGTGAAATAGCCATTATTATTGCCGCCGGATTCTGGGGAACCATGTCAGATAAGGTGGGCAGACGGCATGTAATGGCGGTCAGTTTTGTCATTATGGCGGTGGGAGTAGCAGGTTTTCCCTTTGCTCAAAGCTACCCGCAACTGATCTTTTTTCGCATTATATTTGGCGTGGGCGTAGCGGCATTTAGTTGCATGACCATCACCATTATGGCCGATTACGTTAATGATCGCAGTCGCGGCAAAGCCACCGGCTTTCTTGGCCTTGCGAATGGTTTTGGCGCCATGACCACCGTGTTCTTAATTCTTCGCCTGCCCGCTATTTTTCAAGGCCAAGGGCTCGATCCCCACGCCGCTGGCATGCTGACTTACTTTATTATTGCCGGCGTCAGCCTCTTATTTGCAGTATGGATGTGGCTGAGCCTAAAAAAACATGATGTAGCAAACCAAAAAACTGAAAGCGATTCATTTTTAGAAATCACCAAAAAAGGCTTTCGCGCCGCTAAAGATCAAGGCGTGGCACTTTCTTACGCGGCGGCATTTGTCTCTAGAGGCAACCTCGCCATTGTGGGTACATTTTTTACTTTGTGGCTCGCCAACTACGGCACCTCAGAACTCGGGCTCAGCCGTGCAGATGCCCTGGCACGCGGCGGCCTCATTGTGGGTATTGCCCAAGGCGTAACGCTAATCGGCGCGCCACTATTTGGTATTTTGTCAGACCGCCTTGCGCGCGTAGATGCCTTAATTGTAAGCCTACTGGTTTCATTTATAGGCTACGGTGGCACCTTCTTTATTGACGACCCCTTCAGTACCAAAATGATTATTTGCGCTATTTTTATTGGTCTGGGCGAAGTCGGCGTCATCATCACCAGCGCGGTATTAATTGCACAACAAACACCCGCCAAAATTCGCGGCGCGGTTATTGGTTTCTTTAATTTATCCGGCGCGGTGGGTATCTTGGTTGCCGCTAAATTTGGTGGCTACTTATTTGACAACTGGCGTGAATCTGGGCCTTTTGTATTATTTGGGCTGCTCGCCTTGGCAGTAACAATATGGGCGGTCATTATTCGTAAAAAAGTCATACCGGTTGCCTAAACTCCCAATCGCCCGCCTTTATTGCTTCATTGCGAAGGTGGGTGCAAAGACCGAGACAAATACGCACATTTTTACCCCTACAGAATTTCCCTTGCGTAGCGACGAACCACGCAGTGATGACAGCATCGCCTGCCTCACGATGGCAGTCGCAGCGTATTTTATTCAGGATTTCACTGGGTAGGTGTTCTTCTAGCGTGAGCAAAGCGTTTCAATGACACGGCACCATTGATGCAGGCATTATTTATATTCGGCGGACCATAGCAATACGCTGCTGCGGATCGGGTAGAGCTGCACGCTGCGTTTGTAAAACTGCGCAAAGCTCCGGGCCACAATCCTGTTCATTAATAGCAACAAAACCCTGTTTTTCATAATAAGACCGATTCCACGGCAAATGTGAATATGTCGTGAGCCAAAGAGGCCGGTCGCCACTCCAAGCTATTGCGCAATTTAATAGTAAAGTGCCAATACCGCGTTGCATGTAATCTTGGAGCACAGAAATCTGATCCAAATAAGGATCTCCATCAAGAAAACCGAGCGCAGCAAACCCGATGGGATTATCCAATTTATCAACCGCAACATGAGAAAGTCGTTGCTCGATAGCGCGAGACCACCTATTTATCTCATCAACAACGAAAGGATGATCCCTCCCTAAATCGAGCTTAAGCCCAACACTGGCATAAAGCTCACTCGCATCATCATCAATCGCAATTAACTTCTGCAATTCATTATTATTAGCCAAACGCAATGTGAACTCGTTCAATCTTGATATTCCATTTTAACAATCAGAAAGGATGACACTTTCTTACTAAGCCATTCGAAAAACGGGTAATATAAGAAAATCAACTAAAACGCCTGACCTACATCCTCGCACTAACCATTGGTTTATACACACGTATAATACTTCGATGTATAAATGAAAATAAATAATATCGTTATTAAAAAAAACCGAATACAGTGGGCACTGCATTCGGTGAGGGCATCGCACTGACAGGCGCAAAAAAATCTAAAATTCTTCTAGCAATCTACCTTTGCCGGTAATTTTGTCGTTAATACCGCTGGCGCGTAGGGCATGCCAAATGGTGGCAACATTAATGGGGATCATCGGTTTTTCTAACCAATGCTCTAATGTTGGAAACAGGTCGAGCGTAGACAGGTTGGTGCCGCATTGAATAATGGCATCAACATCATCACCGTCTGCCTTTTTAACTGCGGCAATCACTTCGGGAATAGTGACTTCGGCAATGGCGGTTGCCGAGGTGCAGTTCAGTCCAACAACGTGCTTTACTTCAAAGCCGATCTCGTCAAAGTAGCGACGCACATTGTCATCGCCAATGGGAGGATACGGGGTAATGACCGATATCTTTTTAGCGCCAAAGCCTTCTAAGGCTTTTCGGGTTGCGGCAGCGCCGGTGGTCATGCCCAAATCACCTATTTGAGATTGAATGGCTTGTTCAAATTCGATATTGCCTTCTATGCCACCCCAAAAGGTTTCAGCCGACATACCCAGCATTAAATGGGTTATTTGCGCGGTCATTATATTTTCTATGGCCGGCCCCATGTCTTCGCGCATTAAATCAAGAAAGCGCTCAAAAACGGTATTGGCATCGTCGCCGCTTCGCTCACCTTCTGCCGCCCAGTCTTTTAAGCGAATTAAAAATCGCGAGGCGTGCCACGTTATGCCATCTAAGCCAAATTGTTGAAGATCGTATTCCACCCCGGTATTGGTTGATGGAATCAACACTCCTATCCTAGCTCGTGAAGCGAGCTGATAGTTTTTCATATTAAACTCCGATATCTGTAAACAAATCGCGCTTATTAAAACTCGCTGTTAAAAACCGATAAAACGCTTTTCCGGTGGTTAACCACGCCACGGTGCTGCCGTCTTTGTGACTGGCTAAGACTTGTTTTGCCAGCCACGGGGTTACGGTATTAACCTTGTCGCCAAGAATATTAAAAATGCGTTTGGATTTTTGCCATTCTGGCGAGCTGGTGTCGTAGTCACCAACCAGTAAGTCGGTCACAACAATGCCGGGGCTAAGGGTACAAATTTGCACTCCGCTGCCGGCAACATCTTTTCTAAGCGCCTTATTTAAGTAATTGACCGCCCGCTTGGTGGCGCCATAACTTGCCATGCCCGGTTGTGCAGCACCGTTGCTGCCAAAGCCTTCCATATTCCAAATTTGACCCTGACCTTGTTTTTTCATGCCGATCATTGCCACTCGACAAGCTAACAGCAGGCCGGTTAAGTTTGTGCTGACAATATTCTGAATATCGCTTACTGCTTGTAGATCTAGGGGCTGCTTTTTAATACTCATGCCGGCATTGTTAATCCAGATATCAACAACACCGCTGTGGGCTTGGGCGTGTTCCCATAAGGCTTGCAGATCATCACTATTGCTAATATCGCAGGCTAAACCACTGACAGAACCTAGCGTTTTTAACTGCGCAACGGTTTGATCTACCACCGCTTGTTGACGACCGCTGATCACCACCAAGCAACCCAGCTTTAAAAAATTTTCTGCCAAGCCCCGGCCAATACCACGCGTGCTGCCGGTAATCACAACGGTTTTCATGGCTAGCTAAGCTCCGTTTGATCGACCAGTTTTACCACCGACTCTAGTGGTGGAATCAGCGGCACGGCATCCATTACCCAGCGTAAATCTGTGCGCTCACGACGATTGGGTGATGGAATCGCAAAGGCTTTTCTGCCGTCAAATTCGCGCACTTTTGCGCTATCAATCTGCCAGCCTTTTTCTTCTACCAAGTTACGACGCGCGCGACGAAATGAGCTCATAAAGCGATCATCTTTTACCGACAATTCATTGGCCAAGGTTTCTGGTAAATAATTTGGCGACGCCTGTTCGAGTATGGCCTGGTCTTCTCTGAAAATTTTATGCAGGCGCTTTTTAGAACCGGCATCAAATAAGGGGTGTTTAACAAAGCTTCGTAGCTGTACCGCAAAGGTGCGAGTGGTGTGGTCGTCAATCGGCGTGTTGGCATCAAACATGATTAACGACATTTTTGCATTTAAGTTAATTTGAATCCGCACTACCATCCCCGCCAAATACCAACTGGGAATAGTTTCGGTTGGCTGGCGATCACTACGAATTAATTTGCGCCAGTTTAAAAATCCGCCTTTTAGCTCTGGGGGATATTGCTCATTCCACGATCTAGCCCAGTGGTCGTGATATTCCACATTTTTAATATGATTTTCTTGCGCAGTTTCTTCGTAGCCAAACATGGGGTGCACAAAGGAGGCATGGGCTATGTCAATGCCATTCTCTACCACCCGTGCCGCTTCTGCTTTCCAGTCCCAGTTGTCATGGAGTGCTCGCCAGTTGGCGGTGTCGTCATACTCTGGAAACTCAGGAATGGGGATTCGCTCTTCTTCTGGTGCGTCACCCAAAAACACCCAAATCATGCCGTAGCGTTCTTCGGTGGGGTAGGCATCTACCCGCGCCCGGTCTGGGATTTTAAAATCTCGGCCTTCAGAGGGAATAAATTCAACTTTGCCATCGCCATTAAACTGCCAGCCATGATATGGACAGGCCACGCAGTCGCGAATAGTTCGCCCCCCCGACAAAGAGCCACCACGATGCAAACAGACATCACTCAGGCAGCTCACCTTACCCGCTTGGTCACGAAACAAGACAAAATTTTGGCCCAGCAACTTCACTTTAACCGGCTTGTCTTTAACGGTTTCTGACCACTCGGCAACATACCAAAGATTAATAAGCACCGTGCATCCCCCTGTTGGAGCGTAAATTAAACATTAAACCCATATAGCATCTGGCGATTATCTGCGAACGACTAGCTGCAATAACCAACGCTAAGCAAAAGCAATTAAACATAATAGTATATCAATATATCTTATATGCCAAGATCAACAAGGCAACATGCACAATAAATATATCGCGATCCCAAGGTTTTTATCATAACTTGATGCAGTGTATGGCTATTCATATTTCAGCCAGAATGACGACATCAATACAAAGGCGCTTGCCAGTGCCCTCAACATTTTGTAAACTCAATTGTACTAAACATATATCTTTATAGCTTTTGTGGCATTTGATCTGCGCGCGCCTAGCCTGCCGCAATCAAGTACACGGTAATTAAGGAACAGGCAAATGTCCCAAATCACCAAATCTATTGATGAGCTCGTCGCCGAAAATGCCGGCGTAGACAGACAGGAAACCTTTGAAAAACTGTGGGCCATTAATACCGAGCTTTTCGAAAAAGTTCGTTCACGCTTAGAACTCACGCTAGACCCATGTTCAGAAGGTTTGATGCCTTACACCGGTAAAGATGGCGCTGAAGGCTATTTAAGCGCGTGGTCTGGCCCAAAAGTAGATTGGCTTATTTTTTCGTGGACGGGCAACCCCAAAGCCAGTTTTACCAATATGCACTTAACCATTAACTTGGCTGGCAATATTGATGTACCTCACTTTGGTTACGCGCTGGGCACCACACCGGATTTATTCTTTTATCAAGATTATATGCCCCGTAAAGATTTATGGACTCACCCCGAATACGCCGATAAATACTGGGACGGCGCCAGCAACGACGCCTATGTTGCTATGGAGCGCGACGAGAACTTCCGTCACTTCATTAGCCGTGACATGTATACCCGCGTTGCCCAATCGCCTTGCAGCCTTGTTTATGGCGCCGACGTTTCTGACGACAATATTGAAGCGCTACGCAAAGTATCCCATGAGCAACTGGATCGCTGGTTAGATTGGGTAGACCAAGCCAGCCCAACAACCCCAGACGAAGCCAAAACCCTCGCCGCCCGGGATTTACAGATTCGCAAAACCATTACCCAGCGTGACCCCGCCAATATTGTGGTTGAAAACCTCTTTGGCAAAGAACTGGCCGATAGACTGGTAGGCAGCCTATGGGGTGAAAACCGTCAGCTACCGAGACCGGAGTAAGCATGTCGGTCCGCGCGCTCTACGAAGCTGCTAAAGTCGACAGCGCCACCGCGCCCTACGACACCATCCATATGAAAGTCTATTATCCCGCGAATTTAGACGGGTCAATGGATCAGATTAATATGGGGCTTGTACCACCACGGGACGACGACAAACCGTGGCCGGTGGTCATTTTTATGCCCGGCACCAATGTTCCTGTTGAAAGCTACGCATGGCTAGCCAAAGCATTAGCCGAGCAAGGTATTGTGACGGTGCTGTACAGCTGGATAAAAGAGGATATGCCGGGGTTTATCTGTCTGAGCCCAGGCATTGAGTTGGCCAATTTGCGCCCCGACACCTACGGCACGGCACCAACGGCCAGTGCGCTTCCTGCTATTTATCAAGCCTTAACCCGTATAAATACCAGCGGTGTGTTGGCGCAGCGCTTGGACTTAACCAGCTTGGTTATTGGCGGTCATTCAGCTGGGGGCAGTGTTGCCTTATTAAACAACAACCCAAATTGGTTTCCGTGGTTAAAAGGTTGTTTCACCTACGCCGCCCACGCCGCCGCATCCACACAACTGGGTTTTGCTGATGACAGCATGCTGACTCTTAACCCCAATCTGCCTTATTTATTAATGGCTGGCAGCCGCGACGGTGTTATTGCCGCCAGTAGCTTTCGCTATGGTGACGCCGAAACTAGCAGCAGTACAGGCCGCATAGCGCGTACCTTTACCGACTCCATTGACCGCCACCAAGGCGATACCCACTTTATAACACTTGCCGGTGCCAACCATTTTTCTGTGGTACACCCAAGTGATAGCGCGACCGGCAGGCAGTTTCTTGACTGGGACAGCGAGGGCTCCGACGACGACATTCGCCACTGCATTGCCAGCCTCACCACCCAGTTTATTTTAGGCGAATTATTGGGCGACCCCGCCGCCCGCCGCGCTTTTTCTAACACCATGACTAATCCACTCATTGCAGCACACGACTGCAAATAAAAGTATCGAGGACATCCAATGAGCGAGAAACAACCCAGCGAATGGCAACAAAGTATTACCGGCGAATGGCATGGTTTTCCCGCCGTGTTTGCGCCAGACGGCACCCATGTTGGGGTCAATAAGGTAAAGCGCGCCAGCGTCTTTGAAGACGGCAGAACCACCTATTGGATGAAAACCGATTTTGATGCCGTTGGTCAGCTCGCCAATCGCTTTGAATGTGGTGAGTTTGAATTTGGCGTTATTGATTCTGACCAAGACCGAATTTACACCGGCCCCGATTTTGTGGGCTCAGGTCGCCCTTTTGGTCCTTTGGTAGACTCTAAATACTTTTCACCCGGCTGGAATACTGACCTGCGTACCATCAACCACGTTATTGCTGATCGCGGTATTCAGGTGTATTCGTCGCAATTATTTGAAGCCGACACCCTCGTTGCGGTCTTTAATGGCCTTTACGTACAAACGCTTGACCATGACACCAATCCAGACACCCAAAAATCAGTGGCTGAATTTTTAGAGAAAGAAAAAGTCATTGGCAAAAAGCCCTTTGTTCTGCCGCAAAAACACAGCGGAACATGGACCGGCGCGATGGACGTATACAATGCGGAGCAAGAAAAGGTCGGCGTCAATCAAGTCACCATCAAGTACACGCCACTCACCTTATTGCGGGCGCGCATGGATGTAACCATTGAAGGCGTGATCAACCGTCAATTTTCTTATGAGCGCAGCCGCTACGAAAATCACCACCAGTATCACGGCCCCGATGTATTCGGCAATGGTATTGCCTATGGTCGCTATTTATACAGCACCCAACACTTTTACGGCGAGGCTGCAAAATTTTGGAGCCGCGATGTGCTAATTGATGACGCCTTCAATCTATGTTCTATGTGGCAGTTTTATACCTCACAAAAAGAACAGTACACCACCTTTGGTGTGCTCGATTGGACGCCCAGCGATATGGTCTTACAAGCGCAGTACGTAGAACGCTAAGCAAGGCAGGGCTTTTACCAAGCCATAAAAAAGCCGAGCGCCAATAAATGGGCTCGGCTTTTTTGATTAAGCAGAAATACCGCTTATTTATTTTGTAAAAATGCCACCAGCTTTGAATCAGCAAAAATACTGTTTAGCACTTCTGCCACCAGCTCGTTTACTAAATCGCTGTTTTCTGCATCGCTTGGCGCGTTAAAAAACTTTTGATTGCGCTTTACTCGGTAACGACCATTGTAATGTTCATTGCCACGCACCGCTTCTACCTCAACGGTGGCCTGCATATCCATGTCGTGGCCAACACCGCCCTCTTTGGGATGATTGTATACCAGCGAGGTAAAGATAACGTGTAAATCAGTGGTGCTGGGATTTAAGCTATCAACATCAAAGCCCATCGCCGCCATGTGAGCAGACAGTGCTTTTTCCAAGGGCTGGGACAAACCTTCATTGGCCAAGGTAATAACGGCAGTGTCACGGTAAGCGCCACCACGGCTGCCCAGCACTTTGTTTGTCCGCTGATCACTCACCCTCACATGCACAGGGCTTTTGTTGTCGCTCATTTTGAGCGGCTCAGGAAAGATCGGCGCGACCCTAATGGCCTGCGGGCTCTGAGCACACGCCGCCAAACACATCACCGCCAACAGAACACAGGTTTTCATCACGCTTGAGTAACTCATCATTTATCCTTGGGACAACAAATCTCGTAAATCAGTAATCGCCGCATTGGCGCGGGTTATATATGACGCCATCACCAATGAATGATTTGCCAATAAACCAAAGCCGCTGCCGTTCAACACCATTGGGCTATACATTGTTTGCTGGGTTCCTTCTAACTCGCGAATTATTTGCCGCAAGCTGACCGCCGCATTTTTATTGGCGAGCACATCGGCAAAATCAACTTCTATTGCCCGTAAAAAGCACACCAAGGCCCACGCTGTGCCGCGTGATTCATAAAACACATTATCAATTTGTAGCCACGGTGTTTTTACTTTTTGCTCACTCACCGTTGGCGTTGACTGGCGCGCCGAAGGATCATTGGCCAAATCGGTGTTTAAGCGCGGACGACCCACACTGGCACTCAAGCGCTGAGATAAACTCCCTAAGCGAGATTCCACCCCAGCCAGCCAATAACGCAAATTATCTGCTCGCGCATAGAATTGCGCCTGCGGGTCATCGACATTACTCAGCCTTTGACGATAGGCCTTTAGGTATTTAATTCCCTGACGGTACTCCGACTCACTGGCTGGCACCGCCCAGCTATTGTTAGAAAAATTAAACCGTGGTTCCGATTTCGCTAAATCAGCATCTTCTTGCGACTGAGATTGCGAGCGACTAAAACTTTCCCGCATAGCGCGGCTTAAATCTCTGACCTGGATTAATACCCCGTATTCCCACGACGGCATATCATCCATAAAAATACCTGGCGGCGTAATATCATTACTCAAAAACCCACCTGGTTTGTCCAGTAGCAGCTCACTAACATCAATTAATGCCGACGTTGTTGCCGTGCCGACCACCGCGACCTTGGCATCTTTTTGTAAGAAGCGTGTTTCTGGCATCTCTGGGGTGAAGCTCCAATACACGCCCAACACCATGACTAGCAAGAGGTAGAGCGGCACCACGATGGCGGCCACTCGCCACACCACACCACTGCCCATCCAGTCCTGAACCGCTTCTTTAGCTGTAATAAATATGTCTGTTATTTTTTGTTTAATCATGGTGCATACCTTTATGTGCATTTGGCGCGGCGGTTTCGTTTAAGACACTGATGACAGGTGCGTTCACTACGACTTCTTTGCCATCGCTGGTTTTAAGACTAAATCGCACTTGCTCACCCTCGCGAATGGGACGGGTCAAATTGATTAACATTAAATGATAGCCACCCGGCGCAAAGACCAAACTTGCGCCAGCTTCAAGGCGAACGGAGTCCTGTTCTTGCATGGATACCATACCGTTGCCATGCACATGTTTATGAATTTCTACCACCTCGGCTGCATCGCTGCTGCCCGCGGTTACCTGCACGGTTTTATCACTGGTATTCAGCAAAGTAAAAAACGCGGCGGTGTTACGCTGAGTAGGCGGCAGCCCACGGACACGCGCATCGCTTATCTCTAGCGCATGAGCAAGTAGCGGCGTCAACGCAAGAAACATCAGCGCCAACTTCCTAACTGTGACCAAAATATCCCCCAAAGGCATCTTGTGCCCAAAAAATCTCTCTGCACCAACAACTCTAATTTTGTTGCCATCTGCACCGAACGTATTAGTGAGGTTATACTCCAACATCCAGCTTTAATGGATATCAGACTCCCTAATTAACGTATCATACCGCCACAGCACTAGTGATTGTATTTATGAAGCAGTTTTTATTATTGGTTTTATTTGTTCTTGGCGGCACCGCTCACGCGGCAAGTGACTTTTTTGCGCCACCGGCCACCAGCAGCTTTGGCAATGACACCCCCCAGTTTTTACCTGTTGAAGAAGCCTACCAGTCTATTCTGCAATGGCATGATGACAGAATGACACTGACGTGGAACGCCGCTGAGGCGTATTATTTATATAAAGAGCGCTTTGCGCTTAAAGCCAGTGTTAACGGTAAGCCACAACCCATCAGCACCCAATTTGAAACCGGCAAATTAAAACAAGATCCCTTCTTTGGGGAAACCGAGGTGTATTACCACGGCACCACAATCACCCTGAGCGACCTACCTGACATCCCGTTCACCTTGAGCGTCACCTCGCAAGGTTGCGCTGACGCCGGCCTTTGCTATCCACCGCAAACCCAGCACTACCGAATTGATCCCTTGCAGCACACTGTTAATGAAATCAGTGCAACTGACTTTCTCAGTAGTAATAAGCCGGTCATCAACGCGAACGATGACCATCAGGCATTATGGTTGGTACTTATTTTTGCCGCCCTAGGCGGGGCCATCCTCAACTTAATGCCCTGTGTATTCCCCGTGCTTGGTTTAAAGGTTTTAAGCTTTACCAATGCCCACAACGGCAGCCCGCTTAAGCACGGACTTGTTTACAGCGTGGGTGTGGTCGCCAGCTTTATTGCCGTGGCCGGCTTACTCATTAGCCTGCAGCAAGCTGGGCAGGCCATTGGCTGGGGCTTCCAGTTGCAAACCCCGTGGTTTGTAACGCTGCTAGCTTGTCTATTTTTTGTACTGTCTCTTAACCTATTGGGCTTATTTGAAATTGGCGGCAGCTGGACGGATATCGGCGGTGGCCTCAGCCGCAAGAAAGGTTATACCGGCAGTTTTTTTACCGGCGTACTCGCCACTGTTGTCGCCAGTCCATGTACAGCGCCATTTATGGGCACAGCGGTTGGCTTTGCCGCCAGCCAGTCTCCACCGGTCGCGCTGCTGGTGTTCGGATTTATTGGTCTTGGCATGGCATTGCCGGTGTTGCTTCTTACCTTGTTTCCAGCAGGCTTACAGCGCCTACCAAAATCTGGCAGCTGGATGATCAGTCTCCGTCAATTTCTGGCCTTCCCTTTATTGGCAACGGCAATTTGGTTGGCGTGGGTGATTGGTCGTCAAACCGGCGCAAATGGCATGGCGCTGACTTTACTAGCGTGGTTATTTATCGGCTTTGGTCTCTGGCTACATAGCAAGGGAAATAAAGTAAGCGCTTGGCTGATTGTCGCTCTGACCTTTGTCTTGGCCATCGTTAAAATTAACCAGCTGCCCCTGGGCGGTGAAACCCCAAGCGGTCATTTTGATAGAAGTGAAATACAGACTCTGCGAGCTAGCGGTAAAAATGTGTTCTTGGATGTTACTGCTGACTGGTGTATTACCTGTGCCGCCAATGAGGCCTTGGTACTCAACACTAGCGCTATTCGCGATGCCTTCACGCAACATAATGTGCAGTATGTCATTGCCGATTGGACCAATTATGATCCCGCTATTACTCAGCTACTGACAGATTATAAGCGCAATGGGATCCCACTCTACATTTACTACCCCGCCGACTTAAATGCACCGGAGATCATGCTGCCACAAATTCTTAGCAAGGATGTGGTGATCGAAATACTAAACAGATGAATTCAGCCGCTAGCAGTGTTAGCACCGAAAACAATGGCCGCAGCAAAACGCCAGCGATCTTCTGCAAACTTGCAGACAACAGACGCTATCTTAAAAAATTCACACGATGCGTTGGACTCTAAAATGCAAATAAGGCACAATCTCATTATTCTCTGAATCGCACATTAAAGCAGTTAAATATGGCATCCATACTCGTACTTCACGGCCCAAATCTGAATTTATTAGGCACCCGTGAGCCCGGCGTTTACGGGAGTACGACGCTGGCAGATATTGACGCCCAATTACACGCCACTGCTAATAAACACGGCCATCACCTGCAGTCATTACAGAGCAATGCCGAGTACGAATTAATTGAGCGCATTCATCTTGCTCGACCAGAGCAAATTGATTTTATTATTTTCAATCCTGCGGCATTCACCCATACCAGCGTTGCCCTGCGCGATGCGCTATTAGCTGTCGATATTCCTTTTATCGAAGTGCACCTTTCCAATGTGCATGCTCGGGAGTCTTTTCGTCACCATTCTTATTTTTCGGACATTGCTCGCGGTGTTATTTGCGGTTTGGGCGCTCTTGGCTACCAATTTGCATTACAAGCGGCCATGGACCAACTGAATCAATAACATTTTTACATCAACCTATTTGAGAGAGCACATATGGATATTAGAAAAGTAAAAAAATTAATCGAACTGCTCGAAGAGTCAAACATCGACGAACTAGAAATTAAAGAAGGCGAAGAGTCTGTACGCATCAGCCGCAATAGTGCGGCTAAAGGCATGGCCGTACCACAGTATGTTGGCCAGCCCATGATGCAAGCACCGGCAGCTGCACCCGCAGCCCCAGCCCCTGCGGCGGCTGAAGCACCTAAAGCAGCTGAGCCAAATGGCCATGTTATTAAATCGCCCATGGTTGGCACCTTCTATCGCTCACCATCACCGTCATCACCCGCCTTTGTTGAAGTGGGTCAGCACGTTAAAGTTGGTGACGTTATTTGCATCGTTGAGGCGATGAAAATGATGAACCAGATTGAAGCCGACAAGGCCGGTGTCATCGAGGCCATTCTTGTAGATGACGCGGAGCCGGTAGAATTTGATCAATCCTTGATCACTATTGTGTAAGGCTGGCTAAGCCGGAACGAACAATTGTCCGATCAACGAATCCAAAAGGGATTGATTCCAAATGCTTAAAAAAGTTGTCATTGCCAACCGCGGCGAGATTGCATTACGTATTCTACGTGCCTGCAAAGAACTTGGCATAAAGACCGTTGCAGTCCACTCCATTGCGGATCGCGAACTCATGCACGTTCGCCTAGCCGATGAGTCTGTCTGCATTGGTGCCGCACCGTCTCCTGCGAGCTATCTAAATATTCCAGCAATTATCAGTGCTGCTGAAGTCACTGATGCCGTTGCCATTCACCCCGGCTACGGTTTCTTGGCTGAAAATGCTGACTTTGCTGAACAAGTTGAGAAAAGTGGCTTTGTTTTCATTGGCCCTACTCCCGACCTAATTCGCATGATGGGTGACAAAGTGTCGGCCATCAAAGCAATGAAAAAAGCAGGTGTGCCCACTGTTCCCGGCTCTGATGGTCCCATCACCGAGGACAACGACCACACCCTGGCAGTCGCCAAGCGTATTGGCTACCCCGTTATTATCAAAGCTGCCGCCGGTGGTGGTGGTCGCGGCATGCGTGTTGTTCACAGTGAAGCCGCTCTGCTCAATGCAGTCTACGTCACCCAGTCTGAGGCCAAGGCCGCATTCGGCGACGATACGGTTTATATTGAAAAGTTTCTTGAAAACCCGCGCCATGTTGAAATTCAGGTATTGGCAGATGGCCAAGGTAGCGCGATCCATCTTGGCGATCGCGATTGCTCACTGCAACGCCGCCACCAAAAAGTGCTAGAAGAGGCGCCAGCCCCCGGCATTCCTGATGACATTCGCAATCAAGTCGCTAAATCTTGTGTCGATGCCTGCATAGCCATTAATTACCGTGGTGCGGGCACTTTCGAGTTTCTCTACGAAAACGGTCAGTTCTTCTTTATTGAAATGAACACCCGCATTCAGGTAGAGCACCCCGTCAGCGAGATGGTCACTGGCGTTGACCTGATCAAACAGCAGTTACTTATTGCCGGCGGCGAGAAACTGTCCATCACCCAAGACGATATCGTCATTAAAGGCCACGCCTTTGAGTGCCGGATCAATGCTGAAGACCCTAAAACCTTTATGCCCTGCCCTGGGCTTATCAAGCATTACCACCCACCCGGTGGTTTAGGTATTCGAGTTGATTCACATTTATACAGTGGCTATTCGGTTCCGCCGCACTACGATTCAATGATTGCCAAAATCATTACCTGGGGTGACAGCCGCGAAATCGCCTTGAGCCGTATGCGCAATGCACTCGATGAGTTAGTGGTAGAAGGTATTCGCACCAATACTGACTTGCACCGCGACCTAGTTCGCGATGCAGCCTTTAAAGAAGGTGGTGTCAGCATTCATTATTTAGAGAAAAAACTTAAGCTCTAAGCAACTTAAGTCTGTAATATAAAAAGGGGCCTATTTACGGATAGGCCCCTTTTTATTTCAATATGATATCGACACCGCTTTGCTTCAATATTCAATCTTAACGACAAGAGCATGCCATGACTTGGTTACAACTTCGACTCGACGCTGACCCCGCCACCGCCTCCGACCTAGAAGATGCACTGCTAGAGATTGGCGCCGCAGCAGTCACCATGGAAGACAATGCCGACCAACCCGTATATGAACCCGGCGTGGGCGAAACACCGGTTTGGCAGCACACTCGAGTTACTGGATTATTTACCGCCGACACCGACATGACCGCCACACTGGCGGAATTACAAGCACATTACCAGCAAGACCTTCCGCCCCTACGCATAGAGATTTTAGAAGATCGCGACTGGGTAAGAGAGTGGATGGACAGCTACCACCCCATTCAATGTGGCGACCGCCTATGGATATGCCCAAGCTGGCGTGAGCCCATAGACCCCGACGCGGTTAATTTACTGCTCGATCCCGGTCTCGCCTTTGGCACCGGCACCCACCCGACCACCTGGCTTTGCATGCAGTGGTTAGATCAACAGGATTTAAGTGGCCTCACTGTTATAGATTACGGCTGTGGCTCGGGCATTTTGGGCATTGCCGCCTTGCTTCTTGGCGCAGAAAAAGTAATCGCCGTAGACAACGACCCTCAAGCCCTACTCGCCACCCGCGATAATGCCCGCCGCAATAATATCAGCGACAATCGCATTGACTGCCTGCTACCCGAGCAGATTCCCGATGGCTTACACGGTGATATGGTGGTGGCGAACATCTTAGCCGGCCCCTTAATCTCATTAGCATCGACGCTTGCCGCAACATTGAACGACGATGCTCCCATCTGCTTATCGGGTATATTACATTCTCAGGCAGAAGAGCTCATGAGCTGCTACGAACAGTGGTTCTCATCGCTAGACCTGACCAAAAAAGAGGAATGGGTTAGGATATCTGGCCATAAGCGCAACCGTTAACTCAGTAAGATCAGGTCATGCACATAGACACCCCCGAACCAAAAAGCATCCAATGCCCGCACTGCAACACGCGGTTTAGAGTTAAAGCAGAGCAGCTACTCATCGCCGACGGCTTGGTGAGGTGCAGTGTGTGCATGAATATTTTTAGCGGCGTAGATAAAGACGACGACATTTCTCCCGCTTTGCTGACCGATATCGTCGATGATTCCCCTGACAAAGCCACTCAAGAGAGCGACGCAGAAGCACTGCCCCCGGCGGAGCTAGACTTGGATGCTGACAGTAGCGATGAGGATAGCCCCTTGAGCGGCCAGCCCCCTGAAATTGATTTGCTTGCCGGCTTGAGTACCGTTAATCACGATTTTGAACACCACATTCCCTCTCGACGTCGCATTGAGTGGATCTGGTTAGCGGCAAACACGGTGGTCTTATGCTTGCTCATCGCCCAAATTGGCCTTTGGCAAAAGTCAGCACTTTACGCTAGCTCCATGGGAGAGCAACTTAAAGCACTCTGCCATCTTCACCCACTATTCTGTGAAGACACACCGAGCAAGCGAGGTTCATCGGTAACGGATGTTATCAGCACCAAATTAGTGGTTCGCAAACACCCCTCAAGTACTAACGCCCTGATGGTAGATACCATTTTGTTAAACCGAGGTCCAAGCAGCACCACCTTCCCCAGACTTCAGCTGCGCTTTAGCGACATCAATAATCAAACCGTCGCCAGCCGCTCCTTTAAGCCGGAAGAATATCTTGCCGGCGAACTTGCAAGCGATGCCCTCCTCGCCAGCCAGCAACCCGTACACATTGCCCTAGAAATCGTCGACCCCGGCCCAGCGGCAACCAGCTACCAGTTAACACTAACGCCGTAAAGACCATTTTTTTACACTCAAAACTGGTTATTTTCTGAGCGCAAGACTTCCGATGAAGTCCTTGAACGAGTATCATAGCTGCCCTGTTTTCCCACGGTGAACTCCCTTCACAGGGCATGGCGATGATCCAAATTGGTCCTCACAAGCTTCCTGCCCGTGCTGTATTGGCGCCAATGGCAGGTATTACCGACCTACCTTTTCGCCGCTTATGCCGCGAGTTTGGTGCAGGCTTAGCCGTGTCAGAAATGCTCGCCAGTGACGCGAGCTTATGGGATACCCGCAAGAGTCATTTGCGTTTAGCACATGACGACAGCACGCCTCGCGCCATCCAGATAGCCGGGGCTGATCCAGCAATGATGGCCGATGCCGCGCGGCGCTGTGCAGATATGGGTACCGACATAATCGACATCAATATGGGTTGCCCAGCAAAGAAAGTATGTAAAAAAGCGGCCGGTTCGGCGCTATTAAAAGAACCAAATTTAGTGAAAGACATAGTGAGTTCAGTTGTCGCCGCAGTCGATATACCGGTGACACTAAAAATTCGCACCGGCTGGTCTCGGGACCAACGCAACGGTATAGACATTGCCAAGCTCGCCCAAGATTGCGGCATTAGCTCTTTAGCAGTGCATGGCCGAACCCGCGAATGCCGTTACTTAGGCAACGCTGAATACGACACGATTGCGGCTATAAAGCAGGCGATAACTATTCCGGTATTTGCCAATGGCGATATTTGCACGGCGCAACAGGCAAAGCAGGTATTGGATTACACCGGTGCCGACGGTGTCATGATTGGCCGAGGAGCACAGGGCAAGCCATGGCTGTTCCGTGACATCAACACGTTTTTAGCCACTGGCAAGTTAGCGGCACCCGTAACAACAACAGAAATTAAGCACGTACTGCTGAGTCATCTCAGCGCTCTTTACCAGTTTTATGGTGAGGTACATGGACTGCGTATCGCACGCAAACACTGCGCATGGTATTTGCAGGAGCTCGACCCCACCACTGGTTTTCGCGGGATATTTAACCGCCTTGAGTCAGCCAGTGCACAACAAGATGCTGTACATCGCTACTTTGAGCAGCACGACCAAAACCAACAGGACGCAGCAGCATGAATTTAACCAATATAGAAACCAACGCAGTCGCCGAAGCCACCTCCACCGCTACGACGGCAGCCAACGATGACATCAGTAAAGCCAAAACCTTACGTGACAGCGTTGCCATTGCCATCAATAATTACCTCGCCACTCTTGACGGTCAAGACGTGTGTGATGTCTACAATATGGTGCTATCAGAAGTAGAAGCGCCATTGCTTGAAGAGGTCATGCGCTACACTCGCAACAATCAAACTCGCGCATCGCAGATGCTGGGCTTAAACCGCGGTACATTGCGGAAAAAACTGAAACAATACGATTTATTATAATTGCCCATTACAGCCAATTTCCGTTCGACATTTCAACTCAAGGTAACCCACTAGGCATGACTACAGATAACCAGGCCCGCCCCGTTAAACGCGCCCTCATTAGTGTTTCTGACAAATCCGGCATTGTCGATTTTGCTCGAGAACTTTCCAAAATGGGTATCGAACTGCTCTCAACTGGCGGAACCTATGCCCTGCTAAACCAAAATGATATTGCGGTTACAGAGGTGTCGGATTACACCGGTTTCCCTGAGATGATGGACGGCCGCGTCAAAACTCTCCACCCTAAAGTCCACGGTGGTATCTTAGGGCGCCGCGGTATCGATAACGACGTAATGAGTGAACACGGCATTGACGCCATCGACATGGTTATCGTTAATTTATACCCCTTTGAAGCCACCGTTTCCAAACCGGGCTGCACCCTAGAAGATGCCATAGAGAACATTGATATTGGCGGCCCAACAATGGTCAGAGCGGCGGCAAAGAACCACCGCGATGTGGCCATTGTGGTGAATGCTGTCGACTACCAAACCGTGCTTGATGAGCTTATTGCCAATGATGGTCAGACCTTACACGCCACCCGATTTGATCTGGCCATTAAAGCCTATGAGCACACTGCAGCTTATGACGGCATGATCGCAAACTACTTTGGTCGCCTTGTACCCGGTGGCACTGAGAAATTTCCACGCACCTTTAATAGTCAGTTTAAAAAAGCGCAAGATATGCGCTACGGTGAAAACCCGCATCAAGACTCAGCCTTTTACGTTGAAGCTCACCCAAGTGAAGCCTCGGTGGCAACAGCTAGCCAGATACAAGGTAAGGCGCTGTCGTATAACAATATCGCCGATACCGATGCCGCCCTAGAGTGCGTAAAATCCTTTGAAAAACCCGCCTGCGTTATTGTTAAACACGCCAACCCCTGCGGCGTTGCCGTGTCATTAAACGGGATTGGTGAAGCTTATGACCTAGCCTTTGCCACCGACCCTGAATCTGCCTTCGGCGGTATTATTGCCTTCAACCGTGAGTTAGACGCAGACACCGCAAAAGCTATTTGTGAGCGTCAATTTGTTGAAGTCATCATTGCCCCTAGCGTCAGTGAAGAAGCGGCTGCTATCGTGGCAGAAAAGAAAAACTTGCGCCTCTTAGCCTGCGGTCAGTGGGGAGCGAGCAATGCCGCATTTGACTACAAACGCGTCAATGGTGGCCTACTAGTACAAGATCGTGACCTAGGTATGATCAGCGCAAGTGACCTTAAGATAGTCACCAAGCGCCAACCTGAAGAAAGCGAGATTCACGATATGATCTTTGCTTGGAAGGTTGCCAAATTCGTGAAATCGAATGCCATCGTCTACGCCAAAAACCGTCAGACCATTGGTGTCGGCGCAGGCCAAATGAGCCGGGTCAATTCAGCACGTATCGCTGCGATCAAAGCAGAACATGCCGGTTTAACTGTGAAAGGTGCGGTAATGGCATCAGACGCTTTCTTCCCCTTCCGTGACGGCTTAGACAATGCTGCGGCCAATGGTATCAGCTGTGTCATCCAGCCTGGCGGTTCAATTCGCGACGACGAAGTGATTGCCGCAGCCGACGAGCATGGCATTGCCATGGCCTTCACGGGTATGCGTCACTTCCGCCACTAAGCGCGAAAAATACTGGATGGGGAACCGGAGAGCTTCCCCCCGCCATTAGACTAAATGACAAATAAAGGAGTATGGACGCTGGTATCAGCGGTAAGCCCCAGACTGGTGTCTTACGCTTCACGCCAAATGTTCACCCAAGCATGAATGTACTGATTATTGGAAACGGTGGCCGCGAACATGCACTGGCATGGAAGGCTGCACAATCACCTCAAGTCGAAACCGTTTTTGTCGCACCAGGCAATGCCGGCACCGCGTTAGATCAAGGTATTGAAAACATTGCCATTGCCATTAATGATTTCGCGGGCTTAGCTGACTTTGCTGCGAGCAATAACGTTGGCCTGACTATTGTTGGCCCTGAAGCCCCCCTCGTCGATGGCGTGGTAGATTACTTTAACGAGCGCGACCTACCCTGTTTTGGCCCCACTAAAGGCGCGGCGCAATTAGAAGGCTCCAAGGCCTTCACTAAGGATTTTCTCGCTCGCCATAATATCCCAACAGGCAGCTACCAAAACTTTACCGAGCTTGAGCCTGCTCTGGCCTACCTGCGTGAGCAAGGTGCTCCCATTGTAGTAAAAGCCGACGGGCTAGCTGCCGGCAAAGGCGTTATTGTTGCAGAAACCTTGGAACAGGCAGAAGACGCTGTACGTGATATGTTATCTGGCAACGCCTTTGGCGATGCGGGATGCCGTGTCGTCATCGAAGAGTTTCTCGATGGTGAAGAAGCTAGCTTTATTGTGATGGTGGATGGCGACAATATTCTTCCGATGGCTACCAGCCAAGATCATAAACGCGTAGGTGACGGCGACAGCGGCCCCAATACCGGCGGTATGGGCGCATATTCTCCCGCGCCAGTTGTGACCCCTGCCATTCACCAACGAATTATGAACGACGTCATTATCCCCACGGTTAAGGGCATGGCCAGTGAAGGCAATCGTTACACTGGTTTTCTCTATGCAGGCTTAATGATCAACAAACAAGGTGAGCCAAAAGTTATTGAATATAACTGTCGTTTCGGTGATCCTGAAACCCAGCCCATCATGCTACGCCTACAGTCTGACCTGGTAGCGCTTTGCTTGGCCGCCCTTGAAGAAAAACTCGACAGCACAACGGCCAACTGGGACCCGCGTCCAGCGGTTGGTGTTGTACTGGCAGCTGGCGGTTACCCTGCTGCGTACAATAAAGGGGATGAGATCAGCGGCATTCCTAGCGAAAATGACAATAGCAAAGTTTTTCATGCTGGCACTCAGCTTGAAAATGCTACTCTAGTCACCAACGGCGGCCGCGTGCTCTGCGCTACCGCAATGGGCGACACGGTTGGGGCTGCACAACAACTTGCCTATTCAATTGCCAAGCAGATAAAGTGGAAAGATGCCTTCTACCGAACCGACATTGCTTACCGCGCCATTGCACGAGAGTAATCGCTTGCTAAAACAGCTGCTGTGTACGGTATTACTCCTATTTTCGGTTGCCGTACACTCAGCACCGGCCTTAACGGTTAATCCAAGTCAAACCAAAATCTCCCTCGATAATTTTAGCGACATTATCGAAGACGCTGATAAGCTCTATCGTATCGACGATATACTCAGCCCTGAACTAAAAAGGCAATTCAGACCTACCGAAAACGGCGATTTCAAACTTAACAAAAACATTGGTAGATACTGGTTTCGTTTTACGCTCAACAATCCCCGTAATAAGGAATGCCACCAATTACTCGAAATCATTCCGGCCGACCTAAAAAAAGCGCAGCTTTACAAGGAATCTGGCGAAGCCATTCCCATCATGCGCACCGAGTCATTAATTCGTAACGAAACACTTTTTTCTATCCCCATTAAAGCCAATAGTGCCAACACCTACTATCTCGCCATTGAGTACCCTTATGAACGCCAGTTAGAACTCACACTACACAACTACACCAGCTTTTTAGGCGAAATCAGCAAGCGTGAATTTATTAATGCCGTGGTTTTTGGTGTGCTCAGCCTACTCATCCTATTTAATTTAATCAGCGCATATCTGCATAAAGAAGCTTTATTTCTCACCACTGCCGCTTTTTCACTACTCGTCATTTTCGGTCAACTTTTTGCTTGGGGCTACATCGGCCCCCCGCAAGGCTTGTTACCACCTTGGCAAGGTTATAATTTACATCTCACTGTTTTAGCAATTGGTATAGTTGACCTACTCTACGCACTCCAACTGCCAATCTACCCTATCAACAAGCCTGGCCGTGCAGCTAAGTTGCTTCGCGCTTTCATTACCATTGATATTCTGGGCGTGATGATAAGCACCCTCACTAGCGATGATGTTGCCGTCATCATCATGAATATACTGACTCCCCTCAATTCTCTTGTATTGTTATTCACTGCCTTAAACTGCTTTTTTCAAACCTACAGCCGGCTCATATTTTATTACGTCGTCATCCGTACTATCACCGCGCTCGGTTTAATCCTGACGCTACTAAGCTACAACTTAAACTTCATCTCGACTAGCGCCACCAACCTTATTCTCATCTATCTTGGTACCGCAGTTTCTATCTTTCACACTGTCCTGTTAATTAGTAGACATTACCTACGGAATAAAAAACAAAATTTAGAGGAGCAACGTATAGCTATCCTCGGGGCAATCAATCGCGCCAAGACCGATATTCTGGCGCGGATAACCCATGATATTAGAACCCCTATGAGTGCCATGCTTGGTATTTCTGAACTATTGCAAGAAACCCCTTTAACCGCGAATCAGCAAGACCACCTCCGCACCTTACAGCGCTCTGGCCACGAACTGTTGCAGTTATTACAGGAGGCCAGCCAAGCAACCCGCATCAATGAAAGCGATATCGAGCTCAATAATGAGTTGCTTAACGTGCTGGAAATCATCGACGAAACTGTCTCTGGTTTCCGTAATATCGCTGCGGAACAATCACTCGAACTTATTTGCGATATTGATAATAACGTGAGTGAAAAGCTCATCGGCGACCCTTCGCGTATACGTCAATTACTGTCGCATATTATGAATAACGCCTTGGAACACTATGAGTCAGGCTATATTTTACTCAAGGTATTTACCTCAAACATCAATGAGGGACTACTTAACTTTGAGCTAAGTCATCGCGGCAGGCCGTTTAGCGCACTAGAAAAACTCGCCATCAATGGCTCACTATCTGAAGAAGAGGGCATTGTGAATGCCCGCCTTGCTATTGCCTCGCAGCTCATATCTCTAATGAACGGCAGTGCTACGGTGAAAACGTCGGCAAATGGCTTACATACCCTACATGTAACACTGCAACTTGGCGTGCCAAATAACTACGACAATAGCACCTTGCGGCTTCGTACCGGCTTACTTAGCAACAAGCGTTTGCTAGTCATAGACAGTAACAAAATATTCTGTAAAGTCGTTAGCAAACAAGGCAGTAATTGGGGAATGCAGGTTTTTATCGCCAATAGCAATAACGCCGCCATTGCCATTACCCGCAACCAAGCTCTGATCAATGAGCCCATAGATATCATTCTCGTAGACCACACTTTGCCAGGCGGGGGACTTAAATTAGCTCAACGTATTCATGATGAAACAGAAACGGCATCGCCAGCCCCGATTGGCTTGTTGCTTGCCCATGCAAATATTACATTTGATCAAGTAGAGCTGCGAAATGCAGGTATTCGCCGGGTATTGAGTAAACCACTTACTGGCGTCGCACTTCGCAGCGCCCTATTGGCCGAGTGCCATTTTGACGCCAACGCCGTTAACCTTCTCCCCAACCAATACCGGACCGACTCCCTCAAATTAGGCTCATTGCAGTGTCTTATTGCAGAAGACAATCCCACCAATGCACAAGTCTTAACTCGCATGCTTAAAAGTCTGGGGATCACGGTTCACCATGTTGAGAACGGCCAGCAGGCGGTGAACACCTTTACCCGACAACACTTTGATGTGGTCATAATGGATATCGAAATGCCGATCATGGATGGCGCAGAGGCTACCCGACAAATCCGCTTATTTGAAAAAGAAGAAGACCGAGAGCGCACCCCAATTATTGGGCTAACGGCAAATGCATTAGATGAACAACGCGACAGCTATCTTCGCGCCGGCATGGATTTACACTTGGTCAAACCCATTCGCCTATGGGAACTGGCAGAGGCCATTAAACGCTGGACTGGCTACCAACAAAACAAGTCTTAACTGATCGAATTCGTTATAATGCCAGCGGGAGGACGACACCATGACACGTGAATATAACTTGCTTGATCGCGCCTTAATGGGAGCGGATCGAAGCTTAAAAACACTCGTAAAGGGTAGCAGCACGGCCCAACGTCATAACCCTGCCCAAGATATTAATACCGTGCTGAGTGCTGGCGATCAACGCCGTCACGCCGCAGGTCTAATGCGAATAAATCATACTGGCGAGGTGTGCGCCCAAGCTCTGTATCAAGGCCAGGCCTTAACAGCAAAAAATGCAGACGTTAAAGCGGCAATGGAGCATTCCGCAAACGAAGAAATTGACCACCTTGCATGGTGTGAGCAACGCCTTAATGAACTAGGCAGCCACACCAGTCATCTAAACCCGCTGTTCTATGCTGCTTCTTTTGCGATTGGTGCCGCCGCCGGTGCCATCAGCGACAAAATCAGCCTTGGCTTTGTGGCGGCAACAGAAGATCAGGTCTGCCAACACCTGAGGGAACATTTGCACACCCTGCCCGGCGACGATGAGAAATCCCGCGCGATTCTTCAACAAATGCTCAAAGACGAAGCGGAACACGCCAGTAAAGCGATAGACGCCGGTGGCCAAGTATTTCCAGAACCGGTCAAAAAAGCCATGAGCTTAATGGCCAAAGTAATGACCGGCAGTACCTACTACGTCTAAGTGAAAGACTAAGCTGTTAAGTAGCTATTTACTGCGACTAATCGGTGGATGAAAAATCATTTGTACAAGATTGCCATCAGGGTCGAGACAGTAAAAACTGCGCGCGCCATCACGGTGTGTACGGGGCTCTGATTTTATGGTTACCTCATTGGCCAATAAAAAAGCATGCCAAGCGTCAACATCATCAGGGGTATCTAAAATAAAACCTATATGGTCTAAACGCTGCCCAGCTATCGGCCTTGGCGGTCCCTGATAACGATGCAGTGCAAGGTTATCATTGCCGGAGCACAGGTAAATATTGTCGGCATCGGGTTGCCACTCAACCGCCATGCCCAGTAATTCCGTGTAGAAATGCAGCGTTGCATCAAATGCTTCTACAAACAAAGCTATATGCCGCATTCCACTATGCGGATTTGGACGAACTAAGGTATCAGACACCATCAACAATCTCATGGCTGTGGCTAACTTCAACGCCAGCGGCTTCCATCATTATGGATGCTGAACAATACTTCTCCGCTGACAACTCAACAGCACGTTTCACATGCGCCTCTTTGAGGTTTTTACCGCTCACCAAAAAGTGTAAATGAATTTTAGTAAACACCGCTGGCACCGCGTCAGCGCGCTCTGCTTCTAACTCACAACGGCAATCTATCACTTCCTGACGCGACTTCTTAAGCATACTCATCACATCAAATGACGCGCAGCCTCCCATCCCAACAAGTAACATCTCCATGGGGCGAACCCCCATATTACGGCCGCCATGATCTTCTGGCCCATCCATGACAACCGAGTGCCCACTTCCCGATTCACCGAGAAACATCGCACCATCTACCCACTTTACCGTCGCTTTCATTCCACCCTCATAGCGATTCTGAAAAATTGCGCTAAGCTTACCACAGGGTTCAGATTCAAGCTCGCCAAGGCAAGCAAAGCAGGTCATACTTAGGCCTGCATTGTGCTGATTACGTATATGCAATACGCCCCTAACTCATAAAATGGATTTTCTGCTTTCCCGAGAGACCCAAACAGTGCTGAATTCTTTAAAGCCCGAAATTGCTGATATCGATAACTTTCTTAGCCACTGTCACCGACGGCGCTACCCCAGTAAAAGCACACTCATCTACGCCGGTGATGCCAGTGACGCCCTGTATTACATTATCGAAGGCTCTGTCACGGTAATCATCGAAGATGACGAAGGCAGAGAAATGATTGTTGCCTATTTAAATAAGGGTGATTTCTTTGGCGAAATGGGTGTATTTGATGAAGACATACCGCCAACCCGCAGCGCCTTAGTGAAAAGTCGCACAGAGTGTGAAATTGCCGAGATCAGCTACGCCAAATTTCGTGAACTCAATAAAGAATACCCCGACATTCTGCTGGCATTAGGCAAGCAAATGGCAAAACGGCTGCGCTTAACCACCCGTAAAGTGGGCGATTTAGCATTTTTAGACGTGACCGGTCGCGTAGCCCGTACCTTACTCGATTTATGCAAACAACCCGATGCAATGACCCACCCAGACGGCATGCAAATCAAGATTACCCGCCAAGAAATTGGTCGAATCGTCGGCTGCTCACGGGAAATGGTAGGTCGTGTACTAAAGACACTTGAAGAACAGGGCTTAGTACAGGTAAAAGGTAAAACCATGGTGGTATACGGAACACGCTAACCGCGTCCCGATAACGGAAACCTGAACCTTATCTGCAACGAAGTTAAAGTCTGCCGATTCTCCCAAAACATCGGCTTATCTTTGAACGATAAATGGCCTTTGAGCTCGACCCATAATGGGCAAGTGAGCAGCCAGAAGTGGTCTACCGAACTTTAAGTGAAAACACCCGGTTAGCACCAAAGCGGACATTCGACCATAACATCGCATATTATCAACGGGACTGGTTTGTGTGCTTCAGAGCTTAGGGCATGAAGCAATATGCAAAAGCATGAACTTAATAAAAAAATATACGTTCGTGCTGCGGTCAATAGAATTCATACTCCAGTAAGAGCTTTATGCTGAGATCGGGGCTGTCACTTCCTAGCCCAAATATTGCACCAGCCTCCCATCGCAGCTGATTCTGCAAACCTAAGCGTTGCATGCCCGTGAGCAGCGGACCAATTCCGCGAGCGTCTTGGCCAGAGTAGAATTCCAGCGCGGGCTCTAAAGCCGATGAGTAGCGGTAACGACTTTGAAGGCTTAACGCCGTTTCGATTTCATTATTTAGGCCACCACTCCTCTCATAGATCAGCGATACATTGGCCGTGTTGACCCATTTACCGAGCTCCCTAACGATGATTAAAGTACTCGACACTTCCCAGATACTGTCAACTCGCTCTCGTTCGAGTTCAAATAATATGCCGTAGTCGTTGTCGAATTCGCCTTGCTCTGTCAATTGCCACTTTGCTTCTAATTCATAGGCTGTGAGTTGCAAGCCACTATTTTCATCTTCGCTTCCAATTAAGTAAATTTCGCCCGCCCATCGGTCGTTCAGAGCGCGACCAACACCTAATCTGTGCACAATTTGCCCGTCGAGACCGTCAACATTGTCGTGTACCGCTATCGCGCGGTACTCAATTTCAGTTTCCAGTAGTTGAACATAGGGGTCGTAAACTTTGTCAACGACTAAGCCGTCTGAGAGACAGAAAAGCGGTTGTGTTAGTAATATAAGGCATAACCGGTATCTCACTCGCTTTGCCCCCGCTGTTGCCAGTACCGATTTGTTAAATATAACAATACCGTCATGATACTCAGGCTGCTTATGTAAATGGCAAGTTGTAGTGGCGTCGGTCGTGTTTCGTAACCAACGAGGGCGTAGAGTACTTGGCCTAGTATTGAACTTTCAGATAGTACTGCGGAACTGTCCCAGACTGGATGTTGAGCGGGCAGCCAATCTGCTTGAATCAAAAGTTGTGATGACTGCAAGCACATTCCAGCACCTACCAACGTCAGCAGGCTACAACCAATCCAAAGTACACGCTGCGGTTTGAAGCTGAGCAGGATAAAATAAAACAAAACGCTGATAGAAAGTCCAATACCTGCACCTATCAAAGAGCCGACAATTAAGCCTTGATTCACGCCGGGTGTATGGCTGAAACCTGAGAGATAAACAAAGATTTCAGAGCCTTCTCGAATCGTTAATAAGACGACAATATATCCCATAACTGCAGATTGTCTTGATGTCATGGTGGCAGCAGTGAGAGAGCAACGAACGAACAAGTGACATAGCCAAATCAGGCAAACATAAATGCTCAATTGCATCATTGCATTGACAACCTCTTGACCAACACCGTCCAATGTATTGGATACGGTTCGCATGCTTAAGCCGTAACCTACGGCGCCGACCAAACCCATCCCTGCCGCCCAATATAACCAACGAAACTTAATGGATAACGTCCGTGAAAGCGCAAGCAAAATACTGAGCAATAGTGCGGCTTCTAATACTTCGCGGAGAATGATGATGACACTGGTCAATAGCATGATTTACTCCGCGATGATGATACCTTGAGCCATTTTGGGATTAAACTCTCCAAAAAATGGGTAGCTTCCAGGTGGGAGCGGTCCGATAAAAATCACCGCGGTTTGTCCGCCCATAATGACTTTCTCACGGTTTAGTTCATAACTCTCAAATTCTTCCGGTGATGAATCAAGATTATGTACTAGCAGTTTAATTTTGGTATTTGCAGGTATGGTGAGTTCAGAAGGGTGAAACAGGTGCTCTCTTATGTCTATATCATACACGGGTTTCCCCGCGAACACGGAGGACGCTAGGCATAAGAAAAATAGGGGCGTCAGTCGGTTATTCATCTCGTATTGCCCCCTTTATCACACACGATACTATTAGGAAAATGTATGCTAACCACAAGACCGTGCCCTCGAGTAGAGTTACTGAGGTCGAGCCTCGCTTGATGAATTTGAGCAATATGCCCTACTATTGACAGTCCAAGCCCACATCCGGTCGCACCGGAAGCGTGACGATCGCCCCCTACGCGGTAAAACCGCTCTAGAACGCGCTCACGCTCTGCTTCGGCTATACCTGGACCATTGTCGCTTACAGTCAGAATAGGGCCATCGATACTGTCTCGAACATCCACGGCTATCTTCCCACCTTCGGGCGTGTACTTATTGGCGTTGCTTAAAAGGTTTTGAATGAGGAGCTGCAATGCAAAATGGTCTCCTAGTAGCAATGTGGAATCACCGTCTAGAGAGATATCTTGCCCTCTCGCCTCGAAAAACAGAAAGGATTCTGCGATGCAATCACGTGCCAGACTGAATATGTCGATCACTTCAAACTTCGCGGGATAGTGTTCGGGTGTTGTTCGATATAAGGCGAGAATTTGCTCGACGAGGTGCGCCATTCTTTTTTGGTCACCTTCTAGTTGAATTAATGCTGGTTGGTCTTCCGCCGATAGTGATTGTTTAAAATTGTGGATATGAAGTTGTAATGCGCTTAATGGCGTACGCAGTTCATGGGCTGCGTCTGAAGAAAAACGTCGTTCACGCTCTAACGAGGCCTCAAGCCGAGACAGCAACGAATTAGTTGACTGTAACACGGGCTGTAGTTCGCGTGGCGGATTGATCAGATCAAGATGACTGAGATCATCTTCTCGCTTGATGGCCAGGTCGCGCGCTAAAAGTTGCAAACTCTTCAAACCATGACCAATGATCAACCACACCAAAATGCCCGCTAAAGGGATGCTGAGAAGGATTGGCACCACTGATTCCAAGATTATACTATCGGCAAGGTGATATCGTTGATCGAGCCGCTCACCCACGAGAACCCAGCGACCATCGGTACTATGGTGTACTAGCGTTCGCCAACGGTAGCCATTGAAGTTGTGCTCAGAAAAGCCCGTTTTCAATGGCGCAAACTGTGTCGTTGGCGTACTGCTTGATTGCCATAACAGTTTTAAATTTGAATCAAAAATTTGGAATGCAGTTTGACCCGTATAGGGCGTTATTTTAGTAAGGTAGGTATCTCTTGGGATCGCTTCTATTAAGCTGGCCGTATCGGCTAGTTTTCGATCGAATAATTTTTCGGCCTCCAGCATGCTTGACTGGTAACCATGCAGTGCCGCGAGAAAGTTCACCAGCATAATGGTGGACAGTACGGCAACCAACAAAAATATTCGAATAGATTTCAAGGGTTGGTCCTTAGTGTGTAACCCACGCCGCGAATGTTTTTGATTAATTCTTGAGAGAGTTTTTTCCGCAAATTGTGAATGTGTACATCAATAGTGTTGCTGCTAACTGCTTCGCCCCAACTGTAAAGTTTTTCTTCGAGTTGTTCGCGGCTAAATACCTGTCCAGGCCGCTCCGCTAATGCACGTAGCAGTGAAAACTCGCGACGTGACAAGGCAGTAGTGACCCCACGATACTGAATTTCATGGTTGGCAAGATTGAGTGAGAGCTCGCCAACTGTGATTTCGCTACTCAATGCTGGTGCATTGCGGCGGCCAAGTACCCGCAGTCGAGCCATGAGCTCATCAACGGCAAATGGCTTGGTCATATAATCGTCGGCGCCTGCATCGAGCCCTGCAATTTTTTCGTCGATCGCATCCCGCGCTGTGAGTATCAATATCGGCGTGTCGTGCTTGTTCTGACGTAGTGATTTAAGAACCTCGATACCCGAAATATCAGGTAGCCCCAAATCAAGTATGAGAAGGTCTGGGGGAATCGCTCGAAATAGGCTGAGCCCCTCGATCCCTTTAGAGGTATGGTCCACAGCATAGCCACCGCGCTTTAACGCGGTAATCATCCCGTTGGCTAATGATTGGTCATCTTCTATCAAGAGTAGTCGCACGATTTACTGTATTTTCTCTTTAGTTTTTTTCAACAAAGTCTGTATTTCTGCGCGGCGGCCTTCATCAGCGAGTGTCCGCCCTAAGCGTGGTGCCGCTTGCAGCGCTTGCTCCAAATAGCTGAGAGCGGACGTATACTGCCCTGACTGGTAGAGAAAGTCGGCGTAAAAGTAGTTAGCATCTATATCGGTAGGTGCGATATCCAGCCCTCTGAGCAAATATTCTTTTGCCTTTTTATCATTCCCGAAACTGATAGGCCAACCAGGGACTTGGTAGTACAAGGAGCCTAACGAGGTATAGGCAGCTCCGTTAAGCACCTTGCTATCAATTGCTATCGCGCGCTCCAAGTCCCGCTTCGCCTCTTTGACCAATGACAACGCCCCCAGCCCGCCCTGGGCTCCAGCGCTTGACGACTTGATAATCCCGCGCCATGTCCGCAACTCTGCGTTGTTGGGATATACCGATATCAATTCATCAACTTCTTTGATCAATACCTCGAAGGCCTCTTCCCGCTCATTGCTAGGAAGCTGATAACTAATTTGCGCCCAGCGCAATTGTAGCGCTTGCACTGACGAGTCAGTAGCGAGAGCGATAAGTGACTGCGTAGTAAATAGAGTATAGATCAATAATAAGTAAATGTGCTTCAAGATGAGCCCCCTCCTAAGCTTCAGGTCGACTGTATTTCTGAATTGTGCGCAATTGTTTACGCAGCGTAACGTCCACTAACGCTGGGATTAATGCGTTGATTCTGACAAAGAAGCGTTCGGGCCAGCCCAAGTATCGATTCCGACCATCACGTGCTTTTAATAACGCGTGACAAGCCGCGGCGACGATCTCTGGTGGGTCCATCGCGTTCCCTAGCTCGGCATTAAGTGCCTTGACAGATGCGGAGTTCATAGGGGTATCGACTGCGCGGGGAGCTAGATAGTGCACTGTAATTAATTGCTCCGCCAATTCGCGACGCAGTGCCTCGGTAAAACCACGCAGCGCGAACTTACTGGCGCTATAGCCACTAAAGCCAGGGTAGCCAATGCTGCCAAAAGTTGAGCCAATGTTAATAATTGTAGCATTGGAGCTCCTACTGAGTAGCGGCAACAGATCGCGAACAATAAGTACTGGGGCCAGTACGTTGGTGTTAAGCATATCGGCCATCGCTTGGTCGCTAATATTTTCCAGTAAACCAAAATGCGATACTCCAGCGTTGTTAATCAACACATCGACTTTGCTGCAGTCTTGCTTGCACTGTGTAACAAGCCGTTTTCGGTCTGCCGCCTGGAGCAGATCGGCGACAACCGTGGTGTGGCGAGCGCTCCCGTCGAGCATGTCGCGCAAGTCGTTAAGGGGTTGTGGATTACGGCCAACCAATATCAAGCGGTGTCCAGCTGCGGACATCATTTTAGCGACCGCGCTACCTATTCCACCACTAGCGCCAGTTAATACAATAGTGAGTGCTGTCATAGCGTTCTCCTTAAGCCGCAATGTGAATGTCGCTGGCTTCGCCCAATTCTCGAAAAATATTGCCGTAAAGTTTGTAGATCACTTGTGCACAATGCGTTATCGCGCGTTGATCTTCGATTTTTTCGATTTTGTTCATCAAGCCTTTATAAAAATTGACGTGCTCTATATCGAGTGCGCCATGTGAGCGCAGATAGCTAAACGCTTGAGTTGGGAGCCCCAGCGATTCCTGAATGGCTTCGGCCGCTTTGTCAGCTATGGCGATGCTTGTGCCCTCCAATACCAGCACCATGCCAAAAAAGCCGACCGGGTTACCGCGTGCAATAGTGTCGTAGACATAGGCAATCATGAGCTCTGTGCTCTGGCTCGGTTGACCGTAGCGAACAGTGTCGGGATCGATTCCACAGGCTCCAATATCGTTGAGAATCCACTCCTGATGCCCCGTTTCTTCCTCAATGTATTCAGCAATGGCGACGCGGAGCCACTCCTGCTCGGCAGTCAAACGACTTCCGCAAGCCATCAGTAGTGGCACTGTGTGCTTGACGTGGTGATACGCCTGGCTAAGAAAGGCAACATAATCCTCACGGGATAGCGCTCCTTGTGTGCCGCGTTGGATGAACTCAATGTCGTACAGCGCTCGCCGCTCAAACTCTGTTTGTGTTAATAGCGATGGGTAGAAATTTTCATCGTGGGAACTCATGTGCTGCATCATATTTTCTCCTGCTGCGTTTGGGTTAGGGAGCTTTATTACTGGCTTGGAATAGAGTGATTCGATCAGTGATTGGTAGCGTGTGTTTATGACATCACGTCGCGGACGCCCGTTAGCGGTAAGCTCGTCCTCTGTGACACTTAGGGGGCGCGGTAGACGCGCCCAGCCCTGTATGCAGGCATAGTCAGGTAGCTGTGAATTGGCTGCATCTATCCAGTTTTGCAGCACATTGCCTGGGATATCGATGTTTGCCCATATCAGCGCAACACAATAAGGGCGGTCTTCACCTACAACAACACACTGCTGAACCACTGGCGAGGCGAGCAGTTCGCTTTCAGGCCATTCAGGTTCAATATTGCGACCAAAGCTGCTGATCAGCAGATTCTTAGACCGGCCGGAAATAGTAAGAAATCCGTCGTTGATTTCACCCAAGTCACCGGTATAAACACTACTACCAACCGAGCTAGGGCTACCTATATAGCCGAGGAAGCGACTACCCGATACACAGGCTTCACCGTGTTCAAACGACAGTTCACAATGAGGCAGTGGCTGCCCAGCAGTGCCGGGTCGATCAGCACCCGGCCTGTTAAGTGAAATCACCGAGCCACATTCGGATAGGCCGTATCCTTCATAGACAGGCAAGCCTATTTCCCGTGCACGGTGAATTAATGCGGGGGCAACACGGGCGCCACCCACGGCGACAAACCGCAGCGACGACGGTGGTGTCCAACCGCAGTGTTCGTTGTGCGCTAGCAGTGCTTTTAACACTTGCGGAAGTAAAATAAGGCTTTGCGGGTTACTCCGGCTCAGGGTCTTGGTAAAGACATCGATATCGAGGCTAGAGCTTCCGGTAAAGCCCAGTTGTTTGAGCGGGGGTAACACCAAAGTGCCTCCACGAAGCAAGGCACTATAGGCGCCAGCAACGTTTTCAAGCAAAGCGGGCAGCGGTAATGCACAAAGATGACGCTGTAAGTTGATTCCGTCCAAGACATCAACCAGTGCGCCGGCTGTGTTGTCCATCGTCGACTGAGCAAGACAAACACCTTTGGGGTAGCCGGTAGAGCCAGATGTAAAGGTTATTTTGGTTGTGCCAAGGTGCAGAAATTTTCCTAATGATGGCGGCAGTATATGTATATACCAACCCCAGGATGTTGACGTGGGATATGAATCCCCTAAAAAGGTATTGAGTTGATCACACAGTACGGCACCGGCGCCAGTTGTATTGAGGGCGTGAGCAATTTGTTCAACCGTAAAAAAGTCAGGTAGCGGAATCAAAGTAATACCCGCTATCTGGCAAGCAAGGTCAACTACCAGCCAATCCGGTGAGTTGTCTGCGTAAAGACCCATCACGGGTATTCCTAGATGACTCAATTCATTGGCTAGTTGGGTGACCCGAGAATTAAGTGTGGCGTAAGTATAGGACTTATCGGAGGATACGAGCGCGAACTGCTCTGGCCGCTGCGTGGCGAAATGAGCAAGAGCTTGGGTAATCTTGCTCACAATGCATCTCCAAGCGCTTTGGCTATTAGCGGTTTACAGAGTTGCAGCAGTTCACTGGTCAAAGGGTGTTCGTCTAGCATTATGCGCGCCAGTGGAGCGTTGATTGCAGTAACCGCTGGTTTAGCGTCGTAGTAACTTCCCCAGTTTTTTAGATCATGGCCAAGGCGATGACCATCCGCGTGGCAAAGAACTATTTGCTCTAGACCTAATCGGTTTAGGAGCTTGCTGACCTCCGGCGTGGCAGTGAATATGGTCCACTGACAACCGCGCTGAACCATCAATTCTGTCAGTGCGATAAATAGTAGCTGGCTACTACCGCGCCAAGTCGATACCAAGTTGCCAATTTCAGTGATACTGCTCCGTGCCAACCTGTACCCCAGTATTTTTGAAAGCTGCTGATCAGCCGTTGTATCGAGATAGCGCTCCAAAAAAAGACTTTCGAATTGCGCACTGCGAAAACCAACGGCCGCACTGATATCGTTGTTGCATTGCAGTGTTAGTAACTCTGGCATGAATTGCTTAACGCGAGCGCCGTAGCGAGCATCAAATTTGTCAGCGATATAGCGCTCTACCTCCGGACGATTAGTATCGTCTCGACTTGTTAGTGAGAACTTTGGCGCTGAAGGCAACGGCAGGCGGCGTAGCTTTAGGGCTGGGTTTGATGATACTGATAAATTTCGTGCGCTGAACATACATCGTCCTCAATAGGGTTTCGATGCTTGAACTTTATTCAGTGATAATTAAGGCATTCTTAAGGCTTGCACTCCATGTGGAAATTACCTATGAGCTCTCTGTTTTGCAGTATTTAAGATACTTGCGTGTTCCTTAATTTTTTCTTAAGTATTGCTTGCTACCTTGGCGGATAAATATCTCTATAGGTGGGTTGAAATGACAGCAGTGCGTAGCTATGGCAGCATTTTGGCTTGCCTTCTCATGGTTTCTACACTTTCTTGCTCCGTTTTAGCCGGCGGCGATAAACCCTCACAAAACCAAGCATTTAATCTTAAAGAATTTCGCGGGAAATTGGTTTATCTGGATTTTTGGGCGTCTTGGTGCGGTCCTTGTCGTGCCTCATTTCCGTTTATGAATGCACTAGTCTCAAAGTACGGTGATAGTTTGCAGGTCGTAACGGTTAACCTTGATGAGGATCGTGATGATGCCAATGCGTTTATCGCGGAGTTCCCTCCAAACTTTCCAGTATTTTATGACCCTGATGGAAATTTAGCTTTGAAATACAGAGTAGCCGCTATGCCGAATTCTTTTCTGTTTGATCGCAACGGCAATCTGATCTTTACGCATTTAGGGTTTACTAAAAACTCCCCCATTGAACTTGAAGTGGAGATCGCCAAGGCTCTCGCACTATAGCTGAGGCGTGTTCACTGTCTTTGTGTTGTGAAAGACAGTACTGAACAGACAAATTTGATCCAATATTTTCTTGAATAAATCGACGAGGCACTGCCATGAAAAAAATGATTTTGTCGCTTATGGCGTGTAGCACGCTTGCTGCGTGTAGCAATATGGGTATTCAACCTTGGGAGCGTCAAACGCTAGCAAAACCAGAGATGGCGCTGGATGCTTCGCCGTTGCGGGCAGCGCTCGACGATCATATTTACTTCAGCAAGGAAGCGTCTAGCGGCGGGCGTGGCTTTGGTGGTGGCGGCTGTGGTTGTAACTAATCGCTCTGGAATTTAAGGATACGTAATGAAATCTAACACCAAAAAGAATATTCGCCTTTCGTTAGCCGCAGCTAGTTGTGCGCTGATTGGTTCACAGGGAGCTTTTGCCGAAGACAAGCTCGATGTTGGTGAGTGGGATGTGGGCGCGGCGCTCCTGTTTTACAGTGAAACAGATCGTGTGTCGGCCACTGAGCCTGTCATTACTGCACGAAAGCAGATCGATACCGATGAAACCCTTAATCTGAAACTCACCGTTGATACCTTAACCGGCGCTTCTGGTAGCGGTGCTGTAGCAACTGATTTGCCACAGACTTTCACTACACCTTCAGGCAACAGTAACTATGCCATCAGCCCCGGTGATACTCCGCTGGATGAGACCTTTAAAGATACCCGCATTGCTTTAAATGTAGCTTGGGAGCGTCCGATTGCGAAAGACCTCACGATGGTTTTAGGCGGCAATGTATCTACTGAGTACGACTATAAGTCGTTCGCGGTAAATTCGTCGCTGGCAAAAGATATGAACCGCGGAAATACCACGTGGAGTGCCGGTCTTTCTTTGGGTTTTGATACTGTTGATCCAGTGGGAGGCAAACCTATCGCCTTTGGTGTGATGCAGGAAGCTGGCGGTGTCCAACTACGTGATGGCAGCTCCGACAGTAAAATGTTGGTTGATGTTATGTTCGGTGTGACGCAGGTGATTGATGAAAACAGCTTATTTCAGGTGAATTACGTATTGAGCCAATCGAGCGGTTATCTCACGGACCCTTACAAAATTATCAGCGTAATAGACCCTGTAACAGGTCGACCTATGTTCCAGAATGTGGCCCAGCCAACGCTGCCCACCGTTGTTTATGAAAATCGTCCCGACAGCCGCTTGAAGCACAGTATTTTTGGACAGTACAAGCGGTACATCGGTGGCGATGTTCTCGACACCTCTTATCGCTTGATGGTTGATGACTGGGGGATCACTTCGCACACAATTGATTTACGTTACCGTTGGGCCTTTGCTGGGACTCAATATGTGGAGCCGCATGTGCGCTTTTATCAACAGAGCGCTGCTGATTTCTACACGCCATTTTTTGTGGACGGCCAGCAGCCTACCGCCGGTAATGAATCTGTGGAGGCTTCTGCAGATTACCGTTTGGGCGAATTTAACGGCTATACCGTTGGCCTCCAGTATGGCCAGGATAACCCTGAAAATGGCTGGAGTGTTGCGCTGGAGTATTACCTGCAAACTGGTGATGAGCCTTCTGACACATTTGGTGAATTAACTCGTCAAGAGCTCTATCCGGATATTGAGGCCGTCATGGTCCGCTTTATGTACGATTTTTAGGCGCGAATTTGAGTGTTAATTTTTGCGGTCAATGCTTGGGTGCGCTCGGTTGAGTTTGCACCCTTTTTTTTTCGAGGAGCGCTCCGCGCGGGGTGGTCAAAAATTATGAGTCACATTATAGGTAAATGGCTACTTGTGCTAGGCGTTCTGCTCGCGCCAGTAGGCTGGGCGGTCGCGTCAGAAAATATCGCTATTGAGGTAGCACTCGAAAGTGAATTCTTACCGGTCGAACAAGCTTATCAGTTGACTCCACGCATATCAGGGAATGAGTTGTTGCTGGAGTGGCAAATAGCAGACGGCTACTACTTGTATAGCCATCGCTTCAAATTGAGCCAGCATGGAGGAGAAGGCGATCAGAAAGTAGCATTTGATTTACCTTCGGGAAAAGTAAAGCACGACGAATATTTTGGTGACGTGGAGGTCTTTTACAATCAGGTGAGTCTGCGTACAGCACTTGTCGACTCACAGGTCTTCGACATTAAAGTGAGTTCTCAAGGATGCGCTGACGCGGGTTTGTGTTATCCACCCTATCATCAGTTATTCAGGGTTAACCCCTTAGACGCCACCGTGTTGCGTATTGATCCTTCAGCGAACGCAGACGTCAAAGACGCAGATGCATCGCTCGTCGACAGCAATCTACAGTCGCAGAGCTCTGCCACCGGTACTCAGGAAATCGAGCAACCTCAAACATCGTTGTGGCTAATGGCGACCATGGCCTTTCTTGGTGGTCTGATACTCAATTTGATGCCCTGCGTGTTCCCTGTGCTAGCGCTTAAAGCGATAAGCTTATTGGAAAGTACGGACACCTCGCCCACCCAAAGACGACTGCATGGCCTGGTGTATACCGCGGGTGTCGTTGCAAGTTTTATGGCGGTGGCAGGCTTGCTTATGATAATGAGGGCGTCAGGACAAGAATTGGGTTGGGGTTATCAACTACAATCTCCTTGGTTTGTTGGTGCCTTGGTCTATCTGTTTTTTCTGGTGGGGCTGAGCTTTTCCGGGTTTGTAGAACTCGGCGCGGGGTTCGCAGGGGTTGGTCAGAACTTGGTCGATAAAGGTGGCTTGTCCGGTTCGTTTTTTACCGGTGTTCTGGCTGTGGTTGTGGCAAGCCCTTGTACAGCGCCGTTTATGGGTGCATCGTTGGGGTTTGCTTTCACTCAGCCCGTACCAGTAGCGCTGACGGTATTCCTTGCGCTGGGCTTGGGTATGGCGGCGCCGTTTTTGTTGATATCGGTGGTGCCAGGAATAGGTAGATTACTGCCTAGGCCAGGCAACTGGATGGTCACACTTAAGGAAGTTTTGGCCTTCCCAATGTACCTCACGGGCATTTGGTTGTTATGGGTACTAGGTCGCCAGGCTGGCATTAATGGTGCGATGTTGGTTCTTGTGGGTTGTTTGCTCATTGCGATGGCATTGTATTTCTGGAGTGAGTCTCGGTGGCGGCGTGTAATTGCGGTAGTTACAGGGCTGGCTGCTGGCGCCATTCTTAGCTCCAGTCTGCTTATACCCAACGTCGTTGATTCTGCTAAGGAAGCAAATAGTGCATCCTCCCTAGCGAACAGCGAGAATACATCGGCATATAGTGTCGAAGGATTCTCTGCCTTATTAGATGATGGAGGGCCGGTATTTTTGGATGTGACCGCCGACTGGTGTATTACCTGTAAGGTTAATGAGCGCCTTGTGTTACATACCGAAGCCGTCAGCGCGGTGATGGCGGAGAAGCACATTCGTTACGTCAAAGCAGATTGGACCCGTCGTGACGCGCAAATAAGCCGTTTGCTCGCCCGTTACAATCGCGCCGGTGTTCCTCTCTACGTATTTTTTCCTGGTAAGGGCGAGCGTGAAGAGGTGTTGCCTCAAATACTTAGCACTGAAAAAATACTGGGGACTTTTAATCGTCTATAAGCTAGCCGATACTCAATGATCTACTAAGCATTTGTATAGCCAAAGCGATGAATCGAGAATTACGTTTAAACAATAGTGCGCAAGGCTTTGTCGGCCAGTTTGAGGCTATGGCAAGTCCATGTGAAGTGCTCATCGATAGTCACGACGAAGCGCTGGCGCAACGGATTGTAAAAACTATTTCTGCCGAAGCGTGGCGCATTGAGCAAAAGTTTAGCCGTTACCGTGAAGACAATATTGTTTATCAAATAAATAATGCTGCGGGCGCTCCCGTTGTGGTCGATGCAGAAACTGCGCACTTAATCGATTTTGCCGACCATGCTTATCAGATCAGCGCTGGGCTTTTTGATCTCTCCTCGGGTGTTCTCAGGCGTATCTGGAAATTTGATGGCAGCGCCAACGTTCCCAATGCGACATCTGCTAGGGCAATGCTCGGTATTGTGGGTTGGGACAAGGTCGAGTGGGTATCGCCGCAATTGCGAATGGCGCCGGATATGGAGATAGACTTTGGTGGTATTGGCAAAGAATATTCAGTTGATCGCGCTGCTGCGCTAGTCGCCGAGTACACCAACATACCCGTATTGATTAATTTTGGTGGAGACCTCTTCGCAAATGCTCCACCGAGCTATCAAGCACATTGGCTTGTAGGCGTTGAGAATATTGGAGGATTAAAATCTGCACTTATTCAGTTGCGGCGCGGAGGTTTAGCGACAAGCGGTGATGCGCGGCGCTTTCTGTTGCGTGACGGTACACGCTACTCCCATGTACTGAACCCATTAACAGCGTGGCCGGTAATGGATGCACCGCACTCCGTTACTGTTGCGGCCAACAGCTGTGTTGAGTCGGGTCTGCTGGCAACTCTGGCGATGTTGAATGGCCGCGACGCAGAAGAATTCCTCGATGCCCAAGATGTCCTGTATTGGTTGCAGCGTTAATACTGTAGAGAATTCACTTTCAGAATGGCCGCATACGCGAAACTGTGCATTGATACTCGTCTAAACCGAATGACAGCTAAAAGGTGATAACCGTACTTCTTACAAAGCTGTTGACTGCCAGTTAATTTACCTTAGCAGTCGCTCCAAGCGCACGACAGATCTTTTCCGTAAGCTGACCAAGACTGACATCTTATAGGTGAATCGACAGGTCGGAGTTAGGCATTCGTCAGCGGCCAACACTCAATCTGCTCCTCAGCCAAACAACTCGGCCAGTTTCTCTCCTGGCTCATCAGCCCGCATAAATGCCTCTCCCACCAAGAACGCATTTACACCATGCTCACGCATTGAGGCAACATCTTCTGCAGTATGAATACCGCTTTCAGTCACCACAATATGATCCTCACTAATTGCCCCGAGCAGCTCAAAGGTGTTTTGCAGAGAGGTTTCAAAATTATGTAAATTGCGGTTGTTAATACCAATTAAGCGATTACCTAAGGGTAGCGTGCGCGCCAATTCATCCGCGTTATGTACTTCAATCAACACGTCCATGCCCAAGTTTTGCGCCAACTGATTTAAACTTATCATCGTAGCGTCGTCTAAGGCTGCAGCAATCAACAAGATGCAATCAGCGCCTATCGCTCTTGCTTCATAGACTTGGTAAGGGTCAATAATAAAATCTTTGCGAATCACTGGCAGTGAACATGCCGCCCGCGCCTGTTGTAAAAACGCTTCCGAGCCTTGAAAAAAATCGGCGTCAGTCAATACCGACAAACACGCCGCACCGCCTTTTTCATAGCTTGCGGCGATATCTGCAGGTATGAAATTCTCTCGAATTACGCCTTTGGAGGGCGAAGCCTTTTTAACTTCGGCAATGACCGCTGATTTTCCCGCACCCAGCTTGTCCGCTAGCGATTTTACAAAACCACGCGGGGCAGATTCCAAGGCAATTTTCTGCTGCAAATCAGCAATAGATACTTGCTCAGTGCGCTCAGCTATCTCTTCGCGTTTGCGATCTAAAATTTTCTTTAAAACGGTAGGCGTACCACTCTCCTGCGCCATTATTCAGCCCCTTGTGACGATGTTAAGCCCTGACTAAACGTAGCAAGTTCACCCATTTTTTCTAATGCCTGGCCACCGTGAATAGTATCTTCTGCCAAAGCCACACCGTGTTTTAAGCTACTTACAACACCCGCAACATATAGGGCGGCACCGGCATTAAGGGCAATCATATCTGCCGCTTTATTACCGGCATCGGTTTCACGCTTACCAAGTGCATCACGAATCAGCGCCAACGACGCCTCGCTGTCAGCCACATCTAAGCCCACCAAACTCTGGCTTTTTATCCCAACATCTTCTGGAGTTAATAGGTATTCTTGAATATCACCGTCTTTCAACTCGGCCACTTCCGTGGCGGTAGCTAAACTTATTTCGTCTAAACCATCTTTGGCGTGAACCACCATCACATGCTCGGCGCCTAAACGCTTTAATACCTCAGCCAGTGGGCGACAAAGCTCAGAACTGAACACTCCCAAGACCAAGCGCGTCACGCCGGCGGGGTTAGTCAGCGGCCCCAAAATATTAAAAATCGTGCGCTGAGCAATATCTCGGCGCACGCCAATCGCGTGTTTCATCGCACTGTGATGATTAACCGCAAACATAAACCCAACACCGACTTCACGAATGCAGCGCTCGACTTGCTGGGGGTTTAGATCTAACTGAATACCCGCGCTCTCAAGTAAATCTGCACTGCCGCTTTTAGAAGATACGGAGCGATTACCATGCTTGGCAACGTGCGCCCCTGCGGCCGCAATGACAAATGTGCTCGCCGATGAAACATTAAACAGATTAGCGCCATCACCACCGGTTCCAACGATATCAACCACATTGTCTAAGCCAGAAATATCTACCGGCGCCGCCAGCTCACGCATGACCTGTGCCGCGCCTTCAATTTCATCAAGGCTTTCACTTTTCATGCGCAGCGCTATTAAGAAGGCCGCAATCTGAGCATCACTACACTGCCCCGTCATGATGTCACGCATCACTGACGCCATCTCAACGGTACTCAAACTAATATGACGCACCACTAAACCCAGTGCGTCTTTAATGTTCATTTCACTCATGAGCGACGCTCCAAAAAGTTCTTAAACAGTTCATGGCCCTGCTCAGACAAGATTGATTCTGGATGAAATTGCACGCCCTCAACATCGAGGGTTTTATGCCGAACACCCATAATTTCGTCCACCTCACCCTCTGGAGTTTGGGTCCACGAGGTGACTTCCAAGCACTCTGGCAGGCTGGCTTTTTCAATCACCAACGAGTGATAACGCGTGGCTACTACTGGATTGTTTAGGCCGGTGAATACCCCAGTATTGTGGTGATACATCGGTGAGGTTTTACCGTGCATGACTTCTCTTGCCCGCACGATATTGCCGCCAAAAGCCTGGCCTATACTTTGATGCCCCAAGCACACACCGAGAATAGGAATTTCACCTGCAAATGCTTTGATGGCCGCCAGTGAAATACCTGCCTCATTGGGCGTACAAGGGCCGGGAGAAATAACTAAATGACTGGGTGCCATTGCTCGTATTTCATCAATACTCACTTCATCATTGCGCAGTACCTTAACGTCTGCGCCCAGCTCGGCAAAATATTGCACGACGTTGTAGGTGAAGGAGTCGTAATTATCGATCATTAATAACATTATGACGCCTCCCCATTGCTATTCACTTCTAGGGTATCCACATCACCCGCCGCACTCTGCACCATCGACGCCGCCGCAAACACCGCCCGCGCCTTGTTCATGGTTTCTTTCCACTCTAAACGTGGCTGCGAATCTGCCACTATGCCGGCACCAGCCTGAATATGTAATTGATCATCTTTGATAACCGCAGTGCGAATGGCTATTGCGGTATCCATATTGCCATTCCAACTCAAATAACCCACTGCGCCACCGTAAACACCGCGCTTAACCGATTCCAACTCATCAATAATTTCCATGGCTCGCACCTTGGGCGCGCCACTCAAGGTTCCCGCAGGCAGGGTTGCTCTAAGAACATCCATGGCGCGGATATCATCGCGAACTTGGGCGCGCACATTAGAGACAATATGCATGACGTGGGAGTAACGCTCTACCACCATCTTATCGCTTAATTCCACGGTACCCGTCTTGGCAACACGCCCCGCATCATTGCGCCCCAAATCAATAAGCATCAAGTGCTCAGCAATTTCCTTGGGGTCTGCCAACAGCTCTTTTTCTAGCGCGAGATCCTCTGCCTCCGTGTGACCACGGCGACGCGTACCCGCAATCGGGCGTACGGTTACTTCACCATCTTCTAAGCGCGCCAAGATTTCGGGTGACGAGCCGACAATATGAAAATCGTCAAGATTGAGATAGTACATATACGGCGAGGGATTAAGATGCCGCAACGCACGATAAAAATTGAGAGGCGAGGCCGTAAACGGAATGCTTAAACGCTGAGACAGCACCACTTGCATGGTGTCACCCGCCAATACGTACTCCCTTACTTTTTCTACCGCTTCTTTAAAATTGTCTTCACCAAAACTAGAGACAAAATCCGTTTCCTTAACACCATCTGCACTTAAATTCAGGGTCGGCAACATCGGTGATAAGCCGCGCAGCATCTGCTCGTAGGAATCCAGTTTTTCCTGCGCTTTGCTATACCCCGCCGCGTCAGCAGGGTCGGCATGCGTAATGATTTTTACAATACCCGACAAGTTGTCGAATACCAGCAACTCCTCTGACACCATCAAGAGAATGTCTGGCGTACCCAATGCATCTGGTGGTGTGGTCGGAACCAGTTTAGGCTCAATATAGCGCACACAATCATAGGCAAAGTAGCCCACAAGCCCGCCGTAAAAAGCGGGGAGTTCATCGATATCAGGTACTTGATATCTTTCTTGAAAGGTTTCGACAAAGGCTAGCGGGTCTTCACATTCGTGAGACTCAACAAGTTTACCGTCTTGAGAGATAGTAATCTGCTGCCCCGTAGCTCGCAGCACCGTGCGCGCACCTAAGCCAATAATGGAGTAACGGCCCCACTTTTCACCGCCCTGTACAGACTCAAAGAGGAAGCTATAAGGCTCTGCGGCGAGTTTTAAATATGCGCTGAGGGGAGTATCGAGGTCGGCCAGCACGTCGCGGTATACAGGTATACGGTTATAACGTTGCTGCGCCAGTTCATTGTATCGCTGGGCTTGCATGATAAATCCTTAAAAATGGTTTCGGCTTGGTAATCTGCTAGTTGCAGTGTTGCTTATTGCAAGAGCTACCATCGCCATCGACGGCAATCACACAGCAGTGTTATGCGGGCGTTATGCACCATTTTTCTAGACTCATCACACGTAATTAAAATGTCAAAACATTGTAACCGAGCAAGCACCGTGGGGAAACCTCAAAAATCCCCATAGTTTAGCAACTAATCGTCTTCATTCATCACGGGCTTGCGTATCAGCTGCTGCATACTCTGCTGAACATCTGGCCCTAGCAGCGCTACCCAGCGTTGTGATAAAGCCTCTAGGCGCTTATCCACCTGCAAGAATTCACCTTCATCTCGCTCTTCAACTAATAACAAGCCCTGCTGAATCAGGGTGTCAATGTAGCTACGAAACAGGTTCTTATCAAAGTATTCCGGTGCTTCTCGGCCACTCAAAATAGCCAAGCGCTGAGCCATTTCAATGGTGTTTTTCTCAATATCTTTGCGCAGTGCCGCCACGTCGGAAATATCCTGCACCAACAGCAAACTGGTAATGGTGTAGCGCTCAAAGGTCTCTCTAAGAATACGCCCCAAGCCGGTTAAGACCGCATAATCGGCGGTTCCCACATTGGCGCGACTAAGACTGCCGTCATCATTTCGAGACAATAAATCGAGGGCCACCAAGTTATTAATTTGCTCTTTTACCGCCGCCGCACAATCTTCTATTTTAATGCGCAAAAACAATTCGTTTTTAACAAAGGGGTAAAGTAGCACGCAGCCTTCTATTAAATCGGCCTCATTAACACGCTGGCTGTGGCGGAAAAAACGGGCAATTAAACTCGGTAGTGCCAGCACATGCATCACCGAATTTCGATAATACGTTAGCATCACAGCCTCTTTACCGGTAGCGGTGATAATTGCCCCCCAGGGATGATCTATTCTAGACAAGCCGGCAGTGCGCGCCGCTTGCTCAAAAATCTCTTTGGCACTGCCTTCCGGCAAGGTAATATCAGGGCTATAGGGCAGGCGTCGCAATATCGCAATAAAGTGGTCAATTTGCAGCAATAACTCATCTTCAGCCATTGCCCGCTGTGGGCTAGATAATAAAATCATCGCGACCAGACCAATCGGATTCACCACCGCCGCCGCGTTGATACGCTCCATATTTTCCAATGCAATATAGTCGATAACCGCTGGTACAAAAGAGTGGTCACCAGCCTGACTGCGTTTACGCCAATCGGGTTCGATATGACTAAAGCACTCATCCAACCGCAAAGGCTGACCAAAGGCGACGTGGGGGCTGCCATAAGACGATTTAAAAATTTTCCGCGCTTTTAACAAACCACCCGCAGATTCGCTCTTTTTCGTTGCCCCGCGCAATTCTTTTACATAAGACGCGCTTTCTACCAATTTGTCATAACAAACATAAATCGGCACCAACGCCACATTGCGGCCGGGTTGCTGAATAAAACTCTCCACCGTCATTTTCAGCATGCCCTTTTTCGGTGGCAATAAACGTCCTGTGCGACTTCGACCGCCCTCAGGAAAAAATTCCACCGGGTAACCTCGCCCCAACAAAACATCAAGATAAGACTTGAATATGGCTGAATACAATTTTTGGCCACCAAAGCTACGTCGAATATAAAACGCCCCGCCACGCCGCAACAAACCACCCACCGGCCAGAAGTTTAAATTCACCCCAGCGGCAATATGTGGTGGCACCAAGCCCTGCATATATAGCGTGTAAGAGATTAACAAGTAATCAAAGTGGCTTCGGTGAGACGGCATATAAATTAATTGCTGACTATTTGCCGTTTCCCGCAGGCGCGCTACATGGTGAATATTCAAGCCAGAAAAAATCTTGCGGAATGCCCAGGTTAAAATAAGCTCTAATGCCCGAATCATGCGGCCGTCAAAATTAGCGGCAACTTCCTCGGCCATTTTTCGGGCCTGCTTATTAACCGCCTCAGGTTTAGTCTTAGCGTCATTTTTCTCTTCAGCAATAGCGTCTCTAACCACTTGGCGCCGCAATACCACATCGACGATTTGCTGACGCGACAACAAGCTTGGGCCAAGGCTGGCCGCTTTGCGGCGAGAATAGTAAAACGACAACATCCGCGCCATGACGGCGGCCCCTGCAACAGGGTCCTGTTTACGGGCAACAAACGTGCTGAACTGCAAGGGCTGGGCAATATGAATAAGTACATTGCGACGCTGCGCCAAGATCACCATAAGCTTGCGAATGGCACCGGCTCGCTCACCATCGCCCAGTAATAATTTGAAAAAGGAGGTTTCACTGCCAGGGTCTCGGCCCCAAAAAACTGACACCGGCACAATTTGCAAAGGGTAGTCTCCCTCTGCTGCCTGAGCGACCAACGCCGCCATAGTGTTAGTGCCTCGGGAGCCACCGCGCTGACCGCTAAGCACCGGCAAATACAGGCAGGCAGCACGGTCGTGATCAGGTAGTTTTCCGGGTGTGGCGCGTAAAAGGGGAAGTTCATACGCCTTAAAAACACGCTCTAATAAAAATCGATCTGTCCAACTATGTTGGCGTAACACATAGCATACCGGCTTACCGTTTAACTCAGCGTGTAGTGACTCATCAAACTGCACCAATTTAGGCTTTATACCCGCAAGAAACGGTGCGGACAGCATCCGACACAACAAAAAAAATAAGCGCGTAAACCACGGCATAATGCATCAATCCTTATTAATCGGCGCTGCTCGCCAGTCTCAATACGAGAATAAACCGATATTCCCATCACCAACGAAGCCACTGCGCGCGATTTTACTTGGTCTGTCGCGCCACGTCGCGGTTTTCAGTTAGAAGGTTTACCCTACGGCCCAAATTAGCCAAGCGCCTGCGCTGATAAAGTACTTACTCGCCACCAGAGGTCAGCGATTCATGTACAATCGTCCAAAGATAAATCTACCTTAAATGTCTTACCGTTTTATGCAGGCCAAGCCATGACTTTTGCAAAAAGCCCAACCTTCGACAACAGCTACGCTCGGCAATCCACCCAATTTTTCAGCCCTCAAGCACCAACTCCCGTACCCACACCTAACTTAATTAGGGCCAATACCGCCCTCGCAGAAGAGTTAGGGATTGATCCCCAATGGCTGATCTCGCCACAGGGGATTGCCACCATGGCGGGCAACCATATTCCTGACGGCGCAGAGCCCATTGCCACCGTATACGCCGGCCACCAGTTTGGCGGCTGGAATCCCCAACTTGGCGATGGCCGCGCGGTATTGCTCGGCGAATTAATCGCTAAAAACGGGATACGCTATGACTGGCAGCTCAAAGGCTCTGGTCGCACCCCATATTCCCGTGGCGGCGACGGCAAATCACCGCTAGGCCCCGTTCTTCGTGAGTATATTTTGTGTGAAGCCATGGCGGCACTCGATATACCCACCACCCGTGCCCTAGGGGCTGTCACCAGTGGCGAATTAGTCTTCCGAGACCAAGCACTGCCCGGCGCGGTCTTTAGTCGAGTTGCTCAAAGTCATATTCGTGTTGGCACCATGCAATATTTTGCCGCCAGGCAAGATAACGAGGCATTGCTAAACCTAAGCAATTACTTAATCGACCGTCATTTCAGTACTGCCAAGCAGGCAAATAACCCCATTGCAGCCATGCTGGATGAGATTATTCAGCGTCAAGCCACCCTTATTGCGCAATGGCAATCTGTAGGTTTTATTCACGGCGTAATGAACACCGACAATATGCTGCTCTGCGGAGAAACCGTTGACTACGGTCCCTGCGCCTTTATGGACAGCTACGACCCCGCCACAGTATTTAGCTCCATTGATCAAAATGGTCGCTATGCCTATGGCAACCAACCCGCCATCGGCCACTGGAATTTGGCCCAACTTGCTCAAGCATTATTGCCAATTCTTGATAACAGCCCCGATGCCAGCGAAGAAAGTGCTGTCGCTATCGCCCAAGAAGCCCTCAACAGTTTTCCCGAGCGTTTTCTGATCGCTTATCAAGACATCATCAAAAACAAACTCGGCTTTGCTGAATTCACAGAACCAGATGATGCGCTATATCAAGATTTGCTCTCAATCATGGAGCAAGAAAAAGCAGACTTTACCCTCTGCTTCCGTCGCTTAGCTGAACTCTCAGACGAAGCCAGCTGTATCAACAACAGCGTTCGCGAATTATTTGAATTTAGCGATGCATTTACGCCATGGTTGCAGCAATGGCGGCAGCGACTGATTGAAGACGAGCAAACGCCAGCCCAGCGTCAAGCAATTATGTTCAAGGCCAACCCTGTCTTTATTCCACGTAATCATCTTGTCCAAGAAGCAATTGCCGCCGCCGAACAAGACAACGACTTGAGTTTTTTTAATCAGCTCGTCGATGTACTGCAAACGCCGCACACCTTCACGCAAGACAAGCAACGCTACGCGATGCCTGCGGCTCCAAGCGAGCGAGTATTCCAAACCTTTTGCGGAACATAGAAATAGCACAGCAATAAACACCACATCAACACAAGTATATTAAGGACACACCATGAGAATTTGCGGCGTAGAACTGAGTAGCAACGATGCCGTTGTCTGCTTACTTAGCTTAGATGGCCAGCAATTTAATATTCCCGGTTGCCGAGCACGAAAAATTAGCTTGCCAAAGGATCACAGCCGCGAAGATTTACAACAATTTCAAACGGCGTTTAGTCAGCTCATGCAAGATTATAAAATTGATAAAGTCGCCATCAAAGGCCGCTTGCCCAAAGGCAAATTTGCCGGCGGTGCCGTGAGCTTCAAACTTGAAGCGACTATTCAGCTTATTGCCGATATCGATGTTGTTCTTATTACCTCAACACAGGCAAAAGCCACGCTGGCAGAACACCCTCTGCCAATTCCCTTTGCCGACACCGAACTCAAAGGGTTTCAAGAAGCCGCCTTTATCACCGCCTACGTAGCTCATAAAATGAGCGCATAGCGTTATTTGGAAAAGCCCATGTTTAGCAATAAAGATGATAACAAACCACTTTACCTCACTCGTGAAGACCCCAAGCATCCGCTGGCCGCTTACTCGAAACACGCGTTTGAATTGGATGGCTTTGAATGGCCTTCAGTGGAACACTATTACCAAGCAATGAAATTTGACGATGCCGACTATCGTGAGCAAATTCGCCAAGCCGCTCACCCGGCAGAAGCCGCAAAGCTTGGTAAAAGTAGAAAACACCAACGGCGCAAAGACTGGAAAAAACACAGCGTGACCTATATGACACGAGGCTGTTATATCAAGTGCCGTGCACATACCGATGTCGCTGAACTACTATTAAACTCTGGCGATGCTGAAATTAAAAATACCAGTCAGTACGATTACTTTTGGGGAAGCGGGCGCGATACCCGAGGTGATAACAACTTTGGCAAAATGCTTATGGGCGTGAGAAAGAAATTACGCGAAGAAACTCAAAATTCAAATAAGTAGTATTCACTGCCAGCGCGAATTACATAGTTTCATTACCCACCCGGTGCTCATTGATAACACCGAGTGGGTATTTTGCTTACTTTAAGCTAAGACTAGGCCTTATCTAAAGCCTGACTAACATCGGCAATAATATCGTCGATGTGCTCGATGCCCACTGAGATTCTAATCAAATCAGCGCTTACACCTGCAGACGCCAGCTCAGCCTCATTCAACTGTCGATGCGTGGTTGACGCTGGATGACAGGCCAAGGATTTAGCGTCACCAATATTCACCAAACGGAGAATCATTTCTAAGGAATCGATAAACCGTGTGCAGGCCTCAATACCACCCTCTACGCCAAAACTAATAATGCCAGAGGCGCGTGAATTCGTGATCTTTTGGCAGGTTTCATAATAAGGGCTGTCTGGCAAAGCCGCGTAATTTACCCACTTCACTTTTTCATGGTTCTGAAGGTAAGCCGCCAATTTCTCAGCATTTTCACAGTGGCGATCCATTCGCAAACCTAAAGTCTCAAGGCCCTGCAAAATTTGAAACGCATTAGTCGGCGATAGCGCCGCACCCATATTTCTCAGCGGCACAACACGACAGCGACCAATATACGCTGCAGGCCCTAGCGCTTCGGTATACACCACGCCATGATAGGAAGGATCTGGCTCATTTAAAATTGGAAAACGCGCCTTATTTGCCACCCAGTCAAACTTGCCAGAATCGACAATCGCCCCGCCAACTGAAGTGCCGTGACCACCAATATATTTGGTCAGGGAATGAACAACAATATCAGCACCCAGCTCAAAGGGTCGGCACAAATAGGGAGTCGCTACGGTGTTATCAACAATTAGCGGCACACCATGTTTATGAGCAATATCTGCCAAGCGCGCTATATCCACCACATTGCCGGCAGGGTTGCCAATAGACTCACAAAATACCGCTTTGGTGTTTTCATCAATCGCCTGTTCAAAGCCGGCATAATCATCGTGCGAAATCATCCGCGCTTCCACGCCTTGGCGTGGTAAAGAGTGGGCAAAGAAATTATAGGTTCCACCATATAATTGGCTGGTACTGACGATATTGTCGCCAACCTCGCAAATACATTGAATAGCATAGGTAATGGCCGCCATGCCGGAGGCGACACATAAGGCACCAACACCGCCTTCCATTGCAGCAACTCGTTTTTCCAACACATCAGTGGTTGGGTTCATAATGCGCGTATAAATATTGCCCGGCACTTTTAGATCAAATAAATCAGCACCGTGCTGGGTATCATCAAAGGTGTAAGACGTGGTTTGGTAGATTGGAACCGCGGCAGCTTTGGTGGTTTCTTCCGACTTATACCCTTCGTGTAGGGCTATCGATTCAAGTTTCATTTTGATCCTTTATTCATTAATTCTGTTTTTATTAAGGCCTTAGCCATCTCATACCTATGTGCAACTTAGCCTATCTCCCCACCAGCTAGGAATCATCATGTACATGTTTAACACGTATAGACTCGCCTAAAGTTGGTAGGGCATTTTTCCGCTACACCCCTCCACTGTCAAGTCACACTCCAAATCCCAAGCGAGATCAAAATCAGTTACCATAGCGCCAGCCAATAACACCACCTACTTCAGCCGTCTAATAAGTGTATTCCATGAGCCCAAAAAACCGCCGAGTTTGCCAAGCCATTCTCTATGAGATTGGCGCTGTTGCCATCGTCACCCCTATTCTCACCTTTGCCTTTGACGCCAAGGTTTCATCAACCTTGCCTCTTTCAGTGCTCATGGCCACCATCGCCCTAATATGGAATTACCTCTTCAACGCAATTTTTGAACGCTGGGAAGCAAAACAAACCGCCAAAGGACGATCTTGGCGCAGACGCATCGCCCATGGCATAGGCTTCGAAGGCGGCTTAGTATTAGTGTTGGTTCCCCTCACCGCTTACTGGTTAAGTATCAGTTTGCTACATGCTTTTATCGCGGAAATCGGCTTACTGCTCACCTTTTTTGTCTACGCCATAGTGTTTACTTGGCTATTCGACAAAATTTTCGGCCTCCCTGTATCAGCACAAGAGGCGAATAAATAAAAACAATGGAATTAAAGTATCTTCAAGCTTATCCAATAGAGCTGCAAAACCAAGTCCGCTCACTCATTACAAGCCAGCGATTAGGTGCCTATCTAGCAAACCGCTATGGCGAGAAACATGCTATTCAAAGTGACAAAGCCCTCTACCAATATGTGAGCCGACTAAAACAAGCCAACCTTCGCAGTGCGCCTCAAATTGACAAAGTCCTGTTTGATAATCGCCTTGACCTTACTCATCGCGCCTTAGGATTACACACAGCGGTATCACGTGTGCAAGGGGGAAAATTAAAATCAAAAAAAGAGATTCGAATTGCCTCCTTATTCAAAGAGGCTGCACCCGAATTTTTGGAAATGATCGTCGTCCACGAACTCGCCCACTTAAAAGAACACGATCACAACAAAGCGTTTTATAAACTGTGTTGTTATATGTTACCGGACTATCACCAGCGGGAATTTGATTTACGAATCTACTTAACAGGGAAAGATTTAGGGCAGGTTTAAACCCACCCTATACGATTAAACGACTTCAAATAAAGCCGCGCCGCCCATACCACTGCCAATACACATGGTAACGACCACGTACTTCACGCCACGGCGTTTACCTTCTAATAGCGCATGACCAACCATACGCGCGCCGCTCATACCGAAGGGATGGCCGATGGCGATAGCGCCACCGTTCACATTGAGTTTGTCGTTGTCGATACCTAACTGATCTCGGCAGTATATTACCTGGCAAGCAAAGGCTTCGTTCAATTCCCATAAACCAATATCATCCACCTTCAAGCCAGCGCGCTTTAATAATTTGGGAACGGCAAACATAGGCCCGATACCCATTTCATCTGCTTTACATCCTGCCACTGCCATTCCGCGATATAGACCTAAGGGTGACAAGCCTTTTTGCTCAGCAAGCTTACGGTCCATCACCACACACGCTGAGGCGCCATCTGACAATTGCGAGGCATTACCCGCGGTAATAAAGCGACCTTGCTTTACCCACTGTCCGTCTTTGAAGACCGGCTCAAGTGACGACAAGCTTTCAAGGGTGGTTGAGGGGCGATTACACTCATCGCTATTCAGAATCACTTCTTTAAAACTGGTCTCTTTGGTTTCTTTATTAAACACCGACATATTGGCGGTGAACGGCACAATCTCGTCGGCAAACAAACCCGCTTGCTGCGCTGCCGCTACCCGCTGTTGGCTTTGTAGCGAGTAAATATCCTGCGCCTCGCGGCTAATACCGTAGCGATCAGCAACAATCTCAGCGGTTTCTAACATCGGGATATAAGCAGTAGGGTCAATATCCAATACTGTTTGAGAAACATTGCGGAAACTATTTTTGTGTTTAGTTTGCACTAGGGAAATCGATTCCAAGCCACCGGCAACAGCAATGTCTATTTCGTCGCACATAATCGACTTAGCGGCCCAGGCAATTGACATCAAACCCGAGGAACACTGACGCTCAATAGCCATACCCGGCACACTGTCAGGCAAACCACCCGCCACGGCACACAAACGCCCTAGGTTATAGGCTTGGGTGCCCTGCTGCGCGGCGGCCCCAAAAATAACATCGTCCACCGACGCCGGATCAATACCCGCACGCTCAACGGCGGCCCGAACCACATGACCACCCATCGCCGGTGCTTCAGTGTTATTTAAAGCGCCGCGAAAGGATTTACCCATCCCCGTACGAGCGGTTGAAACGATCACTGCTTCTTTCATGGTCTTTTCCTTTAAAAAGAATTTTTTATAAAAATAAATACTAGGCGCGCTGCGAGGAGCAACTCACTATCTCACCGGTCATATAGCTGGAATAGTCCGAGGCCAGGAACATCATGATATTAGCGACTTCCCATACTTCCGCACCGCGACCATAAGCCTCTTTCGCTTCGAGCTCAGCCAACAATTCAGCGGGGGCCGATTTTTTCAGCATGGCATGAACCGCCAATGACGGTGCCACCGCATTGATCCGCACACCAAAATCAGCGGCCTCTAGCGCCGCACAGCGCGTTAACGCCATAACACCGGCTTTGGCCGCGGCATAGTGAGACTGTTCTTTTTGCGCGCGCCAGCCCAATACCGAGGCGTTATTAACAATCACCCCATCACCACGCTCCTTCATTATTTTCATCATGTAGCGGGTCATGCGCATGGTGCCGTTGAGGGTAACGTCGATCACCTTATTCCACTCGGGATCCTCCATTTCAATTAAGGATTTAGTGGTACCCAACCCAGCGTTATTAATCAAAACATCAACGCCGCCAAGCAGTTCTTCAGCGGTATTAATTAAGGCCTGCACATCGTCCTCTACGGCGACATTACCGACCTTGCCAAAAACCTGCTCGCAGCCGGTTTCGGCTTTTAATTTTTCAACTGATGCTGCCAAACGACCTTCGTGAATATCGCTGATCACAATACCTCGGCAGCCTTCTTCTATGGCGCGCTGCGCCGCCGAAAAGCCAATTCCCGCGCCCGCGGCTGCCGTTATCAGTACCGACTTGCCTTTCAACAAGCCGTGACCAGCTACATATTCTGGAATCTTAATGCTCATATACTCTCCAAATTCTGCTCGTGTATATCACCTGCAAAAACTGCAATTAAATTCTTATTAAGGTCGTAATTCTTTGGGCATACCTAAGCCGCGTTCAGCAATAATATTGCGCTGAATTTGGTTAGTACCACCGTAAATGGTGTCTGAACGAGTGAATAAGAATAAGGACTGCAAGCGGCTCAACTCATAGGGCGCCTCTAATAATATATCTGCCTCCGCGCCCAAGACATCCATCGCCAACTCGCCTAAATCACGGTGCCAGCTCGCCCAGTAAAGCTTGTAAATTAAGGCTTCTTTTTGCAGACTGCCGTCACCACTGCCAGACAGCATACGCATGCTGTTGTAGCGCATAATTTTCAGTCCCGCGTGCGCCTCGGCAATACGTTGACGAATAAGCGGATCTTGGGCGGTGCCATTTTTCTTGGCCAGCGCCACGATTTCATTCAATTCATTTTGAAAGGCCATTTGCTGACCAAGGGTAGACACGCCGCGCTCGTAACCCAGCAGTCCCATGGCTACCTTCCAACCTTCACCGGGCAGGCCGACAATGTCAGTGGCATCACAGTGGGCGTCGTCAAAAAACACTTCATTAAACTCAGTGGTGCCGGTGATTTGTTCAATCGGCCGCACGGTAACGCCAGGCTGGTCCATTTTTATTAAGAAGAAACCTAGGCCTTTATGCGCCTTAGAGTCGGGGTCAGTGCGGGCGATGACAAAGCAGTATTCCGATTCATGCGCCAAGGAGGTCCAGACCTTTTGGCCATTGATCACCCACTTGCCGCTGGCCTCGTCAAATCGCGCTTTGGTTTTTACGTTTGCGAGATCAGAACCGGCGCTGGGTTCGGAATAGCCCTGACACCAAAACTCAGTGCCGGCCAAAATCCCAGGCAGGTATTTTTGTTTCTGCTCTTCGCTACCAAAAGCAATTAAGGTTGGCCCGGCAAGGCCTTCGCCAATGTGACCCATTCGGCCCGGCGCACCCGCGCGAGCGTATTCCTCAAAAAAGATAACTTGCTGCTCTATCGACAAACCCCGACCGCCATAATCTTTGGGCCAAGCAACACAGGTCCAGCCGCCCTCGGCCAATTTTCGCTCCCAGCGCTTACGTTCCTCTGGAAACATATGCTCGTCGCCAGGGCCACCGCGAAACCTAAGCTGGGCAAATTCACCCACCAAATTATCGGCGAGCCAAGCGGCAATGTCGGCACGAAAGGCTTCGTCTTCAACACTAAATTGTAATTTCATAATTGCCGTACTCTTATTTTTAACACGCGGTATCTAATAACAAGCCAGCTAAGCGCTCGCGGTGATAAGCGCTGCTACCCAAATAGTGCTCACTGGCTTTGGCCCGCTTAAAATACAAATGCACATCGTATTCCCAGGTAAAGCCCACACCGCCATGCATCTGCAGCGCTTCACCGGTATTTTTAAAATACGCTTCTGAACAATAGGATTTTGCAATACTCGCGGCCTCGCTTAACTCTTGAGCCAAGGGACCGTCATTGAGGGCGTCGTCAGCCACACAGGCAGCGTAATACACCGCAGAACGTGCGACTTCATTGCGCAGCATCATGTCAGCCGCCTTATGCTTAATGGCCTGAAATCCGGCAATCGGGCGACCAAACTGACTGCGACTCTGGGTGTAATCCACCGTCATATCCAAAATCTGCTGCATACCCCCAGCTTGTTCTGCGGCTAAGGCAATCGTCGCCAAGTCTACAATCTTAGCCAGTGGTTTAGCCCCAGCGCCAAGCTCTCCCAACACATTCTGCTGAGTCAAACGCAAGTCATTGAGTTGAATACTGGCTTGGCGGCGGCTTTGATCCATGGTCGGCATTCGCGTCGACTCGATACCGTCGCCATCAGCCCCACACACAAACAAGCTGAGACCGTTGTCACCACTACTGCCTTCTTCTCGAGCGGCAAGAATGAAATAGTCAGCGCTGTGGCCGTCTAGAGCATAGCGGTATTCGCCATTGAGGATGACGTCGTCGCCCTCAAGCCGATAGTGAGCAGTTACTGCGCGGCTATCCCAAACATTGCCGCCGCCGTTAAAGGCAAGCGTGGCGGTTTTGCCTTCAATAAGCTGGGGAAGATATTCAGATTTTTGACTGTCATTCGCAGCAACTAATAAGGCATTAGTCGCCATCGCCACGGTGGCGAGATAGGGCGAGCACAATAAGTAGCGGCCCATTTGCTCTAGCACCGCAACCAGTTCGACATAGCCCAAGCCCATGCCGCCGTATTCCTCGGGAATATGCAGGGCCTGCCAGTACATTTCTGAACAAATACGCTGCCAAAGCTCTGGAGAATAACCAAGCTCGCTGTCCATTGCAGATCGAATAGCAGCGCTGGTGGAGGCGCCTTTAAGAAAGGACGCCACCGTATCGCGGATCATTTCTTGTTCTTGTGTAAATGCGAAGTCCATACCGTCTCCAAAACCTGACGGCCATCTTCGCATTTACCAGACCAGCAACACCGCAGTGGGTGGTGCCGGTCACCAACGGCTTATAGACGCAGTTGTAAACGCAGGAAGACGCCATCTTCAAATTCAAATTCGCCGCCGTTCTCAGCGTCAAATTCCATATCACCGTAGCCAAGTTGAATCGCGGAGTTCTGAAAAATGGTGAACTCTGCGCTGACTGACCACTCTTTGTAACCGTCAATATCGCTGAAACCGGTTGCGTCTGGCGCGTAATACAAGCCACCGCGCAAGCGGACAATTTCATTTAATGGCAAGCTTAAATCGCCACCGAAGGCCACTGCGCCGCCGTCGATATCTGCATCATCACCCTCTAAGGCAATAGCCTTAGCACCAACACGTCCGCTCAAGGCGCCACGCTGGCCGTTGGCGTACAAACCTAGAGCCACCATATCGGCATCGTCTTCATGGTGTAGCCAATCTAATTGAGCGCTGCTTTCCGCACTCATATCGCCCGCTACCGATACACCAAAACTCTCGTCGCCAAAACGAAAGGCAACACCGCCGGCAAAGGCTGAACTACTCACAACGGCTAATAAACTGGCTGCAATTAAAGGGGCTTTCATGGTCGTGATTCTCCTAATGTAAACGTCTAAGGATAAAATCAGCTACCATACACTTTCTGAGCGGGAACTGCCTCTGTCAAAAGTGTTTTTACTACCCCGCCAACTTCCGTCGGCTCCCAACGCGCGCCCTTATCAACTTCTGGGCCTTTGCGCCAACCATCGGCCAGTGAAATTTTTCCGCCCTCGGCCTCAAACACACAGCCGCTGACATCGGCAGACTCAGCGCTACCCAGCCAAACCAGCAGCGAGGACACATTCTCTGGCGCCCAAAAGTCAAAGCTGCCGTCATCGGGCTTGGCCATGCGCGTTGCCATGGACTCCACGGCGGTGGTCATATTGGTTCGCGCCGCAGGCGCCACCGCATTAGCGGTAATACCATAGCGCGCCAGCTCAGCAGCCTGATTCAAGGTTAAGGCCGCAATGCCGGCTTTGGCCGCCGCATAGTTGGACTGGCCGACAGAGCCTTGCAGGCCCGCACCCGAGGTGGTGTTAATGATGCGCGCGTCCACCGGCTTACCCTCTTTGGATTTGCCGCGCCAGTAGTGCACTGCGTGTGAGGTAATGCAGAAATGGCCTTTTAAATGCACCGCCATAATGGTGTCCCATTCGGCTTCGGTCATAGAGGCAAACATCCGGTCGCGATTCACACCCGCGTTATTTAAGACAATATGCAGATCGCCAAAGGTATCAATGGCCTGCTTTACTGCATGTAAACTGTCGTCATAGTTCGTAATATCAGAAGTATTCACCACCGCTTTGCCACCTGCCGCGGTAATCTCGTCCACAACGGCTTGCGCAGCAGCTTGGTTAATATCGTTGACCACCACCGAGGCGCCTTCCGCGGCAAATACCTTGGCGTGCGCGGCACCTAGGCCGCCACCAGCACCGGTAATAATCACCACTCTGTTATCACAAATACCCATTCAGCTACTCCCCACTATTATTTTTTTAGAAACAATTACAGTCGCTCAAGAATCGTTACGTTTGCCTGACCACCACCTTCGCACATGGTTTGCAGGCCGTAGCGGCCGCCAGTACGTTCAAGCTCATGGAGCAAGGTCGTCATTAATTTAGTGCCGGTGGCACCCAGCGGATGACCCAGCGCGATGGCACCGCCATTCACATTAGTTTTGGCGTGGTCATAACCAGTTTCATGCAGCCACGCCATGACTACTGAGGCGAATGCTTCATTGATCTCTACAAGATCAATGTCTTGCATGGACATACCAGACTTTTTCAAGGCGTATTCCGTTGCTGAGATCGGCGCGGTTAACATCCAAACTGGATCATCGGCGCGCACGCTCATGTGGTGGATTCTTGCTCGCGGCGTTAAGCTATAGCGTTTTAATGCCGCCTCACTCACAACTAACACTGCACTTGAGGCGTCACAGGTTTGGCTCGACACCGCAGCAGTTACTTTTTCGCATCCAAAAAGAAAATCTAACTCTGCCATTTTTTCTAAACTAGAGTTGCGCGGCGTTTCATCCATTGTTACATCGCCATAGGGAATGATTTCCTTATCGAAGCGACCCTCGGCAATCGCCTTCAAGGCGCGCTGGTGCGACTCATAAGAAAATAATTCCAAGTCTTTACGAGATAAATTCCATTTCTCGGCAATCATCTGGGCGGAATTAAATTGTGTTGGTGGCTCGACACCATAGCGCTCAACCCAGCCTTTAGAACCAGAGAAGGGATCAGTAAAACCAAGGGACCCGGCTAGGGTCATGGCAGAAGAAATCGGAATTTGGGTCATGGTCTGGACGCCGCCAGCGACCACGACATCCATACAACCGGACATAATTGCCTGAGCCGCAAAATGCACCGACTGCTGTGAAGAACCGCACTGCCGATCTATGGTGGTGCCCGGCACTTCTTGCGACAACCCTGCCGCCAGCCAAGCGCTGCGCGCGATATCCCCAGCCAATGGGCCCACCGTGTCAACACAGCCAAAGATGACATCATCGTATTCACGGTCCGGTATCCCGTTGCGCTCAACAATCGCCTTGAGAACATGTGCGCCTAAATCCGCGCCATGTACCTGGGACAAACCACCCTTGCGACGCCCGGTCGGGCTGCGAACTGCGTCTACGATATATGCTTCTGCCATGACTCTGTCTCTTGTTTCCTAAAATGTATACTCAGCGATCATTACGCTGCGAACGTGTTCCCCGCGCCCAATAAAGCACTGCCGGAGAACACATACTCCGCAAGGCGCTGCTTGTGAAAACCAGCGGTGCCGTAACTATTATTCAAGGCCCAGGCGCGCTTCATAAAAATATGTAAATCCACTTCCCAGGTGTAACCCATGGCGCCGTGAACCTGAATACTGTTTTTAGCCGCCAGATCAGCCACCTCACAGGCCACCACTTTGGCATGGCTGACATTGTGGGAGGCACTAGGCAAACCATTCGCCAAGGCGTACGCCGCGCGATACACCGGCGTTTTCGCGTATTCAAGTTTGTAGGCAATATTTGCCATGTGGTGTTTTACCGCCTGAAAACTGCCAATCGCCACGCCAAACTGCTTGCGCTCAGAGGTGTACTGAACTGAAATATCAATCATCCGCTGCGCCACACCCAAGGCCTGTGCCGCCACGGCGAGGGCACCGCGATTCAAAGCAAATTCAATTAATGTTTGCGCTTCTTGGCCTTCGGCAAGTTTCAGCGCCGCGCTGACATCAAACTCAACGGCAAATAATTTGCGACCGAGATCGACAGATTCGTTGTGACGTAAATCTGCCTTACTCGGATCAACGACGTACACAGATCCCGCCTTTTCAAGAATCAATAGGCTGGCAATATGGGCATCTTCCACCAATCCATTTATTGCCAAACCGACCGCGACCTTGGCCTCGCCCGCCGCAATTTTAGGAAGCCACTGCTCAGCAAATGCCGTGTTGCCACAATTCAATATTGTTGGCACCGCCACCAAGGCGCTATGCACCAAGGGTTCAGAAAGAGCGACGTAACCAGCCTCTTGCGCTAACAGAACAAAATCCAGTTCGTTCATGCCAAGACCGCCAAACTCTTCCGGCACGGTGATTCCTGTTAAGCCCATGTCAACAAACTGCTGCCACAGCGCATCACTGCGCCCTGACTCTGCTTTCCAACCAGCACGAATGGTTTCAGGCGTAACTTCATTAATCAGAAAGTCCCGCACCGAGTCCTGAAATAACAACTGGTCTTCGCTAAATGTAAAATCCATTCACTCACCTTTTGGGCCTTTATATATTTGGCCGTTATTTATGTCGCACTAACAAAACCAGTGGCATATGGATCCCCGATTTCTCGGGGATGACGGCTGATGGAACACAGTGGCTCTCCACCTTCGTCAGTCGCGCTACAGTCCCGCCCCATTCCCGTCATACCCCACATCACTCCTGTGATACCTCGCGTAGTTCCCGCTAAAACCCAACGTCATTCCCGCGTAGGCGGGAATCCATTTACATCCAAAGCCTCCGCACGTAGATCCAGGTCTTCACAGGGATGACGACTGATGGAGCCCTGCTAATCTCCACTTTCGTCATACCCGGCTTGATCGGGTATCCATGTGAGCGCAGCGAATGCCCTTCCATTATTCAAAATACATTCCTATATATAATCTGCTTTACATAGCCCCCCATTTTCACGGGGATGACTCACTGCTAGTAAACCTTTATTAATACCACCGTTTTGGAAATGAAGATTTTCGCTGCAGAGCAAGGCGAAATCGCGCGCAAGGCGGGAGCGTATAGTTAATACGTGACCAACTGAGCACGACTTCAACGCAGCACTGCGGCGAAAAGATCATTTCCTGGGCATACCAAGTAAGCGTTCTGCAATGATGTTTCTTTGTATCTCATTGGTGCCGGCGTATATCAGCCCCGACTGCGCAAATAGCCAGCCGTCTAACCAGCTGCCTACACCGCTTGCATCTGGCGCGTGGGGTAGAAGTTCGGCGCGCGCGCCTAGTATTTTTAATCCCAGTCCGTGCATTTGTTGGTCTAACTCGGACCAAAATATTTTATTGGTCGACGCTTCTGCGCCTATTTTTCCGCCCTGCATTAAGCGGCAAGCAGTTTGGTAGGTGGTTAAGGCGTAGGCTTCGGCATCCATATACGCGCGCAATACAGCGTCGCGTACCGCGGGGTCTTGATCTGCGCTCTCTTGATTTTCTTTGTATAAATTAACTAGGCGCTTGGCTGTTTCTTGAAAACGTGCTGGTGAACGCAGCATTAAACCGCGCTCAAAGCCGGCGGTGGCCATGGCCACGTTCCAGCCCTCACCTTCGCCACCCAGTCGGCAATCAACGGGCACTTTCACGTTATCAAAAAAGATTTCAGCAAAGCCCGGTAAGCCATCGAGCTGAGGGATTGGCCGCACGGTTATACCTTCGGATTCCAGCGGCACCAAGATAAACGTAAGGCCTTTATGACGTTCAGAGGCGGGATCGGTACGAAACATACCAAAACACCAGTCGGCCCAAACCGCCCGTGTCGACCAGGTCTTTTGACCGTTGATAATGTAATGACTGCCGTCGTCACTCAGTGTTGCCATGGAGCGTATCGCTGCCATGTCTGAGCCGGCATTGGGCTCTGACCAACCTTGGCACCAGATATCTTTACCGGTTGCCATGCCGTTTAAAAAACGCTTTTTTTGCTCGTCACTACCGTATTCCATTAAGGTCGGGCCGAGTAAGAAAATACCGTTTTGGTTTACCCGCAGTGGCGCTCGCGCGGCGTAATACTCTTCTTCAAAAATAAGCCACTGCAGCAAATTAGCGCCGCGCCCACCCATTTCTTCCGGCCAGGTAATCATTCCCCAGCGCCCTTCGTAAAGTTTGGCTTCCCACTCCCGGTGTTGCTGAAAGCCAATCTCAGTATCAAAACTTTGCAGGGGCTCGGCAGGCACATTTGCGGCTAACCAGCTGCGCACTTCGGCACGGAACGCGGTTTGTTGTTCGGTGTACTCTAGCTGCATGATCGAATCCGAATTTCTATTTTTTAAAATTTAGCGTCGCGTTTTTCAACAAAGGCATCTTTCGCTTCTTGCGAATCGGGATCGGCATAGGCCTCTTGGGTGAAGCCTTGCTCCCAGCGGTATTTGTCTTCTAGATTGCCGTCTTCAATACCGTTCAGGGCTTCTTTAGCAAGCTGCACCATACGCGGCGACTTAGCGGCAATTTTGCGGGCGATATCACGGGCGGTATCGAGAAGCTGATCACGCGGCACCACTTTTTCGATTGCGCCAAGACGGTAAGCTTCTTGGGCGTCAATTGGCTCACCGGTAAAATACATATAGCGAACCTTTTGCACAGGGAACATGCGCTGCAGGTGAGCACCGCCACCCATGGCGCCGCGATCAACTTCTGGTACCGCAAAGGTCGCGCACTCAGATGCCACCAACACGTCCGCTGCGCCGCTGATACCAATACCGCCGCCAAGCACAAAGCCGTGCACCGCCACCACAACCGGCTTAGGGTTGCGGTGAATCGCTTTAAATGTATCGTAATTACCCTTGTTCACTCGGGTGATCATCGCGCTATTGGCAGCCAATTCTTTAATATCAACACCCGCGCAAAAGCCACGGCCCTCGGCCGCAATAATAATGGCGCGCACCTCGGGGTTTTCGCCCAGCGCGGTCAATTCGGCGGCTATCGCCAACCAGCCTGCGCTATTAAAGGCATTAACCGGCGGGTGATTAAAAATCAGTTCAGCAATACCGCTCTCAATGCGGCTAGTAAATGGCAGACTCATGGATTTGTCCCCTGCGTACACAGACGCTGCAATTGGGCCTCGGCTTCTGCCACTAGGCCGCTAATCAATTCTTCACAACTTAATAAACTGTCGATCACCCCGGCGACTTGACCAGAGGGTAATACGCCGTCATCGGGACGGCCATCGACCATCGCTTTTTGAATTATCATTGGTGCATTGGCCGACATAATGGCCTGAGCGGGAGTCAGCTCGCCGTCCTTGCTCATGGCCAAGGCTGACTTCAACAAACCCAAAATACTGGCGCCGGTGAACTTGCGAAACGCCAAGCCATTGCGCAGAGCGATGACTAATTTCTTTAGACCGCCAGCACGCTCCAGCTCAGTTAAAAAGCGATTTAAAATCATGCGCTGTTGAATACCATCTAACGCTTGGGAAACTATAATGTCAGCAGGATTTTTACAGGCTAAATAGCGCTGTTTGGTCGCCTCTGGCACCGGACTTTCTTTGGTCAGCAAAAACCGGGTACCCATGGCTATGCCATCTGCGCCAAACGCCATGGCGGCAACAAGACCACGGCCGTCTTTAAAACCGCCCGCCCCCAATACCGGCACTTGCGCGCCGACCGCGTCCACCACTTGGGGCAACAACAAAGTGGTCGGCACCGAGCCGGTATGACCGCCGCCCTCACCGCCCTGAACCGTGACCGCATCTGCGCCCATTTCCACAGCCTTAACTGCGTGCTTGGGCAAGCCAATGGTCGGCATACACACCACGCCGGCGTCTTTTAATTTGGCAACCATGTCTTTGCCTGGCGAGCGCGAATAGCTCACCGCTTTAACCTTATGCTTAATCACCAGATCAACAATCTCAGCGGCATTAGGCTGATACATATGAAAGTTGACGCCAAAATTGGCCTCGGTCATCGACTTTACTTTAAGAATATCGGCTTCCATTTGCGCGGGTGGAATCGTCGCCCCCGCCAAAAACCCGAAGCCACCGGCATTACTCGTACCCGCCACCAAGTGCGGATCGGCCACCCAGCCCATCGCGGTTTGAATTACCGGATAGCGGCAGCCTAAAAGGTGGGTAATGCGTGTTTCTAAAAGATTCGACATAGCTTACAGCCCTTAGCCGCGCACACCCGGTGGATTATCTTTTATCTGCTTGCTACGCAGATTGTGTGGGTCCAGCTGCCGAATAATGGCCAGCTGTTCTTCCGTCGGCGCAGCAGTGGTCGCAATGCTGTCTGGCACATGCACCTCAAAGCCGGTGTTCTCCAACACTTCTTCCACAGCGACGCCTGGATGCAAGCTCACTATCTGCATTTGGCGATTTGGGCCGTTAAAATCAAACACGCCCAGATTGGTGTACACGCAGCGCAAATCTACTTCATCAAAGCTGTAACCCTTTGGCAGACGCTCAGGGTTATAACCAATGGTACAAACCACGTCGCACTCGCCAGAAATAAACACCCGCGGGCCATGCGCTGGCACCATATAACTATTAGCGTGACAAATAGAGTTGCCAGGGAAGCCCCGCACACCCAGCATTTGTACCTTGGGTTTGTTGTAGTCACCGCCCATGGCTGAAATATTCGCCTGACCAAAGCGGTCAATTTGCGTTGGCCCGCCAGTCAGGTGACGGCGGCCACTCCAGACATTGTCAAAGATACGACTGAAGCCCATCCAGTTTTCATTCATTTGCACAAAATCAGCTGGACGTTTGCCCACGGGATTTGGCGTCGACAAGATCCACGCTTCAGAATCGGTCATCATAATGCCGGGATTAGTGGTCAGCATGGCCAAGCTCGCGGCCAAGCGCTGTAAAACCCCAATACCGGTGACCAATACTTCACCGTCGTGTTCATACGCAGCCGCATTCGCGCAAATCATTAATTCTGCCAAACTGTAATCGCTTGCAGGTGTGCTCATCTCATCTCTCTCCTGTTAGCCGATTAATAAACGGGCTGCGGCAACTGACGAATCGCATCCAGGCCACCCACTTTGGCTTGGTACTCATCTTCACTGCTGTCTTTTATGTATTTATCGAAGTAAGCCGCAAAGCCGCCCTCTTTAGCAGAGGCGTTGTATTCCTGAAAATGGGGAATATCAAAACCGTAATTGGGGCTGCACGACGAAGGATGTGCGCCGCCGGGCACCAAGGCCACGCCGGTGGTGAAGTTGCGCTCCCAAAATACCGAACGCGCCTCGGCGGGTTCAGCAAACGCCGACGCGTCGACTATTTCTTCACAGCTGACATAGGTTTTGTCCGCCGCGCGTACAAACCAGTCGTCCATGTGATGATCTGGGGCCTTAATTTGGCAAACCCCGCGCTCATCGGCGCGATCAACATGCACCAAGGCCGCATCGAGTTTCAGTGCCGGCATGGCCACCCACTCTTTTTCGTCATAGGGGCTGTCAATCACCTTAATATCAGGGTTGAACTTAATCACGTCGGTGCCCAGACCAATTTTGGTGGGAATAAACGGGCAGCCCCAAGCCGCGGCGCGTAAGCCCAGCAGCATCATGCCTTCGTCTATTTCCATTACCTCTAAAGACCCGCTCTGGCGCGCCGCGCGGAAATACGGCTCTAGCGGAATAAAGTCTAAAGACACAAAGGCAAACACCAGTTTGCGCACCTTACCGGCCGCGCACAGCATGCCAACATCGGCCCCGCCATAAGCGACGATAGTCAAATCCTTTAGATCGGAATTAAGAATCGCACGAATCAAAGCCATCGGCTTGCGACGCGGACCCCAGCCACCGATACCAATGGTCATACCGTCGCGGAGTTGGCCAACAATCTCCTGCAAACTCATCTGTTTATTCACGAGCGCTCCTTGGGCTTTCACAACAAAGCGATGAACTGGCTATGGAAAAAGACCGCGTATAAAACGCGGTCACCAGCACATCGAAATTACGATATACGTAAATATATCATCACAATATAACGCAAAACATTAATTATTATCGTATTCCGCTGCGTACTAAGCCGTTTGGACTAGGCTCCCAACCCTAAAGTTAGCCACAAGGTAAAAACCTAGCCGGCACAGTCATTTCGGCCTGAGGAGTAACAGCCTATGCAGGTTTGAATCAATGGGGTCAGCGTCTTGGATCGAGGCTTTATTAATTATTATGGTAGCTAGCTGCTAGATTTGTTTTCGCCTTGCTGGGCGACTGACTTTTTTTGCCTACCCAAAAAGAAAGTCAGCAAAGAAAAAAGGCACCCTCATCACCGTCGATGGCAAACAACGCCATCGATACCCTCCACGCTTCACAAGTAAGGGCGCGGGAAAAACTCGCCTTCGGCTCAAACAGTTTCCAGCTCAACCCCTTACTTACTGCAGTGCTCGGCGACGCTGAAGGGAATTTGCTGCCAACTTGTAGTTTTGGGATTAAAACGTTGTATGAAATAAAGCTAATGAGGTCAGAAATCACGAGCGGCAGAGTCTTTAATCACGCTAAAACATATACATCTATCGCTCTTTTACTAGGAAGCCAAGCACAGTCCAGTATCTGGTACGACGACTAGTTACTTCGGATTTTTATCCTTGCTCATGTTCGGAAAGGTCACCACGTTATTAGGTATATCACCAAATTCGTCATCATCGGCAATACTCATTGTACGATATTGGAGCTTCTCCGCCTCAGCCACAAGTTCAGCAAATGCACGCTCTTCTCGTGTTTGAAATTTTATGATGGTCACTTTAAAACCTCGAAAATCTCTCTAAAACCTGATTACTTATTAATCAATACCTCTGCCCTCATTAACTTCTTCTTTTCTGCAACCAATCTCCCGTAATCTCAAATGAGCCCTCAAAATGATGTGGTCCTTCCCATCCATTTAACATAATTTTTTTAAAGCGTGCTTCGTATACACCTACCAACCAAAGATAGTTATTCCAGACCTTTTTAGTGAGTAAATTTGGATCTTTAGTTTGCGCCCAATTTAACCCACAAGGATACCTAGCCCAAGATTCAAGACCATCTTCAAAGTATTTAAGCGTGTTATAACTTTGAGATTTATAAGGCAAATAAGTTGATTCTTTGGCAAGTTTTGTAAGCTTATGTGTTTGAAGTTTCTTTGAAAGAAATCCATTTTTCACGTAGCTTGGATGTTCATAAATTAAGAAGCCTTTCAAGAGATTCTCCAATGCAAATCCTGCTAGCAGTATCACGGTTCGATTGGAGGTACCCCATGAAAATGAGCTTCCACTTATTCTGTCATGCCGTATAATTTTAGATGTGCACTCCTCTTTTAAGAGCTCTGCCTGCTCGTGAAGTTCGCTAGCCACCAAAAACCATGAATGTGGATTGGCTTGTGATTCAAACTCAATACTTTGTTCAAGTGAATACATTTCGTATTACCTAACATTAAAAAATATGAAAATTCCAGTTTTCTCAGTGAAACTGATTCACCATAGCTAGAAAAAATTAATTTAAAAAGGAAAAATCAAGTACTAGTACACAGTCGCATCACAACATGACGAGCATGCGAAGCTGTAATTTTGGTGGAGGTCATCTGCACTGCCGCATATCCCCATGTTTCTGTTTTAAAATCCATTCTCCAAAGCGCTGTCGACTATATGAGCACAGCGCTTTTATATGCGAACGTATAGCTTGGTCACTTTAATACATACGCATTCTTTAAGCTATTTCACCCACCAAAGTGCACTGGCTCTTTATCTTTGGTGCTGATCACAACGGTATTCGCCAGTTTGTCATGCCAGCCTTGTTTGCGGCGATCTAGCCCTACCCAGATAAAGCCGAGCATAAATACCATTGCCGACAAGTAGTAGGCAATGTAACGAATTAACCACTGGGCGACGCTGGGTTTTTCGCCGGTTTTAGCGTTGACAATGCGGAGTTTTAGCACCATTTTCCCGGGGGTTGCGGATTTATATATCCAAAACACCAGTACCGCGATGGCGGGTAAGATGTAGTTGAGCAACAGGTTGATATTGCCGGGAACTTGCAGGGTTTCAAATGACATGGTGGACATGTGCATGCCGTTGCCCTCGACACTGGTCCACTGGGCATCACCAAAGCTCAGGGCAATGATGGGGATCAGGATCAAGCCAAATAGAAAAGTATCGATGATAGACGCCAGTACCCTGATCCAAAATCCGGCGTATTCAACTGGCTGTACGGTGCTCTGCGTGGTGCTTTCCATGATGACTCCATGATGGTTTTATATACTATTGGCCAATACACTGCTTTAAAGTGTTCGTCACGCTAAAGACAACGGCCTTGCACTGCAAGTTTCACAAGCCAAACGCAGTACGACCAAAGTAAGCTTAGGCAATAAGCCCATACAATAGGGAACGTTATAATGGCATTAACTGCGCTACAAGCCTACGACATTGAAAAAGCACTGACCAAGGGTCAGAAAATAGAGGCGATTAAGCTGTATCGCGAAGCGACCAGCTGCGATTTAAGTCACGCCAAGGCCGAGGTCGAAAAAATACTTGTCACCCTCAAAAAGCAAAAGCCTTGGTATTTTAATGATGACTTACCACAAGACACAGGGGTTTTACCTAACTCAAAACCCAAAACATTCGGTTTTAACAAATCGTTTCTGGCGATGTTTTTTTTGGTAGATACCTTAATCTTTGCAGGGATCATTTATTATTTTGTTCTTCGAGATAGCCCTGCGTCATCGCCGCGACAAAAAGTGCAAACCACACAAGTCGCGCAACCAACTCAAAATACAGCAAGCACTCAAGGTAGGCCCAAATCTATTTCACTGCCCCGTGATATTAAGCCCAGTATAAATACCGACATCTTGGCTGCCGGTGACAGTTTTGACAGCCTTTACCAAACCAAGCTGAGCAAAACATCGTATATTCGCCGCAAAAGCTCCTCTAAAAGCAGTAGTTACGACAGCAGCGGTATTGAACGCAAAATTAAAACGGCGCGCAGCAATCTTGCCCAAAGTCGTATCGCTGACGCTGGCATTACACCAAATCGTATCCAATTCAGCGAACATCAAGCCAACTTAGATGGCGTAATCGACAAAGGCGAATGGGACGACGCCACAGCCTTGGTCGTCGATGAGGCATCACAAACAGTGCTCTACTTTAAAACCGACGGACAGTGGCTTTTTATTGCCTGTGACGCTCCTCAAGAAAAAAGCGCTAAGGGCTACGACCAGCTGCGGGTCTATTTTCATGCTGGATTAACGCCGAATTTAGTGAATGAACGCATTCACATTGGCCGCAGCAGCGGCGTCACCAGCATTAGGCAAACGACGTTCCGCTGGCAAGGCAAGCCGCCACAAAATAATGAAGAACGCTGGAAAAAATACGCGATTAACGATTGGGGGCTATACCGACACGCCTACGGCACGTCGTCTATGCGTAGCGGTCATCGCCAATATGAGGCGGCAATTTTATTGGCCGAGGCTGGCCTGCACCGCGACGCGCCCTTCACGCTTTACGCAGAAATTGAAACCGATCCCTTAAAAAATGCCGAGGGCAAGTTTGTTGAACGCCAGTATTTAGGGGCATTAGGCGACGAGAATAATCCGCTGTGGATGGTCTTTTAAATACGATGCTTAAAGCTTAGGGCTTAAGCATCAACAATACGACTCATTCGGTAATCATGTTTTACAAAATTCACGCCCAGTGAACACTCAGTACGACGCACACCGCTCAAACCAGTAATTTTACTGTGTAAAAACCGCGCTAATTCCGCATTATCCTGCACTAGGGTGATGGCCAATATGTCAAAACGGCCCAGCATTTTGCCCACAAAGCCAATTTCTGGCACCTCGGCTAGCTGCTTGGCAACGTCGTCGCATTGAGCGCTGCGCTCTACTTCAACCCAAATATACGCCAGCGTGGGATTGCGCAGGCGAGCAATATTGGTCATGGCGGTAATACGCACCTGACCTTCATTTTCCATACGCTTGATTCGGCTGCGCACGGTGCCTTCGGTAATACCTAAATCGGCGGCAATTTTGCGATTACTGATGCGGGCGTCTTTGGCCAAGCCATCTAAAATATTGCGGTCTTGCTCATCTAATAGTTTTTTTGCCACTGGGCATTTTCCTTCTCTCGGTTTCTTGAAAACACTGCCTTATACGGCATGCCCAAATGGCACCCAATTGGATTGATTTTTTAACACGTCTAAGGCGATAGAAGGCTCTAATTTTCTTACCCCCGGCACCTCGCCAAGGCGCAGCAGTAATTCAGATAAATGCTCTTGATCACGGGCCACGGCGAGGGTTTCAATATCTAGGGTGCCAATCACCTGGCATACCGAGAATACCTCGTCGAATTGAGCTAAGTCTTCAGCCACCACATCGGCAGCCCTGCCCTCTACCTGAATACCCACTGCCAACATCATGGTATAACCCACGGCCTCATAATCTGTCACGGCAACCACGCGCAGGCTGTCGCCCTCTTCAAGCCGTTTCACTCGCGATCGCACCGTCGCTTCAGTGAGGTTTAATTCATTGGCCAAGGTTTTATAGGGCATACGACCGTCGCGACGTAAATGCGCCACAATGCGATGATCTACTTCATCCATATGCTGGGAGGGTGCGGGACGTAAATGGTCACCGTCACTAAATACTGTCATCTCTTGCTCCGGCTTTTTATATGCCTAGGAATTAACTGTTTAAGCGGTCTGCCGCGATTGTCTTAAGCTCGGTTTTTACGACTTTGCCAGACGCGTTTAAAGGTAGAGCGTCAACAAACTCGACGTAATAAGGCACTTTATATGAGGCAAGCTGACTACCACAAAATGTTCTTACGCTATCAACGTCTAACTTGCTATCTGGCTTACGCACAACAAAGGCCATGCCCACCTCGCCCTGTGGTACTTTGGGCACCCCAATCACCGCGACTTGTGCCACCCCCGATAAACCGTAAAGGACTTTTTCAACTTCGGCGGGATACACATTTTCGCCATTCATAATGTACATATCTTTTAAGCGATCAGTGATGCGCAAATATCCTTGCGCATCCATCACGCCGATGTCACCCGTTTTTAACCAGCCATCGGCGGTAATAGCGTCTGCGGTGGCTTCGGGCATATCAAAATAAGCTTGCATGACATTGTAACCCCGCACCCAAACTTCGCCTTCGCAGCCACGTTCAACTTCGATGCCGGTGTTGGGGTCGGCGCATTTTACGTCTACGCCATCGATAGCACGACCAGAGGTAGAGGCAATAATTTCTGCATCGTCATCAGGCCGACATATTGTCACCACGCCGGTAGATTCAGTAAGGCCATAGGCGGTCACAACCGTTTCAAAACCAAGTTCACTGCGCATATCGCGCACCAACTGTACCGGCACCGATGCGGCACCGGTCACACCTAAACGCAAACTGGACAAGTCATAATTATGGCGGCTGTCATCAGCCAACAACATCTCATACAAAGACGGCGCACCCGGCAGCATGGTGACTTTGTCGCGCTGAATGGCCTCCATCACTGATTGCTTGTCGAATTTCGCCATAGGCAGAATAGTGGCGCCACAAATAATGGCCGCCAGCCAACCCGCTTTGTAACCAAATGAGTGGAAAAAAGGATTAATGATTAAATAATTGTCGTCGCTGCGCAGCCCCACCGTCGCGCTCCAAGTTTGAAATACCCGTATATTTTGCTCGTGACTGCATAACACGCCCTTGGCTTTGCCCGTCGTACCTGAGGTAAACAACATATCGGCACTATCATGGGGGTTTACTGCCCGCTCGATGGCAATGAACTGAGCATTGTCAGTTTGCTCAGCCAGCGCAAGAAAATCCGCCCAGCTTATTTCCTCTTTAATAGCGCTTGGCTCGGATGATGCCGGTAACAAAATACAGTGATTCACAGATGTCAGCTTATCAACCAATTTTGGCGCTGCACGCCTAAACTCAGCGGTGGTCACTAACACAGTGACGCCCGCTCTATGCAAAATATCCGCTGCTTCGCTTTCTTGTAATCGGGTATTTAAGGGAACCAGTATGGCACCCACCGATTGCAACCCTGCCGCCGCGACGATCCACTCGGCGCTATTTGGCGCCCAGATAGCAACACGATCACCGTGACGTACACCAATGGCATAAAATGCCTTGGCGGCCTGCCGTCGGGCATCATTTAATTCGGTATACGAGATATTTCCAGTCTGCTCACCAATTGCGGCCTTATCGCCAAATTGCTGGGCAGCCCAACCAAACAAACGCGGTAACGTGAGGGGCATATCAGGAAATGAAGTGGCTGGTTCCAATAACATATCAAGCAAGTTCCTAGGGACAACTGGCATTAGTAACGCCAAGTTTAGAAGCTCACCTTCAGCACAACAAGTGAAATGCGTATTTTTTTGTGTATTTAATTACGCGTAATCAAGATTAAGTGCGATAACCATCCCCACTCTCCCACAAAAGCATCGCCTGCTTTCGCCTCGCCCCCCAACGATACTGACTAAACTCACCCGTACCTCGTATGACGCGATGGCAGGGAATCAAGTACGCGATATTATTACGCGCAATGGCAGAGGCGACTGCCCGCGTTGACGAGGGTGAACCCATCGCCCCAGCCAGCTGTTGATACGAGCAAACCTCGCCTACCGGAATAGCCAATAAGGCCTCCCAGACCTTCATTTGAAATTCGCTGCCCTTGAGCAGCACGGTGATTTCTTGACGCTCTTTATCTGGTTTTGGCGCAAACATAGCTTGATACCACTGCGCCGCTTTTTCGTTATCCCTGACTAACTCTGCTGCTGACCATTCGCTCGCCAGCTCGGTAAGTAAGCCTGCCTCATCTTCTGCAGTATCAAAGAAAGCTAATTTACACACGCCACGCTTATTTACAGCAATGAAACAGCCACCAAAAGCGGATGGGCAACACCCATAATAGATCTGCAAGCCCTCACCCCTATTGCGATATTCGCCGGGGGTAACTCGCTCAGTCTTAATCATTAAATCGTGCAGTCGGCCGCTACCGCTCAGACCACACGCAAGTGCGCTGTCCATCACTGTACTCGTTCGCAACAAGCGTTTCGCACTTTGTTTAGTGAGAAACTGCAAAAACTGTTTTGGCGACACCCCGGCCCATTCAGTAAATATGCGCTGCAAATGGCTTTCACTCACCCCAACATGGGCAGCTAACGCCGACAAACTGGGCTGGGCTTGCTGATGCTCACTCAAAAAAGCAATAGCACTAGCGACTCGCTGATAATTATGTTGTTGTTCTATTGTCGAGTTCATAAACCTTCAAACTAATGTAGTGGTTTGGCTAGAGTAGTGGCTTGGCTAGAATTGTGCCGTTCGTTCTTCTTCAATACCACCCGATTCTTGCTCACAAGCGCTGGGCGGAGTAAGTTTAAACACACAGTCACATTAACGTGAATTTTCCGTCGCATAGCTACCTTTAACATTGCATTTGCAGTAAAGAAATACCACTCAATTATTGGAGAAGACAATGGGCCGCGCCTTAAAATACGCCATCATTACTATTGTCAGCGTTGTTCTTGTTGCCGTACTCGCTGCGGCATCACTGGCATTTTGGATAGACCCCAATATTTTTAAAGATGACATTGAGGCACTTGCCGCCGAGCAAGGACTTACGCTGAAACTCGAGGGCGACCTAGCATGGCAAGTCTGGCCCAATATTCAAATAGTCATTAACGGCGCCAGTGTCGCACCCAAAGACGACGCTGAGATTATGCGCTTTGAACAAGCCCAATTATCAGTCGCATTAATGCCGTTACTGAACAAGGATATTATTGTTCAGGGTATTAGTCTGGTGGGCGTTAAGGCCTCACTCAGCGTCGACGAGAACGGAAAAGGAAACTGGACAAGTATTGGCAAGCAAGACAGCAACACACCAGAAACACCAACGCCGGCTGACACCGGCAGCCAACCCCTGCAGCTAGCCATTGCCAAATTAGCCCTAAGCAACAGCCAAATTATTTACTCAAACAAGCAAACTGGACAGCACATCGAACTAGACGGTTTGTCGCTTAGCGGCTCAGATATTCAACTTAATAGCCAGGCCTTTCCCCTAGAGCTAGAAAGCGACATACGGTTTACTGACTCACAGCAATCCGTCGAGGCGAGTATTCACCTCAACAGTCTCATTACCGTCAATAGCGATTTCAACGATATTGTTATTGATGACAGCACGCTAAACCTAAGCCTTGAGCAAAAAAATGAACTCGCCACGCTATCGGTAAATAGCGAATTAAACGTGGGCGCCGAACTAAAACTGGGCGACACCGTCGTATGGCGCCTACCAAAGCTGAGCTTGATTGACACCGACATTCGCTATGCAGGTAGCGATGGAAGTGACATTGAGATTAGCGCTTTGAGTCTGAATGGCAGTGTCATTCCTGGTGGCGAAGTCAGCACCATCACCTTAAGTACCGGCATCCGTTATAGCGCCACCACACAAGCTCCCATCGACACCCAGCTTAAGCTAAACAGTGGTTTACGCATTGATGAGGATTTAAATGCCGTTAACGTCAGCGATCTAAAACTAACAGCCCAAGTGGGCAATGAAACAATGACCCTAAACGGCGGCGCCAATGCCACCTTGAGTCCGCTTGGCTACCAAACCACATTAACGCTGCTGCCAAGCAATCTTAAAAAAGTGGCGAATACCCTTGGTGTAGAATTACCTGCTATGGCCGAGCCCAACGCCCTGAGTAAAGTAGGTGCTGAGGTCACGATTAGTGGCGATGACAAGCGCATCAACGTCTCCAAGCTGCGAACAACACTAGATAGCAGCATCATTAGCGGTAATGCAAGTGTCGGCTTAGGAGATAGCCAAGCAATCAAACTGGCGTTGAACATCGACAACATCAATCTTGATCACTACCTGCCCCCTGTAGAAGAAAGCAAACAAGAGACTACAACTAAACAAGCTGAAACTCCTTCACCAGCGGGAGACACAGAAGTCCCAATACCTAGAGAACTTTTAAACAGTTTAGATGTAGATGCCAAAGTACAAATTGGCGCGCTAACCGCAAATCAGCTTCCCTTTACAGACCTATTACTGCAACTGAATACTAAAAATGGTGTTAGCTCAATCAGCCCTCTCAGCGGCTCGGTGTACGACAGCCCGTTTACCCTTGATGCCCAGCTCGACAGCAGACCAACAGAAGCGCGGATGTTAATGAAGGGCAGCAGCAAACAACTCCCCCTTGGAAAAGTACTCAAAGACGCGGCGGCAATTGAGCAGCTATCAGGGATTAGCGATGTTAGTTTTAATTTAAACACGAGCGGCAATACCGTGGCCGGCTTAAAAAAACAACTCAATGGCAATATAGAGCTAAGCGCACAGGAGCTTCGCCTTAGTAATATGAATATTGAAAAAGCCTTTTGTCAGTTGGTAGCTAAGTTTCAGCAGGAAACCTTTGACGCGACAGACTGGCCGATGTTTAGTGATTTAAAAGACACCACAACAAAAATCACTATTAAAGATGGCGTCGCCAAAATTGAAACATTAAGCTCCGGCGTTACCAAGCTCGTATTAAGCGGCAACGGTAAGATCAATTTGAATGACGACAGTTTTGACGTGGTTATAAGCACACGCCTTGCTCAGGCTGATCAAAATGAGATGGCCTGTAAAATCAACAACGAAAAACTACTCAACCGCGACATCCCCATTCGTTGCAAAGCCGCTTTCGACAGCGTTGGCGCAACGAGTTGTCTGCCAGATTTTCGGGTGATTGAAGATATTGCCAAAGAAAAAGCGAAAGAGAAAATCAACGAAAAGGCAAAAGAACTCATTGATAAAAAAATGGGGGGTGAAAACGGCGAGGCAGCCAAACAGCTATTCAATCAATTTTTTAATAAATAATTCTGCCTTAACACAACGTAGCTGGGCGGCCTCGCGCCGCCCATATCTGCAAGCTAAAACAGTACGAACCTTAAGAGATCAACTCCCACTGACCATTGTCTTGCTTTGCAGAGGACTCTTTCTCTAACTTTAGTAAATGCGCCCACAGCGATAACTTGGCAATGGGGTGAATAGCCTCATCAACATCTTGATAGGCCACCCGCACAAGTGCATCAAGGTCGCCGCGCTGAACGTCTTTAAGCGCGGCCCACACCTTATCTTCTCTAGATTGCCGATGGGCAATTAAGCCCTCCACCTCCTCAACCGGTGTCTCAATTAAGGTGCCGTGGCCGGGAGCGAGAAACTTCAGAGGATAATTTAATAATAAGCGTAATGACGCAATGTAGTCAGCCATATCCCCTGCCGGCGGAATAATGACCACAGTGGACCCCTGCATTATATGATCACCGGTAAACATCGTGCCGCTGGGCTCATGAAAAAAACAGAAGTGATTGCCAACATGACCCGGTGTATGGATGGCACGTAACACGCCACCGTCAACATCAAAACAGTCGTCGTGGCTCAGTCCGTGAGTTGGTGCAAAGCTAGTATCTTGATGCCCATCATCCGCTATTTCAGCTCCGATTACAGGCACCTTGAAACGCGCCTGTAAGGCCGCTGCCCCCGGAGAGTGATCTGGATGTGTGTGAGTGGTTACTATGCGCTCAATCACACCACCCAATTGCGCCACCCCCGCTTCTATAGCCTCAATATGTACAGGAATAGCCGGCCCAGGGTCGAGTACGGTAATCCGTTTATTACCCAATAAATAAGTATTTGTGCCCGGTCCCGTCATCACACTGGGATTAGGGGCAACAATACGATGCACCCCCGCCAAGAGGGTATCTAAAACTCCAGCGACCAACATAACGTCATTCTCATTAATAAAATGTTGCCAGAGTAAAAGCGCAGACTCAGGGAAGCAAGTAGCTAGGCAGAAAACCCTTGGCTTGCGGCAGTTCGCATAACGGGAAAGAAGCCCTCCACTATTACTCAAAAATACTGTATTGTGACATCAATGTAATCCATAACCATTTTATTAGTGCAGGGAAACACTAAAAACGCGGACAAGGCGATGAAGAAACTTTTACATTTTCTCTTTCACTCTGAAGTGCCCGATATTAACGAGCGCTACCGAAAGGTCACCAGTGCTTTTGTAGTGATATTCATCATTGGTTATAGCATAGGTTTTTTACAGCTATTACATCTTGGCCCCTATCTAGGCCCAGGTCTTGGCGACAACGTCAGCTTTCAACCGCTAATAACTAGTTTACAGGCTCTGCATTCACAAAACCCTTCGCTGTGGTATGCCCTAATAGCACTATTATGCGTCACCGTTAGCTTTCGCCTGCTGGTCATGCTGGCGGGGTATTTTCTATTTGAACGTGAAGAAGGCAGCGCCTATCCAATAAAATGGATTATCGTTTTTTTCCTGTGCAATTTATTTAGCACCCTTACCATCCCCTTATTGTTGTTTGCCTTGGCGACACTATTCTGGGTATCCGGCTTAGATTTCAATCTTGGCTGGCAGTGGATTGACCACAATGTACGACTTGCCAACCAGCTAGTAGTGAACCACGTACCTACCCTGATTAACGCACCGGCGCCAATTGCCGTGTTGATGATTGCCATTATCAGTGGTTTTTTTCATTATTGGTTTCACCGTCTAGGCCACACCCAGCGTATATTATGGCTTCTGTTTCATCGCCCTCACCATATGACACCGGCGCTAATGCAGTCGACAACCATGGCCGTGTTCACCGCACTGCCGTTATTTTTCTTTATTATTCTGCCTTACAATTTGATATTTGGTGCCTGTACCAAGCTGTTTAGCAGTGAGCCACTTTACACCGAGGTCATTATTTTCAATTGCCTGATTTTGATACCGGAAATTTTCGGTCATCACACGGCACTCTATCAAATAGCCTCTCGCAACCAGCTCATTCGCCTAGCTAGCTTTATCTCGGGCGGCGGCGTATATCACTATATGCACCACTCCTCAGAACCAGAGCACTGTGGGCGTAGCGGCGCGGTGAACCTCGTTAACATCGGCGGCGGGCCTCTGTTTATTTGGGATATAGTCTTTGGCACCTACTGCCCGCTTAGCGCAAAAACACCACGAGCTGGTCTAAGCGGCCAACCCGAATTACATATGAACCCAATAAGGCTAACACTGGCCGGCCTTGCCCAAATTTGTAATGAACTTTATCGCAATCCGAGCTGGCGAGAAAAATGGCGTATTGTTATTGGCTCATCGTCCTATACGCCAACACTCAGTACTGATTTTGCCATTAAATCTAATAAAATTCGGCAGGAACAAGCCACCCCTAACCCTGCCACGATTAAAAACTTTACGTTTAGTGCACCGGCTGACGCAATCGCCAGCGTAGCCGCCAAGCCAGTAACAGGGCCGCAGAGCTGAGGCCGGCAAATAAACCCAACCAAAACCCGCTGGGGCCCATTGCGGTGACCAGTGAATTCGTCGTTGCCAGCACATACCCCAAGGGCAAACCCACTCCCCAGTAGGCAAATAGCGTCAGCAGCATAGGAACAGTTGTGTCTTCAAATCCGCGCAGACAACCGTTGGCAGTGACCTGTATTGCATCAGATATTTGATACAAAGCCGCAAACAGCAACAAATAACTCGCTAATGCGATGACTTCGACATTGTCGGTGTAAATCAACGGAATCCAATGACGCCCCGTAACAAGCAAAGTCACCATTAAAACGCCAATGACGAGGGTCATTTTAAAGGCAACCGCAATCGCTGTACGCAACCCTGGCTCATCTTTTCTACCCCGGGCGTGACCGACACGAGCTGTCGCGGCTAGCGCAAAACTCAACGGCAACATAAACACCAAAGAGGTAAAATTAAGGGCAAGTTGGTGGCCAGCCACGATCTCTGCGCCAGATTGACTAATCAATAATGCGATGATGCAAAACACACTGACTTCAAAGAAAATGGTTAAGCCAACAGGCAATCCAAGCCTAACTAAATAGAACGTTGTTTTCGGCTCCCAATGCCATGGCCGCAGAGATAAGCGTGCCTGGCGATACGCACGATGACGATGCACATAAAGCAACATGAGTATCGCCATAATCCACATCACAATGGCCGTTGCCCAGCCACAGCCAACCCCACCCATCGCGGGAATACCGAGTTTTCCGTAAATTAGGACGTAGTTAATTGGAATATTGGCCAGTAAGCCGACAACGCTAATGATCAAAACTGGTCGGGTGTGGCTCATGGCTTCAGTATAACTGCGCAGTGCCAGCACAATCGCAATAGCCGGCATACCCCAACTCAGGCCAAACAAGTAATCGACAACCATCGGTCGCATGGTGGGATCGACATCCATCCAAGCGAGCAGTGGCGCAGTATTGCAGAGCACCACAACAGACAAAGAGCCAACGACCAAGGCAACCATTATCACTTGGTGCATCAGAGGATTTATGCGTTCTAACTGATTGCCACCCACATGCCGCGCTAATACCGAGGTGGCACTCATTAACATGCCGGTCATAAACAGAAACACCGGCACCCAGATACTGGCACCGACGGCCACTGCGGCTAAGTCTAGCGCCGACACCCTGCCTGCCATCACTGTGTCTACAAAGCCATTGGCAGACTGCGCCAATTGGCCACCAAATATTGGCAGCGCTAACTGAAGCTGGTGTCGCAGTTCCTGACGGGGTGTAACAGACATGAAATTACCGATGTAAAAAACCGCCACACTCTAGCTTAGCCCAGCCCATGTCGCAAATATTTAGCGATAGCCACGGTTCCCCACAAGCCCTGAAAGATCTCGCCACTGCCTGCACGTCACTATCAAGCGAAGGTCTAATCAGCTAGAAAATCACCATTGAGGAGTAATAAAAAAAGGAAGCAACTGCTTCCTTTTTAAAACCGAACAGACCGCTAAGCCAAAATAGACTTAGGCCATATTCTTAATTTCAACAACAGGGTTAACGTCTGCCTCGTAGTCAACACCGTCAATTTCAAAACCGAACAAGCGCAGAAACTCGCGTTTATAGCCCGCAAAATCGGTGCTTGCCAGTAGGTTTTCAGTGGTGACATCATCCCACATTTGCGCAACCGCAGCCTGAATTTCTGGCCGCATTTCTAAACCATCGGCGCGTAAACGACCTTCCTCATCTTTAATTGGCTCATCACCATAAAGACTATTTTTAAACAAGCCGTACACCTGTTCTATACAACCTTCATGACTGCCATCTGCCTTCATGGCTTTAAATAACAAAGCCAAATACAGCGGCATGACGGGAATCGCAGAGCTTGCCTGTGTTACCACCGCCTTTAACACCGACACACGTGCATCGCCGCCGGTAGCCGCTAGCTTCTCACGAATACTAATTACTCGCTTATCTAAATCTTTTTTGGCCGCACCAATGGTACCGTGCCAGTAAATATCCCAAGTGAGTTTGTCACCAAGGTAAGTATAGGCTGTCGTCTTAGCGCCATCTGCCAATACCCCAGCACTATCAAGGGCGTCAATCCACATCTGCCAATCTTCACCCCCCATGACCGCAACCGTGTTGTTAATCTCTTCGTCGCTGGCCGCCGTTAAGGTGAAATTTTCAATGGTCTCTTTATCAGTATTCACACCGCGCTGGGTTACGTCTTTACCGATGGGCTTTAACGTTGAATTAAACACTTCACCGGTCTTAGGATGTTGACGACGAGGCGAGGCCAGGCTGTAAACAACCAAGTCTACCTGTCCTAAATCGGCTTTAATTTCTGCAATGGTTTTTTCTTTAATCGCATCTGAGAAGGCGTCACCATTGATGCTTTTTGCGTAAATCCCTTCCGCGTCTGCAAACTTGTGGAACGCAGCCGAGTTATACCAACCCGCTGTGCCAGGCTTTTTCTCGCTACCTTCTTTTTCAAAGAAAATACCTAGTGTTGATGCACCGGCACCAAAGGCAGCACTAATCCGAGAGGCCAAGCCATATCCCGTAGAGGCGCCAATCACCAGCACTCTCTTGGGGCCATTGGGGATAGCACCCTGCGCTTTGACGTAGTCAATTTGCTGGCTGACGTTGGCCTCACAGCCCACTGGATGAGTTGTAACACACATAAATCCGCGCACACGAGGCTTGATGATCATAGGGAATTCCTGCTCCGAATAAATTAAGAGTATTTTTTGCGTGGCGGGCATTATAACCAGCCTTGCCTGCCGGCACTAATATTCAGCGTCAACATTGTAAACACGATAGGCTATCGCTGTGTTTGTTTATTCCGCCGATGTTACAGCATGCTCGGAGCAAATTTCATTCCTTATACAACATAATCCGTTTAACGGATGCTGTGAGGTTTTTAATTCAAATAAAATCTACCGAAATAAGATCAAAATCAGCCGCCTAACCCCTCCCACGCCCTTGGTGAGACTTCGCCCAAAGGCGATATAGCGCCTGCGACAATAAGCAGCCACATCAGAAAGAAACATATAACAAATAGGATTTATCATGGCTACCGACAAAACCGCCGCAACCAAGCCCCGTAACAGCAAAGACATTACACATTGGGACATCGAAACCGACGTTGCCATTATTGGCTTTGGGGGCGCAGGAGCCTCTGCCGCAATTGAGGCTGCTGATGCTGGCAGTAAAGTCTGTATTTTTGAATTGGCAAGTGCCAGCGGCGGCTCTACCGCCCTCTCTAGTGCTGAAATCTATATGGGTGGCAATGGTGGCACACCGGTACAACAGGCCTGTGGCTATCACGATGATACCCAAAATATGGTCAACTACTTAAAAGCCTGCTTTGGAAATCAGGCTGATGATGAAAAAATTGGTCACTACTGCGAAAACAGTGTGGGCCACTATCACTGGCTCACTGGCTTAGGGGTTCCTTTCAAATTAAGCGAACTCAAGGAACGCGCCATCATGGCGCTTACCGACGATTGCCTGCTCTTTACTGGCAACGAAAAGGCGCACCCATTTACTGAGCACGCTAGCCCCGTTCCCCGTGGCCACAATCTGCAAGTAGAAGGTGATAACGGCGGCCCCTTGCTAATGAAAATACTGACCGAGGCGGTTGAGCAGCGAGGCGTAGATATTCACTACGACAGTCGCGCCTTAAGTTTAATCGTAAACGATAACGGTGAAGTAGAAGGGGTAATTGTTAGAATTGATCAGCAGGAAAAATGCATTCGAGCACGCAAAGGTGTGATTTTATGTGCTGGTGGATTCTGCATGAACGAAGAGATGCTAAAGAAATATGCTCCCACGTTTGACTGCGGCCTTATCCCCATTGGCAATTCTGGCGACACGGGCAGTGGCATTCTGATGGGTATGGGTGTGGGTGCCGGAACCACCAATATGCACGAATGCTTTGTCAGCCTGCCCTACTATCCTCCGTCATCGCTGACCTATGGCATTTTGATTAACGATAAAGCTCAGCGCTTCATAAACGAAGACTGCTATCACGGCCGTGTGGGCTATAACGCACTTATTGCGCAACGAAACTCATCCCGCATTTACTTTATTACCGACCTTGAGGGCTACGGTGATTACGAGAAAATGAGCTACCTAGGCGCTACAGTGGCAGGCACAGGTGACACCATTGCCGAACTTGAGCAAGAACTAGCCCTACCCGAATCGAGCTTACAGCACACCCTCGAAACGTATAACCGCCATGCCGCCAGCGGCGAAGACCCTTATTTTCATAAAAGCGAGGCTTGGTTACGCCCGCTCACCCCACCCTTTGTTGCACTAGATTGCACATTGGGGCGGGGCACCTTCTACCCCTTCTTCACCCTAGGTGGCTTAGACACCACGGTAGATGGCCAAGTACTTACCCCAGAGCGCAATATCATCAAAGGATTATTTGCTGCCGGCCGCACTACCGCGGGTATTCCGCGCACAGCCTCAGGCTATGCCAGTGGCATGTCGGTAGGTGACGTAACCTATTTTGGTCGGCTTGCAGGAAAAAGTGCGGCAGGCAACTAAGCCGAAATACCCTCAATTTTATTTAAGCGGGCTAGCTCAAGAAGAAAGTTCTAGCCCGCCTCAATAGGTACAACTATCAATAGCCTCCTCTACTAAAAGCAGCAACAATACGCTTGCTATGCTGCAGATTGCTCTGCCACACAGCGACCGCCAGATGCCAATTTAAAGCTGAGGTCTACACCTTTTACTACTGGCTACTTTATCCATTAATAAAAATGCCACAACGTGGTCTTTAGGTAAATGAGCAGCTCAGACGAACAGACAATTTCTACATTAGTTGAGCAAAACCAAATATCCAGAGTGGGTAATCTACACTGGGTACATTGGACTATTGTCGCCCTATCCTTGTTAATGACGATCGCGGTCTGGCAATATTCAAAACTACAAATTCAAGAAAAAAACGAAAACCGCTTTCACCGTGAAGCTGATCAAGTCATAACCTTAATCAAAGAGCGACTTCAAAAATACGAAGACGCCCTGTGGTCAGGTGTAGCGTCTATTCACTCTCACGATGACACCATGACGTCTTCGCAGTGGAATGCCTTTGCCACGACCTTACGTTTGCCGGAAAAGTATCGGGGAATAAATGGCATTGGCGTTATCTTCAATGTCTCTGACAACGCACTTCCAAGCTATTTACTCGATCAACGTCAACAACGTCCTGATTACCAAGTTCACCCCGTACATCAGAATAACTACCGTTTGCCAATCACGTATATTGAGCCGGTAGCCGGCAATGCCAATGCTGTTGGCCTGGATGTCGCACATGAACAAAACCGTTTACAGGCTGCTCTTAAAGCGCGAGATAGTGGCTTGGCACAAATTACCGGCCCCATTTATTTAGTACAGTCTAAAGAGCGCACACCCGGTTTTTTATTTTACGCTCCATTTTACAAACCTGACGCCAGCAATAAGCGTAGCAACGAAATACAAGGCGCCAATTTAAGCCTAAGCGAACGCAAAGCGTCATTCGCAGGTATGGTTTACGCGCCCTTTATCGTTAACAACCTCATGCTCGGCACGCTTGAACAAGCCCGCCGTCATGTTGGAATAACAATTGTGGACGATGATTTCACTCTCTATGACGAAAACCATAGTGACGATCAAAGCTTCGACAGCAAGCCTCTATTTATCCAAACCTTTCCCATTGAGGTCTACGGAAGACTTTGGAATGTCACAATTAGAAGCGCCCTAGATTTCAGAAGCGAAGCACGAAACTCACAACCCACCTTTATTCTTCTAGGTGGCATATTCATTGATGCCATCTTATTGCTGCTATTTATCACTTTAAGTAATGCAAATCGCAAAGCTACCCTACTAGCCAATCAAATGGCAGAGGGGTATAGGTCGAAATCTCTAGAGCTACAACGCAATATTGAAAGACTGGAAGAAAGTAACAAAGAACTTGAGCAATTCGCCTTTGCCGCCTCCCACGACTTGCAGGAACCTCTACGCACACTGACAAGCTTTTCAGAATTATTGCAGTCTGAACTCGACAACAAAACAACGAATCCTCAGGTGCAAGCTTCAGTCCAATACATTAACGAAGCAGCGGAGCGAATGCGCAAGCTCGTTCTCGGTCTAATGTCATATAGCAGAATTGGTCGCACACCTGAATTAACATCAGTCGATAGCGAACAATTGATAGATGACGTTTTAACTGATTTAAGTGCAAGTATCAGTCAATGCAATGCAAAAATTAGCAGAGCCCACTTACCCACAATTACAGCTTATTCAACAGAGTTACATATCTTATTTCAAAACTTAATTAGCAATGCCATTAAGTTTACAAAATCCGATATCCCCCCCGCCATTTCAATCACGTGTGAAGACAATAATGATCACTGGCTTTTTTCAGTAAGTGACGAAGGCATCGGTATCGACCCACAGCAATTCAAACACATATTCCTTATTTTCAAACGCCTTCACGCCCAACACGATTATCCAGGCAGCGGTATAGGGCTAGCTAAATGTAAGAAAGTGGTGATGTTACACGGTGGAAAAATCTGGTTAGAATCTGCAGAAAATAAGGGCAGTCGATTTTTCTTTACTATCCCTAAAATAATAAACCCTTAGTCCTTTATACACACCAAACTCAATGATTTCAGCTTATTTTATGGTCCAACCACCATCAATAACCAGCTCCTGCCCGGTCATATTTCGCGCCGCGTCGCTCACTAAATAATTCACGGCAGCGCTTAGCTCATCCATGTCAATAAAGCTCTTTTTAGGCATTGGCTCCAACATGATCTTATTAATAACGTCTTCTTCTGAAATACCATGCACCTTGGCCTGACTGGCAATCTGCTGCTCCACCAGCGGTGTCTTCACATAAGACGGGCACAGGGTATTGATGGTAATATTTTGATCCGACGTTTCTAGCGCCACCACTTTAGAAAAGCCTAGCAAACCATGCTTGGCGGCTACATAAGCACTTTTATGGGGGGATGCGATAAGAGAATGAATGGAGCCAACATTAATAATTCGACCAAAGTTTTGTTGGCGCATTAAAGGCAGCAATGCTCGACAAAGCATAGCCGGCCCAATCAGCAATATCTCGGTGATTAACTTCCAGCGATCAACGGGAAAATCTTCCAGCCTAGCAACATGTTGAATACCCGCATTGTTGATCAGAATATCTAAATAACCACCATGTTCGACTAGCTGTTCAACGACATAATTTATATCGCTTTCACTGGTCACATCAAGCTTTATTGCATGCGCATTGAAACCTTTGGCGATGGACACACTTGCTGCGCTTTCTGCGTCTTGTAAGCTGATGTCGCTATACCAAACAGTAAAACCTTGTCGACACAAATCATTACCTATAGCCAATCCTATACCACTAGCCGCTCCCGTTACTAACGCCGTTTTACTTCTCATTTCTTCGTCCTATTTATTATTACTATTTTTCACACACGGCTCTAAATCCTGCCGCCATAAAGGGAATCATCCGCTGATAAGCTGTTTCGAAATCAGAAGAATGACATTTTCCGCCAGACAACCTATCTATACGCCCGGTCTGCGCTAAGGTTAATGCGAGCGCACCAGACACATAGTGATAACACCAATGTAAATCTTCTTCTTTAGATTTTGGAAAAATAACTTTAAGCGCTTTGATAAACTCCGCCACATGCTTATCAAAGTTATTTTCCATTAATGTTTTGCTCCAAACTGGCGATGTCATGACATAAGCCAGCAATGCCATATAATTTTTCCAGCCAGGATCACCGCTTTCTTGCGCAAATTTTAAGGGCAGTAAAAACGCTTCTATAATCTGCTCCAATGTTTGTGGCTCACCGCTGGCTGCTTGCAAACTGCTACGTAGCACTTCTCTGCGAGTATTACCCAACAACTCCGCACGCCGATTAAAAACCGCGTAAAAAACATCCAGTTTTTTACCAAAATGGTAACTGGCTAGCGCTACATCCACATTGGCACCACTTGAAATCTGGCGCATTGTCACGCCATCAAAGCCATGCATGGCAAACAACTCTTCTGCCACATCAAGAATTCGCTCACTTTTAAGGCCATTATCTTTTTTACTCATCAAACTTCTATCCTTACGCCCAGCAATGCCGTTATCACAGCAATCCCTATCAAAATCACGCTTGGGTAATCCTCTGCCGATTGATCATCGACCCTTGTCTTTTCAACAAGCGTTGAATATAGTGGCTTACCAATAATTAAAATACAAGGCGAATAGTACATGACATCGGCAGAAATATTTAAATATGTGCTCAGCGGCACATATGTGGTCCTTGTTTACGGACTGTCATGGATAGGGATGCGTAGAACCAAGGACATGGGCGGCTTTGCGATTGGCAATAAAGATATGAGCCCCTACTTAATTGGTATTACACTCGCCGCTTCCATTGCCTCCACGGCTACCTTTGTTATTAACCCAGGCTTTGTTTATGCTCACGGCCTCTCAGCTTATGTCCACTACGGTGTTGCGGGGTCGGCGGGTATTCTTACTGCTTTTTTAGTGTTATCTCGCGGTTTTTTGCGCCTCGGGGAAGAAAATAAATCACTGACTATCCCGCAGTGGATTTACCATCGCTACCATCATCGCGGCTTTAGTTTGTTTTTTGCTTTTATCAACCTGTTATCTATCAGTTTTGTCGTTTTAATTTTGGTTGGCTGCAGTTTACTAATGACAGGGATTTTTCCAATAGAGCAAAAAACCGCATTGGTTGGTATCTTATTATTTGTTTTTTCCTACGTACTAATGGGCGGCACCTACGCACACGCTTACACCAATACCTTACAAGGTATTATGATGTTATTGGTAACGCTACTGCTATTCGTGCAAGGTTTTAAGTATTTTGATGGCAACATCATTCAATCTTTAAAGTCGATCAGCCCTGGTTATGGTGCTGTTTTCAATTCAGAAAGTAATCTTTACTACGATTTTTTCTCGGTGTTTGGCGGGGGGTTTATTGTCACCTTTGCTCTAATGCTACAGCCACACATATTAACCAAGGTTTTATATTTACGCAGTGAAGCGGATATTGGTAAATTCATTGGCACAACGGTTGTTGTCGGTACGCTCTTTACACTGATTTTAATGGTTGGTTTTTACGCCCGCCTTGCCGGGTTAGATATTCCTATTCAAGACACTGTGGTCAGAGAATACTTACTCCACGAATTCAGCGGCAGTGCCCTTGGCCAGCTAACTCTCACCTTTATTTTTATTACCTTACTTGCCGCCGGCATGAGCACATTGGATGGCATCCTCGTGTCACTATCAGCCATGGTCGTCAATGACATTGTAACGCCCCTAAGCAAGCATCAAAGTAATGGCCTGGCGTGGTCCAGATGGGTATTAATTGCTGTTGGACTGATTGGCTTAGCGCTCGCATGGAACCCACCACCGTTAATCGGAATATTTGCACAAAAAGGCGTCTATGGTTTGGCCGCCGCCTCACTAGTGCCTATGCTGTTTGGCGTAATTATTCCTAAACCTTTGCCATTACTACTGGTTGCCAGCGCCTCTGTCTTAGCACTTTTAATGCATTTTTATCTCAATTTATTTGCGGGAGTTGCCAATCCAGCCGTATCCGCCAGCTACGCCATTATTGCCTCTTGCGCATACACGCTGCTAGGAATGGCATGGATCAACTTTCGTACAGCACGTTAACAACAACGATGATATTAAATAATTTAAGCTAACTTTTATTGACATTTCAACAATCGTTGAATAACCTCAGCATTAACTTCAACGGATGTTGAATTTGGCTTTACAAGCTAGCACTTATATAAACTACTAATAAACTTAACCAAGGTGCCCCATGATAAATATAACAAGCAACAAGAAACGCCTGGCCATGTTAGTCGCAATAGGTAGCGCCTCTGCACTTAACCACAACACTGCTTGGTCACAGCAAGATATCTCTGTAGTCCTTGAGGAAGTTTTGGTAACTGCGCAAAAACGCGAACAGAATCTCCAAGAAGTTCCTGTCTCTATTACCTCATTCAATGCCACGGAGCTCGAAACTAAAGGTATTACTACAATTACTGAACTGGAAAAAAGTGTTCCTAACACCCAGTTCCGCGCTAGTCGAGCAACCAACTCCACACTTACTGCTTACATTCGTGGGGTTGGCCAACAAGACCCATTGTGGGGATTTGAACCCGGCGTCGGGGTATATGTGGATGACGTTTACTACGCCCGTCCTCAGGCTGCTGTTATGGATGTATTTGATGTTGAACGCATTGAAGTTTTACGCGGCCCCCAAGGTACGCTGTACGGAAAAAATACCGTTGGTGGCGCAATCAAATACATTACTCGCAAAATGACCGGAGACGCTGAAGCGAAAATTACTGCAGCAACGGGAGCATACGGGCAACGAGATGTCAGTATTTCTGGTCAACTTCCCGTTATCGATAATGAACTATATCTCGGTGGTGCCATAGCCAAAATGACGCGTGACGGCTACGGTGATGTTGATACCGGCTATGATATTAATACCGGCACCTACAGTAGTAGTGAAGAAAATTATAATAAAGACGTATTGGTAGCGAGAGTTAGCGCAGAATATACACCGAACGATCAGTTATTCATTCGCCTTTCTGGGGATCGTACTGATGACAACTCTAATCAGCCTTGCGGTTCACAATCTAACCAAAGCTTACTCACCCATCCTTCGACGGGCCAAGCATTCACCACCTCAAGCAGCCCTTACGATGGCGCTTGCGGTACCAGCCATGTTTCCAATGTTGAGAACAGCGGCTTCTCATTAACAGCACAGTATGATTTGAGTGAAACGACTACCGTAAAATATGTGTTTGCCAAACGCGAAGGTGAAACTCAACAATTTATTGATTTTGATGGCACCCCACTCGACGCTTTCGATGTCCCAGCCAAGTATTCCGACGATCAAAAGTCGCATGAATTACAATTTAACTACACTGTAGATCGCCTAGCTATCGTAGCTGGCTTATATTATTTTACGGGTAACTCAGCTGGCGCTTTTGATGTCGTGTTAAACGGCTTGGGCGGCACGCCATACATGGATGGTGAGCATTATGATTTGGCCATTGGCGGTGATGTCGATACCGAAAGCACGTCCGCTTACATAAATGCCAGTATTGACCTTACTGCCAACCTGACCCTTACTACTGGTTTGCGCCTCACTAAAGACGACAAAAACTCCAATATTCAACGTTACGCCTATAACACAACTAACTCTTTCCCTTACACACAAAACCAAGGCTCCGGCTTCACCTATGGCGACCCTAACGACGATACCTTACTCTCAATCGCCACCGATATTAGCGACAAAGAAGCCGACAAAGACTGGAGCGAATTAAGCCCGTCAATCAAGCTCGACTGGCAAATGAATGACAATGTCATGCTCTACGTTAGCTACGCAGAAGGTTTTAAATCTGGCGGGTTTGATATGCGGGGCAATGCCTCAACCAATCCCGACGTTGCTAAAGGCTATGATCCTGAAACCGTTGATACTATCGAGGCGGGTATCAAATCACAGCTATGGGATGACCGGCTTCGTTTAAACTTTACAGTTTTCGATATGGATTACACCGATATGCAGCTAACCGTGCAAACAGCACAACCAGCACCGGTCTTTTTCTCCTCAGATGTCGTTAACGCCGGTACTGCAGAAATTCAAGGCGCTGAATTAGAAGCCTTACTCCAAGTGACTAGCGGAATCAGTACCTCGGTGGCCATTGGTCACATGAACGCTGAACTGACCGAAGTCATCTCGGCTGGAGTCGATGTTTCTGACAGCTGGGAAATGCTCAACGCCCCAGATTGGACTGGCCAGCTCGGTGTGAATTTTGAGCGCGATTTAGGGAATGCCGGCAGCATTATGGTAAATACCGCGGCATCTTATCGTGACGCTTCCAGAAACTTTAACAACGTTTTATGTAGCTGTGATCAAGATAAGGCTTATACCTTATTGGATGCCAGCGCTAACTGGTACTCCGCCGATGAACATTGGACCGTTAGCGTTTACTTAAAGAATATTACCGACAAAGAATATAAGACTGGCGGTTACAATTTAGGGTCGGGGGAACTGGCTTTCTACGGGGCGCCTCGAACTTGGACGGCGAGCGTAGCGTATGCATTTTAAGCGAAATTAGTTTCTTAATATTATCAATATAAAAGTGAGCCTTGACCGATAAAGGCAAGGCTCATAGAAACTCATACGTTGAGTTCACACCGATCCGCAACCCTTTATAGAGCCTTCGCCAATGCAAAACTATAGCGATTACTGGTATCAAAGCAGCGATGGTTTACGCCTTTATGCCCGGCAATATGGCAACACAACAGCTGAGCAGACCATCATCTGTATACCCGGCTTGACACGTAACTCCTCGGACTTTACTGCTTTGTGTGAACATTTAGCCCCCCGCTACCGTATTTTGGCAGTGGACTTACGCGGAAGAGGCCAATCTGATTACGACACCAATCCTGAAAACTACCATCCTGGGTGTTACGCAAATGATATTTTGAGCTTGATGGGCAGTTTGGCATTACCCTCAGCGATCTTTATTGGCACCTCTTTAGGTGGGATTGTGTCTATGGTACTGGCCGCGACAGCCCCTGAACGCATCCAAGCAATTGTAATGAATGACATTGGCCCCGAACCCGACAAAGCAGGCCTAGACCGTATTAAGCGCTACGTTGGCAACAAAAGCACTGTCAAAAACTGGTCAGAAGCCGTTGAAAAAACGAAATCTATTCAGGCTCAAGAGTACCCTAACTTCAGCGATGAAGACTGGCTTATTTTTAGTAAAAATCTTTACCGAGAAAACGCCCTAGGACAACCTGAACTGGCTTATGATTTTGCTATTAGCCATTTGTTAAACCAGCAAAACGACGACACCACTTCCGACCTATGGCCTTTATTTACGGCAATGCAGAATATACCTTTGTTATTATTTCGTGGCGAATTATCAGATATTCTCAACCAACAATGTGTCAGAAAAATGCAAACCCTCAAACCTGATATGCAATTTGTAGAAATCCCCCACTGTGGACACGCCCCACTTCTCAGCGAAACAGAAGCATTAAACGCGATTGATAATTTCTTAATCTACAACATTACTTCCACCTAGCAATATTAAATTACCCAAGGCTAATTATTTTATGACGAGGGAAGAATATTCGATGTATGACGGTCGAACTTCTCAAAATAATCTTTCAGAAAATCAATTAATACACGCAACTTTTTAGAGTTAGCACTACCTGGCGGAAAGACGCCGTATACATCGATATTCTTGAGTTGGTAATCATCAAGTACGGTTTCTAAGAGCCCAGCCTCTAGCTTGGGCCGGGCATCATAAACAGGAATTCTGCCGATACCATGTCCATCTAGAATAAAGGCCGTGCGGGCAGCGGCATTGTTCGTACTAATATCTCCCGTCACCGTGACATTATATTCACGGCTACCTTTACTTAATTTAATAGGGCCTGAAGTCAGTTTATAAATAACCCAATGGTGTTGTTCCAACTCTGCTGGTGTTGTTGGCCGGCCGTACTTAGCAAAATAATCCGGTGAACCACATAGGCAGGTTGGCAGCATGGATAACTTTGTTGCCTGTAACCCTGAGTCGGGTAAAGGCGCCCCCCGTATCGCTAAGTCGATGCCCTCTTGAATGATGTTAATAACCTCATCGCTCAACATAACATCTAACTCAATTTTAGGATAAAGCCGACGAAATTCACTCAAGGCTGGTACAACCATTTGTAAACCAACATTTACAGGGCAGCTTATTTTTAATAAGCCCTGGGGCTCTCTCTTTAGATTTTCTATTTGCAAATTAGCTGTTGCAGCCTGCTCAGCAATAATACGGCAGGATTGGTAATAGGCCATGCCCTCTTCGGTTAATGCGATAGCACGCGTAGAGCGTTTTAACAGCGTCACATTTAGCTGGGTCTCAAGTTTCTTTAGATGGTAGCTAACAGAGGCACGAGATAAACCTATCTGCTTGGCGGCTGCGCTTAAATTGCCCTGCTCAACGACTTGAGAGAACACAACCATGCTTTTAAGTTGTTCAAATGATAGGTTCATAGCTTATTGTTTCAATTTTTTGAACAGTGTAGTCAGAATACTCTTCATTGTTAAGAGATTTTGAGAGCGATACACTTTAGCCAGCTATAATGATCAAACCCAACACGCGGTGCTATTTGTTAAATTGTCACCCTCACTTGAACGTGGATACCTCAATGTTAAATTTTAGTTTTCAAAACACGACCAAAATTCTGTTTGGTGAAGGCCAAATTAAAGCTATCAGCAAGGCCATTCCAGCTGACGCAAGAATATTAGTGACTTATGGTGGTGGCTCCATAAAAAAAAATGGTGTTTACGACCAACTTACCGCGGCTTTAAGCGAACATACTTGGTTTGAATTTTCTGGCATTGAACCCAACCCAAGTTATGAGCAATTAATGAAAGCGCTTGCCTCCATACAGGAGCATGATATTGATTATCTACTCGCTGTTGGTGGCGGTTCTGTAGTCGACGGCACAAAATTTATTGCCGCGGCAGCCTTGTTTGAAGGTGACGATCCATGGGACTTTGTGGCTGCAGGCAAGCCAATCAAACGCGCGCTGCCCCTAGGCTGCATCCTGACTTTACCCGCCACCGGCTCTGAATCAAACACCGGTGCAGTAGTGACTCGCGACGGTAATAAATTACCCTTCAGCAGCCCGCTGGTAAGGCCTTTATTTGCCGTATTAGATCCCGCCGTCACCCTATCGCTGTCAGACCGTCAGATTAGCAACGGTGTTGTCGACGCCTTTGCTCATACCATGGAGCAATATCTGACTTATAACGTAAATGGCAAAGTACAAGACCGTTTTGCAGAGGGTTTATTACTCACCCTTATCGAAGAAGGCCCTAAAGCACTCAATGAAAAAACTAAAAATGATATTTCGGTGCGCGGCAACATCATGTGGGCTGCCACCATGGCTCTAAATGGCCTTATTGGTGCCGGTGTTCCACAAGATTGGTCGACCCATATGATTGCCCATGAACTCACCGGCAGCCATGGTATTGATCATGCTCGAACCCTGTCTATTGTCTTACCCGCGGTTATGAAGGTATGTGCCGAAGCGAAACGCGACAAAATTTTGCAATACGCAGAACGGGTATGGAATGTTACCGAAGGCGACGAGACGACTCGCATTCAAAAAGCGATAGAATTAACTGAGCAATTTTTTGAAAAAATGCAGGTGCCGACCCGCTTATCGCATGTCGATTTAGCCAAAACCGACATTGACCATCTCATCGAAAAGCTAACCCAGCATGGCATGGTTAAACTAGGCGAGCACAGAAACATCACGCCGGATGTAAGCCGTAAAATTCTAAGCACTGCGCTTTAATGACTTAGGCATAAAACGCTGACCAATAAAAAAGGGCCTCCAAAATGGAAGCCCTTTTTTTGCTAACGACAGATTAAAGTATCGCTACCTCAATCTGCGCTAGCTCAACCTTGGCAAGTTCTATTACAGAATATTACCTAGGTTAAGCAACTGTGTTTCACCGTTGCTATCTTCTACACCATCATTGTCGTTAACCATAAGTACATCACCATTTTTCAATAATGCAGTACCTTCGATCTTTTCAGTTACCATACCACCGGTAGCGATCATGTCTGGCAATACATCGCGAACCAATGATTTAGCCACCGTTGTACCATCTGCCAAGCCTGTCGTATCAAACTTATACAAACGCTTGAGTGCAGCATCTGGTCCACCTTGGTTATCACGTTCAATAACTAGGAACTCGCCATTACCGATAGAAGTAATTTCTGACAAGCCTACCCAGCCACCATTCTGTGACTCAGGCGCATCCAAGGTGTAGAACAGGAATGACCAAGCTTCAGTAGCGATGTCATAAATACCAATGCGTACATTAGCTTCACCTTCCCAAGCACGCTGGAAAGCAACATATAGCTTACCTTGGTATTCAGTCACACCTTCAAAGCCGTTATTGCGCTGAAGTGCGTTCACTGCATCTGGTAGTGTTACTACTTTAGTCACAACACCACTAGCATCTGTTTCAACCAACATGTTCAGACTCTCAACCGAGTCATCAACCTCATGACCGGCCCCTTCAGACGCTACCCAGAAGCTTCCATCTGCTAGTTTCACAACACCTTCAGGATCGATATTAACCGTATTGTCATCATTGATCGCTTCAGCCGGTAATAGACCGCTAGGATCGGTAATACGGGTCTCATGGGTAATCACCGCAGGTGTAGCGCTAACGTCCAAAGTGAAGATACGGTTCTTTTGATAATAGCTATCATCTACCGCATAAATAAGGTTGCTATTCATTGGATCCGCTGACAAACCAGACAGCGCACTCCATGAAATTGGCGAACCATCTAAGCGATCATTAGAGACGATCGTTGGGTAGCTCGCAGATGCTGAACCGTATTGATAGATATTTAATGACGAGCGCATTACGTCGTCACGGCTATCTTCTTCACTTGCCACAACCAACAAGTTGCGCGAAGGAATAGCTAAGGCACCTTCTGGACCCACTGCCGCAGGCAATACTTGCTTAAATACAGGCTTGGTGAAATCGGCAACATCATAGACAAAGACAACGCTAGAACGCTCTGAATTGACAAACAAATAGCGCTCACTTCCGTATACACCGTATTCAGCATTTTCTGGCTCATTACCTTTATTCTCAGAACGAGATTCTGGGTAATGACCAAAGCGAGCTGTCATGTGGTCTAAGCTGCTACCTGCTTCATATACAACGTCACCCGCTGTGTTAAACACGCTGAAACCGCGGCTACCGCCGTCTAAATCACCTTCGTTGGCAGTTACAAAATACTCAGTAGACAACCACGTTACACCATCAGGCTCACGTAAAACGCCAGCTAGTGTTTCATTTTGAGTAATGGTGTCATCTTCAGTTGCGTCAACGCCTTCTAGATCTACCGCGCCCGCAGTAAAGTGATTGACGATGCTTCCGTCACTCAAGTCTAGCAATACGAGATGATTATTTTCCTGCATGGAAATTAGTGCAATATTGTCGCTATTAATATCGACATATTCTGGCTCTGGATCGTTGGCATACAAATCAGCCAAGCCAGTCATTGCTACCGTTTGCGTTGTCCAATCTGCTGGCGCACCGCTTAGCGTTACGATTACAACATTACCCGCTGGAAGCTGTGGTGGAGCACCGTCACCTAGGTCTTCGTCACGCTCATTTTCAATAACTACAACCGCGTAACTACCGTCTGGGCTCACCGCGACTGAATCTGGTTGGCCACCAACGTCAATGCTATGTACATTGCTACGACTAGCAATGTCGATCACATCTAGGCTGCCAGAAACATTGATATAGTCGGCAGAAGTATTAACACCTACCAGTGCAAAATCGCCTTTAATGGCGACAGAAGTAGGTTCACCAGCCAAGTCGAGAGTACCAATGACAGACGGTTTTGATGGATCCGTAATGTCTGCAAAGCCAACACGGTTCGATGGGCTGTCAGTATAAATTAACGTCATTCCATCTGTGCTTGCCGCAACAATTTCTGCTGCTGTGGTATCGTCAGAATCGCAATTCGCATCATCTTGTAAACAAACAGGTAATGCAGCAATACGGTTAAAGTTTTTCGCTTCATTTATTACTGTAGGCGCACAAACGTAAGATGTATCCGTTACTTCGCTGTCTGATAAACTGTCATCAGCATCAGTATCAATACCTGATTCGACTTTTACACCACCGCTGAAACATTGCTCATCACCAGCCAATAACGACGTTTGACGAATCAAGCTATTTAAGCCGTTGCTGCCATCTGCACCGTTAGCACCATCTGCACCGTTAGCACCATCAGTGCCATTGCTACCGTCAGCACCAGCTACGCCATTGCTGCCATCAGTACCATTACGGCCATCATCACCGCCACACGCGGCTAAAAATAACGGCGTCGCCAATGCGATACCCCATGCCAAAGCTGTCCTTTTAAATTCCATCCTTCCTCCAATAATCACACGCGAATTTATAGTCGAGTGATCATAGCGATGGATTACGACAATATACTGACAGTTATATGTCAGTTAAATGGATTTTATATGACAGCCGCAGAATGTTTATCCGCGAAGAAAATAATTGAGACAACTGCTTTGATGTAGATGCATCAAAGCAGTTGAATACTAGTCTTGGTAACCACTAATGTGTTTAGCAGCTTGATAGGCAAAGGTCATCGCCGGCCCAAGTGTAGAACCCGGCCCAGGGTAAGTAGGTAGTACTGCCGCGCTGCAATTACCAATCGCATAAAGCCCTGTGATCGGGGAGCCATCCTCTTTCAACACCTGTGCATGAGTATTCGTCGCTAGGCCTCCCTGGGTTCCAAAATCACCCGCCTCTAAACGCATTGCATAAAAAGGTGCTTCATCAATGGCGCCTAAACAAGGGTTGGGCTCAAAGCGGGGGTCACCATAGTATCTATCGTATGCTGAGTCCCCACGTTGAAAATCCTCATCCTTGCCTGTCTTGGCGTAGGCGTTCATTTTACTAACGGTCTGCTCAAGATTATTTGCATCAATGCCGAGCTGGTCTGCTAGCTCGCGCACTGTTGCTGCCTTGCCAACTAACTTTGTCTCAAACCAAGATTTAGGAATAGTCCAATCGGGCTTTAAGGATGCTGTCATTAGCGGACCAACAATATAATCTCGGCGAAAACGGGCATCAAATATTTGATACATCGGTGAACACGGTGACGCTTCACTATGTTGCTTATAAAGATCTTTTTGAAAAGCCATATAATTTTGTGACTCATTGGCGAAACGCTCGCCACGTAAATTCACAATACAGGACCCTGGATAAGATTTTTCCATAACACTTAAGCGCGGCGCCGGCTCCCCTGGTACTGATACCGTAGTACACCACCAGGCACCATCCATAAGCCTTGTTGCGGCTCCCAATGCCAAACCCTGCTGTATAGCATCACCGGTATTACTCTCTACCCCACCGCTCCAATCTGTACTCGTTGGTGCCGGTAAATATTGCTCGCGCATTGCTTGATTACGCTCAAAACCTCCCGCTGCGAGGATGACTCCTTTTCGGGCCTGTACACGTAATTTTTTACCGTCACGTCTTACAACAGCCCCAACCACGCAGCCGTTTTCTTCAATCAATTCCTCCATGGGTGAGCTTGCCCATATCGGCATTTCACGTTTTTTAAGTGAATACCACAAGCGCGCCACGCCCGCCGCACCGGTACAAATTTGACGGCTTAAACCATTGCCTCGTATCCACCACGTTAAATCAAACAGCCATTGTGCAAGTAACTTCATGGTGAGTTTTATCCAGCCTGGCCCCTGCAGCACCAATAAAGCAGCCTCTACTTGAGTAAAATATATTTTGCTGAACATTCGCATCATGTGATGACTAGGGCGTAGGCGTTTAATATCCTGGCCCAATAACGACGAATCAAAACGCTGAGGCTCCATTGATCGATGGCCCGTACGTGATCCTTCAACATTGGTGTAATAATCGGGATAATGCTCTAATGTTTCATAACGTACATCGCTGCGTTCATGGAGAAAATCAATCATTTTCGGCCCATTACGCAAATAAGCATCAACCATTTCTTCGGGCACCGCGCCTTCTGGGGTTGTACTTAATAGATATTGTTTAGCATCTTCAAAACTATCCTGCGCACCAGCAGCCTTTGCATAGCGATTACAGGGTATCCAAACCCCACCACCCGAGGTGGCACTCGTACCGCCAATTTGTGCAGCTTTTTCAATGACAAGAACGTCTTCCACCCCCATCTCGTAACAACTTAAAGCCGCCGTTAAGGCGCCATTGCCGCTACCCACCACAAGAACATCGACACTATGATCCCAATTTTTTTCTATCATTATTATTCCCACAACCTCAAAGGTCGCAAACATTAACTCTCGACCATTAGCCAATATTGGTATTTAAAAGCTACAAACCGATATTGAGCAAACTATCATAAACGCCACATCACGTAATCCCTATCATCCGTCTGTATTAGCTAGGTAGAATACCCAGATATAACTAGCCCTAGATACTCCCATTTTAACTAGCTTATGAGTTAAACAATGACACCAGCTGACAAGAATTCTTCGCTTTCCCCATCGCTATACCAGCGTTTTTTAGAACGCGCCATAATCCAACATGGCTCTATGGATGCGATCGAAGAAAAATTACCCACACCTGCCAGTAATAAAGCCCTTACTGCTATTAGCGACGATCGATATTTAGCTGAAATGGCAGCCTGCGTGTTTCGTGCTGGCTTCGTTTGGCGAATCATTACGTTGAAATGGGAAGGCTTTGAAACCGTGTTTAATCACTTTCTCCCCATTTGGGTGGCATCGCGTTCGCCGGAAGAAATTGAGAACATGGCCAGCGACACACGCATTGTTCGCAATCTTACCAAAGTAAAATCGGTGCAAGAAAATGCTCTATTTATTTTAGATATACAGCGTGAATTTGGGTCTTTTGGCAAGTTTTTAGCAAGTTGGCCTGAAAATGATATTGTCGGTTTGTGGGCCTATTTAAAAAAACATGGCAACCGTTTGGGAGGAAACTCTGGTCAGTATTTTTTACGTTTTTCAGGTAAAGATACGTTTATATTAAGTCGAGATGTATGCACGGCATTACGGGCCGAGGGCATTGTTAATAAACCCCAAATTACCAGCCAGCGCGACCTGAAAGCCGTGCAAACAGCTTTTAATCAAATGCGAGAAGAAAGTGGCCGCTCATTATCAGAATTAAGCATGATATTAGCGCTTTCTATTGGCCCTGCTTAAGGAGTAAGCAAGGCCGGCGGCCTCTATCCCACCCTAATGAGCGTGGGCGACCACCCCAACTTGAGGCATATTCGCTAAGCCAATTTCACGTGCATGCTCTTCAAAGTCTTTATTCTTCCAAAAGAAAGCACCCGGCATCGTAGTTGGAATAACCAAAACATAGAACAGAGCTCGGCCTATTAAAGCAGTCACCAAAACTGATAAGCAAATTAACAATGAAGCGCCAAGACTCAGCATACTTGGTCCAGCGATCAACAAGGCAGTTGCTGCGCCAATATTTACCGCAATCAGAATATTTCGCAAGGTATAGCTTTTACCAAATAAAGTGCATTGAATATAGTGTGATACACCGCCTTCATTATTTGCTGTGTTCATCGCCATGCCATGGCCCAACAAACCCACACCTTCTAATACACCACCAAGCACAACCCCACCTAGCACGATAGAAAACAGCTCTGCAGAACTTGCCTCTGCACCTAGTAGCATAAGCGTTGGAATACCCACCAGGGCAATTAACACACTGCCCAAGGAAAATGCGGTGCCTAAAAATGAGGTCGCTGTTTGCCAATGATTCCAAAATGGTCGTGCTGGAATACGGTAACAACGGTACATATAATATAAGCCCACCGAACCGGCCATAAGTGCCAAATAGCCACTGACGGTAGCAACACCATCAAAACGCCCCCATTCCCCAGCAAAAGTAATAAATACCTCGTTAGCAGGTAGCATCGCTAATAAGTGTAAGCCTGCAAATACCATATACAACAACATACCGAGGCCTTCACGGCAAACTGGAGAGTGACGAAGATTGTTGAATCCGCGATAAAAGCGCCAAGGTTTTCCCAAGTGTGTTGCCGACATCAGCATTCCCAAGCCGGCAAGCCCCACCGTTACCAACATCAGTGGCAGATACATCACCGAGTCACGAACTGCTAATAAGCTCTCTACACCGAGCTGTGCCCCTAAGAACGCAATCAAGAATGCGCCCAAGGAGGTCTGACTAACTAATGTAAAAATCACCAAGGGATTCTCGCGCGAGCTTAATTTCGTGAAGCTCCACTTTTTCTCTACCCCTTTTTTCTGATCAACTACGGGACGATATTGACCATCTTCACTTTTATGGTATTTAACAGCCATGCCGTCAGTACGAGTCACTTCGTCAGGCATGTTTTTTATTTGCTGAAACCGAATATTTGGATGTGTAATTTCAGGATCAGGAAACCCCGGAATACTGGTCTTACCCTGCTCTCGGTTTTCTGGTAGATCATCCACAACGCCAAAGTTCAAGGCATTACCTAAACACGCAGAGACACAGGCAGGTTTAAGATTCACTTCGAGACGATCAACACACATATTACATTTAGAAACTTGACCCTTAATGGGGTCTAACTGTGGTGCGTTGTAGGGACAGACCCAAGTGCAGTAACCACAGCCAAAACAGGTTTCTGGATCCTGTAAAACCGCACCATATTCAACATGCTTGGTGTAAGCTCGTGTGGGGCAGCCTTTAAGACAGACAGGGTCATCACAATGATTGCACGCCATAGAGATATTCATGCGCTTAAAATCTGGGTAGGTACCACCCTCAACATACCCCACTGAACGAAAACTTATGTGCGCAGGGTTATCATTCTTTTCACTACATGCCGCCTCACAGGCATGGCAGCCAATGCAATTATCAGCCGTAAAATGAAATGCATGCTGCTTATTTCGATTGGGGTTTGCCCCAACACCTGGCTCTTCATTAATAAACATTTCACGATCAGAGGAATGCGCTCCCCCAGTCCGCGCAATTAGATCTATCGGTGCTTCATAGTAGTTTACCTCGGGTGCGGTCGACTCCTTAAGAAAGGCATAACTTGGTTCATCGTCTCTTACTTTCCACATATTTACCGCCCTTGATCGGGTGACAAGGCAAACAGTTTTGCCACCGGTTCATTCGAATATATTCAGTTAAGGCGCTGCCGACCCTGGCAGCGATATAAAGGCTCAGAACGCGCGGCGCTCCACATTAAGCCGAGCCGCCTCTTGTTGATCAATCTGTTCAATTCGCACCGCACACTGCTTAAATGCAGGCTGGCGCGAATATGGATCTAACAAGCCCAGCGATAAGCGATTCACACAATCGTGATAGTGCATTGGAATAAACACCATATTGTGAGGTACGCGCTGGGTGAGCTGCACCATGACCACGGCATCACCCCGCTTGGAGACTAATCGCACATAGCTTTGATGTTTAACACCTTGTTCACGCGCTGAATCTGGGTTCATCTCCATATACGGCGTGGGGCTAAACTTATTTAAATTGCCAATTTTTCCTGTTTTTGTCCGGGTATGAAAATGCTCAACAACACGGCCACTATTTAACCAAAACGGATAACTCTTATTAGGCACTTCGTTATCTTCGATATAATCCATAGCCAGCAAATTAGCTTTGCCGTTGGGCGTTGGATATACGCCATCACTGTATAATCGAGGATTACCAGTCTCTTCGCCCTCTCTCATGGGCCACTGGATACCACGTTGCGCCTCAATTAAATCGTGACTCATGCCTGATATATCTAAATTACGTTTATCACCTTTGGAAAGGGATTTCATTTCATCAAAAATGTCTGACGAGGTTTCTGGGAAACTCATTGCACGGCCACGCTCAAACCGTTTTGCAAGCTCGCTAAATACCCAGTGATCTGGTTTAGCCTGCCCTGGTGGTTCAACAAATTTGCGTACCAAATTCACTCTGCGCTCGGTATTGGTTTGTACGCCTTCTTTCTCCCCCCAAAGTGCGCCCGGTAAGTAAACGTGGGCAAAATTGACCGTTTCGCAATCTTTATAACCGTCTTGCACAACCATGAATTCCAGCTTTTCTAATGCTTTCTTTATGCGTGGCTGATTAGGCATAGACGTTAATGGGTTTGTTGCCACGATCCAAAGTGCCTTGATCTCTCCAGACTCAATGGCAGGGAAAATATCGGTTTGCTGTAATCCACGCTTAGCAGGGAAAAACGCCTCATCCACACCCCAAAACTTAGCTACCTCATCCCTGTGCTCTTGCTTTTCAAGCATCCGGTAGCCGGGCAAACCAGAACATGAAGACCACTCTCGTGTTCCCATGGCGTTGCACTGTCCGGTGATTGACAGGCTGGTGCCACCGGGTATGCCAATATTGCCGGTAATTAAATTTAAATTATTGATGCCACACACACCATCGGTGCCATGCGTACTTTGATTAATCCCCATTGTCCAAATACTCATTGCAGAGGGGGCTTTAGCATAGATTCGCGCTACATTCTTAATCATATCGGCATCGATACCACAAATACGTGACGCCGTAACGGGGTCGTATTTTGCCACTGTCGCCTTAAATTCATCAAAACCGTTACAGTGCGCCGCAATATATGATTCGTCCTGCAGCCCCTCAGCCAAAATGACATGAGCAAAAGCATTAAGAAGTACGAGATCAGTACCTGGCGTAATAGGAAGGTGTATGTCTGCAAATTGCGCAAACATGGTGACCCGTGGGTCAATGACAATTAGTGGAAACTTACGTTTTTCTAAGGCTTCTTTAAGTCGCCAGTAAATAATAGGGTGTTGTTCTGGCAAGTTTGAACCAAATGCCAAAAGACAGTGAGTACTTTCAAAATCGTCATAGCAACCCGGCGGGCCATCAGCCCCAAATGATCGCTTATAACCAGACACCGCCGACGCCATACACAGAGTCGTATTACCGTCATAATTATTGGTGCCTAGTACGCCACGCACCAACTTACCTAGCGTATAAAACTCTTCCGTAAGAAGCTGTCCAGTGGAAACAACCGCTACGCTATCGCGCCCATATTTTTCTTGGATACGCATGAATTCTGCGGCTGTTTTATCAAGCGCCACATCCCAGCTTGCAGGCTGAAAGCTATCGTAAATTTTATTGCGAACTAACGGCTCCGTGCCACGACCAGCGGTTCCACTTAACTCGTGCTCAAAAATACCCTTGATGCACAGTTTCCCCTGGTTAACAGGGGCATTCCCTTTACCTCTGCTTGCTACCGGCTTTCCCTCTGAATTTAAGCCAACTTCAATAGAGCAACCAGTAGAGCAATAGCCACACACAGCGTATTTCCAATCTACTACTTTTTTATCAACAATCGTAATTGGCTTACGTTTTTTACGGCCAAATATCATTTATTCCTCCCCTTTGCTGATCGCACCAATCTGGACCAAGCCCTCACCAGAAAGCCGTCAACAAGCGCACCATAATGGTGAAAAACCACTATTTATGACACCAATACGAGATAATCTACAAGAACCGTGCCACTAAGGAGTTAATGCCGAAAAGCTGCCGACAGTAAGCTAAAACGTAGGAGAAGAGGGAAGGCCAAGGCAATTAATGCAGGAAGAAAACAAGCATTCAATACAACAAAAAAGGGGCCATAAGGCCCCTTCACAGATTCACTATATGAATCAAACGTTACTCAACAACTTCAACCGGTACAACCGCAATAACACGACGGTTTGCAGCACGACCAGCTGATGTTTTGTTATCAGCAATTGGACGCTCTTCACCGTAGCCAACTGCGCTCAAACGATTTGCAGCGATACCATAATCGCGGATCAATGCATTACGAACGGCATCAGCACGACGCTGAGAAAGCTGCTTGTTATAAGCTGCAGCACCATTGCTATCCGCATGACCTTCAACCACTGTTGCTGTGCTGCCAAACTTATTCATAAAGTCAGCAACTTTTTTCAGCTCAGCAGCATAAGCCGCAGGAATCGCATCAGAGTTATTAGCAAAGTTAATTTCTAACTTGATGCTCTCAGTGTGCTTAAGCACAAATTTACAACCAAACTTGTCTACTTGACGACCCGCTGGTGTATTTGGGCATTTATCACGGAAGTTTGGTACGCCGTCTCCGTCTTTATCTAGCGCACAACCTTTCGCATCAACCGCAACACCTGCTGGTGTACCAGAGCATTGATCCACACCATCTTCAACACCATCAGCATCTGCATCACCAGTAACTGGCGCAGGAGCAGGCATAGGAGCTGGAGCAGCAGCACTACCACCAAAGGCATAGCTTATACCTACAGACACAATACCATCTGCTGTTTCGTTGTCGGTACCATAGATATAACGCGCATCAGTACGTACTGACCAAGCATCATCCAACGCATAACGAACACCACCACCGGCATTTAACTGGGTTTGTGCGTTATATGCTCCAGTAGCAGGATTGGCATCAACCAAGCCGATACCACCAGCCATGTATGGCGTTAATTTTGACTCTCCGCCAAAATAGCGCAGAACATCAAGGCTAGCACCAAGAACTTCTTGATCTAGATTGCTGTTGCCACGGTAATGCTCAGCATCGCTGTAAAAAGCACGGGCTTCGACGCCCCAGTCTTGATCAAGCTTGTATTCAGCACCAACGATACCAACTGCAGTAGGATCAAGGTCACGATCTCCATCGAAAACCATGTAACCAATTGCTGGGTTTAGATACCATTTTCCATCTTCAGCAGCAGATGCCAATGACGGACACATCGCTGCAGTAATTGCAGCACTTAATAGGACTTTACGCATAACTCTCCCCCTAATTTTTTTAAAACTTCCTTAACTATGCCGTGTGAGCACGTCATAACACCAGAATAACACGAGCACCACTGCTTGCACGTCTGATTTTGTGTAATTTTACCAAGCCAATCAGTAATTGCACTGAGCAATTAAAAAAAACGTTTTAGCAATGATTTCAGCGGCTAAGAGGGTGCAATCTCAAGTGAGTTCCCTCCTTCAGCCTAAAAATAGCTGTAATTACCCTTATTCACAATTATTTACGCTAAATTCACCAATCCATCGCCTGTTTTACAAACGGGATTGTCAGTTTTCGCTGTTCGACAAGACTCAGCCTATCCAACACATTTAACAAATCAAACAAACTCTTTGCGTCACGCTTACAACGAGTATAAATATACTCAGCCACGGCATCAGATATAATGATACCCCGTGTTTTTGCCTTATACTGCAACGCTGCCATTCGCTCAGGCTCACTTAACTCCGACAATCTATAACTACTTAAACTCTGCAAACGAGACTGTAAGTCCCGCAAATTAACGTCTAATTGCGAAACTGCTACCGAAGCTGAAATCAGCAAGCGCGCATCAGTACTTAACATTCTGTTGTAACAATTAAAAATAGCTCTTTCCCACTGCTCATGGCCAGCAATCAACTGAATATCATCAAGGCACAGCAAATCTAAATGCTCAGCCCCCTCCAACATCGCCTCTGGGTCAAAATCAACCAACTCTGCTAAGGGAATATAACGAGCATACCGACCAGCTTCCTCAGCAAGATGGCAACACGCCTGTAACAGGTGGCTTCGGCCACCCACACCATGCAAATAAACCCACTTATCTCCCACACCAATTGCCTGCTGCTGAAGCTGAGAAACTAGCAAACCATGATGTTCGGGTGTATAAAAATTACTAAAGGTCGCATCTGCATCAAGTTTTAAGGCCAATGGCAATTGAGGGCTAATCATTACTCAGGAGCTTCTGGTTTAGCCGCTTCACATTTATCCTCATAAAGCTCACTACGTTTATAATAGTCATGTAGATGATTAATCATTACTTTTATTACTGCAGCAACAGGCAATGCGAGTAATATCCCAACAAAGCCGAACAGCTGCCCACCAACTAGTATGGCAAAAATAACCACAACCGGGTGTAAACCAATTTTCTCACCCACCAACATTGGCGTTAATATCATTGACTCAAGCGCCTGACCAACGCCAAACACCGCCGCCACCCCAACTAATAGCCACACGCTGTCGAACTGGAAAAATGCGGCTAAACCAGCAGCAGAAATACCGACAATCACCCCCAAATACGGGACGATACTCGCCAATCCGGCAACCAAGCCTAAAACCAAGGCGAGATCGAGCCCAACAAACCAGAGCCCCACTGTATATATTAATGCAAGCGCCATCATTACCAGCAACTGCCCGCGCGCAAATGCTCCCAAGATTTCATCACATTGCCGTGCTATAACAACAGTTTGCGCCTCTACTGAACGCGGTAATAAATTGCGAATCGCCGCCATAAGCACATCCCAGTCCCGCAGCAAATAAAATGTGACCACAGGCACCAATGTCGCATTAGCCACCCAAGTTAATAACGCCAAACTGGAACCAGTGACCTTTTCCCATAAATAAAAAAGAATCCCTCCTGCACTTTCCCAGTGTTCACTCAGGGCATCCTTCGCGGCCTCCATTGGCTTAGATTGCTCTGGCAAATCAAGATATTGCCTCAAGGTGGGCAAACCTGTCTCTTGAATCCATGCCAGGCCATCATAAATTCGCTCAATTAATAATTGAATCTGTTCAATCAATAGAGGTACCGTTATTAATAGCGCCAGTACAGCAAATACCGTTAGCAGCACAAACACCGTAACAACAGCTGCAGTTCTACCCATCCCTCGCGCTTCTAGCCGATCGGCCAGCGGGTCGCCAATATAAGCTAGCACCGCTGCCAACAAAAACGGCATCAGTATTGGCGACAATAAATGTAGGACTAAAATAACAGCAATCGCTGCAAGTAGCCCCCATACGGGCTTGGATATAGAAATCACTGATTTCGCCCTGTCCACTTATAATAACCTCGCACCGACACAGGCAAGCTTTGGCTTACATTCGCACTCTCAAGTAAGCGCCCATCGAGGGTTAAAAATCGACGCACTTTTTCCATGTCATCATTGAGTACTAACTCTAAGATCAGCTCATCTTTATTTAACCAGACTGTGTTAGCGTGCTGGATAACCGCCAAACCCTCAAGGTAGGTCACTAAACTCGCATAGCTTGCAAAACTATTTACACCAGACACATGAATAGTCGTATTGGCACTACTCCCCGCTCCAGCTGAAACCGAATAGGTTGCCGCCTGCATATCCGCCAGGTAATCGATGGGCGCAGCCAAAACATCTGTCGCGGTTAGGCCCTCACTATCCAAGCGAAGCGACTCAGCCCCCTGCAACAACACCCAACTCCCAATCCACTGTCCTGTCGAAAATTGCGAAACCCTTCCCATCAAAATAAACGGCGTGGAATAGCGGCTAGAAGCCTGCTGTATATCATCGACGGACATTTCCCAAGCCTGCTTAACACTCAAGCTAGCAGAATCAGCCAAATCAAATAAAGGCATTTGGACGACAACACCCCGCCGCTGAGCCTCACTATGCAAAGCGGTTAAAAGCTCGGCATCTGCATCGGCACCCACAAACTTCCGTCCCTCGATAGTATCTGCCACTAGCCACACTAAAACCGCAGGACGATTTGCTGACCAAATTGGCAAACCGGCAGACTGCAATGTGGCGTTTACCTGCCGCGGCGAAAAGCTCAGCTTCAACATCAACTCATCTTCACCCTCATCATTTTTACTTCGCTGGTAGCGATACTGGGTCATAAATGGCTCTGGAGCGGCAAGAGCTTCAGCCACAACAGGGTTATCAGCAACTTGACGACGCCCAGAAACCCGCACAAAAACCTGCTCCAAGGCCAATCCGGCACCCTGTTTCAGTGCCGTACGAGACTGGGATTCAACCAGAAGCTGCTCATCATATAAATTACTAACAACCGCTGCCTGACCAGACAACGCCGTCAGAACAGCAAATACTGATGCCAGCGCCCGAATAATTTGCCTCACTTTATATACGTCCTTTTTTCATGCTGCGAGCAGCTATTGTAGCAAGCCACCATGTGCTCGTCGTGACTAGTGGCAAAAAGTCACCTTTTTGCTGCTGAATTAAACTCTCATTCAAGCTAGAATAGCGCCCTCTTAGAGGACAGCCAACAATTATGACTGACACCAGTAAGCCAAGCTTAAGTTACAAAGACGCCGGCGTAGACATCGATGCCGGTGACGCCCTAGTAGAACGCATCAAAGATGTGGCAAAACGCACACGTCGCGCCGAGGTCATGAGTGGCCTTGGTGGATTTGGTGCACTCTGCCAAATTCCCACTGGCTACAAAGAGCCTGTTTTAGTTTCTGGCACCGATGGTGTCGGCACCAAGCTAAAACTGGCGATGGAAGTCGGTATTCACGACACCATCGGCATCGACCTGGTCGCCATGTGCGTCAACGATCTACTCGTTACCGGTGCAGAGCCTTTATTTTTCCTCGATTACTATGCTACTGGCGCGTTAAATGTCGATATTGCCGCCAATGTGGTTAGCGGTATTGGCAATGGCTGTGAGCAAGCCGGCTGCGCCCTAGTCGGTGGCGAAACTGCTGAAATGCCAGGCATGTATGAAGGCGATGATTACGATCTGGCCGGATTCTGCGTGGGCGTGGTAGAAAAAGCCGATATCATCGATGGCAGCTCTGTCCGCATAGGTGACCAGCTTATCGGCGTCACCTCATCCGGCCCGCACTCCAACGGCTATTCATTGGTTCGCAAAATCATTGAACATAGCGGTGCCAAGCTCGACCAAGTTTTTGGCGACAGCACCTTGGGCGAAACATTGCTGGCACCCACAAAAATTTACATTAAACCAGTCTTGCGTGCGATTAAACAATATCGGGTCAATGCGCTTGCCCACATTACCGGTGGCGGCCTGTTAGAGAACATCCCACGAGTACTGCCCCGTAATACCAAAGCAGTAATCGACGGCAACAGCTGGGACCGCCCCGCCATATTCAACTGGCTACAAGAACAAGGCAATGTCGAAGCCCGAGAAATGTACCGCACATTTAATTGCGGCATTGGCATGGTACTGGCCGTCGCAGCCGATGACACTGAAGGCGTTATTGATATGCTTAACCAGCAGGGCGAAACCGCCATGTTGATTGGTAGTATTGAGGCTGCAGGGGAAGACGAACCAAAAGTCGTTATTGAAGGCCTATAAATTTATGCCCTGCAAGCTGGTAGTCCTTCTATCTGGTAGTGGCTCCAACTTGCAGGCATTTATTGATGCCTGCAATAACAAGACACTACCAAATACAATAATTAGCGCCGTTATCAGCAACAAAGCCGATGCCTTTGGTCTTGTCCGTGCCCAACAAGCCGGCATTCCAACTGCCTGTATTGACCACAAAAAATTTGCCAGCCGACACGAATTTGATACCGCCCTACAAAATCAAATCGACAGCTACAATGCTGACCTAATTATTCTTGCTGGATTTATGCGCATCCTCACTCCAGAGTTTGTCCGCCACTATTTAGGCAGATTAATAAACATCCACCCCTCACTCCTGCCAAAATACCCCGGCCTAAACACACACCAGCGAGCCCTTGACGCCGGTGACAGCGAAGCCGGAGCCACTGTTCACTTTGTTACCGAGGAGCTAGACGGCGGGCCCGCCATAATTCAGGCAAAAATACCGATATTTAATGGTGATGATACTGCAACCCTTTCAGCACGGGTCTTGTCCAAAGAACACACAATCTATCCCCTAGCCGCGCAATGGTTCGCGGAAGGACGTTTGAGTTTACAAAATTCAAAGGCGGTGCTTGATGACAAAGAACTACCCGAAAGTGGCGTATTATTTCAGCAAGATTAGCCTGTCTGCCTGTCTCATGCTTGCCCTCCACAGCCCAACGTTTGCTATTGATAACAGCATTAACACCAACTTAAACAACTCCGCAATTACGCCACCACCCAATCAACACGCAGAACAAACTGCCGCGATTCTCCCTTACAGTGCAGAATATAAAATCAGCAGCAATAGCTTAAGCACCAATGCAACCCGCACACTCAGCAAACAAGGTGACAATTGGCTGCTATCCCAACACGCCAAACTCTTGTTCATTAAAGTAAAAGAAGAAAGCCTTATAGAAAATTCCGCTGAGGGCATACGCCCACTGCACTACGAATACGAGAACAATATGAGCAGTAAGCAGGACCAGTTTATTAATTTTGACTGGTCAACCCATTCTGCCAGCGACAGTAAATATCGTAAGCCTTGGTCATCAGACATTAGTGACGACACCTTTGACCAGCTCAGCGGCCAACTTAAAATGAGGGAAGCGATTATTAACAACCGCCTCAAAGATGAAATGAGTCTGACGGTTGTTAATCGTGGTAAACACAAAACCTATACCGTAAAAGAATTGGGTGAAGAAACCATTAGCAGCGAAGCGGGGAAGCTGCGCACCGTGAAATTGCTACGCTCCCGCGCAGGCAGCAGCAGTGAAACCACTATTTGGTTAGCAAAAGACTGGAATTACATCATTGTAAAACTAGAACAACGAGAAGATGACGAGGTTTACAAACTAGATCTGATTAAAGCCACCCTCGACGGCAATACCGTCAAGGGTCTATAGCTACGCTAAACTGCTTAAGTTTTAGGCAGGGTGACACCGGTTTGCCCTTGGTACTTGCCACCACGATCTTTATAGCTCACATCGCATATTTCATCAGACTCAAAAAACAACATTTGTGCCACACCTTCATTAGCATAAATTTTTGCCGGCAAGGTCGTTGTATTCGAAAACTCTAATGTCACATGCCCCTCCCACTCAGGCTCTAAAGGCGTGACATTCACAATAATCCCACAGCGGGCGTAGGTAGATTTCCCCAAGCACATGGTAAGCACACTACGTGGAATGCGAAAATACTCAACGGTACGCGCTAGCGCAAAAGAGTTAGGCGGAATAATGCAATAATCTGCCGTAATATCAACAAAACTTCTTTCGTCAAAAGCCTTAGGATCTACCGTTGCCGAATACGTATTCGTAAACACCTTAAACTCATTCGAACACCTTACGTCGTAACCGTAACTGGAGGTGCCATAAGAAATAATTTTGGCGTCGTCGCGGGTACGAATCTGCCCTGGCTCAAAGGGCTCAATCATTCCCTCACTCTCAGCCATACGGCGAATCCACTTATCGGCCTTAATACTCATTCCATCCCCTTATGCGGCAACGTATAAAATTATGTTAAACAATCACAAAACCCACTAATCATTACTAATCGAGATATTCGGGAAAGTATTACTTTGTAAGCGCTGACGCCTAGCAAGCTCAACCGTCATACCTATCGCAACATCTCGATATAAGCTAGCCGCACTCCCGTTAGGATCAGCAGCTACAACCGGCTGACCACAATCCGCTTGTTCGCGAATCTGCAAAGACAGTGGTAGCGCACCCAACATTGGCACATTATATGTTGTCGCCATACGCTCGCCACCACCCTGGCCAAAGACATGTTCCTGATGACCACACTCACTGCAGATATGCACTGCCATGTTTTCTACAATACCCAACACCGGCACAGACACTTTGCGAAACATCTCTACGCCTTTTTTGGCATCTAAAAGCGCAATGTCTTGCGGCGTGGTCACCACGACTGCTCCCGACACAGGTACTTTCTGCGACAGTGTTAACTGGATATCCCCCGTACCCGGTGGCATATCGATAATAAGATAATCCAAGTCCTGCCAATATGTTTGGTTCAATAACTGCTGCAAAGCACCTGTCGCCATCGGACCGCGCCACACCATGGGTGTCTCTTCCGTGACCAAATACCCCATAGACATAGACTGCACACCGTGAGCCTCAACGGGCAATAAATAGTGTGTGCCATACTGTTTTGGACGCTGCCCCTGAGGGACACCCAGCATCATCTGAACACTGGGCCCATAGATATCCGCATCCAAGAGCCCCACGCGAGCACCTTCTGCCGCTAAGGCCAAGGCCAAGTTCACCGAGGTGGTTGATTTACCCACCCCGCCCTTACCTGATGCCACTGCAATAATATTGCGGACATTTTCCATGCTCTTAATATTTTGTTGTGCGGCAAAAGGTTTTATTTTCCAACTAAGCTGTACGTTAACTGATTCAACGCCTGCCATACTCTGCAGCACCTCAACGAGCGCATTCTCATACGCTTGCTGGGCACTTTTTGCGGGAAAACTTAGCTCAACCACAGCCGCAATACGGCCACCGTCAATATTTAAGGAAATAATATCTGCGAGCTCTACCAGCGGTGCAGACAGACCGGGCAGCACCACCGCCAGCAGTTGTTCACGAACTCTGGTTTCCAGCCCAAGCGACATATCCTTGTACCCTCATCATCAATAAATATTCAATTAGCCGGCGAGTATACGCGCCACACTCACATCGAACAACGCGTGACAGATGCGCCAGAGCGCCAAAAACGCTATAATCTCGCGCCTTTGAATCCAACCTGCCGCAGCGAAACAACCGCCGCAGCCAATACGCTCAAACAAGGAACATCATGTCGCGCAAGATTCTGGTCACCAGCGCCCTGCCCTATGCCAACGGGCCTCTACATCTTGGTCACTTACTTGAGTCCATCCAAACCGATATTTGGGTGCGTTATCAGAAGTTGCGTGGCAATGATTGCATCTATTTATGTGCAGATGACGCCCATGGCACAGCCATAATGCTAACGGCAGAAAAGCTAGGCATTACCCCAGAAGAGCAAATTGCCCGCGTAAAAGCCGAGCACGAACGCGACCTAGCTGGATTCCACATTCAGTTTGACAACTACCACTCCACCCATTCTCCGGAGTGCAAACATTATTCGGAAGAAATATACCGCCGCCTAGAAGCCAACGGCCACATTGAGCGCCGCGATGTTACTCAACTATTCGATCCTGAAAAAAACCTATTTCTAGCCGATCGCTATATCAAGGGCACATGCCCTAAGTGCAAGGCCGATGATCAATACGGCGACAACTGCGAGGTTTGTGGCGCCACTTACACCCCCGCAGAGTTGATAAATCCACGCTCAGCCATCTCCGGCGCCACACCAATAGAAAAAAGCTCCACACACTACTTTTTTAAACTTGGCGACTTTGAAAACCTACTCCGTAACTGGACCGGCAGCGGCTCGCTACAGCCCCAAATCGCCAACAAACTGCGTGAATGGCTAGATGCGGGCTTACAAAGTTGGGATATTTCTCGCGATGCACCGTACTTCGGGTTTGAAATCCCAGACGCACCGGGGAAATTCTTCTATGTATGGTTAGATGCCCCCATCGGTTATATGGCGAGCTGTGCAAACTGGTGTGAACGTAACGGCCGTGACTTTAATGAATACTGGGGCCGCGATTCAAAAACAGAGCTCTACCACTTTATCGGTAAAGACATCATCAACTTCCATGGCCTATTTTGGCCTGCGATGTTGGATTCAGCGGGCTTCCGTCAACCAACAGCCATTTATGCCCACGGTTTTTTAACCGTTAACGGCAAAAAAATGTCCAAATCTCGCGGCACCTTCATTAAGGCAGAAACGTACTTAAAACATCTGCCGGCAGAATACCTGCGCTATTACTTCGCCGCTAAGCTCTCAGGGGCTGTTGACGATATTGACCTTAATTTAGAGGATTTCGTTAATCGGGTGAACTCTGACCTAGTTGGCAAGCTGGTCAACATCGCCAGTCGCAGCGCTAAATTTGTCCACAAAGGTAATGATGGAAAACTCAGTGAATCACAGCACAACGCCGACTTATGGCAGCAAGTAACCGGCGCAAGCGCCACCATTGCAGCCTTTTATGAGCAAAGGGAATACAGCAAGGCCGTGCGCGAAATCATGGCCCTAGCCGATGCGACCAACGAATATTTTGATGCATGTGAACCTTGGAAACTCGCAAAATCTGACGATACTATTGCGATAGCCGCAGCGGTGTCGTCACAGTGTATTGATCTGTTCCGCGTGCTCATAACATACCTATCGCCAGTACTTCCCGAGCTAGCCAAGCAAGCCGAACATTTCTTAAACCACCCCATCACATGGCAGGGTGAATTTTTACCACTGCACAACCACGACATTAAGCCCTTCAAGGCAATGATGAGCCGAGTAGACGGTGACAAAGTTGCCGCTATGGTTGAAGAAAGTAGCGACAATACCCCCAAAGTTGCCGCAAAACCAAAAAAGGCGGCAAAAGACAAAAATTCGGGTATAGCCGACACAATAGCCTACCCCGACTTTGCTAAGATTGATCTTCGAGTCGCCGAAATCGTCGCCGCAGAAGCGGTAGAAGGTGCAGATAAATTATTAAAGCTCAGCCTCAGTTTGGGAGAGTTAGGAAACCGGCAAGTCTTTGCGGGCATTAAAACTGCGTATAATGCCGAGCAATTGGTAGGCAAACTTACCGTCATGGTCGCAAATCTCGAAGCGCGAAAAATGCGCTTCGGCTTATCTGAGGGCATGGTGCTTGCCGCCGGCCCCGGCGACCAAGAAATCTGGTTGCTCAGCCCTGATAGTGGCGCAAAAGCAGGGATGAAAATTCAGTAATTACTACTGGCCGCTTAGCCATAGCGGCCTGACAGCATTACCACTTTTTAAATTGAACGCTTGATCGAAATAAACTAAGATCGCCCGATAATGACGATCTGGCCCGCTTTACACCGTATTGCCAAGCCAGAATAGTGATCGCACTACAACACCAAGGTGAGGCTTAAAATTGTGTTAGCAGATTATTCGCTCTTGTTGATCAGTGCCATTTTGGTTAACAACTTCGTACTGGTGCAGTTCCTTGGCCTGTGCCCTTTCATGGGCGTGTCCAATAAGCTCGAAACTGCAATCGGCATGTCCAGTGCAACCACTTTTGTTCTCACGCTTGCTTCAATATGCAGCTGGCTAACCTACGAATGGTTGCTTATTCCACTAGGCTTGGAATATCTGCGCACTATCACTTTTATTCTAGTTATCGCCGTCGTCGTTCAATTTACGGAAATGGTTGTCCGTAAAACCAGCCCAATGCTGTACAAAGTATTGGGCGTGTTCTTGCCGCTCATCACCACCAACTGCGCCGTACTCGGTGTCGCCTTACTCAATATCAACAAAGATCACAGCTTTGTGGAATCAACCCTGTATGGTTTTGGTGCCGCTGCGGGCTTTTCCATGGTATTGGTTTTATTCGCCGCTATGCGCGAGCGAATCACCGCCGCCGATGTTCCCGAACCCTTTAAAGGCCCAGCCGTCGGTATGATTACCGCCGGTTTAATGTCACTTGCCTTTATGGGCTTTGCTGGGTTGGTATAGGCTAGAACAATGATCGAACTTATTGCGCAAAACCCATTTTTAGCCTCACTTTTGGCACTTGTAGGACTAGGCCTCGTATTTGGTGCCCTACTCGGCTTTGCTGCTGTGAAATTCAAAACTGAAGGCGACCCTATTGCCGACCAAATTGAGTCAATGTTGCCTCAAACCCAATGCGGTCAATGCGGTTACCCTGGTTGCCGTCCCTATGCCCAAGCAATTGCCGACGGTGACGACATCAACAAATGTCCACCAGGTGGCGAGGCGACCATTGCGGCCCTAGCTGACTTATTAGGGGTAGAAGCCAAGCCATTAGATGCTGCAGAAGAAGCCGTACCATCGGTCGCATTTATTCGCGAAGCGGAATGCATCGGCTGTACAAAATGTATTCAAGCCTGCCCTGTTGACGCCATACTCGGTTCCGCAAAACACATGCACACAGTCATTGCCAGTGAATGCACCGGATGTGATCTCTGCGTAGAACCCTGCCCGGTAGACTGTATTGATATGCGCCCCATTGAAACTAGCCTGCAAACCTGGCACTGGGACAAGCCCAGCTCACCCGAAGACCTTATTGCGTCAGACCGCAGCACCCACACACCAAGTGGAGCTGTAATATGAGACAGATATGGGATATTCACGGCGGCATTCATCCAGCAGAAAACAAAACCCAGTCGCTGCAAAATCCAATCGCAAATGCGGGTATTCCAGCCCAGCTTATTTTACCCCTCGCCCAGCACATTGGCGCACCTGCCAGCCCCATTGTAAAAGTGGGTGATCGCGTACTAAAAGGCCAGATGGTAGCCGAGGCCAAAGGTTTTGTGAGCGCACCGGTTCATGCACCAACATCAGGTGTTATTGCAGCAATAACATCCCATGTTATTCCACACCCCTCAGGAATGAGTGCGAACTGTATAATCATCGACACTGACGGCCAGGATGAATGGGCAGACCATCAAGGTATCGAAGATTACACCGCGCTAAGCAAGCTAGAATTGGTTGACCGAATTAGACAAGCTGGCATTGCCGGCATGGGCGGCGCAGGCTTTCCCTCAGCGGTAAAACTCAGTACCCGCGACGACAAACCAATCGAAACACTGATCCTCAATGGCACTGAATGCGAACCCTATATAACTGCTGACGATATTCTGATGCGTGAACGCGCTGCGGAGATTATCGCCGGCGCTCAAATTCTACGTCACATTATTAAGCCCAATAAAGAAACTATCATTGGCGTTGAAGACAACAAACCTGAGGGCATAACAGCGCTAAAAAAAGCCGCTGAAGGAACAGGCATAGATATTGTCGTGTTTCCGACCAAATATCCCTCAGGCGGCGAAAAGCAGCTTATTCAAATTTTAACCGGCAAAGAAGTACCCTCTGGCGGCCTCCCCTCAGATGTCGGTATTGTTTGTCAAAATATAGGCACAGCCACGGCAATTTACCGCGCTATTCAGTTTGGTGAGCCATTAATATCAAGAATAACCACAGTGACCGGCAATGCCTGTCAACAACCACAAAACTATGAGGTGTTACTAGGCACACCCGTCCAATATTTATTAGATAAAAGCGACTTCCAGAAAAACGACTGCATTCGTTTAATCATGGGTGGGCCAATGATGGGCTACACCCTGCAAGACACCGCCGTGCCTATTGTCAAAACTAGTAACTGTGTACTTGCACCAACAGTGGCCGAACTCCCGCCACCGCCACCAGCACAAGCCTGTATTCGCTGCGGCATGTGCGCTGAAGCTTGCCCGGTAAGCTTGCTGCCACAACAAATGTACTGGTTTTCTCGTGCTCAAGAGCATGAGAAATTAGAGGACCACCAACTATTTGACTGCATTGAATGCGGCGCCTGCTCCTATGTCTGCCCTAGCAACATCCCCTTGGTGCAATATTACCGAGCCTCAAAAGCTGAAATTCGACAAGCTCAGCAAGACAAAATCAAAGCTGAACGCTCAAAAGAACGTTTTGAGGCGCGCACCGCGAGACTAGAACAAGAAGCCGCCGAAAAAGAAGCTCGCCGCACAGCGCGAATGGAAGCCGCCAAAGCGAAAGCGGCGGCCGCCGCAAATACGCTTACGGATGCAAATAAATCAGATGTGATACAAGCAGCCATTGAGCGCAACAAAGCGAAAAAAGCCCAAACCGTCGACCCCGCCCAAGCCGCCATCGCACGCGCCCAAGCAAAACGAGACGGCAATGCCGAAGAAGAAACACCAGAACAAAAAACCGAACGCTTACAAAAATTATTAGCCAGCGCAGAGAAACGTTTAGCCGCAGCCAAAGAAAAACTCACATTAGCCCAAGAGCAGCAAAGTGATAACGCCGACGCTTTTGCAACCGCAGTGAGCAAAACAGAAGAAAAGCTCACCAACATTCAAAAAGAACTGGCAGAACACCAAGCCAGCCTAAATAAGCCGAAACAAGAAATAGCGACCGATTCCGCTGATCCAGCCCAAGCAGCAATTGCCCGCGCACTAGCAAAACGCGCCGGCAACAGTGCGGAAGAAAGTGATGCCGACAAAACAACTCGACTGCAAAACACGGTTGCCAGCATCACAAAACGCTTAGCCTCGGCCCAACAAAAATTGAGCATGGCGCAAGAACAAGGTGACGAAAATATTGCCGCCTTCACCACAGGGGTAGATAAAACCCAAGCCAAGCTGGATGCGGCTAAAAAGGAATTACGTGATCATCAAGATAAACTGGCCGCCCTTACACCAGAAGGCTCAGCACCCGAGGAATCCGCCCCAGAGGTCAACGACCCAGTTCAGGCAGCCATTGAGCGCGCCAAAGCCGCACGCGACGCTCAGGCAACAATGAGCGACACAGACAAACTGAAACAAAATATTACATCTTTGGAAAACCGAATTGCTCGCACCCAAGAAAAGCTCGATACCGCGCGCGCAAACAATGACGACAAGGCCGAGATACTCGCCGATTCACTAGCAAAGCTCGAAGAAAAATTAGACACCGCTCAGCAGCAGCTGAGTTAAACCCGACCAAACGAGTAGAAACAAGACTATGGGATTTTTAAAAGTCAGCTCACCTCACGCCCACGGCCCAATGAGCACCGCAAGGGTCATGCGCTTGGTGCTATTGGCTACCCTTCCCGGCCTATTTTCTCTAACTTGGTTTTTCGGTTTTGGAAGCATCATTAATGTGCTTTGGGCGAGTATCACGGCACTGACCTTTGAAGCCATCGCACTTAAACTTCGCAAGCGCCCTCTGGCATTTTACCTTAATGACTACAGCGCACTGGTAACGGCATTTTTATTAGGTATCGCCCTACCACCCGGCTCTCCGTTCTGGCTAATTATGATCGGTACGGGCTTTGCAATTTTAATCTGCAAACAACTCTATGGCGGTATGGGCTACAACCCATTTAACCCCGCCATGGCGGCCTACGTAATGTTGCTGATTTCATTCCCAGTCCAAATGACAACATGGCTAGCGCCACAAGGCAGCTTTGCCGGCAACCTTTTGGGGCCTATCGATGCCTTACGCTATTGTTTTGGCTTTGGCCGCGACACCATTGACGCCATCACAATGGCTACGCCCCTCGATGTGCTTAAACAAAATGATGCCTTACTGATAAAAGACTTATGGCAAGCGTCCCCGCAGTTTGGTCAGCTCTCTGGGATTGGCTGGGAATGGGTAAATATCGGTTTTTTACTGGGCGGCCTCTACTTACTCTATCGTCGTGTTTTTACTTGGCATGCTCCTGTAAGCATGTTGGCTTCACTGACCCTGATGTCCGCCCTATTTTACGACGGTGGCAGCTCAGCCTCCGGCGGCTCTCCGCTGTTCCATTTACTTAGTGGCGGCACAATGCTGGGAGCTTTCTTTATTGTGACCGATCCTGTTACATCTGCGGTCTCAAACCGAGGGCGCATTATTTACGGTGCCGTAATTGGCTTATTGGTTTACATCATTCGAGCTTGGGGAAACTACCCAGACGCCGTGGCATTTTCAGTCTTATTAATGAATTTTGCCGCCCCTTTTATTGATCATTACACTCAACCCAGAACCTATGGCCACAAGCTAAAAGACCGGCAGGGAGGGCAGTCATGAATATCCTCGGCCAATCCATCACCAAAAATGGTTTACTGCTCGGTCTTTTCGCCATAGTGACGACCGGTGTTATCGCTGGCACCTATCTCTCAACACGCGGCCTGATCCAAGACAATATTCGACACGCTGAAGAACGTGCTTTATTAGAAATATTCCCAAAGTCTGAGCATGATAACGCGATGCTAGACGACGCCATTACCGTCGATGATCACGACCTGCTAGGGCTGCGCGAAACTAAAAAACTCTACCGTGCAACCATGGAGGGTGAATTTGTCGGCGCGATTCTCCCCGCCACAGCCCGTGACGGCTACACCGGCGATATCGACATGATTGTGGGTATAAGACAAAACGGAACCATTTCTGGTGTGCGGGTACTTTCTCACCGAGAAACCCCAGGTTTAGGCGACCAAGTGGACTACAAAAAAAGCCAGTGGGTAGACGGCTTCGTGGGTAAAAGCTTAAATAACCCAAGCGACCCAAAATGGACTGTAAAAAAAGATCGCGGCATATTTGACCAATTTACCGGCGCGACCATAACCCCAAGAGCTGTCACACAAGCCGTCCATAAAGCTCTACAATACTATGACGCTAATTACCTAGTAATCAGCGCTAAAAGTAAAACCACAGCAGCGAGAAGCCAGCAATGAGTGACATCAGCTACCGCGACATATCACTAAACGGGTTATGGAAAAACAACCCGGCCATTGTCCAACTATTAGGACTTTGTCCCTTGCTGGCCGTTACCGGCTCGGTCATCAATGCCATCGGCATGGGCATAGCCACCATGCTAGTACTGACAGTGTCTAACACCGCGGTATCCATGATCCGAAGCTTCGCCTCAGACGCAATACGGCTGCCAGCCTTTGTTATGATCATAGCCGCCGCAGTAACCTGCATAGAGCTTCTTATGCAGGCATTCGCCTACGAATTATTCCAAATCCTCGGCATTTTTCTGCCACTGATTACCACCAACTGCGTTATTCTTGGTCGTGCTGACGCTTTCGCCTGTAAAAACAAAGTTTTGCCCGCCATGTATGACGGCTTCATCATGGGTGTCGGCTTCGCGGTCATATTAATATTACTAGGCGCCATCAGAGAAGTGATCGGCACCGGCGCTATCTTCGCCAATATGGACCTTCTCTTTGGTGAAGCGGCCAAACACTGGAGGATAGTTTTAGTAGACGACTACACCGCCGTCCTTGTAGCCATACTCCCACCCGGCGCCTTCATCTTCACTGGCTTGATCATCGCGCTGAAAAACATCATCGACACCGGCATCAAAAACCGTGAAGCCACTAAGACCGAAAAGGTTGCGCCAACGAGTAGACGCGTTCGGGTGACAGGGAATATTAGTTAATGTCGGCATGCAATCAATCACAATCAGTCGTTAACTGATACAAATATGCAGCGATTATTAAGTACATTGTAAGCGGCACAATGTGATAAAAAATCCCATCGACCAAAGCAAAAACAAACTGTGATATTAAAAATGCACCCAATAAACCCGCTGCCATCAATCGCTTAGTTAGAATAGATGTAATATAAATTCGGAAACTTGATAGCAGCATAATCATCACCCCAAAGCTACCTACAACACCAAATTCCAGTAAGAATTGAACTACAAAATTATGGGGCTGAACAATCCCTCCCATTCTTACCTTGAGCCGAAGAAAAGCCTCTGGCCCATATCCAAACAACCATGATTCATTTACATAAGGTAATGTTTGTAGCCAAATAACTGTTCTATTCGACGTTACTGCTCTAAGACTCTCTAGCTCAACCGACCTCACCATCGATGATAAGAGCATATGCGTTTCGCCACTCATCAACAATACAATGGCTCCACAAAGGAAAGCGACACCAGCAACACGTAGCTTCTTATAAAAAAACACCCTATGAGGCGATAACATCAACAACCCCAAAAACACGCCAAGTGATAACATTTGGCCACGAGCACCAGACCAAAATGTCAAAAATCCAAATAAAAAAAACAAAACAACGACAAGTGAAGGCTTAAATCTATCCTTTACAATCAACCAAGCAGACAACCCAATCAATAAAGCAAGATCATAATTAAAGTGTCGAATGTGCCTATAAATGGGAGGGCGCCCTTTCACGGATTTCCTCCACAACTCGATATCTTGCTGCCAATACATATAAGCCATATACAAAATTGCTAGCAGCACTACTATCAGCTTTNCATAATAAATTTGTTGCAAGCCCCTGCTTCCATGAACACGAAACCATGCCAGTACTGAAAAGAAGAAGGGTATTTGAATTAAGTATAATAATGATCGATAAATTCCATAAAAAGGGATATATAAGTAAAACCACCCCATAACCATAACAATCATTAGCAGAAGACAAACACGAAAAACTATCGAATGTTTATACGCCGAATAAGACTCTCGCAATACCTCAGGCGCTAAGAACAAGCAAAAAAATAACTGAACAACAGAAAAAAAGAAATTTACTTCGACAGAATTAAAGCTCAGTGTTGCAAGAACAGGAAAACAAACAACAACAAAAAGAAGAAGTGTGGCCATATAAAAACGACACTTTAGCAAATATTCACTAAACAAAACTTACTCCCCCTCACCAAAGACATGCTTGTTGTGACGCCGAATAATAGACAAGCCTTTCCCCACTAGCTCCCTACCATCCTCAACGTTGGAATAATCACCACCCTTAAGCAGGTCACGTTCCACACGAATACAACGCTGAATATCAGAGACTTCATGCAATAATATTTCACCGTAATTTCTAGCAGTACATTCTTGATGTACACCGCCACACTCTCCTGTACTTGTTGAACAGATAGTGTCATTAACTCGCACGGAAAGCTCTCCACTTTTCATTGAAATCGACCACGGCTTCTCAACATCCACAAATATATCCTTTCCTATAAACGCCGATTCCTCCTCGTTAATACCTAATAAGCTTAAAACTGTAGGAGGAATATCAATCTGCGAGCTCACTTGATTTATATGCCGAGGAGAAGTCAGGTTAGGAGAGTAAATCATTAATGGCATACGAAAAAATTGCTCGTTCTGCTCAACTAAACTTAGAGCTTTATTATCTGAAAACGACCAAATACCATGATCCGCAGTGACAACAACAATAGTATTTTTATAAAGCTTAGATTGTCTAAAAGCATCCCAAAATTTACCAAAAGCATAATCTTCGTAATAGACTGCTTTATTGTAATTTGAATACATAGCATTCTCTTGGGCATCCACACCCAAGTTAGGAAACTCAATATTCCATTCCCAATCGAAAGGATAGTGGCTACTCAAAGTTGTCACACTAGCAAAAAAAGGCCGTTCAGCCTCGTTAAGCAACTTAGTCATCATGTAATCATACATAGCCTCATCAGCAACACCCCAACCAATCTCGGACATATCTAATGATTTTCGTCGGGCCTGATCAAAAAACTGCAATTCTTCAAAGCCAACCGCCTTCATATACTTGTCACGACTATAAAACTCAGCTCTATTCCCATGAAAGTAAATAGACTTATACCCTTTCTTTTCAAGAATATGCGGAAGACAGGTGAGGTTTTTTATTTCATCAGCGTATTTAGAAATAGGTGGCTTACTATTATGATCAAAGATGCCACAAAAAATTGCGGTTTCTCCCTTCACTGTATAATTTGAGTTCGCATAAAATGTTGTTGCAACTGTATTTTCGCGAGCAAATTTATCAAAATTGGGAGTAACTGTGCGTCCACCGTTATAATGACCAATTAAAGATGCTCGCATTGACTCGAGCACAATAACAATCACATTGTAATCTTTCAGTTTACGGTCGATCGCTAAACCGCGATTCATTTCCGTAAACTCTTCATACCCTATTGCCGTTTTAGGTGACTCACTGGCGATACTGGTCGAGACAAAAAAGGCGTGAACTGGGCTGATATAAGAAGGAGCAAGACTAAATATGTTTAATTCTCGATACCGATCAAATGATATCGACAATATAGAACCGCTTATTGCAGCCCCAATAAGACCGAAGCAACACAACAAGATTGATGTTCTTGGCTTGACTCTTTCAATAGAAGAACTGCGAACAGCACAAACCAGAAAAAACATTGATAGCAATGTTAAAGTGACCGCATTTGCCTTATTGTCAAACACCGAGATGGCCCGAAAACTTGCAATTGAATCAGCGCCTAACTGCAATGCCTCGTAGTTGAAATAGGATTGAAAATATTGAAAATACCACCAGTTAGAGACAGTCAGCACAAACTGTATAAACCACGCCAGACTAACTACAACGCGAAACGCAGCCCTCCCCCAATACCCCGCAAAGCCACATGAAAACAGCACAAAACACAAAACGTAAAAGCTACTTAACAATCCTGATGGGTGTGGATTTAACTTGCCGAAATACGACATACCAAGGAATACTATCTCCATGAGCACTAGAAATATAATTGGAGAAATTCGTCGCATTCACTCTACTCAGTCTTAATATTAATCAAAAAAAAGCACCCTTAAAAAGGGTGCTTTTTGATATATACCGTACTAAAAATTAATCAAGCGTATATATCACCCATAAAATAAATAAAAAGGGAGCCTAAGCTCCCTTTTTATTCTAATACTAGCCAATAAAATCAAACATTTATTAGCGAGTCAATTAGCTTACCCTCGGCATGAACCTGGAAGGTATTTAGCAGGAACCGGTTCGCTGGCGCCAGGCCCGCAGATCCAACCACCAACTTGAGTAGGAATATTACCCACTTCTAATTCGACTCCCGCTGCATCTGTAGGTATTAGCTCTATCGTTTTCTCATCGATTAGTTCATCACCAAAGCCCTGGGTAGTTACAATCACTACGCCGTCATCATTTGTCTCAACTTTAGCAACATACTTTGATGTAGCTGTAGACGATTCACAACCCCAGCCCAATGCACCTGGCTCAGTCCCACTATTCGCAGTTTGGTAAACTTCCGAAATAGTTGTACGACACGCAGAACCGGCCAAAACGACTTCAGACATCTTCGCGCGAACGGTGTAATCCTGATAAGCCGGTAACGCAACTGCAGCCAAAATACCGATAATCGCAATAACGATCATCAGTTCGATCAATGTAAAACCTTGTTGTACTTGCTTCATAATACGCTCCAAAAGAACAGCTAATAAAGTGATGAGTCACTGAATATTTTTTTCAATCACGGTTAGTAGAGCATTTACCATGCCAGCCTTATTTGGGCCTAAAAATACCGATTTTCGGCCTAAGTGACTAATTTCGCCATACTTAACTACCGTGTTTAGGCAGCAAGTGACACTTTTCGTCACTCCCTGCAAAAGAGCCACCCAACCAAATAGCAAAACATAGCGCCATATAAAAACTCGCTTTGCCGTGATAGAACGTACCGTCGGTTAGCCCATGAAATGCAAGCGCAATCACTATCACTGAAGCAGACAATACCTCAGCATTGAAAGATAAAACTGACGAGCGCAGCCGCGAAACGCCCTGCTTAAGGCCGATAAAAAAAGCACCGTGACTGCCACACCCCACTCAACAAGAAACTGCACTATGACATTATGCGGCATACTTGTTCTTCGCAATTTTTCAGGAATAAACAAATACCCCTGAGACCCCAGCCCAAAAAGCCATTCATTGCGGATAGCTTCCAGGGAATACAACCAAATAGAAAGCCGTCCAGACGACAACCTATTAACATTTTCTGCTGCGACAGATCGCTCAATGGAGTTCAAAATACCATTCCAACGAAACGCTGCTGAAAAGTGTGCCGCGGCAATCGCCAGAATCACAACCGTTAGCATTATTAAAGTCAATCGAGTATTCAGTACGAGCTTTGTTCTGACGATGAAAGCAACACCAGCAAAGGTCAGCACTAAGGACAGCATTGAACCCCGGCCGCCCAACCAAAATAGGCACGATGTCACTAAAAACAAGCCCAAAGCGATAGCGACTAGTCCTTTCACTCGTGCTTCGCTCAGTAACAAAAATACGCCGGCAACCACTGCAACCACTGCAACCACTGCAACCACTGCAACCACTGCAACCATCATATTGTACCCGGCGTGACGTGCATGCCCAACAAAAGGAAAGCGGCTAAACCATGCGCTAGATGTGTGAATATCAACCTCTGGACTAAAATGCCAAACCATAATGGCCTGCACCACTACAAAGGCATTGCTAAATAACAACAAACAAAATACCCAGCGCAAGGGAGGCTGATAACGCTTTAAATAAACCAACATACAGACAAAAAACATGATATGGCTGATTGTCTCGTAATAACGCGCTCGACCAATGCTGATATAAGCCAAATTATAAGGTGAGAGAAACAGCGAAAACGTAATACTAACCAACCACGCGGCGAGCAGCATGCTCACAACGGGCCTAGCTTTGATAATGGCGACAAAGGGTTTAAGCCCACAAACACCAAACAAACGCCCGAAAACACCAACTCATGGAACATGACAATACGTGAATATCCTAAATCCCATGTCCCTGTTGTAATCGATACACTTAATAAAATTGCTAGCAACAGTAGAAACAGGATTGATTCAGGGCGTGTCGCATCCAAACCAAATACTGTTCTCGTAGAAGCTATTTGCATATTAAAACCTTCAAAATCGGTAAGAGATTCAGCCACAATATTGCTGGCCTGTATTTTCTGAGCTAACAAAGTAAGCAATTTGAACACCAATAAACCGCCTACTACTTCTTATTCATGTTTACCGCTAGACTGGTAAGTCGATTAGGCTTGGGATTTAAACTACAATCAAGTAATACGGCTTGCATCAACCCATAACACCAAACAGATTTTACACAGGCGGCACATGAATAGCTCTGCAACTCCTTTAAATGGCCTGGCAAGACGACTGGTATACGATGAAATACTAGACGAAGACACAGTGCGTAAAGCCCAGGAAGCCGCACAGAAAGGCAAAATAAGCCTCGTTTCCTACATTGTAGATAAACAGCTTGCAGACGGTATTCATATTGCTGAAATTGCTGCCGATGAGTTTGGTATTCCATTTATTGATCTGCGTGCTTATACAACTGAACTAGCGCCGCAAAAAATCATTGATAACAAGCTCATCAAGCTGCATAAAACTCTACCGCTGTGGAAACGGGGTAAACGCTTGTTTATTGGCATGGCTGACCCAACAAACATTCACGCACTTGACCAGATCAAATTCCACACCGGCTTAACTACTGAGCCTATTATTGTTGAAGACGCTGCGCTCAACTCCGCCATTGAAAAATACCTCTCCTCCCAAGAAGAGTCGCTCTCTGACAGCCTTGGTGACATGGATGATGTCAGCCTTGAGAACCTTGACATTGAAACCGTAGATGAAGACGGAGGCAGTGACGTTGATCTCAGTGGTGCCGATGAAGCCCCCGTAGTTAAATTCGTCAATAAAGTACTGTTAGACGCAATACGTGGCGGCGCATCGGATATTCACTTTGAGCCTTATGAAAAAATATACCGCGTTCGCTTTCGTACCGACGGAATTTTACAAGAAGTAGCTCGCCCCCCAGCATCTTTGGGCTATAGGCTAGCAGCACGTTTGAAAGTTATGTCACAGATGGATATTTCTGAACGGCGCATCCCTCAAGATGGCCGAATTAAGATGAAATTATCCAAAACTCGTGCCATCGATTTTCGGGTAAATACCCTGCCCACTCTTTGGGGTGAAAAAGTGGTGCTACGGATTCTTGACCCGAGTTCAGCACAAATGGGGATTGATGCCCTTGGCTATGAACCCGAACAAAAAGAAATGTATATGAAAGCCTTGAATCAACCGCAAGGCATGATTCTGGTTACAGGCCCCACTGGCTCGGGTAAAACGGTTTCGCTCTACACCGGCTTGAACATTTTGAACACCCCTGAGAGAAATATCTCTACTGCGGAAGACCCCGTCGAGATAAACCTTGAAGGGATTAATCAGGTGCACGTTAATGCCAAGGTTGGCCTTGGCTTCCCTGAAGCACTGCGCTCCTTTCTTCGCCAAGACCCTGACATCATCATGGTTGGTGAGATTCGTGACCTTGAAACCGCTGAAATTGGTATTAAAGCCGCACAAACCGGTCACCTTGTTTTATCAACGCTCCACACTAACAGTGCACCAGAAACATTAACTCGATTGTTGAACATGGGGGTGCCTGCCTTTAACGTTGCCACGTCTGTCAGCTTAATTATTGCCCAGCGCCTAGCGCGGCGGTTATGCAAAGAATGCGCAGTACCACTGGATGTACCCAAGCAAACGCTGCTAGACGAAGGGTTTAGCGAAGCACAGCTCGAAACTGCCACTATAATGCACCCTGTAGGCTGTGACCGCTGCAATAACGGTTATAAAGGACGAGTTGGGATTTACGAAGTGGTTCGCATTACAGCAGATATTTCCCGTATTATTATGGAAAATGGTAATTCTCTAGAAATTGCAGCTCAAGCGCAAAAAGAGGGCTTTCCGAATTTACGCCAGTCCGCACTCAAAAAATGTGCCCAGGGCGTGACCAGCCTTGAAGAAGTAAACCGTGTGACCAAGGATTAATAATGGCGACAACATCAAAAACTCAGGTTTTTGTCTGGCATGGCGTAGACAAACAAGGGCGTAAAACCCGCGGGGAGTTAAGCGCCGGATCCAGCGCCTTAGTTAAAGCACACCTTCGCAAACAAGGTATTGCGGCCAAAAACGTCAAGAAAAAACCCAAACCTCTGTTTAGCAACAGAAAGCCGATTAAACCTGCCGATATCGCCATATTCACAAGGCAGATGGCCACCATGCTTAAAGCCGGTGTTCCTTTGGTTCAAAGTTTCGATATAGTCGCCGAGGGTGTAGAAAACCCGACAATGCAAGAGCTCGTCATTGATATTAAAAATGAGGTGGCTTCGGGCGGTGGCTTTGCCCCTGCCTGCGCCAAACACCCAAAATATTTCGATGAGCTATTTTGTAGTTTAATTGCTTCAGGTGAACAATCGGGTACCTTAGAAGTGATGCTGGACCGAGTGGCCACCTACAAAGAAAAAACTGAAGCATTAAAAGCCAAAATTAAAAAAGCACTTACTTACCCTATTGCGGTACTGGTCGTAGCCGCTATTGTTACCAGCATTTTGCTCATAAAAGTTGTACCTCAATTTGCTATTACCTTCGAAAGCTTTGGCTCCGACTTACCGGCGTTCACAAAACTAGTAGTCTCAATGTCAGAATGGATGCAAGCCAATTGGTATATATTGTTGGGCATTTTTGTCGTTGCTGGCTTTTCCTTTAAAACCGCTAGAGAAAAATCGAAACCGTTCTCCGATGGGGTTGATAAGGTTATGCTCAAAATACCTGTCGTTGGCGATATTGTGTTTAACTCCGTCATCGCACGATTTTCTAGAACATTGGCAACCACCTTTGGCGCAGGTGTCCCTCTAGTAGATGCTCTGAACTCTGTCGCAGGTGCAGCGGGTAACGCCGTGTACACTAAAGCGATTCTGCAAATTCGCGACGATGTCACTACCGGTCAAACACTCTATTCCTCCATTAAATTCACTAATTTATTCCCTAGTATGCTCCTTCAAATGGTGTCGATTGGTGAAGAATCTGGCTCCCTAGATGACATGCTAGACAAAGTGGCTACCCATTTTGAAGAGGCCGTCGATAATGCGGTGGATACACTTACCGCCCTGTTAGAACCCTTTATTATGTCGATATTAGGGGTACTTGTGGGCGGTTTGATGATCGCCATGTATCTTCCAATCTTTATGCTTGGCTCTGCAATGTAAGAAGACCGCCGCTCACTTCATGAGCGGCTCACCAATGTATTCACCACTCTGAGAATGTTATGACTTTATTTGAGGCTTTTGCCAATGCCCCAATCCTCACCATAAGCCTCGTGGGAGTACTTGGTTTAATGATGGGCAGCTTTTTCAATGTTGTCATTTATCGACTCCCAAAAATGATGGAAGCAAATTGGCTGCAGGAATGTGAATACTTACTAGCAGAGCATGGATCAACGCCATCGCAAAGTGATGAAAGTACTAGTTTCAATCTTGCATTTCCAAACTCCCACTGCCCCGCATGCAAAACACCCATTAAAATTTGGCAAAACCTTCCTGTTATTAGTTACCTATTACTTCGTGGCCGCTGTGCAAACTGCCAAGCTAGTATTAGCATCCGCTATCCTCTTATTGAGGTTATCACGGCTCTAATAAGCATTATTCCTTTATTTGCAATTGGGATAACACCCCACGCATTTGCAATCATAATTTTTAGTTGGATGTTGCTTGTTCTTACAGTAATTGATATTGATCACCAATTGCTGCCTGACCAAATTACCCTCCCGCTTCTGTGGCTAGGGCTTTTATACAACAGTGTGTTTCAGCACATTCCCATTGCCGACGCACTATGGGGAGCAATGGCCGGCTATCTCATTTTATGGAGCGTATTCTGGCTTTTTAAAATAGTAACGGGCAAAGAAGGAATGGGCTATGGCGACTTTAAATTACTTGCGGCATTAGGTGCGTGGCTCGGCTGGCAGTATCTGCCACTGATTATTTTATTATCATCACTTGTCGGCGCAGTATTCGGCGGCATTATTTTAGTTGCTCAGCGTAACGCTACCTCAACCCCTATGCCATTTGGCCCCTATTTAACAGGTGCGGGATGGATTGCCGTGTTTTGGGGCGATGTAATTATCGAGACTTATCTTGGTATCGCAGGGTTTAAATAGATCATACTGACAGAAACTACTTCATTGATTAAACTCAAACTATGAGTCATTTTATTGTAGGCCTAACAGGCGGCATAGGTAGCGGAAAATCTGCCGTTTCCGAACGCTTCGCTAAACTCGGTGTCGGTATCGTAGATGCGGACATTGTATCGAGGCAAGTTGTAGAACCCGGCACAGCAGCACTAGCCTCCATAGCCCAACATTTTGGCAAACATTTGCTACTTAACAATGGTCAGCTAGATCGAGCGGCGCTCCGACAGACAATTTTTTCTCAGCCTGACGCCAAAACCTGGCTAGAGGCTTTGTTACACCCCTTGATCGCAGCAGAAACAATCAAACAACTAAACGACATTCGTAGCAGTTACGCTATGTATGTCTCACCACTACTGGTAGAGAGCAAGCAGCAGACAATGTGCCAACGCTTAGTTGTGGTTGATGTACCTGTGAAGATCCAATTAGAGCGCACAATGAGTCGCGATAGCAACGAGCAGGCCCAGGTAGAGCGAATTATTGCAAGCCAAGCTAGCCGCGAAGAACGGCTAGCCGCAGCTAGCGATGTTATTGATAATACGGCAAACTTTGCCGATCTTGATCGACAAGTAAGCACCCTGCATCTGCAATTTTTAAAACTAGCTAGAGCTACATCATGAATACGCCCAACACGAAAACATCAAAGGTACCCTGCCCCAATTGCGGAACCGAACTGATATGGGATAAGCAAAATAGCTTCAGACCATTTTGCTCGGCCAATTGTAAAAACAACGACTTGGTGGCTTGGGCCAATGAAGAGCATGCAATACCCGGAGAGCCTATGGAAGACGTGTTTAGCGATGATTTAGAGAGAGGGATTTAACGTTTTAAAGAAATGGACCATCACTTCTCATTTAGGCCGTTTAGGATGGCATCAATAATCGCCTCATTGGCCTTGGGAAATTGATACTCAGAGAGCTTATCTGGGGTCACCCAGCATAATGGCTGGCCTTCTTTACCGACAGCCTCGCCAGTAAATTCAGACACAAGCCAAACATCTAGCAGTACGTCTTTATCGGTGTAGCTATGCTGTATTTCAATTAATTGAACACAGCGATCAGTATGAATACTAATCCCGAGCTCTTCATCTAATTCACGAAGCAGCGCCTCACAAACTGACTCTCCAAGCTCGACCTTTCCTCCGGGAAACTCCCACAGTCCACCTTGATGCGCACCCTCATGCCGCCGTGCAATGAGTATCTGCCCTTGCGAATTAAAAACAACCCCCACCGCAACATGGACGCACGGATTAACTTCGGTATTCGGCATTGATTTTTACGTAGTCGTAAGAGAAATCTGTCGTCCACACTGTCTCTTTATGTTGACCACGATGTAGGTTAATACGAATAACGATTTCTGCATTTTTCATCACAGCTGCACCAGCTTCTTCAGTATAGCTCTGCGCTCTGCCACCGTTTTCCGTAATCAAGACGTCACCAAGGTGTACCGTCAACGTCGATACATCCAAGGAATCAACACCAGCACGCCCAATCGCCGCTAGAATACGCCCCCAGTTCGGGTCACTGGCAAATAGCGCAGTTTTAACCAACGGAGATTCGGCCACTGCATAAGCCACCTTCAGTGCTTCGGTCACATCCTTAGCACCATCAACTTCAACGGCAACAAATTTAGTCGCGCCTTCGCCATCTCGTACAATCGCATGAGCCAGCTCAAGAAACACCTCATTAAATACCTTTTGCAGCGTATTAAACACCGCCCCCTCTGACACCGATAAAACATCCCCACCGGCGCGACCGGTAGCAACTAAAACACAGGAATCATTGGTGGAGGTATCACCGTCAATAGTGATGCGATTAAAAGAGGCTTCAGCTGCAACATCGAGCATTTCTTGCAAAATATTGGGCGCTATTGCCGCATCCGTCGCAACATAGCCGAGCATCGTAGCCATATTAGGCTTTATCATCCCAGCACCTTTAGAGATGCCGGTCACCGTAATTGTACGACCGTTAATATCTATCTGTCTTGAGGTAGCCTTTGGCCGCGTATCGGTGGTCATAATACCACTAGCGGCTTGTGACCATGCATTATCCGATAGCGCGCCGACCGCAGCCGGCAATGCCGTGATTAACTTTTCAACAGGTAATTTTTCGCCGATAACACCGGTAGAAAAAGGAAGTATCTGCTCCGCTGTAACTCCCACTTCTGCCGCTAATGCCGCACATGATGACTTCGCATCGATCATGCCGATTTCACCAGTACCCGCATTTGCATTACCCGTATTGATAAGCAAATAACGCGGCGATACTTCCGCTAGATGTTTTTTGGCAAGAGTAACTGGTGCCGCACAGAAAGCATTTAAGGTAAAGACCCCAGCAACAGAACTGCCCTCTGCTAATTCAAAAACAACCGTATCAATACGCCCGGTTTTTTTTATTCCCGCGCTGGCCACACCAATCCGCACACCATCTACACGGTGCAAGGTACCTAATTCACCAGAACCTACTGCCATGATTGTGCCTTACTCAGTCTAACTTGCCACAACATTGTTTATACTTTTTACCTGAGCCACAAGGGCATGGTTCATTACGACCAACTTTAGGAGACTCACGAACAAAGGTTTCTGGTACCTGTGCTGCCGCCGGGGCAGCAGCTGCGTCATCTTCGCTATCATCGCTCAAACCACTAGACTCGGCGTGCCTAAACTCCATAGCCTGCTTTGCTTCTTCCTCTCGACGCTGCCGCTCTAACGCTTCAGCATTCTCGTCTTGCTGTAAACGTAAATGTGAAAGAAAGCGCACCACATCATGTTTAAGTGACTCCAACATTTGTTGGAATAACTCAAAGGCTTCACGCTTGTATTCTTGCTTAGGGTTTTTCTGTGCAAACGCCCGCAGGTGAATACCGTGACGCAAATGATCCATTGTCGCCAAATGCTCTTTCCACAAGGTGTCCAAGACTTGCAGAAAAATATGCCGCTCTATCTTACGCATGTCGGCACCAACCAAGGCACATTTTGCCTCATAGGCTTCATCCACAGCAGTATATACCCGCTCTTGAATCACCGATTCATTCACCGAGCGGTCTTCGTCCAACCACTTTTGAATGGTTAACGACACTTCAAACTCAGCCTCAATACGGTGCTCTAGGCCACTCACATCCCATTGTTCTTCTAACGTTTGTGGCGGTATATATTCACTAATAACATCAGCAACCACATCTGCTCGAATGGCCTTGAGCATGTCGCTAATATCTTCCGCTTCCAGTAACTCATTACGTTGCTGGTATATGATTTGACGTTGATCATTCGCGACATCATCATATTCAAGCAGTTGTTTACGCATATCGAAGTTACGACCCTCGACCTTACGCTGCGCTTTCTCTATGGCGTTTGAAACCATTCGGTGCTCAATTGCCTCGCCCTTTTCTAAACCTAGCGCCTGCATAATGCCACGAACACGATCCGAGGCAAAAATACGCATCAAGCTATCTTCTAAGGACAGATAAAACCGCGATGCACCCGGATCACCCTGACGCCCGGCACGACCACGCAATTGATTATCAATCCGCCGAGACTCATGTCGTTCAGTACCAATAATATGAAGCCCGCCAGCCTGCATCACTTTCTCGTGACGAATTTTCCAAGCCTCACGTAGCTCGCTAATCATTGCGTCAGAGGGGTTATCTAGGTTCGCAATCTCAACATCGACATTGCCACCAAGTACAATATCTGTACCCCGGCCTGCCATATTGGTAGCGATAGTAACTACCCCAGGACGTCCAGCTTGGGCAATAATCTCCGCCTCTTGCTCGTGGTATTTAGCGTTAAGAACTTTGTGCTCAATGCCCGCCTTTTTAAATCGCTGAGACATTTCCTCAGACGTTTCAATCGACGCCGTACCAACAAGGGTTGGCGCACCGGACTCGACCACCGCTTTCACATCTTCGGCAATAGCGTCGTACTTTTCTTCTTTCGTTAAATAAACTAAATCGTTGGAATCTCTACGTGCACTCGGCTTGTTCGTGGGTATCACGACCACGTCCAAACCGTAAATTTGTCTAAATTCAAATGCTTCAGTATCGGCAGTACCCGTCATACCGGCGAGCTTTTCAAATTGCCGAAAGTAGTTTTGGAATGTTGTAGAGGCAAGCGTCTGACTCTCGGCCTGTACCGTTACCCCTTCTTTGGCTTCAATGGCCTGATGCAGCCCTTCTGACAAACGTCGACCGGCCATTGTACGGCCAGTATGCTCGTCAATAAGCACGATCTGATCATTTTGAATAATGTATTCGACGTTATTATGAAATAAAACATGGGCGCGCAAGGCCGAATTTACGTGGTGTAGTAAATTAAGATTCCCCGCTGCATATAGGCTATCACCCTCTTCAAGCAACTTGGCCTGGGTAAGCATATCTTCAACTAATTGATGCCCGTGCTCTGTAAGCTCTACCTGACGCATTTTCTCGTCGACAGTATAGTGACCATCATCAGCGGCTTTACCGGCCTCATCCATCTCTGCGGGTTTTAAGGAAGGAATAAACTGATTAATTTGCTTGTAAAGCTTAGAGCTATCTTCGGCCGGTCCAGAAATGATGAGGGGGGTACGCGCCTCATCAATCAAAATAGAGTCAACTTCATCAATAATGGCGAAGTTTAAACTTCGCTGATATCGATCACTAATCGCAAACGCCATATTGTCGCGTAAGTAGTCAAAGCCAAACTCATTGTTGGTACCGTAAGTAATATCAGCTTGGTAAGCAGCACGCTTTTGCTCTGATTCTTGGCCGGAGCGAATAATACCCACCGACAGGCCCAAAAATTCATATAGCGGCCGCATCCAGTTTGCATCACGTTGCGCAAGGTAATCATTTACCGTAACCACAAAGACACCGTTGCCTTCCAACGCATTTAAGTACACAGCCAAAGTGCCAACCAAGGTTTTACCTTCGCCGGTACGCATTTCCGCAATAGTGCCTTCGTGGAGGCTTATCCCGCCGATAAGTTGCACATCAAAGTGGCGCATCCCCATCACTCGGCGGCTCGCTTCGCGACACACAGCAAATGCCTCAGGTAAAAGCTGATCTAAACTTTCACCGTCTTTGATACGTTGCTTGAATTCTTCTGTTTTCGCAGAAAGTGTGGCGTCATTTAGTTCACTCAAGCCCTCTTCGAGGGCATTGATTTTTGCCACTACTTTACGCATCCGCTTGAGTTCGCGGTCGTTTTTACTACCAAAAACTTTCTTGACTACTGCTGTTATCATGATGAATTCGTTACTGTTCCCGGGACTATGTCCCTATCATTGATGGCGTTGGCAAATTAACAGGTTTGCAAACGTCAGGCGTCTACGTAAACAAGACCCAAACGGGGCAAAGATGTCACTTCACCCGCAAAATCCACACCAAGCTACATTGTCAGAATGAAAATATGATGACGATTCCCGCGTAACGTTCTCTGTAATTTACGTCTAAATTCGCACTGGTTATGCATAGGTAGGAAGTAAATTATAGCTGTTACGCCGAGGCGCAATATCGCATAGATAAGAGGATATTACCATGCTTAGACTGATCCTAGACTAAGCATGGTGGGGCAAACACTCAAGCTACAGCAGCTGGCGCCATGTAGTTAATCGGTGCATCAGAGGGATCTTCAAAGGTAACCCACTCCCAAGCGTCAGTATCTTCAATCAATGCTCTAAGCGAGACATTATTAAGGCCATGCCCAGATTTAAAAGCTTTAAACTCACCAATTAAACTGGTACCTAGCAAGTATAGATCGCCAATCGCATCCAAGACTTTATGTTTAACAAACTCGTCTTCATAGCGAAGACCGTCTTCATTGAGAATACGGTATTCATCAACCACAATCGCATTATCAACACTGCCACCCTGCGCCAAACCTTTGGAGCGGAGATATTCAATTTCGTGCATAAACCCAAAGGTTCGCGCTCGACTTACTTCTTTTACAAACGATGTACTTGAAAAGTCCAGCTCTGCGTGACCTACCCGGTCTTTAAAAACCGGGTGATCAAAGTCAATTGTGAAAGAGACTTTAAAGCCGTCAAAGGGGAGAAAACTTGCGACTTTATCGCCATCTTTCACCGTCACCGGACGCTTAATACGAATGAACTTCTTAGCGGCGTTCTGCTCCTCAATCCCGGCAGACTGAATAAGGAACACAAAAGGTCCCGCACTGCCATCCATAATAGGCACTTCCGACGAGCTGACTTCTACATAGGCATTATCAATACCTAGACCTGCCATGGCCGATAATAGATGCTCGACCGTGGACACTCGCACATCGCCATTCATTAACGTTGTCGACAAGGTTGTATCGCCCACATTTTCAGCGTGCGCATGAATTTCAACAACAGGGTTTAAATCCGTGCGACGAAAAATCACACCGGTATCTACCGGCGCTGGCTTTAACGTCAAATAAACCTTTTCACCCGTATGCAAACCAATCCCTGTGGCTCGGATAGTATTGCGTAAGGTACGCTGCTTAATCATATTCACACTCACTCTATGGGCCAGACAACGACATTAGGGACAACTTAACCATGTGCTAGCGAATATATCGCTGGCACCTCTTGCCCTAATGTACCGGCTACTACTATTTAATCGGCTTGGCGCCGCAGAAACGCTGGAATATCTAAATATTCCATATCTTTATCTGCCATTGGCGCTGGAGCCACATCTCGCGCAACTGCCGCTTGCTGGCTGTTACGCATCACCGTTGGTCGGTCCAGCTTACGGTAGTCTGCAGCACGCGCCTCTACGGGGCGAGTCTCTACAACTTTTAATGGTGCATCTTGCCCAAGACCATCGAGCCCAGTTGCAACCACCGTAACACGTAATTCATCAACCATATCAGGGTCTATTACTGTTCCAACAACAACTGTTGCGTTCTCGGAAGCAAATTCCTCGATAGTATCCCCGACATCGTTAAACTCGCCTAGGGACAGGTCCAAACCTGCGGTAATATTAACCAAAATTCCGCGCGCCCCTTGCAAATTAACATCTTCAAGTAATGGGCTGCGAATTGCCGCTTCAGCTGCTTCACGAGCACGGTTTTCGCCAGTGGAAATTCCACTCCCCATCATGGCCATACCCATCTCAGACATCACTGTGCGCACATCGGCAAAGTCGACGTTGATCATACCTGGGCGAATGATGAGATCCGCAATACCCTGAACAGCACCTAACAATACATCGTTTGCAGCCTTAAAGGCATCCAGCAAACTGGTGTTTTTACCCAAAACAGGAAGCAACTTTTCGTTTGGAATGGTAATCAATGAGTCCACATGCTGACGCAGTTCCTTCATACCTTCTAACGCTACGACCATGCGTTTTTTGCCCTCGAAAGGGAAAGGCTTGGTAACAACAGCAACCGTCAGAATGCCTAACTCTTTAGCCACTTGTGCAACAACAGGTGCAGCACCCGTACCTGTGCCGCCACCCATACCTGCGGTGATGAACACCATATCAGCACCTTGAAGTGCTTCTGCGATGCGATCACGGTCTTCCATCGCAGATTGCCGACCTATTTCAGGGTTGGCACCCGCACCCAAGCCCTTGGTAATGGTTGTACCTAACTGTAAAACAGTTTTTGAAGACACATTGGTGAGCGCCTGCGCATCCGTATTAGCGCAAATAAAATCTACGCCATCTACATTGGATGCAATCATGTGCTTAACGGCATTACCACCACCGCCACCAACACCAACTACTTTAATTACTGCGTTCTGAGGAACATTATCTACTAGTTCAAACATGGTTTTCTCTCCCGTTTTGCATATTCAATCGCGCTGCCAACACGACCGCCTATCACTTCGTTAAAAATTGTTTTGAATCCACTGTTTCAAATTTGCCAAGAAGCCACCGCTGCGCACACGTCCTCGGCCGCCGTGTTCTGCTTGATGCTTAATACCGTAGTGCAACAACCCAACTCCAGTTGCATAAATCGGGTTACGAACGATATCCGTCAAACCACGTGCATCTTGTGGAACGCCAATGCGTACTGGCATATGAAAAATCTCCTCTGCCAGTTCAACAACACCTTCCATTTTTGATGTACCACCGGTTAGGACAATGCCCGCAGCACACAAATCCTCATAGCCACTGCGACGCAATTCTGCCTGTATCAAGGTGAATAACTCGTCGTAACGCGGCTCCACCACTTCAGCTAATGCCTGACGCGACAATTCTCTTGGTGCTCTGTCGCCGACACTCGGCACTTTTATCATTTCACCTTCGCCGGCAAGCTGCGTTAATGCACAGGCATATTTAATCTTTATCTCTTCGGCATATTGGGTTGGGGTACGCAATGCCATCGCAATATCATTGGTCACCTGGTCTCCGGCTATCGGAATAACCCCCGTATGACGGATAGCACCATCGGTAAAGATGGCTATATCGGTAGTTCCGCCACCTATATCCACCAGACATACACCCAATTCTTTTTCATCATCAGTCAGAACCGCGTAGCTAGAGGCCAACTGCTCTAAAATCACGTCCTCAACCTCTAAACCACAGCGCCGGATACATTTCTCAATGTTTTGCACTGCATTCACAGCGCAAGTCACCAAATGAACCTTGGCCTCAAGTCGCACGCCAGACATCCCAAGCGGCTCTTTAATACCCTCTTGCTCATCAATCACAAATTCTTGCGGCAAGATGTGCAACACTTTCTGATCTGCAGGTATGGCCACCGCCTGCGCCGCATCAATGACACGATCTAAATCCAACTGAAACACTTCCCTATCTCGAATCGCAACGATTCCGTGGGAATTTAAGCTGCGAATGTGATTGCCCGCTATACCGACATAAACACTGTGTATTTCACAGCCAGCCATCAGCTCAGCTTCTTCAATCGCCCGCTGAATCGAATGAACGGTGGATTCAATGTTCACCACCACCCCTTTCTTTAATCCTCGCGATGGATGCGAACCAATGCCAACGATTTCCAGCTTACCGTCCTCGTTCGTCGAACCAACGATAGCCACCACTTTCGAAGTGCCAATATCCAGACCAACGATCATCCGGCTTCCGTGTGAACTAGCCATTGCTTTGCTTCTCCCCATTTAGCGATCCGTTCCGCACCGGCAACGCACTTACTTTAGCCATTTACGTTAACTACCTTCCAATTCATGCCACGACACGGCTAAGCCGTTAATGTAACGAGTATCTACTTTTTTCACCTGATCAAAATTCGCCGCCAATTGCTGTTTATATACCCACATAAAACGGCGCAGCTTTTCCAGTGGCTCTTGTCTCCCCAACACTAATACCGTTCCGCCATTCAAGGTTGCCGTCCACGCGCCACGATCATTCATACGCAGACGCTGTAGTATCAAATTTTCATCACCCAGCAACTGACTCATCAAACGGTACTGGCGCATAATCTCAATTGCCCCACCTTCTGGGCCGCTCAACAGCGGTAAATTTGCTCCCTCACTCAAGGGCTTAGTCGGCAAAAAAATCTTGCCTCTATGATTCAATAATCCGCCATTGCCCCAGACCGCGATTGGCGTTTCTTCAACTATCGTAATTTTCAGCTCCCTAGGCCAAACTCGCTCAACAATGGCGCGATACACCCAAGGTTCCTGCTCTAATTCACTCTGAATACCTTCTAAATCTAAACCGATATAACCAACTGCGAGATGGCTTGTTACTCGGTCTATCAACACCTCTCGACTGACATGTCGAAAATCGCCCGCAAACACCACTCTATCAACAGGAATGGACTCAAGTTGGCTACTTAAGCGCTCAACCCCATAAACAAAACCCATTGTCACCGCGACCAACAACAGACGATTAAAAATACGCCCCCACTCCCGCGATACCGGTTGACGCTCACCGCGCTCCGGTCTACTGCGCTTAAAGCGATTATGCTTGGCGCTTATTTGCCTCATTAGACCTGAGCACCATCTGCAAGGCTGCCAGCCAAAATCGCCAGCACTAATTGATCAAAATTCAAACCGGCCTGCTTGGCTGCCATGGGTACTAAACTGTGATCAGTCATCCCTGGCACGGTATTAACCTCCAATAAATTAAATCGACCTGCACTGTCACGCATCACGTCAACACGCCCCCAACCCTCACAAGCCAAACTATTAAATGCTGCGAGCGCCAACTCACTCAGCTCCTGCTCGTCTTCCGTACTTAGCCCACATGGGCATAAATAGCGCGTTTCATTGGATAAATACTTGGCATTAAAGTCATAGAATTCAGCGTCAGTTTCTAACTTAATGGCAGGCATTGCCTTTCCATTCAGTATCGCCACAGTGTATTCACTGCCGACCACCCACTGCTCAGCAAATACTCGACCGTAAGCCTGAGCCTCTTGCCAAGCACTCTTAAGCTCTTCCGCAGTGGCCGCCCGTGACATGCCAATACTTGACCCTTCGCACGTCGGCTTAACAATCACGCCTCCAAAATCCGCTATTATTGCCGACCAATCACTCTCAGCAGTTAGTTCGACAAACTTGGGGGTCGACAAGCCCATACCTAGCCACAACTGCTTGCAACGATATTTATCCATGGCCAATGCAGACGCCAACACACCACTGCCCGTGTATTTCACGCCCAGACACTCTAGTGCGCCCTGAACGGTGCCGTCTTCGCCGCCGGGACCGTGCAGGGCAATAAACACCTGTGAAAAACTCGATTTGACGCGCCGCATCCAATCGTCATCAGCGACATCGATTGTCTCAACGGGAACGCCCAGTCGATTAAACGCTGCTGCAACTTCTGCTCCGCTTTTTAAGGAAATTTCTCTTTCCGCAGATCGTCCACCAAATAACACAGCAAGCTTGCCCCCAATTGACCGATTCACATCTGCTATCGTCATTTCACTCATCAGTAAGCCCTACACCCAATCCTGATCTGATAACTGTTGTGCCAACGCGCCAATATTCCCCGCCCCTTGAGTAAGTAAAACATCTCCAGGACGCACCTTTGCCTTTAGTAACTCGAATGCCGAATCCGTACTTTCTACAAACACCGGCTCAAATGCGCCACCTTGCAATCGAATGCTTCTACATAAACTTCGGCTATCAGCGCCAGCTATCGGCTCCTCACCAGCGGAGTAGACATCGAGTAGTAATAAGCTATCTACCGTTGATAAAACCCTAACAAAATCCTCGTATAAATCTTTTGTCCGGCTATAGCGATGCGGTTGATATAACATAACGAGGCGTCGATCTGGCCAAGCTTGTCTTGCCGCAGAGATGGTTGCTGCGACTTCTGTCGGGTGATGACCATAATCATCAACCAACATAAACTCACCGTCACTTAAGGCTAATTCGCCATAACGCTGAAAGCGTCGTCCAACGCCCTGAAAATTCGCAATACCCGCGCAGATGGCGTCGTCCACCAAGCCCTCATCACTCGCCACAGCTACTGCCGCAGCCGCATTTAATACGTTGTGCACTCCCGGCTGATGAAGACAAAGAGCCAACTCAGCACCATGAGGGCGGCTTATTGAAAACTGACTTTGCATCCCCATTTTTTTCAAGGAATGGATGCAAAAATCAGCGTCTTCGCTAAAGCCGTACGTTAAGGTTGGCCGACCAATATCTGGCAATAACTCACGCACCACCGGGTCATCAATACAAACCACAGCCATACCGTAAAACGGTAAATTATGAAGAAATTCGATAAACGTACGCTTTAACTTACTGAAATCACCGTCATACGTTGCCATATGATCAGCTTCTATATTTGTTACCACCGACACCATTGGCTGCAAATGCAAAAACGATGCATCGCTTTCATCGGCTTCCGCCACTAAATAGCGACTCTCTCCCAGTGCGGCATTTGTTCCAGCACTGTTAACGCGACCACCTATAACAAAAGTTGGGTCCAAGCCTGCTTCGGCAAAAATAGAAGTAATCAAACTCGTCGTTGTGGTTTTACCATGCGTACCTGCCACCGCAATACCATGACGATAACGCATTAACTCAGCCAACATTTCCGCGCGGCGAACAATGGGTACTCGATGTTGCCGTGCAGCAATAATCTCTGGATTGGCATCATTAATAGCACTGGACACCACGACCACATCTGAATCACCAATATTTTCGCCCCGGTGCCCAAATGCAATACGAGCACCTAGTTGTTGTAACCGAGCGGTACTTAACGAGGCTTTTAAATCTGAACCAGAAATAACGTAGCCCAGATTCAATAGCACTTCGGCAATACCGCACATGCCCGCACCGCCAATACCAATGAAATGAATTCGCTTCACTCTGCGCATTTCTGGAACAACAAATGGATGCTTAGGACTCATGGCAATACTCCATGCAAAAATCCGCAGCCACGTTAGCAGCATCTACTTTAGCAAGCTGCCTCGCTGCTAACGCATTCACCAGCAGTGTTGCTCTCTCTGCCTTAGCACTTTTTAACCACGTTATAAGCGCCGCCACAGAGAAGTCTTTTTGATCGATAATTTCTCCTGCACCACCACCGGCAAACCATTTAGCATTGGCGCGCTGATGGTCATCAATGGCATGTGGCAATGGAATCAATACTGCAGGCACGCCTGCCGCCGCCAACTCAGCAACTGTCAATGCACCGGCTCGACAAATTACAATATCAGCCCAGCTATACGCTGCCGCCATGTCATCGATAAAGGCCTCAGCTAACACTTCAATCCCAGCTTCCATATATGCAGATTGAACAGCACTCTCGTGAGTGCGACCAGTCTGATGCCATAATAATGGACGATCTGCCTCTGACAGCTCCTGCCATGTTTGAAGAACAACATCATTGATGGGTTTTGCACCAAGACTACCGCCTAAAACCAACACCCGTAACGGTCCATTTCGCTCAGCCCACCGTACGGCCGGATCATCAGTAATCGCAATTTCACGACGCACAGGATTACCAATATATCGGTTCTTAGTGCCCCCTAAATCAATCGGGTATCCCGTCAGACATAGAGTGGCAATTTTGGCTAGTAAACGATTCGTTGTACCTGCGACTGCATTCTGCTCTTGAATCACAAGCGGCACACCCAGTAGTTTCGCGGCTAAGCCACCTGGACCAGAGGCATACCCTCCCATGCCAACCACACAGAAAGGTTTTAAACGTAAAATTAAACGCATGCTTTGCAACACGGCAAAGGCGGCCTTTAAGATTGCCAATAATCTAAAAAGTGGGTTTTTACCACGCACACCCGCCATATTTAAACAATGTAGTGGCAAACCCGCAGCTGGCACTAAACGCGCTTCAATTCCCACAGCGGTTCCCAGCCAATGCACGTCAACATCACGTTCAGCCAATGTTTTTGCCACCGCCAAGGCGGGAAACACATGGCCGCCAGTACCGCCAGCCATCATTAATACGGTCCGTTCAGCGGCCATCATGCCTCCGACACTCCCGTTCAATTCGTCCAACCAGCGCCACCATACTCATACACACCATCAAGCTACTACCGCCGTAACTCATAAAGGGTAAGGTCAAACCTTTGGTCGGAAGCAGGCCTGCATTAACCCCCATATTAATAAATGCCTGACCACTGATCATCGTCGCAACTCCATAGGCAACAAAAGCATGAAATTGCTTACCCATAGACTCTGCATAGCGACCAATAAAAAGAATCCGACCGATCAAGGCGACAAAGAGGCCAAGTATTACTAATGTGCCTAGGAAACCAAATTCCTCCGCAAAGATAGCGAACACAAAATCAGTATGCGCCTCTGGCAAATAGAATAATTTCTGTACACTATTCCCCAACCCTACTCCGCTAAACTGGCCGCGACCAAAAGCGATAAGCGATTGCGTTAACTGATATCCGGTATTGAACTGATCAGCCCAGGGATCGGTAAACGCTGTTAAACGCTTCATCCGATACGGCTCAAAGATTGCCATCGCCACCGCACCGGCCATGCAACTTAGAATGACTAATAAAAATTGCCCAAGCTTTACGCCGCCAAGAAATATCATGACAAAGGCCGTGCCTGCTGTGACCACAGTTGCGCCAAAATCAGGCTCAAGCATAAGCAGTAAAGTCAGTGCAAAAAGTAACGCCATTGGCTTAACAAAACCCGACCAACTTTGCCTAACTTCATCATGCCTACGCACTAAATAACCAGCCAGATAAAAAATCACACAAAGCTTTACAAATTCTGACGCTTGTAGCGTCAACGGCCCAAGTGCAATCCAACGACGGCTACCGTTTACCTCTCGTCCCACACCGGGAATCAACACTAAGGCCAGCACCACAAAACCTAACAGTAGTAGCAGCCAACCGGTGCGCTCCCAAACATCGATTGGGGTGAGATACATCACAATGCTTAACACCGACGCCAAGCTAAAATGGAATAAATATCGCTTAGCGAAATAAAACTCATCACCATAACGGCTCGCGGCATGCTCTATCGAAGCCGATGTCATGGCAACAAAACCCACCATTAACAGTGCGACTAATATTAGCTGTAGGTGGCGGTCAAACCCTTTCAAATCTGCCAAGCTGGTTTGCAAATAACTCATACTGACTCACCTCCAGCTAATGCCAGCACAGCATCGGTATACACATTGCCTCGATGTTCATAATTATCAAACATATCAAAGCTTGCGCAGGCCGGAGACAACAGCACCACGTCACCAGGCAAAGCATATTCACAAGCATTGCTCACTGCATCAGACATGGTTTCACTAATGACATTAGGAATACGATCTGCAAGCATCGTCATTAGTGTTAGCGCCATTTCACCAATAAAAATGGCAGCCCGCCCATGCGATTCAAGCGCATCCATTAACGGCGAAAAGTCTGCTCCCTTATCGACACCACCGGCGATAAGAACAACTTTTCCCTCATCGGCCAAACCACCTAGCGCCGACACTGTCGCGCCTACGTTAGTACCCTTTGAGTCGTTGAAATAACGCACACCTTGTATCTCGGCAATAAATTCACAGCGGTGTTTTAGACCTGTAAAATCGCATAACGCTGTTAACATCGCAGGGATTGGCAAGCCAACTGCGCTACCTATAGCGAGTGCGGCTAGGGCATTGTTAACATTGTGACTGCCAGTGATCTTCATTGCGTTTACTGCTAACAGCGGCTCTCTCGCTAGCGCCAAATATTGCTGCCCGTCCTGCTCAACGATTCCAAATGCTCGGAAATCTGAACGCCCAGAACCAAAACTCCACCGCACCACATCATCAGGAATAAGCGGCGTACTAAGCGGGTCATCTCTGTTAACAACGACCTGCTTACAATCCCTGAATATTTTATGTTTTGCTTGATGATAATTAAGAAGACTGCCGTGATGATCGAGGTGATCTTCACTTACATTTAATACCGTTGCGACTTCCGCACCTACGGATGCACAGCGCTCCAACTGAAATGAAGATAGCTCCAGCACATAGAGCTCATTTTCATCATTAAGTAAATCTAAGGCTGGCACCCCAAGGTTTCCACCAACGGCCACTTTGCGACCACTGCAAACAGCCATTTCCCCGACTAAAGTTGTCACTGTGCTCTTACCATTTGAACCGGTAATTGCAATTATCGGTGCGTTCGCCTCACGACAAAACCATTCAATATCACCAGAGATATGAACACCGTTTTCCTTAGCGGCAGCAATCGCTGGCTCCGCCAATGAAATACCCGGGCTGATCACAAGCTCTGTTGCCGATAAAAATTGCTTCTCGTCAAACTTACCCAATATGAGCTCAATACCAGGAAACTCTTTTCTAAACACATCTAATCCTGGCGGAATATCGCGACTATCTGCCACCGTAAACGATAGACCTTGCTTTGAAAAATAACGGGCGATAGAAAGCCCGGTTTTTCCCAAACCAATAACAATCCGTCTATTATCAGATGCGATTAAATTCACGCCAGCACCAATCTCATATAACTATTTTCATCGAAGTTTTAATGTTGCCAAGCCGAATAACACCAACACGACTGTGATTATCCAAAACCGGACGATTACCCTGGGCTCCGGCCACCCTTTTAATTCAAAATGATGATGTATAGGCGCCATCCTAAAAATGCGCCTACCTGTCAACTTGAAGGAAGCAACCTGTAATATCACCGACACTGTTTCTAAAACAAAAATGCCACCCATGATAAAAAATACTATTTCATGGCGGGTAATCACCGCCACGGTGCCAAGTGTCGCTCCCAATGCCAGCGCCCCAACATCCCCCATAAACACTTGCGCGGGGTAGGTGTTAAACCATAAAAAACCAAGTCCGGCACCTGCCAGTGCGCCACAAATCACAATCAATTCACCAGCCCCAGCCACATAAGGAATATGCAAATACTCGGCAAATTTTATGTTTCCTGTTAAATAGGCAATCAAACCCAAAGCGGCCCCTACCATGACGGTAGGAAGTATCGCCAAGCCATCTAAACCATCTGTTAAATTAACGGCATTACTTGACCCAACAATCACAAAATACGTTAGCACAATAAAAAACGCGCCCATCTGCCAACTTACATTTTTAAAAAACGGGAAAAACAATTGTGTGTCTACAGGACTATCGGCAATCATATAAAGAAAAATGGCAGCGCCTAATCCAGCTACACTCTGCCAAAAATATTTCCATCTAGCAGGAAGTCCTCGTGGATTCCGCTCAATCACCTTGCGGTAATCATCAACCCAACCGACTGCACCAAATATCGCAGTAACAAGCAATACCGTCCATACAAAGGGGTTTCGTAAATCAGACCAAAGTAATGTACTAGTAAAAATCGCGACCAGTATCAATGCGCCACCCATGGTAGGAGTGCCAGACTTACTTAAATGAGATTGCGGACCATCATCACGTACGGCTTGACCGATTTGATAATAATTTAATTTTCGAATCATCACTGGGCCGACTAACAAAGAAATCGCCAACGCCGTCAACACACCAAGAATCCCGCGAAAACTCAGGTATTGAAAAACCGCAAAGCCACTTACGTGCTGACTTAAATACTCAAAAAGAAATAGCAACATTAGCTATTCCTCCCTAGCAATTCAGATGAAAGGGCATCAACCACGTCTTCCATTCCCGCACTTCGCGACCCTTTCACTAAGACGGTATCCCCTGCTTTTACAAAAACGTTCATCATTAATATCATTTCTTGTTTATTCGCAAATGCGAAACTCTGCTGACCAAACTCATCAGCCATTAATGATGCGAAATCACCAACAACAAATAGGGCATCAAGTTTATTTTCTCGCGCATAGGCTGCGATCTCTCGGTGTCGTAAACCAGCTTCTGAACCAAGCTCGCCCATATGCCCCATAACCAGTATTTTTCTACCTTCACTACTAGCCAGCACATCAATTGCTGCCCGCACAGAGCCAGGGTTTGCATTGTAGCTATCATCAATTACTGCCACTCCAGCAATCTCTCTGCGCAATAAGCGACCACTAACGCCTTTCATTGCCTCTAGACCGGCAACAACGTCACTTAGACTAACCCCAGCGGATAATGACGCCGCAGCGGCGGCCAATGCATTGGCAACCATATGCCTGCCTGAAAGCGGCATACATACTATTGCTTTACCTTTGAAACTCACCAATTCAAATTTAACCGTACCGGGCACACTTAAGTCGATATCACGCGCAAACACATCTACATCCTCCCGCACAAGGCTGAATAGACACTGCTTTACATGCGCGGCATTTTCTTGCCAATATTCGCAAAACGTATCATCAGCATTTATGACCGCAAGGCCATGCTTGGGCAAACCGCGAAATATCTCACCCTTGGTCTTCGCCACACCTTCCAGCGATAAAAAACCAGCAATATGCGCAGGTTGCGCATTGGTTAAAATCGCGATGTCGGGCTCTGCAAATTCACACAAATAGGCAATATCACCTTGTTTCGCTGCACCCATTTCAATAACAGCGAAACGATGCTTTTTCTCTATAGCAAGCAAACTTAAAGGCACGCCAATTTCATTATTCAAATTCCCTCGGGTGGCAAATACCTCTCCACACTGAGAAAAAATACTCGCTAACATTTCCTTGGTACTGGTCTTGCCGCTACTTCCAGTAACGGCTACCAACGCACCAGTAAATTGTCGACGATTTTCTCTGGCCATTAAACCAAAAGCATGACGACAATCAGCAACTAGCACACTGGGAATACTATCCGTTGCCTCAGAAACTAATGCTGCGCTAGCTCCTTTAATTTTTGCTACTTCAACAAATTGATTGCCGTTAAAACTCTCACCCGACAAGGCCACAAATAAATCGTCTTTATCCAATTGGCGACTATCTGTTGACACCCCATGGAATTGAACATTCTCACCACACAGCGTTCCTGATGTGCACATTGCAAGCTGCTGCAAAGTCATTGGCACAATCACAATGCTGACCTCGCTGCCAAGGCCAATCGCGCACATTGGAGGTCACTAAAAGGCAAACGTCGCCCTGCTATTTCTTGGTAATTTTCATGCCCCTTACCTGCCAGTAGCACAGCATCACCTGGCTTAGCAGTTCGAATAGCCGTATTTATTGCTACATCTCGTTCTAACTCTACCGCTGGTTGCTTACGCATCCCCTCGCAAATATCTGCAACAATCGCATCTGCCGACTCGGTTCTAGGGTTATCGTTTGTTACCCAAACTCGATCCGAATATTGCTCGACAATAGCCCCCATTAACGGCCGCTTTGATTTATCCCTATCGCCACCACAGCCCATTACACTAATAATCTGCCCATCAATAATTGGACGTAAAGTTTCTAATACTTTTTGCAAAGCATCTGGGGTATGTGCGTAATCAACAACCACAAGAACATTATCTGCAGACCGTAAACATTCCATTCGTCCCGGCACCGGCTTTAACGAGGGCAATGCCGCCTCAATCTTTTTAGCTGGAACGCCCAGACCAAGTAACACCGTAATCGCAGCCAATAAGTTAGAAAGATTAAAACCGCCAAGTAAAGATGACTTAATCGTTAGGTCGCCCCACGCGCTTAGTAAGCGCGCACGAATACCCTCCATATCGCAGTGCACATCCTCGGCGTATACCATTGCCCGATTATCAAATACGCTGAAGTCTACAACTCGCTGAGCCTTTGATCTTTTAATTAACTGCCGGCCAAATTCATCATCACGATTAATCACCGCCAACTGCAAATCAGACCAGCGAAACAATCGTGATTTTTCCTCTCCATAGGCTTCCATAGAACCGTGGTAATCGAGGTGGTCTTGCGTCAAATTGGTAAACACAGCCGCTGTAAATTGCAGTGCAGCTACTCGGTGCTGAGCCAAACCGTGTGAGGAAACTTCCATCGCTGCCCAGCCGGCACCGCCATCTCGCCAATCACTTAATAATGCCTGTACCGACACGGCATCAGGCGTGGTGTTATTACCACTGTTTAAACGACCGAACCTCCCGTTGCCCAACGTGCCTATTAATCCACAAGGCTCTCCAATCACCTCCAATAACTGTGCAACCATCCATGCGCAGCTGGTTTTTCCGTTTGTTCCAGTAATACCGATTAGCTTCAATTGTGACGAAGGGTGATCAAAAAATTGTCCAGCGATATCACTTAACTTGGCAGATAAATCTTCAACAACAATTACCGGCAAAGACCACTGTGCAGCATCAAACGGCGCGTCAGCAACAACAGCGACAGCCCCTGATTGAATAGCGGATTTTATATAATCGCGACCGTCCACACTGTGGCCATTCACAGCTAGAAACACATCACCAGGTCGCACGTTACGGCTGTCCAGAGCTAAGCCAGTTACCGGCACTGCAGCCACTTCCGCAGACAAGCCAGGCAGTAAGTCACCCAACAATCGCGGCACCGTATAATCCTGTTGCTCAGTCATCACGCTGCAGAGTCCCTCTTCACTTTTGGCTTAGGGGCTTCCGGCTCAAGATTATCCGGAGCAACATTTAAAAGGCGCAGCGCATCTGAAACCACTTTGGAAAATACCGGCGCCGCTACTAGACCACCAAAATAATCTCCCCGAGGTTCATCGATGGTGACAACCGCTACAATGCGAGGGTTACTTGCCGGCGCAACCCCTGCAAACAAAGCAAAATAGCGATCCTCTGCATAACCTCCGGCTATCGCTTTATGCGAGGTTCCTGTTTTTCCAGCTATACGATAAGCATCCACTTGAGCTCTTGTTGCAGTCCCCCCCAGCTCGGTAACTCCCTCAAGCATATCGACAATTTGACGTGCAATTTTTGCAGAAATCACTTGCTGCTTTACCGGCTTTTCGGTGCGTTTTAATAACGATACCTGCTGGAACATACCCCTGTTTGCTAATACCGAATATGCCTGTGCAAGCTGTAAATTTGTTACTGTAAGACCATATCCAAACGCAAAGGTGGCTCGCTCAATAGGCCGCCAATTAGGCCGATTAGGCAACAGCCCATTACTTTCTCCAGGAAAACCCGAACCCGTAGAACGACCAAGCCCGAAGCGGTTAAATACACCCCACACATCATGCTCATCCAAAGAAAGTGCAATCTTGGTAGTACCAACTTGGCTTGATTTTTTTAATATCTGAGCAACGGATATCGAACCATAATTCCTATGATCCTCAAGCAGCTTTGGACCAACCTTGATGTAACCAGGGTTGGTATTAATTATGGTTTCGGGCTTGTATTTACCACTTTCTAAACCCGCAACAATTGTTAATGGCTTCACGGTCGAGCCGGGTTCAAACATATCGATAACAGCACGATTACGCATTGCATCGGGAACCAGCTGGCTGCGATTATTCGGATTAAAAGAAGGCTGATTAACCATCGCCAGCACTTCGCCATTTTCACTGTCGATAATAACGACCGAACCGGCCTTAGCGCCGGTTTTTGCAATTGCCGTTTTAAGCTCTTTATAGGCGAGATACTGCAATCTCAGATCTATACTTAGCTGGACATCTTTACCCGGCCTAGCCGCCTCACCGGCATCTATCTCCCTAATGATATTGCCGTATAAATCTTTTAGGACCTGTTTTCTTCCTGGCGTACCATTAAGCCATTCATCGTATGCCAGCTCTAAGCCCTCTTGGCCACGATCATCAATATCTGTAAAACCAAGTACATGCGACGTCACTTCTCCTGCAGGATAAAAACGACGGTATTCTCGCTGCAAATACACTCCAGGTATCTTCATCTGCATGACCTGCTTGGCCACACCCGGCGCCATATGGCGACGCAAATACATAAATTGACTATTGCGATAACGATCAATACGACGCGACAAATCCTCTGTTTTCATATCAAGGCTAGCAGCAAGACGTGCCCACTCACCCTTTGCATTCTTCAATTCTTTCGGATTTGCCCAAATTGATGCAACGGGGGTACTTACCGCAAGAGGTTCGCCATTACGATCGGAAATCATTCCTCTATGCGCAGGTATTAGCTCAGTACGATTGGTGCGCGCATTCCCCTGACCCTGTAAGAACTCATAACCGCGATCAACATCCAACACCTGCAAAGTTAGAGTTCGCCACACCAAAAGCAGGGCGAGCAAAAGCAGCGCTCCCACAACCATACGGAAACGCCACGGTGAAATAGGTGCTTTAACCTGCTTTCCCATAACCCCCAACCATTTTCACTTCCCGCGCTTTAGGCGCTTGCATTTTTAATTTCTGAACCGCCAGATCTTGCACTCGATCTGGCGAAGCCCATGTACTCTGCTCAAGTAACAATCGTCCCCAGTCCTCTTCAAGCACCATTGCTTCCCGTCGTAAATCTTGTAGCTGACCAAACAACTTCCTGCTTTTATGCGAACTCTGAACCACGGCGACACAAGAAATAAGCACTAACAAAATAAACAATGGCACTGCCACCCCGCCAATGGGAGCCGGCACACTGTCCTCTGCCCTATATCTTTTTTTGCTCGAGATGCGCTGTTTTTTTTCCAACATCTACCACCTCTGCTCTTAATTTAAGCCCAGACCTTAAGCCAGTTTTTCAGCCACTCGCATCACCGCACTTCGCGACCTAGGGTTCATCTCAATCTCTTGTTCTGATGCTTTAATCGCTTTGCCAATTATTTTCAAACGACGATTACGCTGACTTTCAGTAACGGGTATATATGCAGGTACATCATCACCCTCAGACTGCCGACGCATGAATCGCTTAACCATACGATCTTCCAGTGAGTGAAAACTAATCACCACCAAGCGCCCACCTACAGCAAGCTGATCCACCACATTACCCAACAAACGCTCTAAATCTGTCAGCTCGTCATTTATAAAAATTCGAATTGCCTGAAAACTTCTCGTTGCTGGGTGCTTATGCTTCTCCCAAGCAGGGTTTGCTTCACTAACAATTTTGGCCAACTGTAATGTGCGAGTAATTGGAGCCTCTTCTCGCGCTGCGATAATTGCTCGCACAATTCGCTTTGCAAAACGCTCCTCACCGTAATCTCGCAGTACTTTCACCATCTCCGACTCTTCCGCAGTGGCAATCCACTCCGCCGCACTCAAGCCATTATCGGTATCCATGCGCATATCCAAGTCACCATCACGCATGAAGCTGAAGCCACGTTCAGCCTGGTCTAACTGTGGTGAAGACACACCCAAATCAAGCAATACACCTGTAAACGGTCTTGCAAACTTAACGTGCTCTGCAAGATCCGATAACTCAGCAAAAGAACCCCGTGCTATACGAAATCGCGAGTCATCAATCTCCAACTGCTCCCCTTCAGCAATTGCCTGAGGATCCTTATCTATTCCCAGCAAACTGCCAGTTGATGATAATCTCGACAAAACCAAACGGCTATGTCCGCCCCGACCAAACGTGCCATCAACATAGCTTCCGTCGGTATCCGTCACCAAAGACTCAACAGCCTCATTTAGCAGTACGGTTAAATGTTGTTCCAATGGACTCTCTCCTAAAGGGAAAGGGACAACATTTCTTCTGGCATTTCTCCCTCCCCAGCTGCACCCAGCCATTCAAACCAGCCAGATTCACTCCACAGCTCTAATTTCTTACCCTGCCCCACAAGCAGCAACTTTTTATCTAGATCAGCATAATCCCGCAAAGGCTGGGACAGCAGCACACGACCATTGCCATCCATTTCTAACGGCGTGGCATAACCCAACAATAAACGCTGAGCGAGGCGCGCTTTACGATGAATATTAGGAAGCGCCTCTATCTTTGGAAGCAAATCAAGCCACTGCGGCTCGGGATAAACCAGCAAGCACCGCTCCTCGGTATGAGCCGTAATCACTAAACGACCCTCACACGCGGACATTAAGGCGTCGCGAATTTTGGCTGGTATCGCCAAGCGCCCCTTACTATCCATTGTGATTGTGTGACTACCAAGGAACATAATTCCCACCAAGCTCCGCATTTAAACCGCAAAAAACCACTAAAAACCACTTTTACCCACTAACGCACACTATAGGAACTAGCAAGCACAAGTGTCAAGCTACACAAGAGGGAAATAGCAGGGATTTTTTGTAAATACGTCAATAACTTGCGTGAATAATCATGGCAAGAACAATGCGGAATTTAAGCTAATTTTGACAAAACAAAGACATGCGCCAGCGACTTAATGTAGAACATTAAGTGTTAATGGTTTTTTAATAAATAAAGGAGAGAAATTGAGTCGGCCGATAAGCCGGGTTCTGTCTTGGACGACCATTCATCTGGGACCTGCGTCACCGCAAGCCTCTAGCAGCCTACCCGAATCCACTGTGGGCCACAGCGCTGGATTCCTATTTGGCCTTGCTCCAGGCGGGGTTTACCATGCCACGAGCTGTTGCCAGTCGCGCGGTGCGCTCTTACCGCACCATTTCAACCTTACCGGTAACTTGCGCTACTTAGGCGGTGTATTTTCTGTTGCACTTTCCGTAGGCTCGCACCTCCCAGGAGTTACCTGGCGCCTTGCCCTGCGGAGCCCGGACTTTCCTCTCAACAGAAAACTGAAGAGCGATCGTCTGGCCGACTCAACTGTAAGAATAACCAGTAGTTCACCATTTAGCAAGCGCTTTTATACACCTCGATCCAGCGGGAAATCCAAACCATATTGATATAAACGGTTCTTTTTAAGACCACTGATTTTGGCACACAAGCTAGCAGCTTGCTTAAGCGGCAGCTCCGCCCGCAAAACATTAAGGGTATCAATAACCTCTGCAGGTATATCAATATCCCCTTTAAACCCTTCTATTAATATTACACACTCGCCGCGCTGCTGATTACTGTCCGCACTCACCCACTCATACAATTCAGCGGCGGGCAAACGCTTTACAGTTTCATACAATTTAGTTATTTCCCGCGCCATCACCACCGTACGTTCACCACCCATTGCAGCACTAATATCCGCCAAACTCTCACGTATTCTATGCGGTGCCTCATAAAATATCATTGTCCTTTGCTCTCGCTGCAAGCTTTTCAGCACCGCTAATCGAGCGTGCTGCTTGGCAGGCAAGAACCCTTCAAACATAAACCTATTTGAGGGTAAACCAGCCACACTTAAAGCTGCAATCACCGCGCACGCACCGGGAATGGGAACGACTTTTATCCCTTCCTGCAGTGCTTGATCTACTAAACGATAGCCAGGATCAGAAACCAGGGGCGTGCCCGCGTCTGAGATTAACGCTAGATTTTTGCCTTCACGCAAATGAACCATTAGGCGCTCAAGCTCGAAGCTATTACTATGGTCGTGATAAGCACAGAGTGGCGTATTTATGTCAAAATGATTAAGTAAAACCCTGCTATGGCGAGTATCTTCGGCGGCAATGAGCGCTACTGTTTGTAGGACCTCTACAGCTCGGGGTACCATATCCGCTAAATTACCAATCGGTGTGGCAACAACGTAGAGGGTGGCGGCATTATCCACAAGCAAGCCTCACAATGAATTCCAATGACCGCGCAGACTAACAACGGCGAAACCATGATTACAAGAACTTTTATATTATTAATTGTCGCCATCTCCTTGGCGAGCTGCGGCTCTACGCCCACCAAACCGCTTAAATCACGACAAAGTAGCAGCGAAAAATACACCATTAGACCGCGCCCCAATGTTAGCCCACAGCAAGAATTTAACGCCGCCACAGTAAACATCGACACGGCAGAGCAATGGCTTGCTAACGCCAAAACGATGGACACTCAAGACTCTGCGGAACTATTGCTACGAGCAGCAGAAGTGCTTCTGCGGGAAGGAGAACTTGCCCGTGCTGATGACGTTGTTGGCGAGCTCATTAGCCCAGAACTCAACCCAGACCAAGCACTGCGCTTAGCGCTTATTCGAGCACGCGTACTACGTGGTCATGCAGAATTTCAACAAGCGCTTGCAGAATTATCAGACTCAATAGTAGAAAAAGCTGTGCTTGACGCGCCCATTCGTCGACAAATGCAATATAGCCAGCTTCGCGCCTCCCTCTACGAAATCGAAGGCGACCACCTATCCGCAGCACGTGAAAGAATTTTCATAGACCCATTGCTCAGCCCCAGCCAACAACCGTTCAACAGGGAGTCCATATGGGCATCCTTAATGCAAATACCAACTACAGTATTAGCAAACAATATTAACAGCGCCACCAATAAAGACTACATAGGCTGGCTGGAGCTCGCCTCTATAGCAAAAGACAACCAAAACAATATTGAAGCTCAAGTGCAGCAACGAGATACTTGGCTCCGGAACTGGCCAAAACACCCCGCACACGACTCACTTCCCGGCGGCCTAGACAAACTCAATGATTTAATTATTGAAAGACCTAGCCAAGTCGCATTAATCCTTCCCGTAACAGGAAGGCTTGCAGCCTATGGCAAAGCAATCCGCGATGGTTTTTTTGCCGCTTATTACGACACGCTCACTCAGGGCGGGAATGTACCTCAAATCAATCAATACGACAGCAATACCGACGACATTAATTCGCTCTACCAAGCCGCTATAAATAAAGGCAACAAGCTTATTATTGGCCCTCTAGAGAAGGAAAACTTAAGCGCACTCGCCTCACGCCACACGAACTCAATGACCGTTCCCACACTCGCCCTAAACCGAATTGATGGCCAGAACTTTCCCAGTGGCTTATACCAGTTTGGACTCAACCCAGAAGAAGAGGCCGAACAAATTGCCGAGATTGCCGCGAAAAAAGGCTATGTCCGCGCGTTAATTCTTAGCCCCGAGGGCGCATGGGGGCAAAAAGTGGCCAACGCCTTTGCCGAACGCTGGCGCAACCTAAATGGCAAGATAGTTGCTAACCAAACCTTCGACACCACAAAAAACAACTACTCAGAACAAATAAAATCCACACTGCAAATAGACCGTAGCCAACAGCGTTTAAAACGCCTTCAACAAATTATAGGTATACGCCCCGACTACGAGCCCTATCGTCGCTCTGACGTTGATTTTATTTTCCTACTCGCACGACCCAACGAAGGTCGCGCCATAAAACCACTGCTTGCCTACCACTATGCAGGCGACATTCCGGTTTATGCCACCTCCCACATCTACAGAGGCAACAATGCCCCTGGAAAAGACCAAGATATCAACGGCGTACGCTTTATCGACATTCCTTGGATTTTTGATGAGAATTCTACGATTCGTCAAGATATTAGCGCCGGCATCCCATCTAGTCCTCGCTACGAGCGTATGTACGCACTGGGTGTTGATAGCTTTAGACTGCACCTCCGTTTAAAACAACTGCAAAATGGCGCTAGCGGGCAAGTATTTGGAGAGACAGGAACCCTGACACTTAATATGCTTGGACAAATTGAACGTGAACTTTCATTAGCTGAAATTAAAGATGGCATTGCGGTAGTTAACCCTACTGCGGATATAAACAGCGATAAGGCTAATGATTTTTAAAAAGCCAAATAACAGCAAAGAAATCGGCGCGCTCGCAGAACAAGGCGCTTGCCTTTTACTTAAGAAACACAAGCTCAAAATACTGCATCAAAATTACCTGAGCCGATTTGGCGAGATTGATATCATCGCCTTATCGGAACAGCATTTGATTTTCGTGGAAGTGCGATACCGAAAAACTACTTTTTTTGGTACCGCATCCGAAACCGTAACGACTAAAAAGCAACAGCGCATTATTCTTGCCGCGCGGCACTTTCTTAGCCACGGGCGTTACACTGAACTACCTTGTCGCTTTGATGTCATTGAAGCTAGTAGCGACAAGACCGGAAAATTACATTTCAACTGGTTAGTAAATGCCTTTCAGGAGTGAAAAATAAAATTACCGTGGATTATTCTGAACAAGTTATAGACTTATTTCACCGGCATATCGAAAGCTGCATGTACACCATGGAAGCGCTCGCTGAAGTGATCGCGCAAGCTAGCGAATGTCTAGTTGAAAGTATGCTGCACGAACATAAGATAATCTGCTGCGGAGAAGGCAACAGCCGACTAATCGCTCATCACTTAGCGACCAATTTACTCAACAGCTACCAACATGAGCGCCCCGCCCTTCCCGCAATGGTTCTCAGCTCAGACGCGGCAACTGCTATCGCTGCCGACTCAAGCTACAACGATATTTATGCCAATCAAATTCGCGCCCTAGGCCAAACAGGCGACTGCTTGGTACTTTGTTATAACGGCGGCGGCTCCACCGCCACCCTAAGAGCAATACAGGCTGCGCACGAACGTGGCATGCGCATTATCTCCCTAAGCAATGTCAAAGCAAGTGACGCCAGCGCGCTACTGCTGCCTAATGACATCGAATTAACATTCCCGGTTGAAGACCGCGCTAGAGCGATTGAAATGCAACTTGTCGCAGTACACAGTATTTGCGAATTGATTGACACACTTTTATTTGGAACAACCTACCCATGAACGCCTTAATACCCAAAACATTAGCACTTGCCCTTTTAGTCCAGCTGAGTGCTTGCACACAAATTATTACCGCAACAACGGACAAACCCATAACCGACGACCCAGGCAGCCGCAGCCTAGGAAGCTATGTTGACGACGAGATCATAGAAACCAAGGTCCTAGTCAACATTAACAAAACCTCCCCCGAGTTAAACGCATCACGTATTACGGCAACTAGTTACAACGGTATTGTTTTATTAACAGGCAACACAGCGAATAACGAACTCAAACAACTAGCTGGAGAGGTTGCAAGTAAGGTTAAAAAAGTCCGCAAAGTACACAATGAACTAGCAACCGGCACCGATATCAGCATGCTAGCTCGCGGTAATGACACATGGATAAGTACAAAGGCAAAAAGCCGGCTATCACTCAATGATCAATTAGACGCATCAAAAATTAAGGTGGTGACCGAAAACGGCATCGTATACTTAATGGGCTTAGTTTCAAAAACTGAATCCGATGCTGCGGCAACCATGGTTAGCGAAACCGGCGGGGTACAGAAAGTAGTACGCGTTTTTGAATACTATTAAGACACAAACACTAAGCCCTGGCATCAGAGCCAAACCTTAGTGTTATTTAACCACCTTTAGACTGGGTGGTTTGGATTTAGAAGGTATTTTACTTAATGATGCGGAAGGCCGATCACCTGAAGGCGTAGGCGGGGGAGTAGGCTCTTCGGCATCAAATAACATACCTTGACCATTTTCCTTCGCGTACACCCCCAAAATAGCACCTATCGGCGCACTGACTTCCTGAGATACACCACCAAAACGGCCGCTAAAGCTTATCATGTCATTACCGACATTTAGCCCCATCACCGCCGACGGTGAAATATTCAGGACAATCTGACCATCCTGCACATATTGCTGAGGCACAAACACCCCCTCAAGCAAAGCATCTACCAATATATATGGCGTGCAGTTATTATCCAGAACCCACTCATAAATAGCCCTGACCATATAGGGCCGACTAGAAGTCATTGCCATACTAATTCAATCAGCGGCTTATGCTACTGACGCCTCATTACGCAATTCACGCTCTTTCTCAGTCAAGCTCTCTTGGAAAGCTGGACGCTCAAATAAACGCTCCATATACTCCAACAATGGCTTGGATTGACGCGTCTGCGGTATAACCACACCTAGCTGGGGCAAACGCCACAAAATAGGTGCTAAACAACAGTCAACCAACGTGAATTCTTCACTCATAAAAAATGGCTTTTCGTCAAAGATTGGTGCCACTGTTAACAAGCTATCACGCAACTCTTTACGCGCTTTATCAGCATTTTTTTGATTGCTTCCTGCAAGCAACTCGTCAACTAGGCGACACCAATCACGCTCAATGCGGTAAATGTACTGACGACTTTCACCCCGCGCAACAGGGTATACAGGAAGCAGAGGTGGATGTGGGAAACGCTCATCCAAATATTCCATCATCACTTTAGATTCATATAACGCCAAATCACGATCAACCAGCGTAGGTAAAGTGTTATATGGGTTCAGCTCGGCAACTTCTTCCGGCAGGTTATCCGGCTTTACGTCGACGATATCAACAGTCACGCCTTTTTCGGCCAATACAATCCTCACCCGATGACAGTAATGACTTGCTGCGTCGGAAAAGAAAGTCATGGTAGAACGCTTGGCTACAACGCCCATTGATTGCACCTCAAATTAATAAACTAAAACAACAAACGGGTAGCCCTCACTAGAGCCACCCGCCAACTTTTACAAGCCCCTACTTACCAAACACGTAAGCAGTGAACCTTTAATGCACGTCTTTCCAATATTCACGATTTAATAAGTAAGTAAACACAAAGAAAAGAGCAATAAACAACAAGACGAATCCACCAATGCGCTTGCTTTTCACCTGCGCAGGCTCACCAACATAATCTAAGAAATTAACCAAATCATAGATTACCTTATCATATTCTGCTGGACTCAGGCTGCCCTCAGGTGAATAAGTAAAAGCACCACAGGGATTCAACGCTTTACCATCTTCTCCAAACAAAACATCCTTACCGGTCAGCGGGTCCCGCAACACACCACCATTATGGGCATGAACAGGCCCTGGCGCGCACTCAGGCATGCCTTGTAACTCGGCTAAGACATGAGGCATACCCACGTCTTTAAACACTTTGTTATTCACACCCCAGGGGCGTGAAGGATCAGAATGAAATGTCCGCAGATAGGTATATAGCCAGTCTGTACCACGTGCACGCGCAACCAATGTCAAATCAGGCGGTGCAGCGCCAAACCACTTTTTTGCATCTTCTGCGGCCATTGTATTGGTCATCAATGAACCAATTTTAGCATCACCGTCAAACTTCAAGTTTTGCTCAAACAAATCGACTGGAATACCGAGATCATCCGCAGTCCGCTGATAACGGCCATACTCAAGTGAGTGACAACCCATACAATAGTTCATATAGGTCTTAGCACCGCTTTGCAGCGACGGAATATTCGTCACATCGGTATCAATCTCATCACAAGCCATGGTTCCGCAATTGAATGCTGATTCTGACCCGGCGGCTTTTAACGGCAGCACAGTAAGCAAGATCACCACAAGCAACACAAGCATACTTTTCCAGAAGCCCATACCACCATCAGTTGTCCGCGTAGGCTCTGGCTTAGTTGCTTCCCATTTCGTCCAAAATGGCATCAAGATGAAGAAAGCAAAATAGATTACCGAGCATATACGCGCCAATAAAGTACGCCCTTCAGTTGGCGCTTTTACGCCCAACACGCCCAATATTAAGAACGCGGCAACAAAGATCAAAATAGCAGCCTTACTGACACGCCCTTTGTAGCGAATTGATTTCACCGGGCTGCGATCCAACCAAGGCAGCAAGAATAAGATCGCAACTGATGCACCAAAAGCAACAAAGCCTAGTAACTTGTCAGGCACCGCACGCAATACAGAATAGAACGGCGTAAAGTACCAAACTGGCGCTATGTGCTCAGGCGTTTTCAAGCCATTTGCTATTTCAAAGTTAGCATACTCAATGAAATAGCCACCCATTTCCGGCCCAAAGAAAATAATGGCCGCAAATACAAACATGAATACAGCAATAGCCGTTAAATCATGCACAGTGTAATAAGGGTGGAACGCAACACCATCTAGCGGAATGCCATTAGCATCTTTGTTCTTTTTAATCTCAACACCATCAGGATTGTTTGACCCGACCTCGTGAAGAGCAAGAAGATGCAAAACAACTAATGCGATTAATACGATTGGCAACGCAACCACATGAAGTGCAAAGAAACGGTTTAACGTAATACCGGAGATCAGGTAGTCACCACGAATCCATTGAACAATATCTTCACCAACAACAGGGATAGCACCAAACAGCGAGATAATAACCTGAGCACCCCAATACGACATCTGCCCCCACGGTAAAACATAGCCCACAAAGGCTTCTGCCATCAACGCAAGGAAAATGAACATACCGAAAACCCAGATCAATTCACGGGGTTTTTTATAGGAACCGTATATCAAGCCACGGAACATATGTAGATACACTACGACAAAAAACGCTGAGGCGCCTGTTGAGTGCATATACCGAATGATCCACCCAAACTCGACATCCCGCATGATATATTCAACAGAGCGGAATGCTTCTTCAGAGCTAGGGGTAAAGCTCATAGTCAACCAAACACCAGTTAGTAACTGGTTTACCAATACAACTAGAGATAAAACACCGAAGAAGTACCAGAAATTAAAGTTTTTTGGCGCATAGTATTTACCCATATGGGTATCCCATGCACGCATAATAGGTAGGCGGGCATCAACCCAGTCACGCAGCCCTACTAACATCTTGATCATTACGCAGCCCCCTGATCAACACCGACAACAAGCACACTGTCACCTTCGAATGAATACGGAGGAACTTCGAGGTTTGTAGATGCAGGCGAGCCCTGATATACACGGCCGGCCAAATCAAATCGTGAACCATGGCAGGGACAAAAGAAGCCACCCAACCAAGCACTTCCACCTAAATCAGGAACACCAACCTCTGGACGATGCTTAGGTGCACAGCCTAGGTGAGTACACAAACCAACCAAGACCAAAAATTCAGGACGAATCGCTCGAGATAATGTATCAACATACGTAGGTTGCAGAGAACCTGTAGAATCAGGATCTTTAAGATACTGATCAAGCTTTTTTAAGCCAGCAAGTTGCTCTTCGGTGCGACGAACCACGTAAACTGGCTTACCGCGCCACTCAACCACAACCATCTGGCCAGCTTCTAACTTACCAATATCTGCTTTTACCGGCGCGCCTGCAGCCTTAGCCTTAGCACTTGGGTTCCAAGAACCCACAAACGGTGTCGCAATACCGACGGCCCCTGCTGCACCCACAACTGATGTTGCAGCCGTCAAGAAGCGCCGACGCCCTGTATTTATGCCGTCACTACTCATGACGATTCCCCCATAATATACGAAAACTCAGGCAGACCCCGCCTCTCTCAAACGGTGTCAAATCCAAAATCACAAATGGACCAAATAGTAATGAACTTGGCCCCTTCTGACAACTTTAATACACAGCAAAGCCCAAAAGTATGACCATCATTTGAGCAAAAAAAAACGCCCACATGATAGCTCGTGGGCGTTTTCCGAGTGCCGTGCGGCAATCTCCACAGACCTGACGGCCTTCGCGGTTAACGCTTGGAGAATTGCGGCTTCTTACGTGCCTTACGCAGGCCGACTTTCTTACGCTCAACTTCGCGTGAATCACGAGTCACGAAGCCTGCCTTACGCAAACCGCTTCGAAGCCCTTCATCATACTGCATTAAAGCGCGAGTAATACCGTGACGAATTGCACCAGCCTGGCCAAAACTACCACCACCGCTAACAGTTACAGTCACATCAAACTTTTCAGCCATTTCGACCAGCTCAAGTGGCTGACGAACGATCATACGCGCAACTTCACGACCAAAGTACTGATCAAGAGTACGCGCATTAACTGAAATAGCTCCGGTACCTGGCTTCAGGAACACTCGAGCTGAGGAGGTTTTACGGCGACCTGTACCGTAATACTGGCTGGCTGACATATTGCGCTTCCGTTATATATTCAGTTCAACTGGTTGCTGAGCAGTATGAGGATGCTCAGTTCCAGCGTAGACTTTCAATTTCTTAAACATTGCACGACCCAGCGGGTTTTTAGGCAACATGCCTTTTACCGCACCTTGGATCACACGCTCAGGGGCTTTATCAATCAACTTCTCAAAGCTTATAGACTTCAAGCCACCTGGATAACCAGTGTGGTGATGATAGATTTTACCAGTTGCTTTGTTGCCTGTAACACGGATCTTTTCCGCATTAACCACAACAATATAGTCGCCAGTGTCAACATGAGGCGTATATTCAGCTTTATGCTTACCGCGCAGTCTATGCGCAATTTCACTGGCTAAACGACCCAATGTTTTGTCGGCGGCGTCTACCACATACCAGTCATGTATTACGTCACTGGGTTTTGCACTTAAGGTTTTCATGTTTCTCGCCTATAGGGCCCGTACCGAACAAAGAGCGCGAATACTACATAAGGGCCGTGGGTTTTTCAAGGAAAATATTGCTTTTATAAGTCATAATTACCAATGCCCTAAGAGCGATGCTCACAGGCCAGATATTCTTCTGACTGCATCTCAAGCAAGCGACTTTGGGTGCGCTGAAACTCGAAATCCAGCCGACCGCCTGCATACAGTTGCGCTAGCGGGACCGCCGCAGATAATACCAGCTTTACATTCCTGTCGTAAAACTCATCAATCAAATTTATAAAGCGGCGAGCCTGATCCTCTCTTCCCGCCCCCATCTGCGGCACATTACTAACCAACACCGCATGAAACACCCTCGCCAATTCAATATAATCATATTGACTACGCGGACCATCGCACAACTCAGAAAATTCGAACCATGCCACATCATCTGCAACAAAGCGCGCTCGAATTTGACGCCCTTCAATATCGAGCAATTTATCAGCGCTGCCAACCTCAGGCGCCAAACGCTTAAAACTCAAAGCCAAACTTTGATCAGCAGACTCGCCCAAGGGACTGTAATATAACTCAGCTTGCTCTAAGGCGCGCAGCCGATAATCAACACCACCATCGACATTAACAACCTCTACACTTTGCTTTATTAACGCGATTGCCGGTAAAAATCTCGCCCTTTGCAAACCGTCTTTATACAAACCATCAGGTACGATATTGGATGTTGCTACAAGCACCACCCCTCTTGAAAAAAGCCTATCGAACAATCCTGCCAAGATCATTGCATCAGTAATATCTGAAACAAAAAACTCGTCAAAACAAATAACCCTAGCCTCATCAGCAATACGATCCGCCACGATGATCAATGGGTTTTTTTCACCAGATAACGACTTTAACTCACGGTGAACTCGCTGCATAAAACGATGAAAATGCGCCCGCATTTTATTTTCAAAAGGCAGGGTATCAAAAAACGTATCCATCAAATATGTCTTACCCCGACCAACCCCACCCCAAAAATACAAACCCTTAACATGTGGCAATGCCTGCTTCAGCCCAAACATACGTGAAATAAATCCGTTATTTTCCTGCGGAATCTGCGTCACTAAGTCGTCGTAAAGACGCTGCAAACACTGGACCGCATGCTCTTGCGCAGAATCATAGGAAAAATCGACCTGGGTAAGGTCTTGCTGATAACGTTGTAGGGGGGTAGACATTTTAGAAGCCTCTTACAAGACGGACGCAACTGTACCGACCCGCAAGCGAATTGGCAATTTTTTATCGAGGAATACTGAACCCAAAGCAGCGAGCGGTTATACTAACGCCAAGGAGTGACAACAACGTCAACTCATCGGAGGAACCTCTGTGCAAGACATCAGCTCATTAATCGTCGTCGCTATTACCTGCCTACTTCTTGGCGCAGCGATTGGTTATTTCATACTAGGCCGCACAAAGCCGGGACAGCAAAATCGCGCTGCACTAGAAAAGCAGTTCAACGATATGCAGCAACAACAGCAAGATTACCAACAACAGGTTAGCAGCCATTTTGACCGCACCGGCGAACTGCTCAACGAACTAGCCGAAAGCTACCGTAGCGTTCACAACCACATTGTCGATGGCGCTCAAAACCTTCACAGTTCTGGCATCAGCCCCTTACAAGCTATACCAGAGGGTCGCCCAGTACTCGACAGCAAACCCGTCGAGGCCGCACCAGTTGCCCCGCCTCTTGATTACGCCCCCAAACAACCGGGCAAAAAAGGTGCCCTGCACGAAGAGTTTGGCATGGATTCAGAAAAGAAACCTAGCGACAACCCAGAACCCACTCCGCCCCTCGTATAAAAACCCCTACGGCCGACGCTAGCAAAGCGTCAGGCTGGGTTATCTATATCAATAAAACGATGAAACACATCAAACTGACGCGCTAAAGCTTCTGCCAATGCCTGCACCCCATAGCGCTCAGTGGCATGATGACCGGCAGCAATAAAATTAATGCCCAACTCCCGCGCAGCAATAATAGTGGGTTCAGACACCTCGCCACTTAAGTATAGATCCACCCCCGCTTCCGCCGCTTTATGAATATAGGACTGCGCACCACCGGTACACCAGGCAATTCGACGAACAGGACGCCCATGACCCAACTCAAGTAACGGCTTGCGCCCAAGCGCTCGCTCAACTTTCGCAGCAAACTCCTCAGCACTCAGTGGTTGCGACAAACTGCCAACATTACCTACTGAGCGAGGGTTATCAGCCTCAAGCCCATCTTCTACCGTAATATCTAGCCGCTTCGCTAACTGTACGTTATTCCCCACCACCGGATGAGCATCCAAAGGCAAGTGGTAAGCAATCAAGCTGATATCATTCTCTAACAACCGCGCAAGCCTGTTTCGTTTCATACCCACCACACAGGAATCCTCTCCCCGCCAGAAGTAGCCATGATGAACCATGATCGCATCTGCTCTCATTTCGATCGCCGCCTCAATTAAAGCTTGTGAAGCGGTAACCCCAGAAACAATACGTGAAACCTCATCCCGACCTTCGACTTGCAAGCCATTCGGGCAATAATCGCTAAAATAGGATGGCTCCAATATTTCATCAGCTGCCGCCACTAGAGCTTTAAGAGAAACCGCCATAAATCCTCACATTAATTCTGAAAAATCACTTTTCGTGCTAGGCTAGCAACCCTCCACAACAAGCACACGCCTAAATTACCAAACGAGGACGGGCACTTGACACGGCATAGCCTGAAAACCTTCATCTGGCCCACTGTATGCGGTATTTTACTCGGCATTTGCATCCTCGCCTACCTACCAGGGCAACGCGACAACGATTACACTTATGCTGTAGAACATGCAGCACCAGCTGTTGCCAATATTTACACCACTAAAGTAGTGGAACAGCGTCATCCACTGGCCGACGACCCCCTCTTTAAGCATTTTTTCAGCCGTAATGGCCGGGTTAAACAACAACTTGAGCGCAGCCTAGGATCGGGGGTGATTGTCAGTGACGCTGGATATCTGCTCACTAACTACCACGTTATAAAAGGTGCCGATGAAATATTGGTACTCCTCCATGATGGCCGCCAAGCACTAGCCAGCGTTATCGGTAGCGATGCAGATACCGACCTTGCCGTTCTAAAAATAGATCTAGATAACCTTACCAGTATCTCCATTGGCGACCCTGGTAAAATCCATGTCGGCAATATCGTTTTAGCCATCGGCAATCCCTATGGATTCGGACAAACAGTTACCCAAGGAATTGTGAGCGCCATCGGTAGGTACGGGCTTGGCCTCAGTCAATTTGAAAATTTCATACAAACAGATGCCGCCATTAACCCAGGCAACTCTGGTGGCGCACTCATCGACACCAAAGGCCGCCTACTCGGGATCAACACGGCCATATACACCCAAAGTGGCGGATCAACCGGCATAGGTTTAGCGATACCCACAGATTTAGCTCTGCGAACAATGAGTGACTTAATTAGCTACGGTCGCCCATTACGTGGCTGGCTTGGAATTGAGGTGCAACCGGTTGGCGTGGGTACCAATGGCGTGGTAATCACAGCTCTAGCCACGAGTGGCCCGGCAGAAAAAGCGGGACTGAAAATTGGGGACGTTCTCATAAATATAAACGGAGAGCAGGTGGGCGACGGTCACGCCGGCATGAAACTTATCACCTACACCAGACCTGGTGAGCGCGTCAAAATTGCCTTACTGCGCGGCGAAGAACAACTAACAATAGAAACTGAAGTCTCTATGCGCCCTAGCAGCTAAGCTACTGCTTACAGAGCAACTAGAGTTTCAATCTACAGCAAGCAATCGCTGAAGTGAGGCAAACAACACCTCATTATCCTCTGGGCGCCCAACAGTAATTCGCAAGTATTGATTAATTCTAGGCTTATCAAAATGCCGCACAATAACACCGTCCTCACGCAACCCTTCAGCCAACGCTAGGGCTTCTCTACTACGGTGCCGACAAAAAACAAAATTAGCTTTTGATGGTAGAACTTGAAAATCCATTGCACCCAGTCGCTGCACCATCTCTTCACGCTCAGCAATTACCGAATGACAGGTCTGCTCAAAATATTCCTGATCTTCAAATGAGGCAACAGCACCAGCTTGCGCTAAACGATCCAATGGGTAGGAGTTAAAACTATTTTTAATTCGCTCCAAGGCTTCGATCAAGTCTGGATGACCAACCGCATAACCCACTCTCAACCCCGCTAAAGATCTCGATTTTGACAAGGTTTGAGTTACCAATAAATTGGGATATCGGTCGACGAGTGAAATCGCAGTCTCACCACCAAAATCCACATAGGCCTCATCGATAACCACCACAGTTTCATTATTTACCGCTAATAAACGCTCGATCTCGGCCAGCGCTAAAAACGAACCCGTTGGCGCATTGGGGTTAGGGAATATAATTCCACCATTTATGCCACGGTATTCCTCAATCCGAACCTGAAAGGACTCATCCAGTGGGATTGCTTCGAAAGGAATCTGATACAGACTGCAATAAACGGGATAAAAGCTGTATGTGATATCAGGAAAAAGCAGAGGCTTGCCGTGCTGAAACAGACCGTGAAATATATGCGCCAGCACTTCGTCAGAGCCATTGCCAACAAACACTTGCTCAACATTAACATTGTGATAATTGGCAATCGTATTTTTGAGCACATCGCTATTCGGGTCTGGATAAAGACGCAAAGCATCATTTGACTCAGATTTAATAGCTTCCAGCACTTTTGGTGAAGGCCCGTAAGGGTTTTCATTGGTATTCAGCTTAGTTAATTTACTTAACTTGGGCTGTTCACCCGGCACATAGGGCACCAAGTCTTTAACAATGGGGCTCCAGAATCTACTCATTTCCATCATCCAATATTCTGTATTCGGCACTTTGGGCGTGAGCGGTCAACGACTCGCCCCGCGCCAATATCGACGCGACTTTGGCCAACTCAGATGCACCCGCAGCGGAACAAGCAATTAAGGAAGAACGCTTTTGAAAATCATACACGCCCAGCGGCGATGAAAAGCGCGCCGTACCCGACGTTGGCAGTACATGATTAGGACCCGCACAATAATCACCTAATGCTTCTGGAGTATATCGCCCCATAAATATAGCCCCGGCATGCCGTATCTTTGGCAACAGCTCTTCGGCATTATCAACTGACAATTCTAAGTGCTCAGGAGCAATTCGATTACTAACCGCAATCGCCTCATCAATATCTTTAACACAAACCAAAGCCCCACGACGACTCAAAGACTGACGAATAATATCCGCCCGCTCTGCCGTAGGGAGTAGGCGAGCAATACTAGCTTCAACCTTATTTAAAAATTCCACATCTGGACTGAGCAATATCGACTGCGCATCTTCATCATGCTCTGCTTGAGAAAACAGATCCATCGCAATCCAATCGGGGTCGGTTTTACCATCGCAGATCACAAGAATTTCAGATGGGCCGGCAATCATATCTAGCCCGACACTACCAAACACTTGGCGCTTGGCTGTGGCCACATAAATATTGCCAGGGCCGACTATTTTATCGACCTTGGGTATCGACTCTGTACCATATGCCAGTGCAGCAATAGCCTGCGCACCACCCACTGTAAACACACGATCCACACCGGCGATTGCCGCTGCCGCCAAGACCATATCGTTCACATAGCCTTTTGGGGTTGGCGACACCATAATAAGCTCATCGACACCTGCAACCTTCGCAGGTATCGCGTTCATCAGCACTGATGAAGGGTATGTCGCTTTGCCACCGGGCACATACAAACCCACTCGATCTAAAGCCGTAATTTGCTGACCAAGGAGCGTTCCATCTGCTTCGCGATACGACCAGGAATCCTGAGACTGATGTTGATGATAGGTGCGTATACGATCAGCCGCCGTTTCAAGTGCAGCCCGCACACTGACATCTATACGCTCTAACGCCGCCTGCATGCGGCTAGATGAAATTTCCAAAGACGACGCGGCGTCCGGCTCCCACGCATCAAATTTGCGGGTGAAATCCAGTAAGGCAGCGTCACCGTCTGCGCGCACTTTAGCAAGTACCGTCGCAACAGTTTCCACCACCGCAGGGTTTGACACCGATTCCCAGTCGAGCAGCGAAGTCAGTGACGCATCAAAATCGGCATCACTTGTACTCATACGCTTAATCAGTGAATCAGCCATTGCCGGCCACCTCTTCCGCATCCCGACGAGCTTCCACTGCTACCGTTAATTTAGCGATAATGTCTTGGATGCTTTTATATTTGCGTTTCATTGCCGCTTTATTAACAACTAAGCGGGAGCTAACATCAGAAATCATATCTCTTGGCTCCATACCATTAGCACGCAAGGTATTACCGGTATCCACAATATCGACAATTAAATCTGCCAAATTCATTAGCGGAGCCAACTCCATCGCCCCATATAATTTAATAAGCTCTACTTGAATACCACGCTCAGCAAAGTGACGACGCGCTACATTCACAAACTTAGTCGCTACACGAACTCGGCCTTGTGGAAGCGGCTCGTCTACTCGACCCGCTGTCATCAATTTGCAACGCGCAATATTCAGATCCAAAGGCTCATACATATCACCCGCACCCAGCTCCAGCAACATATCTTTACCGGCCACGCCAATATCTGCCGACCCCAACTTTACGTAAGTTGGAACATCTGTACCACGAATGACAATTAAATTGATATGCGGATGGTTGGTCTCAAAAATCAGCTTGCGGCTGCGACTAATGTCTTCAGCGGGTACAATCCCTGCCTCAGCTAGCAACGGCAGAGTTTCTTTTAAAATACGCCCCTTGGTGAGCGCAATAGTAACCGGCTGATCCACGAATAAGCTCCAAATACTTAAAGATATAATATGGTGTTAATTAGCCACACGACGAATGGTTGCACCAAGTGCGTGAAATTTTTCTTCGATACATTCATAACCACGATCAATATGATAGATACGGTCCACCAAAGTATCTCCGTCTGCAACGAGGCCGGCAATCACTAAACTCGCAGATGCGCGCAAGTCACTTGCCATTACAGGAGCGGCTTTCAAACGCTCAGTACCGGTAATCAGGGCGGTATTCCCTTCGATACTAATTTTGGCACCCATACGATTCATCTCATGAGTTTGAATCAAGCGATTCTCAAAAATGGTTTCAGTAACACGGGAAACACCCTCTGCAACTGCGTTCATCGCCGTAAACTGGGCTTGCATATCTGTTGGGAAACCAGGGTAAGGCATTGTTTTCAGATTTACCGCTTTAGGTCGTCGACCTTCCATATCCAAGGTAATCCAGTTTTCACCAGACGTTATTTTAGCTCCAGCCTCCTCAAGCTTGACCAATACCGCCTCAAGGGTGTCGGGACCAATATCGCGTAAATGAATTGATCCACGAGTGGCTGCCGCAGCAACTAAATACGTACCGGCCTCAATACGATCCGCCATAACGGAATAAGTGCAGCCATTTAACCGCTCAACACCATCAACCGTAATCGTTGCACTACCATGACCACTAATTTTAGCGCCCATCGCAATCAAACAGTTGGCCAAATCGACTATTTCGGGTTCTCTGGCCGCATTTTCAAGCACAGTCCGCCCTTTGGCCAAGGCGGCTGCCATCAACACATTTTCAGTGCCACCTACGGTTACCATATCAAATAATACCCGAGCCCCTCTTAAGCCACCCTCAGGAGCCCGAGCGGTGATATAACCAGCATCGACATCAATTATGGCGCCCATTGCCTCTAAACCACGTAAATGCTGGTCCACAGGCCGGCTACCGATAGCACAACCACCAGGGAAAGACACCCGCGCATGACCAAAATGCGCCAATAACGGGCCCAACACTAAGATAGATGCCCGCATGGTTTTAACTAGCTCGTACGGCGCAGTTGTTTTCGTGGTTGTTGCACCGTTAATCTCGACACCGAGATTCTCATCAACAATCAATTCCGTGCCCATACTACGCAGCAGAGCAATCATCGTTGTAATGTCATGCAAATGTGGCAAGTTCCGAATCATTACCGGCTCACTTGACAGCAAGGTTGCCGCCAATATCGGTAACGCCGCATTTTTAGAGCCAGAAACACGAATTTCTCCAGCCAACGGGCCACCGCCGGATATAAGTAACTTATCCATGAAATCTCCTAGGAATTCCGGTATGCCTTAAGGTTGGGCTTCGTCGGGGGTCAACGCTTTAATATTGATGGCATGTAAAGAGCCATCTTTGATCCAGTCATTTACGGCTGCATAAACTAACTGTTGACGCTTTACTGCGCGCAAATCTAAAAATGCGGCGCTAACCACTCGAACATCAAAATGGCTGCCATCGCCATTCACTTTCACATCACTGCTTGGAAAATGTTCTAAAAGGCGCTGTTCTATAAGTTCTACTTGCATACCCATTCCGTTCACACTCACTACCGCGTTACTCAAGCGCGGAATTGTACGCAATTGCGATGAACATGGCGAGGCGAAACCCAGCAAGGCCTCGCCTCACCGCACCATGCATATATTACTCGGCGGCTTTCTCCATGACTTCTTGCGGAGCAACCGTCCAATTATCAATGACCTTATCGATATCCCCGCCGTGTTGTTTAACGGCTGCATTAAATTGATTTTGGTAAATACGCCCCAAATTCAAACCTTCGATAATCACATTACGTAATTTCCAAGCGCCATCCGACCCCTGACGAACAGTATAGATAACTTGATAAGGCTTAGCGCGCTCACCATAAATATCTTGACGCACACCGACACTGCCAGACAAATCAACATCATCGGCTAAGGGCAACACTTCAATCCGATTACCGTTAAAGCCTAGCAAACCTTTTGCATAGGTATTAATCAAACCATCTTTAAAGCTACTGGTAAAACGGATAACACGCTCCCTAAACTCCGCACGCTCAGCATCTGTTTTTAAACTCTGGTAGTAAGCTCGGCTACCGTATTTACCCATAATACCCCGAGCAAAACTTTGAAAATCAACAACATCATCCATAATGCGCCGAACTTCTTCATTAAAGCGCTGAGGATCTTCATCAACATAGCTGCGAGCATCTTCAATAACTTTCACTAGCTCTTGAGTGGTATCAGCAACGACCTCATAAGGCCCTTTTTCTTCAGCAAAGCTTTGCGCAAGCAGGCCAAAAACCATAAAAGTCGCAATTACTATTTTTTTAATCATACTATCCCCTTAATTTTATCTGCTCGTTATTCCCAACAATTCGCGGGTAGCTGCAAGCTTCGACCACATTTTACGCTAATGACTCCCACTTCGGACCTTAGCTAAACCTGTTAATTTGTCACATTGGAAATTATCATAGTCAACATTAGCCCCAGCTTAATGGGTAACACCTGAATACAAGGTACTTAGAGTGACCAACAATCCAAGTTTTATTAACTCTGCTCAGCGCGTGATCACCATGGAGCGCGATGCTGTTAGCGTCTTAGCTGACCGCATTGACGAAAGCTTCTCACAAGCCTGCCATATTCTACTGTCCTGCCAAGGGCGGGTGATCGTAACAGGCATGGGGAAATCAGGCCATATTGGCAACAAAATTGCTGCCACTCTAGCCAGCACCGGCACACCGGCCTTTTTTGTTCACCCCGGTGAGGCCAGCCACGGCGACTTAGGGATGATTACTGCTGGCGACTGTGTCATTGCACTTTCCAACTCCGGCACAACCGCAGAGCTGCTTACTATACTCCCGCTGCTAAAACTCCTTGCCGTACCCGTTATCGCGCTAACAGGAAACCCTGAGTCCGAACTTGCCACCAGTGCAGATGTCCACCTAAACGTGGGTGTCAGCGAAGAAGCTTGCCCGCTTAATCTTGCCCCCACATCAAGTACAACCGTTACCTTAGTAATGGGCGATGCGATTGCCGTTGCCTTATTGGAAGCCAAGGGGTTCACCGCCAATGACTTTGCCATGTCGCACCCTGGCGGAGCGTTAGGGCGACGTTTATTGCTTAAAATTGACAGTATTATGCACACCAATGACGAAATACCCCGTGTCGAACTAGGCTGCACATTAAGCAAAGCATTGCTAGAAATGAGCGGTAAAGGCTTGGGAATGACCACCGTAATAGATACTGCGGGCGCACTCGCCGGCATTTTCACAGACGGCGACTTGCGCCGTGCATTAGACCGCGGCATAGATATACACAGCAGCCCAATTAATGACATTATGACCCGCAATTGCCGAACGATCAGCCCTGGCACAATGGCTGCAGAGGCTTTACGCATTATGGAAGACAACAAAATTTCTGTTTTAGTGGCCGTCGATCAAGACAACAAGCCCGTCGGCGTTATCCACACTCACGACTTGCTAAAAGCAGGCGTCGCATAGAGACCCTTTACACATGCAAAGTGTTATCGAAAAAGCAAAAACCATCAAATTATTGGCCATGGACGTTGATGGCGTATTAACAGATGGCAGCCTCTATTTTGGAAATAGCGGCGAAGAAATCAAAGCATTTAGCATTTTAGACGGCTTAGGCATAAAACTTTTACGCGATGCAGGTATTAAACCTGCAATTATTACGGGACGCAGTTCCGAACTATTAAAACGACGAGCAGCAGAACTGAAAATTGAATTAATTTACCAAGGTCGAGAAGACAAACTAGTCGCCCTTGAGGAATTGCGCCGTGATCTGGGCCTGAGCTTTGAAGAAATCGCCTACGCTGGTGACGACTTACCTGACCTATCGGCGATTTGTCGCGCAGGTTTGGGGATTACTGTCGCCAATGGACATCACTATGTTGCACGGCATGCCGACTGGCAAACCAAGGCCGCTGGAGGCCAAGGAGCGATCAGAGAAGTATGCGAACTTATTCTGAAAGCACAAGGAAAGCTAAATGACGCCCTTGAGCAATACTTATAAAAATGAAAGGCTTTAACTTCTTTACCCTTTTGTCTGTACTCTCCGCGATTGCCGCGCTAGCTGGCACGGTGCTGTACCTAACCCAGTACAGCGAAAGCGGTAAACTCAGTATCGCCGATCAGTTTGAAGCTATTCCAGACGCCGACTCGCACCTCATTAAGGTTAACGGCATAAAGTACAGCAGCGGTGGTGCCGTTGCCTATCAATGGCGCGCCAGCAGTGCCGAGCGATTAATCTCCGACGGTTCAGTCACATTAAAAGACCCTTTTTATGTAGGTAACATTGCTGAACAGCGACCATGGACCGCTAGTGCCTTATCAGGCAAGCTCTCTCAGGATGGAGAGCAGCTTATACTTGAAAACACGGTCATCGTAAAAGACCTGATCCGACAGGCGGAAATCACCACGGAAGCCCTAAACATCAATCTCGAAAACAGTGAAGTAAACACGCCACTCGCGCTTACACTTAAATTACGCAATGGTAAAACGCACTCAGTTGGCATGCGAGCGAGCTTGAAAGACGAGCGTGTAGAACTACTAAACAAAGTAGAAGGCAATTATGAACCCTAGCAAAGCCGCACTTTATGCGGTGCTTATTCTTAGTATTACACCCTTAGCCCACGGTCTACCCGACGACCGCAAAGAAGCCATCAACCTCAGCTCAGACCGCGCTATTTATGAGAATAACCAGGGCATCTATATCGGTAACGTAACCATGAGCCAAGGCTCATTAAAAATTCGCGCTGACAAGCTCACCATCGTCGAATCAGATCGTAAAGTTGAAAAGGTCATAGCCGAAGGCAAGCCAGCCTACTTCGAACAACAACCACGCATTAATGAAGGCGTGGTTGTTGCCAGCGCACAACGCATCGAATACAGCCTACAAATGGAAGAAATTCTGCTGCAGAAAGACGCATCGATCACCCACCAAGGTTCAAAAATTTCTGGTGATCGAGTAGTTTACAGTGGCCGCAAACAGATGGTTATCGCCGACGGCGGCACTGGCAAGCAAGAAAATCGCGTCAAAATGACGCTACAGCCCCAAGCCGTGCCAGACGAACCACAAATTGCGCCAAAAGATATCGACAGCATACCTGACACAGCAACACGGGAAGACAGCGATCTCAACGCCGCAGAGGAAATTCAATAACCATGCCCGTTTTACAAGCCAAAAATCTCGCCAAGGCCTATAAACGGCGTGAAATAATCAAAGACGTGTCGCTCACTATTAGGAGCGGCGAAATAGTCGGCCTGCTTGGTCCAAATGGGGCAGGAAAAACCACGTGCTTTTACATGATCGTCGGTATTGTCAATGCAGATCGCGGCAGTATTCAACTGGATGATAGAGATTTAACCAAACTGTCTATACAAGGACGCGCCAAGCACGGAGTGGGTTACTTACCTCAAGAAGCGTCTATTTTCCGCAAACTCACCGTCGCAGATAATATTATGGCGATCCTTGAAACTCGCCGAGACCTAAATCGGAGTCAACGCAAAGATAAACTAGAAGCCCTACTGCAAGAATTCCATATTACCCACATTCGTAAATCTCAAGGTATGGCATTATCAGGTGGGGAGCGACGTCGGGTTGAAATAGCACGCGCCTTGGCAACAGAACCCAGCTTTATCTTGTTGGATGAACCCTTCGCCGGCGTTGACCCCATTTCCGTTAACGACATCCAAAACATTGTTCGACACTTACAATCAAGAGGCATAGGCGTCTTAATCACCGATCACAACGTACGTGAAACTTTAGATATTTGCGATAAAGCCTATATTGTTGGCGAAGGGCGCATTGTCGCTGAAGGTAATGCCGAAACCGTGCTCAATAACCAAATTGTCAAAGACATCTACCTCGGTGACAAATTTACATTATAAGTACAGTTCCCTACAAATGAATCGGCACAGGTATTGCAGGGAACCAATCTCGCGACTACACTGACAGTGAGGCAAACATATTGCCGGTAGAACAAAGCATCGTTCGCATTACCACTTAATTCATGTTGTAGAAGCCACTAATATGAAACAATCGCTACAGCTCAAAGTCGGCCAAAGCCTGACAATGACCCCCCAGCTGCAACAGGCGATTCGCTTATTACAACTGTCCACACTAGATTTACAACAAGAAATACAATCTGCGTTAGACTCAAACCCACTGCTTGAAATTAGCGACGAAGATGGTGAGATCGAGGTTAATACTGAGCCAACCTCTGCTGAGCCAAAAAAGCCTGAAAAAGCATCTGAAAGTGAAACCGAAGCCCCCCAACCTGAAGCTGACACAGAATGGGCGGAGCGCAGTGATATTCCTGAAGATTTACCGGTAGACAGCCAGTGGGACGACGTATTTCAAACCAGTGGCACGGGTTCTGGCAGTAGCTCCTCAGCAGAAGATAGTGATTACAACAACGATTACCGCCACACGAGTGACGATTCACTGCAAGATCATCTTCGCTGGCAACTCAACCTCAGTCGCCTATCTGAGCTTGACCAAATGATAGCCGCCGCCATTATAGACGCCATCGACGAAAAAGGACGCCTAACCGTCGGCCCAGAGGAACTGGTAGACGGCTTTGATAATGAAGCCATAGAAATCGAAGAAGTTAATGCGGTTTTGCACCTCATCCAACAATTTGATCCCCCTGGAGTAGGCGGTAGAGACTTACAGGAATGCCTGCTTATCCAGCTTAGGCAACTACCACGCAACACTCCGTACGCTGAAGAAGCGTGTCTTGTCGTTAGCCAATACATGGCGCAACTTGGCAATCGGGATTACAGTCAAATTATGCGTCGCTGCCGCTTAAAAGAAGAGCAATTGCGCGACATTTTAAAACTAATTCAATCATTAGACCCAACGCCGGGAAGTGCAGTTGGTCACGACGACACCGAGTACGTAGTACCGGATGTGTTCGTCAGCAAAAAAGAGGGCCGATGGCTGGTTGAGTTAAATCCAGATATAGCACCAAAAATACAGATTAACGCTCAATACGCCTCTATGGCGCGCCAAAGCAGCAATAGTAGCGACAACGATTACATTCGCGACAATCTCCAAGAAGCGCGTTGGTTCATCAAAAGCTTAATAAGTCGCAATGAAACCCTGATGAAAGTGGCAACTAAAATTGTTGAATATCAACGCGGCTTTTTAGAGTACGGCGAAGAAGCCATGAAGCCCTTGGTACTCCATGATATTGCCGAAGCAGTGGGTATGCATGAATCCACCATTTCACGTGTCACCACACAAAAATTTATGCACACGCCACGCGGTATATTTGAACTCAAATTCTTTTTCTCTAGCCATGTTTCTACCGATACCGGTGGCGAATGTTCAAGCACGGCTATACGAGCATTAATTAAAAAATTAGTTGCGACGGAAAATCCACGAAAACCCCTAAGCGACAGTAAAATAACAGACTTACTGGCCGAACAAGGCATTCAAGTAGCCCGTCGCACCATTGCCAAATATAGAGAATCACTAGTCATTCCGCCCTCAAACGAGCGGAAAAGACTAGTATAATGCAACACTCCGATGGGAGTGTTGCTAGCAGCGACTCGCCGTGAGGCGCCTGCTTTTTTTCAGCGATGAAGGAGCAATATATGCAGATTACTGTAAGCGGTCATCACGTAGACGTTACACCCGCCCTCCGCGATTATGTCAACAATAAACTCTCAAAGCTTCAGCGACATTTTGATAACATTACCAATACCGACGTCACCCTTACTGTTGAGAAACTAGTACAAAAAGCCGAAGCAACCGTGCATGTCGCCGGTGCAGACTTATTTGCCACTTGTGAATCAGAGGACATGTATGCTGCAATTGACAGCCTGACGGACAAGCTTGATCGCCAGCTAATCAAACACAAAGAAAAATCGCTGGGCCGCTAAAGGCCTGCGGTTTCAACCGGAAATAACCGCGTAGCTATCATGATACTTGAATCAATACTCACCCCCGGACGCACCGAATGCGGTGTGTCCGTCACCAGCAAAAAACGCTTACTCGAACACATAGCAGCAGCAATTTCTGCCGACAATGCTGAATTTGACGCCGATGAATTATTCAATGAATTACTCGCACGTGAGCGCCTTGGCAGCACAGGCCTAGGCCATGGCGTAGCCATACCACACTGCCGCAGCAACCGGTGTAGCAGTGTTACCGGGATGTTATTAAAACTAGAGCAGGCCATTGATTTTGAGGCAATTGACGACGAACCCGTTGATCTTATATTTGCGCTCATTGTCCCCGCAGAAGCACACGACGAACATTTAAAAGTCCTCAGTGCCCTCGCCACGGCCTTTAATGAAACAGATTACCGAAATAACTTGCGCACCGCAGAAGACGCCAACACTTTATTCAAGCGCTCAATAGTGAACTGATATGGAACTCATCATTCTCAGTGGACGATCAGGGTCGGGGAAAAGTACCGCGCTTCACCAACTAGAAGATGAAGGTTATTATGCCATTGATAATCTCCCTATATCACTACTACCCGAACTAGTTAAAGAGCTATCACACAGCTCACTTAAAGTTCATCAACAGGTTGCTGTGTGTATAGACGCTCGTAATTCGCGCGCAGAACTCGCCAGATTTCAAGCATTGTGCGACAAAGTAAAAAAGCACGCTACTCTGCGTATCGTTTTTTTAGATGCGGGTGATGACAAGCTAATAAAACGCTTTAGCGAAACCCGTAGACGCCATCCGCTAACCACTGACTCTCTGCCTTTGGCGGATGCAATCAAGCTCGAAACCGCGCTACTAGAGCCCATCGTCATTGAAGCATCACTCGCCATTGACACCAGCGATATGACGGTACATGAGCTCAGAGCTGCAATTCGCGACCGCATCCTTGGTGCCGATGCCAGCAAGCTAGCTGTACAATTAAAATCATTTGGCTTTAAACGAGGCCTACCCATAGATGCAGACTTAGTTTACGACCTCCGCATGCTACCCAACCCTCACTGGCACGAAGGGCTTCGGGTATTGACCGGCCAAGATAGTGAGGTGCAAGAATATCTCAGCAAGCAAGAGGATGTCCGTCTTATGTACAACGATATCCTGCAATATCTACAACATTGGCTGCCCAAAATTGAAACCAGCAACCGAAGTTACTTTACCATTGCCATTGGCTGCACTGGAGGCCAACATCGCTCAGTATATATGACGGAGACTCTTGCTAAAGCCCTGCGCAATAGCTATCCAGACTTACAAGTTCGCCATCGCGAACTCCAGCGTTAAGAGCACTCACAATGGTTGAATCCCAAATAATAATTATTAACAAACTTGGCCTGCATGCCCGCGCAGCGGCAAAACTCGTTTCCACAGCAGGAGACTTTACTGCCACCGTGCAAATCAGTGTTGGTGACAGATCTGTCGACGGCAAAAGCATCATGGCGGTGATGATGTTAGCCGCAAGCAAAGGCACAGAAATCACTGTTCGCTGTGACGGTGACGATGAACAAGCCGCCCTGTCAGCAGTTTTAGATATTATTTCTCAACGTTTTGGGGAAGCTGAATAATAAGCGTAATATGACGTATTTATACTACTGAAGGTATACTTTGGATTGTTGCGAACCGTACTTTAAAGGATAATTAGCCACAGTAAATCCTGAAGACAGCACATAAATTGGTAACAAACTGACGGTCACCCCCAGCAGTATTGAAATACCAATAAGTATCAACAGCCAAAAACGTTCTTTCCACTTAATGGCTCAGGCTAGGGATAGGTATGGCCCAGACTGCTGAAAAGCTACAAACCGAGAGCCAACTCAAAACCCTGAATGACGCGCTGGGTTCCGGTGGCTTTTTACAAATCCGTCGCATGTTAAATGGCTTGCCTCCCGCGGATGCCGCCCATTTAATAGAATCCACTCCGCACACAATTCGTAGTGTGTTGTGGCAGCTCATCGATATTGAGAACGAGGGGGATATCCTCCAACATCTCAACGATGAGGTTCAGAGTCAATTCCTGCGCCAGATGGATGCCGAAGAAGTCGCCACCATCACCGAAGGCCTTGAAGCCGATGATATTGCGGACATTCTGCAGCAATTACCCGACCGTGTAATTCGCGAAGTCCTCAACTCGATGGATCATCAAGATCGAGTTCGCGTCGAGCACGTATTATCCTACGATGAAGATAGTGCCGGTGGTTTGATGAACACCGACACGATCACAGTCCGACCTAACATTACGCTTGATGTCGCCCTTCGCTATCTACGTCGTCACGAACAGCTCCCAGAGATGACCGACAGCCTCTTGGTCGTCAATCGCAACGACCAATACATCGGCGTTTTATCGTTACGCAAATTATTAGTGTCCGACCCCAGCGTGACCGTTCGAGAAATTATGGATACCGAAGTCGAACCTATCCCCGCAAAAATGCCTTCCAAAGAGGTGGCCACCCTCTTTGCTCGGCACGATTGGGTCTCTGCGCCGGTAGTCGATGACAATAGTCTGCTGCTCGGTCGAATAACCATCGATGACGTGGTCGATGTTATCCGCGAGGAATCTGACCACTCCTTGATGAGCATGGCCGGCTTAGATGAAGATGAAGATACCTTTGCCGCGGTTTTAACAACAGCCCCGCGGCGAGCCGTTTGGCTAGGAATAAATCTACTTACTGCCTTTATCGCGTCTGCCGTCATTAACCTTTTTGAAGGCACAATTGAAAAAGTCGTCGCCCTCGCAGTTTTAATGCCCATAGTAGCAAGCATGGGCGGCGTTGCCGGCACCCAAACCCTCACCGTGGTAATTCGTGGTATGGCATTAGGTCATATTAGTCGAGACAATAGCCGCTGGTTAATCAACCGTGAAATGGCTGTTGGCGCCATTAATGGCGTAATATGGGCTATCATTATCGCCGCGGCGACAACACTGTGGTTTGATGATGCATTAATGGGAGGAATCATCGGTGCCGCCATCATTATCAACCTACTCACAGCAGCACTTGCAGGCGCCGTTTTACCCTTGATAATGAAATCTCTGAATATTGACCCTGCCTTGGCGGGTGGCGTAGTACTTACCACCGTCACCGATGTGATTGGTTTTCTATCATTTCTTGGCCTTGCCAGTTATTTTTACGGCTAAAAAGCCTTACAAAACAACAATATTTAAACTATACGGATCGTAACGTGACCGAATCTGAATTCGAACGCCCCAGTAAAACCGCACTTAAAAAAGAAATGCAGGCAATGCAAGACTTGGGCGAACAACTGGTAAAACTCAGTAACAATGAATTAGCCAAAATCCCCATTCACGACGAGCACCTCAGCGAGGCCATTTCAACGGCTAGACGTCTGACTAGTCGCGAGGGTTTACGTCGACAATTACAATATATTGGTAAACTAATGCGCGGGATTGACCTCAGTGAAATTGAGGCCGGACTCGCAAAGCGCGACGAAGGGCAGCGCGAACTCGCACGAGCATTCCACCGCTTAGAAGAGCTTAGAGATACTGTGGTTGAAGAAGGTTTACCGGGTATAGAAAAAGTGATTGCGCAATTTCCAAGCGCCGATCGCCAACGCCTGCGAACACTTATCTTGCAATCAGCTAAAGATGCGAAAGCAAACAAGCCTCCGGCTGCAAAACGTAAATTATTTCAATATTTAAGAGAGCTACAGGAAAACCAATCGACGGCGTAATATAAAAACCAATTTACAAGCGGCGATGCTGTGAAACCGGCATCCTCTGCCGCAAAGCCCGCTGCTCTTCTCGATCATATTTGGCTATCACGCAGGCTTCACCTAAACCCGCCTCGGCCAGCACGCTTCCCCAGCTATCAATCACCACTGAACCACCAGAGGTTTGTCGCTTTGCGTCGTGAATCCCACCCTGATTGGCCGCAACAACCAAGCATTGGTTTTCTATGGCGCGCGCCCGCAGCAATGGCAGCCAATGCGCCCACCCTGTACTTCGGGTAAACGCCGACGGTAAAACAATAATTTCAGCCTGTTGATCCAGCATGCGGCGAAACATTTCCGGAAAACGCAGATCGTAGCAAATACCCACCCCTATGCGCCCCACGGCAGAATCAACCACCAGAATATTTTCACCTGGCGCATAACTGTCCGACTCACGATAAGAACCCTGAGCATCACCGACATCCGCGTCAAATAAGTGAATTTTCCGATAACATCCCAAACAACTACCGTCGGCGCCATAAACAAATGAGCACGCAAACACTCGACCATCTGGTGATGGCAATGGGATAGACCCACCAACCAAGGTGATACCGTAGTCAGACGCTAAGTTCGATAAAAAATGCTGAATGGCACCATCTCTCGCCTCGTCTGTCGCCAAAGTAAATATTTTTTTGCTTCCAAACAAAGCAAAATTTTCCGGCAATACGGCCAGCTTTGCTCCCTTTTTAGCCGCAGTTGCCACCAGTGCTTGTGCACTTTGCAAATTATCGTCTAGCTTTTGACCAGACACCATTTGCAATGCCGCAACACCGATAGGTAACCATGGCTCAGGCATCACTACTTACTCGAAAATCATCATTACTCTGCGACATTATTTCGGTACCTCACTCGACTTATCTTTCGTCTTCTCTTTCGCCTTACTGACATCACCAGAACCAACGTCAAAGATATTTTTAAATGTCAGCTCCGGTTGCTGCACAGTACCAGATATATCGTAAACAGCACTGGAAAAGCTATTAACTTGCTCTTCAAAAACTTTCGTCACTACATAGGCTCCTGCCGCTGCTGGCAAACCACCCACCAACGCCGCAACCCAAGGAAGGTTACTACCAACAGGTAATGTTGCAACCAAGCGAAGATCAGGGATATCGGTATTTAAATCGATGGTACCTGTCATCTGAAAACCACTGGACGGGCCTTTGATATCTAAAGGTTCTTTCAACTCCACTATGCCTTCGCTCAAACTGAGGCTGCCACGCATGGAATCAAAATAAATACCTTTACTGAACACATCACGAAAATCAAATTTTAAACGGCGAACTATATTTGCCATATTAAAAATACTGAACACCCGCAAGGCACCGCTAGCTGCATCTGAACTTTTTAAAAAACGACCATTTTCAAAACTAAAACTGAACTCACCCTCACTCTGTAACAATTTCCACTGTGTCGGTGCACCAGGCCAATGTATATCCACATTGTAATTGCCACGCTTAGTTTCCATAACTTTCGAATAACCAAAACCTTCCAATACCGGGCCAAGATCCCCCACACCAAATAAGCCCTGTAGCCACGAAGTCTGGTTTCCGGCTTCGTCTTTAAGCCAATGTAGGCTACTAGCTCCTGCCTCACGAGCTAAATCTATGCCTCTAAGCTGGCCACGAAGAGCATTAAAGTGCGCACCGCGCTCATCTATTCGCAAATCAAAACCGACTCGCCCCCACGCCTCTCCTCCCACCGACAGCTGATCAATATCGACATTGACATCCATCAAGCGCATAGGATCAAGATCAGCGCTCGACGAAGTAGATTGATCATCAAATGACGGTAAGGCTAATTTTTCCAGAATTACCGTAGCAACTGTAGATGAGCTATTACGAGGAAACGCTAACTCACCTGATAATTGTTGACTGGCCACCCGAACTTGCCAGAAATCATAATTTTCGGACACCGCCAGTCGAACATTTTCTAAAAGGTGATCAAAAATATAAACTTCATCAATATCCAAACCATTAACAGCGAGCACCATCGACGCACCGCCACTAGGTTGCAATGACGACAAGTACTGATCTGCAATATTCTGCCACTGACTAAAACTCGCAAACTCAATACTGCCCGCAACATTAAATTGACCAATCAGGGGACGTAGCATCGCAGTATTTTCTTCACTACTGCCCAGATATAGATTGGCGCCATATACCCCGCTATCATTTAATCCTAGCTGGAGATTTAGCTGATCTTCAAGCGCAAGCCCTAAGATACCGTCACCGTCAAACGGCAGCCAAATTGCGAGTTGCTGAGACAAACTAGGAGACTTATAAAAAGGCTGCGGTAGAGCTATTTCTACGCCCTTTAAGTCTGATGAAATAGTGAGACCAGACTTTTCACCACCTGCCTGTACTCGCATTTTAATACCAGTACTGCCCTTAAAAAACTGCAAGACCGGTGTATTTAACCACTGACCAATATCTGAAGCAGTAACCGTTGTGGCAACATCCACATCAATTTGTTTTCCAACCTGACTAATCATTGCCGTCAATGGTTTCTCAAAGACTGTCGCATTCAAATTAGAACTACTAAGACCCTCTTCAGTTTCATAATGCAAATGCCCTTTGGCAGCGCTTAGCGTTAAACGATAATCTGGTAGACCCAAAACCGAAAAATCAATATCGGAATCAACCCGAATATTAGGCTCATAGCCATTTGCCAACGGCAAATGAATCCCTACGTCGACATTTGCATTCCCCTCCCCTGTCCACGAATCAAAAGTATTACCGATATAAGAATGTAAAGGGGTATCGAGCAACAAGCTTTTGATTTGCTTAAAGTTGGGTGTGGCCGCTGCGGCAACATCAAGAACCGAATAACCCTCAGCAGATGGCGTAACATGTACAGATAACGGATTTAAGGCCATATCATTTAACGTCGCTGAACGAGATGCGGCTGTTATTTCTGCATTATCAATGACAAGCTGCGCCTGCTGCGCTTTTATTGCAGGCCAGTCCTGAAGAAAGCGCAGCTCAACATCTGACAGGTCTAACGCTAACTGTATCGACGGAGAGTACTCAGACTTCGCCAACAGCGAACCGTGAAAAATAAATCCCGCAGTGTTAACCGTACCACCTTGAATACTAGAGGCGAGCCATTCTTGTAGGCTATCACTTAAAATATTGGGGGTGTAAGTATTATATTGGCTAGCATCAATACCTTTTGCCCCAACCATTAGCGTCATTGTCGGGCCCGGCTCAACCTCTTTATGAAGCGGTAGGTCTAAACGAAGTAGCGCAGATAATCGCTTGTCATTATTTATTGCCTTAATCAGACCGCTATGCAAACGTAAACGCTGGTCATCATAATCCCAACGTAATTCAGCCTTTACATCCTCTAGCTTAAAAGCATCGTCATATAAGTGTGGAAAAGAAAGTGAAAGCGCCTGGGAATCAACCATCAGCAAACCTTGCTGAGGGCCAATCTCGAGATAGCCTGTCAAACCTTGGGCGCCCGGCGCACCCTGCCACGGCTTAACACTTAAATCTGCTGCCTCTGCTCTAAGTGCGAAGCTTTCAACACGAGAACCACTGGTATATAAGTCAAACTGTATGTGTTTGAGCAAACCTTCCGGTGCCAAGTCACTCAATACACCTTGTGAATATTCCGGCAAAATATCGCTTTCTGTCAGCAGTGCATTTGTTGCCCCCACTTCGAGCTGCGGCAAAGTAAAACGCCATAATGTGTCTTCTGGGTGGCGAACTGATATACCTGATAGATCAATGCCGCGATCTCGCCACTTGGCGTCAAACTCAGTAAAGCTAATACGCCAGAAACCATCACGATGACTGCCTGCAAAACGCATATTAACGTCTCTTAGTAGAGCATCATCAGCCCCCCACAGTACGCCAACAGCTAACTCAGGTGCATTTAAGACACCGCTCATACTCACCCGCTGCCCACGTCGCCAACTCATCCAGAGTTCGCCACTGACCTCACTATCAAATAATGGCGCGCTTTGTTGAAAAATAGGGGCTATTGCCGATAAGCGACTGCCATCTATCACCATATATGCATTGCCGCTAAATTTTTCAAGGTTGCGAGGATCGCCATAAGCTTCAAGCAACATCTGAATATCACCGTCGCTATCAGTATTTAGCTGCGCATAAATCCGCCGGAATTTATCGTCGCTGCGTAGTGAGAAATCACGGCTACTAATATGCTTCACATCGCCGTTTGAATAGCCCAGCTTAACAACAAACAAGTCTAGAGCGGCCCGGCGGACTCCCAGCACCAAATCTATAAGCATATCGGGGCTACCACCACGAGTGTCAGTGGTTACTATGCCTGGTATCTGCCATTGCCCTTCAGAAGTTTGTTCAAGCTCTATGCGTAAACTGCCCGCTTGGATTTGGCGAACCTTAGGTGTACCCGTCAGAATTGACGCTAAGACATCGATTTCTATACGTGCATTATCAAGGTGAACAGCAGCTTCGCTGCCAAGATTAAAATCACTGATTTCAATTACTGGAGAGAGGCCAGACCAGCTACCTCGCACACTTGAGGCCTGCATACTGACCCCAGTTAAGCCTTCAATATAGTGAAAAATATCCTGCTGATAACGGTCTACTAAGCCAATATATTGACGCCCTAAGCTCGCATAAAGCGCCAACACGACAAGGAGCACCAAGGCTGCCCCCCAAAGTAAAGCGTATAACTTGCGACTTGCTCGCACGAGCATCAATCGTCACCCATCATCACCGGCAACCATGACTAAAGTAGTACAACATCAAATTGCTCCTGCGTGTATACCGCCTCCACTTGAAAACGGATACTCGCACCAATAAATTCTTCTAAATCAGCAACATTTGCCGACTCCTCATCAAGTAAGCTATCAACAACCTCTTGAGATGCCAAAACCAACAAACGCTTGCTTTCGTAAGCCCTCGATTCCCGCAAAATCTCTCTAAAGACTTCATAACATACAGTTTCAGGCGATTTTAACGAGCCACGCCCATGACAATAGTGACAAGTTTCACAAAGTACGTGCTCTAAGCTTTCACGAGTCCGCTTGCGAGTCATCTCCACTAAACCCAACTCAGAAACACCGGTAATCGAGGTTTTTGCATAGTCTTTTTCCATCGCACGCTCTAGTGCTCTTAACACTTGACGACGATGTTCGGGATCTTTCATATCGATAAAATCGATAATAATAATACCGCCTAAATTCCTCAACCGGAGTTGGCGAGCAAGTGCTGCCGCCGCTTCAAGGTTAGTTTTAAAAATCGTTTCTTCTAGGTTTCGATGACCAACAAAAGCACCGGTATTAATATCGATGGTACTCATTGCCTCGGTTTGATCAATTATCAGATACCCACCAGACTTAAGCTCAACCTTACGCCCCAAGGCTTTCTGAATTTCATCTTCCACGCCATACAAATCAAATATCGGTCGTTCACCGGGGTAATATTCAAGCTGGGAGGCAATTTCAGGTAAATAATCTTCAGCAAACTGACCCACACGCTGAAAACTTTCACGCGAGTCTATGCGAATTTTTTCCAAACCCGGTCGCACCAAATCCCGCATTGTCCGCATAAAAAGCGGTAAATCCTCGTAAATAACACTCGGGGCGGTATCACGTTTCATGCGTCGCTCTACTGCCGCCCATAACCGCTTTAAAAATTTAACATCGGCGCGCAACTCATCTTCACCAACACCCTCTGCTGCTGTACGTAAAATATAGCCATCACATAAATCTTCATCTTCTTCACGCACAGTAACTTCCAAAACGTCACGTAGGCGCTGTCGCTCCTCTTCGTCATCAATACGATGAGAAACCCCGATATGCGCCGCACCTGGCATATACACCAAATATCGAGAAGACACGGATAATCGTGTTGTTAAGCGAGCGCCTTTGGTGCCCATTGGGTCCTTGGTAACTTGAACTGTTAAAAGCTGCCCCTCACGAATTTTTGTGCGAATATCGGCGTGTTCCGCCCCTTCACTATCTAAACAAGCAATATCGGATGCGTGAATAAAGCTGGTGCGCTCCAAGCCGATATCGACAAACGCTGCCTGCATCCCAGGCAAAACTCGGACCACTTTACCCTGATAAATATTACCGACAATGCCCCGAGAGCGACTGCGCTCAATATAAACCTCTTGCAGCACCCCGTTTTCGACAACCGCAACCCGGGTCTCTACCGGCGTCACATTGATTAGTATCTCTTCACTCATTATCTGGGCCCTACAGTCATTCCAGTTTTGCCCAGCAAAACTGCTGTCTCATATAAAGGTAAACCCATAACACCAAAATAGCTGCCATTCAGACGCTCTACAAAGCACCCAGCAGCACCTTGAATGCCATACGCTCCCGCCTTATCATCTGCCTCACCCGTCGCCACATATCGGTCAATCTGCTGGTCCGTTAATACAGCAAACAACACCTCTGTCTCACTAACAGCTAACTCAACGTTGCCGTCATAATGCACCGCAATCGCAGTCACCACCTGATGTTGACGACCGCTCAGGCCATTGAGCATTACCTTAGCATGCTGGCGATTCAAGGGCTTGCCCCAGATCTCGCCATCGACAATGACTGAGGTGTCTGCCGCCAACACCACTCTGTCGGCATACAATTTAGCCACCGCCGCCACTTTCTCCATGGCCATTCGTTTTACATAGGCATTAGGCTGCTCACCATTAGCCGGTGTCTCATCAATATTAGCAGGCACAACTTGAAAGCTTACGCCAATTTGCGCAAGTAATTCCGCTCGTCGCGGCGAAGCTGAAGCCAAGATAAGAGCAGCTTTTTGATACACAGCTAAAATACCACTAAAACGCGCTGAAACCAGGCCACAACTGGTCGCACAACAAACCAAAACGCAGCTGTCGTCAACGCAGGAAGGAATACCAGCCAATGCGTCTGAGCCACCCCATTAATATTCTGCGCCCACTGCTCAACCAAAATATGAAACAACTCGAGCAAAAATACAAAGGAAGCTTGCTTGCGAAGACTAAACATTCGCAAACGCTGATAAGACACTTGAATAATGTAAGCGATAACGGCAAAAGCAAAGGCATTCTGCCCGATGACCACGCCCTGCAAAATATCCAGAACAATGCCGCTCAACCAACAAATAAAAACACCGACCCGCTCTGGAAGGGCTAGCAGCCAATACATTAAAATAAGTAAAACCCAGTCGGGTCTCGCCCACGCTAGATCTGGGCTAAGGGGGGAAATACTGAGAAGGAAGGCAATAAAAATAGTGACCGCAATGAACCACAAGCCGTGCGCATGTGAGTCCATGTACTATTCCTCAATCTTCTGCTCACTGAAAACCAGTAAGACATTTCGGCTGCGATCAAGCTGAGCCATAGGGCGAGCACGAACCACAGCAAATGATTTTCCAGGATCGATTGACACATCAACTACCTCCCCCACCGGATAGCCACTGGGAAATCGACCACCGAGCCCAGAGCTCACGAGTAAATCACCAACTTGAATATCGGTGGTGGCAGCGACATGGGTCAAGGCTAATTCATCAATCATCCCTGTCCCTTCAGCAATGGCACGTAAACCATTACGACTTACGCGAACAGGTAAGGCATGTGCACTATCAGTAACCAATAATACTCGGCTCTGTAACACACCAACATCCGTGATTTGCCCAAGCAAACCGTTGGCATCAATCACCGGTTGTCCAACAAAAGCGCCATCGCGACTCCCTTTGTCGACCACCAACTGATGTCGATTTGGATCAGACGCCACCGCCACAACTTCAGCCACCACCACGGTGTCATTTACCCGTTCAGCAGAATTCATCAATTGCCGAAGGCGTACGTTCTCGGCACGTAATTCAATATATTTTTGAAGTTTCGCGTTTAAAATAAGTGATTCGGATCGCAGGCGCTCATTGTCAGCCATTAACTCACTGCGGCTACTTAAGGAGTCGCGAAATTGATCTACGACACGCGAAGGGATATCCACAACCCAGTAAAATGGAGTCGCAACAACAGATAGCTGGCTACGCAATGGCGCCATAAACTCCAAGCGCTGACCAATCAAAATCAACACTAAGGCAGCACCACCTAAGAGTAGCAGTCTGCCACCAACCGACGACTCATTGGCAAATACCGGTTTAATTGCTGCCTCCTCCCTCAGCGGGGCGAATCATTATTACTCAGCAGACAATATATCAAGATGATGGCGATCCATCATCTCTAAGGCTTTACCACCGCCGCGGGCAACACAAGTTAAAGGATCTTCAGCAATAATCACCGGCAGAGCACTTTCATCTGCAATTAACTGATCAATACCGCGTAATAAGGCCCCGCCGCCAGTCAACACAATACCTGTTTCAGCAATATCGGCAGCTAATTCTGGTGGGGATTGCTCTAAAGCACGCTTAACACCTTGAATAATAACTTGTAGAGGCTCTTGCAGTGCTTCTAAAATTTCATCGCTATTTAAGGTAAAACGACGCGGAATACCCTCGGCAAGATTACGCCCACGAACATCAATTTCTCGCAATTCGCTGCCAGGGTAAGCACAGCCAATTTCTTGCTTAATCCGCTCAGCCGTCGCATCACCAATCAAACTGCCATAGGTGCGACGAACATGAGTTACAATCGCCTCATCAAATCTATCGCCACCAACCCGCACCGAATCAGAATACACCACGCCATTCAAAGAAATAATGGCAATCTCAGTAGTACCACCACCGATATCAACCACCATTGAACCCGACGCTTCATCAACACGTAAGCCAGCGCCAATTGCCGCAGCCATTGGCTCCTCAATTAAACGCACTTCACGAGCACCGGCACTAAGAACAGACTCTCGAATAGCGCGACGTTCAACCTGAGTACTCTTACAGGGCACGCTCACCAGCACCCGTGGACTGGGCCGAATAAAGCTATTTTGATGCACCAATTTTATAAAATGCTGCAGCATCTTTTCTGTGACTTGAAAGTCGGCAATGACACCATCTTTTAACGGGCGTATCGCCGTAATATTTCCGGGTGTACGGCCAAGCATGCGCTTAGCTTCCATACCCACTGCTTCAATGGTTTTCTGGCCATTATGCACACGTATAGCCACTACCGAGGGCTCGTCAAGAACGATTCCCTGGCCACGTACATAAATAAGAGTATTTGCCGTTCCAAGATCAATGGAGAGATCGTTGGAAAACATTCCGCGAATTCGTTTTAACATGTGTCGTTGTCACCTTATGCAGCCCCGATTTGGGCAGGGACCAGGCTGATTGGACCGGGAGCGATTGCCGCCCGGCAATATCGCAAGGCCCTAATTTAAAAACTTTGCCACTCTATCAACGGCAGGGATTTAGGGCAAGGCGCAAATATGATAAGTTTAGCGGTTTACTGGCAACCTTACAGTAATTCCGTCGTACTCTTCAATTTTTTCAACGGAAATTCACCACTGCTAAGACTTAAATTTAAAAGGTAGGGCATGAGCTTAGACCAAAACGACATTGCTAAATTAGCACGATTAGCACGAATCAATATTGCAGCTACAGAGACTGAAGAGCTTAGTCAACGGATTGGCGATATTCTTAATATGGTTGATGCCATGCAGGCCGTAGACACGACAAGCGTTGTGCCCATGGCAAACCCACACGATGCTGTTCAGCGTTTGCGCGCCGACCAAGTTAGTGAAAACGACCAGCGCGAGCATTTCCAAAAAATTGCACCTCAAACCGCCGATGGTTTGTATCTAGTCCCTCAGGTCATTGACTAAAGACTGCGACATATTGCAACGGCGCAACACCTTCGCCGACAAAAACCAGCAGACATAACGAGTATTCTTAATTATGCCCAATCACACGGTTGCCGATATTCTTCGCGGACTGGAAGCTAAAACATTCTCCAGTGAAGAAATCACCCAACACTACCTCGACGCCATTGCTAAACGCGATGAAAACTACAATAGCTTTATCACGGTGACTGCCGAAGAAGCACTAAGCCAAGCTCGCGCAGCAGATGCAGCACGCCAAAATGGCGCTGGCGGCGCGCTTTGTGGCGTCCCCATTGCACACAAAGATATTTTTTGCACAGAAGGTGTTCGCACCAGCTGCGCCTCAAAGATGCTAGATAATTTCATTGCACCCTACAGTGCCACAGTCGTAAATCGGCTCGCTGACGCGGGTGTAGTGACGCTAGGCAAAACCAATCTCGATGAATTCGCCATGGGCTCATCAAACGAAACCAGTTTTTACGGTGCAGTGCGTAATCCATGGAATACCGACTGCGTCCCCGGTGGCTCATCAGGTGGCTCGGCCGCAGCAATAGCCGCAGGACTCGCACCAGCCGCTACCGGCACCGACACCGGCGGCTCCATTAGACAACCCGCTGCGCTGTGTGGCTTAACCGGTTTAAAACCCACCTACGGACGAGTATCCCGCTACGGCATGATCGCCTTCGCCTCCAGTTTAGATCAAGGCGGGCCCATGGCTAAAACCGCCGAAGATAATGCATTATTACTACAGGCAATGGCGGGCTTTGATCACCGCGACAGCACCAGCATGGATATTGCTGTTCCCAACTATGTCACTGACCTCAACAAAGATTTAAACGGACTAAAAATTGGCGTACCCAAAGAGTACTTTAGCGAGGGCCTAGACCCAGAAATAGCTGCCGCCATCGAAGCATCACTGAATGAATACAAAAAAATGGGCGCAGAAATTAAATCAATCAGCCTGCCCCACACTCATTTAGCTGTGCCTTGTTATTACATTATCGCGCCCGCAGAAGCCTCTACTAATTTATCCCGCTTTGACGGGGTACGTTATGGGTACCGCTGTGAAAACCCCAAAGATTTAGACGATCTCTACACCCGAACCCGCGCTGAAGGTTTTGGTAGCGAAGTGAAACGTCGAATCTTAATAGGTACCTACGCTCTGTCTTCCGGCTTCTATGATGCCTACTACCGCAAGGCCCAACAGATTCGTCGACTTATTAAACAAGATTTTGACGAGGCTTTTAAATCCGTCGATATCATTGCCGGCCCCACCACCCCAAACCCCGCGTTTGGTTTAGGCGAAAAAGTCAGTGACCCCGTCACCATGTATCTTGAAGATATTTACACCATAGCCGTCAATTTGGCAGGCCTACCGGCCATCTCGCTGCCCGCGGGTTTCACCAACGGTAAGCCCATTGGTTTGCAATTAATTGGCCGCGATTTTGATGAATCCACTCTGCTCGCCGCTGCCCATCAATATCAACAACGCAGCGACTGGCACCAGCAAGCCGCTCCCGGCAGCGTATAAGGAAAGCGACTATGGAATGGGAAGTTGTAATTGGTCTGGAAATTCACGTCCAGCTCACCACACAGTCTAAAATTTTTTCTGGCTCTAGCACCGCCTTCGGTGCCGGCGCTAACACCCAAGCAAGTGCTGTTGATTTAGCCATGCCTGGCACTTTGCCGGTGTTAAACGAAGCAGCGGTAAAAAAGGCAATTCTGTTTGGCCTAGCCATTGATGCCGATATTTGCCGCGACTCAGTATTTGACCGAAAAAACTATTTTTACCCCGACCTACCCAAAGGCTACCAAACCACCCAAATGGACTTTCCCATTGTTGGGCCAGGTATTGTCGAAATCACCCTGAGTGATGGCAGCACCCGCAGCATTCGGGTACACCATGCCCACTTAGAAGAAGACGCGGGTAAATCACTACACGAAGATTATCAGGGTATGTCTGGCATAGACCTCAATAGAGCCGGCACCCCATTAATCGAGATTGTCTCAGAGCCTGATATGCGCAGTGCTGAAGAAGCCGTCGCCTACCTGCGGAAAATTCATTCTATTGTGACCTACCTTGGCATTTCCGACGGCGATATGTCGCAAGGCTCTTTACGTTGTGACGCCAATGTCTCGGTGCGCCCCAAGGGCCAAGAAGAATACGGCACCCGTGCCGAATTAAAGAACATCAACTCCTTTCGCTTTGTTGAGCGCGCCATCAAAACCGAAGTGCTGCGGCAAATCGAACTCATCGAAGACGGTGGTAAGGTTAAGCAGGAAACCCGCTTATACGATAGCGACAAAAACGAAACTCGTCCCATGCGCAGCAAGGAAGAAGCCAACGATTACCGTTACTTCCCCTGCCCCGACCTGCTACCTGTTCACGTTGAACAATCTGTCATCGACGAACTGCAGGCTGGCATGCCAGAGCTGCCAGACGCAAAACGCCAGCGTTTTGAGAGCGATTTTGGTCTGTCGGCCTACGACGCAGGCTTACTCACAAGCGAACGCCCCATTGCCGACTATTTTGAAACCGCCGCTAGCAGTGCCGGTGACGCTAAATTAGCCGCCAACTGGGTGAACGGTGAACTCTCCGCAGCGCTAAACCGGGACAACCTGACTATTACTCAAAGCCCCGTCAGCGCCGAACAACTGGGCGGATTAATTCAACGTATTCGCGACAACAGCATTTCCGGTAAAATCGCCAAACAAGTGTTTGATGCACTCTGGAACAAAGAGGGTGACAGCGCCGACGCCATCATCGACAGTAAGGGCTTAAAGCAAGTGTCAGACAGTGGCGCAATTGGCGCCATGGTCGATGACGTTCTGGCCGCAAACCCAGATCAAGTTGAACAATTTCGTGCCGCTGACGACGGCAAACGCAAAAAAATGCTGGGCTTTTTTGTGGGGCAAATAATGAAAGCCTCAAAAGGCCAAGCTAACCCCGGCGTCATAAACGCGCTTTTAAATGAAAAACTCGGCGGCTAAGCCCGCCGAATCAGCAAGGTAGACATTGTTTTATGAAAAAAGATAAAGAAAAGGTATTGGACGAAGTTTGGACGGAATCACGCGTGCGTGAATTTCTCGACTCCGAACCCAAGCTAGGTACCAACCGCGACTTTCACGCCCTACTAAAAGCCTATCAAAGTATGCGTGCAGATGACTTCGCGCTTTTCATAGGTATGTTTCTGGAAACAGGGCGCGACCTGAATGCTACCGACAAAAGTGGCCGGACCGTACTTAGCTATGCCAAAGAGCACCGCAATTCTCTCGAGCACGTCGCCGCATTAGAAAGCAAAGGGGCACTATAAGCCCAGCATACAGCGGAACTAACTACTGCGACCACGGGTAAATCGGTCGCGATTTTCTTGTTTTTTCCGCTCACTTTTTTTCAACATTATATAAACCGCCCCCGCCCCACCATGTTGCGGCTGCGCACTGCAAAAACCTTGCACCGCCTCTAATTCAGGTAGCCAGCGGTTAACATAGGACTTGATGACTGCGCCTTTGGACTCACTGTGATGACCGCGCCCATGCACAATCATAATAGTGCGTAAATCTGCTTTCATTGCTTCGCTAATAAAATCGAAAACTTGTATACGCGCCTGCTCAACGCTCATCTTATGTAAATCGAGCCGAGCCTCAATAGCATACTTACCTTGCTTTAAACGTCGGAATACACCGTGCTGAACCCCTTCACGCTGAAATTCCAATACATAATACGGATCTAGCAATTCAACATCAGAAGTCGATAAAAAGTTACGAACTCCGCTATCAGCCGTTGCCGCGGCACGACGCGCAGCAATATTCACCTCATCACTTCCATCTTTTTTTATAACAACACGACGATCTGCCACCAAGCGTTTGACACCGACCATCTCTTCAGCGAACAATCTATCTTCATCACTCATGCTCACCGCCTCCGGTACTCTAGGAAAGGATTAAATGCCGACTTTTAGCGCAGCTACAGCTACCCACGCCCCCGATCGCTGCCCACTTTGCGAACAAAAGAATCAATGCGCAATCGCCGCAGGCAAGCCTTCCTCAAGTTGCTGGTGCATGACAGCCATCATTGATAAAACGACTTTACAAAAGGTGGCTAGGGATTCAAAAAAACGCTGCGTATGCCCTCAATGTGGCCAAGTAAATAAAACTTAGTTAGGGATAACTCGCTGCCATTTTCTCATAACTAGCACACGCGGGTGTCGGCTCGTCATTCATATTTTCAATTTCATCACAGCTTAATTTCGCCATTGAACTCAAGCACTTGGAGGCAGCCCCATATAATGGGTGAGTGTCAGCCACGTTGCCAAATTGCTGCTGCACAGACACACAAGCCCCTTCCAATTGCGTCATCACCATGTCTCGCATAGCCGGACTTAAATTAGCCTCACCTATGCTTTGCAGCGCACATGACTTCATTTTACTGCACATGACGTTATAAGACTCACCCAAATCATCTGCCTGTAAGTAACTGACACTGGTAAGCAATACTAGCAGCCAAATCGCATTAAACCCTTTCATCAGACCTCTCCCTATGCCTAGATTATTTTTTAAAAACATCACCAAAACCCAATTCTCAGCAACGAACAAGCCCTAGTGATTTATCTAGATATGTTAACTCAGGCCTTGCCGACAGGCACATTCAAAACGCATAATAATTTTCCAGAAAAGCGAATCACCTCACAACAGGCTCTCTGCTTGGCCACAGGACAGAATCACAATGACTGTACGCCCATTAAGCGGCCCAGATTATTTATTACGCGGTTTCAAAATAATACGCCAACCTGGCATACGCTTATTTGTTGCCATTCCACTGCTGATCAATGTCATTATATTTGGCGCTTTCACCACCCTAACGCTGGAGGCCATGTCTGGCTGGATAAACCAAGTTATTGACTGGCTACCAAACTGGCTAGATTTTTTGCGATGGGTATTGTGGCCACTTGCCGTGATATTGGTACTTGCCATTGTCATGTATATATTTAGCACGGTCGCTAATATCATCGCCGCCCCATTTAATGGCCTACTAGCAGAAAAAGTAGAAGAAATGCTAACTGGTCAAGAAGTATCCGGCCGCGAAACCATTGCGATGGCCATAGCCAGCTTTCCAAAAAGTATTGGTCGAGAATGCCAAAAATTAGCCTACTACCTTGGCTTTGCCATTCTTACCCTGATCGCAAGCTTTGTCATATCACCATTAGCGCCGATATTATGGTTTGCCTTGAACGCGTGGATGATGGCAATAGAGTATTGCGACTATCCTATGGATAATCATAAGCTCAGTTTTAAAGAAGCTCGAAAACGAATTTCAAGTCAAAGAGGCACAAGTGCTAGTTTTGGCGCACTCGTCATGCTTGGCACCATGGTGCCGATATTGAATTTATTTATTATGCCCGCCGCAGTCTGTGGCGGGACCTTGATGTGGGTAGAGCGCCTTAAGGACAAAACCTAAACCGCAGCTGCCTAATACGTTTACCGCTTGTTGTTAACCAAATGCTCCGGCGGACGCTCACAGGGTAACTTCATCCCTAGCTCAGCTTCTATACCCGGTAACAAGAAGGCGTCATCTTCACAAGCAAAACTAATGGAAGTACCGGTTGCACCAGCACGACCTGTACGACCAATACGATGCACATAATCGTCGGCGTCTTCAGGCAAGGTATAGTTAATAACATGGCTTACGCCATTAACATGAATCCCTCGGCCCGCAACATCTGTCGCCACCAAACACTCAATATCACCATCTTTAAATTGCTGTAGCGTTCTAGAGCGTTTGTTCTGGGGAATTTCACCAGACAAAATACCGCAGCGAATGCCATTTCTTTGCATTTTTTCAAATAAACGGCGAGTTTCATCCCGGCGATTAGCAAAAACAATCACGCTCTTGGCGCTGTCCTGCTTAACGATATTGAGCAGCAAGGTAAACTTGTCTTGGGATTCGACTAAATAAACCTTTTGATCAACCGTATCTGTCGCCACACTCTCGGGTTCAATTTCAATATTAACCGGCTGCTCAGTCCACTGCTCTGTAAGACGAATAATATCGTCAGTAAACGTGGCACTAAACAACAGTGTTTGGCGATGCGTTTTACGGGGACAAGAACGCACGATGCGTTTTACCTGAGGAATAAATCCCATGTCCAACATGCGGTCAGCTTCATCAATAACCAAAATCTCTATTTGATCAAGATAGAGGTCTTTACGCCCTTCAAAATCCAAAAGACGACCCGGTGTTGCAACCACAATATCCACCAAACCGGCTAACTTATCCTGCTGCTTTTGATAATCCATGCCACCAATTAAGGTCACAACATTTAAACCGCAGTATTTCCCCAATTGACGTGCGTCTTCACCAATTTGGACAACCAACTCTCGGGTTGGCGCAATAACTAGAGCTCGCGGCTCACCAGCAAAGCGCTCTTCGTCAATTGGATTACTTAGCAGGTCATTAAATATGGTGATTAAAAAAGCCGCCGTTTTGCCGGTTCCCGTTTGGGCCTTGCCGATAACATCATTGCCACGGAGGGTATGGGGAAGAGAAGCAGCCTGAATAGGCGAACAATATTTAAAACCGGTATCCGAAATGCCACGCATTAGGGTTAAATCAAGATCAAGGTCGTGAAAGCGTGTTTTCCCCTCTTCAGGAGCAACCTCAAACTCTGTTATTAACCAATTCTTTTTTGCCGCAGGCGCTGCAGGATTTTTTTTGCGCCCTCCACGTTTAGGTCCATTGCCACGCTTACTTTGCGTAGCAGGAGTCGTAGCTGCACGTGCTGTGTCAGTGACAGCAGTATTCTCTGGTGCGGTAGGCTTACCTGATCCAAACAACTTTTTTAACAAAATACAATCTTCTTACATTGCTCAATAATCAGCCATTCTAGCATCATTCAGTAGCAACTGGGCCAACTCGTCTTTTTCAAGGCAATTCAACAGTGTCTGCAACACGCAGAATATCCCCCATATGCCAATTCATTAGGGGTTCAAACTGTCTCGCGTAAGCGACAAACAGGGCAAGCTGGATCGCGACGTAATTGCAATTGACGAATATCCATACTGATTCCGTCAATAAAAAGCACACGCCCCACTAAGGTTTCTCCGATACCAGCAAGACACTTTAATGTTTCAAGCGCCTGCATACACCCCATCATTCCAACAATAGGGGCAAGCACACCACTTTCGGCACAGTTTAAAGCCGAATCATTACCTTCATCATGATAAAGACATCGGTAGCAAGGCGAGTCAGGTCGCCTAAAATCGAATACGCTTAACTGCGCTTCGCCTCGAATGGCAGCACCAGAAATTAATGGCCGCCGAGCTTTCACGCAGGCTTCATTAAGTGCAAAACGCGTTGAGAAATTATCACTGGCATCCACCACCACATCCACGCTTGCAACGGCATCCTTTAGCGCCTGCCCAGCTAAACGAGAAGGCATTAACACAAGCTCTACATCAGGATTTATGGCACTCACACTGTCGGCTACCGACTCCACTTTAGGGCGACCAATATCAGATTGACCATGTGCGATTTGACGCTGCAAGTTACTCAATTCAACCGTATCATCATCGACCAGATGCAATTCACCCACCCCCGATGCCGCAAGGTATAAGGCAACAGGGCAGCCCAAGCCCCCCATACCGACAATTAATACCTTGCTATTAAGAAGTAACTGCTGCCCTTCAACATCTAAATCAGGCAGTAAAATATGGCGGCTATAACGCAATAACTGCTCATCAGTCATCATGTCCAGGTACCCCAACTAATTCGCTCATTGCCACCGTAATCGTTTCGCGACGCAACGCTCACAAAACCCCGATCACGTAAGGCCTGGCGCACCAACGCGCCCTGATCAAATCCGTGTTCCAGTAATAATTCACCACCGGGCAATAAAAAATTGGGCGCCTCACCAATAATACTGAACAGATCAGCCATGCCTTTATTGCCGGCGACTAACGCCGAGCGAGGTTCAAACCGAACATCCCCCTCGTCTAAATGTGGATCTTGTGGGTCAATATAAGGTGGATTACTGACTATCAGCTTAAAGCGTAATCCCTTCATACTAGAAAACCAATTTGAGCAAATAACCCGCACATTTGAGACGGCTAATGCTATGCGATTCTGCTCAGCGAGCGCGACCACCTCTGGAAAAAAATCAGATGCCACCACCTGTGCGTCTGCTCTCTCCGAACCTATTGCCAAGGCAATCGCCCCCGTGCCCGTGCCTAAATCTAAAATGGCTGGGCTATCCTGCTCAGCAAGCATTTCCAGCGCCCGCTCTACCAAGCATTCGGTGTCGGGTCGCGGAATCAACGTCGCCGGAGACACCGCTAAAGGCAGTGACCAAAAATCCCGTCTAGCTAAAATATGTGCAATGGGCTCACCGTCAATCCGGCGTGCCAGAAGAGAGAGATATCGCTGAATTTGTGCTAAATCTAACTCTCGCTCAGGCCAGCTATATAAATAACTTCGCGGCTTAGCTAGGCATTCACAAAGCAGTAAGGCGACATCTAAGTCAGGGGTATCACTGACTTTACGCAGACGCTCACGCATTGCCATCGCATCGGCAATGGTCAAGTTTGCCACCGGTGAAGCCGTCATTATTCAGCCAAAGCAGCCAAAAGATCCGCTTGGTATTCCTGCCGCAACGGTGACACCACACAATCAACATCACCTTGTACAAACTCATCCAGCTTATATAAGGTTAAATTTATACGGTGATCCGTTACCCGCCCTTGAGGGAAGTTATAAGTCCGTATCCGCTCAGAGCGATCACCACTACCCACCAAATTACGGCGCTCAGTGGCTTGATCTTGCTGCAATTTACTACTGGCAGCATCGTTTACTTTTGCCGCCAGCAAGGACATCGCCCGAGCCTTATTTTTATGTTGTGAGCGCTCATCCTGGCACTCAACCACAATACCGGTTGGAATATGCACAATGCGCACAGCCGAATCTGTCGTGTTAACGTGCTGACCACCTGCGCCGCTAGACCTAAAGGTATCAATACGAAGATCACCTTTATTAATCTCGACTTCATCCGCCTCTTCTGGCTCAGCCATTACCGCCACGGTGCACGCTGATGTGTGAATACGCCCCTGTGACTCGGTCTCAGGTACTCGCTGTACCCGATGCGCGCCAGATTCAAACTTAAGATGGCCATACACTTCTTTACCTGCTACTCGGCTTATTACTTCTTTGAAGCCGCCGTGCTCACCCTGACGCTCGCTTAACACCTCGACACGCCAACCTTTGCGCTCAGCATAACGGGAGTACATCCGAAACAGATCACCGGCAAAAATCGCCGCCTCATCGCCTCCCGTGCCGGCCCGTATCTCCAAAAACACATTATGCGAATCGTTCGGGTCTCGGGGTAGCAGCAATGTTTGCAGCTCTAGCTCCAAATCTTCTAGTTGATCTTTAGCAGAGGCGATCTCCTCTTCAGCCATTTCTCGCATATCAGCGTCGTCTTCGGCCAGCATTGCGGTAGCCTCGGCCATATCATCTGCTACCTGGCGGTAGCGGCCATAAGCCTCGACGACAGGTTCAATTTCAGCGTATTCACGAGACAAGCCGCGGAACCGGTCTTGGTTGGCAATAATTTCACCATCACTCAAAAGTGCGCCAATCTCTTCATAGCGATCGAGCAAATTGTCGAGTTTAGTGACAATGGAGGCCTTCATATGTTCTCACTTTGTTTGTTGTGGCAGCGCTCAGGAGTCGCTGTCTTTAAGCTGGAATAATTCTCGCGCCCAATGTACAAGATCGGTACGCCCTTTTGCGCCAGCTTCTTTTATTTGCGTAGTTGGGCTGTGAATTAACTTATTCGTTAACCCTCTTGCCAGTTGCTCTAATACCCGCTCAGCATCGTCGCCTCGGGCTAAATTCCGCAGCGCTCGGTCAAGCTCTGTATCACGTAATTGCTCAGCTTTAGCACGGTAATCCTTTACTGTACCGACCGCATCTAAGGCGCGCAGCTGCAATTCCCATTCATCTAGAGCCAGCGCAATAATGTCACTCGCCTTACGAGCCTCACCTTGTCTAGCGCGTTTATTTTCTTCAACAATTTCGCGCAAATCATCCACGGTATAAAGATATACGTCTGGCAACTCAGCAACTTGCGCCTCAATATCGCGCGGCACAGCAATATCGATCATCACCATCGGTCTATGTTTGCGCTTTTTTAGTGCACCCTCTACCGCGCCCTTACCCAAGATTGGAAGCTGACTCGCCGTCGACGCAACAACAATATCTGCCCCGACAAGGCTGTGTGGAATATCTGCAAGCATTACCGCCTCAGCACCAAACTTTTGCGCCACCTCACGGGCACGCTCAAGCGTGCGGTTGGCAATAATAATACGCTTCACGCCCTTGTCATGCAGGTGACGAGCAACCAGCTCGATGGTTTCACCCGCGCCGATAAGCAAGGCCGTGCAACTACTTAAAGAAGAGAATACATGCTGAGTTAAATTTACCGCCGCATAAGCAACTGACACGGGATTCTCACCCACTGCAGTCTCGGTTCGCACCCGCTTGGCAACAGAAAAGATGTGTGCAAAAGTGCGATGAAGGATTCCATTAGCCGTGCCCGCATCGACCGCCACAGCATAAGCAGACTTCATCTGTCCTAAAATTTGCGGCTCACCCAGCACCATGGAATCAAGCCCAACGGCAACCTCCATCATGTGCTTTAAAGCTGCATCGCGCCGATGATCATATATGCAAGCCCCTAACTCGGCGCGATCAATATTGTGATACGCAGCCAGCCAATCCAGCATACTCGCCGCTGCAGCATCGCCACTTTCTTCCGCGATGCCATATAACTCGGTGCGATTACAGGTCGACAAAATAGCCAACTCAGACACACCGGTAGTACCCACAGCGTCATTTAAGGCTTGCATCATATGCTCAGGCACAAACGCAACCCGTTCGCGAACCGAAACCGGCGCTGAATTGTGATTAATGCCTATTACGAGCAAATTCATTAAAGACCAAGTACCTGCATTTCAATCGTGAAGCTAAAATAGCAGGGAATTTTAGCAAGACAGGGGCCAAATGTGGATTTTATTACTACCTTTTACAAAACAATCGACTTATTACATCCTTTTCTACGAATTAAATACCACTATGCAGGTCGGATTCAGCAAGCCCTAACCTCCAGCTAAGAGCCATGCTAACATTGGCCTTTAAACACAGTACTGATACTTTACTATGCGCCACACCGTCACCTCGTTGCTGCTAAGCCTAACAATGCTAACCTTCAGTGGCTGCGCTGTAATTACACCCGCACAAGACACCACCCCCGTAGCGGAGAACAACGCCAGCAAGCAACCTGAGCCGGTCATTCGCGCATTTCCTGAAGACGCTTTTTTTGATCTATTGGTTGCAGAAATCGCGTTGCGCAATAACGATCTTGATACCGCGCTAGACAACTACACCTATCAGGCAGAAAAAACAGGCGATCTAGGTGTTATTGTCACAACGACAAAATTGGCTCAATACCTAGACCGCAGCGATACCGCCGCAACATATGCACAGCGCTGGATAAACCTTGAGCCCGACGCCACAGAAGGCTACTTTATATTAGCTTCGGCGTTGGCCAAGACTCAGCAACCGCTGAAAGCACTTCCCTATATGATAAAAGTGTTAGAACTTGGCGGTGACAGTAACTTTGCGGCACTAGCCGCCACCGTGTTATCCCGTCCTGATTCTGAACAACAGAGCTTCCTCAATCAACTCAACGTGCAACTTAAAAGCCACCCCGACGACAATTCATTAAAAATAGCCAAAGCTCTAATCCTGCAATACCAAAAACAAGAAGAGGCCGCATTAACCTTAATCAATGACGTTCTCACTGAAGAACCCGACAACCCCCACGCACTGCTAATTGAAACCCGCACCCTGAATCAAATGGGGCGCCATGACCAAGCTTTAACACAACTCCGCTATGCCGTGGATCAAAACCCACACCACAAACGACTTCGACACGACCTAGCTCGCGCCCTAGTAAAAGTAGATTTATTTCACGCCAAAGCACAATACGAAGAGCTAGTTAGACAAAACCCAAACGATCGGGAATTACTCCTAGAGCTTATGCTTATCAACCGCGAGCTCAGCAATACCGAAGAAGTGGCCTCGCAGCTTAAATCCCTCAGTGACACGCCTGAGCTTCGCAGCCGCGCCAACTACATTCTCGGCCGCCTTGATGAGGAAGATCAAAACTGGCCGCAAGCCATCAACCACTATTTACAAGCCACCGGCAGCGACGAATTCCACCAATCTAGCCAACGAATTGCAGGTATCAGCCTTGCAGTAGAGAACCCCGAAAAAGCACTATCTCGCCTGCAAGCTCTCAGACTAAATCATCCAGAGCACGCCACTTTTGTCTTTTTGCTAGAGGCCGAAATACTACGTAAAGAAATGCGTTACCAACAAGGCTACGAGTTGCTATCTAAAGCCTTAACCAACAACACCAACGACGAAGAATTACGCTACGCTCGCTCTTTATTTAGCGAGAAACTAGGTAATATCGACGCTGTGGAACATGATTTACAGTATTTGATTACGCGCGACCCAAACAATGCTACAGCTCTCAACGCGCTCGGTTACAGCTTGGCCAATCTTAATCATTCACGGCTCGATGAGGCGGAGCAACTGGTGAAGCGCGCCCTGGAACTCGAACCCAATGACCCAGCCATTATTGATAGCTATGGCTGGATTATGCTTTTAAAGGGTAATATCGATGAAGCCATTACCTTGCTGGAGCTGGCATTCGAACAAACTCAGGATCACGAAATTGCAGCCCACTTAGGTGAAGCATTATGGTTGAGCGGCGACAAAACTCGCGCCAAAACCATATGGCAAGAAGGCTTAAAAGACACACCAAACAGCCCCATAATTATGGACACACTCCGCAAACTAGAACTTTTTGATGAGTAACACCACTATGTCAACGCCACTTATGCTCAGAGGCATCGTCGCATTCATGATATTACTCGTGAGTGCCTGCGCAACACCACTAAAGCCCGCATTAGACAGCGAATCTGAAACTTGGCAACTACAGGGCAAAATTGGCCTTTGGTTTAACGACAAGCAAGAAAGCGCAACCATTGATTGGTCCCAATGCAACGCCAACAAAACGCGTATTCGGCTCAGCGGCCCACTGGGCACAGGTGCTATCGAATTATCGGCAGACCAATCCGGCGCCACGCTGTTACAGGGTGGCGAAACCATAAAGGCAGACAGCATTGAAGCGTTAGCCGACCGCGCTGCATGGCCAATCCCCGTTGACGCCTTACGTTTTTGGGTGCGTGGCCGCGCCCAACCAACCGAAAAGCTAGACGGCCGCGTCAACACCAATGGCCAACTAGAATATTTGACTCAATTAGGCTGGCAGATCAACTACCGCTACCGAACGCCCTTTCACCAATTACCTAACAAAATTATGGCCGAATCTAGCAGCAGTCGCCTAACGGTGATTATCAGTGACTGGTACGATCAACCAAAACTCTGCTCGCAATAATGCTAACTCTGACACTACCCTGCCCAGCCAAACTCAATTTATTCCTAAGGATTACCGGGCGGCGCGACGATGGTTACCATGAGCTGCAAACCGTATTTCAGCTTTTGGACTACGGCGACACGCTCACAATCGAATATCGCGACGACGGCAAAATAACACTCGCTAGCGACCTTGTGGGAGTAAACAACGAAGACAACCTAGTCATCCGTGCAGCTCGAAAACTTCAAACCCTAACGCAAAACCCAAACCTAGGTGCTAGCCTCAATTTAGAAAAACGACTTCCAATGGGTGGAGGTATTGGTGGTGGCAGCTCAGATGCGGCAAGCACCCTAGTCGGACTCAATCATCTTTGGCAACTTGGGCTCAGCCTAGACACACTCGCAAAAATAGGCCTTGAATTAGGCGCCGACATCCCCGTATTCGTACATGGCAAGACATCTTGGGCTGAAGGAATTGGTGAAAAATTAGCGCCAATTCAAACCGAAAATTGCTGGTATGTAGTGCTAAAACCAGACTGCCACGTCTCTACCGCTGAAATTTTTTGTCATGAACAATTGACACGCCATGACTCTCCGATCAAAATAGCGACCTTTCTTGAGGGGGGCACCGGAAATAGTTGCGAACCATTGGTTCGAAAACTTTATCCGGATATTGATAAGGCCTTGATTTGGCTGGAACAATTCTCTCCCGCGAGGCTAACTGGAACAGGCGCATGCGTGTTTGCTAGCTTCAAAGATCAGGTAACTGCACAGACAGTTTGTGAGCAACGGCCACGAGAATTTTCTGGTTTTGTTGCCCGAGGCGTAAATACCTCGCCACTGCATCAAGCACTGGGCTTACTGACAGAGTTATCTTAAAAAGTTTATTGGGGTGTCGCCAAGTGGTAAGGCACTGGGTTTTGATCTCAGCATCCGTAGGTTCGAGTCCTACCACCCCAGCCATTTTTACCATGCTGCAAGCGCAGCATTTAGCTCAAATCAGTCGCATAAAATAACGACCTAAAAACTGCTCGCTTATAAATAAGCCGCCCGTTGTTATCACCGACTCTCTCAAAACACATGCCCAACAGGACTCTGACCGTGCCCAAAATGATGGTCTTCACCGGCAACGCCAATCCCGATCTCGCACGTAAAGTTGTTGAGCACTTACACCTACCGCTCGGCGACGCCACCGTTGGCAAATTCAGTGACGGTGAGATTTACGTAGAAGTAAACGAAAACGTTCGCGGCGCAGATGTCTTTCTTTTACAGCCAACATGCGCACCTACTAACGACAACCTGATGGAACTCATCGTCATGGCCGACGCCATGCGCAGAGCATCAGCTGGCCGCATCACTGCGGTGGTTCCCTATTTCGGCTACGCTCGCCAAGATCGCCGCGTGCGTTCACAACGAGTTCCGATTTCGGCCAAAGTTGTCGCAGACATGATGAGCGGCGTCGGTATTAACCGTGTACTCACTGTTGACCTTCACGCCGAGCAGATTCAAGGTTTTTTCGATGTTCCCGTAGACAACGTTTACGGCTCACCCATCCTTCTTGACGACATTAGCCGCCAACAGTACAGCAACCAAATGGTGGTATCGCCAGATATTGGTGGCGTTGTCCGCGCCCGCGCTGTGGCCAAGCAATTAGAAGATGCAGACCTAGCCATCATTGACAAGCGCCGCCCACAAGCTGGCGTTGCCCAAGTGATGCACATTATTGGTGAGGTTCAAGGTAAAACCTGTTTACTAGTCGATGACATGGTCGACACCGCAGGCACCTTGTGCAAAGCAGCAGAAGCGCTAAAACAGCATGGCGCAGAAAAAGTTGTCGCTTACTGTACACATCCTGTATTATCCGGCGCCGCTATTAAGAATATTAATGCTTCTGAATTAGATGAACTGGTTGTCACCGACACCATTCCGCTATCAGACGAAGCAAACAAGTGTACTAAAATTCGCCAGCTAACCCTGGCAAATCTACTGGCCGAGTCAATTCGACGGGTCAGCAATGAAGAGTCGATAAGCGCCCTGTTTCGTTAATCCGTAAGGGTTTAACAGCAAGCGACATCGATATTTACCGCCGCACTGGTCGCAAGTCGGCGGTTTTCGCGTTATTAAGGAGACTATTATGTCTAGCGATTACACAGTCAGCGCCAAAGCGCGCGCAGATGTAGGGAAAGGTGCGAGCCGCCGCCTACGTCGTCTGGAAAATGAAGTACCAGCTATTGTTTATGGTGGCGAAGGCCAACCGCAGATGATTAGCATTCTGCATAAAGACTTCTTGTGGTTCTTAGAAGATGAAGCGTTCTTCACTTCTGTTGTTACCTTGGATATCGAAGGCAAAAAGGAATCTGTTATCCTAAAAGACCTTCAACGTCACCCTGCTAAGTTGAAAATCCTACACGCTGACTTTTTGCGTGTTGATGCCAACACCAAAATCACCCTGCACGTACCACTGCACTTCTTGAACGAAGAAAGCTGTGCTGGTGTTAAAACTCAGGGCGGTAACATCACCCACGCAGCAACCGATGTTGAAGTTCAGTGCTTGCCAAAAGACTTGCCTGAATTCATCGAAGTAGACATGGCGCTAATTGAAACAGGCATCACTTTGCACATTTCTGATCTAAGCTTGCCAGCGGGTGTTGAAAGCACGGCATTGGCACTGGGTGAAGATCACGACCAAGCTATCGCCACTGTTCACGCAGCGCGTGGCGGCAGTGACGAAGATGATGATGCAGCTGAAGAAACTGCAACAGAAGAGTAAGCTGCTAGTCCTTTGGGATTAACAGCAACAGGCGCGCCATTGGAAACGATAAAACTGATAGTAGGGCTGGCAAATCCCGGCCCGCAATATCACGATACACGTCACAATGCGGGCGCCTGGTTTATTTCAGAGCTAGCCCGGCAACAAGGCTGCACGCTCACTAATGAAGCCCGCTTCTTTGGCGACACCGCCAGAATTCATTATCACGGCCATGACTTGCGCTTACTGATCCCGACGACATTCATGAATCGTAGTGGTCAAGCAATAGCCGCACTTGCTAATTTTTACAAAATTCCACCAGAAGCCATTCTCGTCGCCCACGACGAATTAGACATTCCACCCGGTACTGCACGCTACAAAAACGGCGGCGGCCACGGCGGTCACAATGGCTTGCGAGACACCGTTGCCCAACTTGGTAACAACAGCAAATTTCATCGACTACGCATCGGTATAGGCCACCCCGGTCACGCCTCGCAAGTCACCAATTACGTACTTGGCAAACCACCCGCAGATGAACGAATAAGTATCGATCACTGTATAGACGAAGCCTTGCGCACGCTAGAAGATGCCGTGCGCGGCGACTGGGCCAAAGCCATGAATCAACTGCATAGCTACAAACAAGGGTAATATCACATGGGTTTTAACTGCGGCATCGTCGGACTGCCCAATGTCGGCAAGTCCACCCTCTTTAACGCTTTAACCAAGGCCGGCATCGACGCCGCCAATTTCCCTTTTTGCACCATTGAGCCAAACTCAGGCATCGTTATGGTCCCCGACCCCCGCCTGAAGTCGCTGTCAGAAATCGTCAAACCAGAGCGTGAATTACCTGCCACCATGGAATTCGTCGACATCGCCGGCCTCGTTGCCGGCGCATCCAAAGGTGAAGGACGGGGTAACAAATTTCTCGCCAATATTAGAGAAACCCACGCCATAGCCCACGTTGTTCGCTGCTTTGATAACGACAATATCATTCACGTTGCCAACAAAATCGACCCTGCTGCTGACATCGATGTTATCAACACCGAACTTGCGCTTGCCGACTTAGACAGCATCGAAAAACAGCTCCAAAAAGTAGCTCGAACAGCAAAAAGTGGCGACAAAGATGCCGTCGCATTTAAAAACCTCTTTGAAAAACTGATCGCCCATCTCGACCAAGGCAAGCCGGTCCGCTCACTAGAACTCGACGACGACGAAATGGCGCGCACTCGCACACTCCACCTGCTCACCATCAAGCCAACAATGTACATTGCCAACGTGAATGAAGATGGCTTTGAGGACAACCCTCACCTCGACGTTGTGCGAGCCATCGCCGCCGAAGATGGTGCGATTGTGGTGCCAATTTGCAACAAACTCGAGTCAGAGATAGCTGAGCTTGACGATGACGAAAAACTCGAATTCCTTACCGATCTAGGCATGGAAGAAGCCGGCTTAGACCGTGTTATTCGCGCCGGCTACCAACTACTAGGTTTACAGACCTACTTCACTGCTGGCGTAAAAGAAGTGCGCGCATGGACCATCCCTGTCGGCGCCACGGCTCCACAATCAGCCGGGGTGATACACACAGACTTTGAAAAAGGCTTTATCCGCGCTGAAGTCATCGCCTACGACGACTTCATTCAATATAAAGGAGAGCAAGGAGCAAAAGACGCCGGCAAGTGGCGACTAGAAGGAAAAGACTACATTGTAAAAGATGGCGATGTTGTTCATTTCCGCTTCAATGTGTAACACAAATTGATCGGAGCTTGACAAGGTGCTCGTATCCTTGGAAAATGCGCGCCTTCTCTCGTCAGAGAGACTGTGGCAAGGTAGCTCAGTTGGTTAGAGCACATCACTCATAATGATGGGGTCGGCGGTTCGAATCCGCCCCTTGCTACCATTATTCTAAAAAACCACCTTAGGGTGGTTTTTTTACGCCTCAAGAAAAATACCCCGCACTCAACGGGTGGATGAGAACCGCCGCGCGGTTCGATAAAATGCACCGGCTCTACAACATTAACGGGGGATAGCATCCATCAAACCACCCATTGTTTTTAAGGCCAACACCACCCCCAACACACCTGATACAAACCCAAAACCCACTTTTTTAATACATCCATCACAACTTTTCCGCACTAACTAGCAATTTAAGCTAATATGTCTTCATACTTAGTGACTTACTGCGCTAACCTAAGCAAATATATAATCTGCCGGCCCTGAGCCAAACAGAACTGCCTAAGAGATTGAGGACACCCGTTATGACAGCCTTGTTTCGCGCCTGCCTACTCCTATTTGCTATATCGTTTTTTATTGGCTGCGGCGGTGGCGGTGGTGACGAAGGCCCATCATTAACCCCCACTGACGGCACCGGATCCGATCTTGACGACGAAGACACAAGCGATGGCTCAGTCGACGAACAAGTTGTTAGATTTGGCTCTTATAGCGGAACAACGTTTACTGCCGGGCAAATTGCCACGAACAATACAAATCTAGACGCTGGCCAAAGTGCCACCTTAAGCGTTTCGTTTATCGACCAAAATAATAGCCCCGTAACTGACTCTACCGATATTTTATTTACCTCTCCCTGTATTGCAGCAGGCATCTCTGAAATCGACCCAGCCGTTGCCACTAACTCCACTGGCACCGCTACAGCAACCTACACCGCCAGAGGCTGTGATGGAGATGACACCATTACGGCTGAAACCAGCCTTAACGGCACAACTTATTCAGCCAGTGTGACAATCACCGCTGTGCCATCGCCTTTAGGCTCTATCACCTTCGTGTCTGCAGACCCACAAATCATTAACATTAAAGGTTCTGGCGGCCCTCAAGGCGAGCAATCGGTAATCACCTTCCTTGTGAATAATGAGTCAGGCGGTCCCGTTCCTAATCTCGACGTCAATTTCTATCTAGATACCACCCTAGGTGGTATTTCAATTAGTAACGACACCGCAAAAACCAACACAGATGGCTTAGTTTCCACAACGGTCAGTGCCGGCTCTGTAGCAACATCGGTACGAGTTACTGCCGAGGCAATCCGCGACGGGAAAATCATCAGCACAGAATCTAGCCAGCTAGCCATCTCTACTGGTTTTCCTGACCAAGACAGCTTTTCAATTAGCGCAACAAAACTCAATATTGATGGCTGGAAATATGAGGGAGTAACCACCTCCATCAATATTCGCGCTGCCGACCGATTCAATCACCCCGTCCCCGATGGTACTGCAATTACATTTTGGACCGAAGGCGCTGTTATTACGCCAAATTGCACCACTACTGCTGGCAAATGCTCGGTGACACTTGAGTCTCAAGAACCTAGACCCTCGAATGGAAGAATTACGATTCTTGCCCACGCCATTGGCGAAGAAAGCTTTCTAGATGCAAACCCAACCAATGGTCTCTTCGAAGAGGACGAAACCTTCAGCGATATCAGCGAACCATTTTTAGATCGCAATGAAAATGGCAGTTACGACTTTGGCGCAGAAGAGTTTGCCGACTTCAATACTGACGGCACATGGAATGACGTCAACGGGAAATTTGATGGCTTACTTTGTGACGAGGCGACTAACTCCAAATGTAATACTGAAGCAAGTACTGCCTATGTATCTGAAAGCATCACCATCGTTTTATCTGGTTCCTCAGACCTCAATATCAGCCTATCCACTTACAGCATCAACCTTACCGGAGCACAAACACTGTTCGTCTATATCCAGGATGCTCGAGGCCAAGTCCCCCCAGTTGGAACAACCGTAAGAGCAGAGGCGAGCCAAGGAACAATTGTTGGCCCTTCCAGCTATTCAATGCCATCAACCAATGACTACGGACCGGCAATATTTGCCTTTGGAATAGCGCCTGAAGATACGGCTGGCAATGGCCGAATTGATATCACTGTTACAACGCCAGGCGTTGATGACTCCGCTGGTTTTTCTTATTCAATATCAGCAGACGTCATCCAACCTTAACAAAACCAGGTGTCAGCCTTTGCTGGCACCTGACCCTCAGCTGCAAGCAACGCTACAAACTAATACCTTTGCTCATCTGTGCTAAAATAGCGCTCAATTTACTTGTCTCGAACCACAATGACCAAACCCGACACCCTGTACGCTACCCCCCACGCAAGCCTGGCACGCTTTGCTTTCGACGAGCACGTAGTCGAAGTATTTCCCGACATGATTCAACGATCAGTACCTGGCTATGCAACAATTATTGCCATGACGGGTGTAATGGCGGGGAAGTATGCACAAAGCGGAAGTAACTGCTACGACCTAGGCTCGTCACTGGGTGCCAGTACCCTAGCGATGGCAAGAGAAATTGGTGACCGTGACTGCCAGCTTATCGGGGTCGATAACTCGCCAGCCATGATTGAACGCTGCAATGAATATATTGCTAATCTTCCGCAATCCATTTCATTGCGCTGTGAAAATATTCAAGACACTCAGATTACTGACGCATCAGTGGTTGTACTGAACTTTACTCTGCAATTTGTTCCCGCCGAGCAACGCGCCGCGCTGATACTTAAAATAAGTGAGGCAATGCGGCCCGGCGGAATCTTAATTTTGTCTGAAAAAATTAAATTTTCTGACCCGCATCTTCAAGACCTCAACACCGACTTACACCACGCCTTTAAACGCGCCAATGGCTATAGCGAATTAGAAGTCGCCCAAAAACGCAGCGCCATAGAGGATGTGTTAATACCAGAAACGTTGAAACAACATCAGCAGCGCTTAGCAGCCGCTGGGTTTAAGAGTATTGACGTTTGGTTTCAGTGTTTTAATTTTGCCTCACTTGTTGCGATAAAATGATCGACTACCACGCCTTTTTAAACCACCTCAGCGCCCACCCCGCATTAGCAGACTGGCGCTTAGAACTTCCCCAACAAATCGCCAAGGGCTTAGATGAGTCACGCTATGGAGACTTACCTCGCTGGAAAGACGCCCTAAGTAAACTGCCAGAGCTCACCCCCAGTGATATAACATTGGATTCATCACGAGTGGGCGTGAGTGCCGATATAAGCGACAGCCAGCGCCAACAATTGCACCAAGCATTGAAAGGCCTGCACCCTTGGCGTAAAGGGCCTTACGAATTATTTGGCGTACACATTGATACCGAGTGGCGCTCTGACTGGAAATGGGATCGTCTGAAAGAGGCAATAAGCCCCCTTGAAGGCCGCACCGTTTTAGATGTTGGCTGCGGTAGTGGCTATCATTGCTGGCGCATGCGCGGTGCCGGTGCAGATTTAGTGATCGGCATCGACCCAACGCCACTTTTTGTGATGCAATACTTTGCACTCCAAAAATACCTACAAGACGACAAGGTCGCGGTATTACCCATGGGTATTGAACATCTTCCGGAAAAATTAGAGGCCTTCGATACAACCTTTTCAATGGGCATTCTCTACCATCGACGCTCCCCCTTCGACCACCTGATTGCATTGCGCGACAGCCTTCGCAAAGGCGGGCAACTGGTATTAGAAACCTTAGTGATAGAGGGTGGACCCGGCGAAGTTTTAGTACCCGAGGGCCGCTATAGCAAAATGGGCAATGTCTGGTTTATTCCAAGCACGGCAACACTAGAGGCTTGGTTAAAAAAAGCCGGCTTCAAATCCCCAAGACTTATCGATGTTAGCCAAACATCTACCGACGAACAACGCAGCACTGAGTGGATGACATTTCATTCATTAGCTCAATTTTTAGACCCAGACAATCCCAATCTCACCATTGAGGGTTACCCTGCACCGCGCCGTGCAACCTTCGTTGCCGAAAAACCATAACTAACAGATAGGCATGAAATTTGCCCCCTCAACATAATGAAAAACGCACAAAATGTGTTTTTATGCTATGTTGGCGAAACACTATAGTAGGTATGAAAGCGCACAGATAATATCCAAATAATGCGCAATGGATCGGGTCATGCTACAAACCGGAACAGGACTTCTAACGGAACGCCTCAAAACACAGTCAAGACTGTGGCTTGGCGAGCACCTGTATCGTTTTTTTGAGCGACTAGAAGACAATTTTCACCGCCGCTCACTAACCGCCACCGAATCCTCTGTACAAAAAGCCTTATCTGCACAAAAAAATGCCGTCAAGCAAGGCAAAGATGAAGCCTTCCGCTTATTTGCCAACCATATCAACAGTGCCTTCGACACCAAACGCGCCTATGAGCCTGGCAGCCACCCCACTCTAGATAGACTCTCACAACAGCTAGAAAAACTAGCCGCCACGGAGTATGAAAACGAAAAGCTACTGATGCGCTATTTTTGCCGTGCTATCGCCCCCATAAGCGTTCTCGCCGGATTTCAACACATTCTAACGCCATTAAAACTAGCAAATACCCATCGCCATCACGCACTCACCATGTTCCAAGGCTTATTAATTCAAGAATTAAGTAAACTTTACCAAGATCTACTCGATGCCTTACCCAGCCAAAACCAAGCTCATAATGTTGAGGCATGGATAGACCACACCAAACAACAGTTGGCTAAAAAAAACCTATCTACCCAAGAGCGCGCCCTGAGCGAAACCCGTCTACAACGCCTGCTTAAGCTTAACGCTCACCATAACACCAAGCTCAATCCAGCACTGCTAGAACCCAGCGACAGTGATTTACTCAGCATCGCCGCCAGTGTATTCCAGCCCCTACCCACACGACGCAGATTATCTTCTGGCATACTCGCATCACTGAACACCTTACAAACCTGCGTCAGCACACTCGCACTAAAAGACCGTAGCGCGTTTACGCACCCTCTCCATCCCGCCAGACAGGCCTGTAGTCAAATCATAAACACTCTGCACCAGTGGGATGATGCGCAACCCGCTCAACGCCAACAGTTTGAAGCGGAACTTAAAACTATCAGCCGTAAATTTAACGACAGCAGTATAGAAGCCATTCAATTTACCCATGCCCGCGAACAAATAGACGCATGCTGCCAACACCTACTACAAAGCATTAAACTCAACGACAAACGCAGCCTGAATGCCGAAGTCGGCCAAAAACGCCTGACTCGCCTGCGTAGAAAAGTTCACGACATGCTGGACAAAAAGACCAAGCACATTGACCTACCAGTGAGTATCGACAACATGCTCTATGGTCCTATGACAACGGTTATTCTCTATCATTGGCTACGTCACGGCAGCAATAGCGCGCCGCTGCGCAGAAGCCTCCAACTCATTGACGATGTTCTCTGGTATATCCAGCCCCATTCAGACTGGTCAGAGCTCCGCCGCGCTAAAGCCATGAGCAAAGATATTGAAACTGAACTAAGTGACGGCTTACAGCGCATAAATTATGGCTACCATGCAACTCAGTCCTTAATTGAAGAATTGCATCAATTACGCTTAATTGCATCTGGCCGCAGCGCGAGCATCACCAGACCCGACATCGGCCATTAACACTAGGGAAATCCCCCCTTGCGGCTGTTGATACCAATAAAAAACCGCTATAATTTTCCGCCCGCATGTTTGGACGTCACGATCAAACGCGTCCCAATTTCTAAATGTTCAATCGCTTAATATAGCGATCACGCATTAAAGGTGATGACTTTGCAACTTGAAAAAGCAACTACAGAACAACTGCGCGACTGGGAAACCTCTCTGAGCCAAGAATATCAAGCGTATAAAGCGTCCGGTTTAAATCTTGACCTAACACGCGGTAAACCCAGCGCAGAACAACTGTCGCTGTCAGACAGTATTAATCAAATTTTAGGCGATGACCTAAGCAACGAAAGCAACACCGATCTACGCAATTACGGTGGCTTAGACGGCATCCCAGAATGCAAACGCTTATTTGCCGAAGTGCTTGACGTGAACCCTGACGAAACACTTATCGGCGGCAATAGCAGCCTTACGCTAATGTATATGGCTGCGCAATTTAGTTTGCACCAAGGCTTTGGTGAACTCGCCGATAGCTGGAGCAGCGAAGGCGGCACCGTTAAATTTCTTGCTCCGGTTCCTGGCTACGATCGCCATTTTAGCGTCTGCGAACATTTAGGTATTGAACTGGTCACCGTTGACCTAAATGACAACGGCCCAGACATGGATGCGGTAGAACAGCTAATCAAAAACGACAGCTCAATCAAGGGCATTTGGTGTGTACCCCGCTTCAGCAACCCTACTGGCACAGTGTATTCAGATGAGGTTGTTGACCGAATCGCTCAGCTTGGCAAGATTGCCAGCAGTAACTTCCGAGTATTTTGGGACAACGCCTACGCAGTTCACAGCTTAAATGAAGACGCGCCAAAACTTGCCAGCTTGATGGATAGCTGCCGTAAACATGGCACAGAAGACAGCGTTTATTTATTTGGCTCTACGTCAAAAATCACTTACGCAGGTGCTGGAGTATCATTCGCAGGCATGTCAAAAGCCAATCTAAAAGCCTTTACTCATCACCTAGGCATGTCTCAAATAGGCCCAGACAAAATCAATCAACTACGCCATGTGCGCTTACTGAAAGACGCCGACGGCATCGCAGAACATATGCGTCAACATGCCGCGGTACTCAAACCACGATTTGATATTGTGCTTAAACACCTTCGCGAAGGATTAGGCGATACCGGCATGGCCAGCTGGACCGAGCCACAAGGCGGTTACTTTGTGTCTTTCGACACCTTGCCGGGCCTGGCTAAAGACGTTGTTAAACTGGCCGCCGAAGCTGGCGTAAAACTGACGCCTGCTGGAGCCACCTTCCCTTACGGTAAAGACCCTGCCAATAGCAATATTCGGATTGCGCCCAGTGTTCCCAGCCTTGATGAAATTGACCGCGCCATGGCGGTATTTGTCACCTGCGTAAAACTGGCCTCTGTAAGGCAGCGCATTGGGTAGCCGTAAACTCTAGCGTTTAGTCTTTATCAAAACCCTAATCAGCCCCAGTATTTCCTCTGGGGCTGATTATTTCTGATTAATCTCATCAATTAAAATCACAGCACCAAGCTTGTAGCCACTCATACATCACCAAAGCATCTACGTAGTTTTTTGTAGGGTGATAAAAGGCATTGGGCAGCCGGCCAACCGTTTCAAAACCTAACTTATTCCACAGACGAACTGCACCCTTGTTACTTGCTGCAACAAAATTGAACGCCAGGAGTGGTTTATACTTCCAGCTTGCGAGTTGTTTATCGGCAAGCACTCAACAGTGGTCACTGCGCACCCATAAATTCTTGTTTGCTGTAACTCCACTGCCTAGGGGACTGTCCATAAGTGCGTTTGAATTCTCGACTAAACTGAGATGAGCTCACGTAGCCCACCCTCATTGCGGCTTCATTTACATTCATTCCCTGAGCAATTTTCATTGCAGCGGTGTTTAAACGCATAGCCTTCACAAACTGGATGGGCGACAAGGTGGTTGCCTGCTTAAATTTCCGATGAAAAACAGCTCTGCTCATTCCCACTTGGGCAGCCAGTGCATCGATAGTCACCGACTCATCTAAGCGAGAAGATACATACTCAATTGCCCGTGCAATTTCATTACCCACTCCGAATGCACGCCTTGCAGAATCCCCAGCATCGCCTTTCAAAATAGCGTAATACACTTCTCTAAGCCGACTGTTTCCAAGTACTGCAGCATCAACAGGGTTACCGGTCACCAACAATAGCCGCAACAAGGCATCAGAAAAAGTATCATCCCAATTAGCAAAAGTTAACCCCTCTGGAAGCGCACCACCTCTGGGCTTTCGAATGGCGCCAGCGGCACTTTCCATTTCAATGGCTAACTCAGTCATTACTCTTGTGTCTAACGAGATATAAACCCCGAGTAGAGGATTGTCAGGAGAGGCCGTGGGCGTTCCCGCCTCAACCGGCATCGACATAGCGCAACACATGTATTGACTGCCGTCATACACATATTTTTTACCATCCAATATTGCTTCCTTGGCTCCGTTAACAATGGCTACTACTGTGGGCTCGTACACCGCGGGTGCACAACGAGTCGGCTCACTAACGCGAAATAATTGCACCCCCTTGACCCCAGTCTCCACCGTGCCGTCGTTGCTAAGCCGCTCGTCTATAAGCTGTTTTATACGCTGTTTACTCATGGGGACAAAATAACATTAAAAACCACCTACCTCTACAAACGATACAAATAGGCATTAAATAGCGATTAATCAGCCTATTTATACATACAAACGAGAGCTATAGTTTTCTCAGCAAAACTGAACGGCCGTGGGTAGTAATACAAAACTCAATACCGTCTTTTCCAAGCGCACACCAAGGAGCGTAAACAATGACCAGAAAAAACCAGTTTGGACAAAAAGGCTGGACACCAGAACGACTCGGCTCTTTAGAAGGTAAAACGTATATTATCACCGGTGCCAACAGCGGCGCCGGATTTGAAGCCACCCGAATACTTCTCTCAAAGGGTGCACAAGTATTGATGTTGAACCGCAACGCCGATAAATCAAAGGCGGCCATTGCAAACCTGAAGCAGGAATTTGGCCACCACGCCACCATCACTTTCGTACCCATGGATCTTGGTGTGCTGGACTCGGTAAGGAATGCGGCAGAACAAATCCTTGCAACAACCCCTCGCATCGACGCGCTCATCTGCAATGCCGCCATTGCACAGGTAGCTAAACAAGAGATCACCGTAGACGGCTTTGAAAGCCAGCTCGGCGTAAACCATTTTGGTCATTTTCTTCTGAGTGGATTACTGTTTGAGCGGATCGACGAATCAGAGGGCCAAATCGTGGTTGTTGGTAGCAACGCCTATAAAATGGGGAAAAAGAAAATCCAATTCGACGACCTCAACTTCACTCAACACTACACAGCTTGGAATGCCTACGCTCAAAGCAAATTGGCACAAATGATATTCGCCTATGAACTACAGCGCCGAGTACTCGCTGCGGGTAAGAAAGTGACTATACAGGTCTGCCATCCCGGCGCCTCACGTACCAATTTACTTAAAGATACAGCCAGCCGATTCAATAAGATTGCATGGTCAATACTGTCCCGTGTTGTCGCACAATCGGCAGAAAAAGGCTCCTGGCCAGAAGTTATGTGCGCGACGGAAAAAACAGTGGAACCCAAAAAACTCTACGGCCCCACAAAAAGGGCCCAAATGGTAGGCCCCGTCGGCGAATGCCCGCTAGATGAGTGCGCATTAGATCAAGAAATGGCCGCCAAGCTTTGGACGCTCTCTGAACAGAAAACATCACTAAGCTGGTCATTATAGCTAATCAACGTAGAAGGGCAGAAGATTCAATTTACTTTACAACGCGAATCGACATCGCTCTGCCCAGCCCCAGCTCCAGCCCCAACCCACAGGGTAACAGCGGTTTACTCGCTATCAGGTGTACGAGTAATGGGACGTCCCGGCGCGCTAGGAAAATGACGCACATTACTCGCGCCATCTGAGTCGACTATTTTACCCGTACCTTCTTTTTCCACTTCATCGATACGCACTATGGAGTGCATAGGAATGTAACTACGGGTTACACCGCTAAATTCATTTTTGAGTTTTTCTTCGCCCGGGTTTACCACAATCTGGCTCTGCTCACCAAATACGAACTCTTCTATTTCTATAAACCCGTACATATCGCTCTGATAAATAGCACGCGCATAAAGCTCATACACTTTGCTATTGTTGTGAAAAATGACTTTATAAATAGGAGCTTGGGCCATAGTCTTTCCATTATCTCTAAGATACTGCTTTGAAACGTCTCGTTTCAGATTGAAATACACCGGAAAACCGGGCCGCGGATGATACCATAATTTTGCCATATCCACCGTATTTCTGGGTTTTAGACTGCATTTTAGCTATAATGCCTGCCCAATTTTATTGCAGCCTGTTTGCGCCTTATGCCTGAAGAACTTTCATCAAATAACACCTCACCTGATACCGTGACGGCGACCGCCATAGATAAACCAAAAAAGCTGTTTATCAAAACCCACGGCTGCCAGATGAATGAATACGATTCTTCGCGCATTCAGGACTTACTCGGCGTAAGCCACGGTCTTGAGCGTACCGACGATCCCAATGAAGCTGACGTCCTCCTGCTAAACACCTGCTCCATTAGAGAAAAGGCTCAAGAGAAAGTCTTTCATCAACTTGGTCGCTGGAAAAAACTAAAAGACAAAAACCCCAACCTCAAAATTGGCGTAGGCGGCTGTGTTGCCAGCCAAGAAGGCAGCGACATTGGCAAGCGCGCCCCGTTTGTAGATTTGATATTTGGGCCACAAACTCTACACCGCGTACCCGACATGCTTAACGCCAAAAAGCTTGACGGTCCTATTGTTGTGGATGTGACCTTTCCAGAAATTGAAAAATTTGACTCGCTGCCAGAACCCAGTGTCGACGGCCCCAGTGCCTTTGTCTCAATCATGGAAGGCTGCTCAAAATATTGCACTTTCTGCGTGGTGCCCTACACCCGAGGCGAAGAAGTTAGCCGCCCCTTTGATGACGTTATCACCGAGGTTGCCCAACTTGCCGCCAAGGGCGTACGTGAAGTCAACCTGCTCGGCCAAAATGTAAATGCCTATCGCGGTGAAAACCACGAAGGCGAGATTGTCGATTTTGCTGAGCTGATTCACTTTGTCGCCCAAGTGGACGGCATTGAGCGTATTCGCTACACAACGTCACACCCGGTAGAATTTAGCGATGCCTTAATCCAGGCATATGCCACTGTTCCAGAGCTTGTCGATCACCTGCACCTCCCCGTCCAGCACGGAAGTGATCGTATTTTGGCTGCCATGAAACGCGGCCATACCGCCGACGAGTACCGTGCAAAAATCGCCAAGCTCAAAGCGCTTCGCCCCAACATCAGCCTCTCGTCAGACTTTATTATTGGCTTCCCCGGCGAAACCGATGATGACTTTAATAACACCATGCAGCTGATAAAAGATATTGGCTTTGACCACTCATTCAGTTTCATCTATAGCGCTCGCCCCGGTACACCGGCAGCACAACTGCCAGATGACACACCAGAAGCCGTCAAAAAAGAACGTCTTGCCACTCTGCAGCACCATATTTTACAAAATGCGTCGCAAATTAGTCGGCAAATGGTCGGCAGCCAACAACGTATCTTAGTCACCGGGGTATCGCGCAAAGATCCCGGTGAACTGCAGGGCCGCACAGAAAACAATCGCGTAGTTAACTTTCCCTGTTTAGATCAAACGGTAATCGGTCAGTTTGTCGATGTAGACATTCTAGAAGCCTACGCTAACTCGCTGCGCGGCCAAATACTGACTTAATCTATCAGCCAACACATAAAGCAACCTTAAAAAGCTACCTTAATTTATCGCCGCCACGGCGGCATTCGGTGAACCATTGACTGCACAAGATATACAACGCATTTTGACTCTTGACCCTTGCGATAGCCGTTTATTGGCTGATTTGTGCGGGCACCTTGACGCCAATCTAAAATTAATCGAACGGCGCCTCAGTGTTCGAATTGCAGCCCGTGGCAACACGTTTCAAATTAACGGCCAGATCAGTGCCGTCGACGATGCCGTGCAATTAATCAAGCACCTCTACAATGAAAGTAAAAACGGCACCTCCCTCAATACCGAAACCGTTCACCTTCATTTACAGGAATCGGGTATCGAGCAACTTAGCCAGCCGGTTAGCAGCGACGATGCACCCGTCGTCATTCAAACCAAAAAAGCCAGCATCAAACCCCGCGGTAAAAATCAGCAGCTTTATGTAAAAGCCATTCAAGCTTGCGACATTAACTTTGGCATTGGTCCCGCCGGTACTGGTAAAACTTACCTTGCCGTTGCCTGCGCCGTGGAGTCATTAATCTCTAACCAAGTTCAGCGTATCCTGCTGGTCAGGCCCGCAGTAGAAGCCGGTGAAAAACTGGGTTTTTTACCGGGCGATTTAGCGCAAAAAATCGATCCCTATCTACGCCCTCTTTACGATGCACTCTACGAAATGCTAGGTGTTGAAACCGTCACCAAATTAATTGAGCGCAATATTATTGAGATTGCCCCTCTGGCCTATATGCGTGGCCGCACCCTCAATGACTCTTATATTATTCTGGATGAAGCGCAAAACACGACGCGGGAACAAATGAAAATGTTCCTGACCCGCATCGGCTTTGGCTCAACAGCGGTAATCACCGGCGACGCCACCCAAATAGATTTGCCCCGCGGCACCCCGTCTGGCCTAGTGCACGTTATGAAAGTACTTGGCGATATTGAAGGCATCAGCATGACCCACTTTGCCGCAAAGGACGTGGTGCGCCACCCCTTGGTACAGCGTATTGTCGAAGCCTATGCAGCATTTGATGCGGATAACGGACCACAGCGATGACTTCGACGACCGAGCTCGACCTGGACGTACAAATTGCCTGTAATACCGATAATTTACCAACACAACATCATTTCATTACGTGGGCAAGCGCCGCCCTACAGGGTCACCGCGACGAAGCTGAACTCAGTATTCGCCTAATAGACGAAGACGAAAGTGCGGCGCTAAACCTACAGTACCGGCAAAAAAACGGCCCCACCAACGTACTGTCTTTTCCAGCTGATCTTCCAGCCGAATTAGCACTTCCTTTGCTGGGTGATCTCGCTATTTGCAAGCAAGTGGTTGAACGTGAAGCCATTGAGCAACACAAAGCCTGCCTAGACCACTGGGCGCATATGGTAATTCACGGTACACTCCACCTGCTCGGCTACGATCATATTGAAGATTCCGACGCTGAAGAAATGGAAGCACTGGAAATTACGCTTTTAAAAACACTGAATATCAACAACCCCTATACCCCTATTTTGTGAGGACAGCACCCAAAACCATGAGCGAAGACCGATCTAGCAACGATCCAAGTGACAAATCTTGGATCGAGAAAATTGCCTACGCTTTTTCATCTGAACCCAAAACTCGGGAAGATCTGTTTGAATTACTTGCTGTCGCCAAACAGAACGAAGTCATTGATGATGATGCAATAAGTATTGTTGAAGGCGCCATGCATATTAGTGATATGCAGGCCCGAGAAATCATGGTTCCTCGCCCCCAAATGGTGGTGCTTAAGGCGGATCAACCCCTTAGTGAATTACTCCCTATTATTATTGATACCGGTCACTCTCGGTATCCGGTGATTGGCGACACCCTAGACAATGTCTTAGGGATTCTTTTATCAAAAGATTTATTGCCGCTACTCTGGAAGTTTGAGAATAGCGCCGACATCGACATTCGCGATATTTTGCGCCCAGCCACTCTCGTCCCTGAAAGCAAACGCTTGAACGTGTTATTGCGAGACTTCCGGGAAAAACGGCACCATATGGCCGTGGTCATCGACGAATACGGTGGCGCCGCAGGCCTAATCACGATCGAAGATATTCTTGAACAAATCGTCGGCGAAATAGAAGATGAATACGACGAAGATGACGACCTGCCCATTCGTAAAATCGCCGACAATGATTTTGTGGTGCAAGCCCTAACCCCTATCGACGATTTCAACGACTATTTTGATGCTCGTTTTAGCGATGAAGAGTTTGACACCATTGGCGGCTTGCTACTTAAAGCGTTTGGTCACCTCCCTAGCCGTAACGAAGCAACACGACTGGATAACTATGAATTTAAAGTCGTAAACGCTGATAGCCGGCAAATCCATCTATTACGTATGCGTCAGCTAGACGCTTAAAGCAAACCATCACAGAAATTTAAGGGGCTGAAATAACTAGCCCCTTGAACTTACCTCGTCATTAAGGTCTACAATGGCTTTACGTATCGCTTATTTCTTACCAGCGTAGAGGCCTGTATGCCAGAACAGCAAACCCTAGACACCCTGAACAATATTGCCAGTACCTTTATTGAATACAGCGCATTATTATTCTTACTTGCACTGGGGTTAGGCGCTATTTATTTAGTCTATATTTACATAAGCGACATTACCCAAACCCAGCACGCCATACGCCGCAACTACCCCGTTATCGGCCGCTTTCGCTATATTTTTGAGCATTTAGGGGAATTTTTCCGTCAGTATTTTTTTGCAATGGACCGCGAAGAACTTCCCTTTAACCGTTCGCAGCGCTCATGGGTTTACCGCGCTGCAAAAAACATTGACACCACCATTGCCTTTGGCTCGACCCGACCCTTAACGCAAGCCAATGAAGTTCTTTTTATGAACTGCCTCTTCCCAACCCTAAGCCAAGATGCCGCCCCCACCCACGCGGTTACCATTGGCCAAGACTTTGCAACACACCCTTACACTAGTTCAGCTATTTTCAATATTTCAGGCATGAGTTTTGGCGCCATATCCAAACCGGCGATTCGTGCCTTAAGCGCCGGCGCCAAAGAGGCAGGTATTTGGCTCAATACTGGGGAGGGAGGCCTATCGCCCTACCACTTAGAAGCGGGTTGCGACATTGTTTTTCAAATTGGTACCGCAAAATACGGTGTCCGCGACGCTGACGGAAATCTCAGTGACGAAAAACTTAAAGCCATCGCAGCTCACCCGCAAGTGCGAATGATTGAAATTAAACTTAGCCAAGGTGCCAAACCCGGCAAGGGCGGTATTTTACCCGGCGGCAAAGTCACCGAGGAAGTGGCCAAGATTCGCGGTATTGATATTGGCAAAGACTCCATTAGCCCCAATGGTCATCCTGACATCCACGATATCGACCAACTTTTAGACATGATAGTTAGGGTCCGCGATATCACCGGCAAACCCGTTGGCTTTAAAGCGGTCATTGGCTTTTCGGAATGGTTAGATGAATTAGGTGAAACCATCCATCGCCGAGGTCTCAAATACGCACCTGATTTTATTACTATTGATAGCGCCGACGGTGGCACCGGCGCCGCGCCACAGAGTTTAATGGATTACGTTGGCCTGCCTATTCGCCGCAGCCTGCCACTCGTGGTAGACAAACTCAACGAATACAATCTGCGTAAACGCATTAAGGTCATTGCCTCAGGAAAAATGATAAACCCCGCCGAGGCCGCGTGGGCCCTGTGCGTAGGCGCCGACTTTATTGTCAGTGCCCGTGGCTTTATGTTCGCACTGGGTTGCATTCAAGCCCTGCAATGCAATAAAAATACCTGCCCCACCGGTATTACCACTCACAACCCCGAGCTACAACGCGGGCTAGTACCAGAAGACAAAGCCACCCGCGTGAAAAACTACGCCTTAAATCTGATGCATGAAGTGGGTGTTATTGCCCATTCCTGCGGAGTAAAAGAAGCCCGCGCACTAACGCGAGAGCACGTTTACCTCATCGATAACAACGGTAGCCCAGAACCGCTCACCAACCGCTTCCCCGAAAAAACACCCAAACCCGAGTACATGATTGCCAGCACCGCTGACTGTGTTGATATAGACGCGCCCCGCTCTGCGCTCTCAAGCCCGACCACGGAAAGTAATGAGGCCCAGCAACGCTAATTCATAGAAATGCGCTAGCCCCCAGCTAACGCCATCGCTACACTAGCCATCCGTAAAAAACATGAATGGCCGGAACATCGCCCGTGAAAATCAGCCCTTACGTATTTGTAGCCATTGCCGGCGCCAGCCTCACACTATCGCTGGCGCCATTTAATTGGTGGTGGAGCGCTATTATCGCCATGGCCGCGCTATCGGCAACGCTAAACAACAGCACAACAAAGCAAGGTTTTTTACTCGGTTGGTGTTTTGGTAGCGCTAGTTTCGCTACAGGCGTTTCTTGGGTTTATATTGCCATACACGATTTTGGCGGTACCTCGACCCTACTCGCCGTGCCAATGACGGCTATTTTCTGCATTGGCCTTGGCCTTATCCCCGCACTGTTTGCTTACGCCTATATTCGCTGGATTCGCGCTGGTATTGCTGGAAAGACCTTAGGTTTTGCCGCTTTATGGGTGTTGACCGAATGGCTACGCGGCTGGCTATTCACAGGGTTTCCCTGGTTGTATCTTGGCTACGGCCACCTACACACGGCTATGGCTGGCTGGTCACCGGTCACCGGCGTTTATGGCATCAGTTTCTGGGTTGCGCTTAGCGGTGCCGCTGTCGCCCAATGCATCGTCTCGCCGGCCACCAAAAAACGCCACGGCATTACAACATTAGGCGGCTGCATTATTTTATTCGGTCTAGGTTACTCGCTACAAAAGCAAGAATGGACTAGCGCTGACGACCGCGCGCCACTAAAAATTGGCGCTGTGCAGGCCAATATATCTCAAGATAAAAAATGGGCCTACACCCAATACTGGGCAACCTTAGAAAAGTATGACCACGCATCAGAAACTTTATGGCCGACCTCCGACCTTGTTATATGGCCAGAAGCGGCTATTCCCGCTCTTTACCACAACGCACTGTCTTATTTTGACTATATTGCTGAGCGCGCAGAAGCCAACAATAGCGCACTGATTACAGGGGTGCCCACCCGCACCGACGACGATATGTTCAACTCGGTCATGGTTATCAGTGGCGGTGACGGTATCTACCACAAGCAACGCCTCGTTCCCTTTGGCGAATACGTGCCACTGGGGCAATATATTCGCGGCCTCATAAATTTCTTTGACCTTCCCATGTCCAGCTTTAGCCGTGGCGGTCCGAATCAAAATCACTTGCACGTAAAGGGCTGGCAGCTAGCCCCTTCCATCTGCTATGAAATCGCCTACCCTGATCTTATCGCCCGCAGTGCTCGCAATAGCGACGTACTATTTACCATTAGCAACGACGCGTGGTTTGGCAACTCAATTGGCCCCGACCAACACATGCAAATGGCGCAAATGCGCGCCCTAGAGAACGGTAGGGAATTAATACGTGTCACCGGCACCGGCATCACTGCCATTGTTGATCACCACGGTAATATTCGCACCCGAATCCCCTCATTTATAGCCACAACGATGCAGGGCGAGGTACACGCTCGCAATGGCAGCACCCCCTTCACCCGCTTTGGCTCAACGCCCATTATTGCCCTGTGTGCGATGCTGGCCATTACCGCCGGCCTAACTCGCTCAGGCCGGCGTATAAAATCAGGGTAATCTGGCCCAATACCGCCACTAATCACAACCCAAGCAAAAATGCAGCAATCCAAATAGTGTGATCTGCGCCTTAGCTGTTAGAATAACCGCCCTTAACTTTTTCGCCCGCTGTACAGAGACCTGACACCGCCAATGGACCAACAATACACTCCCCGCGACATCGAAACCTGCGCCCAACAATTTTGGCAGGATCAAAATAGCTTCGCCGCTGTAGAAGACCCAAGCCGCGAAAAATACTATTGTTTGGCGATGTTTCCCTACCCCAGCGGCAAACTCCATATGGGCCATGTCCGCAATTACAGCATTGCCGACGTGATCTCACGCTACCAGCGTATGCTGGGCAAAAATGTACTGCAGCCTATGGGTTGGGATGCCTTTGGTCTACCCGCGGAAAATGCCGCAATAAAAAACAAAACGGCACCGGCAAAATGGACCGTAGAAAATATTGACTATATGCGCGACCAGTTAAAGCAACTTGGTTTTGCCTACGACTGGCAGCGTGAGTTCGCCACCTGCAAATCTGATTACTATCGCTGGGAGCAGTGGTTTTTTACCCGCCTATACGAAAAAGGCATGGTCTATAAAAAAACCTCTGCCGTGAACTGGTGCCCACACGACGAAACCGTATTAGCCAATGAGCAAGTTATTGACGGCGGATGCTGGCGCTGTGACACGCCAGTTCAGCGCAAAGAAATTCCCCAGTGGTTTATTAAAATCACAGACTACGCCGAGCAGTTAATTAATGACTTAGACCAGCTCGATGGCTGGCCTGAGCAAGTTAAAACCATGCAACGCAACTGGGTTGGTCGCTCACAGGGCGTACAAATGCAGTTCGATTTGGACAGCCCCATCGCCGGCGTAGATAATTTTGAGGTTTACACAACCCGCCCCGACACCTTAATGGGTGTGACTTACGTGAGCTTGGCAGCAGAACACCCCATTAGTTTAGCGCTGGCAAAAGACAACCCGGCACTGGCAAACTTTATTGAAGAGTGTCGTAACAGCTCCGTCGCTGAAGCCGACATGGCCACCATGGACAAAAAAGGCATGTTCACCGGCCTTGAGGCTCGCCACCCTATTACTGGTGACGCCGTACAAGTTTGGGTCGCCAACTATGTCTTAATGGACTACGGCACCGGCGCCGTCATGGCCGTACCTGCCCATGACCAGCGCGACTACGAGTTCGCCAAGAAATATGACTTGGACATCAACCAAGTGGTTGCCCCACAAAATGACGAAGCCATCAACCTTGATGAGTGCGCATTTACCGAAAAAGGCGTCTTGGTCAACTCAGGGACCTTTGATGGCTTAGCATTTGATGCCGCCTTTAAAGCCATTTCTGATGCATTAGTGGCATTAGGTAAAGGCCAAGTCACCACCAACTACCGTCTTCGCGACTGGGGGGTTTCCCGCCAGCGTTACTGGGGCGCACCCATTCCCATTTTCAACCTGCCTGATGGTGGTGAAATTGCCGTTCCCGCGCACAAACTCCCAATACTGTTACCTGAAGATGTTGAGATGGACGGCGTGCAATCCCCCATCAAAGCCGACCTAGAGTGGAAAAAAGATGAGCTAGACGGCGTTGCCGTTGAACGTGAAACAGACACCTTTGACACCTTCATGGAATCAAGCTGGTACTACGCTCGCTTTACTTGCCCAGACTTTGAAGATGGCATGCTCGACCCCGAGCGCGCCAATTACTGGCTACCAGTAGACCAATACATTGGCGGCATAGAGCACGCGATTCTCCATCTACTATACGCGCGGTTTTTCCATAAATTAATGCGCGACGAAGGCCTGGTTAATTCTGATGAGCCGTTCAAACAACTCCTTTGCCAAGGCATGGTGTTAAAAGACGGCAGTAAAATGTCCAAGTCCAAGGGCAATACCGTCGACCCTCAATCACTTATTGAGCAATACGGTGCTGATACCGTTCGCCTTTTCATTATGTTTGCCGCACCACCAGAACAAAGCTTGGAATGGTCTGACAGCGCTGTTGAAGGCTCACATCGTTTCCTTAAACGCCTTTGGAAACTGGCAGCGACCCATCTTGAAGCCGGCATTGCCCCCGAATTAACAGCTGATAGCTTAACGGGCCCGCAGCAAGATTTACGGCGCAAAACCCACGAAACCATTGCTAAAGTGAGTGATGATTTTGGTCGCCGGCTAACATTTAACACCGCCATCGCTGCGGTAATGGAATTAGTGAATGACATTTCACGCTTCCAGCATCAAAGCGAACAATGTCTCGCCGTAGAACGTGAAGCCATTGAAGCTGCCATACGCTTGCTGGCTCCCATTGTGCCCCACATCAGCCATCAACTCTGGATTAACCTTGGTCACGACGAAGCGATTATTGACGCCCCCTGGCCCGCCGTTGACGACGCTGCACTTGTGCGTAATTCCATTGAAATGGCGGTACAAGTCAATGGTAAACTACGAGCGACAATTGAAGTCGCCGCCGACGCCGATGGCGAAAGTATTAAAAAGATGGCGAGAGAGCAAGAAAATGTACAGCGCTTCCTTGCCGATTTAACGATTCGCAAGGAAATTTTAGTTCCTAAAAAACTGGTGAACATCGTTGCTAATTAAGCGGATTCATAAAGCAATAATCCTCTCAATCAGCCTTATGATAGTGGGTTGTGGTTTTACGCTGCGCGGCGATAGCAGTATCGACGCCAGTTTACAGCCAATATACGTGGTCAATGATCGCGCCACCCAAGAGTTGAGTCTGTCGCTAAAGCGCCAGTTTGCTATCAACGATGTTGCGCTAAGTAAATCACGCAAAAACGCTAAACTGATCGTTGTAGTAAAACTGTTAGACGAGGACAAACGCAGCGTATCCTTGGACAACGAGGCCCGCGACGCTGAATACGCCCTGTTTGAATCTGCCAGTATTGAGTTGCGAAAACCCGACGGCAGCACCTTGCGTGGCCCACATACTTTGCAACAGCGCCGCCTGACAGTGAATGACCCAGACAACCCCATTGGCGAAGAAACCGAGGCCATTATTGTTCGTGCAGAAATGCGTGAACAGCTTAGTATTCGTCTCGCTCGCCAAGTAGAACTCTGGTCGCATCAACTGCAAGAACCACACTAATGCGAATACGGTCAGAGCAGCTCAGCGCTAACCTCAGCAAACAATTACTGCCAGCGTACTTGGTCACAGGTGATGAACTTCTGATAAGCCAAGAATGCTGTGACGCCATTCGCCGTCAATCTCGTGAACAGGGAATTAGTGAGCGTGAGGTCCTCAATGTAGACCGCAGCTTTGATTGGGCGCAGCTTCTCGATGCCGGCCAATCTATGTCTTTGTTTGGCGACCGCAAGCTCATTGAACTGCGCTTAGGCAGCGGCAAAATGGATCAAAAAAGTTCGGCGGCTCTTCAGGAATACTTACAGCACGCCGATGGCAGCAATATTCTCTTAGTGAGCTGTGCAAAGTTAGACAGCCGGAGCATGAATAGTAAATGGGTGAAAGCCCTAGACAGCGCCGGCGCTGTAATACAGGTCTGGCCAGTAGATCGTCAGCACCTAAACAACTGGATTATGCAACGGATGCGTATGATTGGCTTGAATGCCGACAATGACGCAGTGCAACTGCTTGCCGACCGAGTAGAAGGTAATTTACTCGCCGCTGACCAGGAAATCTCGAAGCTCAAAATACTGGTGGGCGAACAGACGGTTAGCGCCGATATTGTTGCCAATGCCGTTGCCAGCAGCGCACGCTACGACGTCTTTAAATTGATTGATAGCGCGCTCGCCGGTAAAACCGGAAATGCCTTACAAATGCTTAATAGCTTGTTGGCAGAAGGTGGCGAAGACATTGCTATGTTGGGCGCCGTAACACGGGAAATTCGCACTCTTTACCAGTGCGCGCAGCAGTTAGAGCAAGGCGGTAGCATCGATCGCGTGCTAGATAGCGCCCGTGTGTGGGACAAACGCAAAGCGTTATATAAAAATACTCTGCGGCGTTTAAAAAGCAGCCAACTAGCAAAACTCTTGCAGCTCGCGAGCAAAATAGATGCCGCGCAAAAGGGTCAAAGTAAAGAAAATAGCGTCGTGCTATTCACCAATCTTGTCTCCTTACTCTCCGGCCAGAACCTGACCGGATTGCGCTAATCTAAAGAACAGTGACACCGGCTTAGCACTAACAAGCTAAGCGGCTCGAACTAAATTAGCTGCCTATACCTGCCAAGCCTTCAAACAAACTATCTAAAGCAGACAGCGGTAAAATGCTCAAACCTTGTAATAACGGAGGCAAAACGTAGGTATCCAAGTCATACGTCACCTCTCGCACCACGGCAAGCAGCACTGAACTAATAAAGTCAGGACCTAGGCCAATGGCACCGCTTACCTCGGCAGGCGCGAACTGCTCTATAGGAATAACATTCAGTAATAAATTACTCAGCAAATCATCCGTGGTAGACACCACAACCTGACCCACTTCACTGGTATCAACATTACCTACTGCTGCCACCACCCGAGTGACATCGGTCAGGAGCTCAGACAACAAGATCAGCGCACCGCCTGCAACTGGGATGCTGCCACCTTCTTCTTCAATACTATCAACAATACCCTGAATATTTGTCGCCAAATTATTGAGCGGATCCGTCAAACTGGTGAGGTCCATTTCTCCAGTGTCATCCCCGCTCCCCGTTTCACCAGTAAATTGCTCCAGTGCCGCAGCAAGCTGATCAAATGGGGCAGGTAAACCTTCTTCACCGGCCTCAGGTATCGCGCTTTGCAAACTCTGCAAAGCGTATAACAAAGCCTGAGTCGCACGCTCTCCACCGGCCAGTGCCAGCTCTGGGTTCTGTTCAGTTGCGGCGCCCTGCAATCCCGTTAGTAATGAATCCACGACTTCCAGCAGAGCATTACCAGACTCACCGACAGCGGAAATCACACCAGCAAGGTTTTCCTCGGGTATTGCCCCCGCCAAGGTCGCAAATCCATCGGAAAATTGCGATTGAACAGGATCTAGATTACCCGTCTGACCATTGATATCAAAATCAGATTCATCGCCCTCTAAAGGGTTGGTAAAACCATCTGAATCTGGCAATCCAACGGCTGCCTGCTGAGTTTCCTCACGACTAAATGCTGGCTGAGGCTCGGTGAGCGATCCCAAGCCAAGTGCGGCATCATCAGGATCGACTACATATACTTCGCCAACTAGTTTATCGCCAACAATCTCAACCCAAACAAAGCCATAACTATCGCCTTTTTCGTAGTACACCGCATTGTCATCACGATTCACCAAACTACGGGTTTTACTTGCTGCGCCCGACAAAATAAAACCGGTTTTGCCGCAGGAAGCTACAGGCAGTAACCACTGTAAATCGTGGTCATGGCCGGCAAATAGATAATCGGCTTTATCGCAAATTGTTTCTTCTAAAAATGCCTTGTAACGGCTGCCCGCTAACACCGGCGCAATAAATCCTGGGATGCCATCATAGTTACCTGCGTTGCCATGACTGCCATTAGAAAGATAGGGATGGTGGGTAAACACAATCTTCCACTGTGCCTTGCTGTCTGCCATGGCCTCTTTCAACCACTGCGCCTGCACTAAACCATAATTATTGTACGAATAGTTTTCATCACTATCGGGAAAACCACCCGCAATCTGATTTGAATCCACACCAAATAATTCAACAAAAGGCGCTGACGCGTCTCCGCCTTGGGTTAAACGATAATAGCGAGCGGGCATATGCCAACGGCTTGTTTGTCTAGGTTGCTCTGGGTGTAAAGCATCACGGTAGTGGTAATCGACTTGATAATCACCGTTTGAATTATTGGCTCCGTCACCACCAAAAAAACCGCTATTATCGTGATTACCCAGCACCATATAAAAGGGTAGGTCGATAGGTGCGAAAGGTAGCTCAAATTTCTCTTCAAATTGCGGGTCTAATTCTGAGCTAACGCCGGACTCATAAATATTATCACCCAGCCCCAATACCAAATCACATCCTTTGGCAGCGCAAACTCGTGCAACCGCTTCACCTACGGCATAGGCCCCAGCACTACCGCTACCGCTGTCACCCAATAAGATCATTCTTACTTGTGGCTCGCTCACCTCATCATTGGGCGTGTCATCTATGGGCGTTTCGACAACGTCGTCATCAGTCCCCGAGCCGCCATTGGAGGAGGAACCGCCACATGCCGCCAACGCAATCAAAATGGCAACCAGCAATAAATTAGCTAAATTTTTCATGGAAATCTCTCAAGGTCTTTATGCTTTATGACTAGCTCATCAGCACAACGGTCATTTCCGCAAGTCCATTCACACTTTAGGATAAGAAAGCGGTGTATCTTCGACGAGCCTGCTGCTGCCACTATTAACCGACAAGGTCTTCACCTTGCTTGATTCCACCCCAGACTGATCCGCTGAATCGATGTTTTCCGCATAATAAAACTCAGCTTGAGCACGCTGATGCGTTACATCCATAAGCACAAAGCCGTGATTTTTTAGATCAGTGTATTTCATGTGCGGGTTCACCACAGGCAGCACCGCCGACACTAATTCCGCCGCACCATCTGGAAATCCTGGCGAGGTAACACTGGGGGTCACAAACTCAACACCAAGCGGTTCATCAAATATGCCGCTGGTTAATACAGCGCTGCTTTTATAAATCTCGTTTGCCCAACTAGTATGAATATCTCCAGTGAGAACAACGAGGTTATTGATAGCATTTTCCTCAACAAAATCGAGAATTTCTTCCCGCTCTACCGGGTAACCATCCCATTGATCCATATTAATCGCGACAAGCGGGCTAAAGTCATTAGTTGGCACGCCCGGTAACAAACGCTGTATTTCTAATAACTGCAATTGAGCAAACATGACTTGTTGACCAACAAACTTCCACTGCCCTTGGGCAGTGGCCAGTTTATTTTTAAACCACTCTTTTTGGGTTTGGCCAAGTAGGTCTCTGGCATCACTTCGCGCAGGATCAACGGGGTTATCCAACTGCTTAACACGGCCTTCAAGGCGCGTATCCAGCATCATAAAGTCGGCTAAATCACCATAGCGAAAAGCGCGATAAATACTATCTTCACTCTCTGTAGGTGGGCGAATTGGCATCCATTCAAAATACGCTTGAATGCCATATGCCTTGCGCTCTAACCAATCACCCTCGCCTTCATTATGGTTTCCGGCACCATCTTTATAGGAATTATCAGCGGTTTCGTGATCGTCCCAAACAGTTATAAACGGATGAATTTGGTGGGCAGCCTGCAAGTCGACATCTTTGCGATAAAGCGAATAGCGGCGACGATAATCATCAAGTGCCACAATTTCATGAGAGGGGTCTAGTAAACGCTGAGCATTGTCGCCATATTCGCCGTCGCCGTACTCATAAATGTAATCACCTAGATGCAGCACGAAATCAAGGTCAGTGCGATTAGCAATCATTCGGTAAACTGAGAAAAAGCCATGAGGGTAGCTACTGCATGAACACACGGCATAACGCAGCCGTTCTGCATATTGCCCCGGCATCGGTAACGTTAAGGCACGACCGACAGGGGATTGTTGCTCACCTACCGAAAAGCGATACCAGTAGTGCTGCTCTGACAGCAAACCGGCAGCATCAAACTTGACGGTATAATCTCGCTCAGCACTGGTAGAAAATATTTCCGATAACACAATACTGTCAAATTCAGGGTCTTCAGCCACTTCACACAATACGTCAATGGCGGTGCTCACATCCTCGGCTGGTGTCACCCGCGTCCACAAAATAACGCGATCATCTAGTGGGTCACCACTGGCAACGCCATGCAGAAAGGAAACATCGATATCAGAACCAGATGATCCAGGGGAAGAAGAAGGCGAATTAGAATTGCTGCTACCGCCACAGGCTGTCAATATAGGCACCGCTATAGACGCGGTGGTCATGGCGCGGAGAAAATGTCGTCGCTTCACGGAAAACTCGCTCGTGCTGTCATCAAAAAGTAACAGAATGATAACCTTGCCGTGTTACAAACAGATTTCAGCACTAACGCTGCCACACACTCGTTATGGAGCCCTGCTCAACTCATGAAAAAACGCTTAATATTTGCCTCGCTCCTCTTTTTAGTCGCTTGCAGTAATAAACCGATACCTTTCACAGACTACCTAGTGAAAAACTTGTTGCGTGACAATCTTGAAGGCATGTCGAGTCCGGCAATTTTTAACGTTGATGACATCACCATAAAGGCGTTAACAGACAATGGCGATACGGGTACGGCAACGGCTGACATCCGCCTTCGCTTTCCTGAAGATTTCGAGACCGTTGTCAGTTTGCGGAGATTGGAACCTTATAATATTGCCTATCTGCAATATAAAAGTAGCTTTGGTACTTTTTCTGCCGGAGAGAGCCAAGTACATCACGCGGAATATCAATTTGAGCGCCGCGACGGCAAATGGTTTATCACAGGGAGCCGAGCCATCTCTCCACCAGAAACGTTCCATGCAGCGGGCAGCCCAGCTGCCAGTGATTAATCATTTACCAGCACATAACTTACTAGCAACTAACTAATAGTGGCTACCCAACTGAACCCAGGGTGTCTTACCCTCTTGATGGTACACCGTGAACCGGGTTAAGCCCGCATACGGCACAGACAGTCTTGTCATTGCCCCCATTGGCATTCCCAACCAATGACATATCATGACGCGAATAACCGCACCATGGACAACGAGCAGCGCAGACTGGCCGCGATACTGCTCTGCAATACGATCTAGCTCTGTGGTTACTCGCCGGCAAAAGTCAGGCATTGCCTCGCCGTTTGGCGGACTAGCCTCAGCTGGCGACTCCCAAAAATCTGACCATTCTTGAGGGTATTGCTGACGCGCCACATCGTGAGGCAAGCCCTCCCAGTCACCAAAGTGCATTTCACGTAGGTCGTTACATACGGTTACTGGCGTTTTCTGTTCACTGGCAAGTGTCTCCGCAAAGCGTTGGCAGCGCTGTAGCGGGGAGCTCACAATATGATCCCAATTAGGGCCCATGGTCGCGACTTTATCGTGCATTTGCTGCCAACCAAGTTCGCTGAGGGCAACGTCGGTGCTGCCACGAAAAATCTCGCCACCCTCGCATGCCCCATGCCGAAGTAAATCTATCTGTGTTTTGCTTACTTTAGCCATGACAGCATTCCTATTTTAACTATTGCCACGGCTCACACCAGCTTGCTCAAAACTCGCCATTTCTTTTTGCAAACGGCAGGCCGCCTGCATAATGGGCAAGGCCAACGCCGCTCCGCTTCCCTCACCCAAGCGCATATCCAACTGCAACAATGGTTCAGCTTCCATTTTATTTAACAGACGGCTGTGGCCGGGTTCTGCCGAGCAATGAGAAAAGAACAACCATGGTCTAATCGAGGGGTTAATTCTTACCGCCGACATGGCCGCTGCGGTACATATATAGCCATCAACCACCACCGCTATGCCTTTTTGAGCTGCACGGATATAGGCACCGGCAAGGGCATTAATTTCATAGCCACCAATGCGGCGCAACACTTCCATGCCGTTTTTCATATGGGGTAAATGCCGAGACATTGCACGAGTTACCACCGCCGATTTTTTTGCCAGCATCTGGTCTGTAATTCCTGTACCACGTCCCACCATCGCCATTGCTGACAACCGAGTATGCGCTACCGCCAAGGCAGCAGCAGAAGTACTATTGCCAATGCCCATTTCGCCGCCAATAAACACATCAATGTCACCGGCTTGGTCGATAATATCCCGCCCGACAATCATGGCCTCTTCACATTGCTCCATGGTCATGGCTTCGGTGACGCACATATTCTGGGTACCAGCACCCACTCGCATATCAATAACATTGGGTAAATCTTCAAGTGCGTACACCGTGCCCACATTGATCACTTTAAACTCAGCGTCCATCGCTTTAGCTAGGACACTTATCGCTGCGCCGCCGCTAGCGAAATTACGCACCATTTCGGATGTCACCGATTGTGGATAAGCCGACACACCTTCGGTTGTCACTCCATGATCCCCAGCGAACACCGCAATTAAAGCCTTATCTAAGTGAGGCTCTAGGGTTCGTTGCACTGCTGACAATTGAATTGCAACATCTTCTAGCCGCCCCAACGCCCCCAGCGGTTTGGTTAAACTTGCTTGCCGCGCCTGCGCAGAGGCGCGAAACTCCTCGTCAGCTTCTGGTGCTGACTCCTCATACCAATGTGACATATTTTATCCTTTCAAAACTTGCTCTAAACCCGCCGTTACCAACACGACTCGATCTGCCATTGCCGCGAGGTCCTGATGCAAGCGCCCCGATTCGTCAACAAATTGCCGACTTAATGACCCCAGAGGCACAATTCCCTGCCCCACCTCGTTGGTCACCAACACAATATGACCCTCTGCCTGCTGCAACACCTGATAAAACTCGTCGCGAACATCATGCCAGTTTGATAAATCATCTTTCATCAGCCAATTACTTAACCATAAGGTTAAACAGTCAACCAAGATTGCACTGTCCACTGCTGCATTCGCTCTAATCGCCGCAGTTAGCTCCTCAGGTGCCTCTACGGTACGCCAACCCTTGCCTTGCCGCAGATGTTGATGGTGAGCAATACGCGCCGCCATTTCTTCATCCCCTGCGGTGGCAGTAGCAATATACACACGCTGAATATTGTCTGGAGCCATGCAAATCCGCTGCTCAGCTAACTGACTTTTACCCGATCGTGCACCACCAAGATACAATTCAAGCACTGTGACGCTCCTCTACATTATTATCGATGCTGCCACCAAGAAGGCTTCTAACGTATAGTAAACCCCACATTCTACAAGACCGGCTGCAACAGAGGGAAATATGGGACATCGATTATCGAAGATTTATACTCGCACTGGCGATGATGGCACCACCGGACTCGGTGATGGCTCTCGTATTGAGAAAGATCATCACCGAATGGAAAGCATTGGCACTGTCGATGAACTCAACTCTGCCATCGGCTTGCTGCTGGCCGAGCTACCTAGCGATGACGCCTATGCTGCACTGCTAGCCCAAATTCAACACGATTTATTCGATCTTGGCGGCGAGCTCGCGGTACCTGGTTATACCATGATAAGCGCAAGTCGCATTAGTGAGCTTGAAAGTAAATTAGACTGCTTAAACGAAGATCTTCCGCCGCTTAAAAACTTTATCCTTCCTGGTGGTAGCAAACCTGCTGCACTCTGCCATATGGCTAGAGCTATATGTCGCCGCGCCGAACGCTGTCTTGTCGCGCTCAGTAAAACTGACGAAGTAAACACCACCGGTCGCCAGTATTTAAATCGCCTATCAGACTTTTTATTTGTAATGGCAAGGCTATTAGCGCGCCGTAATGGCGGTCAAGAGGTATTATGGCAGCAAGCAGACAAACGATAAAAACGCCCCCCTTTTGTCACTTATAATAAGAACGGGGCGGCTACTTAAGACATCGCGCTAGCCATACAATTTATGACTAGCGCAAAAGCGATAGCTAGACCAACTGCACTATCGCCACTGCACAGACCCACACCAGCAAACTGCGTGACAGTAAATGCTGAACCGCCAACAACTCCTCCGAAGCCAAGCGTACAAATTGTTCGCCATCTACCTGCCCCTCTGGCACAAATTCAGGCAGTGCGGTCATACCGATTTTATCCAAAAGATCAGCAGACGGTAGCTCGCTACTCACACTCTCTCGCCACGTTTTTATACAGGTATCAAAATTCCCGACAATGGCAAAAGCAAAACCCAAAATACGAACCGGCAACCATTCCAAATAAAATAACGCGGTGGCAGCACGATTCCGATCGTCCTGTTTAAGTTGATCATCATTCGCCAATAAAAACAGTAAACGATATGCCAAGGCCGCCGCTGGCCCTGCAAGCACAAACCAAAACACCACGGCAAACCAGCGCTCAAAACCTTGGTAGAACACCGCTTTGCGAACACTGTTATGAAGTTCAAGGGCATTCTCGGCACCCACTTCACAGAGTTCTGCACTAAAGCCTCGACCATGCTGGTAAGCACCTTCTAAATCCGTTCGCTGCCAGCTGTTTAGGTAAAGTTTGAGACGAACTTGAAAATCACCACGCCCCAAACAATATAACAAAATGGCCACACTGAGCAGAAATACCGGCAAACCAAATAAGATGGGCGCCAACAGCCAAAGCACGATAAAAACACCGATCATCGGCAGCGCTACCAGCACAAGCAAACGCAGAGTGCTATTGCTAATTTTCGCCGTCATATCTCGATAACGCAGGAACCAAGCATCTTCTTGGATAACCCCGCCGCTACCCCAAAATTGCACTGCCGCCCACGCAATTAAAATGGCAAAAAATTCCATGATTTACCCCAATGCAGTTTTATAATAACGCCAATCAAAAGCTATACCTGGATCAGTTTTTCGCCCAGGTGCCACATCACTGTGACCCACTATACGGTTTGTGGTAATAGCCGGATAATAACTCTGCAAGCTTTTTGTTACAGTAATGAGCTCACGGTACTGGGCATCGGTATAGTTAATATCATCTGCGCCCTCAAGCTCAATACCAATACTGTAATCATTACAGTTATCGCGCCCCTCAAATTGCGACACCCCAGCATGCCACGCTCGATCATTAAACGACACAAATTGATGGATAATGCCTTTGCGATTAATAAACAAATGCGCAGAAACGGTTAAACCTCGTAAATCTTGAAAACTTGCATGTGCATCACAGTCTATACAGTTGGTAAACAACTGATGAACATACGGTCCACCAAACTCTGCGGCTGGCAGACTAATATTGTGGATAAGCAGCAAGCTAATATCATCGCCACTAGGCCGCTGATTATAATTGGGCGACGGGCACCGTTTAGCGCCGGCCAGCCAACCTGTCGGTTCGATTAAATACATTGCTTCACACTCTAACTACCCCATGCCCGCCACGACACGACTCTGAAAAACCCCGTTTTATTGCTACCGAGAGTACAACGGTGACGGCTAAACGTAAAATCACAACTCTGAATTTCCACGCAACAATATTCAATCCATATACAGCTAGTAACAATACCAGTAGTCCCCTAGAACAGAAGCAGATTGATTAACGTGTGTTTACGATATCAGCCACATGATTGGCGAGTTCGTCGAAATGACGAATACATATATCGGCCTGTGCCGCAAACACTGACTCCCCGCTAGGATCATATAAACAACGATACATACCAGAAGCTTTAGCGGCCTCTAGATCGTAAATATAATCCCCAACATACATCGCATTTTCGGGCGCTACCGATAGTCTCGCGGCTAAATCAAGTAAGCCAGTAGGGTCGGGCTTGGCGGGAGCGTCTTCACGAGTAATCACCTCTATCGGCGGTATAGCTAGACGATGGCAACACACATCAAAAGCCGCACGGGTGTTTCTCGTCACAATCCCTGTTGCCAAGCCCGCGTTGAACAAGTCATCAAGCAGTGTTTTTGCGCCCGGCATCCACGTCGCACTGGCAGCGCCGACCATTTCAAACTCATGGATTATTTGCTGCGCTTTAGCTCGCTCTTGGGGACATGGCAACTTAGCTAGATACGCCAATAAATCCACGTTTTCTGGCCAGCCCAATTGCTGCCGTAAATCCTTAAAATTCAGCCCCGAATCCACGAGCGTGCCATCTAAATCAAAAAAGATAGCGGATATTGTAGCCGGTATACGCATCAATTTTTCAAACGATATCCGGTCCGAAACATCCAAGCAACGGTTATCAAACACAGCCCCATGAACACTAAAATCATCACCACGCTGACACCAATATTGACGTCAGCCACGCCGTAGAAACTCCAGCGAAATGCGCTGATTAAATAAACCACCGGATTAGCTAGGGTGATGGACTGCCACAACGGTGGCAGCATGCTTATAGAATAAAAACTACCACCCAAAAAGGTTAACGGCGTAACAATCAACATGGGCACCACTTGCAGCTTTTCAAAACCGTCGGCCCAAATGCCGATAATAAAACCGAACAAACTAAAGGTTGCCGCGGTAAGCACCAGAAAGGTCACCATCCAAAACGGATGTGCAATGTGGTAATCCACAAACAGGTTCGCGGTAATTAAGATAATACTACCCACAATCACCGACTTCGTTGTTGCCGCCCCAACATAGCCCAGCAATATCTCTCTCATTGAGATTGGTGCCGATAAAATCTCATAGATAGTGCCGTTATACTTGGGAAAATAAATACCAAACGAGGCATTAGAGATACTCTCTGTCAGCAACGCCAACATCACCAAGCCTGGAATAATAAATGCGGCATAGCTTACACCGTCGATTTCCACCATCCGCGAACCAATTGCAGAGCCAAACACCACAAAATACAGCGACGTAGAGATAACCGGCGACGCGATACTTTGCATAATAGTTCGCCAAGTACGCTGCAGCTCAAATTGATAAATCGCTTTTACAGCATGAAAATTCATTCTACAGCCCCCACTTCCACGGTAGCAGTATCACTCACTAAACTCACAAAAATTTCCTCTAAGGAGCGCTGTTTCGACTGGATATCTTTGTAATCTATGCCGTGCTCATCAAGCCGCCTAAATAAATCAGCAATTCCGGTTTGATCACCTTTAGTATCAAAATGATAAATTAACTCTAGTCCATCGGCGGCTAAGGACAGCGGGTAATCCTGTAATTCGGTAGGCAATTCTTGCAGGGACTTTTTCAATTGCAGTCGTAATTGCTTTTGCCCAAGCTTGTCCATTAATACATTTTTTTCTTCCACAAGGATTAATTTGCCACGCGATATCACACCTATCCGATCCGCCATTTCCTCGGCTTCTTCAATGTAGTGGGTGGTTAAAATAATGGTCACCCCTCGGGCGCGGAGGCCTCTTACCATTTCCCACATATCGCGACGCAATTCAACATCAACACCCGCCGTAGGCTCATCAAGAAACAAGATTTCAGGCTCGTGCGACAAGGCCTTGGCAATCATCACTCGACGCTTCATTCCTCCGGACAATTCCATGATCCGGGCGTTGCGCTTATCCCACAGCGAGAGTTGTCGCAGTATTTGCTCTATATACGCCTTGTTGGGCGGACAGCCAAACAAACCCCGACTAAAGTTTACCGTGGTGAGAACACTCTCAAAACCATCGGTACATAATTCTTGTGGCACCAAACCAATTTTAGTTCTTGCCGCACGGTAATCACGAATAATATCGTGACCATCCGCAGTAATAACTCCTGAGCTGGGATTCACTATCCCGCAAATAATACTAATCATCGTGGTTTTACCGGCCCCGTTAGGGCCTAGCAGCGCAAATATTTCACCACGCTTTATTTCCAAAGAGATGTTATCAAGTGCTTGAAATCCGGAGTCGTATATTTTGCTCAATTGCTGAACACTAATAATGGCAGACACGGGCTCTCCTAATTGGCAGCTGCCAAACGGCAGTCTGCGATATAATTTAACCGCTCGAGAGTGTCTGTCATGTCTAGGAAATTGGCAAGTATTAGGTCGGAATAACTAGAAAAAGCTAATCACGAAAAGCCAAGGGTAATCTGCCGCTATTCAGGTTGATACAGTTGCTGCCAAAACATTTTTGCGGCGGTATCGGTCATAACATTGATGGCGGTAATATCGAGATAGATACCATCAATGAGCAGGCGACTCATACCGTGCAATGTTGACCAGCTCACTTGGGCAAAACGCAGAGGGTCGAGTTCGGCATTTTGAATCTCCTGCTGCCAGTGACGAATTTGCTCAAGGTAGGTCTTAAAAGCATCGTAAGCCTCCACTTTTAGCGACTCAGTGAGCTGTTGCGACTTCCAAAGGCGGGCGCCAAACATCAACTCATAATATTCGGCATTATCAATCGAAAACTGCACATAACGCCTAACAAAGTCCCGCACGGCCTCTTCACTTATTGCTGCACTGGCAAGGCGGGGCTGCGTCCCAATGACCTCTCTCAATCGACGAAAGCCCTCTTCAGCGACACCGCACAATAAAGCCTGTTTATCTGTGAAGTGGTGATATGGCGCAGTGCGAGACACGCCGAGGTTTTGCGCCAACTTGCGCATTGAGAGGCCGCTTTCCCCCTCACTTTTTAACAGTCGAGCCGCTTCATCCAAAATCTGACGCCGCAAATCACCGTGATGATAGGGCTTGTCACTCACTAGAGCGGAGGCAGGAAGAGGTTTTGAGTCATTTTTCATTGCGCCAATCTACCAAGGTATCTTGACAGTGTCTATATTGAGAGGTAATCTCAACAAACTTGACACCGTCTAGTTTGCTATTCAAATTGATCCAACCCACGATAAACGCCGCCTTAAAAGCGCAAGTAATACCCCGGAGAGTAATACCATGAGCCAGTACCCCAATATGTTAAAGCCCTTAGATCTCGGGTTTACCGTGCTTAAAAACCGCGTTCTAATGGGTTCGATGCACACCGGCCTTGAAGAAGCAGAGAATGGCTTTGAGCGCATGGCTGCGTTTTTTGCTGAACGTGCGCGTGGCGGCGTAGCGCTTATTGTTACTGGCGGTTTCGGCCCCAATATTCGCGCGGCAACACACGAGCACACCAAAATGCTACGCACCGAAGAAGATTGCGTAGGCCACCGTATTGTTACCGACGCCGTTCACAAAGCCGATGGTAAAATCTGTATGCAAATTCTGCATACCGGACGCTACGCGTTTAACGAAAACCCCATTGCACCATCAGCAATCAGAGCCCCCATCAACGCCTTCACTCCCGAAGCCGCCAGCCTCGATCAAGTTGAAGAACAGATTCAAGACTTTGTTCGAACTGCGGTACTGGCTAAGAAAGCCGGCTACGATGGCGTAGAAATTATGGGCTCAGAAGGCTATTTCATTAATCAGTTTTTAGCCAAGCGCACCAATCATCGTGACGATGAATGGGGTGGCGATTACGAAAACCGCATGCGTTTACCCGTGGAAATTGTCCGCCGAGTACGCGAAGCTACCGGCGAAAATTTCATTATTATTTATCGCCTATCAATGCTTGACCTTGTCGAAGGTGGCAGCAGCTACGACGAGATATTAACTCTAGGAAAAGCCGTAGAAAAAGCGGGAGCAACCTTAATTAACACCGGTATTGGCTGGCACGAAGCGCGAATTCCAACCATTGCGACCAAGGTTCCGCGCGCCGCATTTACCTGGGTAACAGCTAAATTCCGCACCGAACTTAGCGTTCCTGTTATTACCTCTAACCGCATTAATACACCCGAAGTGGCTGAAGATGTATTGGCTCGTGGTGATGCTGACATGATATCAATGGCGCGGCCATTTCTTGCTGACGCCGACTTTATCGCTAAAGCCGCAGCGGGTCGCAGCGATGAAATCAATACCTGTATTGGCTGCAACCAAGCCTGCTTGGATCACATTTTCAGTGGTAAATTAACCAGCTGCTTAGTTAACCCCCGCGCCTGTCATGAAACTGAGATCACCATTTCGGCAAGTGATAACCGTAAAAATATTGCCGTGGTTGGTGCCGGCCCCGCTGGTTTAGCCTTTGCAACAACGGCAGCCGAACGTGGCCACAGCGTCACCTTATTTGACGCAGCACCCAGCATTGGCGGTCAGTTCAACATTGCCAAGCAAATCCCAGGAAAAGAAGAGTTTAACGAGACCATTCGCTACTTTGAGCGCCGCATTGCCCTCACGGGTGTTAATACCAAGCTCGGCGCAACCGTAGATCAGTCTACGTTGAATAGCGGTAACTATGACGAAGTAGTTCTGGCTACGGGTATAAAACCCCGCACCCCTCCCATCGAAGGCATTGAGCACCCTAAAGTTTTAAGCTACCTAGATGTCATCAGAGATCGCAAAGCGGTTGGTAAAAAAGTCGCTATTATTGGCGCCGGTGGTATCGGCTTCGATGTTGCCGAGTTCCTCACTCATACCAGCGACGCTAGCACCAATATCTCGACCTTTATGCGCGAATGGGGTGTAGACATGACTATGCAGGCACGCGGCGGTATTGAGGGAGTACAAGCCGATGTATCTGAGTCACCACGCGAAGTATTTTTACTACAGCGCAAAACATCTAAAGTTGGCAGCGGGCTGGGCAAAACAACCGGTTGGATTCACCGTGCTGGGCTGCAGCAAAAAGGCGTTAATATGCTGCCCGGTTGCGAATATCTGAAAATTGATGATGCCGGCTTACATATTCGACTCGGTAATGAAGAGCGTATCCTAGACGTAGACAATATCATTGTCTGCGCTGGTCAGGAGTCTCTCACAGAACTCAGCGAAGGCCTTACTAGCTCGGTGCATCTCATTGGCGGAGCACATTTAGCTACTGAACTAGATGCCAAGCGTGCAATCGATCAAGGTACTCGTTTAGCGGCAACAATATAACCTTGTCATAACGAGGAATCCTGAGGGAGTAAATAAAACCTCTCACCCACTCTTGCAGCGCTGTCATGCAGCCGCTGCAAGAGCAGTTATTTACAGTAGCCATACTCAGGATTCTGACTTAAAACCTTCACGTTGTTAATACCAAAGCCTCAACCACCCTTGCAACCATCACAATCAAACTTTCACACAACAGCACTAGTTCAATCTTCGCACATCACCTACCATTGGCATGACTTTAGCTTAGTAAATTAAAATCATGTTTTGTTCTTTTTGCGGGAACGAATGAAGCCATCACTACATCCAAATACCAGCAACCCTCATCAGCCAAACACTCATTATTCGCTAGATAAGCGCAGCCCAAAGGATATGCATGCCCGGCCCTATAAGCTCCATCGGTCAGTTTCTGTTGATTTTATTCCTGACATTTCATTTTGCGTCGTCAATTCACGCCGAAGAAGCCGTTGGCAAATCCACTCAACGCATTAAAGTAGACAATGATGCGCTAACCGAAATGAGCGGCATAGCTGCCAGCAACACTCATCAAAATATCTATTGGGCACACAATGACAGTGGCGACAGAAGCCGCCTATTTGCACTGAATGACAAAGGAGACCTCGTAACAGAACTAAGGGTAGACGGCAGCAGCGCATTTGACTGGGAAGATATAACTAGCTTTAAAGACCAAAACGGCAGTTATTTGCTCGTCGGTGATATCGGCGACAATATGGCCCTGCGACCCTTCATAGACGTATATTTACTCAAAGAACCCAATGATATTAGCAAGTCCATACTCCACACCAAGAGTGAGCGGCACTATTCGCTAATCTACGAAGATGGCCCCCACGACGCAGAAGCATTAGCTGTCGATAGCGCAGAACGATTTGTTTACATTCTTAGTAAACGAGACACACACCCTCGCCTTTATCGCTTCTCCCTTGATGCCATCGAGGGCAAACCGATTCCACTCAACTTTGTGGGCGACATTCGAAGTATCCCAAGCATTGAAAAGCACAAAGAACAGCGCCAAGGAGGCATTAGTGGACACTCTCCAACAGCAATGGCCTTTAGTCCTAAAGGTGACCTAGCGATGATAGTCACCTTGCGCCACACTTATTTATTCACCCGCAAGCCAGGCCAGAGTTGGCTAGAGGCACTAAATAGAACACCTTTTTCCCGCACACCGAATCGCATGCGCCAAGCAGAAGCGGGGGCATTTACAGCAGATGGAAAACACGTGGTCGTCGGCTCAGAAGGCCAACCAGCGATAATCGATTTCAGCAGCTCACCAGATTTAACAGCTAGTCACGAATAATGCCTGCAAACCAACATCTACAGGCATATATACGACTAGGCACCCACTGTTGGGGTAATGCATAACAGGGTTAATATCACACCAATACCCGCCGCCCAAACTAAGCTACGCAAGGTTGCCCAATTTTGAATATAACAGATGGTAAATACCACGCGAACACCAATATACGCCATCGCCAGCAGATTAACATTCGCCTGATCAGCGCCGCCAAACTGCGCAATAATCACCGCGGCTGCAAATAATGGAAAGCCTTCAAAGCCATTTTGCATTGCCGCAACCACACGGGCTCCACGACCATCTAGCTGCGCCAGCCACTCTCGAGGATGATTATTATCAAAACGACCATTTTCAGATTTACCCACTTTGGCAATTAATGCGGTCAAACCCGGCATTAAACCAGCAACAAACACGCACCAAAACGCAATACTCATAACATCTCCTCCAATTTATTTTTATTCGGCGTCAATGTAACACAAGGGAATAATGTAGAGTATTTAACAAAAATTTAGGAACTTACACATTTTCCCTATGCGTAAAATTGCACACGACAGGGAACCGCTAAATGGTTAAGGGTTACTGCGCATTATCAATCGGGGCATGTAAAACAAGACCTACTGTCATATAAATATCGTCGTAACGAACGCCACCATTGCCATAGGGCTCATCTACAGGGCCTGTATTACAAATAGCCATAAAGGAGATTAGCGGTTCTTCTCGAGCCATTCGAAAGTCACCACTGCTAAACACCTTCTGCTGCTGAGCAAATTCACCTCCACGGATATATAAATCAAAACGTTGTCCGCCCTCATCCGCCGGCGCATTATTCACCACATACCAAAGCTCATACCAAGTATCAGTTTGCATACGATCGGCGTTTTTATCCGCAGTGGGGTCCACAATCGGAGCGTATTGTTTAAACCCTTTGGACACCATGAGCGCACCGGAATTTATTGTGCCATCTGATTCGGCTTTATCAGTAATCCGAATCATAGGTTCAAAGGCATTGTAGTTAAGCTCAACAATCTCTGCTGTGGTTTTATTGCTTAAACCAAAGGAATGATTATTAGGGAAATACTCAACATTGATTCGAGTATAAAAGGTATATGTCTCACCTACCTTAACTGGCAAGGGCAAGGCGAGGGAGCTCAGCGCTTTACGATTGCCAACCACACCTTCAGCCGCTGGCTTTTTAATTAAATAATGATTTTCGCTCGAATGCTCTACACGTATTTCAGTGACCTGAGGCCTTTCAACTCTGGGCCTAGTTTGATTATCTGGGTCAGCCAAAGACCAGTTTGCAAATTTTTCAGAGGCTTCAAAATCATCAATTAAAACCCAATCACCCGCTTTCACATTAAGAACCACAAGCCAAAGTACGGAGATACTAATTACCTTAATAGCAGTTCTCATTAAACACACTCCACGCCTAACATGCTCACTATGATTCCTTCATTTTCTATTCGAAAATCCGCAACAGACCACCCGCTTAATCTACTTACCATCTGTATATAGTTACCAGTGCTACCTACCTGATGTCGGTGCGGCAAGGCCGTCTAGAATACCCTTCAAAGTGTGCTCGACCTGTTGATGCTCTGTTGACTCGACAAAGCCAATAGAAAAGGTCTGCGGACTAGTAAGGTGTTTCGCTTTAACGCTACGACCAAAACCCAGTACCGTCATATAGGGACGGCTTAGGTAATCATCTGGATATTCGTCATCCTCGTGGTGCAGTATATAAAGCATTCTTGGTGATTTAACATCACCAAAGGCATACCATTCCGGCGCAGGTAGATCACCTTTAAAGGGCTCATCAATAAGATGAGATTTATTGTCGGCAGAAGCGTACCAAAAGTCATCTTTATCCATTTCGCCGCCGGGCACGCCTTCATACTGCACCCAATATTTATACCCCGGACTAACAGCCGTCATTGTGAAATCACAGCGGTCAGCATAAAAATCCCACTGCCCTTGCCACTTGCCGTTGGCAGAAGTGAATATGATTTGAACGTGATCGGACTCCTCCACGGTAAGCTCTGACCTAGCAGGATCGGTTCCCGCATTCATGGCATGAAAGTAACTGCCATCCTGCTTATGAATGGCATTGGGAAAGCCCCGATACTCGCCTTTCCAACCGGATCCCGGCTCCTTATGAAAACCAATCCAGTCTATACCGTCCTTGTCGACCATACTCGAAAGCCCGCCACCGGTTTTTTCAAGATAGAATGTGGCATTGGCAATGCGCACTATATAGCTGGGCAAACCGCCAGAAGATTCGTCGACACCGTGGCTTAAGCGCACAGGTGCCGGTGTTGTCGTCATCGCACAGGAAGACGCAAAATACACTACAAAAAATGTAAATATTATTAATTTTATGATTTTAATCATGGTCAGAGACTCTTCTAATAATTTAATCAACACGCTGTAGCACAATCCACCACGGACTAGCCAAACGCAACTCGGCTCATACTCAGTCTTTTATATTTGTAAAATGGAATTGTTTTAAACAACTCTTCCAGCGGAATCATTGCGAATGCCCAGAAAATGGAAACATCAAAATACAAAATTAACAGCGCACAAAGCGGAAGAGACACCAACCACTGGGTAATAAAATGAATTTTCAATACCCGTGAACTCTCGCCTAAGGCCCGTAAAATATTTCCAGAAACCGTGTTGTAGGCACGCAAAACAGGCAATGCTATATACAGTGGTGCAATGGTCGCCAAAGCCCTATGGGTGTCAGCATCGACATCCGAATAGATAAAGGGTAAACATTGACTGAGCAAAAGAAACAGCCCTGCGATAATCATCGACAAGACCATCCCAATTTTCACACTATCTTTAACAAACACATTTAGATCTTGCTTAAATCGCCCGCCCATTGCTTGACTAAGACTAATTGCGGCTGCCTGTGCCCAAGCATTAGTAAATTGTGTGCCCGCCCGTAGCCATGGAAATAATAAAGTTATGGCCACAAATTCGATGAGATCAAGTTGTGCATACAATAGTTGGTATACCGTCACGCCGACTGATATAACAAAGAAGTTTGCGGCAATAGGAAAAATTTCAGCAGATTGGCGTTGTACTTCTGCTAAAAATGGTTGACCTCGTGGATAGCAAAGGTCGACACCCTTCTCTGCCCTCAATGAAAAATATAAGAATATCGCCCGCAACAAAACGGCTGCCACACTTCCCCACGCGGCCCCCTCCACACCTAAGGCTCGAAATTCCCAAAACCCGTTTATCAAAATATAACTTAACAATACATTGAACGGCAGCTCAATTAAAAAGCCCTTAAGGGGCACCGTTGAACTGCCTCGACCATTATAAAATGCGGTACAAACTTGGGTGTAAGCCGTAATCAAAATCACGTATTTACTGATCGCGATATAACGCTCTACCACTTCTGCAAGCTCTGCATCATTTGTAATGATGGCAACAAGATTGCTACCAAAAACACTAAGAACAAAGAAGAACACCAAGGCACTAGTCACATTGACAAATAAACCGACCCAATAGACTACGGCTAGCTCATCTTGTTTTTTTCTACCATGTGCTCGACCGATAAGCAGCTGTATACCATTGCCAATCGCTATTTTAATACCCAGTACAAACGCCACAACCGTAGATGCAATACCCATTGCCGCGACAGATAATTCACCAAGCGGTGCGACCAACAAAGTATCTATCATTAGCATCGACTGGACTAGCAAGGCATTGAATGCCAATGGCCACGCCACAGCCAGATTACTCCGCATACTCACCATGGAATTCACAACAACAAACTCCCTATCGACATCCCTTTCTGCAAGCTCGCCCGTAAAAATAGACGTTATATCTTCTTACAGAAAAGGCGTAGTCATCCACTAAGATGAAAAATGCTGCCAGCGGCCTCTAATCGCTAAACCATCGCAATCATCAACTAACTATTTACAGCTACTTGCGTAGCACTTTTCTTTAGCATAAAGCCAATTGCGAGAATAATGGACGCACATATTAAAAACATAAACCGCCCCCACAATGGGTTTGGAATCAAGCTCATTAACATTATCGCCGCCCCCATCGTCATCACCATTAAGCCAAGTTTGTGGCGCTGCTGACTATCGGCTTCGTCTTGCTGGTCATCGGCAATGTAAGGTGTTTTCAAGTCCTCGAAAAATCGCTCGGTTTCCACCTTATTTATGTCTGTCGCTTCGTTATAGAAAAGTGTCGTCGCACAGAAGAAGCCCGCCGTGATAAACAAATGACCACCAATCGTTAAGATGATATTCATATCGACCGTTTCGCGATCTGTTAGGGACTCAATCCCCACCATGCTCGCAAACACATCAGCGGTAAAAACATTCATCACCAACCATGACACAAAGAAGCCAACGGCCACCGTCGCCCAAGATGCCCACGCTGGCGTTTTCTTCACAAAAATGCCAAACAACAAGGGCACCAATAAGGGAACTTGCACCATGGTCGACACTGACATCATCAGTTCGAACAAACTAAGCTCTTTAAGGGACGCAAAAAACAAAGCTGCCGCGATCACTAATAAGCCGCTGAGAAAGCTAATCAACTGGCTAATCCGCAGTAGCTTTTTATCATCCTTTTTTCTATTCCGTCTTGCTAAAAATGGCTGATAAATACTCCGAATAAAAATACCAGCGTTTTTATTCAGTGCAGAGTCCATTGACGACATCGACGCAGCAAAAAGCGCCGCCATCAACAAGCCTACCGTACCCGCCGGCATTGCAAGGCGAGTAAACTCGAGGTAGACCGCATCGGCGGCCTTGCTGCCAAGTTCTGAATAGCCTGCCGCCGCATCTGGGTACAATGTGGCAGCCGCCCACGGCGGGATAAACCAAATAATAGTGCCAACGCCCATTAAGGTCATTGCAAGTAAGGACGCTTTGCGGGCATTTTCTGAATCTTTTGCAGTGAGAAAACGAAAAGAATCATGAAGATTCATAATCGTTATGATTTGCTTTGGGATAAAAAACAGGAACGTTCCAACAAGAATCATCGTGTGATTCATATTTGGCCCAACGAGAAAGCCGCCGGGAAAATTACTGACCATCTCAACGGGGCCGCCCACTTTCACCAAAGCCACGATGGCACACGCCACTGAGATAACGGCAACCACCAAGGTTTGCACAAAGTCAGAGGCAACAACCCCCCAGGCACCCGACAATACCGATACAAACACAACCGTCAGGCCTATCACTACAATAGTTACGCTAATATCCGCACCAAATACGGCACTTGAAAAAACCCCTAAGGCATTGAGCCAGACACCGGCATTAAGAAAGGAGAAAATAATTAAGGCCCAAGAAAAGAACAGTTCATTACCATGACCAAAACGTCGCCTTACCGCCTCTGTTGGTGTATCCACTCGCATTTGTCTAAAGCGATGAGCAAAAAATGCCCAACCGACAAAGTAGGCAAAAGTATTGGCAATATAGACAAGCGAAATGGCAAAGCCATCCGCAAATGCCTTACCGGCAGCACCGGTGAAGGTAACGGCTGAAAATTGCGCCATGAAAGCTGTGGCGCCAACCATCCACCACAGCATTCGCCCGCCACCGCGGAAATAATCACTTGTGGATTTTTCAGCCATTCTCGCAAAAATGGCACCCACAGAAAGAATCATGACAAAGTAGACTGCGATTACAAGATAATCGTAAAACATGAACTTACCTACCTATTGCCGATGGCTATTGCAGATGACTAACATCTGTCCAGTTATTATTATTTCTGATTAGGTCAATGAGTTGCTGATACTGACTGCCTTCCTTGAAGGACGGGTACGGCGTAAATGCCTCTCCCCGAATATCTTTTACAAATTCCCTTGCAAGAAAATGCCAGTTTCGCTCAGTGTCACCAGTAATATTTGGCAAATCCTCAGCGATCTCTTGAGGAATCGGCAGCTCCTGCCAAGTTTCATTTTTATCCCAAAAATACAAAGGCCCCATACCGTAGTGGCCTTTAATAAAAATCGCGCCTTTAGTGCCATAAAACACAATATGATTTTCATCAAATTTCGGCGTTAGTCCGCCATGCTTAAACAGGGCTGACACCGGCTTGCTCGCAAATGGACTTTCTAACTTCGCCAGTACCGTATACGACCACTCAACATTGCTCTCGCCCCACTCTAATGCAGGGTCATTGAGATCTTTGGGAATAAAATCCCTGCGCGTTTTAAAGTTATGCACGCCTTCGACAATCGGCGCCTTTCCCAAATCGTCACGAACATCGCCGGCTATCGCGAGAATTTTTTCACCAATCACTGAGGTAACAATCGAGATCATGTGAGTGAAATTATTATTTAGACGACCACCACCATCTTCTTTGCGATGGGACCAGCCAAAGGGAATGTCACGCTCTAAATTAAAATGCGATATACATTCGACCTCGACGGGCTCGCCAATGGCACCACTCGCCACCAATTGCTTGGCATGAAGGATATGCGCCATGTAACGGAAGCTGGCTGCGAAGGCTGTCTTAACGCCCTTCTGTTTAGCTAATTGATACAGTTCTGCCGAGGTCTCGCCACTAGCGGTGAGAGGCTTATCGCTGAATACATGGCAGCCAAACTCAATCGCCTGCTTTATCGGTTCGTAGTGGGCGCCGCCCGGCGTAGCAATAGAGACAATATCGGGCTTACAGGTTTGCAGTGCCGCCTGCCAATCTGTACTTGAATATGGGATTTCCATTTTGGCAGCAACTTCTGCCAGCACACTGGGGGTTCTGCCCACAATGCCAACCACCTCAGCGCCCGCACTGCGGAAGGCATCAGCGTGTCCTTGGCCGGCAAATCCCGTTCCATGAATAAGTACTTTTAACTTCGTGTCCATTAGTCCCTCCTGTTAATTTATTATTTAATCCGGTGAAGCACTGACTACCAATTCCACATTGTGCCGTCTTCTAAACGGCTAATGGGAAGGTAAGAACGCTTGTAAGGAAAGGCTTTTGCGGCCTCTTCGTCAAACTCTACACCTAAACCAGGCGCGTCACTGATATAGGCCATACCGTCAACGATTTCCGTGTTGTGTGGAAAAATTTGAGGAAGATCTTGGTCGCCAAAACCAACAAACTCTTGAACACCAAAATTCGGCGCCCAAGTATTCAAATGCATATGCGCAGCAAAACAAATAGGCGACAAATCTGGTGCACCGTGAGGCGCCAGCTTTACGTTGAACATAGCCGCAAAATCGGTAATTCTGCGCAAGGCTGTTATCCCCCCAGCATGTGTCGCCGCGACTCGAATGTAGTCAATGAGCTGGTTCTGAATCAGGTCTTTGCAATCCCATATCGTGTTATACGTTTCGCCAATAGCGAGAGGCGTCGTGGTGTGCTGCCTGATTAGCTTATAGTTATCCTGATTTTCCGCCATGGAGGCATCTTCTAAAAACATCAGATTATAAGGTTCAAGCAGCTTTCCGAGACGGGCTGATTCAATAGGTGTGAGTCGGCTGTGAACATCGTGTACCAGCTGTATTTCATTACCGAGCCGGCTCCTAGCGCGATCAAATAATTCGACAATCATATTGAAATATTTTTGCGTCGACCAAGTCTCTTCAGGCGGCAATGGTCTATTGCCCTGCATTTCAAAATAATCTTTTTTGTCCCCTAGCACGCCGTAAGTTACATCAAGACCGGGAACGGCAGATTGCAATCTGATGGCCTTGAATCCCGCCGCAGCATGTTTCTGGGCATTATCTAAGGTCTGTTCAATATCTTCGCCATTGGCATGGGCATATAAGCCAACCCCTTTACGACTTTTGCCGCCGAGCAGCTGGTAAACGGGCAGACCGGCAACCTTACCTTTGATGTCCCACAGCGCCATATCAATCGCTGCGGTCGCGGCCATATTAATAGGGCCTTTGCGCCAGTAAACACCGCGATATAAATATTGCCAAATATCTTCTATATCATGTGCATTCCGGCCTATTAAGCAGGGAATAACATGCTCTTCCAAGAGCGCCACTACAGCCTGTTCACGACCATTTACAGTGGCATCACCCACACCATAAACCCCCTCAGAGGTAGTCACTTTGACCGTGACAAAGTTTCTTCCGGGGCAACATACAAACACTTCTATATTATTAATAATCACCTAGCGAGACTCCGAATCCGCAAAACATAAATCGATTTACTAAATCGGTTTAGTTGCTTAACTTACCATAGTAAGGCAGTATGTCAACAGATTTAGGAAATCAACAATTCAACGCAGAACACACTTAATGACAAAGGTAAGATTGGTTGATGTGGCCGCCCAAGCTGGCGTGTCCAAGAGCACGGTGTCGCAATATTTAAGTGGTCGTTTCGACTATATGTCGAAGGATACAAAAGAGCGCATACAACAAGCGATTGCGGAATTGAATTACGTCCCCAACTCCATCGCGCGCAGTTTAAAAACCAATATCACCAAAACCATTGGCATCATTGCTCGTGACGTCACCGGCTTTTATACCAGCCGAACAATACGCGGCGTGGATGACTACTGCAAAAGTAGTGACTATAACGTGCTGATCTATAACACCGATTTTGATCCCGACAAAGAAGCTCAGGCTTTAAACAATCTAAGGCAGATTAATGTCGACGGAATCATTATTTCACCATCAGGCACCAACACTGATCTAATCAACAACTTTGTTAAACAAGGCTTACCAATTGTCCAGTTTCAGCTAGAACACGATGGCTCTGAAAAGAACATCATATTGTCGGATTATAAAAAAGCCGCTTTTGATGCAAGCGAATATTTAATCCAACTTGGTCATCGCCGAATTTGCTTTGTGACCCAAGATTTCGAACACGTTAAGTCAAGGCGAGATCGCTATCTTGGTTATTGCGAAGCACTCGCGAAACACGGCATCGCTTTAGACCAGGAACTTATACAATATTGGCATCGCGGAGATGGCTTTTTAAGCTCACCCCTTAGCCTACTTGAACATAAGAATCCACCAACTGCGTATTTCACTCAGCACTTAGCCATAACTTCAGACTTGCTCAAACGGTTAAATCAAACCAATTTAAAAATTGGCGAAGATATTTCACTGATTAGTTTTGAAGACATACCGATGGTCGAATTTTTCAAAACGCCAATCACCGTCATCAAAGAAGATCCTTATAAGATTGGCATGGAGGCAGCAAAATCCTTGCTTGGCCTAATTCAAGACAAAAGCACACCTCCTAAAAGACTGGTTATGCCATGCACACTGACCATTCGCGATTCATGCCACAGGGTTGCCTAACACGGCAAACAGCAATCGAATTACTTTTGATATCGCCCTGCCTTTAAAAGACACATAAAGTTTCATTTCAAAGCAGAGCTTAAAATAGCATTTAAACTCTGCACGTTATGGCGATGCCCTGCGCCGTTATAGCTCCAGACTTTTAGCTGGCCCAGTAAGCAAGCGCAAAAAAGTTACTTGTGCATAATCGCCATTAGCCTTATCTGTCGCCCAATCTCCGGTCCCTAAACATTTTGGATACCACATGCCCGGAGCGTCTTTAATGCTGCACTGATTATAGGCACCCGCTTTAAAAAAGTGGGCATCACCACTATAGCCATTGGGGTGATCAAGCTCATCAACATTACCGTAGGCGTCTACATTATCGGCCAAGTTTATTTGGTATTTCACGGTGCCGTGACGCTCAGTGGTGAAGGTTAAATCCATGATATTGCCATTAACATTCACTTCATAACTGAACGCTTCATCTAGTGCAATTCCGGCCTCACCAGGGTCTTCTGCATCATCCCAAGACTTTCCCCAAACGAGATAACTTATATCTTGTCTGGCGGGGTTGTCTTTTTCCAAGTTCCGTTCGTAATTCCAAAACACGGAACCGAATTTATGATCTGGCCATTTTTTATAGTAAATTTTCAATGGCTCATTACCCCAGCCATAACCCTCGCCTTCCGCGACAAGCGCTTGGTCTTTCGCACCATGTATCTGCCCCACAACCACTGAAAATGCAGGATTTTTTTCTGGGTATGTCGCTCGTTTCGCAACGTGATTGACCATTACTGTGGCTTGCAAATTACCGCCTATCTGGGAAAACTCATCGGCACGCTTATGGCTTTTAAGTGCAAAATTATGCGCAATGCCTTTTTCTTGATCCGCCGTACTCGCAATGACATGGTGCAGCTCACTACGGGTATTCGTTGAATTGGGTGTGGTGAACGCCTTATTTGGCGCAGCAAACACCATATTCCCGTCAGCATTAAGATAAAAGAAATCTGGATGTTGGTAAGTTTGAATTTCACTCACAGAAATTTCGTCAACCTTACCGTCATTATTACTATCCGTTGGGATCGTAATTTTCCAGCTACTTAAATCAAATTTATCTGCTGGAACTAAAGCCTTCTCGCTTGGGCGTATGCCGACCTGCTCGCCACAGCCATTGAGAAATAATGCCGCTATAAATGCTATTTTTAACCGATAGATAGTCACTATAAATTTCATACTCTCTGCCTAATTATTCATTTAAAATTATATTACTAATCATTTTCCAAGCCTGTTAATAAGTTCACGCCAAGCTATTCCAAGCCGGCACTGAACTTAATAAGCAAAATCAACAGCCATAATCATTTATGTTTTAATGCCGCGACAATACTGTTTACTATCTCACTGGGTGGCGGTGTCACATCAAAGCAACAGCTATCTTCTGGTAGCTCAAGTGCTGCCAATTGAGAACCAAGAAGCAATGGATTAAAAAAATGCCCCTGCCTAGACGCCAAACGGTCAAGCAGTATCGTCTCACTTCCTACCAGATAAACCCAGTCGATATCGGTGGAACATTTTGAACTCAAAATTACCCGATACGTTTCTTTTAACGCCGAACAGGCAAGCACAGCTCCGCTCTTACCCTCCCACAATGCAATATTGTCGGCTAGAAAATCTAACCATGGCTTGCGATCCTCATCCGTCAAGGAAATACCACGGCCCATTTTCTGTATATTCGCCGTCGAATGAAAGTCGTCTGCATCATAAAAAGGTAGCGAGAAAGCCTTGGCCAATAATCTGCCAATGGTGCTCTTACCTGTTCCAGAAACACCACAAACAACAAGTATCATGCAACTTATCCCGTAACATCTTATTCTCAATGCCTATATCAAGCTCATATTAACTGCTGCGCTCAACACCTTACAAATAATGTGAAATGAGCCTTAAGGCTCATTTCACTGCAAGACAAGTATTAAAAGTGCTACTTACTTGTTTAAAACTTAGCGCGCACACCCATGACGAATCGACGATCAGACTCTTGCACTTCCCATAGTGCACCTGTCGCGCTGCGGTTCACAGTGGGCTCACCGGTGAGATTAGAAATGTTAGCAACCACACTGAAGGTTTCATTTACATCCCAATTACCCGACAAGTCCCATTGCTGTAACTCATCACGATAATCATTCCCCACCGTTGGGTCATCAACGTCTGGATTATTATAAGCAACCAACTCACCAACTCGCTCTACCCGCTTTTCATTGTTTTCATCAAGAAAACTATCTCGGTAGGTATAGGCTAAACGGATACCAACACCACCGTATTCCCAATACATTTGCAGATTATAAGAATTTTCAGAAATATCGGCCAAAGGTACACCATCCGGATCCTCACTTTGCGATAAGGTATAGTTGGCATTGATACCCAAGCCAGACCAGTACCCCGGTAGAAAATCAAAGCTTTGTTGATACCCCACCTCAAACCCTTGAATTGTTCCTGATGAGCCATTTGTTGTCGTAGAGGTTAATATCCCCCGGCGACCCGCAGCATCATAGGCGTCAAACTCTGCCTGATCAGAAGTAAAAATATACGTCGAAGAGTCACCTGTAGCATCAGGCCTTATACAAATATTCCCTGGTATCGTGGTATTTTGTATTGCTAACGCTGTGGGCTCGTAGGCACAGTAGGTTTCAGTTTTTAAGAATGATGCGACTGACTTATAAAACAAGGTTCCCGACACCATATTGCCATTGCCAAAATAGTGTTCAAAGGCAATATCAAATTGTGTCGCTCGGTATGGATCAAGATCGGGATTACCTCGCGTAGCAAGAATATAATCACCATTAAAATTAAACGTTGGACTTAGCTGTTCAAAGTCGGGGCGCGCCATCACTTTTGCAGCGGCAAAACGCATCAACGTATCATCAGTAAGATCGATGGTTGCATTAAAGCTAGGCAAGAAATCTTGGTATTTATTAGAATCACTAACAAGTGCGTCGCCAGCCTGATTATAAGCGGAAGACGTAATCTTTGTTTCAACAAGACGTCCGCCCAAAACAAACCTGACGTGGTCAAAATCCATATTTGCCTGGATATAAAACGCAGTCGACGACTCAGTAATATTTGCATAGGCACTATTTAGCGCCTCCAAATTATCTGCCAAGGATCCGGTCGTAGCGTGACTGGTTCCCTCTAATAGCTGCTGCACAAAAGCAAACGACGCACCTGCGTTCTGTAGTAATTTACCATCATAAACAGAAAAATTAGTTAAATGGCTTGGCCCAACCATGCCCGAATGCTCAAACGCGTCGCCGGATACGCCAGGACGTATGATTGTTCCTGGGTACATTGCTGCGATATCGTCTTGCCAGAAAACAATAGGGTCTCCATTCGCGTCAGTCACTTCACTATGTAGGTTTGCCTGTCGAAGTTGAAATGCAGTTTTACTATATTCATTGTCGGCAGTGCGAAAACCAGCCTTAAGTGATGAAAGCCACAGCAGCCCGCCTGGGTTGAAATATTCAACGTCTACTCGGAAAGCTTCTTCCTCATTATCAATATATTCCCGCTCATGCCTAAACTCCCTAAGCGCAAGATTTTCTGTCATTAGGTAAGGGTTCCCATCATCATAAATGATGCTGGCGGCTTGATTATCCCCCATGATCACCGTACCGCTAGGCCGATATTCATTTGACGCAGACGGGTTCAAGGCCTCCGCCTCAGGGTCTAAGGCGCGCCAATTGAACTCTGAGCTTGGCAGGTAAGTACTAGATTCTGCTGTTGAGTATTCAGCAGACACATTAATCTGGTCAGTCACATTCCAATCACCGCCGAAAGCAATGGACGATGATTCGGTTTCACGAAACTCACTCCACGTTTTTGGAATAATAAGCGCATTCTCAATGCGATAATTATTTAATGAGCCGTTTGCATCTTCATAAGTATCAGCTGTCGCCACCGGCGTTTCTGCGGCGTGCAAGATGGAATACGCCTCTTGCCCACCAGTGCGCTCAGTCGCATTTAAATCAAGATAAACACTGCCAGCTTCTGATGCAGGTGCCCATTGCATAGATATGTTATAGGCGGTGCGTTCACGCTCTTCTATAAATGGTTCAAATTTGTGTTCCGATGGCACAACATAATCACCGCTGGCGGTATTTTGCGCATCGGGAAGACCAAGCTCTGCACCGTCATAAACAAACTGGCTTACTTGAAAGGTATCTTGTCGCAAAGTACGATCTTGATACGAAAGCATCCCCATTAAACCGAAGCTACCGGCGTCGCCTAAATCCCAGTTGTCGCCACCCGCAATACTTAACACGGGCGCCCACTCTTCCGCTTTGTCTGCATATTCCGCATCCATGGAAATTGCAATTAAGCGGTCTGGAAGGTCTAGCGGCTTAGCCGTTTTTAAGCTTATGGTTCCACCTAATGCGCCCTCAACCATATCGGGTGTTGGTGACTTAATGACCTCTACCGCAGAAAGAAAACTAGCGGGAAAATCTTGGAAATTCACACCATTACGACCATCACCCATGGTGGATCGACCGTTTAATTCTACTCGGTTCTGAGAAAGTCCACGTATCGACACTTCAGAACCAACACCAAAATCACGGTTAATTGACACACCTGTGACACGCTGAAGCGCCTCGGCAATATTATTATCGGGTAATTTACCGATATCTTCGGCAACAATCGAATCGGCAATACGATCCGAGCTTTGCTTCATATCTGCCGCTGCGGCCATACTACTTCTTATTCCCGTAACAACCACTTCCTCAAGGGCGGTATCTTGCGCGAAAGATGAAACGGGAAGAGCCGCGGCAATGGCGCTAGCTAAAAATTTAAGCCGATAACTCGGGCTGCGTTTGATAAATCCACACTGATTATTTCGTTTTTTGCTCATATTATTATGTCCATTTCTATATCTGTTAAGAGAGAGCAGCATTCCTACTTCTAAAAACAAGCGAAAACATAAATCGATTTACTAAATCGGTTTAGTTTTTAAAATTACCACATAATTGCCAGAAGTCAAGGAATTCCAATAAACCCTAGATATATCCACAAAATAAAAGTATGAGGAGGGGACGCCGAACTAATCCGTATCCTTGCGCATACCAATTACAGGATAAGCTGAAGAGATTAATGATCGGCGGAAAATATTTTGTGGGAAATTATTTATTTCAGGATGTAACAATTATAAATTTCAAAATAGAGGTATTTACCTGATACCCTTAAAGACAAGCATGTTCATCATATTTTAATTTAGTGGTAACTTTTTATATTAATGGGAAGTAAAAAAGACCAAGCAAATGACTTACCACTCCATACTTAGCTATCAATATTAACCAAAAATAACAACATAACTATCTGTTATTTATACAAATAGAAAATATTTCACCCCAGAAATAAGTCAGATTAAAAGCTGTTATACATTAAAAATTATTGACCAATATTTTTTATTAATCACAGTTATTAGGCTTAATGATAGCTCTACACCAATTCAAAAATCTATTTTCTGACAATACCATTTTATCGACACCATCAAAAAATATTTCCAATTCTTCTGGGTTTTTAAAATAATCTGCACGTGTTTTCATCGGCTTATCTGAATCAAGTTTTTTGACAACAACCGCAGGGTTTCCAGCCACAACGACATTAGCTGGGACATCCTTAGTCACCACCGCGCAAGCCGCAACAATGCTGTTTTCACCAATTGTGACACCCTTTAAGACAGTGCTGTGATCACCCAGCCAAACATTGTCAGCAATATGTACTGGCGTAACAGCTTCGCTTCGGCGGCTACGATCATATACCTCATGCCAATCACTATCGGTAATATAAACGCCGTTAGCCATCATAACGCTGTCACCAATAACAATTTCATTCGCCGCCGAAATACGTGTACCGGGGCTTATCAAGACATAATCACCAATTTTGATACGACCGCTTTCTTCATCCAGCCCCCAAACACCAATTTTCACTCGGCTCTCAGGCTCGCCAATGACCGTTGCGCAACGCCCAATTTCAATATTGGGACCAGATATAGAGATATACCATGGCTTCATAAAAGTGGGATAATCACCAAGGTAATCACATGCTGGCTTTAAAAAATGCTGGGTGTACCAAGCCCGAAAACGTAAATAATTTTTTTTCACCCAGTAGGGTCTTCTGTCTTTTCGCATTAGCTACCCTTTTTTTAACGATATAGTGTCGCAAGCCAAGACATTTAGCGCAATCGATACCCTATAGCAAACTATGAAAAAGCGCAGTGACAACTCGCCCCCTAGGGAAGTAAGTAGCAATCAACAAGGCCTTCACCCCAATTTAAACAAAATTGTGGTCAAGCACCTACACCATCCTTTTTTAAAACCCTATGCACAACACAATATTGACGCGTTCAACATCGCGGAAAAATGGATAGCTAATCGACCTCAAGCTCTTATATTGGATTCTTTTTGTGGCACTGGTGAAAGTACGCGCCAACTTGCGCGCCTATTCCCACAGTCACTGGTGATTGGCGTAGATAAATCTGCAGCAAGACTTAATCGTCACCAATTAGATAATGAAAAAACCATTAACAACTATTTATTGGTTCGCGCTGATATTGATGACTTCTGGAGGCTCGCTGTTGAGCGACGGTGGATCTTGCAACACCATTTTTTGCTGTACCCAAACCCCTGGCCCAAAAGCGCACAGCTACAGTATCGGGTACACGGCTCTGCCGTTTTCCCTGCACTTTTGACGCTTGGCGGCGAAGTAACACTACGCAGCAACTGGAAACTATATGTTGACGAGTTTGCCAAGGCCTTAACCCTTTCAGGTAATACAGCCGAAACAACCCTCTTTCATCCTGTTAGCGCCATCACTCCTTTTGAACGTAAATACCATCTTGCTGGCCAACCATTATGGGAATGCAACTGCAAACTGAATACCAGCCAGTAAGACACGATTACTCCCCCCTGTTATCAAGCCCTTGCTCAGCGTTATACTATGACCACCCTTATCAAAACAGTATGAATAATGAGCAATCCCGCAACACATCGCGATATTAGCCAAGACCCCGTTTGGCACACCATCCGCAAAGAAACTGCTTGTGAAGTTGAGCGCGAACCCGTGCTAGCCAGCTTTCTCCATTCTACTATTCTTAATCACGATAGCTTAGAAACTGCATTAAGCTTCCACCTAGCCCATATTCTAAATAGCCCCGCTGCCTCCGCCTTGCTAGTCAGAGAGGTTATTGAAAAAGCACTAGTTGCTGATCCCGAAATTGGCCAGGCTATGCGAGCAGATATTTGCGCTGTTTTTGAGCGAGATTCAGCGTGTTCAAGATTATCGGTGCCATTTTTATATTTCAAAGGCTTTCATGCCCTGCAGTCATACCGGATTGCACACTGGTTATGGCAACAGGGAAGGACCTCGCTGGCACTGTTTTTTCAAAACCGTATATCGTGTGAATTCGGTGTCGACATTCACCCTGCGGCAAAAGTGGGTCGTGGTATTTTAATGGACCATGCCACTGGAATTGTTATCGGTGAAACCGCCGTTGTTGGCAATAATGTATCGATTATGCAATCTGTCACCCTTGGCGGTACTGGCAAGGAGGAAGGCGATCGCCACCCCAAAGTCGCCGATGGCGTACTGCTAAGTGCTGGCGCTAAAGTGCTAGGCAATATCCATATAGGAGAAGGTGCACAAGTCATGGCGGGCAGTGTGGTTTTACGAGACGTCCCCCCGCATACAGTCGTTTCCGGCGTGCCCGCCAAGGTCATTGGAAAACCCGACTGTGCAGCACCCGCGCTGTCAATGAACCACCGCGCGTGTTGCGACGAAGAAGCCTCCCAATAACCTTTCGTTCTTATTAATTCACTGCCACTATATCAACAGCTTTAAAGCTGACAGGAAGGCCTAATCCCGTTAGCTTTAGCTTTCTCGTAAATCGGCCGCGCTGTTGCCAACTGCTTTTGTAAATCGCTTATACGCGATGAGTGAGAAGGATGAGTCGACATAAATTCTGGGGGTTGATCACCACTTAATGTGCTCATATTTTGCCACAGCGTAACGCTCGCCTCTGGGTTAAACCCTGATTTAGCCATGAGATCCAAGCCTACTAAATCTGCCTCAGACTCTTGTGCCCGCCCATAAGGCAACACCACACCATACTGGGTACCCAAACCCAGCAAACCCATCACCGTTTCCTTACCTGCCCCCTCTCCGAGCAACACGCCGATTAGTTGGGTTCCTGTGCTAGCCACACTTTGCACCGACATACGCTCAGCACTGTGATGCGCCAGCACATGCCCAACCTCATGGCCTATCACCGTAGCTAGCTGGTCAGTATTTTTAGCTACTTGAAAAATACCTGTATGCACTCCAATTTTCTTACCTGGCAGTGCAAATGCATTGGCTGAGTCCTCTTCGAACACCACCACTTCCCAGCTTCCCCGCCACTCAGATGATAATGAGCCCGTAATCGCATCAGCGATACAGCTCACATAACGGTTTGTGGGGCCATCTTTATTGATTGTCATTTTCTGCTTCATTTCATCAAATGCCGTGCCGCCCATTTGCGACATTTCACCGTCCGAAAACAACAACATTTGACGACGCCCGGTGGGCGACTCTGCACACGATGCTAAAAAACTCACTAAAACCATCGCCGATACGAGCTTTAAGATTGTCATAAACTCCCCATATTAATCGGTCACTTTGCAGCTATTATGGCATAGCCATGGCTATGATAAACCGTGTAGCCTGCTATATTGAAAATATGGAGCGTAGATAAGAATGAATGAACCCTGTCCTTGGTGTCTCGCCTCACCAAACTATGTCAAATATCACGACGAGGAATGGGGTATTCCTTCAGACGATGAACAAATCCTTTTTGAGTTTTTAGTACTTGAATCAGCCCAAGCTGGACTGAGCTGGCTGACTATTTTGAATAAACGAGAAGGCTACCGAAAAGCCTTTGCCAATTTTGATCCACATAAAATCATCAAATTTGATGATGCCTCAATTGCGTCGCTTATTAACACCCCTGAAATCATTCGCAACCGCCTCAAAATAAAAAGCACAATCACCAATGCAAAGCATTTTTTAGAAATTCAAAAAGAATATGGGAGCTTTGCCCGCTATATGTGGTCTTACTTCGATAACAAACCTATCCAAAACAACTGGAAAACCTTAGCTGATGTCCCCGCTACAAGTTACCAATCAGACTTGATTAGCAAAGATATGAAGAAAATTGGATTTAAATTTTTTGGCAGCACCATTTGTTACGCTTACCTACAAGCCCTAGGTTTTGTGAACGATCATTTAATAAGCTGCCCACGCCATAAAACATGTGCGGAACTTGGAAAAAATTTCCTACCGCACTGGTTATAACGAAAACAAGGTGATCACGATGAGACTATATCTTTTATTCACGCTACCAATACTGATGTTTTTAGGTGGCTGTAGCACAACAAGCGCTGTCGTCACTGACTACAACCCCCGAGCTAACTTTAGTAGCTATGAGCGCTATGCTATATCCGATACTAGCGGTGCAGCTCAGGCCATTTCCCCCTTCATCGTCGAAAATGTAAAAGATTCATTACAAAGACAACTAAAAGCGGGGCTTTATACCCCAGCAGACAAAACTGAAAATACTGATTTTCTAGTTCGCTACTATATCGCAGAAGCAGCAGAAACCGTTGACCGGAGCCCGCGCCTCAATCTTGGGTTTGGTAGTTTTGGCGGCAACTTTGGTATAGGCACCTCGGTTGGTGTCCCACTTGGTAAAGATAAGATAAACCGTAATATCCAGATTATTATCGACCTTTTAGAGCCCGCCGACAAAAAACTCAGTTGGCGTGGCTCGCTGGTTATCGAACTCAATGACAAAGACCCCAAAGTCAATGCCAACACCATTGAGCGAGCCGTAACCGAAATATGGCAGCAATTTCCACCTCAATAGCTGATGAGAGACTAGTTAAAGCAATAAGGAAATAGCTTGGCAATAGTCTCTCGATCCATCTCACGCAACAAGGCAATATTGCGCTCAGGTATGGCTTCAGGGTTAGGGTAAGCAGCTATTGCTTGCTCTAGGCTATCTTCTCGTAACAGATGGAATATCGGATAAGGTGCCCGATTGGTGAAGTTTTCAAAATCGGTCTTTGCCGTTCCACCAAACTGATAATCGGGGTGGAAGCTCGCTATTTGAATCTCACCATCCCATCCACCCTCTTGCAAAACTGCATCTGTCACTTCCAAGAAATCGTTATAATCATAAAAATCCTGCAACATATTCGGAACGACAACAAGACTAGTCTCCAGCGTGTTCAGCGGAGTTTCTTCTAAGCGGCACAGAGCCATATGTAGGTCACCCACCAAATCTTCTGGCGTAGTAGCACAACTCACTTCAATAGCCACCCTATCTTCTTGCAAGGGCTTAGCGGCAAAAGGACACAAACCTAGACCTATTACTGCATTGTTCAGCCAAAGCTGAATATCTTGCCTTATTTTCTCAATATCTGTTGTCATTACTTCCCTCGCACAATCTGAACTTAGGGGGCACTTTACGCCACCATTATAGGTTTACGTTATTACACCAGCATCACTTAGGAATAAATACAATAATACTGCGCCACTCCCAACAAGGCAGATATCACACACCCTGCTACACTAAAAGAGTTATTAGGCCACGGTGGCCCCCTTGCCGCCAAACCTACCTCCGCCTGACCTAGTTAGGAGCATAAAATGAAACGGTTTTATTTTTTAGCTGATAAACTCGATAAACTAAATGCTGTTCAACAAGATCTTGCCGATAACGGCATTTCTAAACCCCAGATTCATGTCCTTAGCCGAGATGACTCCGGAGTCAAAAAACATCAGCTCAACGATGTAGAAGCGGTGTTACGTAAAGATGTAGTACAGGCCATGGAACGAGGAGCACTGGTCGGCTTAGCTGCCGCTGCCCTTGTACTTGCGGTTGGCCATTATTCAGGCGCCATACTCCAAGTTGGCTGGACGCCCTTTGTCTTCTTGTCTATTGTCATGCTCGGTTTTTTCACATGGGAGGGCGGTTTATTTGGTATCCAGCAACCTCACCACGAATTCAAACGCTTTGATCAAGCGCTGGCCTCTGGACGTCACCTACTGCTTATCGATATTGACGACAAAGATCACAACACCCTAAATCGCGTCACCGCCTACTACCCAGAACTGGAGTTTTCAGGTACTGGTAATGGCTCCCCAAACTGGTTTATCGGATTACAAAATAAGTGGCGAAACTTTGTAGAAGTCATGCCGTAAACCAAAGCGATACATATACCCATGCCATACAAAAAAGGCCGACGTTTTCGACGCCGGCCTTTTAATAGGTATATCCGATTATCGCAGAATTTATCTATTTCTGATGATAGGGCATCGATAATTCGCGAACACTCTCAATAAATGCACCGGCATTAGCTGGATCAACCTCTGGCGTAATACCGTGGCCAAGATTAAAAATATGACCTGGGCCATTTCCAAAGCGCGCTAAAATCGTAGCAACTTCTTCACGAATACGCTTTGGCGATGCCCGTAGCATTGAAGGGTCCATATTTCCCTGTAGTGCCACACGATCACCGACTCGTGCCTTTGCGGCGCCAATGTCGGTTGTCCAATCCAAACCTAATGCACTAGCGCCAGTATCTGCCATCATTTCAAGCCATTGGCCGCCATTTTTAGTAAACAAAATCACCGGCACAGCACGGCCTTCATTTTCTTTAATAAGACCGTCAACAATTTTCTTCATATAACGCAGGCTGAACTCTTGGTAGGCATTGTGGCTTAACGCACCGCCCCAAGTATCAAAGATTTGTACCGCCTGTGCTCCGGCGCGAATCTGATCGTTTAAATATGCGGTCACGCTCTGCGCTAATTTATCCAGTAAAGCGTGCATAAGTTCAGGCTGATCAAATGCCAACGCTTTTGCGCGGGCGTGATCTTTAGAGCCACCGCCCTCAACCATATAGGTTGCTAAGGTCCAAGGACTTCCAGAAAAACCAATTAATGGGACTTGGCCATTTAACTCTCGTCGAATGGTCCGAACCGCATCGCAAACATAGGTAAGGTCATGCTCACCATTAACAACGGGTAAAGCATCGACATCAGCCATAGTGCGCACAGTTTTCTTGAAGCGAGGACCTTCACCCGTTTCAAAATATAAACCCAAGCCCATCGCATCGGGGATAGTTAAAATATCAGAAAACAAAATGGCGGCATCAAGGGGGTAACGCGCTAAGGGCTGTAAGGTTACTTCACAGGCGAGCTCAGGGTTCATACAAAGCGACATAAAATCGCCAGCAACGGCTCGAGTCGCACGGTATTCTGGAAGGTAACGACCAGCCTGCCTCATCATCCACACAGGCGTGTAATCAACGGGTTGACGCTGGAGTGCGCGAAGGAAGGTATCATTTTTTAATTCAGTCATTTTTCTCTCAACGCCGTTACAAAAAATAAAAGCGCTAAAGTAAAGAACCACAGCAAAATCTTGCCGTACCGTCCTTACATTGCGCTTAACAATTACACTTTTAGGTAATCTAAAATGCCTTCAGCCGCTTGACGACCTTCCCACACAGCAGTTACCACTAAGTCTGAACCGCGAACCATATCGCCACCAGCAAAGACTTTAGCGTTACTCGTTTGAAATTTGCAATCCTGCATTTCCGGAGCAACAACGCCACCCCAACTATTGGTATCAACCCCTGCATCGCTTAACCACGCGGGTGGGTTAGGTTGAAAACCAAAGGCTACCAGCACCACATCAGCAGGAATAACCTCTTCACTACCGGCAATAGGCTCTGGGCGGCGGCGACCATTTTCGTCTGGCTCACCTAGCTCAGTTGTCACTACTTTAATTCCCTCAACCTTTCCATCACCTACGATGGCGATGGGCTGACGATTAAAGAAAAACTGAACGCCTTCTTCACCAGCATTTTGTACTTCTTTACGTGAACCGGGCATATTCTCTTGGTCGCGGCGATAAGCGCACACAACACTTTTTGCGCCTTGACGAATAGAGGTACGATTACAGTCCATGGCCGTGTCTCCACCACCTAAGACAACAACACGCTTATCTTTTACATCAACGAAATCAGCGCTGTTTTCTTCCCAGCCCATATTCCGGTTCACATTAGAAACAAGGAAAGGTAGAGCGTCGTACACACCTGGTAGGTCTTCACCTGGGAAGCCACCCTTCATGTATTTGTAAGTCCCCATGCCAAGGAAAACAGCATCGTATTCCTCTAGCAATGTATCCATGCTGACATCAACACCAACATTCACATTGCAGCGAAACTCAACACCCATTTCTTCTAAAACTTTGCGGCGACGCTGCACAACCGACTTCTCAAGTTTAAATTCAGGAATTCCGAAGGTTAGCAAACCGCCGATCTCTGGATAGCGGTCAAATACTACGGGCTTAACACCGGCACGCACCAACACATCTGCACAACCAATACCGGCAGGGCCCGCACCAATCACGGCGACTTTCTTATCAGTCCACACCCGCTTGGACATATCTGGACGCCAGCCCATAGCCAGTGCGGTATCGGTAATATATTTCTCTGTAGAGCCGATAGTAACCGCACCAAACCCGTCATTTAATGTACAGGCGCCCTCACACAAACGGTCCTGTGGACACACTCGACCACACACTTCAGGAAGACTATTAGTTTGATGACTAAGCTCTGCTGCCTCAAACAAGTTACCTTCACTGACCAATTTCAACCAGTTTGGAATATAGTTATGAACGGGGCACTTCCACTCGCAATAAGGGTTACCGCACCCTAAACAACGGTGTGACTGGTGCTTCACTTCCTCTTCTTTATAAGGCTCATAAATCTCTACAAAGGAGGTGCGTCTCTGCCCAATATCTTTCTTACTGGGGTCTTGACGACCTACATCTAGAAACTGAAATGAATTCTGTAAACGCTCTGCCATTTTCAAATTACCTCATTGCTACTCGGCGGGCTTATTCCGGACGTCTTCTGGTGGAGTCAAGCAAACGACTGAGGCTTGCCGCCTTGGGCTTGATCATCCAGAATTTACCGATGTAGTCGTCAAAATTGTCGAGGATATGCTGCCCCCAAGCGGAATTTGTTTCCGTAACATATTCTGCAATATTGCTGCGCAGATGTGCCCTATATGCCTCCATTGACTCGGAGTTAATCCGGCACATTTCCACTAATTCACTGTTGTATCTATCTACAAACTGATTAGCTTCATCTAAAACATACGCAAAGCCACCGGTCATACCTGCACCAAAATTGACCCCCGTAGGCCCCAAAACGGTGACAATACCGCCGGTCATGTATTCACAGCAATGATCTCCGGCACCTTCCACAACAGCATGAGCACCAGAATTACGAACACCAAAACGCTCGCCGGCGATACCTGCGGCAAAAAGTTTTCCACCGGTAGCACCATATAGACAGGTATTACCAATAATTGCGGTGTCTTGGCTCTTAAATACACTGCCTTTTGGCGGATAAATGACCAGCTTGCCGCCGGCCATACCTTTGCCAACGTAGTCATTGGCATCACCTTCAAGGTACATATTTAAGCCACCCGCATTCCACACACCAAAGCTTTGGCCTGCGGTACCCTTCAAACGAAGAGTTACCGGCGCATCTTCCATACCAAGATTGCCGTGACGCTTGGCGATCTCACCCGACAGGCGAGCACCTATAGAACGATCACAATTAGTAACATCAAATTCGAGATCAGCGCCAGCCAAAGACTCAATAGCCGGCAATGCCGCTGCCACCATGGCCTCCGCTTTCTCGCCTTTGTCAAAGGGCGCATTCAAGTCAACCTGACAAAACTCAGGCTGACCCTTCGCAGCGGGGTCTTTAAACAAAATTGGCGACAAATCTAACAATTCTTGCTTGTCTGTCTCACCCGCTTTTTGCGCCAGTAAATCAGTACGCCCAACAAGTTCTTCCATGCTGCGTATACCGATACTTGCCATCCATTCCCGCGTTTCCATAGCAATGAAAGTAAAGAAATTCATTACCATTTCAACTGTGCCAATGAAATGGTCATCGCGCAGACGTTCATCTTGCGTTGCAACACCAGTCGCACAGTTATTTAGATGACATATACGGAGGTATTTACAGCCTAAAGCCACCATTGGCGTGGTACCAAAGCCAAAGCTTTCAGCACCTAACATGGCCGCTTTAACAACGTCTAAACCTGTTTTCAAACCACCATCTGTCTGTACACGCACTTTGCCGCGCAAACCATTGCCGCGCAAGGTCTGCTGCGCCTCAGAAAGCCCAAGCTCCCAAGGTGAGCCGGCGTAGCGAATAGAAGTGATCGGACTAGCCGCAGTACCGCCGTCATAGCCAGAAATAGTGATCAAGTCAGCATAGGCCTTAGCGACACCAGCAGCGATCGTTCCCACTCCCGGTTCCGATACGAGCTTCACTGAAACCAGCGCCGAAGGGTTAACCTGCTTAAGGTCAAAAATCAGCTGGGCTAAATCTTCAATAGAATAAATATCATGGTGCGGCGGTGGCGAAATTAACGTCACACCAGGCACCGAAAAGCGCAACCTTGCGATTAACGAATTCACTTTACCGCCAGGCAGCTGGCCACCTTCACCAGGTTTCGCACCCTGCGCAACTTTGATCTGCAAAACTTCAGCATTGACCAAATAATGCGGCGTGACACCAAACCGACCCGAAGCCACCTGTTTGATTTTAGAAACTCGTTCGGTACCAAAGCGCGCGGGATCTTCACCACCTTCACCTGAGTTTGAACGACCACCAAGACGGTTCATGGCCGCAGCCAATGCTTCGTGGGCCTCAGGGCTCAAAGCGCCAAGCGACATCCCTGCAGAGTCAAAGCGACGGAATAAATTTTCTATTGGCTCAACTTCATCAAGCGGAATGGGCTTAATGTCTTCTTTAAACCCAAGGAGATCGCGAATTGTAGCCACAGGGCGGGTATTGACCAACGCTGCATATTTTTTCCACAACGCGTAATCACCAGATTTAACCGCGTCCTGCAGGGTCATCACAACATCTGGGTTAAACGCGTGATATTCCTTACCGTGGACGTACTTCAGTAAACCGCCCTGATCAAGGGTTTTACGCGGCAACCAAGCGATTGTAGCCAAGGCTTCTTGGTCACGCTGCAATTCCTCAAATCCAGCCCCGGCAATCCGGCTTGCTACACCTCGGAAGCACGTATCAACAACCTCGGTAGATAACCCGATAGCTTCAAATAATTGGGCACCGCGATATGACGCAATGGTCGATATGCCCATTTTGGACATAATTTTAAGGAGGCCCTTATTAATCCCTTTTACATAGTTGGTGTGAGCCGTTTGCTCATCACCAAGCACTTCTCCATCACGCAGCATATCACTGATAACCGCGTAAGCCATATAGGGGTAAATTGCTGTCGCACCAAAGCCAAACAAACATGCCATTTGATGAGAATCACGAGCACTGCCGCTCTCAACAACAACATTTGCGTCACAGCGTATACCTTGCTTAATCAAGTGGTGATGAACTGCCCCAGTCGCAAGCAAGCTATGTACAGCAAGCAAACCAGGCTCAATACCACGATCACTGAGTAGCAAGATAACTTTGCCACTGCGCACAGCCGCTTCAGCAGCAGCGGTCACCCCGTCAACAGCTTCTTTTAAAGACATCAACGCGGGATCATAAGCCAACTCGATTCTCGCCAAAGGATAACGCGGCGAATCGATGTGCATTAAACGATCAAATTTATCAGGGGATAGAACCGGGCTGGTCAGTATCAAACGATCAGCATGATCTGCCGTCTGTTCAAATACATTTTGTTCTGCCCCTAATAACGTTTCCAAACTCATCACGATAGCTTCACGCAGGGGATCTATCGGCGGGTTAGTAACTTGCGCAAATTTTTGACGGAAATAATCGTACAAAGAGCGTTTTTGACGTGACAACACCGCCATAGGCGTATCGTCGCCCATAGAACCAACTGCTTCATTGCCACTATCCGCGAGGGCAGAAAGCACTTGCTCCCGCTCTTCAAAGCTGACTTGGAAATACTTCTGAAACGCGGCCAAAGTCTCAGCTTCTGGTAGCTCAGGGCGGTTACCTTTACCCAGCTGATCTTGCAGACGGTTACCATTTTCACGTAACCACTGCTTATAAGGGTGGGCAGATTTAAGTCGCTTATCTACTTCTTCAGTATGTAAGACTTCGCCAGTCTCGGTATCGACAACTAAAATTTGCCCAGGGCCTACGCGGCCTTTAGAAACAACGTCTTCAGGTTGATAACCGTAAGTACCTATTTCAGAGGCAACCGTAATAAATCCATCTTTAGTGATAACCCAGCGTGAAGGACGAAGGCCATTGCGATCCAACATACACACAGCATATCGGCCGTCTGTTAGCACTAAACCTGCAGGACCATCCCACGGCTCCATATGCATGGAGTTATATTCATAAAACGCTTTTAAGTCGGCATCCATGTGTTCGATATTCTGCCACGCCGGCGGCACTAACATTCGAACAGCACGGAAGAGATCCATACCACCCGCAACTAACAATTCCAACATATTATCTAAGCTAGAAGAGTCCGAGCCGGTACGGTTAACCAATGGCGCGAGATCAGCCACATCCGGTAACAACGGGCTGCTGAAATTACGGGCACGAGCCTCAGCCCAATTCCGATTGCCTTCAATCGTATTTATTTCACCATTGTGCGCCAACATTCTAAATGGTTGGGCCAATGGCCAGCGCGGCATAGTGTTGGTAGAAAAGCGCTGGTGGAATATACAAATTGCCGTTTCAAGTTCTGGATTAGCCAAATCTAGGTAAAAACGCGGCAAGTCCACCGGCATTACCAAGCCTTTATACGAAATGACATCGGCAGACAAACTGGCAATATAAAAATCAGGGTCATTAGTAATGGCCATTTCAGCTTGGCGACGAACCACAAACATACAGGTTCGTAACTGCTGAGTATCCATACCTTCGACATTGATAAATATTTGCTCAATGCGCGGAAGGCTTGAAAGCGCAATTTCACCGCAGACAGATTCGTCCACCGGTACAACCCGCCAGCCAGCGGGCTGCAGGCCATTTTTAATCAATACGGCTTCGAATTCCGCGCGAGTCGCCGCAGCGGTGCTTTCATCACGCCCAATAAAGATCTGCCCGACGCCATAAATCTCACTCAGGGTACTGCCGCATGACGCCAAGGCTTCTGCACGTAAAAAAGCATCAGGCTTTTTAAGCAATAAACCGCAACCATCACCCGTTTTACCATCGGCAGCAATACCGCCTCGGTGGGTCATGCAGGTTAGTGATTCGATGGCAGTCTGCAACAATTTATGACTCGGCTCACCCTGCATATGGGCTATCAGGCCGAATCCACAGTTGTCACGCACATCTTCAGGTCTGTACAGGCCTGTACTCATAAAACGACTCTCGCAAAATTACTAGGAAAAACAAAAAGATAGTCGAAAAGAACATCTGGGCATGCAACACATACCCGAAAAAAGGAGTGACATTCTACACGGATGCAGCAAAAGCAACAAACGCAGCCACTTAATCGATCGTTTTTTAAACAATCCCCGTACAACTAAGCACGAACACCTGCAACACGCAATACATGAGCAATAGTATTTTCAGGTGCGTCACTACTCACCACAGACACACCCAAGCCTTTGAGCAGCACTAGTCGTAAACGCCCGTCTAACACCTTTTTATCCCTGCCCATTAGTTGCAAAAATTGATCCACATTCATATTTTCAGGCGGCGCAACGGGTAAACCTGCCATCTGCAAAAGCTGTTTACCTCTTAGCAAAACACTCTCATCCAGCCAACCTAGCTCAACCGATAAGGCCAACGCCAGTACCATACCCGCTGATACAGCCTCGCCATGCAGCCAGTTACCGTAGCCCTCTGCCGTTTCTATGGCATGACCAAAAGTATGACCTAGATTTAGAATTGCACGTCGGCCACCTTCACGTTCATCTTCAGCCACAACTCTCGCTTTATTTAAGCAAGATTGGTAAACCGCTTCTTCAAGTAGACCGCCGTCACGGCGCATTAAACCGGCAATATTATCTTCTAGCCATTTGAAAAAGGGAGCATCGCAAATCAAGCCATACTTTATGACCTCTGCCATTCCTGCCGAAAACTCTCGATCAGGCAACGTCTCCAACATAGACAAATCGGCAAGTACACAATTAGGCTGATGAAATGCCCCTATCATGTTTTTACCCAAGGGGTGATTGACGCCAGTTTTACCCCCGACAGAGGAGTCCACCATCGATAACAAGGTTGTGGGCACTTGAATAAATTGCACCCCACGCTGGTAGCAAGCCGCAGCAAAGCCACACATATCGCCCACAACTCCGCCACCCAGGGCGATTAATGTCGTCCCACGGTTATGGTTATTTTCCAACAAAGTATCAAAAATTTGCTGTAGCGTTGCCAAGGTCTTGAATGCCTCGCCATCAGGCAAGATGACTTCACAAATCTCTTTCTCCCCAAGTAACGCCTTAAAATTATCCAAATATAAAGGCGCAATTGTTTCGTTGGTCACAATGCAGACTTGCCTGCCAGCAATATACTTAAGCCACAGCGCCGAATTACCGACGAGTTCACGGGAAATTAAAATGGGATAGCTACGCTCTCCCAAATCGAGTTCGAGGTTTTTCATCTAAGATGTATCCGGGGGAAATTAATATAACAAGCAACTAGGCTAGTATATCAATATTGAGCACTCAGGTCGTCAGCGCCAAGCTGAGAGCATAATTCTTGCACTACAGATTTTGGCGTCCGGTTATCAGTTAATACGGTATAATCTGCAACCTCGTCGTATAGTGGCTCACGCAAGGCCATTAAATTCCGCAATGTTGTCGCCGGGTCACCGGTTTGCAAAAGCGGTCGCTTACGGTCTCGTGCAGTACGACGTATTTGCTCGTCCACCGAGGTTTTAAGGTAAATAACGGTGCCCTTGGCCACCATTAACTTACGGCTATCACCACGCAGAACAGCACCACCACCGGTGGATATAACAACCTGTGCCGCGTCACTCAACTCAGACAGCATCGCCTCTTCACGGTCACGAAAACCCTCTTCGCCTTCCATATCAAAGATCCACGGAATATCCACGCCACTACGCTCTTCAATTTCTCGATCTACATCGCGAAAATCAAAACGTAAAGTATCAGCAAGCAGTTTGCCAATTGTGCTTTTACCTGCGCCCATAGGGCCCACCAAAAATATCGCGCCAGAATTCATCATCACAGCACTAATCTACCAAGCTGTCCGCCAGAATACGTGGCGTTATAAAAATTAAGGTTTCTTGTTTTTCACGAGACACCGTTGTTGTTTTAAACAAGCGACCTAAAAATGGAATGTCTCCCAAAAATGGCACCTTGGTCTCGGAAGAAATATCGAGCTGATCATACACCCCACCAAGAACGACGGTTTCACCATTGCTGACAAGCACACGAGTTTTCAGCTCTGTCGTGTCAATGGTTGGCACCTGACCACCCAGTCCCGTCGAGATTACCAAAGACCCAATCGTATCTTGGTTAATGGTTAAATCCATAATAATACGGTCATCAGGTGTAATAATCGGCGTAACATCCAATTTTAAAACCGCTTCTTTAAAAGCAATGGTCGTCTCGCCATTAGCCGAAGATTGCGGGTAAGGGATTTCAGTACCTGATTTAATAATCGCCGGTTCTTTGTCACCGGTAACCACCCGCGGCTGCGATACAATTTCACCACGCCCCTTAGATTCAAGCGCCGATAATTCAAGATTCAAAAGGACATCTGAGCTAATAAAACCAAGTGAAAAAGAGCCCGCCGCGCCAGACACACCTAAATCTGTCACTAAACCAGGAACCGCAGTATAGGTTGAAGACCCAGCAGCTACGGCACTTAAATAGTTACTTTGTGTTGCCTGATCGCTGGTAATATCGCCATTCGCTGAATACACCTTGTCGCCATCTGCTTTCACATAAGCGCCACCCCATTTCACCCCAAGAGAGCGGTCAAAATCAGAGCTAGCTCGAACAATTCTCGCCTCAATCTGTACCTGACGCACAGGTACATCTATCAATGCAATCAGACGACGGAATTCATCCAGGCGCTCGGCGGTTTCTGTAATTAGTAATGAGTTGGTGCGCTCATCGACAATGACCTTGCCTCGTGGAGATAAAATACTGCCCGTTGAGTTTTCATCGTCTTGGCCGTCACCACGACTTGGCCTAAACAATTTAAACAACTCCGCGGCATCAGCATAACGCACACGTATGAATTCGCTCTGCAACGGAGCCAGTTCTTCAACCTGCTTTTGGGCCTCAATTTCTTGGCGTTCACGCTCTGCAATTTCAGCCGCAGGCGCAACCATTAACACATTGCCAACTTGTCGCTTATCTAAGCCTTTAGTTTTTAAAACCAACTCTAAAGCTTGGTCCCACGGTACATTTTGTAACCGCAGAGTGATATTACCCCTGACTGTATCACTCGCCACTAAGTTTAATTCGGTGAAGTCAGCAATAAGCTGCAATACCGATCTAACCTCAATATCTTGGAAGTTCAGTGATAGCTTTTCGCCAACATAGGCAAATTCCCGACGACGATCTTCTACCTCTTTCTGGGTCAGCGGCTTCACGCTTACAACGTATTCGGTGTCGGTCTGGTAAGCTAAATAATCATATTCGCCACTCACCTCTAAAGACAATTTCGCGCCCTTTTCTCCCATGCGCGCATCAATGTTTTTAACTGGCGTTGCAAAATCGGCAACATCAAAACGACGCTGTAAATTTTGAGGCAGATTAACGCCACCAAAATCCACTTTAATCTTGGCGCCTTCAACAAACACATTAACATCGGCTTTATCATCAGCAAGCTGAATAACTAAACGTCCTTCGCCTTTTTCACCCCGACGAAAATCCAGGTCAGTAACACTATTGCCAGTGCTCACAGCCTTCGTCGACGAGGTTAAAGGGTTATTATATTTTTCCTTGAGGTAAGCCTGACTGCCGCCACTACCTATTTCGACGACGATTGCATTACCTTCTTGACGTGTTTGATACGAGGCCAGCTTAATCAAATTAAGCACAACCCGCGTACGATCCCGCCCCTCCAACACCACAGCACTACTTGCATTGTCATAGGCTAGGGGAAACTTTTTCTGGCTGAGCATATTTCCAGCTCCTACCAAATCAAGCGCAATTCGAGCTGGTTTTTCAATGGTATAGCCCTTCACTTCTGGTGCGGGGCCATCAAATGTTAATCGAGCCTCAAAGCTTCCGCCCTGCAATGAATTAAATTCGATGTCCTTTAAATTCGACGCTGCGACTACGGCTGATGCCATAAGCAAACATATTGCGGTTAAAAAATTCCGCCCCAGCCTTGCTTGACTACTTGGTCGCTTGCTCTGCATCTGCACTCGGGTATTCATGTACTTCTCCGCCTTTCGCATTCTTACTTACGGACTTTCAATTCAAGGGAGCGAGGCCGTTCAACCCAACCATCCCCGCCAGTGGAAACAATTTCCACTACTGTTAGATAATTTTCGGCGACATCAACGATTTTGCCGAAATTACGCCCCAGGTAATTATTCTTTCTCACCCGATGCACACCACCGTCAGGATCCTTCACTAAAGCCCACAACACGCCATCGAGACGCACAGTCCCAACCACGGTAACGGAGTCCAAAGAGAACTGCTCCAAAAATTCTTTTTCGCGCTTCAAATCCGGCTTAACATTGCTGGCTGCATCCAACTTAGCAATTTCTTTAACATCAACCGGTCGATTAAACGGTGCCCGCAAACCAGACGCCGTGTAGCTAAAGGCTCGATAGGCTTTTAATGCAGGAATGGGCGGTATTTGGCCCGAAGGGGCTGCTCGCTTTTGCGCAACAAACTCATCTAAGTCAGCATATTGGTTACCACCGCTACACGCAGCCAATACCGAAACACCAGCGACCAGTAATAAGCGAGAAAACTTCATCACTTACCACCTCCCTGATCTTTATAGCGATACGTTTTAGCGGTAATCGACATTGACTGCTGACTCATATTTTTTTCAGAACTAATCGTATAATCATGCAATGTAACGATTCGTGGCAAACCAGCAATTCCACTCACAAATGCAGCTAAATCGTGATAACTACCACTTACCTTAATGGCAATAGGCAGCTCCACATAGAACTCTTTCACACGTTCAGATTGTAGTTTTATGCTACTAATATCTAGGCCATTAGACACCGCCTTTTCGGTCATATCTTCGAGTAAGCCAGGTACTTCAGTATCAGCGGGAAGCTGGCTTAAAAGTATGCCGAAAGACTCTTCCATCTCCGCCATTTGTTTTTTCAGCGGAACCAATTTGGCTGCTTTAAAGGCTTTTTTCTCAAAATCAGCTTTAAGCCGTAGTTCTTTGGCCTCAACATTGTCTAGCTTCACCCGAAGATCAGCAATGACATAAAAATAACCGCCCACCAAACACAGAATAAATACCCCAATCCATGCGCCAACCCTCACCAACAAAGGCCAAGCGCCAATATTGTCTACATTGAGATCGCTGAGGTCGAAACTCTTTAGCTCGTCAACTAGCTCTTGCCACGCAGCCACCGCCACCGCCCCCTATTTCTCTTCATCAGGCGCAGGCGCACTGATCTTATAAGACATTTTGAAACTACTCGCCTGCTCGCCATACGCCGATGCAGCACTTACAGCGGTTAAATTTGGATCAGTGAACCATGGCGAAGCGTCTAATTTACGCATCAAACTCGAGACTCTATTGTTCGATTCAGCAACGCCCTGAATCTGAATACGAGAATTCCGGCGATTTACAGAGGTATAAAACAAACCATCGGGCAAAGTTCTCACCATTTCGTCAAACACACGGACAATCAAGGGCCGAGTGCCCTGTAAGTCTTGAATTATTGTCATTCGGTCTAAAAGTTGCTGGCGGCGCTTTTCAAGATTTTTGATCTCAGCAACTTCTTTATTAATCTTTTTTATATGCCCCTGTAGATAGGCGTTGCGCGCTTCTTGATGACTTATCGCACTATTGACGATCGACATAGCTAACACCACGAGCAAGACAGCAAGTACCGCTACACCACCAAGCACTACAAGAAACTGTTGTTTAATCAGTTGGCGGCGCTCTTCACGCCAAGGCAATAAGTTAATGGTTGCCATGTTAATCAAAACTCCTAAGTGCCAAGCCACAGGCAATCAACATGGCCGGTGCATCGCTTGTCAGCTTCATGGCGTCCACCCCCGGCGCAACAGACATAGAAGCAAATGGATTGGCAATGACCGTGCTAACTTCTACCCGCTCTTCGACTAATTCTGCCAAACCTTGCATAGCCGCAACCCCACCGGCGAGTACAATAATATCGACGTGGCTATATTGGCTAGCCGAATAAAAAAACTGTAACGACCTCGAAACTTGCTGAATAACCGCCTCGCGGAACGGTGCTAATACTTCGCTGTCATAGTCGTCGGAGAGCCCGCCTTGCTTTTTGGCCAAACCCGCTTCTTCGGCGGTTAAGCCATAGCGGCGCTGAATCTCTTCTGTTAATTGACGACCACCAAACATCTGATCTCTGGTATAGACCGTTTCACCGGCAACAACAACGGTAAGTGAGGTCATACTCGCCCCCACATCGACTATCGCAACAACGGTATTTTCATCACAGCCAATTTGCTGGGAAATCAACTCAAAACTTCGCTCCACCGCATAGGCTTCAACATCAACAACTTTTGGATCAATTCCGGCAATATCTAAGGCCTCAATGCGGGTATCAACATTATCGCGTCGACAAGCCACCAACATGACCTCTACTTCGTCTGGGCTATCTTCCAACTCACCCATAACCTCAAAATCAAGCGCCACTTCATCCAAGGGGTAGGGGATATATTGATCCGCCTCTAAAGAAATTTGAGTTTCAAGCGCATTGTCATTCATTCCCGCAGGCATATGCAGCGTTTTGGTGATAACCGCCGACCCAGGAACCGCAACTGCTGCTCGCTTCAGTTTTGACTTGGAGCGTGAATGAACTGCACGCACCACTTCACCCACCACCTCAACCTCAGCAATGTTTTTTTCTACCACCGAATGCGCAGGTAAAGACATCACCGCATAGCTTTCTACACGGTATTTATCACCATTACGGCTCAGTTCCAGTAGCTTCACAGCACTGGAACTAATATCTATACCTAGCAAACTGCGGGAACCTTGACCGCCAAACAAGCCATCTAGCACTGTAATTTTCCTATTTACATCGTGGACTTAGCGCATACTTTTACATATAAGATTAAATACCAGTGTATACCATTGCGCAAATAGTTCTGAAAAAAAGACGCCGAAAGTGTCTCACTTTTCGTTATCCTATCGTTCAATTAACAATATCCACCTCTATTTGAAGGATTTATATGTCCAATACGACGCGTTATCTTCGTATTTTCATAGGCCTAAGCATTCTTGTCTGCTGTGGAGCCTTAATGATATTTTCTGCGGCCTTCCTTTATATCAGCCCTAAATTACCATCTGTTGAAGCACTTAAAGACACGCAACTGCAAACCCCACTTCGCATTTACAGCGCCGATGGCAAATTATTGGGTGAATTTGGTGAAAAGCGTCGATCGCCCATAAGCATTCATGAAGTACCTGCACTTTTTATCGATGCTTTTCTTGCAGCAGAAGACGACCATTTTTACACTCATCACGGCGTTGACATCAGCGGCCTACTCCGCGCTGCATCCCAATTGATAACAAGCGGCAGCATCCAGTCTGGTGGCTCAACCATTACCATGCAGGTTGCAAAAAACTACTTCCTGAGCCAAGAGCGCACGTTTACACGTAAATTCACTGAAATTTTTCTCGCTATAGAAATAGAACGCGCTTTAAGCAAGGGCGATATTTTAGAGCTATATTTAAACAAGATTTTCCTTGGAAACCACGCCTATGGTATCGAAGCTGCAGCACAGGTCTATTACGGAAAACCCATAAAAGAATTAAATCTCGCTCAAATGGCCATGATTGCAGGTTTACCTAAAGCACCTTCAGCCTACAACCCAGTGGCCAATCCCTCTCGCGCCAAAGTAAGGCGAAACTGGATACTGGGTCGTATGCTCAGTCTCGGCTATATCGATGCTGACGACTACAAAACAGCCATGCTAGAACCCATAAGCGCAAAAGCTTACGGCACCAAGCTCGATGTTGATGCACCTTACGTCTCAGAAATGGTTCGATTAAATATGCTTAAGCGATATGGGCGCTCAGCATATGAAGACGGCTATACCGTCATCACAACCGTCAACTCAAATTTACAAGAAACCGCAAACAAAGCCCTAGTTGATGGCGTTATTGAGTATGACACTCGACACGGATACCGCGGGCCAGAACGTCAATGGACTATCCCTGCTGAATTCACACCGGAAAAACGCCAATCGCTCAGCAAAAAATTAGAAGAAATTGGCAATATTGGCCCTTGGTACCCCGCATTGGTATTAAGCGTAGAAGAAAAAAGCGCATCCATTCTCCTTGCTGGAGAACTACAAACCACCCTTGAGTGGGAGCATGGTCTGGCAAAAACCATCCGCTATATAAGCGAAGATCGGGTAAGTTACGCTGCTGAAACCGCGTCGGAATTACTCAGTGTTGGCGACGTTATTCGCGTTAAAATGAGTGACACCACACCAAGACACTGGATGTTGTCGCAGCTACCCAAGGTACAAGGCGCACTGGTTTCACTCGAAGCCGACAGCGGTGCAATCCTCAGTTTAGTCGGTGGTTATAACTACCAAAAAAGCGCATTTAATCGCGTCACCCAAGCTGAACGCCAGCCGGGGTCAAACTTCAAACCGTTTATCTACACAGCAGCCCTCGACAATGGCTTTACGCCTGCCAGTATCATCAATGACGCCCCCATTGTATTTGACGACGATGCCCTAGGAAACACATGGCGACCTAGCAACGATAACGGCCGATTTAATGGCCCCATGCGGCTTCGCCAAGCCCTTTACCAATCCCGAAACCTTGTTTCTATCAGGGTGTTACGTGAGCTTGGTATTCGCAGAGCAATTAATTATGTAGATCGCTTCGGCTTCGACACCAGCAAACTTCCCCACGACCTCTCGCTCGCTCTGGGAAGCCACTCTCTTACGCCCTTGGATGTTGTCACTGGCTACGCGGTATTTGCAAACGGCGGCTTCAAAATATCACCTTATGTCATTGATCGTATTATGGATCGCGATGGCAATACCGTGTATCGCGCCGACCCAGAAATAGCCTGCCGAGAATGCGGCGAAGAAGATACTGACGCCATCGACAACATTGAAGCTGAAACCCTTGATGACATCATCTATGCCGACGACAACGCATTAAAACCACGCCTAGCCAAGCGCGTTTTAAGCGAAGATGTCGCTTTTCTGATCGATAGCATTTTACAGGATGTTATTACTCGAGGTACGGGCCGCAAAGCCCGTGTACTAGAACGTAGCGATGCCGCAGGTAAAACCGGTACGACAAACGGCCCGACAGATGCGTGGTTTTCTGGATACAGTGGAGGCATCGTGACATCGACGTGGGCAGGGTTTGACCAAAACCTCAATCTAGGTCGACGTGAATACGGTGGCTCAATTGCCCTACCAATCTGGATAGATTATATGCGTGAAGCGCTTAAGGATCACCCAGAGCGCCACCTCAAACAACCGGACAACATTATCTCAGTGCGAATAGACCCTGATACCGGAAATTTAGCGCACCCAGGGCAGAGTAATGCGATTTTTGAGTATTTTAGAACTGATAATGCGCCCAGTGAAAATTTCAATCAGCCATCAAACCCCTATGGCCCTGGCAGCAATGACCCTATAGAAATTTTCTAAGCACTCAGCCTTCCTTAAAACACACCCGCAGAGCGACAACCTCTGCGGGTATACGGATTTCTAGATCGCCTCAAGTGCTTCTGCCAAGGTTTTCACACCAACCACAGTCATTCCAAGGTCGCCACGCGGCGCATTACCATGCGGCACAATCGCCCGCCGAAAACCATGCTTTCGAGCCTCTTGCAGACGCTCCTGCCCGCTTGGCACCGGCCTGATTTCTCCAGACAAGCCAACCTCGCCAAACACAACAAGATCCTCTGGCAACGGACGGTCACGAAAACTAGAAACAATGGCAAACAATAAAGCCAAATCTGACCCTGTCTCCAATACTTTTACCCCGCCAACGACATTCACAAATACATCTTGATCACCCACTTGCAAGCCCCCATGACGATGCAGCACCGCTAACAACATCGCCAAGCGATTTTGCTCCAAACCCACAGCAACTCTGCGCGGATTACCAAAACCGGAACTATCCACCAAGGCCTGTATTTCTACCAACAACGGCCGCGTGCCTTCCCACACCACCATCACGGTACTTCCCGACGTCACTATATCGCCCCGATTCAAAAATATTGCCGAGGGGTTTTTCACTTCTTTTAACCCTAGCTCCGTCATGGCGAAAACACCCAGCTCATTCACTGCGCCAAAGCGATTTTTACTGCCTCGTAAAGTTCGATATCGGCTATCACTACTGCCCTCTAACATAATGGAGCAGTCAATGATGTGCTCTAGCACCTTTGGCCCCGCCAAGCCGCCATCTTTAGTGACATGACCGACCATCAGCAACACGGTGCCCGTTTCTTTAGCAAATCGAGTCAATGCTGCGGCGCACTCCCGCACTTGTGACACACTGCCTGGCGCAGAACTCACATCATCGCTATGCAATACCTGAATGGAATCAACCACCAAAACCCTTGGCTTATTTGCCGCTGCTTGGCCTAAAAGACGGTCGAGGCTCGTTTCCGCACAGAGTTTTAAGTTGTCGGCCTTCAAGCCTAAACGCTTTGCCCTCATGGCAATTTGTGGCAAGGACTCTTCACCCGTGGCGTATAAACACTCACACTGCGCCGCCAAACGGCACAACACCTGCAATAATAAGGTGCTTTTACCTGCGCCTGGATGACCACCTAATAACACCGCCGACCCCGACACCAAGCCGCCACCTAGAACTCGGTCAAATTCATCAAAACCAGTAGACAACCTAGGCAACGCCTCAACACTGACATTCGACAGTATTTGCACCTCACCACCCACCGCTCCGGCATAACCTTGTCTCGCAGAAGTAGCCTTAGCCGCACTAGTCGGACCAAGACGAAACTCCGATAAGGTATTCCATGCACCACAGTCTTGGCACTGACCCTGCCATTTATTATGCTCGGAACCACAATCTACACACACAAATGCCGTTTTTTGTTTTGCCATAAAATAATCCGAATATACTTAGAAACTCGCTATTAACATTAGCTTGGTCTGTCACAGGGCTGACAGTCGCCCCATCAAAGCCGTACAATGGCCCGCTATAACACGAGTACTTGAGATGTCAGCTGCATTGGTAGAACGCCCATTAATTGTCTCTCCGTCCCTCGCCACCACACTTGGCCTAGAGGCCGCCTTACTGTATCAATTACTAGCTGAATGGCTACCACTGCTACCAGGGCAAGAAAACCAAGGACAACGCTGGTTTCTCATCAATAAAGACCAACTCAGCAAACAATTGCCATTTTGGGATTTAACTAAAATAGACGAGGTTCTGCGCACGCTTCACGACCAAGGCCTCATTATTATAGGCGCAGCCTTAATGAGCAACGCCCAAAATATTCGCCTCGCTCTTCCTGAACGGCAACAAACTCAAGATACCAGTAAGATTCACAAAACAAGCGCTGCGGCAGTGGTCGACAAAACCCCGCGTGCCGGCAATCCACCCGCCAACGTATTAAATACCGCGCCACCAAGCAGGCCCGTTCCCGGAAACAGCCTTATTCCGGCTGACTGGCTTCCAGATAAAGCCGGTTTAGATTATTTAACACGCTTCAATCAAGTAGACCCGGCCTTCATTAATGCCGTGCTTCCAGAGTTTATCGCCCATTACCGCGAAACCGGTGAAACCCGCAGCTCTTGGAACAGCACGTTCAGCCAGTATGTCAGTCGACGCTGGAAAAAACAGCAATATGCCAAAATTGAAGAGTCTCGCACCCAACCAATTAGCGGCGATTGGAAACCAAGCCTCGATGCCTTGGAAATACTTGATCGCGACCACGTTAGTCGGCATTTTATTGAAGACGCCATCCCCGAATTTATTTTATATTGGCGCGAACGCGGCACGCCCGACAGCAATTGGAACTCACGTTTTATACAGCATATTCGGTTACAGTGGGCGCGATTTACCAACACCGTCAGCAATGAAAACGAGATAGCTCCCATTAAATCGGATTGGCAACCCAATGATGCGGTATTTGATATTTTTCATATGGCCCGCATCGACCCCGAGTTTGCCAGAGCACAGATCGCCGAATTTATACTTTTCTGGCAAGACAGCGGCACCGCTCATCGCTCGTGGAACACAAAATTTCTCCAACATGTAAAATACCGTTGGGCACACAGTCATCAATTGGGACAGAGCAATGCACGACAGCAACAAGCTACTGGAACAAGCCAAGCGGCAACTGGCTTCATCGAAAAACACACCGACCGCAGCTGGGCAGACGAACTCTGAAGCACCACCAGACAAAAATGCCGTTATTGACGCGCTAAACCAAATGTTTGCCGAATTCGAACTGGTTTACCACAATCAATACAACAAGGCTTTTTCCAGTCCGGAAAAACTGCGTTATGCAAAAAAACTATGGTTCAGTAATTTACGCCACATTTCTCCCGACGTAATTATTAACGCCACCCATCGCGCCATTAGAGAATCTGAGTTTTTACCCACGATAAAAGGCATTCTGAAATATTGTGAACCAGACAATCATGAACTTGGCCTGCCCGATAGCCACACAGCGTATTTAGAAGCCTGTCATGCTCCACAACCCAAAGCGGAACACGCATGGTCTCACCCTGCGGTTTACCATGCAGGACGCGCTAGTGATTGGTTCTATCTGGCCAGCACATCAGAACACAGTGCCTACCCCGTATTTCGTAAGCACTACGATGATTTTTGCCAACGCGTGAAAAATGGCGAAGAACTCACCATCCCTTCGCAGAAAGCGATTCCAGAAACTATTACCAAGCCCTTAACTCCCGCAGAGCAACGCGAGCGCATGCAAAAACTTCGCGATGAATTAGACATTTAACGGCAAGAAACTGGCGTTTATACCGCAAAAGCAATCGTGCAGGCAGCCCGCGCAAGCGCTACAATAACGCCCTTCAAATCAGCCGATTACGACTGACGACACAAAACAGGCAAGTTTATGGCAGATGATAAAACGACACACTTCGGCTACAAAACGGTAGATACACAGGATAAGGTTAAAATGGTCGCCGGTGTATTCCATTCGGTTGCGGCTAAATACGACCTGATGAATGACCTGATGTCTGGCGGTGTTCATCGCCTGTGGAAACGTTTCACAATTGAGCTATCCGGGGTTCGCACCGGCAATGCTGTTCTCGACATCGCCGGTGGCACCGGAGATCTTGCTGCCAAATTCAGCCGCCTAGTAGGCCCAAGTGGCCGGGTTGTACTAGCCGATATAAATGACTCGATGCTCACCGTTGGCCGTGAAAAACTGACCAATAAAGGCATAGTTGGCAATATTGAATACGTACAAGCCAACGCTGAATGCCTGCCTTTTCCCGACAATAGCTTTGACTGTATTACGATTGCTTTCGGATTGCGTAATGTCACCGACAAAGACGCGGCACTGCGCTCAATGAATCGAGTACTCAAACCCGGTGGGCGGCTTTTAGTATTAGAATTTTCTAAGCCCGTGAACCCCGTCATAGGCAAATTATACGATCGCTATTCTTTTGATATTCTTCCCAAAATGGGCCAACTCGTTGCCAACGACCCTGAAAGCTACCGTTATTTAGCAGAAAGTATTCGTATGCACCCCGACCAAGACACGCTCAAAGGTATGATGAGTGATGCCGGCTTTGTAGAAGTCCGCTATCACAACATGACGGCAGGCGTCGTCGCCGTGCACAGAGGCGTGAAACCGTGATTCCACCGGTACTGCAAGGCGCGGCGCTATCAGCACTTGAGAACCTAATAAACAACGCCTTGCAGCTTGACCCGTCAGTGAGCAGTAAACTGCAAGCCTTAAGTGGGCAGTCGTTTGCATTAGAGCTAAAAGAACCGAATATCGATATTGGTATTGGCATTACGGGAAAGCGACTTCGTATTTTGGGGCAGCACAACAATACAGTGACAACCCGCCTCAGTGGTCGCTGGAGTGAATTTGCTAAAGTTGCCACTGCGAGCGACCCAGCAGCGGCACTGATTAATGGCGACATCAGCATTAGCGGAGACACCAGTTCACTATTAGAACTGCGTCAAATCCTGGCAGAATTAGATCTGGATTGGGAGCAACCGCTGGCGGATGCTTTCGGCGATGTTGCGGCCCACCAACTTGGCAGCGGCCTTCGGGCAGGGCAACGCTGGCTTAACAATACCCGTCGCAATTTACACCGCCAATTTAGTGAATATATCGTTGAAGAAAGCCAGCTAGTTCCCCACCCCTGCCAAGCCGACGACTTCTACAATGAAGTAGATGAACTCAAAGCTCGGAGTGAGCGCCTCGACGCCAAAATTCGCCGTTTACAACAGCGAATATCAGCCCCACAAAAAAAGAACTAAGGACATTGCTATGGGGCTGCGCCGCCTAATTGTTATTTGCTGGATTATTTGTCACTACCGTTTAGACACCTTAATTCCGACAGAAAAACTACCTTTGCGAATACGTTTACTTATTCGCCTCGGCCCGTGGCGGCTTTTCCCTCATGGCCAATATAGTCGTGGTGAACGATTGCGTTGTGCACTCGAAAACCTAGGCCCTATTTTCATAAAGTTTGGTCAAGTATTGTCAACTAGAAGAGATCTTCTCGCTGACGACATCTCTGATGAACTCGCCAAATTACAGGATCAAGTTCCACCTTTTGCCAGTGAACAGGCTGTCGCGACAATTGAATCCGCGCTGGGTAAGCCAATCGCTGAATTGTTTTCTACCTTTGATCACAATGCGCTCGCATCAGCCTCCATCGCTCAGGTTCACACCGCCACCTTGCACAACAATATTAACGTGGTAGTGAAAGTTGTTAGGCCGGGAATTGAACATGTCATAGCGGCTGATATCCGCTTATTACAAACAATTGCCCGCCTTGTGCAGCGCCATCTGCCCGACGGGCGGCGACTGCGCCCCGTTGAAGTCGTCGAAGATTATCAACACACTATTTTTGATGAGCTCGACCTACAGCGAGAAGGTGCCAACACCTCCCAACTGCGGCGCAATTTTAAAGACTCTGACGTGCTCTATGTTCCTGAAGTTTACTGGGACTTCACCCGGCGCAATGTATTAGTCATGGAGCGCATCTACGGCATTCCCGTTACCGACCTAGACACGCTGCGTGAACAAGGCACAGACATGAAGAAACTCGCGGAGCGCGGCGTTGAGATTTTCTTTACACAGGTATTTCGCGATAGTTTTTTCCACGCTGACATGCACCCTGGCAATATATTCGTAGCCAAAGATCGTCCCGCGTCACCGCAATATATCGCCATTGATTGCGCGATCATTGGCAGCTTAAGTGATTTTGACCAATATTATTTAGCGCGCAACCTGCTTGCCATCTTTCAGCGCAACTACCGCGAAGTCGCGGAACTACATGTTGAATGTGGATGGGTCCCACCCGACACCCGCGTCCATGAGTTTGAAGCGGCAATTCGTAGTGTTAGCGAACCGATATTTGAAAAGCCAATATCTGAAATTTCCTTCGGTCAATTGCTTTTATACCTGTTTCAAACGGCGCGCCGTTTTGACATGGAAGTACAGCCATCATTAGTGCTGCTTCAAAAAACCCTTCTCAATATAGAAGGCTTGGGACGGCAGCTTTACCCCCAGTTAGACCTTTGGTCTACAGCCATGCCATTTTTAGAGCGCTGGGTAAGGGATCGCTATTCACCTCAAACCATGCTCAAGCGGGTTAGTCACCGCCTACCTGGCTGGCTTGAGCAATTACCCCACCTTCCGGAAACCCTGTTAGAACGTGGCGTACCAAATAAACACGCCAATGGTGAACAGCAACAACAAAATAATGATATTGATCTTATCATGCGCCAACATGCCACCCGAGCGCGAAACCAGCGACTCGCAATCGTCGCCTTTATCGCTGCGGCACTCATTGCCGACCCCGGCATCAGAGAAGGGCTAACAAACTTACCCAAAGGCAGTCTTATGTTATTTGGCGTCGCTTTATATTTCTTTATACGCAGCCGCTGAGGTAAAGTAATGCCCTCGCAAAAACAAGACAGAACACGCTAAATGAACACACAATTACTGCAGCACATTAAATGGAATAATGACGGATTAATTGCCGCAATCGCACAAGACTGTAACAGTGGTAGAGTATTAATGATGGCGTGGATGAACGCCGAGTCACTACAGCTAAGTATTGATAGCGGAGACGCGGTATATTGGTCACGCTCGCGAGGCAAACTATGGCGTAAGGGCGAAAGCTCCGGGAACGTCCAAAAAATCCGCTCAATGGCCTTAGACTGCGACGGTGACACCCTTTTAATTCAAGTTGAACAGCTCGGCGGCATTGCCTGCCACACGGGCCGACAAAGTTGTTTTTATCGCACCCTCAGTGAAGGTGACTGGAAAATTACCGAAAAGGTACTAAAAGATCCCGCCACTATGTATCAACACGTGGAAAAAGCATGACACAATCTATCCTAGAACAACTAGACGCCGTATTAGCGGCTAGAAAAGCAGCTGACCCCACTAGCTCCTATGTCTCCAGCCTTCATCATAAAGGCCTTAATAAGATTTTGGAAAAAGTAGGTGAAGAGGCTATAGAAACAGTACTTGCAGCAAAAGACGCAGAGCAAAACGGCGACAATCAAAACCTCATTTATGAAACAGCGGACCTTTGGTTTCATAGCCTTGTGATGCTTTCGCATCTGGGTGGGAACCACCAGCAAGTACTCGAAGAGCTTGCTCGACGCTTTGGTCTTTCAGGATTAGACGAAAAAGCAGCACGAAAATAATAGAAAACTAAATTACATAACATTATTAAAGATCAAGGAGAACATTATGGGCTTAGGTGGCATCAGTATCTGGCAACTTTTAATTATCCTCGCCATCGTTGTCTTATTATTCGGCACGAAAAAACTCAAAGGCATGGGCAGTGACCTGGGAGGCGCGTTAAAAGGCTTCAAGGACAGCATGAAAGACGAAGACGCAAAAAATCTAGAGAACAAAGAACAAGAGGATGTAAACACCGCATCACAACAAGCTGAACACAAAGACGAGTCAAAACTATAAATGTTCGATATCGGCTTTGCTGAACTGCTGATCATTGCCGTTTTAGGCCTACTTATTCTAGGCCCAGAACGGTTGCCCAAGGCTATTCGCACAACCTCACTCTGGGTGGGCAGGTTGCGACGCAGTTTTAACAACATCCGTTCAGAAATCGAGAAAGAAGTCGGTGCTGATGAAATTCGTCGCCAACTTCATAACGAATCCATACTTGCCTCGCTTAAAGAAACCAAAAACTCGATGCATGATGAGTTTAGTAAGGCTAGCAAGCAGGTTAAAGAGATAGAAAATAGCATCCATCCCGAAGCTAGTGTTCAAAAGACCGAACACGACGATACGCCAGAGACACCAACAACTAAAAAACAAGAAACCAACAATGAGTGATGCCGAACAGGATCAAAGCCAGCCGTTAATTGCACACATTACTGAGCTTCGCGATCGCCTTCTCCGAATTGTACTAGCAGTCCTTATCTGCACCCTTGGCTTATTTCCATTTGCCAATACCATTTATAGCTTTGTATCAGAGCCCATGCAACGCCTGCTGCCAGAGGGTAGCAGTATGATTGCAACCGAAATTGCCTCAACTTTTTTAACGCCGTTTAAATTAGTATTGGTCTCAGCCTTTTGCCTAGCAATGCCCGTGATTTTGCACCAGATATGGCTATTCATCTCACCGGGGATGTACCGTCATGAAAAACGCATTGCAGCACCGCTGTTAATTTCAAGCGTAATGTTATTTTACGCGGGCTTGGCATTTGCGTACTACGTGGTATTCCCCCTAGTTTTCGGTTTTTTCAGCGGTATTACACCAGAAGGGGTGAGTTATACGCCCGATATTGCCCGTTTTCTAGACACTGCACTCAAATTGTTCTTAGCTTTTGGGGTTGCCTTCGAAATTCCTATCGCCACCGTGCTGGTCATCGCCTCTGGTGCGATAACCGCCAAAGACCTTGCCGCAAAAAGACCTTACGTTGTCATTGCCTGCTTTGTTTTTGGCATGCTACTAACCCCACCCGATGTCATCTCCCAGATGCTACTCGCTATCCCCATGTGGCTGCTATTTGAAGTAGGGATTATTTTTGGAAGATTGGTGAAACATAAGCCCTCCGAAGATGATAACGCTGACAAGGAATAAGTAAGCCTAGAGTCAATCATCAGGGGAAGCGCCGCATCCAAATGCGAGGCTTTCAAAGCAGGCAGATTTAACAATAAAGCTAAGTCGAGTGCACCCCTTCGCGGGCCAGGCATCTATAGCCTGCGCTCCAAACCAAACCAAACCATTCTGAATTCCCTAGAGTGACGACGAAAAGAGAAGAAAGAGAGGAAATGCCAAGATCAGTGTTTGCTGCTAACGGCCAACAGGCGCGCTTATTCTTCCTATACACCAGTTTTCACTGAGCCGGATATCAAGCAGTTCGATTAGCAAATTTATATGAGGGGATAAAACTGACTGGATAAAGATATTCGCAACAACAGTTCGTATCTGAAAAATGACCCGCTACAGATTGTGTCTCAATGTATTGGTTTTCGGGCCTACTTCTACTCTAGGTCTTTGTAAAACAGACACAGGGCAACTCCTTTTGACTTGGAGTTGCCCTGTATTTTTACAGCCATCTCAAAGATAGTACTAATGTGTGGCTAGCACTTAATTAGATAGCTATTGCTTCGCCATCATCTCGTGTAATTACAATGGTCGCACTGCGGGGTCTATGTCCAGCAATCCCATCCTGTAATGCATTACCACTAGGGCTAGGCCAGTTGCTTTGGATATCATTCAGATCGCCCCTTTCACCTGGGTGCTGGATATTCACAAACATCGTTTTATTATCGGGCGTCATATCTACACCGGTTATTTCACTACCAGGTACACCGACTAGAAACCGTCGTAAACTATCACCAGGTGTGGCGCCAGAATAGGTCGTGACACTTTGGCCATCGGCACCCCCGACAGCAACTTCACTGCCATCACCAACCGTACCCGGAACACCCGCAAGCATCATGCAATTGGTGACATCAGTGTATGCCCCATCGTCAGTTTGTAACCATAATAGACCGCGCTGATCGAACCATAATCCATCGGGAGATGAGAAGTCATTGCTGTCATCGAGCCCTGAAATATTCACCTGTGGATCGGTATAGGCTGCGCGAGCACCAAAGGCATAAATATCCCACGTAAAGGCATCACCACTTTCTTCTTTCCAGCGAATGACATGACCGTTGATATTCCCATCCGCTACACTGGGATCGCCTGTTTCGTCGTAGCTACGCGGATTGGCAGCGTTGCGCGCTTCAGAGGAGCCGCCGCCTTGACCACGTCCACTGCTGGAGCTTCTACTATTGGTGAGTGCAAAATAGACTTCGGAATTGGTTGGGTTTACACCACCCCATTCAGGGCGATCCATTGGCGTAGCACCAGCTCGGTCAGCCGCGATGCGGGTGTGTATGGCAATTTCATCAGCACTCATACCTTGTAGTGCTGCATTATCGCTTGTTAATGGCAGCCATTCGCCACTGCCATCGTCGTTAAATTTAGCGGCGAAAAGAGTGCCTTCATCGAGGTATTTGTCGCCGACTTCGAGAGCGCCATCAGCATCTGCTGCGTCCCAGTTTTGCGCAGAAACGAATTTGTAGATGTACTCGTTGCGCGCGTCATCGCCGGAGTAGCAAATCAGTGGTTGTCCTTCAACAGCCGGTGCAAACCATGCACCTTCATGTGAAAACCGACCGATAGCGGAACGTTTTTTAGGTGTTGAATCAGGGTCATAGGGGTCGATTTCAACAATATAACCAAAGTGGTTAGGCTCATTGCGATAGTCTGCCGTCGCCGTTTCACCCAGTTTAGAAGCATTGAAACGAGACTGTAGTGCTTCTGCACCGTCTGCTTTATCCCAATCTTTGTAATTGAACAGGCGTGTTCCGGAGTACATACCGTAACGAGTCAGCTCGTCAGATTCGCTGCTTTCATCATCCAGTGTAAAGTAAGCAAAAAAGTTTTCTTCTCCCGAGAGGTAAGTTCCCCAAGGGGTCACACCATTTCCGCAGTTATTGATGGTGCCAAAGGTGCTGATGCCATCGTTCGATAAAGCCGTTTTAAGCAAAGGAGAACCGCTTGCAGGCCCAGATATTTCCATGGCACTGTTGACGTGCCAGCGCTTATTAAGTGAAGAGCTTTTGTCTACAGCCCACTTGTTATCGGTCTTGCTAATTTCGATGACGGCAACACCAATTGCATACTGCTCTTTAAGGACTTCGGCCATTGGACGCATACCATTGTCATCAACGCTAGGACCATTTTTATGGAAGTATACTTCAGTGATTTCCTCGTGGTTTACTGCTAACAAGCCGTGATCAGAGGTGCTGCTGCCTTTGGGCAGAGGAAAAAATGCCATCGCATCGTGATGATCCCCTGAGCGAAGATCCCAGTTACCGTCGTCTTCGCCATCGTTTTGGTATTCACTTAAATCTGCACTCAGCGGATCGCCCAAGGCATAGAGCACGTCAGCTGAATAGCCAGTAGGTAATACGACTCGATCAGCTAGACTTTTTGATACTGCATCAAAGCCGAGCTCTACTGGGGTATCGTCCCCGGAGGAACCATTACTATCGCTACAACCCGTCAGGCCCAGAGAGCCCAGCAAAGAAACAGCAGTCACAGAAAGACCACCGGCGAGTACTTGCCTGCGACTTAAACGCAGCTGAATAATCTCGTCGATACTCGTGTTACCTGAATTGTTGCTATCTTCTACAGGATGATTACTCACAATTCTCCCCCTCCATTAGTGTTAACTATTGGGGAAAGATAGTAGACACGAATTATTGCCGTAATGTGACGTAATTATTAAGCAGCAAGAAAATCAGCCTTAACTAGGCTTTGTGCGTCAAATGTGACAGAACACGATAATGGTCAACAGGGCATTTATTATTCCTGCAGGTATTATCTAGCGCGCAACGCACTGCCCATTTTATAGCACAGCTACCATGAAGCAGCCGATCAACATGTTGAATATGGATGGGCCCCACCCGATGCCATCTCCCAGATGCTTCTTGCTATACCCATGTGGCTGTTATTTGAAGTAGGAATTATTTTCGGAAGATTGGTGAAACAAAAACCCTCTGAAGATAATAACGATAGAAACGAATAAAGCCCTGAATCAATAATCATCAGGGGGAGCATCGTATCCAAAAGCGAGGTTTTCAAAACGGGTGTGCTTACCAATAAAGCTAAGTCGAGCAGTACCAATCGGGCCGTTACGCTGCTTGCCTATGATAATTTCGGCCATTCCCTTGTCGGTGGACTCTTCGTTGTAAACTTCGTCACGGTAGATAAACATAATGACGTCGGCATCCTGTTCTATCGCCCCAGACTCCCGCAAATCCGAATTAATCGGCCGCTTATTTGGGCGCTGCTCCAACGCACGGTTAAGCTGAGAGAGAGCTACCACTGGGCACTCAAACTCCTTGGCAATGCCTTTCAAGGAACGCGATATTTCTGATATTTCAGCTGTACGGCCTTCGCTACTTGTCCCCGCCACCTTCATTAATTGAAGATAGTCGAGCATAATCATGCCGATACCACCATGCTCACGAACAATTTTACGCGCACGGGAACGAACTTCCGTTGGCGTCAGTGCCGGTGTATCGTCAATAAATAAAGGCCGGTCCTTTAGCTTTGCCACCGCAGCACTGAGTTTGGGCCAATCCTCTTCTTCGAGTCGACCTGTTCTAACTCTTGTTTGGTCTATTCGACCTACCGAAGACAGCATTCTCATCATCAGCTGATTGGCTGGCATTTCCATACTGAACACCAGCATTGGCAATTCACTATTAAGCAGCGCGTTCTCAACCAAGTTCATGGCAAACGTGGTTTTACCCATAGAGGGTCTTGCCGCAACAATGATTAAATCCGACTTTTGTAAACCCGATGTCATTTCATCAAGCTTTTCAAACCCCGTCGTTAAACCTGTAATGGCATCTTCGCTACTAAACAGCTCGTCAATTTTATCAACGGCTTGCTTTAGCAGAGGAGTTATCGGTGTAAGACCGCCCGTTTTGGGGCGCTCTTCAGAGATTTGCATGATAGCCCGCTCGGCCTCATCCAGAATCTCATCACTGTTACGGCCCTCGGGATTAAAGCTATTATCTGCAATCGCATTTGCAGCACTAATTAATGAACGGAAGGTTGCTCTCTCTCGAACAGCCTGAGCATAGGCGCGAATATTCGCTACAGAAGGGGTATTACTCGCTATATCAGCAAGATAAGCCGCACCTCCAACCGCTTCAAGCTCGCCCGATTTAGCGAGGGACTCCGCCAGCGTTACAACGTCTATCGGTTGCTCAAGCTGAACCAGCCGTGTCATCTGGGCAAACACCTTACGGTGCTCTGGACGGAAAAAGTCGCCCTCCCCAACCACATCGGCCACCGAGTCCCAGCCTTCATTCGCGATCATCAGACCGCCAAGCACTGACTGCTCGGCCTCAACGGAATGTGGCGGCAATTTTAGCTGGGCAAACTCGCGCTCATCGTCAAAGTTTGGCGGAGAATCAGGGTATACGTCAGGGTGCACAGGACCGTCACTAAGTATTGTAAGATCGAACATTGTGGCAAAAAAAAAGCACGGCCGCTACAAACAGCGATCGTGCTTTTTCGTCATATCATAAAATTATCAGACATGACCTACCTCAGCGACTACACACTGAGACAAATTATCTAAAGCAGTGAATCAGTATTATTCAGCAACTACTGAAATACTAACTGCCTGTACCACATCGCTATGAAGCTGAATCGCGACTTCGTAATCACCTAGATCACGAATTGGCCCCTCAGGCATACGCACTTCGCTTTTGTTAACTTCAACGCCAGCGGCTGAAATCGCATCAGCAATATCGCGAGTACCGATAGAACCGAATAGCTTTCCACCATCACCAGCATTTGCACCAATACTTACTGCCAGCTCAGCCAATTTAGCGGCACGGCCATCAGCAACACCGCGCTTCTCAGCTGCAGCAGCTTCTAAGTCTGCGCGACGAGTCTCAAACTCAGCAACATTTGTTTTCGTGGCTGGAACCGCTTTTCCAAATGGAATTAGGAAATTACGACCGTAACCAGATTTAACATTAACCTGGTCACCCAGATTGCCAAGCTTGCCAATTTTCTCTAGTAGAATCACTTGCATGGTTCTTACCCTCTTAAATACGCCGACATTTACGTTACCTCACTGTGCTGGAGGAACAGGCAAACGCCGTCTAATATCAATCCAACTATCCACAATCGCTGCTAATATCAAAGCCACCCAAAGCGGCTGTAAAATAAACAACGCTACGTAAAAAACTATTAACCAAACGCGGCCTAAACCCAAACGGCCAACCACACCATGTATCAACGCCAAGCCGGCAATCACAATGGGCATAACACACATAATTGCCCAAAACCGATAATGACCACCAATTTTGCTTAACAATAACATCACAGCTACCAAGCCGATCATTACTGTAGGGGACAATCTTAACTGCCACATTTCCACGCGAAAACCGCCTGGGTTGTATAACAGTGACTGCCACCAGCGCGCCAGCATTACGGCCAACACACTCCACAAAACGGTGCTAACACCGATCAACGCCGCCACATCTCCTGTCGTAATTTCAGGAAAAGTTCCCGGCGCAGATGCCTGCATTGTCTTCAACATTGGCTGAACTAGTTCAAGCACAGATGCCAAATAAGCGTTTGCAAACTGCAAAAGCAGTAAGGCTGAAAACAAGCCTACTGCCACCGCTGTAATTAGCGCACTAGCCCATTGTTGCGTGTTACGAAGTACAAGGGCTGTTACCGAGGCCCCTAGCAACATAGTCAACGGGCCAACATCAGCGCCAATGGTCGCTACAGCTATAGCGGGTAAAAGCGCCCAAAAAACAACATAAGCACCTTCAGCCAAACCTTTGCGCAACAACACCAAAACCGCTGCTGCTACACCAACCCAAGCAAACACGAGCGTACCAACACCCAAGCCTGCAACGGCTAATGCCTGCAAGCGCCCTTTCATAATAAATTCAGCTAAGGCGCGCATGGTATAACGTCGATATCTTACTTGTGACTATCTGTATAAGGCAGCAACGCTAAGAAACGCGCGCGCTTAATTGCAGTAGACAATTGACGCTGGTATTTAGCATTGGTACCAGTGATACGACTAGGTACAATTTTGCCTGTTTCAGAAACATAGGCTTTCAGGGTTTCCAAATCTTTATAATCGATTTGGCTAACACCTTCCGCAGTAAAGCGGCAAAACTTACGACGACGGAAAAAACGTGCCATAACTACTCTCCTAACTAAATCCGCTATTATTCAGCTTTTTCTTCTGCCGCTTCGGCATCAGAATCGCTATTGTTTTCAGCTGTTGACTCAGTTGAAGAGTCTTCACGGCTGCGCTCAACACGTTGCTCACTGCGGCTACGGCGCTCACGGCTTTCTTTTTCCGCTTTCATGATTGGAGACTCTTCAGTCACCGCATCATCGCAACGAATAATAAGATTACGCAGTACAGCGTCGTTATAACGGAAGTTAGTAGTTAATTCTTCCACAGCTTCAGCAGAGGCTTCAGCATTGATCAGCACATAGTGTGCCTTGTGGATTTTATTGATGGGATACGCTAGTTGACGGCGGCCCCAATCTTCTAGACGGTGAACTTTACCGCCATCTTTTTCAATGGCTTGCGTATAACGCTCAACCATACCTGGTACTTGTTCGCTCTGGTCAGGATGGACCAAGAACACTATCTCGTAGTGACGCATTTTTCAGCTCCTTACGGGTTAAGCCACCCTTTACGGTGTGACAAGGAGGACAACTCTGCCTTATAAAGACGGAGCTACCATAAATCAAGAGCGCGGATTTTATGCAAGGCAGCGATCAGATGCAAGCAATTAGCATATTTATTAAACAATTTTACTAAGGCTGACGCTGGCGAACCACTTCAAAAAGACAGATACCCGTCGCCACAGACACATTTAAACTGCTAACCGAGCCCGCCATGGGTAGTTTGGCCAGATAATCACAGTTTTCGCGGGTAAGCCGGCGCATTCCTGCACCTTCTGCACCAAGCACCAAGGCAACTGGGCCTTTCAGGTCGCGCTCATACAATGAAGATTCAGCTTCCCCCGCCATACCCACCACCCAGATACCGGCCTGCTGCATCTGCTGCAAACTACGGGCTAAATTTGTCACCTGAATAAACGGCACGACGTCCGCCGCACCACAAGCAACCTTAAACACCGTCGCCCCTAAACCTACAGAGTTATCTTTGGGGGCTACCACCGCCGTCACCCCAGCCGCATCAGCGCTTCGTAAACACGCACCCAAATTATGTGGATCAGTGACACCATCAAGTACCAAAATTAACGCAGCACTTCCTGCCGCCGCCACTAAATCAGGTAAATCTTTTTCCCGGTACTCCAAGGCAGGTTCCGCTAACGCCACCACTCCTTGATGACGACCTTCAACCATCTTATCCAGCTCTTCACGAGCACGCTGGACAACTGCTATTGAGGCAGATGCCGCCAAGCTCAATATTTCTTGTAAGCGCTTGTCGCCACGACCGCGCTGAACATAAAGATTTTTTATCCGCTCAGGATTACGCGCCAACACCGCTTGCACGGCATGAATTCCAAATATTTTTTCTGTCACAATACTTTGCTCTACCTACTACGACGCTTACTGGCAACACCCGACTTACGTGCGACCGTTTTTTTAGCCTTCGCAACAGTACTTGCCCCTTTTTTTACCGCAACCTTTTTAGCAGCAGCATTTTTCCCAGTCGCTTTCTTCGCAGCAGAATGAGAAGTCGCTTTTTTTGCCACGTCAGTTTTCGCATTACGGCGTTTAGACGAAGCCTTACCCGCAGAAGCCTTACCCCGCGCTGGCTTAGAGCCAGCTCCCGGCACTATACCTTTTGCCAAGGCCTCGCGAACCGATGGTTTTCTACGCTTAGTCGGTTCTCCAGTCGGCAAAGCCAAATCTATTTTCCGCTGATCAAGATCCACCCCCATGACCTGCACTCGTAGAGAATCACCAAGCTGGAAGGTACGACGTGTTCGCTCACCAATAAGTCGCTGATGCGCCTGATCAAACTGATAATAATCTTGCGGAAGTGCAGAAATATGTACCAACCCTTCTATATAGAGGTCTTTAAGCTCAACAAACATCCCAAAGCCGGTAACTGCGGCAATAACACCTTCAAACTCACTACCAACATGCTCCTGTAAAAATTCGCATTTCAAAAATGCCATCACATCTCTACTGGCATCATCTGCTCGCCGCTCAGCCATAGAACAGTGCATGCCTTGGGCAATCAACGCTTCCATATCGTAGGGGTAGATTTTTTTCCGGGCCAACGCAGGGGCGCCTTCTACTTTATGAAAGCACTTGGCAGCATCACCGCCACCGCTACGCACCAAATAACGCAAAGCCCGGTGTACCAATAAGTCAGGATAACGACGTATTGGCGAAGTGAAATGAGTATATCCAGTATAATGCAGACCAAAATGCCCCTCGTTATCAGGCTGATATACCGCCTGACTCAAAGAGCGAAGCAGCATGGTTTGTATCACCGCTGCATCCGCACGCTCACCCAAACTGGACAATAATAATTGGTAGTCTTTAGGACTTGGCTCCACCCCACCACGCAGGCCTAGGCCAATTTCCTGTAAAAACTCCCGCAGATTAGTTAATTTTTGTTCGCTTGGGCCATTGTGCACCCGATACAAAGCCTCTAAACCCGCTCGCTCCAAGGCTTTTGCTGTAGCAACATTCGCACACAACATACATTCTTCTATTAAACGGTGAGCATCGTGCCGACGAATAGGGACAATGGCATCAATCCGCTTTTCATCACTAAACACAATGCGTGTCTCTACCGTTTCAAAATCAATAGCACCACGCTCCGAACGCGCCTTACGAAGCGTGTGGTACAGCGCATGCAAATCTTTTAATTGCGGCACGAGATGATGATGCTTTCCACTATCGTACGAAGGATCAACATCCTTCAGCCCCAAAAGGGCACCCACTTCGTTATAGGTTAAGCGTCCATGAGATCGAATCAAACCTTCGTAAAATCGATACCCACTTAGCCTACCAGCCGCGCTAATCGTCATTTCACAGACCATGGTTAAGCGGTCCACATCAGGCTTCAGCGAACACAAACCATTAGAGAGCGCTTCTGGCAACATCGGCACAACTCGATCTGGAAAATATACCGAGGTTGCACGTTTGTGCGCCTCTTCATCCAGCGCCGACCCTACTTGGACATAATGAGAAACATCAGCAATAGCCACCCACAGCCGCCATCCACCAGACTTCTTAGGCTCACAGTAAACCGCGTCATCAAAATCGCGTGCATCTTCACCATCAATTGTCACAAGGGGAAGCTCACGCAAATCAACTCTGTGCTTTTTATCTTTAGTCGCCGGCTCAGACCCAAAACGGCGCGCTTCTTCCTCTACGGCATCAGGCCACTCAAAGGGAATATCATGACTACGAATTGCTAGCTCAGTAGCTACACCCACGGTACGGCGATCACCCAAAACCTCGATGATTTTACCGCGAGCCTGCTTCCGTGCAGCAGGTTGCTGGGTAATCTCTACCATGACGTAGTCGCCCTCTCGGGCACTACCCACATCGGCGTCATCCAACGCCAACCAATTCTGAATACGAGTATTTTCCGGAACGACCTGCGGTAAACCCCGATGCATCATCAACTTACCAACAAGCTGAACTGTATTATGCTCAACAACCTCAACAATAACCCCCTCGCGACGGCCACGATGATCGACACCGGTTACCTCAACTTTAACGAGATCGCCATCAAACACTTGCTGCATCTGTCGATTAGCGAGATACACATCCTCGCTCTCACCATCAATAATGACAAAACCATAGCCATCTCGGTGTCCCTGAACCGTTCCCTGCATGGCGTCGCCGCTGCTGATTGCACGCAACCTACCACGGCGCCCCTCGATAATTTGCCCGTCGCGAAGCATTGCCTTTACTCGGCGGCGCAAGCCCTCTTCCTGATCTTCGCCTTCCACCTCCAACTGTCGTCGCAATTGAGATAGGCTCAAACCATTATCAACATCTTTAAGTTGCTCGAGAATGAACTCGCGACTTGGAACGGGATTTTCGTAGCGCGAAGCCTCGCGCTCGGCATGAGGATCGGGGAGATTACGGCGTTTAGCCATTCAATCGGGTTTCCTATTTGAAAGGGTTTAAAAACTTATCTGCTAGTGTAACGCAACCGTTGACAAAAATACTTTCTATCAGTAAATTGCGCGCCTTGGCATCACTCGGCCCAGGTGGTGAAATTGGTAGACACGCTAGCTTCAGGTGCTAGTCCTCGCAAGGGGGTGGAGGTTCAAGTCCTCTCCTGGGCACCAAAACTCAAGCCCCCAAAGCAATTGTAAAACCCCTCAAGCAATCTCGCCAACTGAAATCGCTATTACCGCGCATCACTACCAGCTTTGCTAGCAGTTAACTATCAATACAACGCATTTCTTTTATCGCAAGATCCATTTTATCCCACTGAGCAAACAACATAGCAAGGCGCTCTGACTCATTCTGCGGAATATCCGCCGCCGCAACCCGCCAAAATCGCAATCGGACCGTTGCATCCAAGCAACTTCCATTAAATAATTTCACAAAACTCGCCGACCCTTCAAACCCGGTATGAGCACAAAACAATAAGTCCTTTTGTGGCGCATCACGCATTAACGCTAAAACCCCTGCAGGTCGCGGCGGCAACACATATTGCCAACGCTCAGCACGACGTAATGTGTCACTATCACCAGCAATCTTTAAAGCCTGAATAATGCGCTGACGCTTATTTAATGAAAAGCGCGTCCCTTCGACATAAATTACCAGGCTTTCCTGATCAGAAGCACCCGCTGCCAATCGCTGCAAAGCAGCCAGCTCAGCACTCATATCTTCTGCTACGCGATCAAGAAAAACATTAGGTAAACGGCCTCCAACAATATCTAAACATGGGTCTATCAGCAGCTCTTTTTTTAATACATAACGAACACGAAAGCCCTGCGGGATAGCATAAAAGGACACGGGGAAAATAGTGTCGCCAATACTGCAGTGCCTAGGAAGTAGAATGGCCGCCGAGCCAGATAAGGCATCACGGCCTTCAATGACAAATGTTAAGCGGAATATTTTTTGTGCTGCGCGTCGAAGTGTATCCGCCCACCAAAATTGCAAGCGACTATTCGCCGCCAAATAATCAGCCTGCCCTACACCCAAAACACGGTATCTTAGCCAAAGCGCAAAACTAAGAACAATACCTATGCATTCACAAAACAGATACACCAAAATAAAACACAGACAGCGTGGTGCCGCCCTTGCGCCACTCAAAAAACAAGCTAAGAGCAGACTTAAGGGAAACCATAAAAAAATACTAGCCACCATCACCAATAATAAGACGAAAAACAAAGGTATCGTCACTGCGCGGCGCCAAATAGTGTTGCGAGTAATTGCCATATTCTTACTCAAGTTGTTATTTCACTGCATAAGCAAGCAAAACAGCTCGCTAAGGTTTAATGAATAATAGGTCAACGACACGATTACGCAAAATACACTCACACTATGAGCTCACTCAGATACACACCAAATGAAAATCATCATAAATAGCTTATCAAGGCACCCAAGCCATAGGGCAGCCAAACAGGTATTATGATCATTTACGGGCTCGCCTTGCTCCCACAACTTTAATGACAGCAAACATATGCAGAAACTCATCCTCATTGGCGGTGGCCACACAAACGTCCAAGTTCTTAAATCATGGGGAGAGAAACCCATTCCAGGCGTTGCCGTAACACTGATTTCCACCCAACAGCAGACGCCATATTCGGGCATGCTTCCGGGGCTCATTGCGGGCCATTACACGGCGAAAGAAACCCATATTGATTTAATCAGCCTCTGCGCTTTCGCGAAGGCAGAGTTTATTCAAGGCAGTGTGAACCACATTGACCTTGTTAATAAAACCGTATGTATTAGCAGTGGAGACCCAATCGAATTCGACCTTCTTGCCATTAATAGCGGGATAACACCAAACATAGATATAGTGGGCGCAAAGGAATTCGCTACAACCGTTAAGCCAATCAGTGATTTTTACCCTCACTGGCAACACGCTGTACAAGAACTTCGTGATACACACTTATCCAAATCTATTTCTGTTATTGGCGGTGGCGCTGCAGGTATTGAGTTAATACTGGCTATGCACCACGCCATCACTCAAGATCCGAGCATCCAGCAAGAGGTTGAGCTTCATCTAATTTATCGTAGCAATGAGCCGATTAAACACTACCCCAAAAGGATCAAAAAGCATGTTTACGCCGCTCTGGAAAAGGCAAAAATCCAATTACATAAAAATTGTGATGTGACCCGTCTAAGCGAAGGACATATTCACTGTGCAGACACATCGACACTCAAAAGTGATTATATATTTTGGTGCACCAATGCCAAGGCACCTAGCTGGCCCGTCAGCTCAGGGCTGAGCACTAATCAAGATGGTTTCATTGCTGTGGATGACACTCTGCAATCACGTAGCCATGACTTTGTTTTTGCGGCTGGGGATGTCGCCCAGCAGTATCAAAACCCACGCCCCCATGCTGGTGTTTTTGCAGTGCGGCAAGGACCAACTTTATTCAAAAATCTACAGGGGAAATTGCTAGGCAAACGCCTAGAGCAACATCGCCCACAGCACCACTTTTTAAGCATACTCGCACTTGGAAATAAAAAAGCGGTTGCACATCGACACCTCTGGCCAGCACTCTATGGAAGCTGGGTGTGGCGCTGGAAAAATTCTATTGATCAACAGTTTGTCTCTAAGTTTTCCGATCTAAACTAACACCACATCAACTTGCTCAGATGTAAACAACTGCAGACCAACAATACTACATCACCCACACCAGCAACGGCTTGTTTCAAGACCAAGATACTGATGCCACACTTAAACCAAAATAGTCAGGACAAAAACGACAATACCAGCACCACTCAACAGCAACATCTTGCGCTTATACAATGGCGACATCCAGCCCAAATACAAGCCGCTCAACATAATCAACACCAAGGCTATGGCAAATAATTTTTCATATAACTTATAAATAGCAGGACCATGACCTTTATGTAACTCCATCATTGCGGCCTGCAAATTGGGATTCACTTCTTCTACATTCACACCCGTATCGCTTTGCCGCAACGTATAATTCCTGCCACTGGATGGACGCGTATAAAAGTTTTCACCACGCACCCTTACTGACTCAACACGGGCATCCACATTTAATGTCGCCAAGATATTTAAAACATCCACCCTCAATGTCTTACTGTTTGCATCCAATTTTTCACCCGCAACATGGCCTATATGCGTACGAGTCACCTCGCCTTTATAGTCCATCAAATACAAGCCACCGGAGACCGCCATAACAATGACGACAGGTGCAAAAAAAGCCGCTAGATAAAGATGGATCGAAACAAATAATTTACGTGACATAAAACCTCGCTTTAAAAAAGATACCAACAACTTACTAGAGACCAAAAGTCCCAACAAAGTTGCGCAGCTATTCTCGTACAGGGAGCGACAGTGCCGCTATTATCACTTACTGGAACCCAATCATTAATGAAGCGATTTTCTTCATTATCACAGCTCGACGAAAGCCCTAAGATGATTACCAGCAATATTACAATACAAGCCAGAAATCTGCCCCACCCAATATTTCAGCGGTCGGCTTTACCCACCCAAAACAGCTACTCCAGTGGGCATACTAACACTCAGAAGCAAAGGCTCGATGATGCAAGTCAACTTGTCGATCGATTTATTTAGCTTGCCAATATTGCGTGAACCACTAAAACTATAAATTACAGGCACTTTGTATTAACTGAATTTAACCGCCACTTGTTGCGTTCACTAAATTCAATATAACTAGCTGCGACAAAGTGCCGCATCTCGTCACCATCACTACCGGCAAGACACGGGTATACTTAGAATTCAATAACACGGCGAACAACACTACATTCAAAATGGCATTACAAAAACTGGGAGCAAACCCCAACACCGCCAATTTACGCGGTCTTTGTATTATTAGAAGTCTGGTTATAGCTGGGCAAGTCGGCACTGTATTCTACGCCGAAGCCCAGCTCGGCTGGCTGCTTCCCTACGTTACGCTAAAACTTCTGCTTGGCGCTATTTCTGTGTTTGCGTTATTTAGCTGGTGGCGAAGTTTTCGTAGCTGGCCAGTAACAGATATCGAATTGTTTGTTCACTTGTGCGTAGATATTCTTGGCTTTAGCGCTGTACTTTATTTCTCAGGTGGCGCCAACAACCCCTTTATTTCCTATTTATTAGTGCCACTATGTATTTCGGCGGCCACCTTACCCTGGGCCTACGCATGGACATTAAGCGCGCTAGCATGCTCCGCGTACAGCCTACTTTTATTCTTTTTTATTCCTCTTGAAGCAATATCGCCGCTACACCACCAACATGAAGCCTTGCCTAACACCCATATTATAGGAATGTGGGGTAGCTTCCTTGTTAGCGCACTGCTGATTAGTTATTTTGTTTTTAAAATGGCGCACCGACTTCGCCAACGCGAAGCAGAGCTTGCTCGTAGCAGGGAGTACCGACTCCAAGACGATCAATTATTAGCAGTTGCTACCCTAGCCGCGGGAACAGCCCACGAACTCGGCACACCACTATCCACGATGAAGGTCATCTTGGAAGACCTAGCCGACCAGCAAGATCCTGAAAATGCAGAGGACATTACGCTACTTCAGCAACAGCTTGACCAGTGCAAAGATATTTTAAGTAAATTAGTCAGTACCGCTCGCGATCTTAGCGAGAGCGAATTTATCACGATCACGGCCAAACAATATTTATCAGAATTAATCGAACGCTGGCAAGTGTTGCGCCCCGCTTGTGAGCTGACATCAAAGATAAGTAATGACACTGCCACCATCTCTCTTCATTTAGATGGCACGGTCAGCCAAGCAATACTTAATTTACTGAATAATGCCGCCGACGTTAGCCCCAACAATATTTCATTAGAAGTACGGCATACAAGTAGCGATCTTATCTTTGCCATTAAAGATCGTGGCCCCGGCCTTAGCCCACAACAGGCGAACTTGTTGACCAAGGCGTTTGTTAGTACCAAGGGCAAAGGCAGAGGCTTGGGTTTATTCTTGAGTCATGCCACCGCAAACCGCTACGGTGGCACGCTAAGCTGGCAACAGCGTGAAGGCGGCGGAAGCCATGTCGAACTTCGACTACCGCTAAGCAAAATAAGCGAGGGAGCATGAGCGAAAACAACAACAAATTTTTGTTAGTAGATGATGATGTCACCTTCACCACAACACTCTGTCGATCATTAAAGCGTCGGGGATATGTTGTTACTGTCGCTCACAGCGTTGATGAAGCCTTATTGTGCTGCCAGACCTATACACCAGACAAGGCAGTTATCGACCTTAAACTAGAAACCAAATCCGGCCTCAGCCTTATTCCGGTGTTGCGCAATCGCTTTCCGAATTTAAGAATGATTGTCTTAACTGGGTATTCCAGCATTGCCACAACGGTAGATGCTATAAAAATGGGCGCAGAGAATTACTTACAAAAACCCGCCGGCACAAGAGAAATTCTTGCCGCATTTGACAATCAAACCACCACGGAAGACACCCAACTTGATTCACTCAGCCCACCTTCTCTAGACCGAATCGAATGGGAACACATTCAGCGAGTTCTGACTGAACACAACGGCAATATCTCAGAAACCGCCCGTCAACTTGGCATGCATAGACGCACCTTACAACGTAAACTCCAAAAACGGCCCGTCAAAACTTAGCCGTCTTTCTTGGTAGAATAAAACGCATAAAAAAACCGCCATGTCTCCAAGGCGGTTTTTTGCAATGCTTAAATACTTATTCGTCGTCAATACCTGAGTCAACTAGCATAACTCGCACACTGCCAGTGCTGGCATTGGCAACAGCAATATACGCACTACTATCAATAAAAAATGCTGTGATAGCCCCGGCACCAACATCACCACTATCCAGCGACTGATCAGCAGTAAACGTCCGGTTGTTCACGTACTGAACAAACTGCACGCCCAATGGAGACGTAATATCGTAGACAGCAACGCCGCCCGTGCCCTCCAAGCTAATAAAAGCATATATACGGCTGGAGCTGGACAACAATACAATCCCTTTTGGCTCTACACCACGCTCATCGCTAGCCTGGTCACTATCATTAAAGCCAGCACCTACAATGGCATTTGTAATTTTGGCCAGATCAGAACCTGAGTCATACATTAGATCGCCATCTTCATTCCAAATCGAAAACGATCGCGCGCCAAAGGCCGTAATTTGATCGATATCACCGTCGTCATCGACATCGCCTGCCTCTGTGCTAACCGTTAATCGACCCAACTCATCACTATCCTGGGCATCAAAAAAGCTTGGGTTATCAGCGTCAATACCTGGATTACCAGCACTACCCAAATCTTCCGCTCTAACAGCCTCAGAAAAAGCCGCATTCTCTCTAGCTGCGCCTTCATTCACTGTCACAAAGTAATTTTCATTTCCGAAACGATATGCCGCAATACCGTCGGGCTGATACATGCCGTAAACACCATCCCAAGTTCGAATATCAACATTATCATCGTCATTGACATCTAACTCATTACCGGCAACACCAAAATTCTTACTCCCCAGGGCAACGATATGATCAATAGTCAGGTCACTGACATCAATCACCGCAACGGCGTTATTCTCTTGCAGAGTGACAAATAACTTGGCGTTATCCAGCGACACAACAATGTGCTCCGGCTCCAAATCCTGTGCCACAGACGGTGCATTGGCGCCAAAGATACGAACCGCTTCTGGCAAGTCAGCCTCGCGACTTCCACCAACATTAAAGTCTTCAAAACCTATTGTGGTTATCGTTGGGCTATCAACACTATCGGAGATATCAATGACGGTGACCGAACCCACTGGGTCAGAGCTGTAGTCATCGCTAGGGATACCTTCATTGGCAACAGAAATAAAATTCGAAAAGGCGTCAAACACCGCCATTTTAGGTGCAGCACCAACGGTATAGGTAGTAACAAGACTTAGATCTTCCAAGGAGTAAAGCGCCACAATGCCATTAGCCTGAGGATCGCTATTATCTATTGCCACAGCAACGTATGTCCCGCCAATAGTCACCCACTTAGGTGAACCCAAGCTTAGCCCTGAGCTAGTCGCCGCTTCGGCAAGATCCAATTCAACACTGCTGTCTGGCGGTGTTAGTGGGTCAGTGATATCCCACACATCAACAGTATCCGCTTCGTTATTCACCACGAACATCTGGAAATAAGTACCATCGATGGCAACTGATGTCGCCGCCCCAGCCCCAAAGCTTGCATCGTCTCGCTTATATGATGCAGAAGTATCTACATCGTAGCTGATGGAGGGCTTAACGGGTGCAGATGAAAGTACGACAAATGAGCCAATAGGCAGCACCGCAACAATGCTGCTGTCGCCATAAATACCGTATTGATTGTCATTGATAAGCACTGCAAAATTTGAATCTAGCAATGCCATCGCTTCTATATTTTCTGCCAAGGGATCAATTGTGGTGGGTAGCGGCATTGTTAACGAATCATAGCCTAGCTGCTTAACCACAAAATCAATGCCGGTGAGGCTTTCCTGTTCTTCCAAGCTAGGTACGGTGCTAATAAAATCAACGTCAGTACCCAAAACATTAGTGGCGTTAGCTAAGTTAATACGGAAATACTTACTCACCGTTTTTGCTTGCTCAACAATAACCAAATAATCATCATCAAGGGCAATCGCTTCATTGATGGTTACTTCACTCTGGGCCAGAAAATCCCCATTGCTATCTAGGTCACCACTATTGGTCGACTTAATGCCAAAATTCGATGCAGGATCAAGCCTATATAAGTACTCACCCACCATCGCATTTGGTGTGCCATCGCTGTTTAATTCAATTTTACCAATACGCACTATGCGCGAACTGTCTGCGGCATCACTATCAGGGTTAGCGAGCGCACTTTGCATAATAAAATACAAATGCGTGTTATCTGGGCTTAATGCCAATGCCTCGATACCGCGATCAAGCTTACGGCGAGAAAAGATGGCAGGTAAAATCCCGTCGCTTACGGTGTAATTGGCACCACCAAGATCAGTAGCAGAGCCAGATGGAACTTGGCGCTGTAAAATACGGCCATCGGTATCTACCAACAATAAACTTGGGCCATTCTCTTCCGCAATCCAAAATTTACCATTATCGAGCACAACCAGCGCTTCAGGGTCTATTCCATTTGCGGTTGCTGGCAATTCAAGGCCATCAGGCCCAAACGCCTTTTCATTTGTTGCATTGGTAAAGCTATTTGGCAAACCATTCACCGCCAAGCTATTACTACCTTTTATAGTAATAACCTCTGTTTGCTCAAGCGCCAGCTCGGTGCCAATTCCACTCAGCTCCCACTTGACGATTTTAGGTGCATAATCAGGAATAGCGAAGATTGAACCACTATCTGCTCCGCAAAAGTTAGCGACACCAATAGCTGCTTCACTGTCTGCACAATCAATGGTTGGACCGCGATCGCTGATGCTATAAAACACATCGTTAGACTCACCAATTGGACGAAATGCACTACTACCAAAGTTCTCAGTGAGGTTCAGCGTTGAACCACCTGCAAAGGACACCGATGCCAAACTCTCATTTATAGTAAATTGCCGAGAATTAGGCTCAGTACCAGAAAATGAAGACGAACTGTCGTCCCCACTACAGGCCGCTACCGTGGTGAAAGCAATGCCGAGCGACAGAACTTTGAGGCTGCGCGCGTAAATCTGCGGTTCAAAAAAATTCATCAATAGCGTCCCATTTTGCAAATACAGCCGGCTGCAAGGTGTGCACCGGAGCTTTAGCATAAAAGCCAGATAACCTGACTATGATTATTCTTTACTCTAAAAACAAAGGGGCTATATCGCCCCTTTCCATTCCTCTACGACAGCTGAGAACGACCTTTATTTGCAGCGATACGTAAGCGCAAGGCATTAAGTTTTATAAAACCTTCTGCATCTTTTTGATCGTATGCACCCGCATCATCTTCAAAGGTAGCGATAGCTTCGTCAAACAGGGAATTATCAGACTTGCGACCCACTACGACCACATTTCCTTTGTAGAGTTTCAAGCGAACCACACCATTCACAAAACCCTGTGACTCATCAATGGCGGCTTGCAGCATACGACGCTCAGGGCTGAACCAATAACCGTTATAAATCAATTTTGCATAACGCGGCATCAGTTCATCTTTCAAATGCGCCGCTTCACGGTCTAAGGTAATGGATTCAATCGCGCGATGCGCCCGCAACATAATTGTACCGCCGGGGGTTTCATAACAGCCGCGCGATTTCATTCCCACATAGCGGTTTTCAACTAAATCTAAACGCCCAATACCATTGTCACCACCCAGCTTATTAAGGGTCGTCAACATCGTTGCAGGACTCAAAGCTTCGCCATTTAACGTTACTGGGTCACCGTTTTGATAACCAATCTCTATATATGTTGGGGTATCTGGAGCCGCTTCTGGGCTAACACTCCAGCGCCACATATCTTCTTCTGCTTCCCAGAACGGATCCTCTAGATTGCCACCCTCATAGGAAATATGCAGTAAATTGGCATCCATAGAATAAGGTGACTTTTTCTTTTTGCCTGCAAAATCAACCGGTATATTACGTTCAGCACAATATGCCATCAACGTTTCACGTGAAGTCAGATCCCACTCACGCCATGGGGCAATCACTTTGATACCCGGCTTTAAGGAGTATGCGCCTAGTTCAAACCGGACTTGATCATTACCTTTACCGGTCGCACCATGAGAAATGGCATCGGCGCCGGTTTCATTGGCAATTTCAATTAAACGCTTAGCAATCAGAGGGCGAGCTATTGAGGTACCTAATAAATACTCGCCTTCGTAAATAGCGTTAGCACGGAACATTGGGTAAACAAAATCACGAACATACTCTTCACGCAGATCGTCAATATAAATCTCTTGGACACCAAGGGCTTTCGCCTTAGCGCGGGCAGGCTCTACCTCTTCGCCCTGTCCAATATCGGCGGTGAATGTAACCACCTCACACTGGTAGGTATCCTGTAGCCACCTGACAATAACTGAGGTATCGAGGCCACCAGAATAAGCCAACACAACCTTGTTGATATCCGACATTACACACTCCGCTGAATACCTGCAGAGCGCCTTGCCTGCAGGATGAAAAAAAGACCGCCATTTTACCGATCTTTAAGCCGCCGCGCCATGCCACACTACAAGAGGTTTAATATAACCAAGATTCAATGCAGCACTGAGCCCCAAAACCAACAAAAAACCACGAAATAACGACGTTTACTCGTTAACAATAAAATCAAATCACACTCTTTGCATCATTATCGACATGCTCTATGCTTAAAGTGAGTCCACCGGAGTGTGCGCTCACTTTAAAACTACCACCCACTTCATCTTTAAAAGGAACTTTTACGATGAAATACTCCCATTGCCGCGTATACGTGCGCCACGTGTTATTTATTCTACTTTTGAGCCTTCCTCTTTTTAATTCCGCCAACGCGATGGACATCAACACCGCCAGCGCGGAAGAACTACAGACTCTGAAAGGCATTGGCCCCAAACGAGCAGCAGCGATTATTCGCTACCGCGAGGAAAATGGCGAAATCCAGTCACCGGAAGATCTCATCAAGGTCCCCGGCGTTGGTAGCAGCATTGTTAAAGCCAATAGCAACGAGCTGACATTCAGCAAAATCGGGGCGCCACCACCAAGTGAAGAGTAAGCTTAAGCCAGTATAAACACCCGCCAAACGCATACCGCGGGTGTTTATACCCCAAGCAAATTCCTGTAGCATTCCCCGCCAGACACTACGCTTCCAACCAAGCCCGACTTTGGGCCAATAACGGGAGCTTGTATTAAGGCACAACATGCAAACCCTAGAAATTACCCGCCCTGACGATTGGCACATTCACCTACGTGACGGCGACGCGTTACCCCATACAGTCGCCGACGCAAGTCGATATTTCGGCCGCGCGATCGTTATGCCTAACTTGACTCCACCCGTTAGAAATCTAATCGAAGCTAATGCTTATCGGCAACGCATCATCCAAGCACTACCAACAAGCGGCCACCAAGTTACCCCTCTCATGGTGCTGTATCTGACTGACAACACCACAGAGGCTGATATTGCCGATGCCGCCGCATCAGACACGGTGTTTGCGGCCAAGTTGTACCCTGCAGGCGCCACAACAAATTCGGATTCTGGCGTCACCAGCATAGAAAAACTTTATCCCGTCATCGCCGCGATGGAGAAATACGGTTTACCCCTCCTAGTGCATGGCGAAGTTACCGACGCCGATATTGACATTTTTGATCGCGAAGCACGCTTCATTGAGCGCCATTTAACACCGATTGCCACTAACTTCCCCGACTTAAAAATGGTCTTGGAACATATTACCACTGCAGATGCGGCTCAGTTTGTTAGTGGCGCCAGCGCCAATATCGCCGCAACAATCACCGCCCACCATATGCTGTATAATCGCAATCATATGCTGGCCGGAGGCATACGCCCCCACTATTACTGCCTGCCCATTCTTAAGCGCAACACTCATCAACAAGCACTTATTAATGCAGCGACATCAGGCAGCCCAAAGTTTTTCTTGGGCACCGACTCCGCCCCTCATGCGCGTCACCGCAAAGAAACAGACTGCGGCTGCGCGGGCTGCTACACCGCCTACGCCGCTATCGAACTGTATGCCGAAGCCTTTGAAGCCGCAGACAAGCTGGACAAACTTGAAGCCTTTGCTAGCTTTTATGGCCCAGATTTTTACGGACTGCCACGCAACAGTGACACGATCATCTTGCATAAAAACAGCTGGACCGCGCCGGAGCAACTGCCGCTAGGATCAGATACTATTTACCCACTGCGTGGCGGTGAACAGCTGCAATGGCAGCTCGCCTGAGACAACTATGGATTTCAGCGATGAAAAATCGATGATTGCACAACGCTTTCGAGGCTTTCTCCCTGTCGTTATTGACGTCGAAACAGGGGGATTTAATAGCCAAACAGACGCGGTTCTTGAAATCGCGGCCACTTTTTTACGCATGGATGACTCTGGCCAACTCGAACCAGACGACACGGTAAACTACCACGTCGAACCTTTCGAAGGTGCGAATTTAGAACCTGCGGCCCTTGAATTTACCGGTATTGACCCCCACAACCCATTGCGACAGGCTCAAAAAGAAGTCACTGTAATGGGCGAGTTGATGAAACGGATTCGCCAGCAGGTTAAGGCTAATGGGTGCACTCGTGCAGTGCTGGTAGGGCACAATGCGCACTTCGATCTCGGCTTTGTGTTAGCCGCCATCGAGCGCAGCAATATTAAACGCAACCCCTTCCACCCCTTTTCAGTGATGGATACCGCAAGCCTATCAGGGCTTGCTTATGGCCACACTGTGTTAGCTAGGGCTTGTCAGCTGGCCGACATTGACTTCGATAACAATGAAGCTCATAGCGCGGCTTACGATGCGCTTAAAACCGCAGAGCTGTTCTGCCAAATTGTCAATCGCTGGCAGCAGCTAGGCGGTTGGCGTTGGCCCTGATTTTGCTGGAATAATTCACGACTAACAGTGAAAATATCGGCAGAACATAATAGCTTTACAACACAAAACCATACTCAGGAGAGAATCACATGGCTTTTGAATTACCCGCACTACCTTATGCAAAAGATGCCTTAGAACCACACATTTCCGCCGAAACCTTAGACTTCCACCATGGCAAGCACCATAACGCTTACCTGACCAAGCTGAACGAGTTGGTACCTGGCAGCGAGTTTGAAGGTAAATCACTGGAAGACATCATCAAAACATCAAGTGGCGTTTTATTTAACCAAGCCGCTCAGGTATGGAACCACACCTTTTACTGGAACAGCCTAAGCCCCAACGGTGGCGGTGCTCCAACGGGTGAATTAGCAGCGGCAATCGACAAAGCATTCGGCTCTTTTGACGAGTTCAAAACTGCCTTCAATGGCAAAGCGGTTGGTAACTTTGGTTCAGGCTGGACATGGCTGGTTAAAAATACCGATGGCAGCTTAGAAATTGTTAACACTGACGATGCCGACACCCCTATTGCCCGTGAAGGCCAAACGCCGCTTTTCACTGCCGATGTTTGGGAACATGCTTATTACATTGACTATCGCAATGCACGTCCCAAATACTTAGAGGGCTTCTGGAACTTGGTAAACTGGGAATTTGCTGCGGCTAACTTCGCATAACATTGCGTATTGCCAAGTTGTAAATCAAACCCCGCTTCCGCGGGGTTTTTTTTAGCCTATAGACTAACTGCAAGTGTATTTCCTAAAGCCTTTGGCAATGAGTACCTTACATAAATAAAAAAACCCGCACTCTCGTTCAAAAGTACGGGTTCCGACTATCGCAAAAACTTATAGCTGATCAGAATTCTCTGAAAGATAAGCAGCAACGCCATCAGGTGATGCATTCATACCTTTATCACCTTTGTTCCAGCCTGCAGGGCAAACTTCACCGTGCTCTTCATGGAACTGTAATGCCTCTACTAAACGTACAAGCTCATCAACGTTACGACCAAGGGGTAAATCATTGATCAACTGTGAGCGTACCAAACCTTCTTTATCGATAAGGAAAGCACCGCGGAAAGCCACACCACCCTCTGCTTCTACATCATAAGCACGGCAAATATCGTGGCGAACGTCAGCAGCCATAGTGTAGGTTACTGGGCCAATACCACCATCTTTAATTGCCGTGTTGCGCCATGCGTTATGAGTGAATTGAGAATCGATAGATACACTGATCACTTCCACACCCAGCTCACGGAATTTATCCATACGGTGATCTAATGCAATCAACTCCGAAGGACAAACAAACGTGAAATCTAATGGGTAGAAAAACAGTAATGCATACTTGCCTTTAGCCGCTTCGCTCAGTGTAAAGCTATCAACAATTTCACCAGTACCAAGTACTGCTGCACACGTAAAATCTGGAGCCGGCTTGCCTACTAAAACACCCATTTCATACACCTCTGATTAGTTAATTAATATAAATTTATTAAACGGCAAAGTATGCCGTTAAACATGATTCAGACCGGCAATCATACACCCCGCTCCCAGCCAATCCCATTGAATTTTATTATTATGATCATAGCTTTGTACTATTGAAACACCTCTGTAGCATAAGAAAAATCATAATTGACAAGCATTCTCATTTGCATTATCGTTGACATTCAAGATTAATCTTATCGGGATTGAAATTAATATGTACGTTTGTCTCTGTAAAGGTATTACCGACAAGCATATTCGTGATGCCGTAGATGCTGGCGCAGGTAGCTTCCGCGAAGTTCGCCGTGAACTTGAACTGGCAAGCCAGTGCGGAAAATGTGGCACCTTAGCGCGCAATGTTTATGATAGCTATCTAAACAGCTATGACGAAAACCTGTGCTATGCCGCAGCCTAACGCAACTGATAACGATTAGCCTTACCCTTCTCTTAACGCTTTAAAATCAATCACTTAGCTTGACTTTTCCTCGCCGCTGCGCGCACACTTTAGGCTTCGCAAACAGCTAATCGTAAAAAGGATCACAAGCATGAAAGGTGACAGCAAGGTTATTGCCTACCTCAATAAAGCCCTCGGCAATGAACTCGTAGCGATTAATCAATATTTTCTTCATTCCCGCATGTTCAAAGACTGGGGACTTAAGGAGCTGGCCGACTACGAATATCATGAGTCTATCGACGAAATGAAACACGCAGACCAACTCATTGAACGTATTCTCTTTTTAGAAGGCCTTCCAAACCTACAAGATCTTGGCAAGTTGTTAATCGGCGAAAACACCAAGGAAATGCTAGAGTGCGACTTAAGCCTTGAACTAAAAGCGATTCCCGACCTTAAAGATGGCATTAAATACTGCGAGTCTGTCGGTGATTATGGTAGCCGTGAACTAATGGAAGGAATTTTAGAGTCTGAAGAAGAGCACGTCGACTGGCTAGAAACCCAGCTCAGTTTGATTGACAAAGTCGGACTTCAAAATTACCAACAATCAATGATGGGCAGCATTGGCAACTAATTACCCAATTGTACAAAGGTGCCTCATTTAATGAGGCACCTATATAATTACTTCTGTTTTAGCGCCTCGCCCTCAAATCCAACCCCAGCCCAACCACTGTGCATAAAATTGCGTATATTCGCGTGATCAGTTCCCTCAGGATGAGCCAAGACGTCTTTAGTATAAAAATCACCAAATGCATTCAAAGTAGCTTGCACGCTTAATTGATGCATCAAACCAAACGCAAAAATCTTACAAGACCCATTATTAGTTCCCGCTTCATTTTTTTGCTCACCATTGCTAAATGCACATGGCGTAAAATCATACTCCGCGTCAATGACCGCCATAACCTCAGAAAAGGCTTGCGGCCCAGTATTAAGCTTCTCTATTAACTGTTCAATTTTCATTAATATTCCTATTAGCGCTACATCAAAAGTACCAGCACAAATTATAAACAAAAAAATACCGGAGCCTGTCCGGTATTTTTAAATGGTGTGCTAGCTGGCTTAATGTCGCTGACTTATCTTAACCCGTGTATTCCAATATTTTTCATTGTGCTTTTGACGATCATTTAATTGAGCTCGCCCCTTGGTATTTTGCTTACCCTGCCGATCATGGTTATCGCGAGCATACCGATCTGAATGGTTGTTGTTAGCATGGTGTTGGGATTTACCATTTTCATAACGGTAACTACCCTGGTTTGAATATCCCTTGTTGTAGCTATATCCACTATTATAGCTAGCCTGATGATGGCCAGGGTTTCTGTAAACTACTTGTTGATGAGAATGGCTCTTTTGCTGATATGTTTTACTATAATGCCTATCGTCACGATGAGAGTCATGAGCCGCATACAACACCGCTGCGCCAATCATTATCGCGGCCGCAGTTTCAACACCATCCGCATGAGCCCGCTTTGGCGACACGGCAACCGCAACAACGAGCAACCCAATAAGTGCAAGATTACGGATCAACAGGGGACTTCCAAAATGTAGTGCTTTTATATTCGTCATAGTTGTTTCTCCTTTGTGTGTAGACAAGGTATCAGGAGTAAACTGAATGCCGGCTTAAGCGCTCCTCTACAAATAAAAAATTAAGCATTCTACTCTCCACCACTTATTGAAGTGCTAAATTCGCCCGTCACGCTGCCCATAGCAGGCTCTTGCGTTGCCCCCCTCAGCATAAAAATTTCTACGCGCCGATTACGCGCACGCCCCTCAACAGTTGTATTATCAGCGATAGGACGGGTGTCAGCATAGCCTGCCACTCTAAACCGACTAGGCAATTGACCACTACTTTCAACGATACTACGAATCACCGTGGCAGCCCTTGCCGACGACAAATCCCAGTTTGAATAGAATCGGTCAGTATGGATTGGCACATTATCGGTATGCCCCGCTACCACTATTTGACCCGCAATATCATTCAGCACATTACCAAATTTATCTATCACCGTATCAAAGCCTGCCGCTAACTCTGCTTTACCGGAGTGAAACGAGCCGCGCTCACGAATTCTAATAATTATTACCTGATTACCATCATTTTCTACTTCAACCAAACCCTCATCAATCTCTAGCGCCAAATGTTCTTTTACTTTTTCCAAGTCATCCAGCATAGATTGATCGGCTTCTTCCGACACAAAGGTCGTCATTTCCTGTAACGCTTCTTGCCGTACTTGATCTTCCGTCGTTGGCCTCACCGTGCCGGGAGTAAAATCTCTGGCAATCATGCTCGTGCCAATGGGTGGCTTAAACGCCGGTAACTCCCGCTGAACACCGAAGGCATCCTTCATCGAACCCGACAGCTCTTTAAACTTTTGCTTATCCATTTCTGAAAACGAAAACAACAAAACAAAAAATGCCAAAAGCAATGACATCAAATCAGCAAAGGTTAGCACCCAAGCCGGAGCGCCAGCATCTGGTTTTTTGGCGGGAACATCTTCCACTTATGCCTCCTCAACCTTTTTATCTAGCTCACGCTTATTTTCTGGCAAATACGTGGTGAGCAGAGACTCAAGCACCCGCGGGTTAATCCCCTCTTGAATACCATCAACCGCCTCAAGGATTAAGTGGCGATTACGACGCTCCTCAGAGGTCCGAAATGCAAGCTTCTCAGCCATTGGCAAGGCAACGACATTTGCCAAGACGGCGCCATACAGAGTGGTCAACAAAGCAACTGCCATCGCCGGACCAATCGCCTTTGGGTCTGACATATTCGACATCATTTGCACCAACCCAACCAAGGTGCCAATCATCCCCATCGCGGGAGCAGACTCGCCAAACCCCTTAAAGACAGCCTCGCCCATTTCATGGCGCTCAATAGCTAGGTTGATTTCCTTGTTCAGAACCTTGCGCACAAATTCAGGGTCGTGGCCATCTATCGCCATTTGCACGCCCTTATTCAAAAACTCATTACTGATTTCAAGTGACTCAAGACCAAGTAAGCCTTCTTTACGCGCCACCCCCGCCATTTCCATGCACTCAGTAATTAGCGCTTCTGAGCTTGTTGATTTGTGAACAAAAGCACGAGAGGCCACCTTAAACGCCCCCATCGTCTGATCTAAGGGAAACTTAACTAAATTGGCAAGCAAGCCTCCACCGACTACAATCAGCAAACTTGGCGTATCGATAAAACCACTTGCACTGCCGCCAATCAAAATTGCCACGACAATGACACCAAGTGCCCCTAACATGCCTAAAAGCGTTGCGATATCCAACAGAATTCTCCAATACCGAATTTGCCAAACGGATTAATGAGTAGCTGACGAACACAGCGTCACCTACTATTGCCCGCCTACGTAACCTAGTTAACGACCACAATCCGATTCTCTGTATAAGAGAATACCCTGATAGCACGAAAAATATTTGGCAGCACCAGATCGTTATAAGGGTGAAATACAATCCACACTTAACAGCGTGGTATGCTTAGCTCCCCTAGTAGAAAAATACCAACACATGTTCACATCGCATCAATATGATTTTGGCTTCGGTCCCGCAAGCTGGCTGGAGTGCAAAAATTCCGCTCCCCCCCTGCACTTCTCTGCGGCTAACGGCTTCCCAGTCGCGAGCTATCAATTTTTCCTCAAGCACTTCCAGCGCGACTTTAGCTTATTGGGGCTTGAAAACAGAGGCGCATGGGATCAGCAACCGCCACCAGCAGACTTCTCTTGGCAGCAACATGCTGATGATTTAATCGCTTTCTTAGAATATCGCCACAACACTTTACAGCAGGGCCCGGTCATCGCTATGGGGCACTCTATTGGCGGCACTGTAAGCGCGCTTGCCGCAGTCAAACGGCCCGACCTCTTTAAAGCATTAGTGATGTTTGACCCAGCCACCCTGCCTGGACGAGTCGTACCTCTGCTAGCCCCTGTTACCCCCAAAGCATTAATGGGTCAAATCAAACTCGTAAAAAGCACCTTGCGACGACAAACTCACTGGCAAAGTAGGGCGGCGTTTATTGACTACCATCGCAGCAAACCGGCATACCGACGCTTTTCCCAAGCCGCCTTCGAAGACTACGCCCTAGCAGGCTTGAAAGAACAGGAGAACGGTCAGCTTTCCCTGACCTACAACCGCACTTGGGAGGCTCATAACTTTCAGCACACACACTGCCCATGGCAAGCATTGAGTAAAATGACCATCCCCACATTAGTTCTGCGAGGGGAGCGATCTTTTTTACACAAAAAGAAAGATTTTGAGCGAAATATAGCCAAAGCATCACCGCTAGTAAGCCATGTCGTAATTAGAGATGCAGGCCACATGATACTTCAGGAAGACTGCGAGCAAGTTGTAGCCAAAAGCTACCACTGGCTACGACGGCATAATTTAATTAGCCATTCATCATGAACTTTGTATCACATCAAAGCAGCAGACAAAGCCCAGTAAAAGACCGTAAATACTGGCTAATGGCCCTCATAGCCACACTACTTTTAGGTTGCGTAAACAATGCGCCAAACCCTGAGACACAAGCTAATTTAGCCACATCGACGGTTCAATATGAACAGTGGCAAACTGTTAGCCTAGGTGGTCACAAAATGGGTTACCGCCACATACTTACGGAAGCCATTAAACCCACCCTCATCAACACCAACAAAACACTATCCGTAACCCTAAGCCAACCAGGTGTAGCCAATCGAGATATCACCACCACACTCAGCTACCAAGAATCTGCCAGCGGCAAACCCATTTCTCTCTCTAAAACAGTTCAATCAAACAACACAAACCATCACTTAAGGGCTAACATTAAGGGCAACACCCTCACCTTAAATACAAAAAATAGCTCGCAAAAAGAGCATTACACCATCCCCCAGCCTTTTTACTTACCTGAAGGGCTCCGACTCGCATTACTGTCTCATAGCGATAACGTAAAGCCTTTTGAGTACTTCAGTTGGAATTTCAGCACACGTCAATTTGACAAAATTCAGTTAACCATCAAGCCCTATAGCAACCCTGAGCAACCCGAATACGTATGGCACATACAACAAAAAACAATACAGGGTGACAGCATAAAACACAGCGAAATTTTCTCTGATGCACAATTCCATGCCTTAACAGAACGCAGCTTTTCAAATGGCGATGAAGTCCTCATTCGCAGTTGCGACAAAGCCTGTGCGACAGCTAGTTTTAACCCAAACACCCACGTCTATCGTCAGCTAATTAGATCGCCCTACAAAATCACCGATACCGCTTTGCACGGAAAAATACGCTACCTACTCGACGGTAATTTCACCCTAAAAATACCAAACACATACGAGCAGCGCAGCAGTATCAAAGATCAGGGGACAGAGCTTGTTATCTGCGAAGACTGCGGCAATGAAGAGAAGCCAAGCCAATCAGATTTAAACACCGCACTAGAAGACAACTACTGGTTACCGGCAAAGAATCCGCTTTTCCAAAGCCTCGTCACCGAGATACTACCCGACCACAACAGCAGTGCAGCGGGTAAAATGCGCCGCCTAACACGATTTGTCACAAGACACATGAGCGAAGAACCCAGCTATTCGGGTTACTCCACGGCTTTAGAGGCTTACAACAGCAAAAAAGGCGACTGTACTGAACACGCCCTGCTGCTCGCAACACTCGCCAGAGCCGCCCAAATCCCCACTAGAGTGGTATTCGGCCTGGCTTACTCAAACGAGCGCTTTTTAGGGAGAAAATACGTGTTTGTTCCTCATGCATGGGTTCAGGCATGGACGGGAGAGCGCTGGGAAAGCTACGACAGTGGGCTTGGAGAATTCACCGCCGGTTATATCGCCCTTGGTTTAAGTGACGGCGACCAAAAAGACATACTAAAAATTAACGAGCAACTGCACAATATTAATATTAAATCTGCAATACAAATAAGGAGCCGCTGAAACATCAGCGGCTCCACAAAAGAGACCAAAGCGGGTAATAACTAAAGAGACTGACCGGCCTTATTCGTAGGCAACCGGCATTTCTTGAAGTGCTTCGTCGCCAGCCATATCAATGTCAGCAACATCTACAGATCCATTGCGAACGGCGCCAACAACTGTCACTTCTTCAATTAATTGAACTGGCTCATCTGCCATCGCCGTCATTGGTGTAGAAATTACAGCCGCTGCGGCAAGCATAACTACACGTACAAAACTATTTACACTCATAACTACTCCGTCGCCCTTGGGCTGCTAATCAATTTGCGGCAGCCTTTACACTGCAAGAGGGCCATCGAAGTGCAGATTATGTGATAAGAATATGACAGTAGTATTAAGGAAATATTAAAAGCACAAAAATAATGAGTATTTTTATCACACCCTCAGGTTCATAAAGGGGTATTTAATTACCAAACTACCCGCATCTATAAGAAAACACACACTGCAGGCCCAAAACCTGCCCAGCCCGCGCAGATATGTTAATACTGTCAACATAGAGTCATTCTGTTAAGCTGAGCAGATAATAAACAACAAAAGGATATACACCATGCCCAACCAGCTAGCCAATTGGCACCAACTCATATCGTCAGGAGATGTGTCAAAACTTGATGACATTCTCGCCGACAACGCAAGCTTTCACTCCCCTGTAGTACACACGCCACAGCTCGGTAAAGACATCACAAAAATGTACCTAAGCGCAGCTTTTCACGTACTTCTGAATGAAAGCTTTCATTACGTCCGCGAAGTGACTGATGCTAATAATACGATTTTGGAATTTATGGTTGATGTCGACGGAGTTCAAGTCAATGGCGTAGACATGATTCACTGGGATCAAGATGGCAAAATTGATGACTTTAAAGTGATGTTACGCCCCTACAAGGCCATTAATTTAATAAAAGACAAAATGAAAGAGATGCTTGAACGCCTTTAGATGCCAAATCACAGCAGCTGTACACCGTTCGCCTCACTTCAACAAGAGGGCAGATAAGCCGCTGCCCTCGCCATAACAAAGCACCGATGTTGTTCAAGCTCAGACAATATTAGATAGCCGACATATGCTCTGACAAATAAGCGACCAAACTTTTAATTTTTGGCGATAACTGTCTATTAAAGGGGTAAACAGCCCAAATCCCCTCGTCTGGCTCACAATAAGGCTCCAGCGCCGTCAGCAAACGCCCTTGCTGTATGTGCTCTTGCACGTAGTAATCTGGCACCTGTATTAAACCCAAGTTTTTCAGCGCTGCATCCACCAGCGCGTAGGCACTATTACACCGCAGGGGGCCAGATACCTTTATACTTCGCGCCTTCCCCCCCTCTACAAAACGCCAATAACCCGCTCCACCCACTAGGCAGTGATGCTGCTCAAGCTCAGACAATGTGTGGGGTACACCAAAACGATTAATATAGCCTGGAGCCGCACACACAAATCGGCGACGCACCGACAGCTTGCGCGCTATCATACTAGAATCTGGTAAATGCCCAAGACGAATAGCCAAGTCATAACCATCGGCTAAAATATCTACCAGCTGATTAGATAAGTGACACTCGACCTCCAACTGAGGATGCAGCACCATAAAATCATTAACCAGCGGCATGATGCGCTCCTCCCCGAAGGTAATCGGCGCCGTGAGCTTAATTTTACCCTGCGGCGTCGACTGAAGGTCAGACACCGCTCTTTCAGCCTCATCCAAACCCTCAAGGGCATGGCTACAATGGCGAAAGTACACCGCCCCCGCCTCAGTCAACATAACTTTACGGGTTGTTCGGTGAAGCAACCTAACATTAAGGCGAGCCTCAAGCGCGGTCACTTGTCGACTAATTTGCGCTACCGATAACCGCAAGCGCTTTGCCGCCGCCGTAAAACTGCCCGTTTCCGCCACCGCAACAAATTCGCTAACCCCACTCCAAATCATCATTATTATTACCACACAGTAAAAGTAATTTTCTATTTTAAGCATTATCACCAGCTTGGAAACAATTACAATAGGCAACTAACCGGCTATCCATGATCGCGACTGCCACCCCTTTTTATTATCTGGAGAATCCCCCATGTCAGAACAATTTATTAAATCCAAAGCCGCCATTGCTTGGGGACCAGGTCAGCCACTCAAAATAGAAGAGGTAGACGTAATGCCACCCAAGGCAGGAGAAGTACTTGTTCGTATTGTTGCAACAGGGGTCTGCCACACCGATGCGTTCACCTTATCTGGCGATGACCCAGAAGGCATCTTCCCTGCCATTCTTGGCCATGAAGGAGGCGGCATTGTCGAACAGATTGGCGAGGGTGTTACCAGTGTTGCAGTAGGCGACCACGTCATTCCGCTTTACACACCCGAATGTGGCGAGTGTAAGTTTTGTCTATCTGGCAAAACCAATCTATGTCAGAAAATTCGCGAAACCCAGGGCAAAGGCCTCATGCCAGACGGCACTACTCGCTTTTATAAAGACGGCCAACCCATTTTCCACTATATGGGCTGCTCAACTTTTTCCGAATATACCGTCTTGCCTGAGATCTCATTAGCCAAGGTTAACCCTAATGCACCGCTTGAAGAGGTGTGTCTTCTCGGTTGCGGCGTAACAACAGGCATGGGCGCGGTGATGAATACCGCCAAAGTAAAAGAGGGCGACACCGTTGCTATTTTTGGTCTTGGAGGCATCGGCCTATCAGCGGTAATTGGCGCAGCCATGGCCAAAGCCAGCCGTATTATTGCCATTGATATTAATGAATCCAAATTTGACCTTGCTAAAAAGCTAGGTGCAACGGACTGTGTTAACCCCAAGCTCTTTGATAAACCAATCCAAGACGTCATCGTTGATATGACCGATGGCGGCGTAGACTTTTCATTTGAGTGTATTGGCAACGTCAACACGATGCGCTCTGCTCTTGAATGCTGCCATAAAGGCTGGGGAGAATCCGTCATCATTGGTGTCGCAGGATCTGGGCAAGAAATATCGACCCGCCCCTTCCAGCTCGTTACCGGCCGAGTTTGGCGAGGCACTGCCTTTGGTGGCGTTAGAGGCCGCTCGGAATTACCCGACTACGTAGAACGTTACTTGGCTGGCGAGTTTAAACTAAGTGATTTCATCACCCATACCATGCCCTTAGAAGAAATTAACGAGGCTTTCGATTTAATGCACGAAGGTAAGAGTATTCGCTCAGTGGTGCACTATTAACCCTAACAACAAAGCAAAAGGACATGCCCATCGGGCAGGAATGACCTTATGAATATTGAAAACATAAGTAGTAATAAAACTTTTGGCGGCTGGCATAAGCAATATAGCCACCGCTCTGCGGTGCTTAATTGCGACATGCGGTTTGCCATTTTTCTGCCGCCCCAAGCGTCTGACGGCACAAAAGTACCCGCTGTATACTGGCTGTCTGGCCTAACCTGTAGCGATGAAAATTTTATGCAAAAAAGCGGCGCTCAGCGAGTGGCCGCCGAACTTGGCATAGCGATTATTGCCCCTGACACCAGCCCACGAGGCGATGATGTTGCCGACAATGATAGCTACGATTTAGGGACTGGTGCCGGCTTTTACGTGAATGCCAGCCAAGCGCCTTGGAATCGCCACTACCGCATGTACGATTACGTTGTGGAAGAATTACCCGCATTAATAGAAGCCAGCTTTCCCATCTCTGATCGCAAGTCAATTTCCGGACACTCCATGGGCGGGCATGGCGCGCTTACTATCGCGCTTAAAAACCCACTTCAATATCAGTCTGTGTCTGCATTTAGCCCCATAAGCAACCCTGTTAATTGCCCATGGGGAGAAAAGGCTTTTTCACAATACTTAGGCAATGACAAAAGCCAATGGCTAGCACACGACGCCAGCGAATTAATGCGCACAGCACAACAATTTTTGCCGGCTAAAGTTGAACAAGGAAACGCCGACCCCTTCTTAGAAGAACAATTAAAACCTGAAACGCTTGTTGCTGCGGCAAAGGCCAGCGGATATCCCTTGGAGCTAAATAGCCACGACGGCTACGATCATAGCTATTACTTTATCGCCAGCTTTATTGAAGAGCACCTGAGGTTTCACGCCAGTTATTTGCGTACTTAATCACTAGCGTGTGGTGGATAAAACCGGCACACGCTAACTAGATTAATGAACAAGCGCTTTAGGAAAGGCAGCAATTGATGGCATTGCTAAACTGCCCAGCCAGACATAACCATCATACTCATTAACACTGGTTACAGTGTGATAAACCCCGCTTGCAGACTGAAGATTAAACTTGACCTCACCATCAATACCTAAACCCATAACAAACCCCAATTTGCTAGATGGCACTAGCAATGATGCTGGCAATCCACCCACCAGTTTACGAACAAAAGGGAATTGCGCTAGGGCATCTATTTCTTTACTTCGCAAAGCGGGCATCGCTACCCAAAACGTATCCACACCATTAAAACTTATGTTATCTGGCATGCCTGGCAAGTTCTCTATAAAAACATCGTGGCTTCCCGCCACTGCCCCCGTCAACCACAATCGGGTTATTCGCGACGCGCCGGTTTCATTAACCAGCACCCACTTATCATCTGGCCCAAGAGCCACACCATTGGCAAAATACAAACCGGTTAAATGCACCTTAGTTTTGCCCGTTGATGGCGTATAACTCAGTAGGCGCCCAGTCGCGCTGGCCTCAACTAAATCATAGATATAATCATGCAAACCAAACCTGCCCGAGGCATCGCTAAACCAAATAGTGCCATCGCCAGCAATATCCACATCATCAATAAAACGCAATGTAGGATCGTCAGAATACGCAACTAGCTTAGTCACCTCTCCTGCGGGCGATACCGACAACAGCCCTTCAAAGGCGTCCGCAACGACTAGGTTTCCCGCATGGTCAAATGCCATACCTAAAGGTCGACCGCCTGTATTGATAAACTCCTCAAGCGAACCGCTAAGCACTCGCCCTTCACTGACGTTAAACCGCACAATACGGCCATCTTGATAACCAGTGTAAAACTCGCCATTAGGCCCTTGAACAATATCCTCTGGGCCAGTGCCATAAGCACGTAAATAGGTGGCCACCTCAGCCAAACGCTCATTAGACGCAAACTCGCCTGTTAAGCCATTTTCTATTGGCGCTTCAAAAGCCACGGCATCAATTGGCGAGCGGGCATACAGCGCCAAGCCAACAATAATCACTAACAGACACGCAATGGCGAAACCACGAATAAAATATCCCATTCCTTTCTCTCTTATCGTTATTAATAATTACTTTCAGCACACCTTTTGGCAGCCACTATCATCTCGCACTACAACATCAAGTACTGGAAACCGAATAATAATAGCGCTATGCTAATTTTAGCATTAGATGACAACATGCTCGTTAATTCTCAGGATGTAAACCTATGCGCCCTTTGATACGCACATCAGCTATCAGCGGATACAAAGAACTTGTTCGCGAGCTTGGCGCAGAACCTGAACCCCTGCTATTACAATTTAATATCGACCCTGACCGCCTCGACGACCTTAACTATCTTATTTTCTTTCACAGCTTAATGCAGCTGCTAGAAGCTTCCGCAGAAAAACTACAATGCCCCGATTTTGGCTTGCGCCTGTCTGAAAAACAAAATATGGAAACCCTTGGCCCCATTGCAATTATGGCCAGAACATCAAGCACTGTCGGCGACGCACTATTTTGCATTGCACGCTATATCTCCCATCACAGCCCTGCAATTACACTTGGCCTAGACGACACGTCGGCCCCCCAATTCCCCAGAATGATACTAGATATCAATGTAAGTGACTTCCCATACCGCCATCAAACTGTGGAAATGTGTATTGGCTTAATGGCAAATATTCACGCCATCCTCACTGAAAACCGGAAAAAACCGGAAGCGGTATTATTTCGGCACAGTAGAGCCTTAGATTTAAAAACCTATAAACGACACTTTGGATGCCCAGTACTTTTTAATCAGGAGTGCAATGCACTGGTATTAACGCCAGAGCAATTTGATTTCCCTATTCGTACCGCTGACGCGTTTCAACGGGACGTCATCGCCAACTACGTCATAAAGAAAAGCGGAAGCTCACCATTAAGCTTTATTGAACAGACTAACTTCATCATTAGCCGCTTACTTCCAACCCAGTGCTGCAATATCAAAACCGTAGCGAATGAACTGTTTATGCATCAACGCACCTTACAGCGACGACTAAAAGAAGAAGGCCATATTTTTGCCGACATGGTCGACAACATAAGAAAGCAGGATGCGCAAAACTTTCTAGCTGAACGTCGTATGCCAATGGCCCAAATTGCTGGAATACTTGGCTACCAAGAACAAAGCTCGTTCAATCGCGCCGTAAAACGCTGGTTTGGGGTTACGCCTAATACGTATCGTAAATCGCTATACAAACCAGCAAAATAAAAAATAAGGCATAGCTACACTAAATATGCTCGTTATAAAAAAATTAAAGCGATATGGGAAAATAACCATTGCCCATGTCATCAAATGATAAAAATACGTCATCAAAAGACAATTTAATGCAGCAGAATTTCGGCATTCTCCACGCACAAAAAACTCTAATGCATAACCAATCTCCGTTATCGTTTAAAAGGAAGAACTCATGCAGCAACGTCTTTCGCCTGAACTTAAAAATCGCCGTCATCTTCTACACGCGGGCATTTGCCTAGCCATAGCTAGCTCTATCAATAGCGCTTATGCCGCCCCCATGCTTGAAGAAGTCTTGGTTACTGCGCAAAAACGCAGCCAAAGCACCCAGGATATCCCTGTCGCAGTCACCGGCCTTACCGGCAATCAACTCGACAAATACGGCTTCGAAAACGCCAGCGACATTTCAGCCCAAGTACCAAATATGCAGGTCAGCGGCCCTTATGGTGACATCCAGCCCATCTTTGCTATTCGCGGCGTCAGCATGTCTGATTACAGCTCAAACCAAGCCAGCCCTATTGGGGTCTACGTTGACGAAACCTATCTTGCCCCTGTGTATAGCCACGGTGCCAACTTTTTCGACATCGAACGCTTAGAAGTCTTGCGCGGACCGCAGGGCACGCTGTACGGTAAAAATACTACCGGCGGTGCAATCAATATTATTACTCGTACACCGCAATTTAATGACGAGCCAAGCAACTACATCAAACTTGGAGCAGGAAGCTACAATGCAACTAGCGCTGAAGCTGGTGTAGAAACCCAGCTTATCGACGGTATTCTCTCTGCTCGAGGAGCGCTAAGCTTTAAGCGTGACGAAGGCTATGTCGACATCGTCGGCCGCGATGAGAACGGCGGCCAAACTGATTTTCAAGGTGGGCGCCTCGCACTTCACTTCGCACCTAACGATACTTGGGATGTGGTGTTTAAATACACTAAATCCGGCAATGACGCCTTAAGCACGCCTGCTCGTAACGAAGGCCGAACAGACCTTTTAGGTTCACCAGACTCAGATTACAACGGCTACTCTCGTCAAAGCCGCGACCTCGACTTCCACGAAACGGAAGCCAATGAAGTCGGCGCGCTCATCACCAACACGGATATTGCTGGCCTGACGGTAACTTTCGCCGGCGACAATTACTCGATTACATCGGTGTCGTCATACTACGATGCTGACTATTATCAAAAAGCCGACACCGATGGCTCACCCAACGACCTACTGACCATTACGTGGTCTTCAGACACCATTGGCTACAGCCAAGACCTGCGCTTCTCATCTGAGTTCGATGGCATGTTTAATATCATTGCTGGTGTCTATTTCGGCTACGAAGACCAGTATATGCACAATATCTATGACATCTTCGACACACCACCCGATGTGCGTGTTGGCGTTGCAAAGCCTGACACTGCTCAGCAGTATCCATTCCTGCTCGATTACGGCATGCTCGATCAGCGCATGGAGACTCAAAAAACCAGCTTAGCGGCTTACTCGCAAATGCGTTTTGATTTTAGTGATCGCTTTGGTATGGATCTGGGCTTGAGATACACCAAAGATGGCAACAAGCAAACCTACTTCAATATTTCACGTGTAGGTTATGACGGCAGCCCTAGAGGCACCTACGTCCCTGGCAACACTACCGGCGTAGACGATGCCTACATCTCATTACCTTTATCGCAATCACAACTTATCGATATTCTTGGTGATCCAACGTTACTGGCGAACCTGCTTAATATTGGCTACACCCATGGCGCTTACACACTTGATTCTGCTCCAGAGCTTGAAGCCAACGAAGCGGAGTGGACGGGTAAAATTGGCCTAGACTATCGCATCAATGAAGACGTCATGGTCTACGTCAGTGCGAGCCATGGTTACCGAAGTGGTAGCTTCAACGGCGGCGCTTACTACTTAGAGCGCCCCATTGAAACGGCGTATGCCTCACCTGAATACATAGACGCCTTTGAAGTTGGCTTTAAAGCCGATCTTCTCGACAACAGCATGCGCTTAAACGCAGCGCTATTTTCCTATGATTATACCGACCAGCAGTTTATCAACGTTGTTGGCTTTTCAAACTTCCTAGAAAACGCTGGCAGCTCACAAATTGCCGGTGCGGAAGCCGAGTTATGGGCTCGTTTAACAGAAAAACTGACCTTGCAAATTGGCTTCGGCTATCTGCAAACAGAGTTCTCTGAGCTGACTTTGGCGAATACCGAAACTATCGCCGACGCAGATGACCGCGTTGACCTCAGTGGCAACGAGCTCATTTCTGCCCCTAAGTTTAACTACAGCATCTCGCTCGATTACGATATCTGGGTTACCGACGCGGGCTACCTCACGGCAAACGTTAACGGCAACTTCCAAGACGATCAGTGGTATAGCGCTTACAATGACCAATACGGCTACGGTGAAATTCGTCAAGATGCCTACTGGCTATATAATGCACGTACAAGCTGGCACGCCAGTGATGACAGCTACTCAGTGTCTTTATGGGTGAAAAACATAATGGACAAAGAGTACGATAGTTACGCAATTAACCTGCAGGCAGGCTTCGGTCATGACAACTACTTGGCAGGCCCACCGCGCAGCTATGGAGCAGAAGTAACCTACCGCTTCTGATCATTTTGTAAAGACATGACTGCCACACTAAAAAGCGGCAGTCATGTTCATTAATAACAAGCCACTCCCGCCACAATAAGTCCAACCTCCCAGCTACATAGCCTGCCGAAATGTACTGAGCTAATTACTATTTATTGGCGTACACTGAAGTACACAAAGAGCAATCCAGCTTGCTGGCTAAAACGCCCAGTATTGACTTACTCAATACCATCAGGCCAAAAAAGGCGCTCGGAAAAATGAGTAAAAACACGAGCAATAAGCAACCGTCTGCATTAGCAGATATTTTTTCACACCCTGAATTTAAGGCGGCAGCAAGTATCCACAGCCAAGTCGGAGACAGTGGTTATACACGCATTATCACGGCTTTTCTGAATGGAATAAAAGAAGAGCTAAATCGCTTAGAGTCTTTGGAAATAATGAGACAGGAAGAAAAAAGGCAGCTATTTCATAAAGTTGCTGGCGCAGCTAGCGCCGTCGGGGCTGCGAAATTAGAAGCCATCAGCCGTAGCATGGAAGCTGAGATCCTAAATCACCCCACCATCTCGACAGAGCCACTCACACTCGAAATAAAAACTACCATCGCCCTATTAGAAAAACACCTAGTAGCCGTAAGTTAAACATCAACCGTTGTATTTAGCTCAATGTAATACTCTGATTTAAGATGAGCGTTTACCCTCATTAACACACGGTAAGGGCTAGCCGGTTTGGTTATAAAATCTACCGCACCAGCTTGAAATGCCTGGGCCTCAAACACAATGCCATCATAGCCAGTTAGAAATATGACAGGTACAGCTGCCGTCTCAGAATTGCTCTTTATTTGCTTGCACACATCAAAACCAGACTGGTCAGGCAAGTCCACATCCAAGAGAACCAGATCAATATTCTGTGAAAGAAGCGCGTCCAAGCCCTCTTGGGCCGTCGTCGCTTTTATCAAATCGCAACCATGCTCAAGCATGACACAAAGTGTTTCTAGCGACGCGGGCTCGTCGTCTACAATTAATATTTTGGCTTTTTGTTCAGTCAAAATAACCTTCCATGATCAAAGATGCCGCAGGAGAAAACTCCATAATAATAGTAAGACGAACAATCAAGAAGGACCACCTTTAACAGGCAGGCGACCATACTCTGTATGCCGATAATACTCTAAAATTTTATTCATGGGCATTGCCTCAGAATACAGCCATCCCTGACCCAAAGAACACCCCCTATCCTGAAGAAAATGGACATGCGCTTCAGTTTCGACCCCTTCACAGATAATATCCACATCGAGATTATGCAGTAATTGAATCAAACCCGTGAGAATTTTCGCGTCCTGAGAATTATCATCGCCAAGTGATTGTAAAAAAATTCGATCAATCTTAACAGTAGAAAAATCATACTGCTTGAGTGCATAGATTGAAGAATTATCTTTACCAAAGCTATCAAGAGTTAACTTTATTCCCAATGTAGTAAGTCGAGTAATATTCTGACTAATCACCGTGTCAGTATCAAGAATAAGGGGTTCAGTTATCTCAATAGAGACTCTACTGCAAAATTCAGCGCCCTTATTACCAAATAACATCTCTACATCAGAGATAAACTCTTCAGCACGGAGCTGTATGGCTGATAAATTCATAGAGACAGCCGCGGGCTTCTTCATTCGAGTTAATATCTGGCAAAATTGATAAACCTGTCTGGCCACACCCCGACCTAGCTCGATCATTAGCTTATCATTTTCAATAAGCGGCAGGTATTCAACCGGTAACTGAACATCCCCTCCCTCACGCTCCCACCTAGAAAGGGCCTCAAATGCAATGATATCGCCAGTAAGCAAGTTGTGTACGGGTTGGAAATAGGTTTTTATATCACGAGCGGTTAAAGCCTTGGCGATCTCCTTGATTCGCTCCTCTTTTAGGCTAGCCAACTTGTAAACTTGCTCATCAAAAAAGCAGCACCTATTTCGGCCTGCATTCTTTGATTGATACATTGCATTATCGGCAGCCTGAACTAACCGTTCCGCCACCACGGCATCCTCAGGGTAACGCGCTATACCAATACTAGAGGTGCACTGATAACTGATTTCCTTTAGTTTAAAGGGTGCTGACAACGTCGCGATCAACTTTTCGCCAATGATAGAAAGAGTCTCGGTAGAAAATATTCCCCGCATAATAATGACGAACTCATCCCCTCCAAGTCGAGCAATAAAATCAGCACTTTTTAAATTTTTCTTTAGCCTCTGACCAACATGCACAAGCAGTTCATCACCATAATCGTGACCATACTTATCATTTAAGGCTTTAAATTTATCAAGATCGATAAAAATCAATGACAAGCCTTCGCCACTTCGCTGACATTGCTTAAATTCACTGTCAAAATGATTGTTAAAGGCAAGTCGATTATACAAGCCTGTTAAAGGGTCAATTTCTGCATTCTGGGTTAACTTTTCCTCTAGCTTAACCTGGCGTTGAATATCCTCAACAATATTAAGAATATAGTACTCATTCTCTTGGTCTTTTTTTACCAAGACCGCACTCAAAGAAGACTGAAAAGTACCACCGTCACTGCAAAGACTAACAATCCGCCCATTCCACGAGCCCCACTCCAAAAGATGAGGAAGAATCTCTTTGGAACGCTTATGACTACTATCCCCGCCAAACAATACATCTTCATCTAGACCGATTACATCCCGCTCAGCGTATTTATATATTCTACAAAAAGCAGCGTTGGCATCCGTTACCTTGCCCGACTCATCCGATATATAAATCGCCTGCTGTGTGTGACTATAAGCTAGCCTATGGGCATTAAACTTGGCATCAAGTATGTGTTTTGCATCGACAACAAACAAAGCGAGATGGATCGTTTTAAAGCCGTCATCCTCAACGAGTTTTTTATAGGCAAAACAACGCATAAGCTCATTTTTGAAAACGATCCTGAGTTCAAGAGGCCGACTATTATCTTCATGTGTCCAATTAACAAAATCTGCCGTGCCATTTTTTAAATAACGCAGAAAGCTAACTCGCCTGATACTCGTCAAATCATGACAAATACGATCATCAATGTCGGCCTTGGCCACGTCATTGGCATAAAGAACCTGACATTTTTCATTCAAAATAAGAAAAGGGGTTGGATAGAGATTGCTATAGACCTCAGGCGAACAGACTGTCCCTACAGTAGCCATAGGAAAAATTTGACCGACATCGGTTCCCCTCGTCATAGCTCGCTATTCCGCCGCAAAGAATGTGACTAACATTCTACTTGCTAGACCAGTAGATTCATTCAAATCGTAAACGGTATGGTTTGCATACACCGGCACAAAGGAATGCGGATCTTTTTTAATAAAGGAATAATTATTGGGATAGGTCGCGCCAGGCGTACCATTTTTAACTTTATTAAAATGACTTTTTATTTTTTCATGCTCTTCTTGCTTGAATAACTTCATAAAGTTATTGCCAGAGAAGTCTTCAAGGTCAGCCAATGCAAAGCCAAAATGTTGCGTCAAAGTTGGATTAACATATTCAACATGCTGATTTTCAAAATTATATATATACGCGCAATTCAAACTACTGGTGAGAATGTAATTAATTTTGTCTTTATAAGCGCTGGTATTTCGCTCATAGAGGGTGCGTTCGGTAATATCCGTCATTGTCCCCATCACCCGTGTAGCCTGCTTAAGCTCATTGAATGACACAACAGCATCTAAGGAGATAATTGTTTCTGACTCAGAATTTGCTGCTTTAAAGACAATAGGGAGCTTAACTCGTTGATTAAGCATATCCTTCATTTGATTATCTAATCTATTACGATCATCAGGGTGAACCAAACCAATAAACGCTTCATAAGAAGGCTGAAATTCATTATCGTTAAGGCCAAACAATGAATAACTACCCTTACTCCAGGTTAATTTACGCGTCTCAAGGTCCCACATTAATGAGCCCGTCTTCCCTATTTTTTCAGCCTCCTGTAATAGGGTATTAGCTTGTATCAGCTCAGATCGCAGTGATATTAACTCGGCTTGCTGCTGCTCCTTGTCCTCATAAGCCATGCGCAGTTCTGCATACGCCGTTTGCAATTCTTCATTGGTAGACTGCAACTCTTCGTTGGTTGTTTCCAGCTCTTCGTTTGAGCTTTGCAATTCTTCATTTGAACTTTGCATCTCTTCATTAACAGCTTGCATTTCTTCATTTGAGGTTTCTAATTCCTCAATAACATTCTGCAGCTGATCACGGGTACGACTTAATAAGCGCTCTTGTTCTTTAACTACCTCGGAGCTGATATTACCTTCAAAATCTTGTAAGGCCGTTAAACCAAACGGGCGCTCAATATCACCAAAAATAACAATGAGATCACCTAGCGGTGAATTTCTTACTATTTTAGCTAAGATCAATCTTACCCAAACACTCTCACCCTTGAGTTTTACATTCTGGTAGCCCGTATCATAAAAATCTTTTCCGGCGCTAATCTCATGCAATGCCGACCTAAGCTCAACCACTAACTTTGGATGAAAGTTTTTAACAACATTATTCGTCGGCACTCCTTCGGGACGAACCAACAAGTCATTACTACCCTCGCTGAATACGATATCTTGATTGGTATTAATCAATAATGCGTTTGGTAACACCAACTCCTTTAATGCCTGAACAATTAAATTAGAATATTCAGAATCTAATTTCTTTGCGGGCAAAATAGCTTCTTTAACTGGCTCTGATGATGAGTCTACATAGTCAGGAACATTTCTATTTCGCAATGTACGCTCTGGGGGCAATGATTTACGTACCAGCACAGATTCATAGATTTTTGCACTTTTAGAAACGACCCGATACTGCTCTTGAAACACACCGATAGATTCAGACAAACCCAGCATCAATAAACCACCAGGATTGAGGGCATAGTGAAAGGTTGGCAATAATAGTCGCTGTAACTCAGTGGTAAAATAGATCATTAGATTGCGGCAGGATATTAAGTCTAAACGGAGAAATGGCGGATCTCGGTTAATATCATGCAAGGAAAAAATCACTAAAGACTTTACGGGCTTTATCAGCTCAAACATTTCATTTCTAACCGTAAAGTACTTATTCTTTATTTCCTTTGGAAGAAACTGAAGTGCGCTTTCAGGATAAACCGCGTCACGAGCCAGACTTATTGCATGCTCATCAATATCTGTGGCAAATATCTGAATTTTATAATCATTTACTTTGCTTCCCAATATATCGCTGAGAATAATAGCTAAAGTATACGGTTCCTCGCCGGTTGAGCACCCAGCAGACCAAATTCTAATGACCTTATCTTTTTTCTCTGCGAGATGCTCCCTTAACTCCCTCTTTAATATTTCATATGCTCTCGCATCGCGAAAGAAGGACGTTACGCCAATCAACATATCTGAAAATAAAAAGCTGATTTCCTCAGGGTACATTTCCAGGTGCTTTAAATAATCGTCTGCTTTAGGAATCTTTAGGGAAATCATTCGCCGCTCTATACGACGTAAAATGGTATTTTCTTTGTAAAGACTAAAATCCACCTTGGAATGTAACTTAAGTAATCGAATTATCCCGCTGTAGGTTTCCCTAGGCATGACTTTTTCGTCATCGATTGTTCTATCTCTAGGGAACATGGCGATGCTTTTTAGCTCCGCCCCTATTTGATCCGGCGATACGATGAGATCAACATTACCGGAATTGATGGCCGAATTTGGCATCCCATCAAATTTTGCGGTATTTGGGTCTTGAACAATGCCAAAGCCATTTTCAGCTTTAATCGCACGAATACCGCGACTCCCATCACTGCCCGTACCTGACAGCACAATGCCAATGGCATTGCCGCCCTTGTGGGTGGCGATTGACTCAAACAGCATATCAATTGACGGCCTGGGTGTATGACGGGCCTCAACATAACTCGTTAAAACAATCTTATTATCGCGTGATATTTCAATATTGTGGTTTGGCGGACAAATGTACAATGTATTGGCCCGAAGCGCGTCTTCATCTAATGCGGTGCATACGGGTATCGGGGCATCTTTCACCAATAGGTCAACCATCATACTGCGGTGAGACGGCGACAGGTGCTGGGCAACGATAAAACTCATGCCCGTATCAGTAGGGAGGTGGGCAATCATAATTTGGAGTGCATCAAGCCCGCCTGCACTAGCCCCAATACCAACTACAATGATCGGATCATCGCCTCCGCTCGGCACATCTGTTTTATTTACATCCACCGTATTGTCTGACATTGCCCCTTTCCCATATTTTCACTACTTATTTGACCTTGATGTTTCCTAGCCATATCCACACACTCGTCCCAATAAGCAATATCCTTTTTGACCTGCAGAGTGTCAATGCGTAAAAGAAAGATAAATGCTTGAATTGAAGTTCTTCAATTAGCCGTTTTCACACGTCAAAAACGTGAACCAGATAACAGCAATTCATTATAAATTCTTTTATTAATATTTTGGATACGAAACTAACGCTATCGTATAGGTAATTACCGAGACGCCAATGCTGGGGGAATTATGGTTTTAAAGGCTAGCGGCTCTCCAAGAGCAGCTAAGCAGGAAATAAAGAAAAGCTATCAATAATAACCTTCCTTCTATCAGAAGCAGCGCAGTCAGCTTCTGATAAAAACTATCAATTCAGCTTTACGCTAAAATCTATTCTTTAGATCTCCACTACTACAAAAAAAATTGCATGAACGGCTGATTTTCGCCAAAGAATTTCAATCTTCTTCATTGGCTTCTCGGATACGCTCCCGACGCTCAGCCTCTTCCGCCATTACAGCCTTAATCTCCAGCAATACAGAATCGACATCAGCGCTCTGACCACTATCGGCAAATTCGCCACTTAGTACAGTATCTTCGTTTAAATCACCGTCTTCATACAGCGCCCACATTTCATCTGCATAACGAGTACTTAATAGCTCGGGGGCAAACTGACCGTAATACTCCGTCATATTATTAATGTCACGCTGCAGCATACTCTGTGCGTTATTATTACCTGCGGCGTCGACTGCTTGCGGCAAATCAATTATGACGGGGCCATATTCATCCACTAAAACATTGAACTCCGATAAATCGCCGTGCACCAAACCGGCAACTAACATCAACTTGACGTATTCCATTACCACCGCATGATCCTCAACGGCCTGCTCTGCAGACATGGATACATCATTCAAACGCGGAGCCACGTCACCTTCTTCGTCGGTGACCAATTCCATCAATAACACACCATCAAAGCAGCCGAAGGGTTGCGGCACACGCACACCGGCTCTTGCTAGCCGGTACAAGGCATCGACCTCTGCATTATGCCAAGCATCTTCCTGCTGTTTACGACCAAACTTTGAGCCTTTTTCCATTGCCCGAGCTCGACGACTGTTGCGTACTTTTCGACCTTCTTGATACAACACAGCCTGCTTAAAACTACGCTGAGCGGCTTCTTTATAGACTTTAGCACAACGAATTTCATCACCGCAGCGCACAATATAAACAGCGGCTTCTTTACCACTCATCAACGGCCTAAGGACTTCATCTACAATACCGTCATTGATCAGAGGCTGTATGCGTTTAGGGGTTTTCATTTTATCCTTCACGTTATTTGGGAATAATTTTGGCAAATCACAGCCACAGCTATGGGTGTTAGGCCTCCACTGAAGATATCACCTTCAGTCGCAAGCTAGTAAATACGTTTGATAGCACAACACTTAGTCTATTTTAGTAGGTTTTTATGCCTAGACGCCAATAAATACAAGGCCTAGGCCATCATGATCTTAAGGGGTGCACTTTATGAGGCGCCAGCTTCTCACAGCTAGGCTATAGAAAGAATAAGTTAAAGGTATTTAGTCACCAGCGGATAGGCAAGAGATAGCCTGTCAAACCCAGCACAAAGCTAGTAGAGCCCAATAGGTATTATGCACTCTGATTTTCTAAAGACTCTGCCGCTTCGGCATCCTCCTCTGAAGGCGACTCATTAACAAAGGTTAAACGAGGGGTGTCATGCTGCCTCACCTGACTCGCCCCGACGAATTGCCCGCCAGATTCAATCACTAGTTCTCGCACTTTGATTTCACCACTAACTTGTCCAGTGGCAACAATTTCCAAGCGGTCCGCATCAATTTTACCGTCCAACACGCCACTGACTAACACCCGCTTGGCCTTTACATCGCCGGTAAAGTGCCCGCTAGTACTCACAATAAGGTCATGCTTAGAGGCTAAATTGCCCGTCATCACACCATCAAGATGGAAGTCATGATTCAGCTCGATGTCGCCGGTAAGTTTGGCGCCAGCTGCGACCACCGTCGTTCTGGTACTACCAGCTGCTTTCTTAGTGTTTTTGCCAGGGAATCCCATTTAATTTTCTCCTCACGTGTAAAAAGCACATCGTAGTTTTCCCAGGACCACTCCATAAAAGGGCCGGGGGCCAAACGTCGATGTAAATGCCGCACCTCATAATGCAAATGTGGCGCACTAGATAAGCCGGTATTACCGGAATAACCTATCAAGTCGCCTTGGCGCACATAATCACCACTGACAATTGCCGTTTTACTTAAATGGCCAAATATTGTTACAAAACCAAAATTATGACTTAGCTTTACCATGCGGCCAAAACCGGAGTTACTCAAGCCTGCCTGCTCAACCACCCCATCGGCAGTTGCGTATACCGGCGTACCCACAGCAGCACGTAAATCCGCCCCACCGTGTAGCGCCATCTTCCCCAACACGGGGTGATTTCTCATTCCGTATCGGCTAGTGACATACACATCAGAAAGGGGGTAACCACTAGGAATAGCGCTTAGCATGAAACGCTTTTCTGAGGCTGTTTGGCTCGCGGTGTCTAAGCGCTCATACAGCGCAATATTGGGATCAGGAGACAAACCAATCATCGCTTCAATTGATCCCAATTCATCAGTCATCACTGATAATGTCGCCACCTTGTCCTCTACAGACTGTTTAAGCTGACGTTGCTCTAGCAATAACGCACTATTTTCTTCTTTGATCGCTGTCTGAAATTGCTGCAATTCTGCAACTTCTGCGTTAAGCATACCCAAACGAGTACTCAGAAATAAAATGGCTAAGAAACCACCCAAAAAACAGGTTCCAAGAAAAATGCCAACACCGACAATATAGCGTCGCATTAGCTGAGTGACAGTATAATGCTTAGCACCGCTGTAGTTTGTAATGGTTATTCTGTAGTGATCACGCATTCTACATCTCTACTTAATCGGCTCGATTCTACACATAAAAGGTCACCCTTTAGAAAGCGAGTAATTGCTCTCGTACAAACCTCCGTGTTCAGGCATTTTTTCTTTAAGCATTTTGACATCCGAGTCTAAAAAGCCGAACCGATTATGGTATTACTGCGCAAAGGATGCAAATCGTGTAACACTTTATCAATAAGGCCCTCTATGAGAATTCAGCTCAAGAACAAATTTAGGCCAAAAAAAAGCGGCCCGAAGGCCGCTTAAACACATCTTTTACTGAGTAAAGATTAAGGCAGTAAACCACCAAGCAGGGTATCAACTAAACCTGATAACACGGCAGCCAAATCAGCGTCGCCATTTAATGCTAGCGCATCAGACAGACCTGTAGCTACATCACAAAGTGCTGCAAGAGGTGTCGCGTCTAGTGGGCAAGCGCTTTCACCGCCATCTAAAGCATTAACAAGCGGGGTTAGCAAAATATCTAGCGGCGTACCCGTTAAGCCATCATCACCAGATTGACCATCACCTGAGAGAAGCTCTTGTAATGGTGCCAACACTTCTAGCAAGGCATCAAAACCACCAGCGTTAGAACCGCCATCGCCACCATTTAATCCGCCTGTTAGCGCTTCTTGTATACCGGCCAAGAAAGTATCGCTTAAGGGGTCGAATAGCGCATCCGCTGGATTTTCAAAACCTTCACCAGGGAAATCACCAAAACCGCCACCTAAAAGACCTGCCAATGCCGCTGTTGCTGCTTCGATTTGCGAGCTCACAACCGGGCCTTGACCAGATTGATCTTCGATAAATCCAACAGGAATAACGTCAATCAACAAACCATTCAGCAAGTTTTCTAAGGTCATGCTCAATGCAGTAGATGCCGCGTCAACCTCTTGATCTTCAACCGCAACAGCTGTTGCAGTTAAATCAACAAGTGCTTGATCAAGTGTTGTTAACAAACCGCCCAATACTGGCGCGCCAGCAATTTCACCAGAAGGGTCTTGAGCAATAATTGTCGCCAAACCTTCACTAAAGGCAGCACTCAATTGTGCCAATAACACTGATGGAGTTGGTGCCTCACCGCTTCCACCACCATTAGCCAACTCTAAAACCGGTGCCAACGCTTCAGCCAACGGTGCCAAGGGCGTACCTGCTAAGGCATCCAATGGATCAGAGGAATCACCACCGTCACCACCATCACCACCGTCGTCACTGCTACCTGTACACTCTTCACCAGCCAAAGACGCCAGCGCGATAGGTAAATCCGATGCCAACTCCGTTATTGTTGCTTGGAAATTCGCAGCAGAATCGGTAAATAGTGCGGTAGGATCACTCTGCAATGTTGTTGGATCAAGATTAACCAGCAGCGAATCCAAAATATCTAATACATCAGTAACAACAAATGAGGTAACACAGCTAACCGGCCCCTCTAATGGCGTACCTGCCGCACCCGCGACGATGGGTGCCAAAACTTGTTCTGAAAGTGGTTGTTGTACAGCATCTAGCGGCCCTTCTACTTCTGAATAGCTAGAGGTCATTGGATCACTGCTACCATCATCTCCCGAGCCAGAACTACCGCCACTACTGCTACTGCCACCGCAACCCGTCAGTACCAAACCAGCACTGAGAGTTAAGGCCAAAAGGCCCTTATTTAACAACATTTTATACATACTAATTACTCCGTTATTTAGCGCTAAATTCCGCTGAAACTTCCACCCAAATCACACGTACGGCGACGTCGCCACTAGCAACTCACCCATTGATATAATGCTGCTATGCGTGCTGGGGACAGTAGAACAAAAATGAGACATAGTTTAAGTAAGGGAAAACCGAGGAGCCGCTAAAGCCAACAACAAAACGAGAACCACATCACATTTTTTAGTGTTCGACACATGAAACTGGAGCAGTATAAATCGTGAATGACACAATAACCGTGAATAAGGTCTGATTTAGAAGGTTAGAATATGCAAGAACCCAGATTGAAGTGGGATCACTCTCAGCCATTTACCATGAAGTTCAACGTTATGGCTGAGCACATTGACTTTATTGGTCATGTTAACAATGCGGTTTATGTAGCCTGGTGCCAGCAAGCTGGCTGGCAGCATTCATTGACACTCGGCCTAGGTCTAGATGAATACCGCAGTCTAGATGCCGCAATGGTAATCCGGCGCGCAAATTACGACTACATTCTTTCTGCCTATACCGATGAAGAATGCATCATGGGTACATGGCTTACCAACAACGATCACAAGCTCACCATGGAGCGACACTTTCAGTTATTGCGCCTATCCGATGGCAAAACACTGTTGCGAGGACACTGGCAATTGGTTTGCATCCGCATGAGTAATGGCAAACCCCGGCGAATGCCTGCAGAATTTGATTCAGGTTACGGCGCGGCGGTAATCCCCTCCGGCTAAAGCTCGGCATGCACAAGCTCGGAATCCGTGTAGAATAAGGCCATTCCTTTATTGATAAGAGAGCAATACGGTGACAAGTAACTACGCCGAACACCCCGCAATGTTTCGCAACAACCCATTGGGATTCATACTTGCCGTCATCCTAATTCCTGCCGCCATTGGCATTTTGATCCTGCTTTTCTGGTATTTAAAATGTAAATCAACACGCTTAGAGATTAATGAGAACGAGATTATTCTGGAGCAGGGGCTCTTGAGCAAAGAGCGCACCGAACTTAATGTCTCTGGGATTCGCACCGTAAAAATCAAACAATCATTTTTTAACCGTTTATTTGGGGTGGGCACATTGTCGGTTTACACCGCGGGCGACAGTCCTGAAATCCAAGCCCACGGCATGCCCAAACCCGAAATATTTCGCGACTTGGTAAAAGCTCGCCAGTCCGATCCTGCGTGAGAACACTGCCGTAATGAATACGCCAAATAAGCGCGACAGTCATCAAGCCAAGAAAATCGTGCTGATTTCTGCGCTACTCATGGTCTTACTAGGTATCGCGTTTTGGCTATTCCTACCCTTAGCCTCCTCATTTATTGAGCAGTATTTTAGCCCTGGGCTTGGCTTGAAAGATGCCGCTGTGGCCGCATTTTTTGTCACCGTTATTACCTTAGTTATTTTTGCTGTGGCTGCTGGCGACGGTCTGCTTGGTGAGCTGCAATTCATACTCAGCGGATTTTTAGGCTTCTTTATCGTGCTGTGGTTATTAATTGCATGGATTTTCTAAACACCCTCGTTATCACTTTTCCGCGACCGGAATCCCTCTCATGCTCGACCTAGCCGATGTCACCGCTCTATTTGGCTTTTGCGCGATTCTCGCCTATCTCTGGCGAGCCCAAGGCACCAGAGAAATTGCCTTACGCGCCACCCGCCAACATTTAAAGCTCCAACAACTGTTACTACTCGACGATCATGTTGCGCTGCGCGCAGTGTGGCTTAAACGTAATAAAAGCGGCGCCATCAGCCTCTGGCGGCGGTATATTTTTGAGTTCACGGCAACGGGACACGAAAGATATAAGGGCTGCGTAATCACCTTGGGCAACCGTATTGAAAGCATCGAGTTAGAACCACACCGCTTTCCAAACGACACGGTTCATTAACCCGATTTCCCCGCAGTGACTTTTGTAACTGCACATCAAAATAAGTGACCCCTCTCTATGCGCCACGGCACCAGCTATTCACAAAACCAAGATGTAAATTGGTCTACGCTACGCGAATTACTCCCTTATTTAATGGCCTTTCGCTCTCGCATTGGCATGGCATTGCTATGCCTGATCGCTGCCAAAATCGCCAGTGTAGGGCTGCCTTTTATATTAAAAAATATTGTCGACCAACTCGATGGAAACGATCAATCCGCCCTGCTCATTTTACCTATTGCACTCCTCATTGCTTATGGCATTGTACGTTTTGCCAACGTCTTATTTGGTGAACTTCGCGATACCATTTTTGGCCGTGTCACCGAGCGCGCCATGCGTCAGATTGGCCTAACTGTTTTTAAACACCTCCACGCACTTGACTTAGAATTTCACCTAAACCGTCGCACCGGGGGCTTATCGCGTGACATTGAGCGCGGTACAAACGGCATCAATTTTCTGTTGCGGTTTATGGTATTCAACATTGTGCCAACGTTTATTGAGATCGGCTTAGTCATCAGTATTTTAGGTTGGCAATACAGTATCTGGTTTGCCGTGATCGTGTTTGTTGCGGTGATTTGCTACGTTGGCTTTTCAGTGTTCGCTACAGAGTGGCGAACCGGCTTTATTCGCCGCGCCAACGAAGCAGAATCTCGCAGCAGCAGTCGTGCGGTAGACAGCTTGCTCAATTTTGAAACCGTTAAATACTTCGGCAACGAATACTACGAAGCCAATCGCTACGATAATGAACTCGAAAGCTGGGAGCTCGCCCGTCGTCAAAATCGCCTCAGCCTTTTTGCCCTTAACGCAGGCCAAGCCCTGATTATTGCCACCGCCATGACGGCAGCAATGGTGTTAGCGGCGAGTGAAGTGGTAGCTAAAAGCATGACGCTTGGTGACTTTGTTCTTATCAACGCGTTTATGATGCAGATCTTTGTCCCTCTCAATTTTCTCGGTTTTGTCTATCGAGAAATGAAAGGCTCTATGGCCAATATTGAAGCCATGTTTGCCCTACTTCGACAAAAAGCCACCATTACCGATATTGAAAACGCACCACAATTATTACTTGATAAAGGAAAAATTGAAGTTAAAAACCTCAGCTTTCGCTACCAAAGCGAGCGCCCTATCTTAAACAACATCAACTTCACGGTGGCCGCAAAACAGAAAGTGGCCATTGTGGGCAGCAGTGGCGCCGGTAAATCCACCTTGCTAAAGCTACTTTTTCGGTTCTACGATGCCAGTGAGGGACAGATTCTCATTGACGGGCAAGATATTAAGACCGTTAATCAATCTTCACTGCGCTGCGCATTAGGCATCGTGCCACAGGACACGGTCTTATTTAATCAATCTATTCTGGAAAACATTCGCTACGGCAGAATTGACGCCAGCGACGAGGACGTTCTCAGCGCCATACGCATGGCGCATCTCAGTGAGTTTATCGACCGCCTACCCAATGGCGTAGATACGCTGGTGGGCGAAAGAGGTTTAAAATTATCAGGCGGTGAAAAACAACGCGTCGCCATCGCTAGAGCCTTGCTTAAACAATCCCCCATTATGATTTTTGACGAAGCAACGTCCTCGCTAGACAGCGCCTCGGAACGACTGATATTAGAAGCTATTCGCGATATTGCCCAAGAGCATACTATGCTCGTGATTGCCCATCGCTTGTCGACAATTGTCGACGCGGACCACATCTTGGTACTGGAACAGGGCGAAATTGTAGAACACGGTACCCACACCGAGCTACTTAAGCTAAATGGCCAATACGCCCATCTGTGGTCATTACAACAAAGAGAGCGCGCAATAAATAGTATCTAATTAACACCTAGGCTAACACTTTACGTTATTGATGATTGCCAGCCCTTAGCGACTCTTATAACCTTAGCCACTATTACATAATAAGGATAAAATATGCAGCAGCTATCAGGCCAAGACGCCATGTTCATTCATACCGAGAGTATGGGCATTCCCCAACATATCGGCATACTCAGTATTTATGACCAATCCACCGCACCCAATGGATTAGTGCGCTTTAAACAAATTTTGCAGTTACTGGAAAACCGTTCGCACCTCTCCCCCATTTTCAACCGCCGGCTTCGCAGAGTTCCCCTTAACCTAGACCAACCCTACTGGGAAGATGTCGAACATGCAGATATTGAAACCCACGTTCATCATATAGCACTACCCAAACCCGGAGATTGGCGGCAACTGTGTATTCTTGCCTCACGAATTCATGCCCGCCCACTAGACACGAACAAACCGCTCTGGGAAATGTATGTTATCGAAGGTTTAGATAGCGTTCGTGATTTACCCAAAGGCTGCTTTGCGGTTATGAGCAAAGTCCACCACGCTGCAATGGACGGAGCCACGGGCGCACGTTTTATCCCACTGCTCCACGACCTTAGCCCCAATGTCAGCGTTGTCGACGACACTCCCACCAAAATCGTGCAGAAATATAACAACGGCCATATGTTAAGCAAAGCCCTAGCCAATAACTTAAAAAAACCTGGGCAATTCTTTAGCTTGATTGGCAGCGCCATTCCCAGCTGGCGACGGATACAGCGCGGTAAAAAGGAACAGGATTTTTCCACGCTTGAAGACAAGCAAAAAACCATCTTCCAAGGCAAGATTTCACCTTATCGAGTATGCGATGCAGTACCATTTCCTTTTGAAGATATACGCGCCATAAAAAACACAGTGGCTGGGGCCACCATCAACGATGCCATGCTTTGCATCGTATCTGGAGGCCTGCGAAAATATCTTGCAGCTAAAAACGCCTTACCTGAAAAAACCCTTGTCAGCGGCTGTCCTATTGACGTACGCAGCAACAATGAACAAAGCAGTGGCGGCAATATGGTCGGTTTTATGACGGTGTCGCTACACTCAGATATTAACGATCCCAAAGAACGCCTGAAAGCCATTCACGATGCCTCAATGAGCAGCAAAGCCTATGCCGACGCACTTGGCCCACGCATGGCGGTTGATGTCACCAATGTACTGCCCGGTGGAATGCTCTCCCTCGCCCTGCGAGCCGCATCGGCCACTGGTCTCACCGAAGCCGCCGTCATCTTTAATACCATTGTTACCAACGTGCCAGGCCCCACTCAGCAACTGTATTTCTGTGGCGCTAAAATGGTTGACGGAATGAACTTTGGACCACTACTCCCCAATGTTGGCTTATTCCAGATTGTGTATAGCTCGGTGATGGATAAAGTGGGTACCATTTCAATTTCATTTACAGCTTGTCGAAAAATGCTACCCGATCCAGAGCTATACTCGGCATGCTTACAAGCGTCTTTCGAAGAGCTAAAAGCAGCATGCCTTAACAACAAAACATAAGCCTGCAAAACACCGGCAACCCCATTTAAACGGCTAAAAGTTAAAAACCAACTTGCGGCCGTGAGCAAGGCTGAATAAGCTCAACAAAGTCTTAACCCGCCAAGCTCAGGGACAGAAGTTTACCGCCTATGAATGACAGTCACGATCTACGTCTAATTATTGAATCGCGAATTCCAATTATCATCATAGAAACATGGGAAGAAAAACGGGCTTTAACACTATTAGCTAAGCTCGGCATTCAATTGGGACTGCCGGTCTTTGCCTGGTCAATCACTGACGGTCTACGCCGCAGCGATTATGAGCAAGACGCCAACAATCCCCTCACCGCCGAACCCGAGGCTGCGCTTAAACATATTCGCAGTGGCAGTCTGGCGGGTATTTACGCCCTTTGCGACCTCCACCCTTTTCTTGGCGATGAGCCCCGCATTGTACGACTTATAAAAGATATCGCTCAAAATGCCGAGGACACCGGCCAATGCTTAATACTCATCAGCCACGCCATAGACATCCCTAGTGAATTCAAACGTCACAGCGCACGCTTTAGCTTGTCCATGCCACAAGATCACAAGCTTCGCGCCGCTGTTTATAAAGAAGCGCAAGATTTCAGCAACGCTAAAGGCCGTAAAGTTAAAACGGATCGAGACGCCCTTAATAAACTGGTGAACAATCTTCGTGGCCTACCGATAGAAGACGCACGCAAACTAGCTCGTGGCGCCATCTTTCAAGACGGTGCCATCACCCACTCGGACATCAGCGCCGTCAACAAAGCCAAATTTGAATTACTAGACATGGATGGCGTATTGAGTTTTGAATACGACACCACCAACTTCGGCCAAGTCGGCGGCCTGTCCAAACTTAAAAGCTGGTTAAGCAAGCGCGAACAAGCCTTTAACCATCACGGCGAAGATTCACCCAAAGGCATTATGCTTGTGGGTGTGCAGGGCGGTGGTAAAAGTCTAGCCGCTAAAGCCGTGGCCGGTTTATGGGGTTTGCCACTATTAAAAATGGACATGGGCGCGCTCTACAATAAATTCTTTGGCGAATCAGAACGCAATGTCCGCGAGGCATTAGCGCTGGCAGAAACCATGTCGCCCTGTGTATTGTGGATAGATGAAATTGAAAAAGGAATAGGCAGCGATGCCCACGACGGAGGCACCTCGCGACGTATTTTAGCGACTTTATTAACCTGGATGGCAGAGCATAAACACGCCGTCTTTATCGTCGCTACCGCCAACGACATTCAACGCCTACCACCTGAACTGATACGCAAAGGCCGGCTCGATGAAATCTTCTTTGTTGACCTGCCCTCAGAAAACGTCCGCCAAGATATTTTTTCTATTCACCTTAAAAAGCGCAACTATGAACTCAAAAACTTCCGCTGCGCCGAGCTCAGCAGTGCCAGCGACGGCTTCACTGGTGCAGAAATAGAACAAGCCATTGTAGCGGCACGCTATTCCGCCAATGCCCGCAATGAGCAATTAACGACAGCGCACATCCTGCATGAGATCAGTAATACCGTGCCCTTATCCATTACCATGAGCGAAGATATTAATGCGCTAAGGCACTGGTGTCAGAGTCGAGCGGTGGCGAGTGATTAATTTCTATCACCTAAACCCATACTAAACCACCTATAAACTACTTTTATCTTTTACTGATTTCATCTCTTGGGTATTTAAGATCGTTAATTTCCTCTTGAACATAAGGAAATGAGCTATAAAAGAAAAAGGTTAAGCCAACAATTAAAAGTATACCAGTAATATTAATTTTCTTGCTTTGAATTACCAATACATCCCTGTAAATAACAACCAACAATAATGCAAGAGAAAAAAATAATAGCAAGCTCATATAAAGCAAAATTTTAGCAATTTCAATAGAAGAAAAAAATTCACTTTCGTTGAAAAAAAACCAAAAGCTTGATACTAGAAGTGAAATATATACAAATAACGAAAACGCTATAATCCTTGTAATTACTTTAATATTGTATTTTTTCCGCCCCATTAATTCATCAACATCTTCGAATAACAGTATCAACCACTTAAATAAGTATAACCCACTACTCATAGCCGTAAACGCATATCGTTTTGAAATCATCGAAAAAACCTTTATCAAAATTCTATCCCAGCCCCTAGGACATAAAACAAACTTTCCTTTACAAAAAAATTAGAACCCAGACGCGGTATAATCTAAACCAAGTGTATCTAGCCTAAAAAAGCTTCTAAAAGACGACCATTCAATAGACCCGCCAAACTCATAACTAGCAACTGCCTAAACATTAAAACCAAACTTCCCCTTATGCTCAGGGTCAAAAGCCGAGGAAAAATTGAAAAGATCAAAATTAAAACCACTTTCATTGGCTGTATAATCACCAACACTCCGATTATAATAGAACTCCTGACACCTGAAACAACACCAATCGGACCCCAGACTAAAGACCCAACAGTCAAACCTGCGCTAACATTCACAGCAGCCCATTCTAGTGAAGTAACTTAGCAGATCGTACACCCCCGTAATTTCACTATCATTACCTACTGGGAAAGTCGCAATCGGTCATACTCAAATCACGCCCGCAAAGCCCGCAATAACTTTCCCGAAAAATTCGTCGCCGTATAATCTTCCCTATTGTATGAAACCATTACTACTAAACTGGAAATTAATATTTTTAACCCTTAATTCAAGTTATTTTTTTTCATCAAACCAGTTCTGCCTTGTCGCGATAACTGCTCATTTGGAAAAATATCATCAAACGTAAACGGTTTGCCATCCTTTCCCATATCCAATAAGTAGTAATGATCGGCGTCTACTACTTCATAATAATACTGTGAACTCCCGCCTAATACACCGCCCTTAGATACCAACACAGTAAAACTCGAATTCTCAGGCGCTAACTGCATAAGAGCTTCCAATGACTCTGGATATTCACCATGCTGGTCTTTATACACCTCGACAGCATGAACCAAAGAATTTAATGCCATGCTTGGAAATATCTTCTTCAAGAAGCTACCACCCTCCCCCCGCATCACTAAACCAAAAAGAAATAGTCCAAAATACAATAGCACTGTAAATAAAATGCCTCCCAGCCCTATGAGGGCTAATTTTTTCCCGCCCTTTCTTTTTGAAAACAGCCCCCAACCAATTGAAACAATACCAAATACCACTCCAACCATAGGAATAAAAGACATCCCCCCAAGGACAAATGGGAAACTTCCTAACCTTTCTTTTTCGTCACTCATTGAATATTTCACTCTTCTTTTCAAATATCTCGAATACCGCGCCCTTTATCGACAACTTCCTGGGCTACTTCGAGTCTAAATTCTGGGGAGTATGTGGGTCTGATTCTTTTAGACATAAATGGCACCTAGTTAATGACGGTGAGTTTATCACCTCTAATTAGGTGGCCAAATTTAGTGTGCCACTACACGCCATCTGATATACAGAAGGATGCATTTTCAGGAATTGAAAAAGGTTTACTACCAAGCTGCATACATCCCGTAAGGCTAGCAAGTATCAACAAGACCAGAGTACGTAGGCTTTTGATTTTAAACGACATCTTATTCATATCAACATCTACCTATATCGCTCCGACCTCTTCAGAAATTCTTGCTCACTTTGCAGTCTCTCCTGGAAGTATAGGGGTCATATATGTTTACCTTTTTTATTCATTTGGCTTTTTGAATATACCTCGATAAATCCAATAGGCACAAACGATAGATATAGAAACTAACAATATTCCTGCTGGCTTGTGCCACTCGCCAAAACATACCGTTCCGTTATTAGTCGAGATGCATTCTTGGAACCACAACCGGATTCCCGTGCCCCCCATAAAAACAGTAATAATAAAAGGTAGAGCTAGCTCGATCTTAGATGACTTGTTTTCCATTACCTTAACCATTCTGCCGGTTCGATTCCTGTGAATGTTCCAAAAAACCAACCGGCAGATGCTGCCCCCCCTGCGGGGACTCCGGGTAACATTCCGTCAAAGGAAGCCAACCCCAACCTCAACCTCAACCTCAACCTCAACCTCAACCTCAACCATTGTTGGATTTGCCATTACAGAGTTATAGATAACCCAGCTAGAACTAATAGCACCAACGGGGCCCAAAGCAGACAATGTTGCCTTCCCGATATTCGCGAGACTTTTATCGACAGCAAGATCATATGCAAGCCTATTCGGACTATCGGCAGGTACGCTTGCTATGTTCATAGAACATTCGCCAGTCATGCATGGGGGGCGACTTCCATCCCGGAAGTAATTCGCCGCGTTAGGCCGACTCATGTCGGAGTATCTACCGCCAAACCAAGCGCTAATTCTTTTACCTAGCCTGTAAAGCGAATCATACTCCTCCCGATCCATTTTCCTACCTCTTTCCAAATACCCCGCCCGCTGCTGATTAAACAAGTTTACGAATGCAGCAGTCACTGCCCCATTAGCGAACTTCCCACCGCTTAGTTCGCTGGCTGTACCACCGATAATTGCAGCAGCAGTCACCTGACCGATGTCTAATCCTTCGAACCCAATGCCGGTTGTCGGCAAGAACGGAGATGCGAGTTTCGAAAACCCTGCTGAAGCAAAGCCGTGTCCAAACTTGCCGCCTTGCAGTACAGACATGACGCCCCAACGGCTCCCTGAGTTGCCATGAGTGCAGCAAAACCTCCAGCATTGAGATAGGCACCTCCGCCAATACCGATACTGCCACCAGTCGTTGCCCAATCCGCTCCAGAATACCCTTGAGCTACGGCCTAGAATGCAGCCGCCGAAACACCTGCAATCACTCCAGCTTGCAGGGCATCTGCAGTTGACGCCCCATTTCCACTGGCAATTGCAGCTGTTCCAGCCCCAACACAAGCAGCGTAAGCAGCTCCACAGTAGATTGAGGCAACACCAACGACCATCTGTGCCAATTGTGGATTAACGTGGTCAAGACCGAGGAAATCGTCAAATACTTCGTTCAAAAAATCATAACCGCTGGGGTCAGTACCGACCAGTGGATTGTTCTTCCCGTAACTTCATCACAACTTCCCTATAGCGACGTGCAAGTTACATTTCCAGGCGCAAAAGTGTATACGCTAACGCCTCGCTGATTATCACGTGAATGCAAACAAATCCACGCCAATCGACTGCAAACGCCTGAAATTATTTCATTAAATCATCATAAATCAACTAACTCACGAAGCTCCTTCTTCGCCAAGTTATAAATCTTACTTCGTAAATAATTCATGTCCTTATTCAAGGCTGACTCAGAACCGCATCCGATAGTATGGCCGTTCAATTCCGAGATCATCAAATCATTGAGAGAGCCAGCCCCACCATAGAGACCAATAATTTTTTCTAGGTATTGCCTACGATTATCCAGAACGCTCTCGCTTGAGACATATTTAAATTTTTCTCCCCATTTTTTCTCGCCAACTGACTCTAATAGCGCATGCAATTCATCCAAATAAATATTTAGCATTACTTTATCCAACTTGTATCAATACCCGAGATGTAAATTTAACTTCCCCCACCCCATTAGCTCTCCAAACCCCACCCAATGCGCCACCGCAAAGCCTTCAAATATAGTAGTGCCTGATGGGATTAGTAGTTACTCAGATATTTTAGGCCTTACGCCAATTGGGCAATAGCGCAAAGCTTAAGAAGCTGAACAGCTGTGAACCAAATGCTGATAGATAGACGGTGAGTATTTCGTTCTAGCATATCTCAACTGCCGCTCCCATTTCGTCCAAGCCCGATACAATTTTCTTTAGAATAACGTCCCTATCGCCCTAAAGACCACTTAGTATAATTAAGCTATTTCTGTATAAACCGACTATTGGTGCGAATTCCACTTCGGCAACGGCCCTATTATTTCCATGAATATACTCGACGTGGAATCTATCTATAACTTGCACTATATACCCAGAGGTGTGACGCACTTTCTGAGGACTTATTTTTGTAAACACACTAAAAACTTCCGTCAGAACATTTACTATATCCGGGTTTGCTTAGAGAGCCGAAAACTCAATTGTATTAAAAATGCCTTCAAACCTTGCTCCCTCTACAAATCAAACAGCAGTCCTGAAGCCTCTTCCGCAAACCTTTGCGATAAGCGTGTCCAGATATCGGTAGCCTGATCCGTTGTCAAGGAACTGTCTGGCCCAAAAAGACTTTGCCCATCTAACCATTTCCCTCCCTGCGCCATCTCCAGCGTAGAAAGTCCGTTTAATACAGCAAACGATTCTGCTTTATCTCGATTCCCCAGCCCAGAATAGAAAACCGCCGAGCTCCTTCTCCATCCCTTGGAATTGTTGATTCCCAGTGAAGATTGCCAGCGGGTCGTTACAACAGTCTTACAAATTCAATTTTGTTTTGCTCCTTAGCCAAATTAGATTACCCTAGGCTAGACTCATATCCCCACAGATATAATCCTAGACAATCAATTTCGGCAAATTGCCCCTCTGTATAATACATAAAACACACGGAATCCCCATGCCCTTACTGCCTCTCACTCAACTAGTATGCCCCCTCGACCAGAAGGTATTACTACAAACTGGAAATACGTGGCGATGTGAGAACAACCATTGTTTTGATATTGCCAAGCAAGGCCATGTCAATCTTCTACCTGTGCAAAACAAAAAATCTAAAGACCCAGGTGATAGCAAGGAAATGATTGCAGCACGCCGGGATTTTTTAAACAGTGGTGTTTATAACCCCATTGCCGAAGCACTGGCCAACACGGTAAACGCTCTTTGTGGCGACCAAGATCAACTCGCGATTTTAGATGCCGGCTGCGGTGAGGGGTATTACCTTAATTCCGTATGCGATGCCTTACTAACAAAAGATATCCAGCTTCAAGCAACCGGCTTAGATATTTCAAAATGGGCAGTACGCAGTTGTAAAATCCGCAATCCTAAACTCAATGGCTTGGTCGCCAGCAACCGCCAAATTCCGCTACCAGACCAAAGCCAAGATATTGTGTTATGTACTTTTGGCTTTCCGGTTTACAGCGAATTTAAGCGGGTACTAAAACCTGGCGGCCATATTGTCATGGCCGATCCAGGAACTGAGCACCTGATTGAATTACGCAGTGCTATTTACGACGATGTACGCCGCAGCCCGCCAGCAGATATAAGCCCAGCACTTGACGATAACTGGCAGCTAAGCGTGAGCCAAAAAGTGCAATTTACAAGCCCAGTCATTAATGCCATGCAATGTGAGCAATTACTGGTGATGACTCCTCATTTATATCGCGCCAGCAAAGAAGGCCGTGACCGCGCCGCCCAGCTACATGACATTACTATTACGGGGGATGTACTTATTCGTGTTATCAGCCAGAGCAATTGTTAACACTACAATCCAATTGGCGCTGTTCACTTGAATACTCAAAGGACTAACCCTAGCCAATCTATAACTTACCTAGCTACTTCAAGCTTGTTATAAGTAGGCAAACTTTTGCCGATATGCCCTTGGTGTTAACCCCGTTTTTCTGAGAAACAAACGATTAAAAGAACTTGCGTCAACATAGCCAACTCGCTGCATCACTAGCTCCGCAGACAAGCCGGTGCTCTCCAATAATTTTTTTGCTGCCTCAATACGCAAACTTTGCAGGTAGCTATTTGGGGTATCTCCCACTGCCGCTTTAAATCGGCGCATTAAGGTTCTAGTGCTTACATGACATTGTTGGGCTAATGCTTCTAAAGAAAAGGGTTCCGCTAAATTTTTCTCAAGCCTATCTTGCACAGACAACACCAAAGCATCATTGTGATCAGGCTGCTGCGGCAAAATAAGGTAGGGGGTTTGTTGGGTCATATTAGTATCAACTAATAGTGTCTTGGCACAGAGCGAGGCCATCGCTTTACCCATAAAACGATCCACCAGCAATAAACCAGAAAGCACTTCGGCGCCATTAGCACCACCCGTAATTAAGCGCTCATTTTCAACAACCAGCTGACCCGCACTGAGAGAAATTGACGGATAACGCTGACTAAACTGGGTGGCTAGCCACCAACTTGTCGTGGCGCTTAACCCGTCCAACAAACCTGTTTCAGCAACCACAAAGCTACTTGTGCAATGGGCGCTGATGATACACCCGTTAGCATATTGGCGACGCAGCCAATCAATTACTCCTCGCAAAGCGAGTAATTTGGCACTAAACGCTTTGCCCCCCGGATAATTCATTGCAGGAACAATAACGATACTTCCAGGTTCCACGTCTTTTAAAGCACCATCTACCGCAACTCGTAGACCAGAGGCAGTCTTTACCGGATCACCATGCTCAGAAAGCACTTCCCATTCAAACCCTCCCTCTGAGCGCTGATACTGTTCACGCCAGTGGGAGTTGGCCACCGTAAACAAATCTTGAGGATTTGCTAGGCTGCCGGCGTAACAATTTTCATAGGCTATGGTGTATACCTTAGGCATTACAAACTCTTAGCAACTTCTGGTATTTGTCATTATCAGCACAAATAATGTCAATGTCGACACTTTAATAAGCAAGGCCAAATACTTAAAGTAATAAGCAATCAAACCCACTATAAAGAGAAGCACAGCCATGGCACTACCCGAGCTATTAGAAAATAAATTGCAATTGCCCGCCGTTGCCGCCCCCATGTTTCTAGCTTCAGGCCCTGAACTTGTCATAGAAACCTGCAAAGCTGGCATGGTAGGGACATTCCCAGCACTTAATCAGCGTACTAGCGATGGCTTTGAAGACTGGTTAAATACCATCAACAGTGCATTGAGTGAATTTGAAGCCAGTACCGGTAAAAAGGCTGCACCGTTTGCGGTTAACTTAATAGTACATAAAACCAACCCGCGTTTAGAAGCTGACTTAGCACTGTGCGTAAAGCATAAAGTTCCGATCATCATTACATCTTTAGGCGCTGTTAAATCTGTCATTGATGCTGTTCATGGTTACGGTGGCGTGGTATTTCACGACGTTATTAACGCCCGTCACGCACGTAAAGCAGCCGATGCCGGCGTTGATGGTCTGATTGCTGTATGTGCCGGCGCCGGTGGCCATGCAGGCACCACCAACCCCTTCGCTTTAGTAGCCGAAATAAGAGCCTTTTTCGACAAAACCTTGCTTCTCGCCGGCGCAATTTCAAAAGGCAGTGACATCGCTGCAGCGCAAGTTATGGGCGCTGACCTTGCCTATATGGGGACTCGCTTCATAAACACTCAAGAAAGCCTTGTTCAAGAAGATTACAAATCGATGATTGCTAGCTCCCAGTCTAGCGATATTATCTATACACCCAATATATCTGGTGTTTATGCCAACTTCCTTAAACCCAGTATTGAGCAAGCCGGGCTAGATCCCAATAATCTCGCTCCCAAAACGGATATCGATTTTGGTCAGGAGTTAGAAGTAGACGCAGATAATAAAGCGGGAGAAAAAGCCGGTGGCGCATGGAAACAAATTTGGTCTGCCGGCCAAGGTGTTGGGGCTATCGACAATATTCCCACTACGGCTGAACTGGTTTCTACATTAATTGAAGAGTACCACGCCGCTTTAGCCAAACATAAATAAGGGGTAAATAGCCTACGGCGTTAACTAGACAAAATACGCCGTGGGCCTTTTCTCACTTCCAGCAAGGACAAATAAGCACCAGACCTAACTTGGAGTAAAATAAGCCTAACCACCAACCACAACCTCTATTTCAAGGTGTTTTGTGGATAGCAGGGAGTTACTCACAAGGCAAACTTGCTCTGCCTTCTTAAGTAACTTTTCGGCCTTAGGGCGCAGACTTTCTTCTGCCACTATCAATGTCACCTTCGTCACAATATCTGTAAACAGCATATTTCTCTCAACCTTATTGAGAACGCCGTCTGTCGTGCACTCAATATGTAACCAGTCCAACTTTGCTATACCAGCAACAGTCCGAAAGGATAAGACATAACAATTAGCCACTGCGGCCAATAACAACTCTTCAGGTGACCATTTATCACCGGGACCATCAAATTGACTCGGAGGTGCCACCAATAAGGTGGGCAAATGTGGCGCAGTGGTCTCTAGTTCATTTTCTTTTTCTGCATTGACGGAGACTGAATACTGATGTGGCAGACTTTCCATAACACGACCCTCTCACACTGAAAATTTATCATTTAAATATTAGACATAACTGACAATCGCAGCCGTTACTTTCTACAGTTATCGTAACACCTCAGCTATAGCTGCTCTTTGACACAAATCAACTAATATTTGACATACCCAAGCAAACACACTGCAAATAAGGCAAGTTAATTACCAAACCCAAGATAGTTTCTATGCTGATACATTTTCTACATCAATTAGGCAAATTTATTGTTTTCCAAACAAGATTACCCAGCATATTCAGTCTATAGTTAGACCTATAGGAACAGCGCAACCTATAAGGTCGTTGTACTATTGTCTTTAATAAATAAGCAGTAATAAAAAATGCCAGTATTCTCAAAAAACATCATTGCCGTAGCCATTTTAAGCAGCTTAGCTGCCTGCAGCAGTGTGGACACAATCAGCACAGCATCTATTAATATTGCCCCACCAAAAAGCAGTCAAATTGAGGCATTGTTAAGCACCGAGCAAAACAAGAACCCTATTGACATCAGTCTTTATCCTGAAGAAAACATTCTTGAACTAAATGAGCAAATGCGTCAATTTGTGCACGAACATGTTCCTGCCGCCTTATCCCCACGGTCACGGCTAACTTATTTATTAGATAGTATGGTAAGGCCCTCTCAGCTAGGCCTAAAATACGATCCCGGTATTACCCTCAACGCTGCCGATACCTTTTTACAACGCACAGGTAACTGCCTGTCTCTTACTTCGTTATTTATTGCATTAGCTCGTGAGGCAAACCTCAACGTTTACTACAACGAAGTAACGATACCCCCTAGCTGGGACATGATCACCGACAATAGCATGGTGTTTTACAAACATATCAATGCCGTTGTTGATTTTGGCAATGACGATAAAGAAGTTGTCGATCTAAGTGTCGACAATTACGAATATCACTATCCACAGCACCTTGTTTCAGAGCAAGAAGCGGCAGCACAGTTTTATAACAATCGTGGTGCCGAATTTATGAATACAGGCAATAACGACAAAGCGCTTCTCTATTTTCAGCGGGCGCTTTATTTCGATCCGAGAGCCAGCCATATTTGGGGAAACCTTGGCACCCTTTTACGACGTAAAGAGCGTAACGTCGACGCCGAAACCGCTTATCGTCAGGCGCTAACGCTAAACCCTAGCGACCAGGTGGCAATGAGTAGTTTAAGCCGTCTATATAGAGAGCAAGGGCAAAAAGATAAAGCGCGAACACTAGAAAAAATTACCGAACGCTTCCGTAAAAAGAACCCCTTCTGGCTATATAGCCGCGCTAAGGCCGAATACGAAACTGGCGACTTTGACAAAGCACTTGATCTCATACAACAAGCAATTCGCTTAGACAAAAAGGAATACCGTTTCTATCGGTTTGCCTCTTTAATTTATTTTAGACAAGGAAAGTTAGTACGCGCACAACAGTTTTCTGACAAGGCAAGTAGATTGAAATTACAATCAAATTAAGCAATAAAAAAGGCGCCTCACGGCGCCCTATTCAGTAAATCCTTTTACTTATTACCTATAAAACTAATCCATTAATACTTCCAGCTTAAGTTAAGGCCAATACTTCTGCCCACGTCTTGCTCAAGAATTTTTACATTAGTTCCACTACTGTTCTGCTGTTCAAATTCACGACTAGAATCTAATAGATTCGAGACCTTCACTTTCAACGACAAAGTTTCAGTAGGGTAATAATTATAAATCACATCCAAAGAACCAAATGGCTGTTCAAATGCATCATCGTTACCCGACGTACCGGCAAAAAAGATACGTTCACTAGACACATTGTATAGTAGAGAAGCACTATGCTTTTCATCTGGCGAATCGTAGCCTAGAGAAGCATTAACCACGTATTTAGAATGCCCCGTCAAACGACGTTCAGTATTGGTGACTTCATTATTAGTTGTGATGGTTATTTCAGAATCACTCACCGTCACATTACCGGACAAGAACAAACCTGCTGGCAAGGTTTTTAAACCTTCAAATTCAATACCGTATATCTCACCGCTATCGCCATTTAGGTATGTTAGTACCGTGTCATCATCTGAACCTGCGCCTTCAACCTGTTCAATCGGCAACTCTAAATCTTTATAGAACAACGAAACTGTGAAGTTATCGCCGCCCTCATAATAGAATTCACCGCGCAAATCAAAGTTGCGTATCTGTGTAGATTCCAAAGCCGGATTACCAAATACACGCACACTTAACTCAGGGTCAATATAAGCGACATCTGCCAATTCACGAAGATCAGGACGCACAACAGTTTCACTCACACTAAAGCGAACTTGAAACTCTTCAGATGCTAAAAAGTTATAGCCTGAATAAGTAAGCGCAAAGCTTGAGTAAATATCGTCATTCTGAATAGCAAATGTTTGATCAGGGTCTTGCAATTGCTGAGCCAGCTGCTGATTAAATACACCTGTAAAATCAAGCAAGTTAACCGGCAGTACCGCTTGTTGATATTCTTCCCAGCGTGCACCTACCGTGACTCGCCATTCTTCAGTCATCCGGAAATCAAGACCACCAAAAAATGCGCCAATCTTTTGACCAGCAACGTAACTTTCGTTACCAAAACCGGTACCAAGAGTAATATCAAAGGTATTATTTAAGTCATTAATTCGGTCATCTGAGAATACAGACTGCGGCGTTCCCACAGTTGCATTCGTACCAACATTGACTGTGTAGCCTAAGTATTCACGGGACTTTTCTGAGTTCCACCAACCACCAGAGACGACAAGCTCACGACCATCAATATCAATGGGAAGCTCCGCTCGCCCACCCCAGCTTTCTACGTTATCTTCTAAAGACAAAAAGGCAAACTGTCCTGAAGACGCAGATTGAGAAATAAAGGGGGTTTCTGGGTCAGTCGTACGATCAATTGTACCAACAAAACTAGCACCACTTGGTACTTCCGTCGTTGCTTGTGCATCCGAGTAAAACCAATCTAGACTCAGCATCTCTAACGCAGAAAGAGGCGAGAACTCACCAAGACGATGACTACCTGATATCTGCGTCAATTCAAGCTCACGCTCTTCCTTGCGAGTTACATAATCAACATCAGGGCGATCATCAGACACCTGGTTGTTATTACTATAACCTTCTGTATAACGCGCTTCGTCTTGATGATTTTTAATAAGGTAATGACTTAGCTGAACAGAGTTATCATCGGCATATTCTGCCCCCAGCACCACAGCAATAGTCTTACGCTCTTCATAAACCGTACGCTGAGATTCTGAAAAACTCGTCTCGGGGCTACCAATACTGCGCTTAGTTTGATCCTTATTACGATACTCATCATCGTAAGCCGCACTAACTGATGCGCCCAGCACTAAAGCATCGCTTACATCCCAAGCATTGCCAAGATCGACTTTTAGATCACGGTCACGATCCAAACTATCTTGACTCATAGCCACTTTGCGGTTTAAAGACAGTATTAAGTTACGTTGGATTTGCTCGGCTTCGTCACGAGTAATGGCGTTACCTTCAGCAACTTCAATGTCATAAATATTACTTGAGGTTAAGTCACCTTTATAGCGGCCAATTGCATCTTTAATCGCCTGCGGCATTGAACCTGAATTATCTAAATGGGCTAAACCATCTTTACTCTCGGTATTCATTCCCTTACCGATACTAACCGAGGCAACAGGCCCAGAAGGTACACTACGGGTACGAATATCAATAGCACCGCCGCCAAAATTAGCAGGCAACTCTGGCCCCCATGATTTTTGAACTTTTAGCGATTCAACGATACTAGAAGGAAATAAATCAAGAGGAATAACACTACGTGCTAAGTCTGGTGAAGGCACTGCCGCCCCGTTAACAGTAACGTTACTGTAACGCTCACCTAAACCACGTATGTATATAAACTTATTATCAACCAGTGTCACACCAGTAACACGACGTAAAGCCGCGCCGATGGTGCTATCACCAGCTCTAGAAATGGCTTCAAAGCCAAGAAAATCTGCAGAGTAAGGTAATTCTAACCGCTCATCATCAAGAGAGGCTGCAACGCTTTGTAGGCGTCCAACTACTACAACCTCTTCCAACGAAGATGGCGAGAACTGCTCACTTTGCTCCGGCACTGCCTCTTGAGCTATAGCATTCGACACCATCCCAGTGGTCGCCAATGCTACAGCTAAAGAAAGCTGCTTCCGCGCAAATTGTTTAGTTAGCATAATCATGATCCTAAGTGCTCAGGAAAATGCCCTCTCGAATGGAGGGCGTTCTAGCGCTTTCTATTCTTGCGGGCCTTATCTAATTTAGTTAGGCCCGCGCCCTTTCGGGGGATAGTGAAGTTACTTAGGGAACTAGTGGAGCGCTTAGGCCTACAGTCCAACCAGACAACCAATCATCACCAGCATTCGCACCGCCAATGTAAGTAGGATTTTCAAAGTAAGCATCGATTGCTGAAACATCAGTCAACTGTGTAGCTTGGTCAAAGATCACTGTACCTGCTGCATCAGTCAGGCTTTCTTCAACTAGGTAACCACGTGTACCCACACCGCCAACAATCAAGCTTGTAGAAGGAACATCCGCACCAGTTAGAACAACGTTATTCTCATTGCCATTTACCGGAGTATCTGCATTTTCACCGCCACCTGATAACCAGCTTTCAAGATCAAAACTATCCGTTGCATTACTTGTTTTAAGTGCTTCCCCACAGGCAATTACATTACTGCTTGCTTTGCTCACTTCGGTTTTGGCCGCTTCAATTGTTTCTGGACCTTCGGTGTTATCTAGCTCAAAACACTCATTACTTTCCATGTCAACTGCGTTAGACGTTACGACAGAGTTGTACATTTGGAAAAATGCACCTTCACGGAACAATACGCCTTCAGAATCACCCTTAGAAGTAGCGTTTGTTCCATTGTTAGAGTCAACACCAGTAGTAATACATGTCATGTTTGAAATGATCATATTCGTAGTTGGTGTAATACCGTCACCACGACCTTCACCAGTGTTATCTGCTTCGATACAACGGTTAGAGCCAGAAGTATGAACAACAACAGCATACTGAATCATGCCGTTATAACCTTCAGAGTAATCGATTGAATCGTCACCCACGTTTACCGCAACTAAATGATCAGCATTTACCGCACCACCAAAGAATTCAAAACCATCATCTTTAGTTGTGTAAGCCTGTAAGTAGCTTAAAGTAGTACCGCTACCTACACCGTTAAAGGTGAAACCATTTAGCTCGCTGCCATCGACAACTTCAAATCCAGCGTATTTAACAACTACGTATTCCATAACACCTGAGCTTTCAGCGTTGTTATTGCCGCCGTAACTGCCAGGCTGACCTTCTGAAACTTGGTTACAGTTATGAACGTTATTGGCTGTTGCGTCGAAGTCGCTAACTGCGCCATTACCTGAACCCGTTGCTGTACCGTCATGACACTTGTTACTCATGCCATTACCGTTCATTTGGAAACCACCCCAAAGACCGCGATCATCTTCAGTTGCAGTGCCATCGATGTCTTCATCAGCTGTAAAGATGATTGGTGCACCAGATGTACCGTTTGCAAATATTTGTGAGCCACGCGCTATACGGATATAACTATCAGGGCGTTTAAACACCATAGTCACACCAGCTTCGATGTTCATTTTAGTGCCTTCACCTTCCTGAGGAATACGTGTACCCGCCAATGCGTCTTGGGCATCTACGTCTTCACCAATGAAAAGGCTGTCAGCAAATTCGTGCACACCTGAGATAGCGGCAAAAGTCACTTCATCTGCAGTAATTGGGTTAGTTGAACTAACAAAGCTAGCAGCGTAGAAACAATCAGCTCCAACAACTTGGCCCTGGAAAGTTGAGCCATTTTCCACGTAAGAAGCACATGGATTTGAAACACCGCCGCCACTATTGCTGTTATCTACGCTATTATCTTGGCTATTATCAACAGTAGTTGGGCTTAGGTTAATATCACCACCGCCACATGCTGCTAATAGTAACGCTGATGACATTGCTGTCAGTGCAAAAAGCTTTTTCATAAGGACTATCTCCGAAACCAACTCTAAGGATTTTCTAGGATTGAATTTATGAAGGGTATGGTAGGGTGACTTGGTGACAGCTATATGAACGCTATGTTTCAGAATTGTTACAGTTGCAACAGATAAACCAACTTGGATTTACTGGAAATACCCGACGATATTCCACACAAAATGCAGACTTCAGCCATTGCGCTTGAATTAGCAACGCCTCAACAAATCCGCAGGCAAAAAAATACCGCTAACGAGAGCGGTATTTAATTTCAACGACACGCTATCCAGAATAACTAGCCAAACGGATGTCGCAACACAATGGTTTCAACGCGATCTGGGCCGGTAGAGATGATATCAATTGGCACGCCGACTATTTCTTCAATCCGACGGATATAAGCGCGTGCATTTTCAGGCAGCTCATCTAGGGATTTAGCACCGAAGGTTGATTCCGACCAGCCAGCCATATCTTCATAGATTGGCGTGATGGTGTCGTAATCTTCACAGTCGAAGGGAGCCGCAATAGATTCGCCTGCAGCATTTTTGTAATCAACACAAATACGCACCGTGTCCAAACCATCTAACACGTCTAACTTGGTTAAGCACAAGCCCGTCACACTATTAATACGAACAGCTTGGCGTAAACCAATACCGTCGAACCAACCGCAGCGACGAGGACGACCCGTAGTCGCGCCAAATTCATGGCCTTTTTTGGCCAAGTAGGCACCGGTGTCATCAAACAACTCAGTTGGAAACGGGCCGCTGCCAACACGAGTTGTATACGCCTTGGTAATACCTAGCACGTAATCAAGATATAGCGGACCAAAACCACTGCCCGTAGCTGTGCCGCCAGCAGTAGTATTTGATGACGTTACAAAGGGATAGGTGCCATGATCAATATCCAGCAAAGAGCCCTGCGCCCCTTCAAACAGAATATTCGCGCCCTCTTCACGGTACTTATGCAGGGCGCTGGTCACATCCGTTACCATAGAGCGCATTTCTTCTGCCATTCGCAGTGCGTCATCCAGTGTCTTTTGGTAATCAACCGCGTCAACTTTATAATAAGAGGTCAGCATAAAGTTGTGATACTCCATCACTTCTTTAAGCTTTGTCGCAAAACGCTCGGCGTTGTACAAGTCACCCAAACGCAAACCGCGACGCGCAACTTTATCTTCGTAAGCAGGACCAATACCACGCCCCGTGGTACCAATCTTTGCCTCTCCACGCGCCAATTCACGCGCTTGATCCAAGGCTATATGGTAGGGAAGGATTAAAGGACAAGCAGGGCTCAAGCGTAAACGCTCGCGCACTGGAACCCCTTTTTCTTCTAGCTGACCCATTTCTTTTAGTAAGGCATCTGGTGCTAGCACCACGCCATTACCAATTAAGCAGGTCACGCCTTCGCGCAATATGCCCGATGGAATAAGGTGTAATACGGTTTTTTCACCACCGATAACTAAAGTATGGCCCGCATTGTGTCCGCCTTGAAAGCGAGCAACCGCATTTGCCTGATCGGTAAGTAAATCGACGATCTTGCCTTTGCCTTCGTCGCCCCACTGAGTGCCTAGCACCACTACATTCTTGCTCATATCCGCTTCTCTGGATAAAGGTTAATACACTGACTCACAACCACCGAGCCGAATTAATTCAGCGATACTACACACCACTGTTCTTTCTCTTTACGAATTACCCGGTCACATGCCGCATCGGCGTCTTGCCCCGGTAAGCCGCAAATCACCTTCTCACCAGACTCACGCAATGACTGAACAAACTGCCACTGCGCTGAACCTGGGTCATAAGGCGCAAATATCGCCGCCGCTTCTGTCACTGGCGGTAGCAAACCCAATAGGGCTTTTAAATCTATACTGAAACCCGTAGCCGGACGCGCTCGGCCAAAAACCTCGCCAATATCATCGTAGCGACCACCGGATGCCAGCGCCTGACCGTGTTCACGTACCAGCGCCGAAAACACCACACCTGTGTGGTAGTGGTAGCCTCGCAATTCAGCAAGGTCAAAATAAAACTGTAAATCAGGAATACGCTGCGCCAATGCGTCAGTTAATTGTTCCAGACTGGCAATGGCGTTAATAGCCTCGGGAATGTCAGCAAAAGCCTCCCGTCCCTTTACCAGCACATCTGCATCACCGTGTAGCTCATTAAGCGCTAAAAGATGCACAGCGACTTTGTCTTCCACAGATAATGCCGCAACAAATTCTAAGAGCTCGGTTTTGGCTTTACGCTGCAGAATATCGAAATACGTTGATTCTTGCTCGGCATTTAACCCTGCCGCCTTTATAACCGCGCGGTAAACTCCCACGTGGCCGGTATCGAGTGTGATGCCATTAAGACCCGCCACACGTAGGGTTTCTAGCATCAAACAAATAATTTCTAAGTCACTGGCTGGACTATTATCACCGTAGAGTTCCGCACCCAATTGAATAGGTGAGCGCGACGCCAAAGGCTTTTTCGGCTTGCTGTGTAAAACACTACCGGCATAACATAAGCGGACAGGGCCTTCACGACCCAGACTATGGGCATCTATTCGTGCAGCCTGAGGGGTAATATCCGCCCGCAGCCCCATCATTCGACCCGTTAACTGATCAGTCACCCTAAAGGTTAACAAATCAATATCACTACCCAAGCCCACCAGTAACGATTCGGTGTATTCCAACATAGGCGGAATCACCAGCTCATAGCCCCAGCGCTTATAAAGGTCTAAAAGTTGCCGACGCAATGCTTCCACTTGAGCCGCTTGCGCGGGCAAAAGCTCTTCAACACCGTCCGGAAGTAACCAACGATCTACCGAAGTCATACGTGATTTTTGCTCTCTTGATCAGCTATCAGACTTTATCGCAGCAAACTCAACAAAATGAGGCCCGATAACATACTTATTAAACCGGCAATACGAACGTGTCGACTGTTCATATCTGCCATCCGGTATGCCAACACCCGCCAGCGATCTGGGCTCAGAAATGGCAATAAACCTTCTATAATAAGTACCAGACTGAGAGCCACTGACAGTTCCTGCCACATGCACTTTGCCTGCCACAAACATAAAAAATCCGCGCTGCCCAAAGACGTTTCGGTCTCGGATCAGCCCGGATGTGTGAATGATATCATACTCCCCGCATAGCGAGGAGTATGAGGACAACTTATCGCTTATCCGCACCCTGTTTTAAGTAGCGGAAAAACTCCCCCTCACTGTCAACCACCAGCAAGTCACCTTTGTTGTTAAATGACGTACGGTATGCCTCTAAGCTGCGAACAAAGGAATAAAACTCAGGATCAGCACTGTATGCAGATGCATAGGTTCGCGCAGCGAGCGCATCCCCCTCACCGCGCAAGACCTCTGCGTCACGGTAAGCATTTGCACCAATAACCGTACGCTGACGATCTGCCGTTGCACGAATTTTTTCTGCCAACTCACGACCTGTCGAACGGTGCTCACGGGCTTCGCGCTCACGCTCAGACTTCATACGATCAAACACAGACTGACTTACCTGCGACGGTAAATCGATACGCTTAACCCGCACATCAACCAACTGAATACCAAATTCGCTGGTCGTAATGCTGTTGAGGTCGCGTGTTAAATCGGTCATTAATAAATCGCGCTCACCCGACACAACTTCGTGGAAGGTGCGTTCACCAAATTTATTACGTAAACCGGTATTAATACGCTGCGCCAACAAGCCTTCGGCACGCACTTCTTCACCATTGGTTGCGGTGTAGAACTTCTGGGTATCAATAACTCGCCACTTTGCGTAAAAATCCACATCCAGAGGCTTTTTCTCAATGGTTAAAAAACGCTGTGTTGGTGCATCCAAGGTCAAAATACGACGCTCAAATTTACGCACCATATGCACAAATGGCGTTTTAACATGTAGCCCAACGCTAATATCAGGATCGACAATCTCACCAAATTTCAGCAGGACAGCGCGCTCTGTTTCTTTCACGATATAAAGGGAGTTAAACGCAAGTACAAGTGCACCCAATAATACAATGACTAAGGTAAATGAACGATTTCCCATCTTAACGGCCCTCCCTACGGGTGGTCTGCGTATCGCGACGCAATTGCTCAACCACTTTGTCGGTTAAGGTGCGAATATCTATTTCTTCCTGAGAACCTGAACGAGTCGCAGTCGATTTATCAATCAACTTATCCAACGGCAGGTACATCATATTATTACCGCCGTCGACATCGACCATCACCTTGGTTGCATCGGAATACACAGTTTCCAAAGTATCAATATAAAGACGCTCGCGGGTAACGGCTGGTGCTTTGCGATACTCAGCATAAAGGTTAGCAAAACGTTGCGCTTCACCTTCTGCTCGTGCAACCACCTGCTCTTTGTATGCTTGCGCTTCTTCTAATTGACGCTGAGCAGCACCGCGCGCTTCAGGAATAATACCGTTGGCGTAGGCTTCGGCTTCATTCTTTAAACGCTCGCGATCTTCTTTTGCTCGGGTTACGTCATCAAACGCATCCTGAACTTGAGACGGCGCTTGCGCATCTTCTATATTCACCTTAGCAACCAAGATACCGCTTTGATAAGTATCCAGATATGCCTGCAAACGCTGCTGGGTATCAACGGCGATTTGCTCCCGACCTTCGGTAATAACTTGATCCATCTTTGAGCTACCAACAACATGGCGCAACGCACTTTCTAAGGCATGCTCCAAGCTCAACTCAGGGCTTTTAACTTTAAGTAAAAAGTTAGCAGGATCAGCAACGGTGTATTGCACCGACAAGGCGATATCAACAATGTTTTCGTCTTCAGTTAACATCTGGCCGCGGCTAGCTACGCCACGCACCTTAGTAACGTTGATTTTGTTAACTTCATCCATCAGTGGCGGGCTCCAGCGCAAACCCGGCATCACTGTTTCATGGTAAACACCCAGCCGCAATACCACTGCGCGCTCTTGCTGATCAACCTGATAGAATCCAAACAGACCCCACACTGCAATCGCGAGAACACCAATAATAACCAGCGTACTTGCACCAATTTTTATATCACCACCATTATTTCCGCCTGGCTTTTTACCCCCACCGAAAATACTGTTGAGCTTTTCTTGAAGCTTTTTAAGTGCTTCATCCAAATCTGGCGGCCCCTGGTTTTTACCACCCCAAGGATCATTGTCTTTGCCGCCACCCGGCTCATTCCAGGCCATAGCCCTCTCCTATATTATCGTATTGTTTCGCTTTTAAATTATCACGACCATCTTTAGCCATCGCATAGAAGCAGCGATCCAACGACGTATTGTCCGGCGGGCAGTCTAGCAGAATTCTTCCTGCGTGCTAACCGGACGCGTTGAGTGTAATGATGCTTCGCTCACCGATTCATTTGACAAAAAACGCTGCCAATCTGATTCTAGTAAACGCAGCTGTAAACATTGTGAACCATCATCGTTTAACTCTTCCTTCAATACCGCCCCAAGGCCGTATAACAAAGCGCGTAATCGGCCCTGTCCTGCACTTAGGGTAATTGAAGTTTCGCAAACCTCACTGCCCAAAATCTCACTTAAGGCTTGGTAAAACAGCGCCAAGCCACTGGCATCTCGAGCAGACAACCAGACTCTAGTCGGCACGCCCTGCTCATTGCGCTCAATACGCGGCTCAACATCAATTAAATCCGTTTTGTTGTACACCTCAAGCAAAGGTATATCTGCAGCGCCAATTTCAGCCAGCACACCTAGTACTTGTTTGATATTGTCATGCCGTTCAGGATCGGCACAGTCCACCACGTGCACCAACAAATCGGCCATCACGGCCTCTTCAAGCGTTGCCCGAAAGGCCTCTACCAGTTTATGGGGGAGGTGACGGATAAAACCAACCGTATCAGCCAAAATAACGGGACCAACATCCCCAACTTGAATTCGTCTAACCGTGGGATCTAATGTTGCAAACAGCTGATCCGCGGCATACACCTCAGAGGTAGTCAGTACATTAAACAGCGTAGACTTACCGGCATTGGTATAACCCACCAAGGACAAAGCCGGTATCTCTGCGCGTCGCCGCGCCCGTCGCGCCTGCTCACGCTGCTTGCGCACTTTTTGAAGTCGCGCCTGAATAGAGGTGATACGCGCACGCAGTAAACGTCGGTCAGTCTCTAGCTGGCTTTCACCCGGCCCACGCAAGCCAATCCCACCTTTTTGACGCTCAAGGTGGGTCCAGCCTCGTACAAGGCGGGTAGACATATGCTGGAGCTGAGCGAGTTCAACCTGCAACTTACCCTCATGGGTATTTGCACGCTGAGCAAAGATATCTAGAATTAAGCCCGTGCGATCGAGCACGCGACATTGAAGCTCGCGCTCAATATTACGTTCTTGACTCGGGGAAAGGGCGTGATTAAACAGCACTAGCTCGCCTTCATTAGCGAGCAATGCTTGACGAATCTCTTCGAGTTTACCCGTACCAACAAATAAGCGAGCGTCAGGACGCTGCCGCGAACCCGTGATGAAGGCAACAGGGTCACCCCCTGCGGAGGTCACCAATTGCACAAATTCGTTGGAATCTTCGCGCTCGTCCTCACTGTGAAAATCCAGATGGACGAGAATTGCACGCTCACCGGAATTAGGTCTTTCAAATAGCAAGGACGAACCTCAATTCAAAGAAGTGCGTTATTATTCGTCTTCTTGATCTTCGTCGTCTTCAGGCGGATGCGCCATCGGTAAACGAACAACACGAGACGGAACAACGGTAGAAATAGCGTGCTTGTACACCATTTGGCTAACCGTATTTTTCAACAAAACAACAAACTGGTCGAATGACTCAATTTGTCCCTGTAATTTAATCCCGTTAACCAAGTAAATGGATACTGGAATACGCTCCTTACGAAGAATATTCAAGTAAGGGTCTTGTAAGCTATGCCCTTTTGACATGGTGTAGCCTCCTGTTATGTGCCCAAATCGGGCGTTGATAAAGCCTATCAATAAAAGTAGCAATATGGATCACGAACCTGCGAATAAGTTCACAATCAGACTGGGTAAATAAGAGTATACCGTAAGTTATTGATTTACGGCAGCGCCGAAGTGCTCCAAGACCTTATTTAGCTGAAATTCTGTTGTTTCGCCAGAATTTAACCAAATTAAATCCTCCCACCCCCGCAACCAAGTGAGTTGACGCTTGGCTAATTGGCGGGTAGCAATCAACGCACGCTCAAAAGCGGCAGCTTCATCGTACTCACCCTCTAAATATTCCCATACCTGACGATAGCCCACAGCACGGATAGACGGCAAGTCAGCATGAAGATCAGCCCGCGCTTTTAAACCGGCAACTTCATCAATAAAACCGGCTGCAAACATCTGCCTCAACCGCTGTTCTATTCGTGCATGTAATATCGAGCGATCAGGCGGTGCAATCGCAAATTGGTAAACTTTATACGGCAGCACCTGAGTTGATTGCCGCGCCTGCCACTCTGTCATTGTGACGCCGCTTAGGCGATAGACCTCAAGAGCACGGGATACACGCTGAGAGTGATTGGGATGAATACGCTCTGCAGATTGCGGATCGACCGCCGCCAAGGCAGCGTGCACTGCAGGCCATCCCTGCTCTGCCGCCAAGGCGCTGATCTCAGCGCGAGTCTTAGCATCGGCTGCCGGCATTTCTGCCAAGCCTTCCATCAGCGCTTTAAAATACAACATCGTGCCCCCGACCAGCAGAGGGATACGACCTGCCGCCGCGCTCTTGGCCATCGCCGCCAGCGCGTCTCGTCTAAATTGCGCTGCAGAATAAGGCTCTGCAGGGTCACAAATATCAATTAATTGATGAGGGTAACGCGCCAAGGTTTGAGCGTCCGGCTTGGCGCTGCCGATATCCAAACCGCGATAAACCAAGGCAGAATCCACGCTAATTAAATCACAGGGTAAGCGTTCACTTAAGGCCAGCGCCAGATCAGTCTTGCCCGCTGCTGTTGGCCCCATCAAAAAAATAGCTGGGGGAAATACAGAATCGAGATTATCGGCCACGTAAAAACCACTTATCCAGCTCAGCCATACCGACTTGCACCCAAGTTGGCCGCCCGTGGTTACACTGGCCACTGCGCTCAGTTGCCTCCATGTCCCGCAGCAAGCTGTTCATTTCGGGCAGGGTAAGGCGTCGGTTAGCACGCACAGAGCCGTGGCAGGCCATTGTCGATAGAATTTCATTAATATGAGCGCGAATCCGGTCACTGCTGCCAAACTCAAGCAAATCTGACAGCACATCTCTCACCAATTGATCCACCGAGGTTTCAGCCAAAATAGTGGGTAATTCACGAACAATAATCGACTCTGCCGCCGCCCGCTCAATACCCATACCCAACTCAGAGAACACCTCAGTATGCTGCTCGGCGCAATCCGCCTCGCGCTCGCTAACCGCCAAGTTCATGGGTACCAATAAGGGCTGACTGCGAATGCCTTCACCATCGCGGGCATTTTTCATTCGCTCATAGGTGATGCGCTCATGCGCTGCGTGCATATCTACCAACACCAATCCCTGCTGATTTTCGGCAAGAATATACACCCCTTTTAACTGCGCTAAGGCATAACCCAAGGGCGGGGCATCACGCTCACCACCCTCACCTCCAGCAACATCGGAAGCCGTCTGCAAACGCTGATATCCCGCCTGCTGATCAGCCACATTGGAAAAAGACGGCTGTGGCGCTCGATATTGGGATTGAAACCCCTCCACACCATTTGAGCTAGGCGCATAATCCAGTGGTGCGCTATTGCCCTGACTCGAACCCGCACCGCTACCTGCCAGCGCCATTGCCGACTGCGCTTCTGGCATTGCTATCATTGGCTCATTACTGCGCTGCGGCATCGACGCATTCTGCGGCACAGTGTCTGGCCTGACGTCAGCCAACACCTTGTGCAAGGTACGAAAAATAAAATCATGCACGGTGCGCCCATCGCGGAAACGCACCTCGTGTTTAGTGGGGTGTACATTGACATCTACCGACGAGGGCGCCAATTCAAGATACAACACAAAAGCAGGGTGGCGCCCGTGAAACAACACATCGCGGTAGGCTTGACGTACGGCATGAACAACTAGGCGGTCGCGCACATAACGACCATTCACGTAAAAATGTTGCAAATCTGCCTGACTGCGAGAAAAGCTTGGCAGCGCCACCCAACCCCACAAGCGCAAACCCATCGCCTCGCGATCAATAAATAATGCCTGCTCCATAAAGGCGGGGCCACACACAGCGGCCAAACGACGCTCTTGCTCTAACTGATTATCTGCCGGTTTGAGACTGTGAATAGCGCGGCCATTGTGGCGCAAAGAAAATCCAACATCGTAACGACTCAAAGCCTGACGCTTAACCACATCATCTAAATGATTAAACTCAGTTTTTTCAGTGCGTAAAAATTTTCGCCTAGCGGGGGTATTAAAAAATAAATCACGCACCTCCACCGTTGTTCCCCGAGGGTGAGCAATTGGCGCCAGCACCGCCTCCATATCTCGCCCCTCGCTGCGCGCCGACCAGCCCGAATCACTGCCCTCACGCGCGGTACTCAAACTCAAACGAGACACCGAACTGATACTTGCTAGCGCTTCGCCGCGAAACCCCAAGCTCGCCACCGACTCTAAATCTTCCAAGGCGTTAATTTTACTCGTGGCATGACGGCTTAAAGCAAGCGGTAAATCTTCGCGATCAATACCCTCACCGTCGTCACGAACACGAATTAATTTAACCCCGCCGTCTTCAATCTCTAACTCAATCCGGCGCGCACCGGCATCAAGGCTATTTTCAAGCAGTTCTTTAACAACGGAGGCTGGGCGCTCAACAACTTCACCCGCCGCAATTTGGTTAGCCAAACGCGGATCTAGTAAACGAATTTTTGTCATTAGGATGCGGGAATCTTTATTTTCTGACCGACGCGGATATTACTACCCGACAATTGATTGTGACGCTGCAAATCACTCAGCGGTACGTTGTAGCGGTGAGCAATGCCTGACAGGGTATCACCGCGAGCAATAACATACTCACGCGCGCCCACGGGTGCACGACCACCTGCAGGTGATATATCGCCTCGTTTTACCGCTGCAAAATACGTATCTGGCGGCGGACTTTCTCTAAAGTAGCGATCAATTCCCTCGTAAATAGCCTGCGCCATTTGACTCTGGTAATTCGAGCTTTTTAACTTACTCGCCTCATGGGGATTAGAAATAAACCCTGTTTCCACCAACAAGGAAGGGATATCTGGTGACTTGAGCACAGCAAACCCTGCCTGCTCAACCCGCTTACTATGCAGCCGAGAAATCTTACCCATCTCGCCAAGCAACTGCCCGCCAACGCTCAAGCTAGCATCCAGGGTCGCGGTCATGGATAAATCGGTTAACACGCCGGCAAGCACCTGATCCTTATCAGACAAACTAACGCCGCCCACCAAATCTGCCTTGTTCTCACGTTGCGCTAAAATCCGCGCCGAGGCACTGGTTGCGCCTCGCTTAGACAAGGCGTACACCGAACTGCCATTGGCACTGGGATTGGTAAAGGCATCAGCGTGAATTGAAACAAAGAAATCTGCCTGCGCTTTTCTGGCCAAATCGCGGCGCTTGGCAAGGCCCACGTAATAATCGCCATCGCGAATCATAACAACCTGGTAGCCTTTTTTGCGCTCAAAGCGTTCTTGTAAACGCTGGGCAATTTTATACACCACATCTTTTTCTTTAATACGCCCCGGTCCAATTGCGCCAGGGTCTTCGCCACCATGTCCGGCATCAATGGCAATAACCACATTGCGATGGGAGCTATTCTCTACACTCTTTACTACCTTTGGCGCACTGGGTTTAGCGCTGGCGCTGGCACCAGCACCCTGACCACTATCTAAAAAATCCACCACCAAGCGATCTTGCAAATCACCGCTAGCCGCCAGTAAAAAACTGCGCACCTGCACCGCATTGTTTAAATCAAACACAATACGCAGGGTGCCATTGGGCTTTTCTGCGTGGCGTAAACGGGAGATGGGGCTATTGGCAAATTCAAGTTTGCTAGTGTCAGAACTAAGTTTGGTATTCTGTATATCAATAACCAGACGATCAGGCTTATCAAGCGTGATCAGCTCATGCTCGACTGAACCACTTAGATCAAACACCACACGGCTATGGTCGGGCGCCCGCCAAAATCTGACATCGCGAATCTCAGCCGCCTGCAAAGCCGCCGACCAAAATACCAAACTGCACAATAATGCACTGCTAATTCGCTTCATATTCGCTCAACTGCGCTAGTATTTGTTGCCCACGCAACGTCACACCACGCGCGGCAAGAAGACGACCCGTCCCCTGCGGCTCAATGCTAACCATTATGTCAGCAGATGGCAAAAATCCGCTACCGCGCTGCGGCCATTCAATCAAACAAATCGCACCATGATCAAAATAGTCACGAATACCCATATACTCCAATTCTTCAGGATCACCAAGGCGATAAAGGTCAAAGTGATACACACTGACCGCTGTGGCCTGTTCCGGTTCCCCCTCGCGTCTTAAGTTCTCATAGGGTTCAACCAAGGTATACGTCGGGCTTTTTACCGGACCGTTGTAGCCAAAAGCGCGCAGCACACCGCGACAAAATGTGGTTTTACCCGCACCTAGCTGGCCCTCCAAATAGACCACGGCGCCACCCCGCATTGCCTTAGCAATAAGCTCGCCAGCCGCCACTGTCTTGGCCTCATCATCCAGATACCGCTGCATACCGATTGATCACACCCCGCAAATTATCAATAACATCACTAGCAAGCATACCGCGCTCGCCGCTGCTCGCCGCCTCATCACCTGCTGCGGCATGAACCGCCGCTGCCAAACAGGTAGCGTGTGCAGGAAAATGACCCTGCGCGACAAACGCCGCCACCACCCCCGACAGCACGTCACCCATTCCTCCGCTTGCCATGCCCGGGTTGCCCCCACTATTTAAATACAAGGCCGCCGTCGTGTCTGCATCGGCAATAAGCGTACCCGCACCTTTTAACAACACCGTTGCCTGATATTTATCCCGCAGCGCCAATACCGCCGCAAACCGATCACGCTGTATTTGCACGGTGTCGCACTCTAGGAGCCTAGCCGCCTCACCGGGGTGGGGCGTGAGTATACGCGGAGCCGTATGCGAGCGCAGAATTTCCGGTGTTTCCGCCAATAAATTCAAAGCATCCGCATCAATAAGCAACGGTTTATTACTGCTCACCACCGACCTTAGCAACACCCGCGCCCACTCGCTTTGGCCAAGCCCCGGGCCAATGACTATCACGCTGGCCTTGTCTAATAAACCAGCAAGTATGCCGCCTTTGGCCAATTGCCCCCCCGCCAAACCGTGCACCATCAACTCTGGTCGCGCGGCAAGAAAGTGGGCACTGTGCTCGGGTCTAGTCACGCAAGACACCAAACCCGCACCGGATCGGGCCGCCGCCGTTGCCGCCAGTAAATTCGCACCCGCCATACCAATATCACCACCAACCACCAAAACATGGCCAAACAGTCCTTTATGACCATTTCGTGGGCGAGCACCCCACTCTGCCAGCATCGTGTTTAGGTTAAGTAATTTGGTTTTTTCAGCCGTATCATCACTTAGCTGTAAGTAAACAGCACTTGGCACCGCAAGGGTGTCAAAAACCTTGTCACCGGCGCAATCAATGCCATCCAAGGTAAACAAACCGCGCTTTTTGCCTATAAAGCTGATGGTGACGGATGCGCGAACCGCCGCACCCAATTGCCGACCCGTGTCGCTGCATAAGCCCGACGGTAAATCCACCGCCAATACCGGTGCCTCACTGGTATTCACAGCCGCGATTGCCTGCGCATAGTTTTCACGGACCAAACCTGTCAGGCCTGTGCCCAGCATGGCGTCCACCACAAGCGCTTGGGAACGAGGTCGTTCACCCTCCCACCTTTTAATTACCACACCGGCATCACTCGCGCTCTGCCTTGCCAAAGCGGCATCACCGCGCAATGACAAAGGATCTGACAATGCCCATACGCGCACAGCCATTCCCGCATTTTCTGCCAAAGCCGCAATCAAATAGCCATCACCACCATTATTGCCACCGCCGCAGAACACATCGATAAGGGATTTATCTGGCCACCGCCGTGGTATTTCGGCAAAAGCAGCACGTGCTGCCCTGCTCATCAATTCAAAACCTGCAATGCCACTGGCAATCGCAAGCCGGTCTAGCTCCCGCACTTGGGCTGCGGTATACAAGTAATCATGTGCAATACTTTCTGAGGATGACATACACTGCAATCTCGACTGTGTAAAATAGGGTTGCGCTACAGCGGCAAAACAGAGCCCTGCTTAGCCTGCGCCTTGTTTGTAATTGCCAACTAATAGCTGTGGTCAATTATAGACGCCCTTTTGCCGTGATTTTATGTTTGGCCAATAATCGGACACACTATCTTTCTAAAACTTTATTTGTAGTAAAGGCTGAGCACACCAGATTACTCTCCACCATGCGCGGGCAAACTCAGACATCACATGACACAAAACAGCAATTACGCAACGCTAGCGGAGCAAATAAAAACATGGGGGCAGGAGCTAGGCTTTGCCCACATTGGCATAAGCCCCGCAACCAACGCCAGCCACGCTCAACACCTGCACAACTGGCTAGCCAAAGACTACCACGGCGACATGAGTTACATGGCTGAGCGCGAAGAATTGCGCGCCACCCCAGACCAACTATTACCCGGCACCATCCGCGTTATCAGTGCTCGCCTAGACTACCTGCCCGACAGTGAAGACTGCGACACCATCTTAAACGCCCCCCAAAAAGCCTATATTTCTCGCTACGCCCTTGGCCGCGATTATCATAAATTAATTCGCAAACGCCTTAGCCGTCTAGCCGAAAAAATAAGCGGCATTGCCGGAGGCAGCCACCGCGCTTTTGTCGATAGCGCCCCGGTGCTAGAGCGCGGCTTTGCCGAGCAAGCCGGTCTTGGCTGGATTGGCAAAAACACCATGCTGATTAACAGCAAAGCGGGATCGTGGTTTTTCTTGGGAGAAATATACACCGACATACCGCTGCCAATTGACCCACCGCAGGAAACCGGACATTGCGGCAGCTGCCGTGCCTGCTTGGACGACTGCCCAACTGGAGCGATTGTTGCGCCTTACCAAGTCGACGCCCGACGCTGCATTTCGTATTTAACCATTGAGCTCAAAAGTAGTATTCCAGAAGAGTTGCGTCCCTTAATGGGTAACCGAGTCTTTGGCTGCGACGACTGCCAACTGGTTTGCCCTTGGAATAAATTTGCCCAAACCACCCAAGAAACTGATTTTTCGCCACGCCATCAGCTCGACAATAGCGATTTAATCACCTTATTTTTATGGACAGAAAACGAATTCTTAGACAATACCGCCGGCTCCCCCATCCGCCGCATTGGCTATCAGCGCTGGTTACGCAATTTAGCGGTTGGTATTGGCAACGGGCCAGCCAGCAAAAACGCCATAGACGCCCTAAGCACTCAATACGCCAAGGCAGATGATATAGCCCGCGAACATATTGATTGGGCGCTGACCAAGCTCAAAAACACCAACACTGAAAACTTAGCCTAGCGCTTAACTGCCAGCGGCTATGAAATCGCATTCACCCCACAAGCATTAAGGCTTGGCCTGACACAGCTAAAAATACAGCGCCTTGAGGGCAAGCTAGTGCTCAAACCTAAAACGGCAGGGCGTAATTTAGCATGACGCTTTCTCGCCCTTCACCTTCGTCGCTGTAATTGATATTCAAGGCTAGGCGAGAGTTGGCTATGGCCACCGATGCACCCACGCTAACGTCTACAAAGCTGTCATCATCTGCGCTGTAACTCGGCATTTGGTAGCTGGTATAGCCTAGATTGGTATTGGTGACTTCGATGGTTTCATCGCCATCTTCAAGCTCTGACACTGAAAACAATTCGGCGTACAGGCTCACTCCCTCACTCACTGCCATATTGGCCAAGACACCCGCTCGCAATTGGCGACTCTGCCGGCTTTGTTCGCCCCAGCTATAATTAGACACGGCACCGCCTGATTCGGTGTAAGCGTCTACTTTTGTGCTTAATAAGCGAGCGCCAATAGCCGGCGCAATGCTAAGCGCGTTTGACGACGAGAGGTTATAAGCGAGCTGTCCATCAAAATGCCAGCCGTACCCTTCTGTATCACCGCTGGCTACCAATGCTCTGTCACCCAGCGCAAAGTGGCGGTCAACATCGCCATAATCCACAATGCTTAACCCCACACTGCCCTCTGCCAGCCAGTGTCCATCGCGGTAATTAGCCAAAGCGCTTAAACCAACACTGCTTGCAGAAAAATCAGCGCCACCACCGTCAGTTTCATGGTTTGCCATGCTCAGCGCGGCCCCTAAGCTCATCACTGATGATACCGCTTTGTTATAACCCAGGGTGAGGTGGTTAGTGGTTTGATCGCCGCCATTTTGGGTATCTTCATTCGCTCCGCTGGCATTAATAAACATGCGGTCGGTATTTTCTAGCCAGCGATTTTCTCTCAGGGTGTGGCTCAGGCTGTCGTGCTGAGTACGCGCAATACCCAGACCAATGCCAGCCAACTGGCCAACTAATTGCGGCGCAACTACAACATCAATTAAATAGTCACCGGTAATTTCTCCCACTTTGCCGGTGGGGTGAACACCGTCATTGAATAAGAGTTTATCTGGGTCTGGACTGATGCCATCAATGCCGTAAATTGGATGCTCTATACAATCGCCATTGCTGTCATCAAAACACATATATCGCTGATCAAAGGTGGCCAAGGGGCCGAGCGCAACATTGGCACCACTGGCAAAGCCATAGGTCTCTGCGTTGTCTGATACGTAGTTAATCACCCCCGCCAAATCGACAGGAATAATATTGGCTGAGCTAAAATTTGCGTAGGTCATTAAGGCTTGGTTATAGCCCGCCGCGCCAGCGGATACCGTAGCCGCGTAGCCTGGCACAGCAAGATTCTGTGCTTGGGCGGCAGGTGTATTGCCCAAATCTGGCAGATTGCTCAACATGATGTATCGGCCACCGGCATCACTTAGCGCCGACACCCCCGCCATTAAGGTTTGTGCAGAAGTAATAATGCTTGCTTGATCTGTGGCAGTGCCGTTTAAAAAGTCATTACCACCACCGTCAATTAAGATAAGCGCATTTGAGCTTATGGTGTTGTTCTCTGTTAAGTAGGCGGGTCTGGCCACGGGGCCGCCGGCTGGCAGCGCTAGGCCAGTCCCGTTAATTGAATTTAAAATATCTGCTGTTTCGTAACCGCCAACGGCATAATTGCTGCCGCCGCTCGCAGCGGGGTCTGTTGCCAAACCCAGCTCTAAACCCAAGTACTGAGGCGCAATATTGGCGTATGGGTCGGTAGTGTAGTCACCGGTTCTGTTGGTAAAGCGTCGACCAAGGTTGCCGCTGTCTAACAAGCTGTCGCCAAAGATAAGCAGTTCACTAAAATAGCTTTGTGCTGACAGGGGGGAGCAAAGCAGGGAAGCCACACACAGTGCGGTCAGTTTTTTCATTTTGTCACCTTCTTATTGTTAACTAGTGTGTTGTCGCTTAAGCCAACAAACCGCTCATGGCGCATTCAAAACACCGATGTCACGACAAGTTTTCATCGACAACATAAGTGGCTACGAGACCCGTTTTACGCCCAAACAACAATACGGGTTAATACAGATAGCCCTTGAACAATAGAAGACGATTGCGTCTTTGGCAAAGGTGAAAAGGTAAAATAAAAGACCCGCTAAGCGCGTCTGCGGTCATCCCGACAGATGACCGCGACAAGCAGAGAGATGACTAAGAGAGGCGTAAAAAATGTTCGCGGTAATAGCTAAGTTCGGCAATGGAATCATAAATATCATCCAACGCTAAGTGCGAAGCCGACTTATTCAAGCCGCCGCTTAAATCTGGCCGCCAGCGCCGTGCTAGTTCTTTTAGGCTACTCACGTCTAAATTGCGGTAATGGAAAAAAGCTTCAAGCGTTGGCATTTCTCGGGCCATAAACCGACGATCTTGGCAAATACTATTGCCACACATGGGTGATGCGCCTTTTTCAACATGCTTGTCTAAAAATGCCAAGGTGAGACGCTCGGCTTCGTCTGCGGTAATACAGGTGTCCTGTACCCGCTTGGTCAAACCTGATTTGCCGTGCTGACGGGTATTCCATTCATCCATTGCCGCTAATACGTCTTCGGACTGATGAATTGCCAACACCGGCCCCTCTGCAAGCACGTTTAAATGTGCATCAGTCACCACAGTCGCAATTTCTATAATATGGTCGTTAAGAGTGTCTAGACCGGTCATCTCTAGATCAATCCAAATTAAATTTTGTGACTTTTCCATAGGGTTACCTCCGCTGTGAATGTTGATAAATATTGCCCGCTTTAGCCCAGCGCGGTAGTGGTTAGCATTTGACTCTGATCAGTTGCACGTACACAAAGTGTCGATTGTAACAGCACATGGGGTAAGATGACGCATCTAAACGGCCTGCTACAGCTTGTAGCGCCTTGTGTGCCCGCCAATCAATCGCACGCCCAATACCCTAAGGGAGTATAATTTGCTTTTTTGCCACGAGCTGCAAACAACAAATCGACTTTTTTCAATAGCAAGTAACTCAGTGCTCAGTCTTGCTGCGCCCTCAGTTATTTACTGCCTGTAAACGCGTATTATGGGCCGCTCTTGCAATAACCAACTCAAGTCGAATCAGCCTTAATGACAAAACGTAAACTCAGCCGACAACAGCGCTGGCGCATAGAAAAAGTGCAAGCCGAACGTAACGAGCGAGCAAACAAGCGTAATTCACAGCTGAACCAAGCTTTAAGCGAGGGCGAGTTAGGCCCTGAACAAAACGGCTTGATAGTGAGCCATTTTGGCCAGCAGGTTGAGGTTGAAAGCGATGTAGGACTTCGCCAGCGCTGTCATGTTCGCGCCCACATTGAAAATTTAGTGACTGGCGATAGCGTGACTTGGCGAGAAGGCAAGCCCACCGGGGTGGTTGTTGCCCGTAATGATCGCCATTCGCTACTTTCTCGGCCGGACAATCACGGCAAGTTAAAGCCGGTGGCCGCCAATATTGACCATATTGTGATTGTCATTGCCCCCGAGCCTCGCGCTCACGCCAATCTGATTGATCGCTATTTGGTGGCTTCAGAAGCGATTGGCATTAGCCCTATATTGCTGCTCAATAAATCTGACTTGATTAACGCTGACAACCAAGCCTACTTAGACAGTATGCTGGCTCGCTACCAAGAAATTGGCTATTCGGTGACTCGCGCCTCAACCGCCGCTGAGCATGGCTTGGACCAATTAAAGCAAACTTTAAGCGGGCAGATCAGTGTGTTTGTGGGCCAATCTGGGGTGGGCAAGTCATCGCTGGTAAACAGCCTGCTACCCGGCACCGATACCCGCATTGGCGCTTTGTCTGAAAGTACCGCCAAGGGCAAGCACACCACCACCACGGCCCGCCTTTATCACTTTCCCGACGGCGGCAGTTTGATTGACTCACCGGGAATCCGCGAGTTTGCGCTTTGGAATATGGACCGAGAAAAGGTGTTGGCCGGCTTTATTGAATTTAGACCTTTTTTGGGTTTGTGCCGATTTCGAGACTGCAAGCATGAGCATGAGCCACAGTGCGCGCTGCTTGATGCCGAAGCGGAAAATAAAATCAGCCCTGAACGCATGGCAAGTTATCGCCAAATCATTCAAAGCCTTAATACCGATTAACACAAACCGTCATACCTGCGATCTACAATAAAATCACTTCTCAATTATTTAATAATTGAATTTATAGTGAGTAATCAAAGCTATTTAAGGTCTTATGTATTAACACGCGCAGAAAAGTACGTCCTTTCGGCATCGCCGAATTGGCGTTGCTACTGCTACAATCCACCTTCACGTTAAACGTAAGTTATTTATCATGAAAGACTGGCCACTATTAATTGAAACATCGCAGCTCGCCGATGCGCTGCACGACCCAAATTTATTAATTTTGGATACCTGCAGCGCTGCCAATTATGCGGATCATCACATCCCCGGCGCGGTCCATATTGCGCCATCTGAATTGCAAAGTGGTGTTAAACCAGCGGTGGGTAAACTTCCCAGTATTGAGGCGCTGAACGCCCTTTTTACCAAAGTAGGGCTCACCCCTGACAAGCATGTTGTTGTCTATGATGATGAAGGCGGCGGCTGGGCTGGACGTTTAATTTGGACATTAGATGTTATCGGTCATCAAAACTATTCTTATATTGATGGCGGCTTACACGCTTGGCTGCACGATGGCTACGCAACTGAAAAAGTGGCGAACCTTCCCGCGCCAATAGAGCAAAACATCAGCATTGATAGCCTGCCGATTGCAGAAATTGAAGACTTTATTCACTTATTAGACAACAGTCAGCTTGCAATCTGGGACGCCCGTTCGCCAGAAGAGTACCGAGGCGAAAAAGTATTCGCTCAACGCGGCGGCCATATTCCTGGGGCCATTAATCTTGACTGGCTGGAGTTGATAAACCGCGACAAGCAAATGCGCCTTAAAGACACCAGTAAACTGCAGTCGCGGCTTAATGAGCTAGGCCTTACCGCAGATAAAACTATTATCACCCACTGCCAAACCCATCATCGCTCTGGGCTGAGCTATCTGTTGATGAAAATCCTCGGCTACCCTCACATAAAGGCGTATCACGGCTCATGGGGTGAATGGGGAAATAGTGAGACCACCCCGATAGAAACCGGTGATCATCCACAGCCAAGCGCCCAAAAGCCTTAATAAATCGCTTAGTCGATACATAACTTTTGTCGAGTCAATCAAAGGATACCTTGTGAAAATAGCGTTTATTATTCTGCAATTTCTACTCCCCCAACACGCCCTTTCTCGTCTTGTTGGAAAACTAGCAGAAACTGATATTCCGTGGCTTAAAGACGTGCTAATTAGTCGTTTTATTAAGCAATACAACGTTGATATGGATGAGGCGGCTGATTCGGACCCCCGCAATTACCGCAACTTTAATGCCTTTTTTACCCGCGCATTAAAAGAAGGCGCGAGACCCATCTGCGAGGAGAGCAATGCCATCGCTTGCCCTGCCGACGGCGCCATCAGTCAAATAGGCAATATCACCGATGGCCGAATTTTTCAGGCAAAAGGGCAAGACTACAGCTTACTGAGCTTACTGGGGGGTGATCGCGAGGCTGCCGCCTTATTTAACGAGGGCAGCTTTGCAACCATTTACCTCTCGCCCAGAGATTACCACCGCGTACACATGCCACTGGCCGGCACCCTGCGCACCATGAGCTACATTCCTGGCGCGCTATTCTCCGTTAATACCGCCACAGCCGAAAATGTACAGGGCCTATTTGCCAGAAATGAACGCGCAGTGTGTCTTTTTGATACCGAAGCCGGCCCCATGGCAGTTATTCTTGTGGGGGCAATGATTGTGGCTGGTATAGAAACGGTGTGGGATGGCCAAATTGCACCACCGCCCAAAGGCATTAAAACCACGGATTATCGTCAAGAGCCAAGAGACATTCAGCTAGAAAAAGGCGCAGAAATGGGCCGATTCAAACTGGGCTCAACCGCGATTGTGTTATTTGCGAAGGATCGCAGTGAATGGCTAAGCACTTTTGAAGCGACGACGCCAACACGTCTTGGCGACACCCTAGGCCATATTCAAACTATCGCTGATTCACCCCCAATCTGACCGAGCTGCGCGCCAAGACAAGCGCGCTAGGCCCGCTCAAGCGGAAATGCGATCACCTCATCAATGCGCTCAGCCTTACAAGCCAGCATTGCCAATCGGTCAAAGCCCATTGCCACCCCCACACACTCTGGCAACGATGACATAGCTTTCAATAAATTGCGGTCGATGGGCGGTAATTCTTGATCATTGGCTGCACGGCGGCTGTGGTCATCACGGATTCTTCTGACCAGCTCAGCGCCATCACACAATTCATCGTAGCCATTTGCCAATTCCATGCCGGCGTAAAATCCTTCAAACCGCGCCGCTAGCGCCACCCCATTTGCATCGATTCGGGTTTTCGCCAAGGCGGCCTGCGAGGCCGGAAAGTCGTATACAAAACTGAGCGACTCGCGGTCTAACTGCGGCTCAACCACCGACGACATTAATAGCTGTAACCAAGTATCACGGTCATCGGTATCAAAGTTGACCTCTAAATGTGCAGCGGCACACTGCTTCAACTCTGCCAGCGAGGCTTGATGGGGATTCAGACCACAATGCTGCTCAAATACCTGCTGATAGCTATAAAATTTGCTATCAACTGCGCCTACCACTAAGGCCACAATCGTTGCAACCTCTTCCATTAGCGCTTGCAGCGATAGGCCTGGGCGATACCACTCTAGCATCGTAAATTCGGGGTTATGACGTCGCCCACGCTCACCGCGCCGGAACGCCTTACAAATTTGGTAAATCGGGCCACTCCCCGCCGCCAATAAGCGTTTCATGGCAAATTCAGGCGAGGTCTGCAGGTACATTTGCCCCTCTCCCTCGGGCGAGTTGGTGCAAATAGCTTCAATATTGGGGTCGGTTACTGGCGCTGAGGCCAGCAACGGTGTGTCTACCTCGACGACACCGCGCTCGGCAAAGACCGCACGAACCGCCGCGAGTAACTGAGCGCGGCGACGTAAAGCCGAAAATTCAGCCGTAGGTCGCCACTCAGACATTTAGGATTTAACTCGGTTTTGGTATTCACCAGTCCGAGTATCAACCTTGATGACCTCACCCTCGGTAATAAACAATGGCACCTTCACAACGGCACCCGTGCTCAGGTAAGCGGGTTTAGTACCACCTTGGGCAGTATCCCCTTTTACACCGGGATCTGTTTCAACAATTTCTAACTCAACAAAATTAGGGGGCGTGACTGACAGCGGGTTGCCGTTGTAAAGCGTTACGACACACACATCTTGCTCTTTCAACCAGTTGGAAGCATCACCAACCGCCTTGAGGTCCGCTTGAAATTGCTCAAACGTTTCAGGGTCCATAAAGTGGTAAAACTCACCGTCATTGTATAAATACTCCATACTTTGATCGATGACATCAGCCCCTTCGAGGGACTCGCCCGACTTAAATGTACGCTCCCAAACCCGACCTGAGTTAAGATTACGTAAACGAACGCGATTAAAGGCTTGGCCTTTACCCGGTTTTACAAATTCATTATCCAATATAGAACAAGGCTCGCCGTCGAGCATAACCTTCAGTCCGTTACGAAACTCATTGGTAGAATAATTGGCCATGATTTTCCTCAGCGACAGTGTACATACGTAGTTTAAAAAGGCAGCAATGATACCCTTAAAAGACACATTTTGGCAGAGCGAAAGCTGGCAACAGCAAATGAGCGGCATGATCCGTGACCCAATTCAGCTCTTACATCGCCTTGACCTCAATCCAATTGACCACCCGTTTTCTTCAGATGCAATTCAACAATTTCCGTTGCGGGTAACAGAGGCCTTTGTGGCAAAAATGGCCAAGGGAGACTGGAATGACCCTCTTCTATTACAAGTCATGCCACTACACGCAGAATCTAATGAACATCTTGGCTATGTTAACGACCCCTTAGAGGAGTCGCTCGCCAACCCCGTGCCAGGATTAATCCATAAATATCACGGTCGAGTGTTGCTCATCACCAGTCCCGCCTGCGCCATACACTGCCGCTACTGCTTTCGCCGCAATTTCCCCTACGACGCCAACAACCCAAGTCAGCGCGACTGGAAAAATGCCATAGATTATATTAGTGAGCGCCCAGACATTAGCGAGGTAATACTGAGTGGTGGCGATCCCTTGTCGGCGCCAGATGAGTACCTACAAAAATTGCTGACGCAAATTGCCGCTATTCCCCACGTTACCACGCTGCGCCTTCATACCCGCTTACCGCTGGTATTACCCGCAAGAGTAACCCCAGCGCTTATTGATGTATTGAAAAACAATAGGCTGCGCATAGTCATTGTGATTCATTGCAACCACGCTAACGAAATAGATGAACACACCACGACCGCCTTGGCAGCGCTACACAGTGCAGGCTTCACGCTGTTAAATCAAAGTGTTTTACTTAAAGGAATCAACGACAATGTCGATACATTGGTTGTATTAAGCCTGCGTTTATTTGAGGTGAATGTGATGCCCTATTACTTGCATTTACTTGATAAAGTGCGAGGAGCCGCACATTTTGAGATTGACGAGGAACAGGCAAAATTTCTTATGAACGGTATACTAAGTAGATTACCTGGTTATTTGGTTCCGCGCCTAGTCATCGAAGAGCCTGGCGCGACAAGCAAACGACCGCTTGCACTATCTTGAATTAACGCGTAAAAACATAGACTTAAATCACAAAGCAAATGCAACTCAACATCAAAACTGTGAAGTTCAGGATATTATGAGCAATCACTCAAGCCTTGCCATTGCAACGCCTGACATTACTCGCGACAAGCACAGCCTGTTCGCGCTAAACACCAATGCGGTCAAAGCTTGGCTGGGGAGCTTGCCGCTTGCAAATCTTGGCGAAGCAACCCGCCTTTTATTTCAAGCCTTATCTGAATTAAGCCACACTCAATGCAAGCCCAAGGATCGCTATGAAATTCTTGAGCTCATTCGCCCGCATGTTCATCACATTGTAAAAGGTTTATCGCAGCACTATTTAAATAAGCCAGTTGTGTTACCCGAGAAGACCCAGAAAATCGTCCTTCTCGCAAACACCCTTAACACTCAGCTGGCAACCGGTTACTGTCAGGCATTTCAAAACCTAGAGAATGAAAACCGACTGCTTCGCTCCAAAGATGCCATGGCAAGCTGCCTGCATCGTGCGTTAACCGAACACAGTAGAATTCTGCTTCGCACTTACCAACTCTACCGCTCATCTCATTCTGGGTTTTGGATAACGGCTCATAAAATTTATCAAGCCGCTCTTGCACACAAGACACGCAAGTCAAAGGTGTCAGATAGCGTTTATGGAGATGGCACCGTCCAGCAGGCCTATTTACGACTACTCATGCTTGGCTGCAGTAAAACCCATCAACTACCGCAGCGACAGATAGAAGAAGTCTACGGTGAACTTAATAATTGGGCGGCCTATATCGAGCTCCGAGTCGATAAATTTGAAAGCTGTGTATTTCTATTTAACCCAACGGAAGATGCTTCACCAAGCTACCGCGAACTAATGCAGCGCGCACCCGCTGTAGGCTGGCTTGGCATCAACACCAAGCCGCTACTGTCACAAAGCGGTGGGCTAGCCCGTAGTGTGACACCACGCAAATCCAGCCACACCATCACGCTTAACAAAACAATTATTGACCACCTGAGTATTGCCTGGGACTCGGCAACCTCCCGCACAGCTGAACGCACTCCCTGTAATGACCCCGTACTCGTTACCGTTGGCATGAACACAACCCACTTCTACGTAGCTAATCAGCTTGATTTTCAAAACTTTCAATTTGAACATGATCATAACGAAGACAGTGCTGAGCGTTTTCAGGAGCGTAGAATCAAACAAGCGGGCTCTTGGAACCGAGCTGATGGTAAAGACACCAGAGACAAAGAGACCTCTGTGCCCGTTAATTACATGTCCGATAGCGCAATGGAATCGATTAGCTACAGCCTTCCACAAAGTAGCTCTACCACGGTTAGTCCTGACAGTAAGTATGAATACCTGCGCACACGTATTTTAGACAGCAGTAGCACGGGTTGCCGAGTTGAATGGCCCGAAAGCACCAAACTCCGCATTCGCACCGGCGAATTGGTTGGCCTCAAAACCGACGATTATGACAGCTGGCGTGTTGGCGTGGTTCGCTGGCTACGCAGTGACAATAGCCATCAAATAGGTATTGAAGCCCTCGCATCTGCAGCCACCCCTTACAGCGCGCGTTTAATACAGGCAGGGTTGCCGGTGAATGAATATCAACGAGCCATGCTATTACCCGGCGGTACAATTGCTAAAGGTCCGCTGCTGCTATTATCAGGTGTGGTTGGTATCTCAGAAGGCCATACCGTTGAGCTGTTGCGACCGGGACATGCTATGCGTATTAAATTAGGTGAAATGGTGGAGCAATCAAACGCTTTCAAACTTTTCCGCTTTGAAGATATCGCCAGAAACCCAATTAAAATGGATGTACCCGATGCTGACGAAGTGAATAATGACGACTTCAATCAGCTTTGGGATGCACTGTAGACACCTTAGAGTCATTCAATATTAAACCGATTAACAAGCTACCATGAGCAGCCCAAACACGGCCATTAACATTCTCCTGTTCTGCCTTGCAGACAGTGATGCCGAACAGCTGACTTCTCACTGCCGACGCGGTGGGCGAATTGCTCACACCCTTGGGATTGATACCGGTGAAAAACTCAGTGCGGCCATTGCCAAAAGCGACTGGGATGTTTTGGTATTTGATGCCGAACAAGCCCAGCTTGAAATCCAACGCTGTGGCCACATCTTACGAAAGTACCACAAAGATATTCCCGTTATTTATCTTGGCGAAGGCGACAGCCTAGTGCCGCCAGACCCTTGTGTGGTCGACATAGTCAACAAATATAATATGGCTGAAGTAGCCGGTGTTGCATTCAAAGCCCAATTGGCTCGGCAACTACGTCTTGAACTAGCCACCACCAAAATGGCCTTGGCAGAGGCCGAAGAGCGCAACCAATTACTCTTACACGACCATCAAGATCCCGTTGCCTACATTACCGACGGCATGCTCATTTATGCCAACAAACCATTTTGTGAACAGATGGGTTACGACGACCTTGATGGCTTTCCAGTTGTTGACTTAATTGCCAACAAGGATCAAGACCGATTCAAAAATGTGCTCAAAAAACAACTTAAGAGCAACGAGCATCAACAATTAGAAATCAGTTTTTCACTTGCTAATGACACTGAACTGAAAACACAAATCCATTTTGACAGCGCCCATTATGACGGCGAAGAATGCACCCAAATCACCGTGCATAAGCCCAGTGACAACAACGTTATAAATGGTATCGACAATACAACGCGAATGAGCAGCAAGCATCACTTTATTGCTCAGTTACAAGAGTTTGTAGACAACGAGCGAAACAGCAATTCGTCCTTAATATTAATATCCGTCGACCACTTTCATAAATTACGTAAAGACACCAGTCTCTTAAATGTTGAACTGCTCATTGAGGCCGTCGCCAATTTAGTACGCAGCCATTTACCAGCGCAATTCTACGGACGCGTGGCGGACGACATGATCACCGCTATCGCCCATCATGTTGCCAGTGACACAGCCCTTGAAATGACACTGGAACTAGTTAAAGCAATAGAGGCAGAAATATTCGAACTACACAAGCAATCCCTCCAATGCACCGTTAGCATTGCGGTTTTGCCGATTAACCACCTAACTCCGCCCAAGGCTTCCTTTCTGTTAGACACGGTGTTTCACGGCGTAGACAAGACGAGCGAAGAAGGCGGTAATAATGCGGAGATCTGCCGTCGCGATCGCCAGCAACTCGATCGCAATAATTCAGCCGGCAATATTTTGACTGAATCAATGGCAAACAATCGCTTAAGTTTATTGTTTCAGCCCTTGGTCAACCTTGGCGCTGCAAATGGCGACCACTACGAGGCAACACTGCATATCAAAAACTGGGAAGAAGGCGAGATTAGCGCGGGAGAAATATTACGGGCAGTAGAGCGCACCCCAGAAAACACACAACTTGATCACTGGATTGTGGTAGAAGCTACCAAACAATTAGCCAAGGAGCGCCTTGCTGGTCAAGACATCAAGCTCATCATAAATCTCAGTGGCAACGTGTTTCACGACCCCGAGTTTTGCGCATGGTTAAGTGTCGCCTTTAAAGCCGCAGGCTTACCGCCATCCTCGGTTATTTTGCAGTTCAGTGAAGAAAGCATCGCTGACGCCTTAAAGCCGGCGTTAAATTTTTCAGCACAACTGCAAAAACTGGGGTCATCTCTTGCCGTTAGAAACTTCGGTCGCGCCAAAAAGGGCAATAAATTCTTAAGTCACATACAGCCTGCTGTCGTCAAACCGGGTTATAGAGCCAGTGACGCTCCCACAGACCAGCATATAAAGGACATGGTTCAGCAAGCTCGACAACTCAATAGCCAGATCATCATTCCCAATGTGGGAAGCGCAGCAACGCTAGCCATGTTATGGCAGCTAAACCCTGACTTCATTCAAGGCAGCTACGTTAATGAGCCCATGCCAACGATGAATTATGAATTTGCCGCCTTTGGCTAAGACGGTTATTTCCCCGTTAAACGATCACTAATTCCCAATAAATACAGAATGCCGTCTAAGCCTAAGGTAGAGATTGACTGCTTGGCATTTTCACGAACAATGGGCTTAGCCCTAAAAGCAATGCCTAGCCCTGCTATACTGAGCATAGGTAAATCGTTAGCACCATCGCCAACCGCAATAACCTGCTCCATATCCAGACCTTCTCTTTGGGCAATCTCACGCAGTAACTCCGCCTTGCGCTTACCGTCAACGACAATACCTTCCACTTCACCGGTCACCTGGCCATTGCGAATAACCAATTCATTTGCATGAACATAATCAATGCCAAGCTTTCGCTGTAGATACTGGCCAAAGTAGGTGAAACCGCCTGACAATATGGCCGTTTTATAGCCAAGCTGCTTTAAGGTTGACACCAAGTTTTCTGCGCCCTCGGTGATCCGCAAGCTTTGCGCAATGCCTTCTAATACCGACTCATCCAAGCCTTTTAACAATGCCACCCTAGCCTTAAAACTCTCGGTAAAGTCGATCTCGCCGCGCATTGCCCGCTCAGTGATTTCTACGACTTGCTCGCCCACGCCTGCGGCAATCGCAAGTTCATCAATCACCTCAGCTTCTATCAGGGTTGAGTCCATATCAAACGCCACCAGACGACGGGTGCGGCGAAACATATTGTCCTCTTGGTAAGCGATATCTATGTCCATCTCACTGGCCAAGTGCAAAAGCTCACGGCGAAAGTCCGTTGCATCCGGCAAATTACCGCGCACTGACAACTCTACAGAGGCTTTTGATTGTTGCGCCACACCCTCTAGTGGCACGCGCCCTGATAAACGATCTATGCGATCGATATTGAGTGAATAACGCGACACAATATCAGTGACACCGGCAATATGCCGCGCAGTAATTTTACGCGCTAACAGCGTCACGATATGGCGCTGCTTACCCTGCCCCGACACCCACTGATTATAACTTTCAGGACTCACAGGTAAAAAACGCACCTGCATACCCATTTCATGGGTTCGAAACAAAATATCCTTTAGAATACTGGCCGCCTCTGCACCCGCAGGCACTTCCACTAGCAAACCTAAGGTCAGATTATCGTGTATCACCGCTTGGCCAATATCCAAGATATTCACCTGATGATCCGCCAGTATACTGGTGATTGTACTTGTCACACCGGGCCGATCATCGCCCGCAATATTGATCAATATAATATCGTTCACACCACCCCCCTACTGCAATCTGCATATTGTAGCGGCAGACGTGACTCCACCCAAGCACCACAACCTTGATATACTCCCGAAATAAAGAAGCCCCGCCTTCCAAATGGAAAGTACATAATGCTCAAGCAGCTCCTTAAATTACCTTTATCAGCGAAGTTCGGCCTGATTACCGCCCTAATATGCGCGGTCGCCGGCATGACTCTACTATTAACTAGCATGACGGCTAGTAAGCAAATTCTCTTAGAAACGACGCATTTAATTGGCCAGCAATGGACCAACCAACTTGCCTCTCAAAGCCAACAGGCTCTTTTACGCAATGATAAAGTCAGTTTGCAGGCTATTTTACAGGACTATATCAATAGTCCCCTCATTGTTTATGGCAGTATCGCCAATGCCCGTGATGAGACCGTGGCTGAAACCGGACACTGGCGTGTAGAAAACCTTAACTATGAAGCACCGGTTGCTGCCGATGGCCGCCTAGGCTTGGTAAAACTATCGCTGAGCCGTGAGCTTATTGGTGATGAGATACGCGATCTTGGTAAAACCCTACTGATTCTCACCTGTTTGTTAGCCTGCTTTAGCTACGCCATTATTGCTGTACCCATGCGGCGCATTGAAGGCTTACTGGAACTCGCCCGTCGACGTCTTGCGCAGCCGCTGCGTAACGATCAAAGTCTGTATCCTGGAGAAGATAGCTTAGGGCAGTTGCTGGAAGAAATTCATAATCCGCAAATTCGCCTGAGTAAACTCGGTAAAAACCGTTTTAAAGATTATTATATTTTGCATTGCCATTGGCAGGCATACGACGCGCTGCGAGCGCAAATGGCTCCGGATAGTTTTCGAGAACACTTGCGAACCAGCTACGCGCGAGGTGAAGCCATTGCCAAGCTGTATCATGCCGATATTGTGGTACACCGACACAACGCGATTAGCTTGCGCTTTTTTGATGTTAACGGCACCGACCACCCCTTGTTTCGTGCCTTGTGTTGCGCTGAATTATTCCAACGCCTAGACAAAGTACTACGAGCCAGAGCCGGTATCGCGCATATTCACGGTGAAGGTGATCACTGGGAGTGTGCCGCAAAAGAATGCGCTGCTGTCGATCAATTACACACCGCCACCATTGAAGGCAAAGGAACATGGCTAGATAACAGCAGCCGCAACAATGAGCGGATAGATGCTTGGGTTGATATTAGGGGAAATCATATCAGTGCCATGAAATCACCCTATAGTGACCTTTTGGAAAGGCAGCAAACCCAACTCAAAAAATTAACCCTAGAATCCTTTAAACAAGAAGCCGCCAAACAACAAACTGAATAATGATCACCGAGTTATGAAAAGAGTGCAGCCTGTCTTGGCGACACTCTTTCAGCCCTAGCGTTATGCACTATTTACAGTTATTTACCTGCAGCAATAGTCTGCAGGGCATCGACTTTTTGAAAACCACGCGGCAATTTATGCCCTCGTCGTCCACGCTCGCCCAAATAGTGTTCTAACTCAGAAAATTTCAGCGATAAGTGCCGCTTACCTGATATCACCTTCAGCGTATCGCGCTCAGAGAATATGGCCACCGCGGTTACATACTCTTCTCTATTAGCTACTCTCGCTGATGGAATTCCTATCATTTTATTGCCTTTACCACGGGGCATTAACGGTAAGTCACCAACTGGGAAGATTAACATCCGCCCTTCAGTGGTCACCGCCACAACATGACTCGAAGCCATATCAGCGATAGCGACAGGAGGCAGCACCAACGCTCCTTTTGGTAAAGTTAACGCTGCTTTACCGGCCTTATTCTTACTTTGCAAGTCTGACAGTTTAGCGATAAATCCGTAACCAGCATCAGATGCCAGCAAATAATGGCCCTCATCGCTTCCCATCATCATTCCCATAAAGCCCACGCCTGACGGAGGGTTAATCCGCCCCGTTAAGGGCTCACCTTGCCCCCGCGCAGAAGGTAGGGTATGTGCCGCTACCGTGTAGGTACGGCCGGTACTATCGAGAATAATAACGGGCTGGTTACTTTTACCTCGGGCCGATAATTTGTAGCGATCGCCGGCTTTATAACTCAAACTAAGCGGGTCTATTTCGTGGCCTTTACCTGAGCGAATCCAGCCCATTTCCGACAAAATAACGGTTACCGGCTCTGCCGCCACAATATCTTCTTCAGAAAATGCCCGTGCCTCTTCTCTTGCCACCAAGGGCGAGCGGCGATCATCACCAAACTCTTCTGCAGCGGCCAATAACTCTTTGCGCACCAATGTTTTCATTCGACGCGTTGACCCCAAGGTCAACTCTAAATTATCACGCTCTGCAGCAAGCTCATCTTGCTCACCGCGAATCTTCATTTCTTCAAGCTTAGCAAGATGGCGGAGCTTTAACTCCAACACCGCCTCAGCTTGGGTGTCGGTAATACCAAAACGCGACATCAATACAGGCTTAGGCTGATCTTCTTCACGAATAATGGCTATTACTTCATCAATGTTCAAAAAAGCGATTAATAAAGCATCTAAAATATGCAGACGCTTAAGCACCTTGTCTAATCGAAATTCTAAACGGCGGCGAGTGGTGGCTGTACGAATTTCCAACCATTCCGTTAGAATTTTATCCAAGCCTTTAACTTGTGGGCGGCCATCCAGTCCGATCACATTCATATTGACCCGATAACTACGCTCTAGGTCTGTGGTCGCAAACAGGTGGTTCATTACCGCCTGCTTATCTACCCTGTTAGAGCGTGGAATAACGACGAGCCGCGTTGGATTCTCGTGATCAGACTCATCACGTAAATCCACCACCATGGGTAGTTTTTTGGCCTGCATTTGCTGCGCAATTTGCTCCAAAACCTTAGAGCCAGAAGCTTGATGCGGCAAGGAGGTAATCACAATATCCTCGCCCTCATCTTGCCATAGCGCGCGCATTCGCAAAGAACCACGGCCACTTTCATACATTTTTCGCAAATCTTCTGCCGGGGTAATAATTTCCGCATCAGTTGGGAAATCCGGCCCCTTTACGTGCTCACATAATGCGGCAATACTGGCATTTGGTTCATCAAGTAAATGGATACAAGCGCTCACCACCTCTCTCAAGTTGTGAGGAGGTATATCTGTGGCCATACCCACCGCAATGCCAGTTGTACCATTTAAAAGAATATTAGGCACTCTAGCCGGCAAAGTTGCCGGCTCATCCATTTGGCCATCAAAATTAGGGACCCAATCAACAGTGCCCTGCCCAAGCTCACTCAGCAATACTTCTGCGTACTTAGTCAGTTTAGATTCGGTATAACGCATTGCAGCGAAGGATTTTGGGTCATCCGGTGAACCCCAGTTGCCCTGACCGTCAATCAGCGGATAACGGTAGGAGAAGCTCTGTGACATTAACACCATTGCTTCATAAACGGCGCTATCACCATGGGGGTGGAATTTACCAATAACATCTCCCACCGTGCGTGCAGACTTTTTATGCTTGGCATTTGATTTAAGCCCGAGCTCACTCATGGCGTATACAATCCGGCGCTGTACCGGTTTAAGTCCATCGGCAATATTCGGCAAGGCACGGTCTAAAATGACGTACATGGAATAATCCAAATACGCTTTTTCAGTGTAGCTCTTTAGTGGTATTTGCTCGACACCATCGGCGCCAATCACAATAGTTTCTGACATATTTTAGTATTCAATCCTTTTCAATAATCACTTAACCACAGCACTTCATCATTTACTACGGAACACCTAGCGCTCTAAGGGTAATTACGAAGACCCACTTCCCCTAACCCTCCGTATACTTATTTCACGTTAAGAGGAGAGCCGACATGACTGCGCAAAAAATAGTAAGCCTATCAGAATATCGCCAAGATACGCAGCAAATGCACATTGACGACATTAGCGCACAAGCCTTTTTGTTTCTACAAGAACAAGCTCAAGAACTCGACCTTCCTATGCGCAAATTGTTAAAAGAGCACTTACTAGGAATTGCCTGCGTGGTAAAAGCGGTTGAAGGGCTAGACGAAGCCCAAAACTGGCTCGCTGTCATTAGCGATGAAATCACTAGTACCGGCGAACATCACTAACCGTCACTACTGTGCGGTGATTTTCTTTTCACCGCAACGTTCACATACAAACACGGTCACCAACTTCCCCTGCTTTACATCAAATTGTTTTGCCTTATCAACCCGCCACTTATGAAAGCCTTCTCGACATAAGGTAGTACTTGCCTTTGGCTTGACTGACTTTCGCTTGAAGGGCAGTACATCACCCATAGCCACTCTCCTATCATATTCACCGCGACACGCTACCCCTGTACGGCAATCCCGATTACTATACGCGCCTTAACAATACTGTGCGATAACTGGGTGCAAAGAGAGGGGTTTATGGAAATCAGCCGTAATAAAGTCGTTTCATTCCATTATGAATTACGAAATAAGGAGGGCACCATACTGGAAGACAATTTCAACGATACCCCATCTTTGTATATGCATGGCGCCGACAACATTATAAGCGGACTAGAAAACGCGATGACGGGCCATTCTGTAGGTGATGAATTTGAAGTTACACTTGCGGCCAAAGATGCCTACGGTGAAATAGAACCAAACAAAACCGAGCGTATTCCTGCTAAATATCTCAAACACGAAGGAAAATTAAAACTTGGCCAAGCAGTGCGTTTCAATACCGACAAAGGTATGCGCAACGCAACAGTTATAAAAGTGGGTAAATTTTCTGTCGGCGTAGACCTGAATCACCCTTTAGCGGGACAATCCCTCAGTTTTAAAATATTGATCAAGNATATCCGCGACGCCACTGATGAAGAAATTCGTCATCGTCATGCCCACGGTGAAGGTGGTCATCAACACTAAACGCTTCTATCGTTTAACTGTGACCCCCATACACTCTGGCAAGACTGTAAATATAATTTTTCAATCAGTAAGGAGTCATTTCATTAGGCGAAAAAAAACCCCGCATAACGGGGTTTTAAAACCAGAGATCAAGCCGCTTATTCAGCGCTTGGCTCACTAGCTTCTTCCACAACAGCTTCGGCACTATCTGCAACAGCTTCTTTAATAGACAACTTGATACGACCACGCGCATCTACATCCAGTACTTTCACTTGCACGTCTTGACCTTCGGTCAAGTAATCACTGACCTTCTCAACACGCTCATCAGAAATCTGAGAGATGTGAACAAGACCATCTTTACCTGGCAGTATGGTTACAAACGCACCGAAATCAACAATACGAGCCACTTTACCCGTGTAGAGCGCACCCACTTCGGCTTCTGCAGTGATTGCTAAAATGCGATTTACAGCGTCATCACGAGATGCCGCATCAGAACCGTAAACACGTACCGTACCGTCATCTTCGATGTCGATCTGTGCACCTGTTTCTTCGGTCATACTGCGGATAGTTGCGCCACCCTTACCAATGATGTCACGGATTTTATCAGCATCGATTTTCATTACATGCATGCTTGGCGCATTATCAGACACACCGCTACGCGATGTTGCTAATACTTGGTTCATCTGACCAAGAATATGCAAACGCGCTTGCTGAGCTTGCTCAAGTGCAACTTCCATGATTTTCTGGGTGATGCCTTCGATTTTAATATCCATCTGCAAGGCAGTTACACCATCAGCAGTACCGGCAACTTTAAAGTCCATATCACCCAAGTGATCTTCATCACCAAGGATGTCAGTTAAAACAGCGAAGCGTTCGCCTTCTTTAACTAGACCCATAGCGATACCAGCAACTGGAGCTTTTAGCGGCACACCGGCATCCATCAAAGACAGGCTGCCAACACATACCGATGCCATTGAGCTAGAACCGTTTGATTCAGTAATCTCTGAAACAACACGAATCGTATACGGAAACTCTTCTGGGGTTGGTAAAACCGCTTCCAAACTGCGGCGCGCTAAACGGCCATGACCTATTTCGCGACGGCCTGTGCTGCCCATACGACCACACTCACCTACCGAGTAAGGAGGGAAGTTATAGTGCAGCATAAAGTTATCTTTAAACTCGCCTTCTAATGCATCAATAAACTGTGCATCACGGGTTGTTCCTAACGTAGCAACACCAATAGCCTGCGTTTCACCACGGGTAAATAAAGATGAACCATGCGCTTTACCAAGCACACCAACTTCAACGTTAATTGGGCGAACAGTACGACCATCACGTCCATCGATACGTGGCTCACCATTCAAAATACGCTGACGAACAATTTGCTTTTCTAACTTTGCAAATACACCGCGAACATCATCGGCGCTGTATAAAGCATCATCGCCAGTCGTCAATTCTGCAATGGCCTGATTGCGTATCTCGCCTACTTTCGCGTAGCGTTCCATTTTATCTGTAATGCGGTACGCATCACCTAAACCGGCTTTATAACCGTCGGCTACGGCACCTAATAATGCGGTATTTTCTTCAGCTGGCTGCCAGTCCCAAGACGGCTTACCAACTTCTGATGCCAATTCTTTAATCGCCTGAACAGCGGCTTGCATTTCTTGGTGAGCATAAAGCACCGCACCCAGCATTTGATCTTCAGTCAGCTGTTGTGCTTCTGACTCAACCATCAAAACTGCGTCTTGGGTGCCAGCAACGACCATGTCCAGCAAACTTGCGTTTAGCTGCTCATAGCTTGGATTTAAAATGTAGCCGTCTTCTGCGGTAAAACCAACGCGAGCTGCACCCACTGGACCAGCAAAAGGAACGCCAGACACTGCCAAAGCAGCAGACGTACCAATTAAGGCCGCAATATCTGGATCATTTTTCTTATCGGCAGACATTACAGTACAAATTACCTGTACTTCATTCTGAAAGCCTTTTGGAAATAATGGTCGAATAGGACGGTCAATTAAGCGAGACGTTAATGTCTCTTTTTCTGACGGACGCGCTTCGCGCTTAAAGAAACCACCAGGAATTTTGCCCACTGCATAAGTGCGCTCTTGGTAGTGAACAGATAGCGGAAAAAAGTCCTGGCCGGGCTTGGCAGATTTTGCCGCCACAACGGTACACAGCACTTGAGTTTCATCGATAGTAACCAATACCGCACCAGTTGCTTGTCTCGCAATACGGCCGGTTTCCAAAGTGACGGTTTGGCCGCCCCACTGGAATGTTTTAGTAACGGGATTCACGGAGTAATTCCTCCCAAATAAGGGTTATATAAAGTAATAAAGGGGCCGCTAAGGCCCCCTCACTTATTCTTGTTTTAACGACGCAGACCTAAACTCTTAATCAATTTGATGTAACGCTCTTGGTCTTTGCGCTTCAAGTAATCCAGTAATTTACGACGCTGGTTTACCATACGAATCAAACCACGACGTGAGTGGTGATCCTTTTTGTGGCCTTCAAAGTGGCCCTGTAGCTTATTGATGTTTACCGTTAGCAAAGCAACTTGCACTTCTGGAGAACCAGTATCGCCTTCAGCAGTTTGATACTCTTTAACAACATCAGCTTTCTCAACAGCAGATAATGCCATTTTCTTCTTCCTCATTACGAATATGCGTTTATAAATCGAGCCTGACCGTGCATATTTACAGTTAGGTTCGGAAGGAATAGCCCAGTGCTACTACCTTCTTTCCTTACCACCAGTATTTTGGCAGTAAATTAGCCGCGTATTATCCCATAGTTGAGAGCAAACGACGAGGAGTAACGCGACCATCGTCTAAAATTTCACCAATTCCTAAAAATTTCTGGTCTTCAGCCAGTAATACAGCCAGACCCGATGTTGGTGCGCCGGATACTTGCACCGGCTGACCTTGCAGCAGATAGTAAGCTGCGGTATCACCCAAGATAACCTGAGGCATATGTCCAAGCGCATCGGTTATTGGCAATAACAGGGCATCAAGACCATCAAAATCCTCTGCATCACGCAAGGTTTGTAACTGTGCGGTCTCAACAGCTTGCGCCTCTACAAATGGACCGGCCTGCAAACGTCTTAAGCTTGAGACATGCGCCCCGCATCCAAGCGCCGCACCTAAATCCTCAGCCAAGGAACGAATATAAGTCCCCTTGCTGCAGCGTACACGCACCACAGCAACGGCTAAGACGCCGGGCGTGAAAGACTCTAACTCAAACTCATGAATAGTCACCGGGCGAGCAGGCCGCTCCACCGTAATCCCCTGCCTAGCCAGCTCGTATAACGGTTTACCGTCACGTTTCAGCGCAGAGTACATCGGAGGTACCTGTAAAATATCACCACGTAATTTTGCTACTTCAGCCTCAAGCGCTTCCGAAGCTAAATGCGATGCATCGACTGTTGTTAATACCGCGCCTTCCGCATCACCCGTTTCCGTTTGCTGCCCAAAGACAAAGTGGCTACGATATTCTTTGTCTGCATCTAACAGAAATTGCGAGAATTTAGTCGCCTCGCCAAAACAGATAGGCAACACACCCGTAGCTAGCGGGTCTAGCGCACCAGTATGCCCAGCCTTACTTGCATTATAGATTGCTCGAGTAGTAACCATTGCGCCGCTAGAAGAACGGCCAGGAGGCTTATCTAATACTAAAATACCGTTAACTGACCGGCCTTTACGACGTCTTGCCAAAGCAATTATTCTCCGTCGTCATCTACGTGACGACTTCGGTCAGCCTCAACGGCATCCTGAATAAGCTTGCTGATATGCTGACCACGATTTACGCTCGTATCGTAATAAAAACGCAATTGCGGAGTGGTTCGTGCATTGTTAATTCTAGCAACTTGGCTGCGTAAAAAGCCTGCCGCCTTATTCAAAACCGCCAATGATTCTTGTGCTTCTTCGGCACTATCTTTACCCATGACTGTCACGTAAATCTTAGCGTGACTCAAGTCACGACTGACCTGCGCATCGATAACAGAAACCATGCCAAGACGCGGATCCCTAAGCTCCTTTTGAATGAAACCACCCAACTCTCGCTTTAAGAAATCCGCAATTCGTGCTGTCCGACTAAACTCTTTCAATTGGCTTACTACTCCGCTACGTCAGCCATTAAAGGCTGCGCGCAATTTCCTTCACTTCATACACTTCGATTTTGTCACCAGGGCGTACGTCTTTGTAATTTTTGACGCCGATACCACATTCCATGCCATTTTTAACTTCGTTGGCGTCATCTTTAAAGCGGCGCAAAGACTCTAGCTCGCCCTCATAGATAACTACATCTTCACGAAGAACACGGATACGTTTACTGCGATAAACCGTACCCTCAATGACCATACAACCGGCAATATCACCAAACTTAGGCGAGCGGAAGACATCTCGAACCTCAGCAACACCCACGATTTCCTCACGCATCTCTGGGCTTAACATCCCCGTTAATGCTGCGGTGACATCGTCAATTACGTCATAAATAACACTGTAGTAACGAAGGTCAACGCCCTCGCTTTCAGCCACTTTACGCGCACTAGAATCAGCCCGAACGTTGAAGCCGAACATAACCGCACCAGAAGTCAGCGCAAGGTTTACGTCGGTCTCAGTAATACCGCCGACACCGGCTGAGACAATATTAACACTCACTTCTTCGTTGCCGATATCCATCAGCGAAGCCTGTAGGGCTTCCAAAGAACCTCGAACATCGGTCTTCAAAACAACATTTAGTATGCGACGTTCTGCCGACTCCATACTTTCAAACATGCGATCCAGCTTCGCAGCTTGCTGACGCTTAATACGCTGTTCACGATCTCGAACTTGGCGGAAGTCAGCCACTTCACGTGCGCGCTTATCATTTTCGACAACAACAAAGCTATCACCCGCATCAGGCGTACCATCAAGACCCAATATTTCTACCGGTATAGACGGGCCAGCCTCTTTAACTGGCTTGCCATTTTCGTCGAGCATAGCCCTAACGCGACCAGAACATTGGCCAGCCAAAACGATATCACCTTGACGCAAAGTACCGCTCTGAATCAGCAATGATGCAACTGCACCACGCCCTTTATCTAAGCGAGACTCGATAACCAAACCTTGTGCAGGTAAATCAGCCGCGGCTTTCAACTCTAATAATTCGGCCTGTAACAACACCGCATCTAGCAGTTGATCGATACCTTCACCAGTATGCGCGGAGACATGCACAAACTGAGTATCACCACCCCATTCTTCAGAAATAACATCCTTTGCAGAAAGCTCATTCTTAACGCGATCAGGGTCCGCGCCTTCTTTATCCATTTTATTCACAGCGACAACTAACGGCACACCTGCCGCCTTAGCATGGGTTACCGCTTCTTCTGTCTGTGGCATCACACCATCATCGGCCGCTACAACCAATATAACGATATCTGTACTTTTCGCTCCACGCGCACGCATTTGTGTAAATGCTGCGTGACCCGGCGTATCCAAGAAGGTAATCATGCCGTGACCAGTTTCTACATGGTAAGCACCGATATGCTGGGTAATTCCACCCGCTTCGCCACTGGCAACCTTAGTTTTACGAATATAATCAAGTAGCGAGGTCTTACCGTGGTCAACATGACCCATAACCGTCACCACAGGCGCACGGGCATCCATTGTGCCTTTACCGTGCTCGCCCAAGGTCACTTCCAGGGCTTCCTCAACGGCATCCTCAGAAACCAACTTAACGGTGTGACCCATTTCCTCGACCACAAGCTGCGCGGTTTCCTGATCAATCGGCTGATTAATGGTAACCATCAAACCCATTTTGATCATTTCTTTAATAACTTCCGCGGCCTTTACTTTCATCTGCTGCGCAAGTTCTGCCGCTGTACTCGTTTCACCAATATTAACGGCGTAAACTATCTTGTCAGTTGGCGCTTGGAATGCATGACGCTGCGCATCATCTGGCAACTTCAAGGTTTTCTTCTTACGACGACCACCAAAAGAGCCAGCACCATCTAAATCATCACGCTTATTTCCACGCGATTTACCACCCTTACGACGTGGGCGATCATCATCTGTATTCGCTGCAGGGGCTGCACGACGGTGATGGCGCGGCGCAGGTTTTTCACTAGCCTCACTACCACCTTCTTTTTTACCAGCCGGGGCTGGTGTTGCTGCAGGAGCTTTCGCCGCCTTCGCCTTCGCTTTGCGCTGCTCTTCTTCGCGCTTTTTATCCGCTAGTGCTTCAGCCCGACGCTCCTGAACACGCTTCTCTTCTTCTTTACGTCGCAAAATAGCGCGCTGACGAAGTATTTCAGGATCGACATCTAATACATCTTCAACCACTTCTCGGTATTCGTCGGTTTTATTTGCAGGGGTCGGCGCGGCAATAGGCGCTTTAACGGGCTCAGTCTCTGGTGCCACTTCTTCTGCTACTGGCTCTGGCTCTGGTTCTGGCTCAGGCGCCACTTCTTCAGCAACAGGCGCTGCTTTAGGCTCAGTCTCTTCAACCACCGGTTCTGGCTCAGGTGCAACTTCATTGACTTCAGTAGACTCTGTAACACGCTCTACTTCAGGCGTAGACTCAACCACTGCCGCAACGTCTGCCACCTCGTTATTGGGTGCATCTTCTTTAATATCTACAGCTTCTGCACGAGCCTGCTCTTCAGCCGCAGCTTCCGCAGCCATCTCGGCAGGGTCTCGTTTTATATAAGTCCGTTTTTTACGGACTTCGATATTAACGGTTTTCTTACCCGCACCCGAACCCGTTTTAAGGGTGCTGAGCGTCTTACGCTTTAAGGTAATCTTTTTCGGTGCCTCGGCTGATTCTCCGTGACTCCGCTTTAAGAAGGTCAACAGTGTTTGCTTGTCTTCATCGGACACAACTTGCCCAGCAGCGCTGTGCGATAGCCCCGCCTCTTTCATTTGTCGCAATAATCGCTCTACTGGCGCGCCAACGACTTCGGCAAGCTGGCTCACGGTAACTTCAGCCATTCATCATTCTCCTAAACTGTACGACTCGCTTACTTTGCAGATTCGTCTTCGTCTGCAAACCACGGAGCACGGGCAGTCATTATTAACTCACCAGCCCGTTCTTCAGTCATGTCTTCAATGTCGAGAAGATCTTCAACGGCCTGTTCAGCCAGATCTTCCATCGTTACAACGCCACGGCTAGCAAGAATAAAAGCAAGATGCTTCTCCATGCCTTCCATTGTTAATAGGTCTTCAGCCGGCTCGGCGCTTTCTAATTTTTCTTCACTCGCTATCGCTTGAGTCAACAAGGCATCCTTTGCACGAGCACGCAATTCTTGCGCTATCTCTTCATCAAAGCCCTCTATCGCCATCATTTCTTCAAGCGGCACATAGGCGACTTCTTCCAAGGTTGTAAAACCTTCTTCTACTAACACCTCTGCGATATCTTCACCAACATCAAGGGCATCAACAAAATAACCAATAACTTGACCGGATTCTTGTTCGTGTTTAGCGCCCATTTCTTCAATGCTCATCACATTGATAGTCCAACCGGTCAGCTGGCCAGCAAGACGAACATTTTGACCTGCGCGGCCAATTGCCTGCGCCAAATTATCATCCGCCACGCCCACATCCATAGTGTGGGTATCTTCATCTACAACAATGGATTCCACTTCAGCAGGTGCCATCGCATTGATAACTAGCTGAGCTGGATTATCATCCCATAAGATAATATCAACACGCTCATTGCCCAATTCACCAGAAACCGCTTGTACGCGTGAACCACGCATACCAACACAAGCGCCAACGGGATCAATGCGGCCATCATTAGTTTTAACTGCAATCTTTGCTCGCGAACCAGGATCACGGGCAGCAGCTCGAATCTCGATAACGTCTTCAGAGACTTCTGGCACTTCAATTTTAAATAATTCGATGAGCATTTCTGGGCATGCGCGACTTAAAAACAATTGCGGGCCACGTGCTTCTGGACGCACATCAGCAAGAATTGCACGAACACGATCGTTAATCCGAAATACTTCTCGGCCAACCAGTTCTTCACGAGGCAGCAATGCTTCAGCATTGTTACCTAGATCAACGATAATACTATCTCGCGTAACCTTTTTAACCGTGCCATTAATCAATTCACCCACGCGACTTTGATACTCATCAACAACCTGAGCACGCTCTGCCTCGCGAACTTTTTGAACGATAACTTGCTTTGCCGTTTGCGCAGCAATACGACCAAAACCGACGTTTTCAACGATTTCTTCGTGAGTATCTCCAGCCTTTAAATCAACGCTATATTCATGCGCCTCTTCAATTGTGAGCTGAGTACCCAGCAGAGCCATCTCATCATCAGGCATGACCAGCCAACTACGAAAAGTCTGATAATCCCCTGTGAGGCGATCAATCACCACTCGTATTTCAGAGTCTTCGTCATAACGTTTTTTGGCGGCTGTTGCCAATGCCTGTTCAATCGCTTCGAAAATGATGCTTTTAGAAACACCTTTCTCGTTCGACACGGCCTCAACTACCAGCAATATTTCTTTACTCATTATCCGCCTCTTTCCGCAGCCGGCTATTTGAAATCATTAACCTCGATTAAAATCGAGGTACGACATTCGCTTTATCAATCTGATCGAAGGGAAGCAAATAATCATGCTCCTCCACCATCAATACCACATCACCATCCTCGATCCCCATCAAGCGACCAAGAAACTTACGGCGCCCCTCAAAAGAGGTCCGCAAACGAACATTTACATCACTGCCAACATACTGCTCAAACTGTGCCAACGTGAATAAAGGTCTATCCATTCCCGGCGACGACACCTCTAGGTTATATTCACCGGCTATCGGATCTTCAACGTCTAAAACACCACTGATCTGATGACTGACTTTGGCGCAATCATCAACACCAATGCCTTTATCACTATCAATATACACCCGCAGCATAGTGTGGCGGCCATGTGACTGATAATCCAGACCCCACAGCTCATAACCAAGAGCTTCCACTCCCGGTTGAAGTAATTCTTCTAATTTGACGGTCTTGTTGGACAAGTTCACTACCCACCAATAAAAAATGGGCCCAAGGCCCACCATCGAAATTCTTTGACGTATCCGCCCTAGCGATACGAAAAAGCCCCTTTGCAAGGGGCTTCTAAAAACTTCTGATCTATATAAAAGCGAAGTCACCCTACGCTCAGAGGAAGCTTATACAACCGTTACTGCCACCCCATATCAGGAGGCGCATTATATTCAGACAAGCTGTAGAGGTCAAGGTAAGTCGTGACTAAGCCCCGCTAACTTTCAACTGTAACACCAATGCGCTTAGCGATAGCATCAAAATCAAACGCCAACTGATCCTCCCACAAACTAATTACTATCGGCAATTGACTGATGCCGTCACTACCCACCGGCAGGGCGTAGCGACGAAGCGCCTCATTTACAGCAACCAATTCTTCACGCTCTAGATAAACCGTTAGTTCCGGATAGCGCTTACAAATACGTATCAACCCAACCAAGCATTGCTTTTTTTTCAACGCCAAGTCCCGCTCCAAACGCTCCAAGTCAACCCTGTGTCGATCAGCACGCCCTAAAGCGCCATCAACCGCCTCTCTCCATTTACTTACCGGCATTAGCAATGTCTTTTGAACTTTCGCCTTTTTCAACATCAATCGACGCGCTTGAGGCTCATACTCCTTTATCAGCCTCTTAAATTCCAATAGCGGTAAACGTGCACCAGCCAACACACTAGGGTCCTCCCTTAAACGAAGAGAAAACACCACATCTCGCCGCTTTTCAAGTAACCGCAGATAGCTCAGCAACTTTAACTCAAGCTCTTCTACTGCATCATCGCAAGCCATAGCAAACCGAGCACCAAACTCCCTTACATCGCCCACCAGCTGTAAAAAGTAAGCGCGCAAATTAAAGAACAAATAATCGTGGTCGTCATTTGTTTTTGCAAACACCGCAAGTGCTTGCGGCAACTTAGCCAAAACATTACTGGTAAGTAGCTCTTCAAACGCCCTCACCCTACTAGCCACAACTACTCCAACTCCAGTACCATCAGCCGATATCTCACCACCCAGCAGCGGAAGCAAGGTATCAACACGTACCTTATTTGCCGAGGCCATCAACGCAGCCAATCCGGCGTTAACTTGGCGCTCAATAGTGACAATACGACCAAGTGTCCACGTCAAATGTTGAGTAATCGCCTCATCACCCAAGGAAGAATACGGGATCGCCATACCATTAAAAAACACCGAACTGCCATTTAATACTGCGTCTTCATGCAAAAACCTACGCGCAGAATAAGGGTTAAGTGAAAAATCCTTCACCGGCCCAACTAAATACAAATAACGCTCGGTCGCCACAACCTCACACTGCCGAGCACAGGCCTCTTGACTAATTTTTTTGCTAATAAAGGCATTCTCATGATTCACCAAACTCTCAGCTGGACTCACTCGAAAGCGATAGCCCAGCATCTGATGCTTTAGAAATACCTCTATTACAAAATCTCGAACCGCCCCAGGCGTTAAACCTCGGTGTGTTGCAGGCACCAACATAGGTGCAGATCTTGTCAGCATAACCAGCGCATCCAAAAAAGCCTGCCGCAGCGCTCGCCTCAATCGAATACTGAGTAAATCCTCCTCGGTCGCCTCGCCACTTATCAAGGAAACACTCGCTTCCAATAAATCAATATAGGGCCCCGCATCACGGAGCTCGCCCAAGGCAGACAATGCAGCTTCTAGCTTCGCCGCTATCGCAAGAAGCTTAGGAGAATCAAGTTTATTTTTAATATCGACAATGGTCGGCCGCCCTAAGAAGGTAAGACGCTTATTTTCAGCATCAATCCTTATTCCCTTTGGCGCTAGATAACGGCGATAAGCATATTTTCTCTCTTCACCGCTTAAAGCCTTAAAAGCAGCACTTACCGTGTTCTGCCATTTCGCATTCAAAAGAGGGTCTAAATCTAATAGCTCAGACGAAACACTTGGCGAAATCCTGGGCCGAAACTCACCACCAGTACCGTCGCCACGCAAGTTACGCTGTGTATTCTCAGCATCCATACCACACATCCTTATTAAGTGCTCTTACCCTAAATCCCTGTAGACATACTTATCGATCTATCCAAAAAAAACAATAAAAAAGGGGATCTGCTATGCAGATCCCCTTTTTTGTTTTGGTGCCGAAGGCGGGACTTGAACCCGCACGAGCAATGCCCACCACCCCCTCAAGATGGCGTGTCTACCAATTCCACCACTTCGGCTAAATTTTTTACTCTGACGCCGCCGGCATATCACCATCAACTGCAGGCATTTCATCACTATCTACAGAAGGCATATCCGACTCTTCACTACCCATTTGCACTGGCATAGTTTCATCACCTACCGGAGCAACATCTCGACTTTCCTGCAACACAGGTACGTCAATAATATCCTCACCCCCACCACTGCGCTGCTTGGCTACATAGGCCAAAGACAAACTGGTAACAAAGAACACGGTAGCCAATATCGCAGTAGCGCGAGTTAAAGCATTACCACTTCCACTACTTCCGAATAAGGTTTGCGACGCACCAGAGCCAAACGAGGCCCCCATATCCGCACCCTTACCTTGCTGAACCAAAATCAAACCTATAATGGAAAGACCCGCCAACACATGTACTATTAAGATAATTTGTTCCATTACTCCGCCGCCCGACATATTGCGGAAAATTCCTGTGCATCAAGTGACGCACCACCAACTAACCCGCCATCAATATCCGCCTGAGCGAACAATTCACCTGCACTAGCAGCTTTAACACTGCCGCCGTACAGAATTCGCAAACCTTTAGCCAGCTGCTGATCTTTCTCTGCAAAAAGTGCACGAATAAATGCATGCACCTCTTGAGCCTGACTAGGGCTTGCCGTTTTACCTGTACCAATCGCCCAGACTGGCTCATAAGCAATCACAATAGATTGTAATTGCTCAAGACTCAAAGCCGAAAAAATCGGCTTAAGCTGGGCTGAAATCACATCAAGCGTAGCACCCTCATCGCGCTGTGATTCCGTCTCACCAACACAAACCAAAGGCACCAAACCCTGCAGCAAAGCCTGCTTGGCTTTCTCTGCAACTTGCTCACTACTTTCGCCATAAATGGCGCGACGCTCAGAGTGACCAACAATTACGTAGCGACAACCAATATCTGCCAGCATTAAAGCAGAGACTTCCCCAGTAAACGCGCCATCACTAGGCTGATCACACACATTTTGCCCTCCAACTGCTACTGGAGAGCCGGCTAAACCGGATAATACTGAACCCAAATACACCGTGGGAGGGAAAACTGCGATATCCACACCTGGCTCTGCAGGTAGCGATGTTTTCAAATCCGAGACCAACTGCTCAATGCTGGCACTATTGCCACACATCTTCCAGTTCCCAGCTACGAGATTACTCCGCATTCCATTTCCCTTAGCGCAAAATGGGCGCCAATCTTACATAAACTTACAAACACATACAAGAACAGCCACCACTTATGATGAAAGCTTTTGCACCTTTCCCGCCAAGCGCTGACAAAGGTCAGCAACTTGTGCAGCATTTTCACCTTCAACCATGACTCGCACTAAAGGCTCAGTTCCAGAGGCGCGCAATAATACCCTGCCTCGCCCTGCTAATTCCAGCTCTACTTGATCAACCTCTGCCCGCAATTCCGCATGATTCAAATCCATCGGCTTCTGAATACGGATATTCTGCATTATTTGCGGAAACTTACTTACCGGTCTTCGTAATTCATGCAAACTTTTACCGCTACCCACCACAGCTTGAACCACTTTTAACGCAGCAACTACACCATCACCGGTTGTACTTACATCGCCACAAATAATGTGCCCAGAGTTTTCCCCACCGAGCTGCCAATCAAGCTCATTCATACGCTCCTTGACATAGCGGTCACCCACATTTGCTCGCTCGAATGCAATACCTAAGGCTTTTAACGCTAATTCAAAACCAAGATTTGACATCAAGGTGCCAACAACACCACTACACTCTTTGCCCCGACGCAGGCGCTCAGCAGCAATAATATAAAGTATCTCATCGCCATCAACCAAATCGCCGGAAGCATCAGCAAACAATACGCGGTCGCCATCACCGTCAAAGGCAATCCCAAAATCAGCACACTCCTGAACCACCCTCGATTGCAATTCAGTGGGATGAGTCGATCCGACGTTAGCATTTATATTAAGGCCATCTGGCGAGACCCCCATTACAATGACCTCAGCACCCAATTCAGCAAAAACAGCTGGTGCAACGTGATACGTCGCTCCATTAGCGCAATCCAGAACAATTTTTAACCCGGCTAAAGACAAGCCAGTTTGCGCCGTAGATTTGCAATACTCTATATACCGCCCCGCCGCATCATCTATACGCCGGACCTTCCCCAGCTGCGCAGATTCCACTGTTGTCATTGACACATCAATTGCTTCTTCAATCGCCAACTCAAGTTCGTCTGGCAACTTCGTCCCATCAGCGGAGAAAAACTTTATCCCATTGTCATAATAGGGGTTGTGACTCGCACTAATAACAATTCCCGCGCGCGCTTGAAACGTCCTCGTGAGGTAGGCAATTGCAGGAGTAGGCATTGGCCCCAACAGCAACACATCCACACCCGCAGCAACCAAACCCGCCTCCAATGCAGATTCAAACATATAACCCGAAATACGCGTATCTTTGCCTATCAAAACCTTGCTTCGACCTTCACGAGCAAACACCTGCCCCACTGCCCAGCCCAGTTTAAGAACGAACTCTGGCGTAATGGCACCTTCGCCAACTCGACCACGTACGCCATCTGTTCCAAAATATTTTCTAGTCATTAGCCCGTTTCTCAAACATTACAGCCGCCGTCATTTTGACTGCATCAACCGTTTCTTTTACGTCATGTACTCGCACAATATGTGCACCGCGCTCCACAGCCATTACCGCCATGGCAACACTCGCCGCAACACGATCATCAACGCCACGCCCAGTAATTGCGCCCAACATGGACTTTCTCGACAAACCAACTAAAACCGGGAACCCCATTTCAACAAAGCTAGGCAGGCGTCGAAACAACTCAAGATTGTGAGCCACAGTTTTACCAAAACCAAAACCGGGGTCTATTAGAAAACGATCCCTAGCAATACCCATTGCCTCGCAGGCCAAAATGCGATCATTCAAGAAAGCACTAACCTCGTCAAAAACATTTTGATACTCTGGATTGCGCTGCATAGAACCAGGCTCACCATGCATATGCATTAAACACACTGGGAGACCATTCGCCGCGGCGACACTCTCAGCGCCGGGTCGTAACAAGGCACGCACGTCGTTAATCAAACCCGCACCCAAGCTCGCTGCGCCTCGCATGACTTCAGGTGTACTGGTATCAACAGAAACCACCACATCAAAGCGCTGAGCGATCGCCTCCACAACAGGCAAAACCCTTTCACACTCTTCGTCAACACCAACCGCTTGAGCGCCAGGTCGAGTTGACTCGCCACCAATATCAATGAGTGTTGCCCCCTGAGCGCAAGCCTCCTCAACACGACGCAATACCTTATCTAGCAGCAAACCACCAGCGTGGTAATCACCGCCATCAGAAAAGGAGTCGGGAGTAACATTGATAATTGCCATAACATGAGGCTCGCTTAGATCCAATAAGCGAGCACCGCAGCGAAGCTGCGGTGACGGGGAACTTAACAAGGGAGTCATTACAAACTCAGTGGTCACTCACAGAGCCAACAAAAGGATCTTCGGGACGATTTTTCTTATCTTCACTGGACTCTGAGCCTGACTCGCTCTCAGTCGCATCGGCTTTATGGCCACCAGTGCGGTCATCGTCATCCCAACCTGCAGGTTTACGCGGCTTACGCCCTGCCATTATATCGTCAATCTGCTTGGCATCGATGGTCTCGTACATCATCAGTGCTTCAGCCATCACATCAAGCTTACCACGGTTATCTTCAAGTATCTTTTGGGCAGTACCGTAACATTCGTCAATTATTCTGCGCACCTCTTCGTCAATCTGACGAGCGGTCTCTCCAGAAAAACTCTTACCCTGCTGACCGGCTGAACGCCCCAAGAACACCTCTTCTTCGGCCTCATCGTACATCAGCGGACCCATCTTTTCAGACAAACCCCACTTGGTAACCATTTTACGAGCGATATCAGTAGCACGCTGTATATCGTTAGACGCCCCGGTTGTTACACCGTCCACACCCAAGGTCATTTCCTCAGCGATCCGCCCACCAAACAACGAACAAATTTGGCTAATAATGTGTCGACGGCTCAAGCTATAACGATCTTCCTCTGGCAGGAACATAGTCACACCCAGAGCGCGACCTCGCGGAATAATACTGACTTTGTAAACAGGATCGTGCTCAGGCACTTCGCGACCAACAATAGCGTGTCCCGCCTCATGATAGGCCGTATTCAGCTTTTCTTTGTCAGACATCACCATTGATTTGCGCTCTGCGCCCATCATGATTTTATCTTTAGCTAAATTAAACTGCGCCATACTTACCAAGCGAGAATTAATACGAGCAGCAAACAAAGCAGCTTCGTTAGCAAGGTTGGCTAAATCTGCACCGGAAAAGCCTGGCGTGCCCCGCGCTATAATTGACGCTTCTACATCATCACCAAGAGGCAACTTACGCATATGAACTTTTAAGATTTGCTCACGACCACGAATATCTGGCAATCCAACCACAACCTGGCGATCAAAACGACCCGGACGCAGTAACGCGGGATCAAGCACATCAGGCCGGTTAGTCGCGGCAATCACAATAACGCCGTCATTCGCTTCAAAACCATCCATCTCAACAAGCAATTGGTTTAGGGTCTGCTCACGTTCATCGTGACCACCGCCCATTCCTGCACCGCGATGACGACCAACCGCATCGATTTCATCGATGAAAATAATACATGGCGCTTGTTTTTTAGCTTGCTCAAACATATCGCGAACACGAGATGCACCAACACCAACAAACATTTCAACAAAATCAGAGCCGGAAATTGAGAAGAAGGGCACCTTCGCCTCGCCAGCAATCGCCTTAGCAAGCAAGGTTTTACCTGTGCCCGGAGGACCGACCATTAATACGCCACGGGGGATACGCCCACCTAGGCGCTGAAATTTACCTGGATCACGCAAAAACTCAACAAGCTCTTGAACATCTTCCTTGGCCTCATCCACACCAGCCACATCAGCAAAGGTGGTCTTAATTTGGTCTTCACTTAAAAGTCGAGCCTTACTTTTCCCAAAGGCCATGGGGCCGCCCTTGCCACCACCAGCACCGCCCTGCATCTGGCGCATGAAAAACATGAAAATAGCCAGAATAATCAAAATCGGAAAACTAGCGACCAACAACTGGGTCCACAAGCTTTGGCGCTCAGGCTTGGTGCCCTCTACAACCACATTATGCTCTAATAAATCATCAATCAGCTTAGGGTCATCAAGAAGGGGCCGCACGCTCTCAAAACGACTGCTATCATTACGCTCACCGCTAATAACCAAGCCATCAATAACAACTTTGCGAACACGCTCATTCTGCACTTCAGTAATGAACTGCGAATAGTTGAGCTGTTCAGTCGGTGACTGGACGCTGAAGTTATTGAATACCGTCAACAAGACAGCAGCAATAACCAGCCACAATAATAAATTCTTTGCCATATCGTTCAAAAACCGATCCTCACGCTACACTGTTCGCAAAGTTCACAAAAGGGGAAATCAACCCCGACATTTGCCCACTCTACTACATTAATTGGGCACCCTCTACGCAATAATTAGCCGCGTAGACCAGTGGCTACTAGGTAAACCTCTCGTGACCTCGGCCTAGACGCCGCCGGCTTACGAGTAACTACCTTGCTAAACTGCTCTCGAAGAAGGCGCATATACTGATCAAAACCCTCCCCCTGAAATATTTTGGTGACAAATCCACCACCTGGACGTAATACTGAGCTAGCCATATCCAAAGCCAGCTCACATAAGTACATAGACTGCGGCTGATCAACATCCCTCATACCACTCATATTGGGGGCCATATCTGAAATTACAAGGTCAGCCTTCTGATTCCCCAAAAAAGCCATCAATTCATTAAAGACACTTTCTTCAGTAAAGTCGCCTTGAATAAACTCAACGCCAGCAATGGTATCCATTTCCAGAATATCAGACGCTAAGATCTGACCATGATGGCCCACCAACATAGCCGCAACCTGCGACCAACCGCCCGGTGCGCTGCCCAAGTCAACCACACTCATACCGGGCTTAATCAGACGATCTTTTTCTTGGATTTCCAATAATTTATAGCACGCCCGTGAGCGATAGCCATCTCTCTGGGCCATTTTGACGTAATGATCGTCAAAATGTTCCTTCATCCACGCGCCACTAGATCCAGTACGTTTAACCACGCTCACCCCATTATTAGCGAGAATTGATATTTCAGCTGGAACACCTTTCGAGTAAAATACTTAGCCACGCCTTTTTCGGTTTCAGAATATTATGTCTAAATTCAGCGCAAGCGATAAAAAACACCTCCGCAGTATCGGCCACAAACTCAATCCCGTGGTCATGATTGGCGACCGAGGATTAAGTGAAGGCGTCATGACCGAGATTGAACGCGCCTTAGATGATCACGAGCTCATCAAGGTTAAAGTAAATATAGCTGAACCTAGTGAACGTCGCGCAATGATTGACCAATTCTGTGCAAGTCATAAGGCACAACTAGTTCAAGCTATCGGAAAAATTGCTCTCGTTTACAGACCTGCAAAGAAACCAAACCCAAAGCTGTCCAACCTGCTTCGGGTATAGGCCAAAACCATATTACTCGGCGAGGTGTTGCACCTTGTCGATTTCATATTCGATAATCCCGCCAGGCGCTGTAACCATAGCGACATCACCCTCTTCCTTACCAATTAAAGCGCGAGCTATTGGCGAAGTCACTGAAATCTTGCCCTCTTTCACACTCGCCTCATCCTCACCAACAATACGGTAAGTGACTTCTTCATCAGTTTCGCAATTAATCAAGGTCACCGTAACCCCAAAAATCACTTTACCCGTGTAGGGAATCGCTGAAATATCGATAACTCGTACACCAGCAAGCTTGCTCTCTATTTCTTGAATACGACCTTCGCAAAAGCCCTGCTGCTCACGCGCAGCATGGTATTCCGCATTTTCCTTCAAATCGCCATGGGCTCGCGCTTCAGCAATTGCCTGAGTAATACGTGGACGCTCAACAGACTTTAATTTTTTTAATTCATCACGCAGCGCTTGTTCGCCGGCTACCGTCATTGGCACCTGATTCATTGCATCATACCCTCGTGTACGTCCTGTATACGACGCACTGTTTTCTCTTCACCAAAAGCCAAAGCCTGACAAATTGCCTCCGCTCCCGCAAGTGTTGTGGTGTAACTCACCTTATTTACCAAAGCACTTCGACGAATTAGCGACGAATCAGCAATCGCCTGCTTACCTTCGGTGGTATTAATAATTAAATTCACATCCCCATTTTTCACCATATCGACAATATGGGGGCGCCCTTCCAGCACTTTATTTACCCGCTTACACTCTAAGCCAGCCGCTGTCAGCACTTTGTGTGTTCCTCGGGTCGCGCACAAGACAAAACCTTGCTTAACTAGCTGCTCTGCAACGGCAACCACACCCTCTTTGTCAGGATCACGAACACTTATAAACGCTTTACCACTGGTTGGGAATACCTCACCCGCGCCAACGGCAGCTTTAGCAAACGCTTCTGCAAACGTTTCACCTAGGCCCATAACCTCGCCAGTCGACTTCATCTCTGGCCCCAAAATCGGATCTACGCCAGGAAACTTAGCAAAGGGGAAAACAGCCTCTTTCACTGAGAAGTATTTAGGAATAACTTCCGTTGTGAAGTTTTGCGCTGCCAAGCTTGTACCCGCCATACAGCGCGCAGCCACTTTAGCCAGGGACACACCAATGCATTTCGACACAAACGGTACGGTACGAGAAGCGCGAGGATTAACCTCAATAACGTAAATTTCGCCATCTTGCACCGCCAGCTGGACATTCATCAATCCAACCACGCCTAATTCCAGGGCCATTGCTTTAACAATCTCGCGCATGCGATTTTGCACATCTGCAGACAATGAATATGGGGGCAGTGAACACGCTGAATCGCCCGAGTGAACACCCGCCTGCTCAATGTGCTGCATGATCGCACCAATGACAACCTGCTTGCCATCAGACACCGCGTCAAGATCGACTTCTACTGCCGCGTTTAAAAAGTGATCCAGCAGTACCGGTGACTCATTAGAAACCCTTACCGCCTCACGCATATAGCGTTGCAGCTCTTCTTCTTTGTAAACAATTTCCATTGCTCGCCCGCCCAAAACATAAGATGGACGCACTACCAATGGATATCCAATTTTCGCGGCCGCCGATAACGCAGCCTCTTCCGAACGCACTGTAGTATTTGGCGGTTGCTTTAACTCTAGACGCTCGATCATTTGCTGGAATCGCTCACGATCTTCAGCACGATCAATCGCATCAGGCGATGTCCCAATAATAGGCACACCCGCCGCTTCAAGGTCTCGCGCCAACTTCAGTGGTGTCTGACCACCAAATTGAACGATAACCCCTTTTGGCTTCTCTTTAGCAACAATTTCTAACACGTCTTCTAGGGTAACGGGCTCAAAGTACAGGCGATCCGAGATGTCGTAATCAGTCGACACCGTCTCGGGGTTACAGTTGACCATAATGGTCTCGTAACCATCTTCACGCATTGCCAATGCCGCATGGACACAGCAGTAATCGAACTCTATGCCTTGGCCAATACGGTTAGGGCCGCCACCAATAACAAGAATTTTATCGCGACCAGTTGGCTGCGACTCGCATTCTTCTTCATACGTCGAATACATATACGCGGTCGATGTAGAAAACTCTGCCGCACAAGTATCCACCCGCTTATAAACAGGATGAATATCTAAACTATGTCTGAGGGTACGCAGTTGTTTTTCACTTACCGCCAACAGCACCGACAAGCGCTGATCAGAAAACCCTTTGCGCTTTAAACGCCACATTAAGTCCTTGGTAATATCAGTCAGTGCCAAGGTTTTAAGCGAGTTTTCGGTTTTGACAATATCTTCGATCTGCACCAAGAACCAAGGATCAATCCACGAGTGCTCAAAAACCTCTTCAACACTCATTCCAGCGCGGAAAGCATCGGCAACAAACCAAATACGCTCGGGACCAGGGTTCGTTAGCTCGGCTATCAAGATGTCACGCGCATCATCGCGATCTACATCAAGCTGATGTTCAAATCCTGCAGATCCCACTTCAAGGCCGCGCAATGCTTTTTGTAGAGACTCCTGGAAAGTTCGACCAATGGCCATTACCTCGCCAACAGATTTCATCTGCGTATGCAGTCGAGTCTGAGCCTCGCCAAACTTTTCAAAGGTAAATCGTGGAATTTTGGTGACGACATAATCGATAGCCGGCTCAAAGGACGCAGGTGTCGCACCGCCGGTAATATCGTTTTGCAATTCATCTAAGGTGTAACCGATCGCTAACTTGGCGGCCACTTTCGCTATGGGGAAACCAGTAGCCTTTGACGCCAAGGCCGAGGAACGACTCACCCGCGGGTTCATTTCAATAACTACTAAGCGCCCTGTATGCGGCTCCATACCAAACTGGACGTTTGAACCACCAGTTTCAACACCAATCTCACGCAATACCGCACACGAGGCGTTACGCATGATTTGGTACTCTTTATCGGTCAGGGTTTGTGCCGGTGCAACCGTAATGGAATCACCTGTATGCACACCCATTGGATCAAAGTTTTCTATCGCGCAAATGATAATGCAGTTGTCGTTTTTATCCCGGACAACCTCCATTTCAAATTCTTTCCAACCTATCAAGCTCTCATCAATTAGCAGCTCATTAGTGGGCGACAAATCTAGACCGCGAGTACAAATCTCCACGAACTCTTCTTTGTTATAGGCAATACCACCACCCGAGCCACCCATTGTGAAGCTGGGGCGAATAATCGCGGGATAACCGATGGAGTCCAAAACCTGCAATGCTTCTTCCATGCTATGAGCAATTGCCGACCTAGGGGTCTCTAGCCCGATACGCTTCATCGCCTTATCGAATAAAAGGCGGTCTTCCGCCATATCGATAGCATCTTTGGTTGCGCCAATCATCTCAACGTCATACTTGGCCAGCACACCTTCTCGATCTAGATCCAGCGCGCAGTTCAGCGCCGTTTGCCCACCCATGGTAGGAAGTATTGCGTCTGGGCGCTCTTTCTCAATGATCTTTGCAACCGTCTCCCAAACCACAGGCTCAATATAAGTGGCATCTGCCATAGACGGGTCGGTCATAATCGTTGCGGGGTTAGAATTCACCAAAATGACTCGGTAACCTTCTTCACGTAACGCTTTACACGCCTGAGCACCGGAATAATCAAACTCACAAGCTTGACCAATTACAATGGGGCCAGCTCCAAGGATAAGTATGCTTTGGATATCAGTTCTTTTTGGCATAAGTACTAATCATCTAACTCTGTGCTTCATAATAAACAGTCTGCTACTGGAAGCTAAGCAGCAGACACTAGCTAGTGTCGTTCTCTATCTACACCCGCCAAATGTGCAGGTGTGATCTAAGCCTTATTTAACCTGCTTAGCAGCCACAATCATATCAATGAATTGATTGAATAACGGCGCAATATCATGCGGGCCGGGACTCGCCTCTGGGTGGCCTTGAAAGCCAAACGCAGGAATGTCTGTACGCTGAATGCCTTGCAGTGAACCGTCAAATAAGGACTTATGACTGACTATGAGGTTTTCAGGTAATGAGTTTTCATCAACGGCAAAACCGTGATTCTGACTAGTGATATGCACCACCTTAGTGGTTAAATCTTGCACCGGATGGTTGGCACCATGATGACCAAATTTCATTTTTTGGGTTTTTGCGCCAGACGCCAAGCCAAGCAACTGATGCCCCAAGCAAATACCAAACACAGGCACAGCGGTTGCCAATATCTTTTTAATTGCTGAAATGGCGTAATCACATGGCTCTGGATCACCAGGGCCATTAGATAAAAAGACACCATCAGGATTCATCGCCAGCACTTCTGCAGCAGTTGTTTTGGCCGGCACCACGGTTAAGCGGCAGCCTCGATCCGTCAACATGCGTAAGATATTGCGCTTTACACCAAAGTCATAAGCAACAACATGATGAGGAAGTTCATCATCAGCATACGTTTTATGGCCTTCACCAAGCGTCCAGCTACCTTCGCGCCACTCATAACGCTCGGGTGTCGTCACTTCCTTGGCCAAATCCATGCCTTTTAAGCCGGCAAACTCTTTCGCCATGGCTAATGCTTTGGCGTCATCGATATCCCCCGCCATCAAGCAACCACTCTGGGCTCCTTTGTCACGCAAAATACGGGTTAAACGGCGAGTATCTATGTCCGCAATACCAACAATATTACGAGATTTCAGATATTCAGAAAGACTCTGTTCGCTACGAAAACTTGACGCAAGCATCGGCAAATCACGAATAACTAGGCCAGCAGACCAAATCGTTTCCGCTTCCTCATCTTCGCTATTCACGCCAGTATTGCCGATATGAGGGTAAGTGAGCGTCACAATTTGACGCGCATACGAGGGGTCGGTCAAAATTTCTTGGTAACCGGTCATTGCCGTATTAAATACGACCTCACCAACCGAATGCCCTTCGGCACCTATGGCGATGCCCCGAAAAATGCTGCCGTCTTCAAGGGCAAGTATGGCTGGAACCGTCAAGACTACCTCCTAGATAAAACTTGCAGCCGAGAGCCACCGCCGACACACACATCGGAACGACAACCTAGAGACCACAGAGGAAAATACGCGTGCAAAAAAGCGAGATGAAGATTGCTTCACCTCGCTTTTTTGCGGGGCTGCGGAGCTTATTCAGCTCGGCACCCTAATCTGATGCGCGATTTTACGCGAAATGCCCCCTGCACGTCCACCGCAATAAATACCACGCATTCACTTTGCCACCACTAAACCTTGGTCAACCGCTAACTAAAAGGGTATATAGGGCCAAATAAATACCAACTACTTTAAACCAAGCACATCTTGCATATCATAGCGCCCCGCAGACTGGGCACTAACCCAGGCCGCAGCACGCACCGCTCCGCGGCCAAATGACATACGAGAACTGGCCTTGTGGGTGATCTCCACGCGCTCACCTTCGGCACAGAACATGACAGTGTGATCACCCACCACATCCCCGCCTCGCACAGTCGCGAAGCCAATAGTGTCACGCTCGCGAGCTCCTGTTTGCCCTTCACGACCATAAACAGCCACTTTCTCTAAATCACGGCCTAGCGCATCGGCAACAACATGCCCCATGCTTAACGCCGTACCAGAAGGTGCATCAATTTTATGGCGGTGATGCGCCTCAACGATTTCAACGTCAACATCATCACCCAAGACCTTCGCAGCCATATCTAATAATTTAAAGCACAGGTTCACCCCAGTACTAAAATTAGAGGCCTGACAAATGGCAATCGGGGCGATAGCCGCCTCTAACTCGATTTTTTGCTCTTGATTAAAACCGGTTGTCCCAATCACCATCCCTTTACCAGCTGCACCACACGCCTTCGCATTGGCAAGCGTTGCCGCAGGCACTGTAAAATCAATCAACACATCAAAGTCTTCTAGCACCGAAGCCACATCGCCAACGATTGCCACCCCGTTTTTACCCAACCCCGCCAGCTCACCCGCATCCGCGCCCAATAAAGAGCTCTCTGGGCGCTCAATCGCTGCCGTTAATTCGCAATCATCATTCAGTGATACTGCTTCAATTAAAATGCGGCCCATCCGGCCTGCCGCACCTGTTACTGCTATCCGAACTGTCATAACACCTTCCAATATTTAAGAATTCAAACTCAATTTCTATCAACCCCNGCACTCACGCCCCCGCCATCGACCGCAACCTCTTCGTCATCAATGGCCATATCGCGAACAGTCGTCGATGCTAGCGCTTCTTCTAAAGCGGCATCAATAGCCGCCGTCACCTCAGCAACACCATGCACCGGCTTGCGAGGCACTCGCAGAGCAATCATTGGCACAGAACCGTCATTTCTTACTGCGTCAATTACGGTTTTTAATGACGTTTTCTCCAGGGGCACATTCGGCAAATATCGCGGCGGATCCTCGTGATCCTCTGCTACTAGGCCTGCCGCCCTTAATGCCCCAAGCACACGGGTTACACCTTGGATCTGCACCCGCAATCGATATACAAAATCACTTGCAGAAAATGGTTTTCGAGACTGATAGTGACGCTGCGCTATAATTGCCATTACCTGCAGCGCCAAGGTTTCTCGCTGCCGAATACTCAAATCACCGCTACGCCGCACTGGCGCAATATATTCTGGGTGCTGCACGTAAAAAGCCACACTGCTGCCCACCAGCAAAATTAACCAACTGATGTACATCCACATCATAAAAAGAATCAAGATTGCAAAACCAGAGTAAATTGCATATGTGCCGCTACCGCTAGCTGACACCACAACACTACCAAACCCCCAACCCAGGCTCTGAAACAAAATCCCTGACACCACCCCCGCCACAAAACCAGCACGGAAGGTAACTCTCGTGTTAGGAATAAACATATAAAAGAAAGTGAACGCCGCAATAATCATTAAATAAGGCGCGGCCTCCGTGGCAAATGCAATTAAATGCTGCACAAAGGGCAAATGGCTACTTAGGGTTTGCACAACACCACCGCTTAACACGCTGGCAGATAAACCAATTGCCGAAAACACTAATAACGGCCCAATCAACATCACACTGCCGTAATCCGCAAAACGACGACCAATACTGCGATGTTGGTCCAGACGCCAGATATAATTAAACGTCGCCTCAATTTTCTGGATCAGCGAGATCGCAGTATAAAATAACAGGGCAACGCCAAAAGTGCCCAAAACGCCAATTTTGACGTTATCAATAAATCCAATTATTTTTTCTGTAATCTCAACACCCTGAGCTCCCATGGGCGCAAGAAACTGAAGCATAACGGGCTCCAACTGCTTATTGTGCATCCCAAAGGCTTTCAGTACTGAAAAACTCACCGCCATCATCGGCACTAAGGACAGCAGAGTGGTATACACCAAGCTCATAGCGCGCAGTGTTAACTCACCCTTGGTTAGGTCATCCAACACCACATAAAGCAAGCGCAGCACATCAATGAGCTTTCGCTTCCACGCGCTGTAATGCACAACCTTATCTGACCACAGGTAGCTAGCTACAAATTTATTGAGGGTTTTATCCATTAATTCTGGCGCCTTTTATATAGATGGAAGCGTAGAATCTCCGCATTCACATGTCGCCAAGAATGGAGAAAAAATGGAGGGAAGTCGAGACCGGATTCCACTCAAAAGCAGAACCGGTCAATAAGAAGGGCAATTAATTAGAGCTTCATATCATCAAAAAAAGTTTTCACGCCATCGAACCACGTTTTCTTTCTTGGCGACTGCTTATCATCACCTTCCATACTAGCCTGCAATTCTTGAATTAACTCTTTTTGACGCTTGCTCAAGGAGACTGGCGTCTCCAATGTTACTTTGCAAATTAAATCACCGGTACTACCGCCACGCACAGGGGTAATCCCCTTACCACGCAAGCGAAATGATTTACCAGTCTGAGTCTCTGCTGGAATTTTTAGTTTTACCCGCCCTTCTAATGTGGGCACGTCTAACTCGCCCCCCAAAGCCGCATCAGCAAAACTAATTGGCACATCGCAATACAGGTTCTTACCATCGCGCTTAAATATGGGATGCGGCCGCACCGACATCTGCACGTATAAATCACCTGTTGGGCCACCATTGGGGCTGGCCTCGCCCTCGCCACTGAGGCGTATCCTGTCACCCGTGTCGACACCAGCAGGCACCTTCACAGACAATGTTTTAGTCTCTTCGATCAAGCCCTGACCATGACACGACGAGCACGGATCAGAAATAATGGTGCCTTTGCCACGGCACGTTGGACACGCTTGCTGGACAGCAAAAAAACCTTGCTGCATTCGCACTTGGCCAACACCGTTACAGGTGGAACAGGTTACCGGCTTAGAGCCTTTTTTAGCACCACTTCCATCGCAGGGCTTACACGCCACCAAAGTAGGTATACGAATTTTTGCCGTTGACCCGTGAACAGCCTGTTCAAGGTCAATTTCTAGGGTATAGCGAAGATCAGCTCCTGGTTGTGGCCCACGCTGACGACCGCCTCCACCGCCACCAAAGATATCACCAAAAACATCACCAAAAATATCACTAAAGCCGCCCGCCCCAGCGCCACCACCCGCGCCAGCATTAACACCCTCATGACCAAACCGGTCATATGTTGCGCGCTTTTCATCGTCAGAAAGCACTTCATAGGCTTCTGTCGCTTCTTTAAAAATATCTTCAGCCTTTGGATCATCGGGATTACGGTCGGGATGATTTTTCATCGCAATACGACGGTAGGCTTTTTTAATTTCCTTACTATCGGTATCCCGCGAGACACCCAGAATTTCGTAATAATCTCTTTTTGACATAGCTTTGTTTTTACACTGTCCAGGAGAGAAATAGCATCCAAGTGCCAATCCACTCTACTATATAAATTAATAACGTGGTTAAACGCCAAACGGGAAATCGATAGAACACCTACAGAACTTAACAGTCCCAGCGCCCCACGTCTCCCGTTAAGCAGAATGCAAGATTGGGGCCTTTCGACCCCAAAACTTACTTTTTATCGTCGTCTTTAACTTCTTCGAACTCAGCATCGACAACATCATCAGCACCCGATTGCGGTTGCTCAGCACCGCCCTCAGCTTCCGCTTGCGCAGCTTGCTCGGCATACATTTTCTGAGCCAAACCGCCCGATGCTTCAGTTAATTTCTTGGTGGCTTCTTCGATTTTCTCGACATCATCACCTTTAACTGCCTCATCAACCTCAGTCAACGCTGCTTCTATTGCCGCTTTCTCTTCTTCGGTAGCCTTATCGCCAGCTTCCTCAACTGTTTTACGAGTTGCGTTAGCCAAGCCTTCCGCCGTGTTACGTGCCGTGACTAAAGCTTCAAACTTTTTATCTGCCTCAGCATTAGCTTCTGCGTCACGAACCATTTGTTCAATTTCATCGTCGTTTAGACCACTAGACGCAGTGATGCGAATAGACTGCTCTTTGCCGGTAGCCTTGTCTTTAGCGGAAACATGCAAAATACCGTTGGCATCAATATCGAAAGTTACTTCGATTTGCGGCAAACCACGCGGTGCTGGTGGAATATCGGCCAAATCGAAACGTCCTAACGATTTGTTGGCTGCAGCTTGCTTACGCTCACCTTGAACAACATGAATCGTTACCGCTGTCTGGTTATCATCCGCTGTTGAGAATACCTGTGATTTCTTTGTAGGAATCGTGGTGTTTTTCTCAATCAAAGGTGTGGCAACGCCACCCATGGTCTCAATACCCAAGCTCAGTGGTGTTACATCAAGCAATAAAACGTCTTTTACTTCACCAGACAGTACCGCGCCCTGCAAAGCTGCACCCATCGCAACCGCTTCATCTGGGTTAACGTCACGACGCGCTTCTTTACCAAAGAACTCAGTCACCTTAGTTTGCACCAAAGGCATACGAGTCTGACCACCCACCAAAATTACTTCGTCAACCTCAGAAGCAGAAAGGCCAGCATCTTTTAATGCCACCTTCATAGGCTCTAAAGAGCGTGCAACTAGATCGCCAACCAATGACTCCAACTTGGCACGACTCAATTTCACAACCAAGTGCTTAGGACCAGTGGCATCTGCCGTGATGTAGGGCAGGTTAATTTCGGTCTGCTGACTAGAAGACAATTCAATCTTGGCTTTTTCAGCAGCTTCTTTTAAACGCTGCACAGCCAAAGAGTCACCCTTCAGGTCGATACTGTTTTCTTTCTTAAATTCTTCTGCCAAGTAATCAATCAGGCGCATGTCAAAATCTTCACCGCCCAAAAAGGTATCGCCGTTTGTAGACAACACTTCAAACTGGTGCTCACCATCAACTTCGGCAATCTCAATAATCGAGATATCAAAAGTACCACCACCAAGATCATATACTGCAACCGTGCGGTCACCTTTTGCTTTATCCATGCCGTAAGCCAATGCCGCTGCGGTTGGCTCATTGATAATCCGCTTCACATCCAAACCAGCTATGCGTCCCGCATCCTTTGTGGCCTGACGCTGAGAGTCATTAAAATAGGCAGGGACAGTAATAACTGCTTCAGTGATTTTCTCACCAAGGTAGTCTTCTGCCGTCTTCTTCATTTTCTTAAGAACTTCTGCAGAAATTTGTGGCGGCGCCAACTTCTCGCCTTTCACTTCTACCCAAGCATCGCCATTATCTGCCTTGCAGATACCGTAGGGCACCATGTTGATGTCTTTTTGCACAACATCATCTTCAAAGCGGCGACCGATTAAACGCTTCACTGCATAAAGCGTGTTATGCGGATTAGTAACCGCTTGGCGCTTAGCACTTTGGCCAACTAAAATTTCTTTGTCTTCTGTATAAGCGACAATAGAAGGTGTTGTACGCGCACCTTCTGAATTCTCGATTACCTTAACCTTGTCGCCGTCCATTACAGCAACACAAGAGTTAGTGGTACCCAAGTCTATACCAATAATTTTACCCATGATGATTCTCCACTTAACTAACTGTCGCCACATCTGGCGAAATGCTTTGTCTTGTTAACTAATATTGGCCCTTATCCACACATTTCAAGGGGACATAGCCTGTTTTTACTAAATTTACTTAGGGCGCTTTAGCAATCACGACCATCGCTGCACGCAGCAAGCGGCCATTCAAGGTGTACCCCTTCTGCATCACATCCATCACAGAGTTAGGCTCCACGTCCGGGTTAGGGACCATTGCCATCGCTTCGTGATACTCGGGATCAAAGGGCTCGCCAACAGGGTTCAACTGCTCAACATTGTGACGCGCCAACGCATCTACCAATGTTTTTCGAGTCAGCTCTACACCCTCTAAAATAGGTTTTAAGGCTTCATCTTCAACATCTGCAGAGGCCAATGCACGATCCAAGTTATCGACAACCGGCAGCATATCTCCAGCAAACTTCTCGAGCGCAAACTTACGTGCATTCTCGGCATCTTTTTCAGCGCGACGCCGAATATTCTGCGCCTCAGCTACCGCCCGTAACGACTGCTCCTGCGCATCAACAACCGCCTGTTTGGCCGCTTCAAGCTGCTCTTCCAAGCTTGGCCCCAGCTCGCCACTCAATTCAACGTCCTCTTGCTGCTCGTCAGGCTGAATATCTTCATCCTGCATTGCTGCTTTATCTTGTTCCTCTGTCACGTACCCAATCTCCGTCACATCCAATAGGTCTTGCGGACATTTTCCGCGTTGTCGCGTATATGGGGCTTAGCGCAAGTAATTCAAGGCAATTTCCAATATTTTTACATCAAGCGATTGACGGCTGCATCGAGCAGCAGTACTTTACTGTATATACATACAGACAACTTGTACGACAGCGAGCGACCATCATGCTGAGCAACCTCAATATCAGTAATTACGCCATTACCGAGCACCTCGACATTGAGCTCAAGGCTGGAATGACCGTACTAACCGGTGAAACCGGCGCGGGTAAATCCATTATGCTAGATGCGCTTGGCCTGGCACTGGGCGACCGAGCCGATAGCAATATTGTCCGCAATGGAAGTGATCGTGCAGATATTCATGCCCTATTTGACATCAGCGACATTCCAGCCGCCCACAAATGGCTAGAAGAACGTGATTTAGATGACAGTAATGAGTGTATGCTTAGGCGGGTGATTACCGCCGACGGTCGCTCACGCGCCTACATCAACGGTCAGCCCGCAACATTGCAAGACATTCGCGGACTCGGCAGCCTGCTCATCGACATTCACAGTCAGCACGCTCACCAATCACTACTCAAAAAATCTTACCAACGCGAGTTATTAGACGCTTACGCAGGCACCACGGAGCTAGCAAAGCAAGTCAATGAACACTGCCAACACTACCAGCGCAGTACCAAAACCCTCGCCGAACTAGAAGCAAATTTAGCCGAGCAAAACGCACAAGAACAACTCTTGCGCTACCAGCTTGAAGAGCTGCATCGCCTTGACCTAAAACCCGGTGAGGTCGACGAACTAGAAAATCTGCAAAAACAATTAGCCAATGCCGAGCAAATTCTTACCGCCAACCATCACAGCCTTAATCTCTGCCGCGAGGGCGAAGTTAACGCCATGGGCATTATTCACCAAGCCCTGTCTTCACTACAAAGCAGCCAGCACCAAAGTAACTCTCAGAATAACGCGGCCCAACTTTTAGAGAGCGCGCGAATTCAAATTGAAGAAGCCGCGAGCGAACTACAACGCGTCATTGATGACACCGAACTCGACCCAGAGCGCCTAACGGAAGTCGAAACACGACTTGACGCCATCTACCAAACTGCACGCAAACACCGAATCCAGGCTGATGACCTTCCGGACCTCCAAAACACCCTAGAACAGCAGCTCGAAGCTTTAAATGCTAGCGATGAAAAAATAGAGCAGCTGAGCAAAGAACAGGACCAAGCCCTTAAAGCATACTTAACGACATCCACCTCGCTGAGCAAAAAGCGTGAGAAAGCAGCCAAACTGATGAAACAAGGCATAGAAAAGCAGCTGCAGGCACTGGCCATGAAACACTGCGAAATTGAATTTGCCATGCACCCATTAAGTCACGATGAGCCCCACAGTCACGGCCAAGAAGATATCGAAATATTAATCAGTACCAATCCTACAACAGCAAAAGGCCCGCTGAGCAAAATTGCATCCGGCGGCGAATTGTCACGTATCAGCCTTGCCATTCAGGTCATTACCGCGCAAGTAGCCGCCATTCCAACGGTGGTATTTGACGAGATTGACGTCGGCATCGGCGGTGCTACCGCTGAAATTGTTGGCCAATTACTCAATGCACTAGGTAAACGCAGCCAAGTACTCTGTGTCACACATCAGCCGCAAGTAGCAAGCCAAGGCGACCACCACATCAAAGTCCAAAAAGTCGGCAGCAAAGCCAAGCTAACAACCAGCCTAGAACCACTAGAGGAAAATCAAAAAATCGAAGAAATTGCACGAATGCTAGGCGGCATAGCTATTACCGAAAATACCCTGGCCCACGCCAAAGAAATGCTGGGCACTCAACACTAAAGACTTACAACAGCCCAGATACAACAAAGGCGGCCTAAGCCGCCTCCAATAGAGCCAAGCTGTCATTAACTCTTTTTAGGACGCACGTACAACACCAAGCTGTGATCCACTAATTCATAACCACGCTCTTCAACCAGCTGATGCTGACGAGACTCGATCACCTCGTCGAAAAACTCGATAACGTCACCCGTCTCCATACATACAATATGGTCGTGATGATCACCCTTCTCTAATTCAAACACCGAATGACCCGTTTCAAAATTATGCCGCGTCACCAAGCCCGCCGCCTCAAACTGAGTTAAGACACGGTACACAGTCGCCAATCCGACGTCTTCACCAGACTCCATCAATGCACGATAGACATCTTCAGCGCTAAAATGCTGATTATCGCTCTCAGCCTGCTCCAGTAGCTGTAAAATCTTTACTCTGGGTAAAGTAACTTTGAGTCCCGCTTTACGAAGCTCTTGATTTTCTATAGACATATGCCCTGGACCTTAGCGTTGAGATTGGGTTTGCGCTATTATCCCACGCCTCTATAAGCGATTGGAACCCTTAGCATGTATAGACAACTTGCCACAGCCTGCCTGCTCGTATCCTTGGCCGCCTGCAGCTCTCTGGAATTTCCTGGTGTATACCGACTTCCCATTGACCAGGGCAACATTATCACCCAAGAAATGGTAGACCAATTAAAGATCGGTATGACCCGCAGCCAGGTTGAATACGTCATGGGCACACCACTGGTGCGCGACACATTCAGCCCAAACCGCTGGGATTACATTTATACCCTAAATGACCCCAATAATGAAAAGAAAGAGCACCACCAACTCACCGTCATCTTTAAAGATGACTTGCTTAGTGAATTCACCACTGACATCAAGCCAAGCGCTGCAGCGACCACCGACGTCGAAACTGAAATCACCTCCGACAGCGAGTAGTTACTGAGCCTCTTTGCGAGCCTTTACTTTGGCGGCTCGCTGCTTGCGGACTTCTTTGGGGTCCGCAATGAGAGGACGGTATATTTCAACGCGCTCACCGCTTTTCAAGGGTTGGGAATCCGGCGCGCCTACAGACTTACCAAAAACACCTAAATCCGCTGTGGCCAGATCCAAACCAGCAAATTGCTTATCAAGACCAGACTGTAAAGCCGCCTCACGTACCGTACACCCTTCTGGAACTTCTAAGGCAACAATTCGCTGCCTATCTGGTAGGGCGTAGGCCACCTCTACATGAATAGTACTATTTTTATTTTCCATATTGTTCATTCGCTCTTTTCACAAGGGCATCAACCAAATTATTTGCCACTGCATTAAATAACTGGCGCGTGGCCGCGCCAACCAAGCTATTTGTCAGCACAAATTGTAAATGCAAACTCACTTTACATGCATCTGCACCTAGCGGTAATAACGTCCACTCGCCACTCAAATTTTCAAATGGCCCTTCTAGCAAGGTCAGCTTCACGCTGCGATCAGGCGTTAATGTATTGCGTGTAACAAAACTTAACCGGATACCCGCGCGCGACAAATCCAAACGCGCATCCATTGCATCATCGCTTCGCGCCAACACCTCGGCACCGACACAACCGTCCATATACTGCGGATAAGCCTCAATATCATTTATCAGCCGATAAATAACCTCCGCAGGATATGGCAATAAAGCACTGCGTCGAATTTCATTCATAAGGAAGCCCTGAATCATTTGCACACATAAGCAAAATTTACTCAGTGAGCCGCAAATATAAACCAATAACCAACACTGCTAACACAGCAGGCGGCGCAATATACCGCAACAAGGCCTGCCAAAGCCAAAAAAACACCCTCTCCAACCAGCCATCGCGCACACCGTACACCAGCCTTGGCACCCGCCAGCCGGCAAACAAAACAAAACACCACGTACAAAGCGGCAAAATAATATTTGCCGCTGCAATATCTAGCCACTCCATTAAGCTTCGCGATAACCATCGCATTTCCGACTCTGCCGACATTGATAGCATCGCTAGATCGCTTACTATAAACACCAAGCTGCCGACCAATATCGCCGCCAACCAACGAAACACTCCCCAGCGCTCAACCAAATACGCAACCACGGGTTCCATCAGCGCAACCACCGTGGTCAGCGACAAGATAAACAGCAGCAAATAAAAAGCAGTACCGGCAATATCACCAAACACCAAATTCCCAAAAGAAAATGGTAGGCTAATAAACAACAAGGCAGGACCAGACCCCGGCACAATATGCTGATCAAACACAAGCGCCAAAATAGCCACGCCCGCCACAACCAGCACCACCACATCAAACACCGCCAATGCGATTAACTGACGCGCCACCGAGCGACCTGAGGGAAAGTAAGCACCGTAAGCCATCAATGCAGCAGTACCTATACACAAGGTATAAAAAGCATGCTGCAATGCAGAAAACACACTTCGCAAGGTTAAATCTTCAACACGCAAATCAAACATCCAGTGCAGCGCAGATTGAAAATCACCCAAAGCATAACCGTAATAAAGCAAGCCCAGTAACACCAACAGCAATATCGGCAATATCACCCTGAGCACAGCCGCCATGCCACGCACCACATTTAAAGCGGATAAAACAATCGCCATCAACAAAAATACTTGCTGCCAAAATCGCATCTCTTCAGGCGAGGCCAAAAGAGCCTGAAACTCTGCCGCAACCAAATCCAAACTAGCGGCATCCATCAGCCCAGAAGCCATTTTGACCACATAAGCCAGTAACCAGCCGGAAACCATTGAATAATTGACCGCTAATAACAAGGCACCTATACAAGCCAGCTGAGCGACCAGCGACCAATGTTTACTTGCCTTTGCGTAGTGTGCGACCTGATCCATGGCATGAACTGGGTTCCCGCGAGCGCGCACAGCAATACGCACCTCAGCCACCGCAATTGGCAACATCACAAAGAATAAGCAGGCGATGTACACAATAAGGTATGCACCCCCACCATTCTCGCCAAGCTCCTGTGGTGTCCTCCAGAAATTGCCTAAACTGACCACCAAGCCAGTAGCCGCCGCCAGAAACGTCCACCGACTGGCCCAGATACCTTGTATTTTTCGTTTTTTTAAAGCCATATGCCGTCGGTAACATCAATTTTTGCAAAGCAGCGGTCTTTTTACCTGACCCCAATAGGTTTTGCCAGCAACTCCCTCTATAATCGCCACCATGAGCAAAAAGAAACCTAAAAACACCAGCAGTACCATCGCCCAAAACAAAAAGGCGCGCCATGACTACAGCCTCACGGATAAGTTTGAAGCCGGTTTAGTGCTTCACGGCTGGGAGGTCAAAAGTCTGCGCCAGGGTAAAATCCAAATTACCGACACTTACGTCTTTCTTAAAGACGGTGAGGCGTTTTTACTCGGCTGTAACATCACCCCATTACTGAGTGCATCCACCCACTTTGTCACAGACCCAACCCGCACACGTAAACTCTTGCTACATGCAAAAGAACTGAGCAAACTGCAAGAGGCCGTTCAACAAAAAGGCTACACCTGTGTGTGCACTGCCCTGTATTGGAAAAAACACTTAGTAAAAGCTGAAATATGCCTAGCCAAAGGTAAGCAGGATCACGATAAACGTGAAACTGAGAAGAACCGAGACTGGGAACGACAGAAAATGCGCATTGTGCGCGACCATAACTAACACGAGCCACCCACGCCCGCTAATGAAAACGCTTTATTTGCTCCGCCACGCAAAATCCGACTGGGACGACGACGAGATTTCTGACGCCGACCGCCCTATTTCCAAGCGTGGCAAAAAGGACTGCCAGCTCATCGCCAACGAGCTACAGCGTAGTGAACATCACTTTAGTCACGTTTATTGCAGCCCCGCACGTCGCGCCCAAGACACCCTCAAGCGCTTTCAAGCATGCGCCAATGTATTTGACAGTGCCGAGATTGTTCACGAAAGTGCCATTTATACTTTTGAAGCAGAAGAACTACAGTCCTGGCTAAAAGAACTGCCGCAGTCGATAGAGCGCGCCCTACTTATTGGTCACAACCCCGCGCTTGCCGATCTCGCCAATTACTTATACGACGGTAAAATTGGCCATATAGGCACCTGCACCTTCATTGAACTAGAAATCAATATTGAATACTGGGACCAACTCAGAGCCGATAGCGCAAAGCTCTCAGGAATTATCCGCCCCAAACAATTCCGCTAAATCGCACTCGCCACAAAGGACACTAACCCGTAATGACTGCGCACCCGGCCTTAAAAGATATCAGTATTGTTAACGACATCCTCATTTTAAAGAAAAAGCACAAACTGATTCGCCGAATGCAAAGAGCATTACCAGGGCCAGAAATACACGGCTACCAAGTCTGGGGATCCTCGTTCTTGATCATGGACTACCTACTCGAAAACCCACCCAAGAAAAAGGCTAAAATGACCGAGATTGGCTGTGGCTGGGGCATATTGGGTATTTCATGCGCACAGCACTTTAAGGCGAAAGTGACCGCCGTTGATGCCGATGAGCATGTTTTCCCCTACCTGGAAGCCCACGCACTGCTTAACGATGTCAAAATAAGCAATCGCACAGCACGCTACGAACACCTAAAGCCAGCTGACCTAAAAGGTCACAGCCATATGCTGGGTGGCGACATTTGCTTTTGGGACAATCTAGTCAAACCACTGTATTCCGCCATAGAGGCAGCGTTAGACGCGGGCGTAGGCACCATCATTATCGCCGACCCTGGCCGCTCACCATTCCACAAACTAGCAAAACGCTGCCAAAAGGCATTTAACGCAGAATTACTAACGCGTGAAATCAGCAGCCCAAAAAAACTCAGCGGCGAGCTGCTGATCATACGCCAATAGACAAACCGCCTATTTCTTGGCTTTAGATTTACCGGGCTTTGCCTTCGCTTTTACCCTAGAGCGGTAATCTAACTTAGCCATTCTGGGTAACTTACCAGTACTCAAGAATTTATGCGTAAGCAGTTGTGAGCGAATTTTTGCAGAGCTCTTCTTTCTGGGTTTAAACGCATTACTTTGTGACGCATCTAAAATGCGTGCTTTCACATTATCAGCCCACTGCAAATCCAGAATCGACTGCAATGTTTGCTGCAAAGGCTCGCTGTAAACCGGACAGGTCACCTCCACCCGAAAATCTATATTCCGCGTCATTAAATCCGCAGAAGAAATAAAATAACGCGGCTTCCCAGCATTACGAAACACATAAACACGAGGGTGCTCTAAAAACCCATCAACAATACTAATGGCTTCAATATTTTCACTTAAGCCTTTAACACCCGGCACCAAGGAGCACATACCTCGCACAATCAAACGAACCGGAACCCCAACTGAACTCGCTTCATACAACTTATCAATTAGCTCACGGTCAACTAAATTATTGCACTTTAAAGTAATACCGCATTCAAGGCCCTTTTTCCCGTTGCGAATTTCACCTTCAACTAATTCCAGAATTCGATCCCGGCTATTCAAAGGTGACACCGCAAGATGTTTAAACTCATGGCGCTTGTAGTTATACGCAATAAAGTCAAAAACTTTTGCTACCTCGTCACCCAGCGCTTGATCATAAGTAAGCAGGCTAAAGTCGGTATAAATAGTCGCGGTTTTTTCATTAAAATTCCCAGTGCCAATATGAGAATAATACTTCTGAACATTACCCTCTTGACGCACAATAGAAATCAATTTGCTGTGAACTTTCAAACCCGGGACGCCCAAAATAACGTTTACACCGCCATCTGTAAGCCGCTGAGACAAGGCAATATTGGCCTCTTCATCAAAACGCGCCTGCAACTCAACCACTACCGTCACTTCTTTGTGATTGGCTACCGCATTCAATAAGGCATCAACCACGTGAGAATTTGAAGCCACACGATACAAGCTCGCCTTAATACTTTTTACTTGCGGATCAATTGCCGCCGTCTTAAGCAAATCAGTGAGGTAATTAAAACTGTGGTAAGGGTAATGTAGCAAAATATCCTGCTCTCGCAAACAGCTTAAAATATTCTCAGCATTATCAATAACCGGCACAGGCACGGCCGGCAAGCGCTTATTATCGAGATACGCAGGCCCTAAGTTGGGGAAGCGCATAAAATCTTTTGAGTTATGGTAGCGCCCACCAGGAATCATCGAATCCAAACGCCCCAAGCCCAAACGCTTAGTCAAATATTCCAGCAAATCATTAGGCATTGCGCTGTCGTAAACAAAACGAACCGGATCGCCTTTTTTACGACGCTTCAAACTTTGCGTCATTTTCTCTACAAACGTATGCGTAACTTCTTCACCCAACTCCAAGTCAGCATCACGAGTAAGCTTTATTGTAAAAGCGGCCGTTTCATCCATGGGAAAAATCCCACGAAAAACATCGGGTAAACAAACCCTGATCATATTCTCTAACGCTATTAATACTTTTCCACGGCGCCCTTTTCGGCCGGGGATACGAATAAACCGCTCGAGACGCGTAGTAGGAATTTCAAGTAACGCAAAACGCGTACTCTGTTCGCTACTCAACTTAATCGCTAAATATATTGACGCATCGTTAAGCTCTGGAATGGGGTTGGCATCATCCAGAATAATCGGCACTAACTCTTGCTGAATATGGGAATGGAAATAACGCCGCACAAAATCTGTTTGGGTAGTATCAAGCTGCTGCTCATTAACCAAATAAATTTTACGGCGTCGCAGCTCTTTTAAATTCTCGCGATACATCGCGTCAAAGCGATGCTGCAACTTCATTACCGATTGCCGAATTTCTTCCAGTAATACCTTATACTCTTCCTGCTTTGAGGGAGAAGAAAATGCCGCCAAACGCCGCACATCTGCAACCCGAACGCGGAAAAATTCATCTAAGTTATTAGAAAAAATCCCCAGATATCGAATGCGCTGAATGACTGGCACATCTGGATCAGCAGCCTCCTGCAACACTCTCTCATTAAACGAAAGCCAACTCAGCTCTTTTGCAATCCAGGTTGCCCCTTCGCTCTGCCCGATCATTACTCATCCTTTATATAAAATAACGCAACCAAAACAACCTACCAGTCTAATAAAAATATATGTCATTAATATGACTTATATAAGCAGTCGATTTTGCCTTGCTCAGCCGATACACTAAACCCTCACCAAGGAATTATTATTACAATGGCTCTAAATAACGACTCGTACGCTGCCCTCGACTTGGGATCCAACAGCTTTCATTTGCTCATCGCTCGTTTCCACGAAGACAAGCTCCGAGTTATCGATCGACACAAAGACATGGTTAGGCTTGCCGCAGGTTTAGATAATGATGGCCGGCTTAGCGACGATGCGCAAGAGCGAGCCCTAGCGAGCCTTGCCAAAATGGCCGATCGTCTACGCAGCGTGCCTCCACGACAAATCCGCATAGTTGGCACCAACACCCTCCGCGCCGCTACCAACGCCAACGACTTCATGGCAAAAGCAGAAGCGGTACTTGGTTTACCCATCAACATTATCTCCGGCACTGAGGAAGCCCGCTTAGTCTACCTAGGCGTTGCTAACGACTTCGCACCAGAAAAACAACGTCGCCTAGTCATCGACATTGGCGGTGGCTCCACTGAACTCGTCATAGGCACCAATGCACCGCGCCAGCTCGAAAGCTTGCCCATGGGCTGTGTTAGTTTCAGCATGCGCTATTTTGCAGACGGCAACATTTGCGACAAAGCCTTTAAGAAAGCCGTCAACGCCGCCAGACAAATGCTTAGCCCCTACGTCGAACCCTTTCGAGCCCAATGGGACGAAGCCGTTGGCTCCTCCGGCACGATTCGCAGTATCGGCAAAATATTAGCAGAACAACAACTCAGCGAAGCTGGCTATATCTCAGCCGATGGCCTGGAAAAATTAAAAAACCAAGTCTTAGCCATCGAAAACAATCAAAATCTAAACATTCCTGGCCTCAGCGACGATCGCAAAGAAGTCTTTATCGGCGGCCTTGCCGTGCTCTACGCCATATTTCAAGAGCTAGATATGCAAGGCCTACACGTCTCCGCCTATGCGATTCGCGAAGGCATTGTTCACGACCTAGCCGGCCGCCTACACCACCGCGACAAACGCGAAGACACCATAAAGCAATTAATAATTCAGTACGGCATCGACAGCGCACAAGGCGACCACGTTGCCGAATTATGTACTCGACTCCTGCCTGCGGTTTCCGCCCACTTAAATACCCCAGAATCAGAAGCCGAGGCGCTATTACGCTGGGCAGCCCAACTTCACGAACTTGGCCTTGCCATCGCCCACGGCGGCTATCACAAACACGGCGCCTATATTCTCGGCAATGCAGACATGCCCGGCTTCTCTCGCCAAGAACAAGCCCGCCTTAGCTTTCTGGTCGCCAATCATCGCCGCAAACCTAAGCAACCCAGCACGGTAACCTATGGCGTCACCGCCGACTGGCCACTGGTCTGCGTACTTCGCCTATCATGCATCCTTTATCGCCGCCGCCAACCCAAAGCCCTTCCAGAAAGCATCACCCTGGAAAACCCAAGCGCCGACGAACTCATACTATCAATCCCTGAAGACTGGCTCAGCATCAACCCACTCATTACCGCTGACTTAGAAGATGAAGCCGAGCTACTTAAAAAATCACTCGGCATCAAACTCCGCCTAGAAAGCAAAAGCGGATGAAGCCATAAACTAACTGGCCGCAGCCGATACAAAGCGTTACAATGTCCGGCCTGGGGCCGATTTGGATTCGACGCCGGTTACAACGCTCTGAGGTGCATGCCGTGATGACAGCCAATCACGTAAATCCAAAGCTGTAAACCTAATAGTTGCCAACGACGACAACTACGCTCTAGCCGCTTAAACCCCGGTTAGCGGTCGCTACCAGATGCTTGTAAATGGGACGCGACTGTCATATAGAACAAGCTAGCGAGTAAGGTATGTCTGAGACCGAGCCGCGAAACACCTTATCAGAATCGCCAATAACGTCCTGACCGTCGGGCTGTTTGCGGCTAAATTAATTGACGGAGACCAAGCATGTGAAGAGCCCTGAGTGGCGGACTGACGGACGCGGGTTCAATTCCCGCCGGCTCCACCAAAATTTTTTATATTTTTCAGCAACTTAGAGAGGTTTAAAATAGCAGGCGTCCACAAATCGTCCACATTACTTGAAGATACCACGCAGTAATATTGACAGGACGAGCGCGACGATAAGCCAGAATATTAATGACCGGATTGGATCGGTGGCCGCTGGCTCACCAATGGTATAGAGGGTTTCGCCGCGACGGTTAACAATGACAAGTCCGCTTTTGACGCCTAGGCGCTCCAGCAGGCTTGGCGGTGCATTTTCATCACTGCCGGTATAGACAGGTATGAATGGCCCCAGATTGGTTTTAGCGAATACGCGAACGTCACCGCCGGTCAGTGAATTAAGTAGGTACTGGCTGACGCTCATTTGCGTTTAGACGCTGTCCGCTTGCCACCTTTGCGGCCTGCTTTTTTGGCCGCTGGACTGCCCTTGATAAAACGCCCCTTACTGTTTCTGCCTTTCATTTTAGTTACCCAGTTTGATTTCTACTTGACGAATTCGATCACTGTGATTATTCAAGCGATCACCTTTTTTATTTAGATCATCCTTGATCCACTTTAGCTCTACGCGCATTGCCGCAAAGCTCCCCACAAAGCTAAAAACGGCCATGATTGCACCATACAGCAGGGTTTCAGCTAGTCCCACACTTTCACCTTTACCCACGCTACGAGCAAACCGGCCACCACGGCTGCGATAACTTGAATCAGCAGTGTTTGCCAGTTGATATTCACGCGCACCCCACCAGCGCACACACAAGCTCTACCGCAGCCGGTGCGAGCGCGATACTACCGCCACCCAACGAAATGCCCAGAATTACCAAACCACCCACTACGCGGCGATTTTTTAGCCGCTCATACCATTTCTGTTTATCGGTCATGCTAATGCCAACCCTTTGTTGATAGTGTCAATGCTTAGCGATGGATGCACCGCCCAAGCCACCCCGTTTTCATGTATCGCCATGGCGCGGAATAGCGCCGGTAAATCTGAATCACTGATCACACGATCATGTGCAAAGCCGGTACGGTTCGACACCGACGATATATAAGCAAAGGTCAGATTTTCAGACGATGGCGCAAACGTGGAAATTATCGCGGCCAAGGTTTTCACACCGCGCCGACGATAACTATCAATCACGCGCTTAGCTGCTCGGTACCCGTACTCGGGAGAAATGAACTCTTCAAAAGTGGCATCTGGATCAGTGTCTAATTCACCCACCCAGAAATCGCCGCCATCTTTCGGCTCTTTAATATTTAGCGGGTTATTGTTGCGAATCCCGCGAGGCGCTGCTAATGACATGATTGAATCCACCACTTTATCTATTACGTTATTTTCACCGCGAGCGGGGTTAACCTGACCGGCGATTTTAGGCGCGTTTTTTCGAGACTGAAAAACAAGAAGCCCGACCACAGACACCACAAGTCCAATAACCAGCATTACACGCCCGTTCCCCGCAATCACGACCTCCACCCACCATTTGTATCTATACAAATCCAAACAGACCCCAATCGCTCAAACGTCATACTTAACCTTTGCGATGCCAACCCAGCACCAATAGATGGCGCAGCCCTATAACTCGACCCCACAGCAAACGACACAGCACGCCCCCCCACCACATCTTGCTCTAGTATCATTCCGATCATGTCACCATCGACGAAACTTCCGACTGGCTCAAGCAGTTCCAAATCCCCCGATAAATTCATTTTATAATTTTCATCTGGCGCATAACTTGCGGCATACCCAACTACCTTTCGACACCGCTGAATTTTCCCTCTCAACAGCTCACTGGTTATAACCGTATTAAAAGTAGCATTTACCAGCGCCCCCCCAATTGCAGACTCACCAATAATGCACTTACCCACCACTCTTACAGGTCGCGTATTGCCAGACATTTTTAACTTTTCTATGCTGCTATTATTAGTCCTGAAAATCGCGGCATCAGCATTAGTTGTCTCACCGAATATATCTAGCTCTTTTAACTTAATCGCAGAATTTTCATTACTATCAACCAGCAACCCTGACGTACTAACAGCGTTTGATACTTTAATTTTTTCACCATCTAGCGATAGCGGCCAATTGCTTGCACCAAAATCCAACAACTTACCACCCGCCGTTCCCACTTTGACATTCAATCGCCCTAAAATTCGGACTCCCAATCCCGTCAATTTCACAGCCGACGAATAGCCGCCTGATCCGTTTTCACCATCCCAAGACTGCGCAGCCACTTCGACATTCCCAAACTTTGTCCCTCTTGATAACTCGCCCAACTGAACACACGCCACAGTGTAATAATCACCCACATCAAAATGACTGGCGTTAAGCCTCTGGACATCTGCATCCTCACTACCGAACGCGATTTCTATCGCCGTTCTTGTAAATTTCGACCGCTGTCTAAATACCGTTTCCCTTATACCGTTTCCAAAAACCCCGGCTTTACCTTCCGTTTCACACTCTATGACCCCACCGATAATTGCACCCGCATAGTATGCGTATCCATTATCCGACGACAATTTACCACCGATAATCGAAAAATTTTCTACGGCCTCCATTCGACCGACCCCGCCGTAGGTTGTCCTGTCGTACCCTAATCCCCTCGACATGGGAACGACCATAAACTCCCCCCCACCATCTATTGGCCTATCAACAATAATATCCAACCCGTCAACGCCGGTTACTTTTCGATGGAAAGTGAATGAAGGGATTCTCCTTGCCGGATCAGAAGACGTATTATCAGTAGTGCATACCACCACTAGATCGCCCGCCTGCGGCATATAATTTGCCGAACTCGTCCAATCCTCAGAAGTATTATTCCACCTCGGACCGATAGAGATAACCGAATCACCCTCCCCCAACACACCGGCTAAGTGTGCGGTCTCCTCTACTCCCGCAGCCCGACTAATGTCCTCCCTATTGCACTGACCTAGCAATATTCCGACATAATGAGGCGATGCAGCCGCACTATTATTTATCTCACCCCCAGAAAGCATTATCGTTACATTTGACCTTGCTTGAAGCGCAGACTGCAAACCGACAACATACTCCCCCCGTGCATCCAAAATCTCTAAACCGCCCTCAGACACATAATCCATTGCCGACTGTACATTCTCAAACGTATAGCCTCCGGCTTTCCACCAACTGAGCAACGGGAACCCACTGTATAATCTAACTAACACCTTAGTCGTGGCACTAAGATCATCAGCAACCGGAACAAAAATCGCCCCGGCAATATCTTTTGAAACCTGCTCAGAAAAATCCCCCGCAGCAACAACAAAGTCGCCTTGGTATCCGTCGCCTACTGCATTTAGCCCTAAACAATATATTTTCTGACCGACTTCCATTTTTGCAGCTTTTTGAACCATCAATGACTTGCTCGCCGCATTTTGCGATACACGACCCCGAACAATAAGCACCTCTGGACTTTGTACCGTGGCTTTTCCCACAATTACCCCTATCGCGGCACCAATGCCGCCAACTGATAAATACTTAAAAAACTGTCTACGTGTCTTCATCGCCGGCCCCTTTTCAATAGGGCCAGTATTACTAATTCTTATGCGCTAAGAAAGCGCCCTCTCAAACGGCAACACCTGAACCACGACATCATCGCCGTTCGGATTAAATGCATATAAGGCCGCTTCACAGTCTACGTAGTCGACCATGCCGATATCTAAATAGCCGCCCTGACCGGCAGCTATACTTGCTGCACCAAGATAAACGCCGCCGGCCTCGTCGCTTTTTATAGAGAGGCGCAAAGTCCTAGACGTACTAGCACCCGCTGCTGCAATTAAAATTTGATTGCTACCCGCTGGTACCGTCACTTCACCGATATTAGTAACCGAGTTTGCGCCTTGAATAATGCTAGTGGTATTGACGTTTACCGACTGGCTCCCGACCCTAATCTCTTCATTTGTCGCTTCAATTTCGTAATCTACTGCTACGCCATTTGCGTTATTTATCTGAATATCCAAGTTTTCAACGGTCGTGCTGAATTGATAGCTGTCATTTTCTTTAAGGCGAATAACACCGATCCCATTGGCGCTAATATCAATTGGCAACGTGGCCGACCGGATAAGAATAAACCGGCCCTGTATTGAGAATTTTTTAGATGCTCCCGCTGGCTGCGCATTGTTACCAAATAGCATTTTTTACCCCTTGTACACGTAGACGAGTGCAACCAGCACGACGCCGACGATTAACGCAATCGCGATTAATTTTGCTGTTTGTTCGTCGCCAAGTTTTAGCGACTCGGCCAGATTTTTAACCGCGTCAACTTGGTCATTGAGAATATTTCTAGTGGTATTTAAAACCGAACCTTGAGAGGCCGCGCTTCTCGCGCCCGCCTTGTCTGCCGCATCTAATGCCGCTGATGTCACGTTTTCATTTGCACGCAATGCTTGAGCAATTGCGCCATGATCCGTCACATTTAAATAATTATTACTACCTTCAATTCCTACAGTGGAATTAACCGCCACCGCAGAATCACGCGCCGCCGCGCCCTTGGTCGCTAATACCGCTTCGTCATTCAGCGCAGCATTAAGCGTTTCCGTTAACGTGTTACTCGTGCTACTGGTTGATGACTTCGACTTGCTGCCCATGCTAAACCCTTATCTGAAAAACATATTCGCGCAGCTCTGCACCCAATGGCGCCAATAATCTGCCTAACGCTGGACGCTCAGTATGAAACCGGATTGTTTTACAGCCTGACTTTTTAGCCGCCTGCACAATCACTTCACCGGCTCTTACTGCACCTTTACCGGCCATACACACCACCACAAGCTCTGAATCTTCACGCCGCGTTATGACGGCGGCTTGCCCTATTTCCCAGCATTGAGCAAAGCCCTTTTCCACTTCTTCGCGGATGATGTCGCGGTCATTGCCGAAGGCCGAAGACAACACACTGTCAACAGCACAGAACGGCACCCGCCGAACCATCAGCCCCAAATCAGCCACGCGACGAAAGCGACCAAGCCAATCAGCGCCACCCAAATGACCTGGCTTTCACTGCCGATATTTAAGCCGCCGATTTCCTGATTAAAACCAATTTGACTATCGCCACTTGTGGCCGACGCACTTGACGAGGCCGACAAACCGCCGCCACCCGTCAAGCTACCTAGACCACCTAATGCCGATACTGGATCGCCTGCCATAATTAACCCGCCAACGCTTTATAAGCGAAAAAGAACGCCATCAGCGTAAAGATAATTAACGCCATACGTAGCACGTTAGTTACACCATCAGACGAAAAGAAACCCAACACCCAACCAGCAAGACCAATCGCGGGATAGATTAGCAAGGGCATTAGAATGCCCTCGCCACTAGCACCGCCAAGACAATCAACACAATCAATGCGGCAATCATCATCGGCCAATATTGCGCGACATAGCCGCCAACATCGCCGCCAGCGATGTACGGCTGTCCTGTAGGCTGCAAACCTGTCTGCAAATACTCAGACGTTGAAGGATTCGCGCTGGCGTTTTCTTTGGTGATTTTCTCGTTCTTCACGACTTCAAGCGCCAAATCAGCCGCCTTTTTGCCGTACTCCCCGAAGAAATCACCCAAGCCACTAAGCCAGCTCGAATCGTCACCCACTACCTGCTCTGCCATGACAGACCCCTAATTAATTAACCGCTTCCACAGTTTCAAACAGCACATCAAAATCACCGGCACTAGATACAGTTGGGTTAATCTCGAAATTCTTACCCGCTGCCGTTTGTAACATGTCCGAAATGGCAAAGTGATACATCAGTGGATCAAAGTGATACCAACCCGATTGAGGTGATAACTGCTGACGAGCCAAGAGATAATCTTGCAACACCTTGTCACGCTCAAAACGAATAATATCGTCACGGATAATTTCTAAATCAGTGACCGGCCCGTTAAGGTGCAAACGACGAATACGAGGCCCACGCGGAAAGTTCCGGTATTTATTTTTACCGGTAGCACCAACAGGTATTAACTCTTTGTACATACGAGGCAAAAGCACACGCGCCGGCTGAGCAACGCCCATCACCGCATCAGCTTGCATAGTCGGCACAAGGCTACCTGAAATCTGACCAGCAGTAGCCGCAGCGGTACGCACCTCAAGCACCAAGTTATCACCGGCAACCGTTACCAGACCGGAAAGGTCTTGGCCTTCCTGCGATTTGTTGGTGAAGTCGGCAAGCGGAATGACGAAAAAGCTAGTTGGCTGCGTATAACCTTCGGCTGCATGCTTATAGTCTTCCACCATCCGCAAATCTTCGCCGGTCACATCATAAATAGCATCACCGTTCAGGGTTAACGTCACACGCGGAAGCTGATCATTATTCAGATTCGTGCGTAAATGGATTTCTTTGTAAGTCGGACCTACATCCATATTCAACGTGAAACGACTGGAAAAACCGCCGCCGTTAAAGCTGGATAGTTCCTTTGGAATATCGCGCATTTTTTGGTCTCCGGTTAACCGATCACGTTTTCAACAGCATCAACATTGTTTGATGCCCAGACGACAACTGCGGCAACCACAGCGGCCACAATTGCAAAATAAATTAAATCTTGTGTATCTGGCATGACTGCCCCCTATCAATGAATTTAAAAATCGCTTTTTGTTTGAATGCGATGGCAGAACCCTGCATTTGTTTGCAGAAGCCTGCAATGAGCTTTCCAAAAACGGGAGCGAACTTTTCCAAAAAACGGGGATTGCAGACGAAAAAAAAACCGCCCTTGGGCGGCTATCGATAAACGACGTTTTCAAACATTCCAATTCCAGAAGGCACCAATTCTTTTCCTGTTAAGTCCCTAAACCGAGGCCCACCCCTAGGCCATGATTTACGGGTTCTCGACTTCATAAAATCGACACTACCGCGAGTCACCACGCCTTTATCACTTGTCCACTGCAAAAATTTAAGCGGTTCACTAGGGATATTCTCGGTATCAATATCCAGCATTTCCCCTATATATTTCCGATCCTTTTGGGTAGTGTGCTTAGCGATATGAACATAAGTCGCATTGCTCAAAATCGATTTATCAACCTCCTGACCACGTTGGACAGTCCCGACAATGATCGGCCCCTCAGCCAAACCCTGCGACACCAACACACCCCATTTACCGGACGCTTTTCCGCTATTGGTCACATTCGCCAGCTCTTCACAAACAATCACCGCCATTTTTTGCCGGTTCCACTGCTTAGCCACTTGGCAAAAAAATTGAAAATCGTTTTTCTCAATAGCCACAAATGCAATTTTTGCATCACCCTTGGATGACGCCAGCGCCGATATTAATTGCGCTTGTGTATGACAAGCCTTAAAACCCAGCTCTCGCACATACTCGCCTTTTGGATCAAACGCGACAATTCGCCCGACCCGCTCTATCAGTGATTTCAAATACACCGACTTACCCGAACGAGAAACCCCGATCAGGATAGCCAGCACGCCATCAGGCCGGTTCAACATCGCCAGCCTCCACATCTTCCGGTGTCACGTCTTTGGCCTTTTTGGCCTTGCTCGCTTCACGCACTGCCGCGATGAACATCAACGTCGCGCCAATTGCGGCCAGTTCTTCCCGAAACACTGCCAGAAACTCAAACACACCGCCCCGATAATGCTTAACAATTAACGCGGCCCATGCCTTTGACGTATCCTCATATTTTTCCGGATTAATATCCAAACCGCTAATAGTGGACACGGCAAATTGCAGACCCGCAGATATTGCCATCTGCGCTGCCGCTATTTTCTCCGCCTCGCTTGCTGGATCAGGCCCAGTACTGGCCCCCTCACCACCAACCGTAGAACCCTGAAAATCGACGCCCTCAACATCATCAAAATTCAAGCCCCACTCAGCGCCAATTTTTTGCCATTCTTCCGAATCTGACGCCTCGATATTTTCCGGCTCTTCCGTTTCGTGTTTTTCCAAAACATCACCTGTCATACGGCCCCCTTAGCCACTCTGCGCAATTCTCTGCGCTGGCGACTCCGCTCAAAATAACTCGCTTTTTTTGGGGCTTTTTCCAAAGCCGGTTTTTTGGGAATTACCGGCGCTTTCACTTCCGGTTTAACGTGCTCCGGCTCCGGCTCTTCAATAGCGATTTTTTCGGGAATAACCTCACCGCCGCCCAAAAATTCACCGGCCTTTTCTGGCTGCTCTTTCCGCCACCGCGCCTTTATTTTTTCCTGACCAGACTTGCTCTGATATTTGAAAATGCCACAGGCACAATCTAAATAGATGAATTTGCGCTTATCGGCCTTTACAGCGCACGACTCGCCACACTCAGGACAGCCCACTTCTCCGACATGCTCAGCCATGACCAACGCCCTCTACATTCAATTTAATAAATCCGGCGATAATTTCATCGCTCAGCGCCTCAATTTTTTGAGACTGCCCAAACGCGGCTTTTAAAGCCGGTAATTTAGGAAGAATCCCCACTACCGCCGCTGGATTACTGCCAATTTTTTGCGGATCAATATCCGAAAATTCCCGCAAAACCGCATTGCGCTGACGCTGCAAAAGCCCGCGCTCGCGTATTTTTTCCTGAATCTCTTTTTTATTCACGACTGCACCCCCGTTTTATAAACCGCGTCAAAATCTGCCGCGCTCATTTCCCATTTAGCACCATAGGAATTTTTCACAACCACATCACCGGCCTCTATCATGCGGCCCCAATACATCGTTTTACCGCCGGTATTGTTAACCCAATAATCGACAATCTCGCGAGGCGCTGCCGGTTTTCTTACTGCTTTTGATGACTGCATTTTTCTAATCTCCGATCAGTTTATTAATTGACCATGCCAAGCGATTGCGCCAAGTCCACGGACGATTTACCCACTCTTTAAATTTTAAAAACTCTCTAACATGGAAATCATGCAGCACCGGGAACGGCTCGCTATCCTCAAATAGCGGCCCGTAAATCGTTCGGTCAGTAGTTGTCGTTCTTACTGACGATTTAGAACCCATAAATCACCTCTTAAAATTTATCGACATCCGTAACGATTTCAAAACTGGCACCTGCTGCCGATCGGCAAACCGAACCCCATTTAGCACGGTGCCGGTACACCCGCTGGCGACATGCATCACTGCAAAATATTCGATTTGTTCTCACCCGCCCCAACTGCTTTAAACACCCTTTGCAAATTTTGCTCATATCGAAACCCGTACAGTTATTGACACAAGTCCAAGTGCTACGCGCTAACCATCGCGTAAAACTCATAATCGTTAGCGGCTTGCCTAAATTCCAAATCAGACAGAACCGGAATGCGCCGCAAAGCCCTGCGCCAATAGTGCTGACGCTTAAATTCTGCGAACCATTGCGTATCTGGCCGTTCACCGTCGCGGTATTGCTCGCCCATTGGCTTTTCTGGCAACCAAGCAACCGCCGCCTCTGGCCAATGATGCCCAGCACGCGCCCACGCCATAAAATCGCGGAATGCGTCTTTTCCCTTAAGTAATACTTGATACTTGCTCGCCACTATCGGCAGTTCTGCGATCCGCTGCCGTACCCGCTGCAATCTATGGCCCAGTGAATAGCGTTTTTTGGTGCCTTTCGGCGCTTCGTCCATGCGCTGCTTTAATGCCCTGCGCTTGTTGTAAAGCTCGCCATATTTAACGGTTAGGTGGTCGTGAACGTCTGCAATTAGCCGCCCCATTATGTGTAGCTGTTTTTCTGCCAGTGTCGCCCAGTCTGGCGCCCTGGCCGCTGCGCTGATCCCGTACCGATTACCTCGGATTGTGCCTTGATCGTTTTTGCCCTGCGCTTTGCACAGATAACCCGCCGCTTTCATCATGTACGACGCTGCCGCCTCGCTGTCTTTGATTTTTTCGATATGCGCCACACCTTGGCCCCACAATGACTCGATACGCTTTGCCCACGCGGGAAATAGGGCATATTTAACGCGCCAATTTATTAATACGTGAACGTGTGGATTTATTTCGCCCTTGTCGTTATCGGGTGCCTCGGCCACCCACACATACAACAAATCGCGCTTTTGTGCCGGTTCGCCCTGTGGGAATCCATCGCGATCAGCGCAAAACATTTTGCGGCCATTAACGTCAAACTCTGCCACCCAACCGCGCCGCCACATTTTTTGCAGGCCATCCATAAACCGCGATACTTCTTTTTGAATGCTGGTTTCACCGGCTGCGATTGCTGCGCGGCTCTCGGTGTCAAAGGTCAACGTGAAAAACGTCCGGTAGCCGCCCTTTTTCAATGCGACATAGCTGCACGACTCCGCAACCTTACGCGCCGCCCTTGGTGTTAGGTTCTCGCTGATACGCGGCCCGCACTGTTCGGGGGGCTTAGTGCCTGCCGTTGTCTCGACTCTGGTTGAAATACGGTATTCGTCTGACCAATCTCTAAACTGAATCACGGTATACGCGGCAATCTGGCCCTCTGGTGTCGCCTTCACATCGTCAAACGTATGACCGGCCCACTGGCCACCTTTCACTTGCTTGACGCTGATCCCGTCAACCTCGACAAAACCACGCGGCCCACCGCTCAAAGCGCCGAAATTAGCCGGTTTGGTCGCTGTCGGACATTTGGAACCCTTGACTAGCCTATGCCGTTTCGCTTCGCTCAACGGCTCCCGCGCATCGGCTTGCACCTCTGCCAGCGTCATATAATCGGGAAACAAAAAAGCCGGATTCGTAGAACCGGCATAAGGTGGGATTGTTGATAAATCTAGTAAAGGCGACCTCATTGGCGCGCCTTTTTCGGCTTAGGGTAAACCGGCAATAATTGCGGCGAGGCCATCACGCCGCCACCTCCCTATCATCTTCATACGGGAAATTATGCGCCTCGCAAAACTCAATCATTTCCTGCGCTGTACTAAAAGCAATAGACAAACTCAGATCACCTATATCCAAATCTAAATAAGCTACCGGCCCCTTTATTTCTGGGTTTGGATGCGTACTTATGCGCGAATATCTAACCTCTATTTTCTCGCCATTAGTTCTAGCAGTAACATTGACCATCACGAAGCCCTCCGCAACATTGGACGCTTAGCGTCTTCTTGAGATTGACGCTGGCATTCCTGCCCCAGCGCGGTTAATAAAATCCCGTGGCCGTTACAATCTGGACACGGCAAGAACACGCCGCCTTCACAAATCACTTCACCATCGCCGCGAATGTATCGACGCTGGCACCGGATAAACCCCGTACCGCGTGACTGATCCTTTCCTGCACAGGTTAAGCAGCAAACGAAGTGGTGCGGCGACAAAGGCAACGGCGACACCCGCGCCCTGTCAATCTGGTCTTTGGTTTTAAAATTGGTTTGCTCGTGATTTTTGAAAATAGCTGCCGTGGTGCGGTCTTGGTCTTTGTAGCTGGCTCTTAGTGGCTCGTACATGGTTCAGCCCCCGTTAACGCTTTTGCGCGCACTATAGGATTCTATTTCGTCGGCTTGCTTCTCAGCCATGCGCTGGAGGTAAACCATATTCACATAACGCTTACCGCGCTTGCCGGCTTCGGTGAAATTCATCGTTGGCAAAACGCCAGAATCCACCATGTTTGAAACTGCCGCCTCTGACATTCCCCACTGTCGCGCCAGCTCTTTTACTGGAAGCATGGGAGGTAAATTTTCTGACGCCATGATAGGATTCTCCGTTGGCTTGCTTAGATATGCTTTAAATTGCCTAACAAGTACAATTGCACTTAATGAAGCAAAGATTAAGTGCAATTGGACTTAACGTCAATGGAGTTTCAATTGAATTTTTCTATCGAAATGACGCTTCGCGATAAGTTAAAACTATTGCGGAAAGCGGAAGGGCTTAGCCAACAAGAACTTTGCGACCTTGTCGACGTTCCTCAATCGACACTAGCCAAGATCGAAAATGGCCGCAATAAGTCCACCAGTGTCGACTTTCTTAATAAAATCAGCTCTCACCCTCGCCTTGTAAAATATGCAATTTGGTTGATGTTTGACCAGATAACCGAGGCTCAAGCACTGGACGCCCTCGAATTTCTAAAGAGCTTGCCTGAATACGTCGAACCGCCAGAAGGCGATTAAGGTCTGTTTGATGGCTCCACAGCAGGAGCAGCGCTTTTTTGTTTTTCATACTGTATGAATATACATGTAATTTTTAGTCTGGCAAATGAGAGTGCACATGCCAAAAAAAACCGAAAAAGGCTGGCTAGTAGACATGCGACCAGACGGGCGCGACGGCAGACGAGTGCGCCGAACCTTTGAGACTAAAGCCGAAGCCCTGCGCTTTAAAGCCTTCACCAAGGCCCAAGCCGACAAAGGCGAATGGAACCCGACGCCTGCCGACACCCGCCGACTCTCTGAACTCTGCCAACTTTGGTTTGATCACCATGGCAACCACTTAACGGATGGGGTTCGCCGCCTAAGTATTTTGAACCTGATCACCTCGGCTATGAATAACCCCATCGCAAGCCAAATAAAGCCCGATCATTATTTACGCTATAGGGCAAAAAAAGAGGCCCAGCCAAAAACCCACAATAACGAACTAGGCTACCTAAACTCTGTTTTTAATGAGCTGCACCGGCTGAATCATATCGACTATCCAAACCCATTAGCTGCAGTTAAACCCATAAAGCTATCTGAAAATGAACTTGCGTTTTTGACCGGCCAACAAATAACGGAATTGCTCGACTCTATACGCGCCAAGTCCGATAACAAGCACGTTTTATTAATCACAAAAATCTGTCTTTCTACTGGGTGCCGTTGGGGCGAAGCCGAAAGCCTACACCGCCGACAACTGCAAAGCGGAAAACTGACGTTCACTGATACAAAATCAAAGCGTAATAGATCGGTTCCGATATCGGCTGAACTAGAACGGGAAATAATCGCACATGGTAAAGGCCAGCTTTTCAGCAGCTCGCTAACATCGTTTAGACGTGCACTGGCACGAACCACAATAGAACTACCCAAGGGCCAAGCTGCCCACGTATTGCGTCACACCTTCGCATCACACTTTATGATGAATGGCGGCGATATCATCAGCCTTCAACGAATTTTAGGACACGCCAGTATTACAATGACCATGCGCTATGCTCACCTGTCACCGAGTCACCTAGCCGAAGCCGTAAAGCTAAACCCCCTGACAACACCCGCCGCATAGCGTCCACAAATTGACCACAATAGACACGCTTTAGCATGCTTTACGATGCCTGTTGTGAATTGTAAGTGTTTGATTTTGTTGTAAGTGCTTGATTTATAAGATGCGGCATTAGGGTTCAATTCCCGCCGGCTCCACCAAAATAACTTCCGAGAGATACCACGGAAGGCCTAGAACCCCAGTAAATCTGGGGTTTTTTGTGCCTGAATGGTCTATACGGTTCTGGGGGCATCTATTGAAACCCGGTAACAAGTGGGGGCACATACAGCCCTCATCGGATGATACTCGGCTTTCGCCTCGACAACTGCGGGTATCTAAAAGCCCAGAAGCTTCGCTCCATTGGCCACGATCAATAAACGGCTCGTGCGCACCTTCTTGCCATGCGCCACCGCAAAAAATCTCTCCCTAATAGACTCGATTCTTCAACAGCGTATAAATCGCATTGCGATTAAAAGCCTTACTAGTTTTAAGCTTTCCGGTTCAAGTACGCCAACGCTTAGTCTTCACATCTCTCACATACAAATCATTAAGAATCGCATTGATCGATTCATTGCTGGTGTATCTAGTGAAATTTCCTGCACTATTGTCGAATCCACTTGATCAACCACCAAACGATCACCCTTAACAACGTAAGCTAACGGGCATGAAGTCCCTTGTCAGCAGCCAAGCTTCTGGTGAACCGGTCCAGCCGATGCACAACCACGACAGAAGTCATTAAGAAGCGAACGAAAACCAGCCTACCGTATATGACTACCGGGCTACCCTCTATCCTCATAGGTGGTATCGACCACCCCCACCTTTTACTGACCTGAACCCCGATAAATTCTGCGCAAGCCATAAATTGGACGTTCACAGATTCAAAAGGATCGCTATTATCTTTTTCTAAGGACGAATGGGAGTTAGATTGCACAGCGTTTAATCTGGAGCTGAGATGAGTTGTCTACGCCACGAAGATCATATATGGCAATAATTTACGCTTGAAGCAAACGACGCAGAAGAAGAGATTGCATATCGCGGCGGCCATCAGCGATCACCATCACATAAACATGCTTACCAATAATTCGATAAATAATACGGTAGGGCTTGAAATAGAGCTCGCGATACTCTCGCAGGCCGACAGCGAGCAATTCATTTGGGTAAGTTCCGCGCTCTGGATTATTGGCTAGGCTTGAAAACGCCTCCTCGATTTTGTCGAGAACGTAATCAGCTTTTTCGGGCGCATCATGAGATTCGATATAGTCGTATAAATTTTCAAGATCGAAAGCAGCATCGTCAGTGAGAGATACCTGATAACTCATTAGCGATTCTTGCTCCGGCTACGAAGTTTGGCAACAACATCACCCGCAGGCTGAACTTTCCCTTCGTCGATCTGACGCTGACCCAGTGCCAACATCTTAAGCAGCGCCATAGTCTCTTGTGTTTGCTCATAGCTTTTGATGTCCTGCATTACAGCCTTAGCCTCACCGTTTTGAGTGATCACCAAGGGCTCCATTTGAGTCGACAGGTTACGTACGACTTCTGCAGCATGAGCCTTCAAATAGCTAATAGGTTTAATTTGGTCTGATAATTTCATAAGTACCTCTCATTAGGACTAAATATAGTCCGAAAACAGGTCGTCAGTCAATTTAAAAGGTCCTTTGATACTTTCCCTCGAACGACTTTTCATATTGATAATTGCCACCAAAAAACTCCAACAGATCGACTTTGTTGGTTTTTTTTACATTAAAAACAAATAACACGCCTCGCTGACCATATTTTGACTACAGGCTCTCGCCAAAGCTATCAACATTTTGCAGTACTTGCCTCGCTATCAGCCAATGAAGCCTTTCTTATAATTCTGGGAAAAGTATCCAAACTAGCCGCTACTTGGCACATACGATCAAACAGCTTGCCCTCTAGGTAACTTTATCTTCGACGCTTTTAGAGCCCGACGAAATACACTATGAGATAGTGAAAAAATTGGTATTTATCTAAATGCCAAAATACCTCTCAATGCGATTGATCAGATGCCGAAACACTCCGATTTTTTACCACTTTTTGTACTAATGAATGACACCTGTTTCAAAACGGGTAACGCTCTCTTTTTTAAGAAGATGCGTCAGATCAGACTTGGACTTCCACAATTTAGGGTATCGAGTAGATCGCTATGAATTTGGTAGCAATACCCTGATATCAGAAGACCTATTTTTGGTCGATTGCAAAGGCTGGTCACTGCACCGGCCTTGATCTTTAAAAATTGAAAGTTACCGGCAATCTTTGTAGTAGCGCTCTGAGATATCACGCTTTCGCTTATGGTAATAATTACTCTCACGCACGTTATAACCTTTACGCATTGCTTCTTGAATTCTCTCTAAAGTTTCCAGATAACCTTTACATGGGTAAGTATCATCTCGAGAGCGCCCAATCCCAGCCCGTTTTATTAGTGTTGCTTGAGGCCCACTCGATTTAACTTTTTTAGGTTGGCTGTATTTCTGTGGTTTAACAGGCTCAGCCGTATGAACATAGGGTAAATCGAATTCGGTACGAGATTTATAGGGTGTTCCATCTGGCGGTTTTACGTCAGAGTATTGAACACGGCCATCTGCATCGGTCCACTGATAGACCTCTGCAGATAACGCCGAAGTGAAACCGCCAACCACCAGAACAAGTAGCAAGCTGATAAACCGCATATTTCTTCCTTGATAACTTAGATAGCATTACGGTTGTGAAGAATTGTCCAACCGCTCAGCCAACCAAACCTTGATAATAGATTGGCGAGTCACGCCTAAACGGGCCGCCTCCATATCCAAAGAATTAATCATCCACTCTGGAAAATCCACATTCACGCGACGTGACGCCTGATTAGTACGTTTCGCCGTAGACAAATCGAGATCATCTAAAATATCTGTCTCGTTGTCATCAAATTTTTTGTCAAAGCTGTTAGCCTTCATATAGTGCCACCCCCGCCTGCCGTGATCGTCGCACAGAAATAATCCGGACCCGCGAATCACGATAGGTAATAACTGCCGACCAGTACTTACCTTGTATTTTACCTACGACCACAAAACGCGATCCATCATCTGAGCGAGCAGCCACACAAGTAAATTAAAATCGCTGCACAAAATCGATTCCATGCCTTGCCAAATTAGCGAGACGTTTATCTTGATTAAACTCTATCATGGTATATAAATTATACCTTTATTACTCAACCGACAAATAGTACCCACTTTTACGAAATGGCACCTCGAAGTTGCCAAATAAGGTCAAAGGATTAGATATGCTCTACAGACGCTGTACTCATAAAATTGATTAGACTAAACCCCCTCACCAATTAACGTTTAATGTACTTTAAGCCGGAGCAATAAAAGTCACCGTTCATTGCCTGTTAAATCACAATCTACTTTTCAGACTTAAAGCTTTTGCTGTTTCCATAGCCGGTGCGTTACATTAAGGCGAGTAAAGCTCTTCCTACAAAACGGAAGGTCACGGATACAGAGCACAATATGACATTGAGGGAACAATGGCGCCGGGCAAACAAAACCATAATAGCGGCAACTTCGCGTTCTTAAGTGAACACGATCCTATATTGATCCAGCTAGCAACAACCGCCGAGAATGCGTTTTTCAGCGACCCTAACACCACGCTCATCAAACTGCGGCAACTCGGTGAAGCCTTAGCACAGGATGTTGCCTTACGCGCGGGCGTGGACTTTGACGCCAGCACCAGCCAAGCAGACTTACTTTATCGGCTCTGCCCCGCCATCAACCTAGACCCAGATGTTCGCAAACTTTTTCATGTTCTACGCATTGAAGGCAATAAAGCCACGCACCAATTTCAAACCCAGCATAAAGAGGCCATACAAGGCCTAAAAGTGGGTAAAGAGCTCGCCGTTTGGTACCACAGAGCCTTTGGCAAACAAGAAACCGCCTTTAAGGCTGGTCCTTTCTTGCCACCACCAGATCCAAGTCAAAAACTGCGAGACCTGCAAACACAAATCGACCAGCTCAATGCCGAACACAGCGCGCAGGCAGACCAACAAAACATTGACCAGCAGCGTGACGATCTACTTGAACAAGAAAAAGTAGAGTACCAGCAGCTCGCCGAATTAATGGATCAAGAGGCCCAGCAGTTCAGGCAACAAGCGGAAGATGCCGAGCAGGCGCTTTCAACTCAAAGATCACAGTTCGAAGCGCAAATCGCTGAGCTAAAACAACAGCTTGCCGACAACCCCTCACCCATAGAGAACCAACGCCAAGCAGTACAAAACAAAACCCAGTCCGCCAGTAAAACCCTGGTCATGGACGAAGAACTCACCCGCGTTGTCATTGACCTGTTACTCATTGATGCCGGCTGGGAAACCGACAGCCAAGAACTCAGCTATAAATCCGGCACGCGTCCAGAAAAAGGCAAAAACAAAGCCATTGCCGAATGGCCCACCGTCACCGGCCCCGCAGACTATATTTTATTCGCCGGACTCACCCCCATTGCCGTGGTGGAAGCCAAGCGCGAAAACAAAAATGTGGCAGGTATGATCCCCCAAGCCGAGCGCTACGCAAAAGGCTTTACGCCCAATGCCAATATTATTCCCGCGTGGCAACTTGCAGGTCGCACCATTGCCTGGCCCGATGAAAACACCGGCCACTACCAAATTCCCTTTGTTTACTCCTGCAATGGCCGCGACTTCATCAAGCAACTGGCCGAACAGTCCGGCACATGGTTTCGGGATGTGAGAGAAACCAGCAATCTCAGCCGCGCCCTGCAAAGCTTTCACAGTCCCGCAGGCTTGTTAGACCTTCTCGCCCGCGACAAACACAAAGCCGAACAAGAGCTACAAAATGAAGGCTTCGGCTATTTACGCCTGCGCGACTACCAAGAGAAAGCCATCGTTGAAGTGGAGTCAGCGCTAGAGCACGAACAACGCGAATGCCTGCTCGCCATGGCCACCGGTACCGGTAAAACCCGCACCATCATTAGCCTCATGTACCGCTTTCTCAAAGCCGAGCGCTTTAAGCGTATTTTGTTTTTGGTAGACCGCAGCGCACTAGGCCAACAAGCTATAGACGCCTTCAATGAAGCGCCATTGGAACAAAACCAGCCACTCAGCAAAATTTACAATATCAAAGAACTGGGCGATATGGCCGCCGAAGCCGAAACCCGCATCCAAGTCGCCACCGTGCAAGCCATGGTGAAACGGATTTTTAGCAGCGACAATCCACCGCCGGTAGATCAGTTTGATTGCATCATCATCGACGAAGCGCATCGGGGCTACACCCTCGACCAAGAAATGACCGATGGCGAAATGGCCCTGCGCGATACCCGCCAATACCTGTCCAGCTACCGCCGCGTACTAGACTATTTTGATGCCATTAAAGTCGGCCTCACCGCCACCCCCGCCAAACACACCAGCGACATTTTTGGCAAACCGGTCTACACCTACTCTTACCGCGAAGCAGTAGCCGACGACTGGCTAATTGATCACGAGCCACCCATACGCTATGAAACCTTGCTCAGCCAAAACGGTATCAAGTTTGATAAAGGCGACACCATCCACGCCATTAATACCGCCACCGGCGAAGTTGAAGCCTCAGAGTTAGAAGACGACCTCGGCTTTGAAGTAGAGTCCTTCAACCGCCGCGTTATCAATGAGAATTTCAACCGGGTTATTTGCCAGCAACTCGTCCATGAGCTAGATCCCTTCGGTGATGAAAAGACTCTGATTTTCTGCGCCACCGACCTTCACGCCGACATGGTAAAACGCCTGCTCGACGAAGCCTTTGTCGACATTTACAACGGCGACTACCCCGAGGCCGCCGTTGCCAAAATTACCGGCCAAAGTGATAAAGTCAGCCAGCTAATACGCCGCTACAAAAACGAGCGCTACCCCAATATCGCCATTACCGTAGACCTACTTACCACCGGCATCGACGTACCCAAAATCGCCCACATCGTCTTTTTGCGTCGCGTGCGCTCACGTATCTTGTACGAGCAAATGGTCGGCCGCGCCACCCGCCGCTGCGACGAGATTGGCAAAACCGTGTTTCGTATTTACGACCCGGTAGGTATATACGCCGCACTAGAAGATGTCTCCACCATGAAGCCACTGGTGAAGAACCCCAATATCACCCTAGAACAACTTTGCGACGAACTCACCAACCCCGCCAAACTAGAGCAAAGCCTAAACGCACCCGGCGAAGCCCACGACACCAGCCACGCCGACACCGTATTGAGTCAGCTCGGCCAAAAAGTCATGCAAGTGCTACGCAAGGCAGAGAATAGAGCCGAGAACAATCCGCAAGTCCGTGAAAAATTAAACGAACTGCAATACAGCTGGGGCGTAGAGCCCGCCAAGCTCCACCAACACTTGCACACCCTCGGCCCCACCCAAGCCGCCGCATTTTTGCACCAACACAGCGGCTTTATCGACCAACTCGCTCAAGTCAAAGCCATTATGGGCAGCGAGCGGCTACCGATTATTTCTGAGCACGAAGACGAGCTGCTGGTGCGCGAACAAAACTACGGCCAATACGACAAACCCCAAGACTACCTAGACAGCTTCAATCAATTTGTTCGCCAGCAAATGAACGAATCAGCCGCCCTCAGCGCCGTGGTCAATAAGCCCCGCGACCTCACTCGCCAGCAACTTAAAGACATTCGCCTGCTGCTCGACAGCAAGGGCTACACCGAAGCCAGCCTGCAATCAGCGTGGCGCCAACAAACCAACCAAGACATTGCCGCCAGCATCATTGGCCATATTCGCCGCGCCGCCATAGGCGAAGCCATGATCCCCTTTGAGCAACGCGTACAACAGGCCGTGAACACCATTCTAGGCCAACAAAGCTGGACCGCCCCACAGCGTAAATGGCTAGAGCGCCTGGGCAAACAACTCACCCACGAAATCATCATCAACCGCGACACCATCAACCAACTCCCCGCGTTTCAGGGTGGCGCCAANCAGCTCGACAAAATACTCAACAACCAGCTCGACAGCGTGCTAGAGGCCATTAATGACGAACTGTGGGAAGCCTCTTAGCCCTATATGTATACAAAACCCGTTTATTTATACATATTTTCAAAACGTGTCTATTTTTAGCCGTTTTTTATACATAACACAAAAACATGTCGATTATTTTAACTTTTTTGAACACGTTTTCTTGTCATGTCGATACTATCGACAAGATAAAATAACGCCACCCTTTATTTTACGTTTAGCCTTAAGTTAAAATAAAAACCCGCTTATTTTACGGACACCACAATGGATAGAGGTCTTACAGGGCATTACGTAGCGAGCGTCGCAGGTGGCGTAAACTGCAAGGCGTTTGTTCCCGCCCCGCTACCACCACGGCCCGAATTAAACATTAGCGGCAAGCTACAAACACGGATTAATCAGGCCATGCTCGCCCTTGGCCGACTCGACGCCATCAGCATTCTGTTACCCGACGCCCAGCTGTTTTTATATAGCTATGTTCGCAAAGAGGCCGTTATGTCGTCACAGATCGAGGGCACCCAGTCCTCGCTGAGCGACTTAATGATCTATGAGATGGACGGAATGCCCGGCGTGCCAATGGATGACGTGCAAGAAGTGTCCTGCTATGTCAACGCCCTGTCATTAGGTATGCAGCGCATTGATGAAGGCCACCCCATCGCCTTTCGGCTACTCATGGAGCTCCACCAATCTTTGATGACCTCCGGCAGAGGCATTAACAAACAACCCGGCGCATTCCGTAACAATCAAGTGTGGATTGGTGGCCACCGCGCCGACGAAGCCACGTTTGTGCCCGCGCCCGCCAATGAGCTTGCACATTGCTGGGCCGATCTAGAACGCTTTATTAACGATGTACCAGACGCAACAGACCCACTGATCAAAGCGGCGCTGGCCCACGTTCAATTTGAAACCATTCACCCCTTTTTAGACGGCAACGGCCGCCTGGGGCGGTTGCTCATACCGCTCATATTGGTCTCCAGCGGCGTACTCAGCCAACCCCTGCTGTATCTTTCTGTGTTTTTCAAAAAACACCGTCAAACCTACTACGACCGCCTCCAGCAAGTGCGCTTAACCGGCGATTGGGAAAGCTGGCTACTGTTTTTTGTCGATGCCGTTGCTGACACCGCCAGCCAAGCGGTCGCCACGGCGCAGCAACTTAGCGAAATGCGTCAGCAACATCGCGAGCAACTTTTGACCCTAGGCCGTATAGCACCCTCGGCACAACAGGTACTAGACGTTTTGTTTGAACACCCTATTGCCAACATCAATACCCTTGTGCAAGGCAGCCAGCTCACCCCCGCCACCGTCGGCAAGGTCATGGACCGCATGGCGCAAGCAGACTGCGCGCTAGTGCGCGAACTTACCGGCCAAAAGCGCAACCGCGTATTTGCCTACAGCGCTTACATCGATATTTTGAATCAGGAATAACAATGACCCAAAACGACATCGTTCAAAAACTCTGGAACCTCTGCGACGTTTTAAAAGACGACGGCATTAACTACAGCGACTACGTCACCGAGCTGGTGATGCTGCTGTTTATGAAAATGGTGCACGAAAACACCGAGTCCGGCATTCTCAAAAAACACACCCTGCCCGAAGGCTGCCGCTGGACCGACCTCAACACCAAGTCTGGCATCAATCTAATGGACAGCTACAAGCGGGTGCTGTTATCGCTGTCTAGCGGCAAAGACGATGCCGGCAATCAAGTGCATGAAAACCAGCTCATCTCCGCCATTTACGCCGACGCCCAAACCCGTTTGCGCGAACCCCGCCATTTAGAACAACTAATAAGATCGCTAGACCAAATCGACTGGTATAGCGCCCAACAAGACGGCTTGGGCGATCTTTACGAAGGTCTGCTGCAAAAGAACTCCACCGAAACCAAATCTGGCGCCGGCCAATACTTTACTCCGCGCCCGCTTATTAACAGCATGGTGCGCTGTATTCAGCCCCAAGCCGGTGAGGTAATACAAGACCCCGCCGCCGGCACCGCCGGTTTCCTGATTGCCGCCGACCGCTATATAAAAGACCACACCGACGAACTCTTTAACCTCGACGCCAAAGCGCAAAACTTTCAGCGTAACAAGGCCTTTCTCGGTGTAGAACTGGTGCCCAGCACCCGCCGCATGGCCTTAATGAACTGCCTTCTGCACGGCATGGAGGGCGACGACGAAGGCGTCGTTCACCTCGGTAATAGCTTGGGCATGGTCGGCGCCAACTTAGCCAAGGCCGATATTATTCTCGCCAACCCGCCCTTTGGTTCCTCTAAAGGCGGCGAGGCCAGCATCACCCGCGACGACCTCACCTACAAAACCAGCAACAAACAACTGGCCTTTTTGCAGCATATTTACCGCAACCTCAAACCCGGTGGCCGGGCCGCCGTGGTCTTACCAGACAACGTTTTGTTTGAAGCGGGCGTGGGCACCGAAGTCCGCCGCGACCTAATGAACAAGTGCAATCTGCACACCATACTGCGCCTGCCCACCGGCATCTTTTACGCCCAAGGCGTAAAGACCAATGTTTTGTTCTTCACCAAAGGCCACCCCAAAGATAAACTCCAAGACGAACACTGCACCGAAAACGTCTGGGTCTACGACCTACGAACCAATATGCCCAGCTTTGGCAAACGCACACCCTTTACCGAAGAACACTTAAAGCCCTTTGAAAAGGTTTACGGCAAAAAATCTGATGGCAGCTCAAAGCGCAATGAAGGTGAGTGGAGCTTTAACGCTAAAGAAGCCGACGTTGCTGAGGGCGCAGAAAATAGCGACCTAGCCAAAAGCCGCTGGCGGATCTTCACCCGCGACTGGATACGCGACAGCAAAGGCGACTCTCTCGACATCAGCTGGTTGAAAGACGCGGACAGCGTAGACGCCGCCAACCTGCCAGAACCGGAAATATTGGCCGCAGAAGCCATGTCGGAACTTACCGAGGCATTAAGAGAAATTGATGGCTTAATGCGAACGCTAGGGGCGGGGGATGAGGCCGATAGCCAGAAGCAATTATTGCAAGATGTACTGGGTGTTGGGAGTGAGACAGTTTAATGAGCAATACCAATTCCCAAGATAAGGTCGCGGAAGTAACAGCAAATTATGCCGCTATTACGCCTGAAGCCAAGCGTCATTCCCGCGAAAGCGGGAATCTAGAGATACCCAATTGTTGGACAAGTGCCAAACTAACCGATATTGCTATACTAAACATGGGGCAATCTCCATCTAGTTCTGATGTAAATACCAATGGAACTGGCATTGTATTTTTCCAAGGAAAAGCTGAATTTGGAAAGCTCTATCCAACCCCAAAGAAATACTGCACAGCCCCCAAAAAAATTGCCGAATCAGGCGACATCTTATTATCAATAAGAGCTCCGGTCGGCCCAACCAATCTCGCTAATCAAAAGACTGCTATTGGACGAGGATTAGCGGCTATAAAAGCAACCCCTAGTTTAACGGATCCTAAATTTCTCCTACATTACTTTCGCGCACTCGAACCTTGGTTGAGTCAACAAGGCACGGGCACGACATTTAAAGCCGTATCAGGTCAGTTTTTGAAAGAAATAACAGCCACACTCCCTCCCCTAGCCGAACAAAAAGTCATCGCCGACAAACTCGACGAATTACTGGCGCAGGTCGACACCCTAAAAACCCGCCTCGACGCCATCCCCGCCATCCTGAAACGCTTCCGCCAATCCGTGCTCGCCGCAGCCGTGAGCGGGAAATTGACGGAGGAGTGGCGCGACAACAAGCATTCTTTCACTACGAAGGAGCTTATAAAAAAATTAGATGCCGAACGAAGGGAAGTTTTAGAACAAGAAATTTCGCAAGGTAATAAAGAGACAGCTAGGCTTTTAAAGAAAATAAAATCTCACTCACCGAAGCTTCCAGACGAAACCCTACCCACCAACTGGGAATGGACTACTTTCATGCAAGCTATGGAAAGAGTAGTTGATTGTCACAATAAGACCGCGCCATATGAAAATGATGGAATTCCTTTAATAAGGACACCAGACATCCGAGATGGAAAAATTTCCCTCGACGGCGCGAGATACATTTCTCAAAAAACTTATGAATACTGGTCAAGAAGGTGCCCCCCTGAACAAGGCGATATTATTTTCACTAGAGAGGCTCCAATGGGTGAGGCTGGCATCGTCCCCAAGGGCGTAACCCTATGTATGGGCCAAAGAATGATGCTTTTACGGCCTATGCCCAAATTCGTAAACCCAGAGTACACACTCCTAAATATACAATCGGTGCAATTTCAGGAACGAATGTTAAAACAAGCCATTGGCACTGGAGTAAAACATTTAAGGGTGGCCGATGTTGAAGCACTAGTATTCCCATTAGCCCCTCTAGCAGAACAAACCGAAATAGTCCGCCGCGTAGACCAGCTCTTCGCCTACGCTGACCAAATCGAACAACAGGTCAAAAACGCCCAAGCCCGCGTTAATCAACTCACCCAGTCCATCCTCGCCAAAGCGTTCAGGGGCGAACTCACCGCGCAGTGGCGTGAGGAAAACCCCGAACTGATCAGCGGCGAAAACTCCGCCGAGGCTTTACTTGAGCGCATTAAAGCCGAGCGGGCTGCGGCCACCACGAAAAAAACCCGAACAAAGAAACCCGCCACAAGGAAGACCAAGGCATGAGCGACATCAAACTCTTTCAATTATCAGGGCAAGCCGCCGTAGAGCTGCCGGGCAAAGTCGCCAAGCTAGAAAAACACCTGCAAGAGCATATTGAAAAAAACATGGATGTGCTGCTGGGCGTGCGCTACTTGGCATCAGAATACAGCACCGGCAAAACTCATAAAGGCCGCATCGACTCACTGGGCCTAGACGAAAACAACTGTCCCGTTATTGTGGAATACAAACGCCACAGCAACGAGAACGTAATAAACCAAGGCCTGTTCTACCTAGACTGGCTGCTAGACCACCAAGCCGAATTTAAATGGTTGGTCATGGAAAAAATCGGCAAAAAAGAGGCCGCCAATATTGAATGGAACGGCACGCGACTCATCTGCATCGCCTCTGACTTTAACCGCTACGACGAACACGCCGTACAACAGATTAACCGCAACGTAGAACTCATGCGCTACCGCTACTTTGGCGACGAACTGCTCTTACTAGAGCTCATCAATGCGCAAACTGCTCAACACCCAACCGCTACGCCACAAAAAACCATTTTAACACCAACCCCCAAAACAAGTAGCAGAGACAAAACCCAGCAAGAACGACTAAGCGAAGCTCCGCCGGAATTACTCGCACTCTATCAAACCGTCTGCCACTACATCGACCAACTCGGCGACGAAGTACAGCAAACCGAATTAAAGCTCTACACCGCCTTTAAACGCATACGTAACTTCGTCACCATTTTGATGCAATCCGGCAAAGATGCCCGCCTGCAGATATACCTAAAACTCCCCGGCGAGCTTGGAGAAGAAAACGAATTTAGCCGCGATGTTACCAACATCGGTCACTGGGGTACTGGCAATCTAGAAATCAATGTACGCACTGCTGAAGATTGGGAAAAAGCGAGACCGCTAGTCGAGCGGGCATATAACGAAAGTTAAAGGCTCACTCATAATGCCTCTTGAGCATTCGACAACTAACATATAAGCTCAGCTTTGCCAGTGATCTAGAAAATCAACATAAGGAAAGCCCGTGATCGTAAGGAAGGCACTCATTATTGACAGCCCATGGATCGAGAAAATACTCACCGGTGAAAAAACCTGGGAAATGCGTTCAACCAGAGCAACTCACCGCGGCCCTTTCGCCTTAATACAAAAAGGTAGCGGCCAAGTAAAAGGCATTGCTCATCTAGATAGTGTGTCTGGCCCATACAGTAACGCCGAAATTGGCCAGTTTTTTCATAAACACCACGTTGGGCCAAGCATTTATGAGCAAGCCGACTATAAATGGCGTTATGCGTGGGAACTAAGCCAAGCAAATAAGCTTAAGCAACCAGTAGATTACCGACACAAGAACGGGGCTGTAACGTGGGTTGATCTCGACGACGACGACGCCACCCATGCCATAGCCATACAGCTAGGTGCAGAGATCAAAAATGCACCGGTAGACATACCGCCTTCTACATCTCTCGCTAAGAAGCATTTCTCGTCCAATCACAGTACCATGGTACCTGTTGCCAAAGATGGCTCTTTCTTTTCCCCGACCTGTAATCGATCTGGCACGTTCACTGTTGGCGAGAAAGGTAACGAAGTTCGATTCAACAGTTTTTCCGAAGCACTCAAATACCTTCAAAAAATGCCAACTGCCAAATGGCGACGCCCCAACAGTAACGGAAATTGGGGCATTGTAAGTGCGCGCGAATGGCAAACCATGGACGAAATAGAGGCAATTAAGCAATGAGCAACCAAGTATTAGATGTATCCAGCCTTATACCTGACTTAGCATTAATTGCTCAGGGTGATTTCAGGACGCCCGACGGTTTCAGTGCTTTTTTGGTTGCCGCCCTATTCACAATTTTTCTGATTTTTCTTGTACTGACTATTACCAGCTATTTCCGCGCAAGAAAACAACTTGGTTTCTACAGTCGCCTAGTCAAAGATTTAAAGGCAGAAGAGCTCTTAACACAACGGCAAGATATTACTAACCGCGCGAAGGAACACAAAACTTACCGGCAACTTTGGCAAGAATTCAATGAATCACTTGTAGAAGTGAATAAGTCCAATCGTTTATGTAACACTATTGACGCTGCACATTTCTTTAATACGCATACCCTAGCAAAAGGACTTACCGAGAATCGCCTTATTGCAGCCGTACCAGGCTTTTTAACCGCGATTGGGGTTATAGGAACCTTTGCGGGGTTGCAAATGGGGTTAGATAAATTAGGTGTATCAAGCTCGGAAACGGCCAGCTCGAGCGAATTAACCAAGGGCATATTTGGCATGATAGGTGGCGCGTCGATTGCCTTTATGACCTCTGTATGGGGCATCTTTTTCAGTGTTTTATTTAACTTCATAGAAAAGTCATTTGAACGCAATATCCGCAATGCCATATCTGCTTTTCAGAATAAGATTGATTATCTCTATCCCCGTATTACCGCTGAGCAAAGCCTGTCTCATATCGAAGAGTTCAGCCGTCAAAGCAATGAGCGCCTAGCCGAGTTAGATGAGAAAATTGGCAACCGGCTCCAGGAGGCAGTTCGCGAAAGCTCCGCGGCCATTCAGCAAGGCATACAAGACAGCCTACATAAAGTATTGGCCCCAGCTATAGAGCAGCTTGTTAACAATGCTAATAGTGGATCAGAAAAAGCACTTGGTTCACTGCTCGACAAATACATGTCGGGAATGGGGGATATGGGCTCTCAGCATCAAAAGTTGATTGACGGGGCAACTGAGCAACTTGGCAATGCCGCCCAGAATATGACTCAGGGCATGGACGGTTTCCTTGGCAAGCTGGATGAGCATGTTGGCAATATTTCTAAGCAGAACGATTCCGCACTTGAGAATATGCAAAGCAAGCTAGCTAGCCAGCTTGAAGTCCAACAAGAGAAAGACGATAACCGCCAGCTTTTAATTAACGAACAAATACGAAAAGTTGATCATTCTCAATCAGCACTGAGTGAAAAGTTAGGACAAATCGTTGAGGGACATGATGTTCAATACTCTAAAATTTCTGCAAGTATTGACGCGCTCCTATCTAGGTTTCAGCAGCTTATGGATAGTCACACTCTTGCCACAAACTCAATGAAGTCAATCTCAGGGGAAATTCAGGGGGCGTCCAATCAATTAGGCGTACTTTCACAAAACACAAAAGAAGCCAATTCGGCGATGAAAGAGGGTGTAGAGCATCTATCTGACTCGTTAGAGCGCACAACAAGTGAAAACCGTAAAACCTTTGAAGAGAGCCAAAAAGTCCAAGAGAATATTAGTAAGTTGCTGTTATCAGTGGAGGAAGTGAGCAATAAGTTACAGAGGACAGCAGAGTTCGCAGATTTAGGCCTAAAATCAGTCGGCCAACATTTTAACGAGCTAGGAACAAGCCTACACGAACACGTCGATAAATTAGAAAGCCAAGTTAGCCATCTACTTAATGAATATTCATCTCAGGTTCAAGCGCAGACAACAGAACGACTCAACCATTGGAATAATCAAACCGCGCAATATACCGGAGAAATGACTCGAGCAGTACAAACTCTAAGTAGTATTGTGGATGAAATGGAAAGCAAGCTAGACGCTTGAAGGAGAGCTTGCGATGGGATTTTCTAGAACAAGCCAGAACAATACTCACCTCGAGGAAGATAACCCATACTGGGTGTCTTTCTCTGACATCATGGCAGGGTTATTGGTTATTTTTATTCTGGCATCAATGGCCTTAATACTGCAGCTACAAGATAAAAACGAGCAAGTTAACGATGCAATTAAAGATTACAAAAAAGCAGACGCAGTAAGGCGAACTATTATTGAAGAAATCGTCACTGAACTTAAAATTGCGAATATAGAGGTCACAGTCGGAGAGAATCACACCGTGATTCGGATACCAGAAGATGTGATTTCATTTGATCAAGGCCGCTTCACACTACCCAGAAATCCAAATATCCGTAAAAATATACTTAAAATTGGTGAAGTATTGGGCGAGTCGATTAGGAAAGACAAGCGCTGGGAGCAACTCGACACAGTATTTGTTGAAGGGCATACTGATGAGCTTCATTGCCCTAAGCGACTTTGTCCATTAGGTAACTGGGGGCTTTCGGCAAATAGAGCAATATCAGTCTGGCGATTTTGGGACGAAGGGCTAGCCGACGAAAAGAAGCTAGATCAATTAGAGAATCACATTGGCGACAAACTTTTTTCAGTGAGTGGTTATGCAGAAACTCGACCAGAAGAGAGCACTGTTGGCATCCCCCCAACAAGGGAAAGCCGCGCAAAAAATCGCCGTATTGATGTTCGCTTTACTATTCGACGACCCAATCTCACAGAGTTCGAAGATATGAAGGCAGGGCTCTGATGGCTAGCCTTCCAAATGAACTGTCATTTACCCTTCCAGACTGGAAAACGTCGAGTTTCGAGGCATTCCGGCAAAATGAACGAAAAATGAAGTCGCTTGTTAAACGTGCCGGAACAAACTCAGAAAAATTTACCCGTCGCTGCCAATACTTACGATCAGTTGTTCAACAAGGTTCCAGCGTAGGCTTGGTAGAAGCTCTTAGTACACCAATTGATGCACGCGCATTCACCTACCTACTTGCGTCAAATCAAAATTTCGCAAAATCTGTATCTATATCAACCGCACTCCTCGATGCACTAAAGGCTTCACGCAAGTACCTTAGTAGATTGACTCTACTGCAGCTAATTCATGCTTTTTTCAATTTTTTTGATGACGCCTTCTCATCAGATAATTTGAGGTTATTGAGCGGCTTTATAAAGTCTCAATTAGATAAGTTTAAGACTTCCGATAGCAACGATGAGTTCTCTACATTTTCTACCCACGCAAACACATTATTTTCAGCTAATGGAGCGGCTAATGTTGTCCAGTTCGCAATCGACAATGGCATTGATTTAGACGATGCTTTCGCTCGATTAGATCTTACGCCACTCGCAAGTTCTCGTTTCGCTACTATTTGCAACTACCACTACTACCTTGAAACACTTCGAATCATTCCAGTAGGAGATGACCACGCTATTCTTAGCGAAATTGTAAAACCTGATGTTAAACTTTCACCACAGGCGGATGGCGAAGGCTTACTCGGCCACGAATTCCTTAGGATTCTTATTGATCGAAGTGGCAACTCAGTTAGTGATCGATGGCAAAGTATAGTACTCGACATCGCAGGTGACCCACGGGTACCAAAAACAAATGAAAAATATCGCAGATGGTGGGCATTTTTAGACGAAAACCAGATAGCAAAGGTTCGTGGTTGGCTCAGTAAATTAGACTTAGCCTTATTCCTCAAGATCCTTGAACAAAGCGCCATTGACTCTGGAAATCAAGACATGATCAATATGTTTAAACCTCGGCGGAAGTTTATGGAAGGACTACTTGACCAAGGGGCTGTATCAGAAACCCGTCTTTTCCTCAGTAGCTGGGCCACGCAGTACCTTCGTAAGCATTACAACGCTAGCGAGCTTCCATCTTACGCAGAAGTACACAGCGGCCAAACATCAATGATTTACCTAAACTTACAATCAAAAGTGCACATGATTGAAGGCAGCCACAGCTTTAAATTAACTCTGCTTGACCGACTGCCAAGTAGATTTAAATTAACTAATTATGGGTTCACCAAATTTCGAGACAGCCAGATAAGAAAAGAGCCATTCGAGCTATATATGTCAGAGTATATGAATGATGAGGGTGCTCAACAATATGTTCATGACAAACCCGGTAACTGGCGAGGAAAAGCAATTAACTATATGAGAACTGTTGGGCTTGATATCGATAATTCAAAGCTGATGACCGTTCAAGAAAGTCGCAGCTTCCATCAAAAATACGGATACTAAGCAATGGCTCTAAAGGACTTTATCAAGCGGTTTAGGTCGAACGACGCAGAACCAAAGCTGAGCTGGAAGATAGACCCCTTTGAAGGGGTTGCCTTCGTTTTTGAAGAGTCTATTGTAAACTCCCCGGAAGACTACGCACTACAAGACCCACTCTTTGGTATGCAATATACCTACCTAAAAGGTCTTGAAGAACAAGGAATGGCAGAACGTTTTCGAAATGGCATATTGGTCTACTCACGATTTATTACCGAGCAAGACGATCAATTTGCGTTGTTGTTTGAATTACCTCCACTTTACTCTGGTAAATACCAAGCACGTATTGAAGGCAACTCTTCACGGGCTAACTTTTCAGTGGAGCTAGATCTTCTTCTACCAGACGGGTCCACCGTTACCCGCTATCAAATACAAGGGCCATTTCTGAAGCTAAGCGAATCCGAACTATTCAGAATGAGTACGGCTGACTGGTTAGCGTTAGAGCACCTCAAAAAGCATCAACAACTCCCCCCTGAAGAAAGAACAGAATTTGAAAACAATTGGCTTATATTTGAGCTACAAACTGCTGCAAAAGCAGGAATGCCTATTGATCTTGCGCAGTTCAAAAACATCGACATTGTTCATCCCGAATCGATAGGTGTCTCGATGGACCTTCTTAGCAATGGAGATCTATTACTTACCCCCTCATTTGGTGAAGGGGTTAACCCTGATGACGTTAGAGCTCGCCTCGGCCAGTTCAGGGGCTCAGATAAGCACGCGATACTCCGTGTTAAAAACAAGTTCGTCCTACTAGATGAAGATAGGATTAATGCGGCAGAAGAGATATTAACTCAAAAGCGTATACCCAAAGATCAAATTCAGCAGTTTTTAAAAACGCCTACTGCTTATCTAGATGCCGCTTTGATTGATTTAGACACTGGATTTTCTTTACGAGTTGATGGTGCGGAGCGATACGAGCATCATTATTTCGGTGAAGTAGAGCAGTCATCTACAGACTGGTTTGCAACATCACTCCGTGAAGTTGAACCGTTCAATCTAATCACAAGTCATTTAGATTCGTCAGAGAAAATTATTGAGATTGAGGAAATAATTGAAAATGCTAAAAAAACTTCTTCTGATGCTGTTGAGTTCGAAGGTAAAAAATATGACATAAGTAATTCCGAGAGTGTGTCTTCTACGCTCGATGTAGCAAAAAGCAGACTTAAAGAACATGCTCATCAAGGCATCACTAACGATGAAGCTGAAGATGACCACGGGCTGTCACTTGATAAAGCTGTTGTATCTATCAAAAAAAATGATGACGAAGCAGATTTTTCTCAATCATCAGTATCAAGACAACTAGATATAACCTCCCAATCTTTCGTCCGAGACAACTTAAAGCGTGATCCATATCCGCACCAAGAAGAAGGAATACAGTGGCTCCTTGCTCACCTCGAATCATCAAGACAAAGTGAAACAGCAAGCGGAGCTCTTCTAGCAGATGATATGGGGTTAGGTAAAACCTACATGGCATTAGTAGGTATCTCAGAATGGATTTACCGAATAAAAAAATCTGGTAAAGCTGGAAAACCATATCTCATAGTTGCGCCATTAAGCTTATTAGAAAATTGGGTTGCTGAAGTAGAGCAAACCTTCATTAAATCTCCCTTCAAAGACATTGTCACTCTGCAATCAAGCGTAGACCTAAATCGATTTCGTATTAAGGGTGCTGGACGGGAAACACAGCAATCATTCGGTGATGAAGAATTAATTGCCGGCGATGAGAAAATTCGCTACGCCCTAAAGATTGGCAGCCATTACGGTGTTGATCGCCTTGACGTCCCCGGACGGCTCGTATTAACAACTTACCAAACGCTCAGGGATTACCAGTTTTCACTGAGCCGAGTTGACTGGTCAATTGCCACTTTTGATGAAGCACAAAACATCAAAAACCCAAATTCTATGGCGACGATTGCAGCGAAAGCACTTAAGGCTGACTTCAAACTACTCGCAACAGGCACGCCAGTAGAGAACTCTCTTAAAGACTTTTGGTGCATTATGGACACTTCTGTACCGGGACTATTGGGGTCTTGGCAAGATTTTAGGAATAAATACATAGCCCCTATCACGTCTTCCGAAAATATTGACGCTGTGCGTGAGATAAAAGCAAAAATAGGCCGCCAGCTCAGGGAGCAAGTTGGTGACATTATGCTACGACGAACAAAAGCTGAAAAGCTCGATGGACTACCCAGTAAGCTAATTTATACCGGTGACACAAATTCTGAGGAAGGCGTATACCTTCAAGAGCTCGAAGGTATGATGACGGGAAGACAGCTTGCTTTCTACGATAATATTATCGACCAAGTAAATGCCGCACAAACTAGTGACAAACGCTCCATTGTATTATCCAGTCTCCATCAGATGAAGCTAGCAAGTATAGATCCCAGTATTGCAGCTAAAGAAACTATTCCAAGAAGCAAACAGGAGCTAGTCAAACAGGCTGAAGAATCTGTCAAAATTCAATCACTCCTTAAAATTTTAAGCGCTATCCAAGGCCGCAATGAAAAAGCGCTTGTATTTGCTATATCGAAGTCTGTTCAAGCCTATCTGGTCGCACTTGTTCAGACAGTGTTTGGTATTCCTGTGGAGATCATAAATGGCGATACTGCGGCCGTATCATTACGCGACCCCAGCCAAACCCGCAAAGGAATTATTGATACATTCCAAAACAAACCTGGATTCGGTGTAATCGTCATGTCTCCAGTCGCCGCAGGTGTCGGCTTGACAGTAGTTGGAGCTAATAACGTCATCCATTTAGAGCGTCATTGGAATCCAGCGAAAGAAGCCCAAGCTACAGATCGTGTATATCGCATTGGACAGACCAAGGACGTAAATGTGTACCTTCCCATTGCTTTACACCCAAATAAACGATCTTTCGATCAACACTTAAGCTACCTGCTTGCTGGAAAGATTGACCTCAGCGATGCCGTCGTTTCTCACGATACAGTAGAGCAAGATGAGATGATGGACTGTTTTTGATATTTTCTATTCTTATTACAAATAACATCTTAGGTAAACGGCCCGCTGGGTAATAAGAAGCCGTGAATATCTCAAAGAAATTTACTATCGACGCCAATAAACGGGGGTACATATAAATACCAATATTTTATTATCAATATAAAACAACAAGTTAACAATTAAGTTAAAGTGACGCCGGCCCACCAAGTATCAAACCCCAAGTCGCAAGACTTGGGGTTTTTTATTGCCCGCTTAAAATACTCAACAGTTTCTGGGCATTTCTCACAATTCTCCCTCTCCGGGAAACCAAAACAAACCCTTAAAATATCCGTAGTAATCTCCGGCAGCTCATCCATTAAGCGTGGCCGGAGTTTCAGTTCGATTAATACAGTTTTTACTGGGTAGTATCACAACTCTCGATTGGATCGCTACTAACACCTATGTGTGAAAAGTTTATTCAATCGCCTCATACAAAGCGGCGATGTCGTTATAGCGCTGTCGGTTTAGTCCCATGTCAGAATACCCTGCACGGCTTGATGAGCGATAGTGAACACGCTGAGCTTTTTCATCGAGCCAAAACTCTACGTCATCGTGATAATGCATCAAAGAAGTGGTAAACACCACGTATAAATAGTCCGCGTCCTCGGCCTCTATTTTGCCATTTCCATAGCTGGCAACGGCTTGTTTTAATGCGGTCATGGTGCTTTTCTTTGAAGACTTAAATGGCAGCGTGGCGACTTTTTTATCGGGGTCGTCGGTTTGGGTTGATACATTATTCGGTTTGCTGCTTATCTCTGTCAGCTTACCGTCTTTTACCCCCAGCTCTGGCACTTGGCTATTTTGAATCGTGACACGCACTATAAATGCGAAAGCTAAGACTCCGAAAACAATCAAAAGGAACCGCATATTTTTTCGCATATTTGCCTCTAACACCACCATTATTATGTACAGAAAATAGTGGCAGGCGGCTTTTAAACTGTCAATCATTTACGCATAAAGTAAGCCCCCTACTCCCCCCCTAGCCTGTTCACTCCCCCTCAACTGAAAGCCATACTAGAGTCGTTAAGTTTACCCACATCAGCGGTAAGTAAACTCAGCAACTTATTGGCAACGCGCCTGAATTTTACAGTTACTACACCCACAAGCACGCCTAAACACAATGGCACGAATTTTTAAATCGTGCATTTAGGCCTTGCATTTTAGCGGCAGGTTATAGGACTATTACTAACTCGTTACACATGGCGGCATCTGTGTATTAGCGTGATAGCGTAACGATGACGACTTAATACCCGCCCTCTAACTCTTCAGAGGCCGATTTTAAGTCATGTCACCTCATTGAATACGCCCACACATCACCCAACATTCCAGACGGCAGGTGAATGAATGAAATTCCAGCTATTAGCCCTAATTCTATGCTCTTCAACACTCGTCGCCTGTGGTGGCTCAAGCTCATCAAGCTCAGGAAATGGCGGCGGAAACCCAACCCCCGTCACTGATACGCCCATTACCCGCTATGACATGGCGAACGGTTGCTACGCCCTGCAGTCAGCAGACACTGAAATGTACACAGTGGCGGCATCTGACGGCACCTTCACAGCTAGCGTAGACTCAAGTGATGAAGCTGCCCCCTTGTTTATGCAGCCCGCCACGCTAGGCAAATACCTCTTTTACACTGCTGATCAAAAATTACTTACCGCTGCTGATGGTAGTGTTAGTGGCGAGACCACCGCGAGCGATGACGCGATTTGGACTATTGATACAGTAGAAGACAGCGAAGCATTTACCATTGTTTCAGAAAGCACCTCCCAAGCCATACTGGTTAACGAGAGCGGCCAATTAGTCACCAGCGACGATACTAGCGATCCAAGTGGTCAATTCAAATTCACGGCAACCACTAACTGTACAGACTACCCAGAAATGCCGACGGCAATTTCTGGTGAAACGTTTAAAGGTAACGGGATAGATAAGCCGCTGATTGGCTTTGCCGATGTTCATACCCACATGGGGATGTCTAGTGAGATGTCTTACGCCGGTGATGTTGGCCCCTCTGCTGGCGGGGTGTTTTACGGCGAGGTTATTCACCGTTTTGGGGTAGACCACGCCCTTGAAAACTGTGACGAAATACACGGCCCTAACGGGATTACTGACGGCAACAATGTAATTAGCGGCAACCCAACCGACACCCATGAAACAGAAGGATGGCCCACTTTTGTTGACTGGCCACGCCGAGACTACCTGACCCACCAAGTGATGTATTACAAATGGGTAGAGCGCGCCTATCTATCTGGTTTACGCCTAATGGTGAACCACGGAACAAACATTGCGGCACTCTGTAATGTAGGGAAAGTATTGGCGACCAACGCCACTGCAGACTGCGACGATATGAGCGTTGCCGTAAAACAACTTGAATACCTGTACGACGTACAAGACTACGTGGACGCACAATCTGGCGGTCCGGGAGAAGGCTGGTATCGTATCGTTGAGAGCCCTCAAGAAGCCCGCGAAGTAATTAATGATGGCAAAATGGCGGTTATTCTTGGTGTTGAAGTTGCTCAAGTATTTAACTGCGGGGTAACCATGCTACCCGGTGGCAACGAAGTACGCCAATGTGACGAAGCTCAAATTGACGCCGAAATTGATCGCCTTTGGGAGCTTGGTGTTCGTCATGTCTATCCCTTCCATGACATTGACAGCTCTCTGGGCGGTGCCGGTATTTTCAGCGGCGATGTGATTAACTTCCTCAACTTTTTGGATACTGGCGCATTTTGGACGACCACTGAATGCCGTGACTACCCAGAAGACGAACCCTCTGTTCGCACCCCCGGTCAGGAAATGACAACAGCTATTCCTGGCACCGGCAGTGACCCTCTCACCCAAATAATATTAGATGCCACCCAAGGTGTAACGCCACTTTATCCCGCTGGCCTGCGTTGTAATGCCCGCACAGTCACCGACCTTGGCGAATATGCACTGCGCGCCATAATGCAGCGGGGCATGGTTATCGACATAGACCACGCGGCCTATCACAGCAAAGATATTATGCTGGATATTGCCGATGAGCAGGTTCCTAGTTATCCGCTTTCATCTGGTCACGATGCTCACGGCGGTTTAACCAGCGACCAAGTAGCTCGGATGTTGAAAAACGGTGGCATAATTTACCCATATAAAGGCAACGGTATTAAGCACAAAGAATTTTTAGAGAAATTAAAATTCTGGCGCGATAAAGCCGGCATTAACGACGAAGATCATCTTTTGGCTCTTGGTTACGGCGCCGACGCTAACGGCTTTGGCGGCCACCCCGGTCCACGTGGCGGCGACTCAGACCCTGTCCAATATCCGTTTACCATATTTAGCGGCGACGATTGGGGCTCACAGTTTGACGACATTTCACCGGTTAATGTAGAAATGCTCTTAATACCAGAAAGCGGTAAATACTGGCATATTGATGAAACCGGCATGTCTCATTACGGTTTAGTCGCAGACTTTGTTGAAGAAGTGCGTCTTGAAGGTGGCAAAGAAGCCCTAGATGCCCTATACAATTCAGCAGAAGGCTATGTACAAATGTGGGAGCGCGCCTACTACCGCAACGGAAATGAATAAATGCGTCAAAAGCTGATTTTTTTACTCTGTGCGGTTTTCATACTCACCGGCCTTTGGCTGGTGATGAAACCCAAAATGACCACACCAACAGACGGGAGTAATACGGCCACCACCACAGCGTATTACTTTGCTATTCTCAGCGGCAGTATTCCAGAGCCGCAGGTCATCAAGCTCAAACTAGGTGATGTTGCCCAACTGGGTTTTGTGAGCGACAAAGACGCCGCCGTTCATATTCACGGCGTAGAAATGCATATTGAGCTAAGCGCAGGCGTAAAAGAAAATGTGACGTTTACCGCAACACAGGTAGGCCGGTTTGCCTTAGAAGTGCATGTTAGCGAAGTCCAACTTGGCACCATTGAGGTTTATCCGCGCTAATGCGCTATAAAATTCAAGCGCTCGCCACGGGGCTTTGCACACTGCCTTCTTATGCTCTTGGCCATTCCTTTGGCGAGCCTTATAAATTACCCATGCCCTATTGGATGTATATTTATGGGGCGATGGCCGCACTCATTTTATCATTTTTAATTTTAGGTTTTTTCTACAGCGCCGATAATGCAAACCGCCCCCACCGGCAAATACTCATCGCGACTCACCGCCTGCGTCGAATTATCCAGCGTTTAAAATTACTCACAATACTGCAAGTCCTACTCGCCTTGTGTTTTTGCCTAGCCATCATCAGCGGCATTATTGGCAGCCAAGATCGCTACCGCAATTTTAATATGACCTTTTTTTGGATTAGTTTTGCGCTTGGCGCATGCTATCTCAGCGCTATATTCGGCAATTGGTATCATTACCTTAACCCGTGGAAATTGCTGGCCATTAAGGCGCGTAATTTTAATCGTGGCCGTTACGACTACCCCAACCAGCTCGCCTATTGGCCAGCGGTATGGCTATACATGGGATTTATTTGCCTTGAATTATTTGGCAATACCAAGCCCTTTTCGCTCTCACTTATTTTAATTGCTTACACCATTTTAAATATCAGCTGCATTTATTTGATCGGCGCTAAAGCATGGTTTCGCTACGGTGAGTTATTCTCGGTTATGTTAAGACTCATTGCTAAAATGGCGCCCATACATCACTGCCATACCACACAACAACTCGCATTACGCATGCCATTTAGCGGCCTACTTCATCAGCGCATTGAGCATCGCAGCTTACTTATTTTTTTATTATTTATGTTGTCATCTACCGCTTACGATGGCCTTCGCGAAACCAGCTTGTGGTTTAACCTTTTCTGGAAAGATCCTTTTCATATTTTAGAACCCCTACTCGGGCAACACCCAATATACGCTTACGTCATGCTACGCCCTTGGTATATCGCATTTGAAACGCTGTGCCTTTTACTATCGCCCTTTCTTTACTTAGGTTTATTTTTATTTTTTCTTTGGCTTGGCAAAAAACTAACGCGTAGCTCATTATCTGTTACTGAACTATCACTGCGTTTTGGTTATAGCTTGCTACCCATTGCATTGGTTTACCACATCACCCATTACTACACCTTAGTGCTTAGCCAAGGTTTTAAACTACGCGGATTATTTTCAGACCCCTTTGGCTGGGGATGGGATCTATTTGGCACGGCCATTAGCGGAAGAATTCCAATTTTGCCGGACATGGGGTTTATCTGGAACAGCCAAGTATGGCTCATTTTGATCGGCCATGTGGCCAGTGTTTTTTTAGCCCATGCCGAAGCACTACGCAGTTTTTCAAACGCTAAACAAGCGAGTATCAGCCAGCTACCCATGTTACTACTTATGGTGATTTTTACAGGTGCGGGGCTGTGGATACTCGCTCAACCGTTACAAGGCTAAACCTTAGGCCCTCTATTTTTTGGGCGATATATGCATAGAGATTTCGGCATCAAATACCACATCACCCGCCGTATTTTTTACCTCTACCGTTACCGGCACCAGGCCTTTTTCACCCACAACAATATCGCGCATCGTCGCGTAACCCCGCAACACGCCCTTTGCACTCCCCAAATAGCGCACAGTCATACCAGCAGGAATCCAACGCATACCCGCAGGCATTGATGCCTCGCATACAACGCCTCCGGCCACTTCAGCCAAGTTACATAAGGCGATCGCATGAACACTGCGAATATGATTATGCAGGGCGCGGCGCTCTTTAATTCGCACCACAGCACGCCCCGTATCCAGCTCTTCAAACACCGGCTTAATCGTGCCAAAGTAAGGCGCTTTAAGACATACGCCCTTAGAAAATAACTGTCGACCAGCAGGATACGCAGCCATTTTCTGCCACAGTTTCAAGGTTGGGTTCATTGTTTCACTCTCCATCAATATTGAGTGAACATTAGCACGGCGCCCAATGTAGACCATTGACTACAGCACCAACCTTGCTACGCCATAACAGTCAATCGCTGGTAAGAACACCTGAGTATGGCTGCCAAGAGGCTCATTTTTAGAAAAGCAGAGAGGGTATAAGGTGAACAAAAAAAAGCCCAGTGCTATAAACACTGGGCTTTCAAAATAAAGAATTGCGATTAAAAACTTACTCAGCACTCGCCTGTGCTGTGGCGGTTTCTTGAACCAAAGTTTTCAGCTCACCGCTTTCGTGCATTTCACAAATAATATCGCAGCCACCCACCAATTCACCGGCTACCCATAATTGTGGGAAAGTTGGCCAATTAGCAAATTCTGGCAGCTTTGCGCGAATATCAGGGTTAGACAAAACATCCACAAACGCAAAACGCTCACCACACTCCATCAATGCCTGTGATGATCTTGCAGAAAATCCACACTGTGGTTGATTGGGAGAACCCTTCATATAAAGAATAATTGGGTTTGCTGTAATTTGCTGCTTGATTGCTTCAATCGTGTCCATGGGTCACCTGCTGTCGGATAACGGTGATAAGGCCTAATTCACGGGGCGCTTATCCGGGGAATGTTAGCGCCATTCTAGCAATTTCAATCGCAAAAGTAATGCCCACGTGTTTAAGCCTCACCCCAACCACCCCCGCCCGGGGTCTCAATGGTGAGTATATCGCCCATCGCGGCATGCTGACTCACCTTTGCTGGCAGCGAACGACCATTTAAATAGTTCATCCCAGGCTGTCCATCACCACCCCCTGCTAGCCCCCACGGCGCAAGTGAGCGGCGCTCTGTTAGCAAGGTGAATTGAGCTGGCGCTAAAAACTCAAATTCACGCACCACGCCCAACCCACCCTGATATTTTCCGCGTCCTCCCGAGCCTTCTCTTAAAGCATAGCGACGCAATCGCAGTGGATAATGCATTTCCAAACTCTCTACAGGGGTATTTAAGGTGTTTGTCATATGGCTCTGCACCGCACTCAGGCCATTGCCCTGCGCATGCGCCCCCATCCCCCCCGCGATAGTTTCATAATAATTCCAAGCCTCGTTTTTACCATGCGTGTTTACTGTCCCGCCCATCGCAATATTATTCATGGTCCCCTGGCTCGCCGCGGGAATACGTTCAGGAATAGCCTGCGCCAAGGCACCCAAAACCACGTCAGTAATTCTCATTGAGGTCTCAACATTACCGGCGGCTACCGCTGCAGGGCGATTAGCATTTAGCAGGGAACCCTTTGGAGCAGACAATGAAATTGGCCTAAACAACCCCATACAAACCGGAACCTCTCCCGGCATTAAACAACGGAAAACGTAATACACCGCCGCCGCTGCAACAGACAAAGGACAGTTAATATTACCCGCCACCTGGGGTGCCGTGCCGCTAAAATCGACGATGACACCGGCTTCAGTTAAATTAATGCACACCGCAATTGGCAGTTTTTCGCCACCAAAACCATCGTCATCCATGTAATCAACAAATCGATAAGTTCCTAGCGGCAACTCAGCCAAACGACGTCGAGCAATGTTTTCTGCATAATCTTGCAGCTGGGCAACGGCCTCAGAAAATAACACCGGTAATGCGCCAATAACCTCTGACAATCGCGTTAAGCCTGTACGATTAGCACTGACCTGAGCGATGAAGTCGCCGTGCTGACCATCACCAAACCAACCCGTTAACAGCGCCTCATTTAACTCGCCGTTACGCACCAAACAAGTAGGCGGAATCACCACACCCTCTTCATCCAGATGCCGAGACAATGGCATCGAACCCGGAGTGCTAGAACCAATATCGGCATGATGAGCTCGGTTAACCACAAAGGCCAACAGCTCATTCTGCTCGTCAAAAAAAGGCGCAATAACGGTAACGTCGGGTAAATGTGTGCCGCCCAAAAACGGATCGTTCACCACCACCATATCGCCAGCGCGCCACTCATAGGCGCTGACAATATCTGCCATGGCGTAGGCCATGCTGCCCAAATGAACGGGAATGTGTGCAGCCTGCGCGCACAAATCGCCAGCTGCATCAAATATGGCGCAGGAGAAATCCAAGCGATCTTTGATGTTTGGTGAGAAAGCCGCACGCTGCAATACGGCGCCCATTTCCTCACACACCGACTCCAAGCGGCTAACAAATAAGCCGAGCTTAACGGGGTCTAACTGAGGAGATGTAGCCATTAGATGTTTACTCAAAAATAAGAACTGTGATTATCGCTAATATGCCTAGTGATACCAACCATCCGCAAGTCCCTTGCTGCCGAATACAATTTTTCGCGTGGAAAACACCGAATGCACATCATCCAATATCGTCACTTTTGGCCTTACCGGTAAGTGCGAACTTTTCAATAACGCACACTCAACGATGGCAACTCACTTGCACTCAGCGCCTGACCAAGATTAAATCACCCCCATAAAAAATGACGAGAGTTCAACCATGACCGCGAATATCAACCTGCCTCGAATACTGCGTATTGGCTCCGGCGCCAGCCGCAATTTAACTGCGGTACTGACCGAACTCGGCCTTAAAAAACCCTTACTTGTTAGTGATGATTTTATCGTCAGCCTCGGTTGGCTAGGCGAGCTAGAGACTCAACTCAAGGACCAAGGGTTTAGCTACAATAGTTTTACCGGCGTGGTTCCCGACCCAACCACCGACGCCATCACCGAAGGCCTAGCAGTATTGCACCAAGACCAACATGACTGTGTGGTTGCTCTGGGTGGCGGCAGTACAATTGATACAGCCAAAATGATGGCGGTCATGGCTACTCGCGACCAGCCACTACGCAATTACAAAGTGCCGCACACACTGGATGACGGCCTGCCGATCATTGCCATTCCCACCACCGCAGGCACCGGCTCAGAAGCTACCCGCGCCGCCGTAGTCACCGACACCGAAACCCACGAAAAAATGCTGTGCATGGGGCTGGGCTTAATGCCGCTTGCCGCCCTAGTCGATTTTGAACTGACCATAACCATGCCGCTACGCTTAACCGCTGATACCGGCCTTGATAGCCTATGCCATTCATTAGAGGCTTACGTAAGCCGGCGCGCCAATAGCTTTGCTGACACCTTCGCACTCGCCTCCATGTCGGCCATCGCCAAACACTTGCGCAACGCCTGCAACGAACCCGACAATCGCGTAGCCAGAGAAGCCATGATGCTGGCCGCCACCCAAGGCGGAATTGCATTTTCTAATGCCTCGGTTACTCTCATTCACGGTATGAGCCGCCCTATTGGTGGCTTATTCCATGTGCCTCATGGCATGAGCAATGCCATGCTATTACCGGATATTACCGCGTGGTCAATCATCGGCGCGCCAGCGCGTTACGCCACCTGTGCACGTGCCATGCAGTTTGCTAGCGCCAGCGACAGTGATGAACAAGCCAATCACAAATTAATTGCCGGCCTTCGCCAACTGTGTTCAGACTTACAGGTGCCAACACCGGCGAGTTATGGCATTGATCAAAGCCAATGGCAGCAAGCCATCCCCATTATGACCCAGCAAGCACTGGACTCAGGTTCGCCAGCAAATAACCCCCACATACCCAGTGCCGAACAAATATCGGCGCTCTACCAAACCGTGTGGAACAACTAATTTGTTACGCCCCCAGCGCAAACGAACACAGCAACTCACTCAAGCTGGAATAACAAGGCCTGCACCGTAAGTTAATACTGACACCAAAAACCTGAAGATCGATGCTTTTCCACCACCTAGGCCTAGAATTTCGGCCTAGTTCCTTATATTATTGAGGGTCTGACTGGGCAGCGCTGGCTGCCCTTTTGCGTTTTAAATCCTTTGTACTGTTTTTTTGCACTGTTTATCGCACCTTGATGTGCTATTCACAGCGCATGGAGATCTGTTGATGACACAGCCGGCTATAATGAACACCTACGGACGTCTACCGGTATCGTTTACCCGGGGCGAGGGTGTTCGCCTGTTCGATACAGAAGGCAAGCGCTATCTCGACAGTATTAGTGGCATCGGCGTCAATGCGCTTGGGCACAGCCACCCCGCCGTTACCGAAGCCATTCAGCAACAAGCTGGCCAATTGCTGCATACATCCAATTTATACTCGGTGGAAAAACAGCAGGCACTCGCCGAGGCGCTGTGCAGCGTCAGCGGCATGGACAATGTGTTTTTCTCTAACTCTGGCGCCGAAGCCAACGAAGCCGCGATTAAATTGGCCCGCAAACACGGCCACAATCGCAACATCGAGATTCCCCACGTTGTCGTAATGGAGCAAGCCTTTCACGGCCGTACCTTAGCGACCTTAACGGCCTCGGGTAACCGCAAAATTCAAGCAGGTTTCGAACCACTGGTACGCGGTTTTATTCGCGCCCCCTTTGGCGATATTGCCGCCTTAGAAACCATTGCCCATAACAACGACAGTGTTTCTGCAATTTTAATTGAACCCATTCAAGGTGAAGGCGGCATACACACCCTGCCAGCGGAATACCTTGCGCAATTACGCGCCCTTTGCGACAGATACGACTGGCTACTTATGCTAGACGAAGTGCAAACCGGCAATGGTAGAACCGGCAAATATTTTGCCTACCAGCACACCGACATCATGCCGGATGTGGTAGCCACAGCTAAAGGCCTTGGCAATGGCGTGCCCATCGGCGCCTGTCTCGCCCACGGTAAAGCCGCCTCATTGCTTCAACCCGGTAATCACGGCTCTACATTTGGCGGCAACCCACTGGTTTGCGCCGCCAGCCTTGCCGTGGTCAACACGCTTACTAGCAATAACACCATTGAACAAATAGCGGAAAACGGCCACTATTTGCTAGCCGGCCTTAAACAACAACTCGCCGGTGCCCCGCATGTAAAAGAAGTGCGCGGCCAAGGTTTAATGATTGGTATAGAGCTGAACACACCCTGCGCGGGCCTTGTTTCACAAGCACTAGCCAAAGGCTTACTCATTAACGTGACAGCAGAGCGGGTGGTACGTTTATTACCACCCCTAATTATTAACCAACAAGAGATTGATGAATTGCTCTCTATTCTTTGCCCGCTTATTTTAGCGTGGCCAGAACAGAGCAGCGCGGCATAATGCCGGTTCAGCAGCAAAGGTAGCCGAATGGCCTTACGACACTTTTTAACTCTCACGGATTTGAGCCCCGCCGAACTGGAACAACTTATTCAGCGTGCCATTGAACTCAAAGCCGAACACAAAGCCCGTAAAACGAGCATTCAATTTCCTAACTATGTCTTGGGAATGGTGTTTGAGAAATCCTCTACCCGCACTCGTATTTCATTTGAAGCGGGCATGGCGCACTTGGGCGGCCACGCTATTTTCTTATCGTCACGCGACACCCAGTTAGGTCGCGGCGAACCCATAGAAGACAGCGCCAAAGTAATATCATCAATGTGCGACATTGTGATGATTCGTACCTTTGAGCACGACATTATCGAACGCTTTGCTGCCAACTCTCGCGTTCCCGTTATTAACGCACTCACCGACGACTACCACCCCTGCCAATTGCTTGCCGACATACAAACCTTTGTTGAAAATCGCGGCAGCATGAAAGGCAAACAAGTTGCTTGGGTTGGTGATGGCAACAATATGTGCCAGTCCTATATAAACGCTGCGGTGATGCTCGACTTTAAATTAATGGTGGCCTGCCCAGAGGGTTTTGACCCCCGCGCCGACCTTGTTGCCGCCGCCGGCGACCACGTTGAAATTGTTCGCGATCCCGTTGACGCCGCCCGCGGCTCCGACCTGCTAGTGACTGACGTTTGGGCCTCTATGGGCCAAGAAGAAGAAAAAGCAGAGCGCCGCCGCAAACTTGCTGGCTATCAAATCAATCGCACCCTCATGGACCTCGCTAATCCCGACGCCCTTTATATGCACTGCCTACCCGCCAAACGCGGCGAAGAAATCAGCGCAGAGTTAATGGATGACCCCAACACCGTCATTTGGGATGAAGCGGAAAATCGCCTGCACGCTCAAAAAGCGCTGCTCGAATTTTTACTCAAACAAGCTGAGGCATAACAGCAGCCCGGCAAGCTACGCTGATAACGTGGCTTGCCACTCACGCCAAACCAACCAACCCACAACTCATACCTGCATCCAGCAAGCACAACAAAACCTAGCCCATCACCGCAACAATAAACATAAATGATAAGCTTTAGCATGTACGCTAAGCGCAATATTGCTTACCATGGCGAGCTACCATTACGCCCTCACTACTAAGGCCCGTACATTGCTGCAAGTTCAAGAAATCCAGTGCCAATACGAGAGCGACATCGTTGTCGACAAAGTCAGTTTCCACGTTAACGACGGTGACATCTGTAGCTTACTCGGCCCCAGCGGTTGCGGAAAAACCACCATACTGAGAGCCATCGCCGGCTTTCAAGCGCTCACCCACGGCAACATCACACTGCGCGACCACTGCCTTAGCCAACCCAATCTACTTATCGCGCCAGAACAGCGTAATATCGGCATGGTCTTTCAAGACTACGCACTTTTTCCTCACTTAAGCGTTAAAGACAATATTTGCTTTGGTCTGCGTAAGCAGCCCAGCGCCCAGCAAAACAGCATTGCTAAACGCCTATTAGACTTAGTCCAACTTGGTAACGTAGCGCACCGCTACCCCCATGAATTATCTGGCGGCCAACAACAGCGCGTCGCACTTGCCCGCGCCCTGGCCCCCAGCCCCGACCTCTTGCTGCTAGACGAGCCCTTTTCAAACCTAGATGCCGAGTTACGCAAGCGCCTCAGCTTAGAAGTGCGCGACATTCTCAAAGAACTTCACATTAGCGCCATCTTAGTTACCCACGACCAACAAGAAGCCTTTGCCTTTAGTGATCAAGTTGGGCTGTTACACGGTGGCCAACTGCAACAATGGGATATTCCCTTTAACCTTTACCACGAACCCAGCAATCGCACCGTGGCCGACTTTATCGGCGAAGGCTGTTTTCTCCCCGGCGTGATCGGCACTGAAACCAACACCATCACCACCGAACTTGGCACCCTAATGGGCAACCGCCCCTACCCATGGCTACCCGGCTCACCAGTAGATGTATTATTACGCCCTGACGACATCGTATTGAGTGACTTCGGCGGTATCTCCGCCACCGTGGAGAAAAAGGTCTTTTCTGGTAGCGCTACGCTCTACACCTTAAGCCTACCCACCGGCAGTCGAGTAGAGGCCCTGCTTCCCAGCCACCGCAATTACGCCATTAAAGAAACCGTACAAATCACGACAGAGGCAGACCATCTAATCGCCTTCAGCCGCGAAGCGTAAAAACCTCATCTAACCTAAATTTTTACGCTATAAAAAAACTGTTTTTATTCACAATCCGTCTACCCACAGGCACCAGCTGCAGAGCACCACCCACAACCAAGCTGAAACCCACGCCTCATGGGCCTCTCCAACACCGCACCATTTTTACGCACCGGTTACCGACACTTTATCCACAGAAAACGCACTAAATCTAACACTTGCGAATTCAAGCAAACCGCATTATCTTGTATCCCAACTTCAACCGAACCCCATATATAGGGTTTCAGCCTAGTAAAATAACAACGGACTATGTATCCGACCTGAAACCATGTTTCAAGGTTGTTGAAGCCCCATACAAAGCCCTCCTCCTCGCCATCGGGGACAATAAGAGGCAACGCAGGACGACTGCCGTACAAACGTTAAAGAACATCAGCAAGGGCCCGGAGATATCATGCAAACCCAACAAGACAGCAGCACCAGCGCCACAACGATTCCCCCGCACAACAACAACGACGCAGAACTCAAAGCCACCGCGCCCGGACAATTACGGGTTATTAAACGCAATGGTTCTGTCGTGCCGTATACCGACGACAAAATCAGCGTCGCGATTACCAAAGCCTTTTTAGCCGTAGAGGGTGGCAATGCCGCCGCATCTACCCGCATACATGAAACGGTTGCCAAATTAACTGATCAAGTCAGCGCCACGTTCAAGCGTCGCATGCCGTCTGGCGGCACTATCCACATTGAAGAAATTCAAGACCAAGTGGAGCTGGCGCTCATGCGTAGCGGCGAGCATAAAATTGCCCGTGGCTATGTTTTGTATCGCGCGGCCCGCGCTGAAGAACGCAGCCAACTCGCTCCTGTTGGCGAAAAAATCCACCCCAGCATTCGCGTTAAACACGCTGACGGCAGCGAGTCGCCACTGGATCTGGGTCGCTTAGAATTCATCGTTCAAGAAGCCTGTGAAGGCTTACAAGATGTTTCTGCTCAAGCGGTTCAAGACGAAGCCCTAAAAAGCTTGTACAACGGTGTACCCGAAGACGAGGTCAACACCTCACTGGTAATCACCGCCCGCGCCATGGTTGAAAAAGAGCACAACTACAGCCTGGTGACAGCGCGCCTACTACTAGACAAACTACGCGCCGAAGCCCTGAGCTTTTTAAATATTGCGCAAAGTGCAACTCAGCACGACATGAGCATCTACTACCCACAGGCGCTGCCTATCTACTTAGCTAAAGGCGCTGAACTGGAATTGCTAGATCCCCGCCTAGCCTCTGAATACGACGTTGCCGCACTGGGCGAAGCCATCAAACCCGAGCGCGACATGCAGTTCCATTACCTTGGCCTGCAAACCCTGTACGACCGCTACTTTATTCACAGCAATGAAGTCCGTATCGAGCTGCCGCAAATCTTCTTTATGCGTGTTGCCATGGGTTTGGCAATGAACGAAGAAGACCGCAATGCCCGCGCTATTGAGTTCTACGACTTGCTCAGCTCTTTCGACTACATGAGCTCAACGCCGACCTTATTCAATGCCGGCACCCTGCGCCCACAATTGTCATCGTGCTACCTCACCACCGTGCCCGACGATCTGCACGGCATATACGGCGCGATTCAAGACAACGCCATGCTGTCTAAATTTGCTGGCGGCTTGGGTAACGACTGGACACCGGTTCGCGGTTTGGGCGCTTACATTAAAGGCACCAACGGCAAATCACAGGGTGTTGTACCTTTCCTAAAAGTGGTCAACGACACCGCAGTAGCGGTAAACCAAGGTGGTAAACGCAAAGGCGCGGTGTGTGCTTATTTAGAAAGCTGGCACATCGATATTGAAGAATTCTTGGAGCTGCGTAAAAACACCGGCGACGACCGCCGCCGCACCCATGACATGAACACCGCCAACTGGATTCCTGACTTATTCATGAAGCGGGTATTCCAAGACGGTGAATGGACGCTATTCTCGCCCAACGACGTGCCAGATCTTCACGACCTGTACGGCAAGGCCTTCGAAGAACGCTTTGAGCACTACGAAGAATTGACCCGCAAAGGTGAAGTCAAACTTTACAAACGCGTAAAAGCCGGCGACTTGTGGCGCAAAATATTGTCCATGCTGTTTGAAACAGGCCACCCATGGATCACCTTTAAAGACCCATGTAATCTGCGCAGCCCGCAGCAACACATTGGCGTGGTTCACTCATCCAATCTGTGTACAGAAATCACGCTGAACACCAATAAAGATGAAATCGCCGTCTGTAACCTCGGCTCGGTCAACCTCGCGCAACACACCGGCGACAGCGGCCTAGACTTGGTGAAATTAGAGAAAACCGTTAAGACCGCGGTGCGTATGCTCGACAATGTCATCGACATTAACTACTACAGCGTGCCCCAGGCTAAAAACTCAAACTTCAAGCACCGCCCTGTCGGTCTTGGTTTAATGGGTTTCCAAGACGCGCTGTACAAGCAGCACATTCCCTACTCGTCTGACGAAGCGGTGGAATTTGCCGACCGCTCAATGGAAGCCATCAGCTACTACGCCATTAAATCCTCAAGCGATCTCGCGGCGGAACGCGGTTCTTACCAAAGCTACGAAGGCTCATTGTGGAGCCGTGGCATTCTGCCCATCGACTCTGTTGGCATCTTGGCTGAAGAGCGCGGCGCGGATTACATTGAAGTAGACCGCAGCGAAACCTTAGACTGGGCAGGCCTGCGCGCCACGGTTAAATCACAGGGCATGCGCAACTCAAACGTCATGGCGATTGCACCAACGGCCACCATTGCTAACATCACAGGTGTGTCGCAGTCTATCGAACCAACTTACCAAAACCTGTATGTGAAATCTAACCTGTCTGGCGAGTTCACAGTAGTAAACCCTTACTTGGTAAAAGACCTTAAAGCACGCGGCCTCTGGGACGCGGTCATGGTCAACGACCTTAAATACTACGAAGGCTCGGTAAACAAAATTGACCGCATACCAGACGACCTAAAAGCACTGTACGCCACCGCGTTTGAAGTAGAGCCGCGCTGGCTGGTAGACGCTGCAAGTCGTCGTCAAAAGTGGTTAGACCAAGCCCAGTCATTGAACCTTTACATAGCGGGCGCATCCGGTAAAAAGCTGGACATCACCTACCGCATGGCATGGTACCGTGGCCTAAAAACCACTTACTACCTCCGCGCCCTTGCTGCCAGCTCCACCGAGAAATCCACGGTTTCTCAAGGCTCAATGAACAAGGTGTCATCGCAATCTGCCGCACCCAAAGCCGCCGCCACGGCGTCTGCAGCAGAACCACAAGCAGCGCCCGTACCCTTGGCCTGCTCGCTGGACGATCCAGACTGCGAAGCTTGCCAGTAGCCACAACTAAGCGCTCCCAAGTTTGAACGGGAGCGCTTATAAACGCCTAGCGTTTACAAACAAACACCAACACACCAAGAATACAGAGGTTTTACCATGCTAAGTTGGGACGAATTCGACAAAGACGAAGCACCCGCACCTGCGTCAGCAGCCAAGCCCCAAGAGCCTGCCGCGGAACCCGTTGTCAGCGCAGCACTAGACAGCATGAACCAAGAAGATGCCGCCAGCGTTGCCGACCAATCCGTGCTCGACAAAGCTAACAGCGCCATCGAACACCTAGACGTTGCCGCCGGTTTAGAAGAACTGGAAATGGGCGCCGCACGCCTGCGCGTAGAAGATAAGCGCATCATTAACTGCCACCTCGACTTAAACCAACTCGTTCCTTTTAAATACGATTGGGCATGGCAGAAATACCTCGACGGCTGCGCCAACCACTGGATGCCGCAAGAAGTTAACATGACCGCCGACATCGCCTGCTGGAAAAACCCAGAAGGCCTAACCGACGACGAACGCCGCATCATCATGCGCTCGCTGGGTTACTTCTCAACCGCCGACTCTCTGGTTGCCAACAACTTGGTACTGGCGGTATATCGCCACATCACCAACCCAGAGTGCCGCCAATACCTATTGCGCCAAGCCTTTGAAGAAGCCATTCACACCCACGCCTACCAATACTGCGTAGAGTCACTGGGCATGGACGAGGCCGAAGTCTTCAATATGTACCGTGAACTGCCCTCCATCGCCAAAAAAGCCGCGTGGAGCCTGCAGCACACCCAAGCCCTGGGCGACCCCAACTTCCACACTGGCACCCCAGAAACAGACCAAGAACTGCTCCGCAACCTGATCGGCTTTTACGCCGTAACAGAAGGCATCTTCTTCTACTGTGGCTTCACCCAAATACTGTCTATGGGTCGTCGCAACAAAATGACCGGCGTCGCCGAACAGTTCCAATACATCCTTCGTGACGAGTCCATGCACCTCAACTTCGGCATCGACATGATCAACCAAATCAAATTGGAAAACCCACACCTCTGGAGCGAAAAATTCCAAGGCGAAGTGACCCAAATGATCGTAGAAGGCATGCAGCTAGAAATTGAATACGCCAAAGACTCCATGCCCCGCGGCGTACTCGGCATGAACGCTGGCATGATGGAAGAATACCTGCAATTCATCGCCAACCGTCGCCTAAGCCAACTCGGCTTAAAAGAGCAATTCCCCGGCGCGCAAAACCCCTTCCCATGGATGAGCGAAATCATGGACTTGCGCAAAGAGAAGAACTTTTTTGAGACTCGGGTTATTGAGTATCAGACTGGTGGGGCGTTGAGTTGGTAGGTTAAAACCATCCCCCTAATTCGCGCTAGAGGAAATATTTTAGCGCTAATTAGAGACTGCGCCCGGAAGGATTCACTGGGCGTAAACTCAATCAGCTAAACTCTCTTGATAAAGAGTCCGACAAAAGGGATCTACGGTTGAACGGCTGGCATGAATACAACTCATCAAATACGGTTTTTATTTACATACACGGATTGTTTTCAAATTCAGAGAAATGCTGGACGACGAGCGAAGGAGTGTTTTGGCCTGACTTGCTAAAAGCAGACCCCCGATTCAATAAACCCAGCATTTATCTTGCGGAATTTTACACCTCGATAAAATCCAACGATTACGGCATTAAAAATTGCGCAACTGAGGTTTTTAGCGCGCTATCTCGAACATGCAACAACAACCATCCCGCACCAATAGAGAAAACAAATATTATATTTGTTGGGCATAGTACCGGAGGGATAATCGCACGATATATTATTGAAGCCAATTCCGATGCATTCATCGGAAAAAAAATTGGCCTTTGCCTATACGCCTCACCGTCCTACGGCTCCAAGTTATCAAATAGCCTAGGATGGCTAGCCTCACTATTCAACAACAAACTAGCCAAAGAACTAAGCTGGGGAAGCAGCATACTAGATGATTTAGACGATCGATTTCTTACCTTACTAGAAAGCAAACAGATTGATATCTCAGGTATGGAAGCATACGAAAACAAAGCCCCATTCAAAATTCCATTTTCCAGAAAAAGAGTTGTACCAAAAATTTCGGCTGCAAGATACTTCTCCAAAAGAGTATTAGTTCCAAACACCGACCACTCGTCAATTTCAAAACCAACGTCTACAGATTCACTTTCCCATCAATATCTATTTGACTTTTGCAAGCACTCCGACCTCCTCACATCAAACAGGACAGGACTAATTAGCAGAGATTCTCTTTTCGATCGATATGAACCAAAGTATGAGAATTACTATATCGAGAGAGAAGCTGACATCGAACTTTCAAACCAGATAAAAAACTACAGCATCTGGGTTTGCGGAGAATCAGGGACAGGAAAGACAGCGTCAATCACAAGAATGTTCTCACTTCAAAAACAAACCCCTCAATTTATCTCACTTGGTCGATACATCGATCACTCACCCGAAAGTCTAATACAAGAAACGTACATAGAGATATCAAACAAGCAAGACTTAGGAAAAGTTATCGGAGTAAATGAATGTCTTTCGAGAATAATTAATGAAATTAATTATCTAACCAGAGAATCGACATACCTTTTATTCATTGAAGAAATTCCAATTACAGATCAAGAAATGTTTTCGAAGTTTTCAAATTTTATATACATAATTATCTCTTCGATAGAGAAGCAAAAAAATTTCAGAATCGTTTTGTCCTCCATCTACAAACCGAATATCGATTTAGACCCCGAGCTTATAAAAACTTTCGAACGGTTCAAAATTCTGGAATGGAATCGCTGGAACGAAAAAGACATAGATCGACTTATTATGACAATTTCAAAAGATCTGAATTTAAACGAAAATCCATTAACAGCAGCCGATTTCAATGGGACGCCACGAAGCGTAAAAAACAAATTCAGAGAATTAATTTCGAGAGTACGATAGGAATATGAAGCAAAAAAAACTAATACCAAGCACAATCATACCTAAAAATTTGTACATTGACCGCCTTGCCGACAAACAGCTGCGAGAAGTGATCGAAGATATGGGGCGACCTGGCTACATATTAGTTGCACGACAAATGGGAAAAACGAACCTCCTAATCAATGCCAAGAGAACACTGGAGGGAAAAAATGACATCATTTGCTACATTGACCTTTCAAACAGAAGCAGCTCAGACAGGGAATGCTTCAGAAATATTATTGATAAAATATTAGAAACAAATACTGAAAAACTAAGTGAAATAACTGATGAAATCCACAAAAAGAGAGAAGAATTAAACTCCAACCCTCAAAGAGAGCACGTAAGAGAACTAAGACTAATTTTGGGGGAAATCCAAGGGAAACTAATTATCAATCTTGACGAGATTGACTCACTCACAACTGCAGATTACTCCGACAAAATATTCGCACATGTTAGAAGTATTTATTTCGAAAGAATAAATTTCAAAGAATTCGAGAGACTTAGCTATATCATTTCAGGGGTTGCTGAACCTAGTGAAATAATAAAAGATAAATCCATATCGCCCTTCAATATAGGGCAAAAAATACTACTCGGAGACTTTAATTACAAAGAGTTCGAAGAACTTCTAAAAAAAGCCGACATCGAATTATCTAGAGATGTAAAAGATAGGATATTTTATTGGGCAAATGGAAACCCTAGATTGACATGGGAAATTTGCTCTGCGGTCGAGGACAATATAATCGAAGGACTTAATCTTTGCGGCGAATCTGTCGATGAAATTGTATTTAACAATTACCTGACGAGTTTTAACAAGCCGCCAGTAGACCATATAAGAGCGTTAGTGCGAGCCGACAAAGAACTACGTGAAGCAGTTGTCGCTATTAATTATGACAAATCAGACATTCTTTCCGACAGAGTCAAAAGCAGACTTTATCTCGCCGGAATATTGGGATCAGACTACGAATACGGCGATATTCGAATTAAAAACAGAATCATAGAACACGCCCTGGATGAGACATGGCTTGCGGATATAGATAGAGCAGAAAAACTATCCTTTAACAAAGCGGAAGAGTATTTCGAAAAAAGAAGATATGGCGACGCAATAGAAATTTACAAACAAGTCAAATCTGAAGCCAAAGATGGTGACCAAGAATTTATGGCCGCATCTTACAAGCTAGGTCTTAGCAACTTCCACTTAGGCAACTATCAAAAATCAATTAATGAAATGGCGGATGCCCTTTACGATAAAAAAGGTTATCGCGATTTATATATGGATCAAATTTATACTTTAGGCATGTGTAACTATAAAATCGAAAAAGACGAGCAATCTCTTAATTATTTCAATGAAATAATTTCAGATAAAAACAATCCTTTTTACCATGAGGCACTTATAAATAAAGCGGCCATTCTAGTAAGAAGTGGTCAAGATGACTCAAGAAATGAAGCTATATCACTAAATAAAGTCGTCATAAACTTACATGAGCAAGGCGAAATTATAAAGAGTCAAGCCATTTCAGGCGCTTACTACAATGTAGCCACTCTCTCAAAAGAAGACCCTGAATATTCGTACGCTAATTTCTGTAAAGCAGCAACTGCGGCCGAACCTAAAAATTCAGTATCACCTTTAATAGAAGCAATAAACCTAAATTCAAAATCAATAGCGACTCACTTCCCAGAAATTATTGAGGCACTAAAATTTAATGAGATAAAGCTGGATGAGGCAGGATTCAAATCAGGGCTAGAGCTAAGCGGAGCCAAGCTGGCAGATCTTATCACTACTCTGCACACAGCCAAGAAAATTGATCTAGTAGATGAACTATTTTCAATCATACAAAATCATTGCTTCAATGAGATATCAAACTGCGCTGAAGCAATTCTTGATATTTCATTGCTATGCCTTAATTCAAATGAAATTGACACAGCTAAGCTAGCCCTCAACAAACTCAAGGGGCTTGACCGAAAGTTCAGCACTCCAGAAGCGGTGTTTTTAGGAAACAAATACCTTTCTTTCATCGATCCAAATGATGAAACAGCAATAGACTTCTATCTCAAAGGCTTTCAAAATTATATTGAAACTACTGATCACGTTGATGTAGCAATATTTGAACGTGAAATTTCGAAGTTGATATCTAACAGTGAAAATGATAAAGCTGTTAAATATGCAAACTTAATTATCAATCTTGATGGTTTAAATCATGGAACTATTGGTGCTAAGCTGCTTACCATACTTTTTTTAAAAATGAATGCCCAAAAAGAGCAATCAAAAGTAGTAGAAGAAGCGCTGACTATTAGGAAAATAATTTCGAACATTGAGAAGGACGGGCTCCCATTGTCGCCCTCTGGCAAGGACAATCTCCCTTACATCAAGAGGACCACAGAGCGGATGTTGATTTCCAATCAACCCATTAAACAATTTATAAGAGAAGAAAAGAAATATGGGCGAAATGATATAATAAAGGTTAAATATGAAGACGGGAGGATGGAAACCAAAAAATTCAAGTATGTTCAGGAATCCATAAAAGCAGGTCTATGTATAATTGTTGAATAATACTTAGTCATCCTACTCAACGCATGAGGGTCAAGTCTTGAGAGGAAACGGGGTCGGGTCTTGCCTTTTGCCCCGCTAACCACAAGACCAAAGAACTCCCGGGACAATTTACTTATTTCCAGCACATCGCGGCTTTGTCACGAAAACCACGATCACGTAATTTTTGAGAAAAGCGATGATAGTCCACTCGGGTAGCTACATCGATAATGACATCTACATCATCAGCTCTACGAATGCCAAATCGCGCTGACTCGTCCACCAATAATATGGTTGTACTGCCACCAACAAACGTGACCTGTGGCAGCAAATCACCTAAAGCTTTTGCGGCCGCCTCTAGTTGCAGCAAGTTAAGATCTTTCATCGACTATCAATTCCCTTTGATCAGTTGCGTTAACATCTCCCTAGCAATAGCAAGCTCTCGCGGCTTCCCGCCTCGAATAGCTTCTACCAAAGCCAGCGCCTTATACAGCCTGTCATTTTTGCTAGTGGCGATTGGCACGGCGTTATGAATTGGCCGAACCCACGCACCCTCTACTGAGCCACCACTAACCGGCCAAACTTGCGCGGGAGCCGGAGGGCTAAGATCGCTATTAAGTAACGGGCAGTTCCACGATGTTGGCATCCCTCGCCCATAACCCACCACCTCTTGAGGGTAAGCATAACGAAGCCCATAACACAGCCATTCCAGTAGCGCGTTTGCGTCAACAAACAGACCAGCAGATCGCTGCACCACTAAGTGCGAGGCCTTGAGCCGCTTAGTGGCCTTACTCACCTCACTAGGACTAATACCAAGCGCCTCAGCAATATCACGCACGCTCGCGGTATCGCCATCCCGATTTAAAGACCAGTATTTAAGGGCAAGTAAGGTATCTTGTGGTTTAAGCTCCAATTATGATCACCGCTCAAGCTGTTTCCTGTTTCGACATAGGAAACAATCTAGATCAAGCAACCAAAGTTAGTCAAGTACTTATTCAACAAGCCCAAGAAATGAAAATTTAGAGGCGGAGTAAAAATTCCCTCCGACGAAGGTCTTTGACTAACCACCCCCCGCCCCACCCTTACTAACCCTCCGCGACACAGGAATAATAAAACCCACTTCCAAACCAAAAGGCCTAGCAATTTTCTTCAGGGTTTCCAGTGTCGGGTTGCCCTTGTCTCGCTCTAATTCCATTAATACCCGCGGCGCAATGCCCAACACATTTTTGGCGTATTGCTCTTGCGTCATGCCGACAATTTTGCGCATTTTGCGGGCGGCTTGGCCTAGAGAAAGTTCGCCGTCGGCGAGCTGACGCTGCAATTCCAGTTTTTTCTCGGTGGGGTTACTCAGTAGCTTCATAAGGTTACCCCTTCAAACCAGAGAGTGCAGCCGTTTCCCAATCAATGGCGTGCTTACGCTGCCGAATGACTGCTGCCTCTACACCTTTTTGAACCATACATATTGTCTCTGTATTCACAAAAAGCCCCGCACTGTTCTGGCCAAGCAAACAGGCCATCATAGTAGCCAAAAAAGTGAGCAGCACGAGTAAAGTAGATACTTTAGTATCCTAAAAATAGCATCAACCCAATTAAATAGGCTACTTTAATATCTAAATTCTTAACCCTGCTACTGAGCCATATTGAACTCGACGACAAAAGCCCGCGTTTACGCCAATACGGCTCAGAGAGAACTATTCCCAGCGCACACCAAATGCAAAGGAAATTATCAGCCACCCAAAGAGAAAAACTTCTTTGAAACTAGCGTGATTGAATATCAGGCTGGTAGCACCACAACTCAATAAGTTGTACTATTTTACCACATTCCCCATTAATTCATTGTTTGCACTACTATTATGCAACAAATTTCGCTACCCGAGCTTGGCAAGCGCTTAAGCGCAGCCCGCAAAGAACGCTTCCCAAAAGATGGTGTACGCGGTTTCGCGCCACGTATTGGCGTCAGCGTCTCAACCCTAGTAAAAATGGAACAGGGTAAATTGTCGGTGTCACTCGGCAACTACCATGAGGCCGCCAGAGTTCTTGGTCTGGAAGAGCAATTCAACCAGCTCTTCGTTATGCCGACGTCCTTATTCGATGATTGATAAAGCTCGCTACGCGCTACATATCGACCTACCAAGCACTGGGCGAATCCAAGCCGCGGACATTGTGATCATTGAAGATCACGGGCATGTTGAACAAGTCGGTTTTCGGTATCGCCCTGAATACCTTGAGCTACCGAGCGCTATCGCCATTGATCCGATTTGCCTGCCGTTGTCACCCAAAGAGCGCGCCATAGCATGTCGCGGCGGTCTGCCCGCCTTCCTTGACGACTACCTACCAGACGCTTGGGGCCGTCGTGTACTTAGTTATGCGGTGCTGAAGAAGACTGGCGAGAAGATGAACGCCAATAGTGCTATCGCCTGTCTAAACGCCTTACGACGCAGCCGAATTGGCGCACTGGAACTCACCGCAGTCAACGAGCAGCCGTTGTACCAATTAGGTATTGCTTGGGAAGAACTCGCTCAAGCTGAAAAAATTGCTCATCAAATTGATACCTTATCATTTGAAGAAATTCCGGCCGAATCCCTAGATCTAATATACCTAGCCAACGAAGGATCCGGCGCTGGCGGCGCTCGCCCAAAATCCTTGGTCTATCGGGGTGACGACGCCTTTCTTGCCAAATTCAACCGGCTAGGAAGCGATCAATTCAACGTCGCTCGCGTTGAGCTAGCGTGTCTCAAGATGGCCAAAGCCGCCGGTCTACGTGTCTATGGCGGCGAACTGATCGAAGATATAAGCGGTCGCGATGTGCTGTTACTGCAGCGCTTTGATATTTCTGGCTCCCACCGGCGTCACCTTATTTCTATCAATGGCTTACGCAAGGACGCTTACCAGCGGGACGACGTGGGTGTCTTTCGATACGACGACATTCACAGATTACTGCAATCACACAGCACCCATTTTCGTGAAGATGCAGAACAGCTGTTGCGGCAAATGCTGTTTAATCGAGCGATCAACAATACCGACGATCACGAGCGCAATTTCTCAATGATCAATGACGGCAGTGGTTATCGCCTATCGCCCGCCTACGATTTAGTGCCCAGCTTAACAACGGGGGCGTATCATGTTGCTGGTTATCAATACTCGCCCTATCCGCCAAAACCCAGCGAAATCATAAACCACGGGAAAGTATTCGGATTAGACAAAACTACGGTAAAAAACATATCAGACCAGATTATAGATGCCATTCAGCAATGGAAGGATTTCGCATCAGAGTGTAAGGTCAGTGATCCAGATTACGAATCGATAACACGCTTACTAGCAGTTTAAAAAATGTCGCCCATTTGACACCTGAAACACCCAGCCCGCAAGGAGGTGATCAAGGCATCAAATCAGGCGCCACGGGAAGCACAAGGAACACTCAATTATATGAAAATGACAAAATTAGTCTTTAGCGTGTTAGTACTGCTTACTGTGCTACTTACCAGCGCCTGCGGCCCACTTATTCACGCCAGCAGCCCAGCAGCCGATGAGGAAGCTGTGCTTGCTAACGGGCACGCTCTTCTAGACGCCTTTGAAGCCAAAATCCAACAAGGGCAGTACACCCTTGAAGAGCCCAATGGCTATTCTCGGAGGACCACCTTTCGTGATTCATCAAACAGAGAAATACCTCTAAGACACTTTGAAGACTACTCTTGCCTGAGCATATACAAGCTATGGCCCAATGAAAATTTCAATGCCTATGCTAAGAATGATGGCCTGATTCGCGCCTTAGAAGAGCGCTATGGGATCTTATATCAGAAACAGAGAGAAGAAGATTTTTATTGGGACTACACCTATGACCATCCCAAAATGCATATCACCTCACGGCGTGTCTTTGTGGTGGGTGATGGCACTCAGGTGTTTGAGGTCTATCAGAAAACCTTGGACCCAAGAAGGGGCTGCGCTCTACTAAACTTATCAAGAGGCGATGCCTATGTTAAGCAATATATCAGGCTCTACAGCATCCACGGTGAGCCGGATTTGGCGCGCCTAACAGCGCCTGTGACCGATCCCGAAGCCTATATTAAAGCGGTAATAAAGGTGGATGGTTCCTACGATTACAGCGCGCGAAAATATGCTGAGGCGCTTGAAAACAACGGCCGAAGAAATGCCGCATTCGAGTTGCGAAATCGCGAGAGCGCCCGAATGAGCAACGAGCACTTTGCCGCCACGTATAACCGCGTCATGAGCCAAACCGCCGCTACCGCAAAAGCTAACTCCGAGTTACACCAGCGCTATCGCGACCGAGCCAATAACAGTTATCAGAGCCACAAATGGCGTTCTAACGGCGGTAGTAGTAGCTCTAACGGCGGCAGCGTTAGCAGTGGAAGCTCTAGCAGTGGTGGCTCCAACAGCTGGGACAAGGACTTTGCAGAAAGAAGAGAACGCGCCCGTAACGAGGAAATGCGCAACACCGTACTCGCCACAGAAGCCATTGAGAAAAGCCAACAACGACAGGAGGCGCGCACAACGAGCGAGCCCGTAAAAGGCACGCAATACACAAAAGTAAGCTTGGAAGCCTACGGCACCACGGATATGCACTTTGCTTATGATCAGGCCTTAAATTTGGCCGAAACCAATGCCTACAATGCAGCAGCTAGCTCCTGCGCCGCTCAAAATGGTCGATTAGAAAAAGGTAGCGGCACCATGGCCAAAAAGAACTGCAAAGAAAATGGGTCAGGCGAACACCGCTGTGAAGTCAATATGCTGTTTACCTGCAATAAACGATAATAAGCAGTCGTTCAGATTTATCCTAACCGCTAGCTGTTTTTACACTGTGCATTCCGCTCAGTTTAAAAACGCCTAGCAATGAGGGCCGTGAACATGCAATCACGCGCCCTCGACACTTAGCTTTTTTGCCGATGTGATACTGAAATATTAAACCCCAGTTCAAAACCATTGGGCCAGAAAATTTTCTACAGGGTTTCCAGTGTCATGCCGAAGCACAATTCAGCCAAACAGGTGAATAGTGAGGCTTTCCAGTAATATTTTCTTTAGCGCGATGACTACAGCAAATACACGTATAAGACGAGAAGCGAAATCATCTCTAGTATAAATTTCCACGCGCCAATACTTACTAGGCATCACCAATTGTAGCCAGGCTGTGAGCTAACTTATTATTTCGATGATAACTGACCATTAGCGCTGTTTGCGCTCGAGTCATGCCCACATAAAGTCGACGCACATCTTCGATCAACCCATCTTCATCCCCATCTTCGCGTCGTGGAGAAAAGCTACCATCAAGAATAACAACCGTATCAAACTCCAACCCTTTGCTGCTGGGTATTGGAATTATATTGATAAGTTCAGCAGTATCAGAATACATTTTTTTCTTAGCACTATTTTTTAAATGTAAAAACGGTATTCCACTTTCTTGAAGCGCCGACGCCATCTTTTCCCCCACCGAACCACCTGGATACAATATGGCAATCTTATTCCACTCTTTACCTTTATTGTTCCATGCCTCGATGCAACGAAGACAATAATTAATTTCTTCGTCAAGACTATTAAATTTTCTAACCGCTGGCTGATTCCCAGACTTACCTGCCGCTTCCGGCTCGATCAATGGAACATCTGGATCATCGGACTGTGTAAAGTATTGTTTCGCAAAGCGATATGAAAAATCTAAAATTTCACGCGTATTCCGATAATTAAGGCGAAGAATTGTAGTACGCCCCTGAGCCTTTATTCCCACACTAGATAATGTAAATTTAAGCGCTGATTTTTTCCTGTAAATTGTTTGCGCATCATCATATAAAAGCAGAAGTGAATCGGTATCTGGGTCAACCATTTGCGTCACCAGCTGTAACCAAGCAGGTTCGAAATCGTGCCCCTCATCAATAAGTAACGCACCATACTGACCACGAGGAATACTCCCGCTTTCTACCCCATTGATGACACTTTCAACTTGTCGCTCCCATATCGGCGCATCACCATTAGGTACTGCCACATGATAGCTACGTAGCATTTCGCCACACCAATCATGAAAATGGTAAATTTGAACGCGGTCGTCGATTCCCCGTGCATACATAAAACCACGAAGCCGAGCTGCGAGAGTGATATTAAAACACAAGACCAATATGGGCTTATTCAATGCTTGTGCGAGATGAAGGCAACGATATCCAAGAATGAGTGTTTTACCTGAACCGGCCACGCCATGAATAACACGGTGGCCATCCCCAAGACTTCGCGCCAATTGCTCCTGCTGCAAATCCATAATATGTAGAATATCTGGAATATTGGGGTTTTCCACAGGAGAGCTAGCCTGCTCCTCATTTTCTTGAAATATATCTAACTGTCCTTGATCAATACGGATTTCAGGAAATAGATGCCACCGAATTCTATCTATTTGCGGAAGACTAAGCTTCTCACCAAATTGATAATTAAACATACTCCAGAGACGTTCCTGAAATTGTTCGGCATCTGCATTTTCGGTCATTTCATCTTTGCAAATCATTAGATGACCTGGGAGGATTCGCTGACGTATCTCATCGGGAATCCCTTTATCAAATGCATTACGAGTGATATTAGTAAATACGACGCCCCAACCATAAGGAAAACATAATTTCCCGCCATATTTGCCATTTTTCTGTAGTAACTGAGGGTCTCTCTCTAAAACCTTAAGAACTTCATAGCTGCACTGCCTAGCCTGCTCCATCGGATTAGGCACGACTTTACGACCATTAGGGGTTAGTAACTCAAATTCACTGTGATTCATCTTTTTGAGGGTGCTAGGCTTCCAATCCTTGACCTCCAAGAATAGTAAGCCACGTGATGGGTGCAAAATAACAAAATCGGGGTATCGACGCTTATCACCCAATGGTAGGTCATACCAACAAAGGTAGTCGTCTTCTAAAAGACTCTCTAGACGCCTAGCAAATCGGCGCTCACCCGATGTCATTCGACTCAAACAAGTGGAGATAGGAGGAATTATGACCGCCACGTAACATCCCTATGTGCAGCAAAACGCTAATTTACACGCTATCCCCAATTTCTCCAACTACCCTATAAATATATTTCACGCGCCAATCACACAACGTCTAGGTGTACATGAAGATGCTGGAAAACTTGTGAGGGAGATAAACTGCGACGACAAATGACTTGTCACAAGCCACAAGCCACAAGCCACAAAACAAACTGTCATCTAATTGACAATTATATACCTGCAGATTTGTTATCATCGCGCACATTCAGGTGCGATAGACGCGCCCATTTGCATAACAAAGAGAGTAGCGATGCGACTGATCAAGACTGTATTACTTTCATTACTGGTGGTTATTGCCATCGGCCTGTTTCTGATTAGCCGCCCGCTGAAACCGGTTGGCCCTGTGCTTGCGGCCAATGCGCCCGTTGAACTGAGCACCACAGCGCTGCAAAGCGCCGTGGTGGTAGGCAGCAATTGGGACGGCACCGCCGAGGTGTTCGACCCCGAGTCCTTTGAGATTTTAGCGCGCTACAATCTAGTGCCAGATATCGACGAACGCTTTGCCGAGATTAACGACAGCCTCTACCGGCGCATTGCCGCGCGGTTTATTCGCACTGTGATTGGCGAAGGCAATGACCAGTTAGTCGACGACCTCTTCCCCTCTAAAGATGGCCGCTACTTGTTTGTGTCCCGCCCCAGTTTTGCCGACGCCATTGCGCTGGATGTGACAACGGGAAAAATCGCTTGGCGCACTAAAGTGAAGGGCGTTCGCTCTGACCATGCGGCGCTTTCGCCAGACGGCAAGATATTTCTAATTTCTGCGTCTACCGGCGGCGTGGTTCACGCCATTGATACCGCGACCGGCGACATCGTCGATAACTTTTATCCCGGCGACCAGCCTCACGAAAGTAACTACTCCAAAGACGGCCAACGTATTTATCACGCCTCTATTGGTCGCGTGTTCGTTCCCACCACGGCCGACTGGCTAGATGGACTTAAGGGCGAACGTCGCTTTGTGGTTGCCGACGCCAACACCTATGACGTACTCAAAACCGTGGATATGCGCGAGAAGCTTGAGGAATACGGCATGGACTGGGTCGATTCTGCCGTGCGGCCAATGGCGATTATGCCGGATGAAAGCTACGCCTATATGCAAATTTCCTTTTTTCACGGCTTCTTTGAATACGACCTAAAAGCGCACCGCATCACTCGTCATATTGAACTGCCGGTACCACCGCAGATTCAAGCCATGCCCCTGAGCCAATACCAACTTAACTCCGCCCACCACGGTTTGGCGCTAAACCACGCGGGCACCAAGCTATGCGTTGCGGGCACGATGTCTGGCTATGCGGCGATAGTGGATCGGGAGAGTTTTGAGTACACCATTGTCACGCTGTCTGAAGAACCCCTGGGATCTAAGCCATACTGGTCCACCGAAAGCGAAGACGGTAAGCACTGTTACGTGTCGAGCAGCGAGCAGGACAGCGTTGTTGTCATCGACTTTGAAACCGCTGAGCTAGTCGCCACCGTGCCGGTTGGCAACCACCCGCAAAGAATACGCACGGGCAAATTGCTGTTGCCCATGCGTTAAAAAATTGACTGGATCACGCTTTTCTTTTTTTTAGGGGAGCGGGGGCTCAGAGTAAAAACTCGCCTTGGGCTTCGCCTCGATTGCCCAGTTAGTTATCCACTTCAATCGCGCCAATGTCGCCAAGCGCATTTGCTGGCCGTGCTTGACCGAGTTGATCAGTCGCCAGTAAACTCACATTGCTAGTGCGTTCGCTGAGGCGGACGGTGATGCCGTTAAAGCTACCGCCGCTGGCGCCAAGGAGTTCGGTCCAAACGTCATCATTGATTACCGCCGGCCCGAGATCGGTAATTTGATCGACATTCACGGCGGCAATCTCGCCCGCTAGGGCCCGGTCGAGATGATGCCAAAATTCGATATAGGCGAAGTTGTATTCCTCTTGGGGCCAAGTTTGAGACGGGCCACACCAAAAAGCCTGCTCAAGGGTATTTATTAACACATCATCGCAGTTGCGATATTGCTGGGCGCCCTCTGTATCAGAATCGATATCCGCCAGGTAGTTTTCAAAGTAGTCTCTAAACTCACTGACAAACCCGACTTGCGCATAGATTGCTTCAATTCGGTCAAGTACCAGAGGTAAAAGCAGCGGTGTCATGCCTTCATTTTCAGGGCCGTCTAACTCGCCAAGCACTTCGGTGAGAAGGTAGTCATCGCCAGGCACTTGATTCAAAGCAGTGCCCACAGGTGCATAGTAGAGTACCGCGAAGGGATCGGACTCAAGGCCAGCCGAGGGGATAAACGCGGAACGGGTCTCATCGCCTAGCACCTCTGCGCCGACAACACCGTCGATATCGTTTGTTTGCGGATAGTGCTTGCGCGACAGCGATGCCCACGCCGGCTCGCCAATGGGCACCAGTATCTGACTAAAGTCGATAACGCCAATGCGGTTGTAACCGAGGCTGCGGAATTCAAATACCGAGCCAGTAAAAATATCATGGGAATAACTGCGCGCTATCGTATAGCCACTGGCGTCCACGCCGCCAATCTCATGCACGGTGTTGTCGACAACAATAGATTGGCCAATGATCATATCTTCTACGGCATGGGCATTGCCGATGGTTGCGGCAATACCACCCGCCAGATTCGGTTTGTCGATCTCGGTATTTCGCGGCTTTCCATACACCTGATTCTCGACAATAGTACTGCCCCTAATCTGCATATAGCCGTTGGACATATACACTCCACCACCGCGCCAGTAGCCAATATCAAGCAGGCTAAACAAAAAGCTGGGCAGCAGCAGGGGCTCAACCACATTTCGTGCAATGGTGCTGTTGCTGACATGAATTCTAGTCGACAGACCGATGCCACCGCCGTCTGAATACACGCCGCCACCGTAGGCAAAAAGCCCCGTAATACGATTTTCTGTAATCGCCGATTGGCTAATAGACGACACCGCGACCCCAGTATCACGACCGCCAACCGCAAACACACCACCCCCAGCCGCGCCGCCACCAGACACCGTGTTGCCGCTAACAATGCAATTTTCCATCACAACCGTATCGGCATAGACCCCGCCGCCATAGGCGCCGCCATCCCGCGATGTATCTTGATCATCACCCACGGCGTGATTGTCGTAAATGCGGCAATTACGCAAGGTGGCAACGCCCCAGACTGCGAGTCCCGCGCCTCTTGCCAAGGTTGAGGCCTGTTCGTCGTCGGGGTGCTGACCAACATCTGCCGCGGTAGTAAACATACTATGGCCGCCGGTGACCGCAACATTGCTCAGCGTAAGATCGCCATCCACCGCCAGAATCCGCGCAGGCTCAGTGCCATTCCAGTTAAGCGTAATCCCATTGCTCAGATTCGAGGCATCGATGATGAGATCTTTGGCCGCAAAAAGTGCTGATCGGCCGTAATCCCGATCAAAATAGCCAATAAGAAAGGAGATGTTATTTGCGGTATCAAAGCCCAACACCTCACCGACGAGTACCGTGTGCTCTTCACCCACAACGCTTAAATCGATCGTGCCACCATCAAGACTCGGATCAAATGTAATCTGCTGCCCTGACGACGCGGCAGCAATCGCAGAACGCAGGGTTACGGTGTCACCCGAGGGTGAGGCTTCGTCCAGTAGACTGTTTACTACGATAGATGATAACGTCGATCCGCCACCACCGCTGCCGCCACAACTTACTAGCGACGCCATTAATATGAACAACATGACAACGCCGGTAAGTCGAGTTGGGGGTTGGTCGATAACGGTTCTACGCTTCATCGTTCACCTCGTAACAGCTAAATTAGCAGTGATATTCAGGATAGCTAGAATATTAAAGATAGCCTGTTGCTAGGATTAACGCCATGATGACAATCTCAGAAACGGAGTCGTTATAAAATCCCCTAAAAATATTGTTTAGCGTTTTAAAGTAAAAAATCAAAACTAAACGAAAATATTTGCAAGACGAGTGATTGAACATCAAGCTAGTAGGACTTTGGCGTACTCACGCAGAGAGCGCCCTCCGTAGCTAAAGAGATTGCCATTAAAGAGCTGAACGACTGGGGCGGATAACTAAAACCATGACAGACACACTGACATCAATGCTATTGAACAACCCGCAATACGCGCTTGCCATTGTGTTTTTAAATGCCCTTTGTGAAGCCACTGTATTATTAGGGCTATTTGTTCCAGGAGCCGTTCTGGTCGTCGTCACTACCTTCATCTTTTCGCAAGGGATAGCGAGCTTAACGGAAATTACCACCGCCGCCTTTTTTGGCGCCTTGCTTGCAGATAATGTAGGTTTTCATCTTGGCAGACTGCTTGGCCCTAGCTTTCACGAATCACGCTTTGCGCTTCGATACACATCAAGTTTGCATAAGGCTGAAAACTTAATTCAACGCTATGGCTGGGGAGCAATATTACTTGGTCGCCTACTAACCGCCATCAGAAGTATTGTTCCATTATTGACAGGTATCAGCGGCTTTCCGGCTTGGCGTTATTTTATTTTTGATATTATTGCCTGCGCAATATGGGCTATAGGCCTAGGCTTAATTATCACAGGCGTGGATAACGTTATAAACTGATCTCTTGCTGTGCCTATGAATAACTGGAAGCAACTAGAGATCTTCCATTTATTCAGCAGTGCGATGACTTATCTTTTTCAGAAAAATTAAAAATTAAGAAATGCCACACTCATGCCCTTTCACTTTTTTGCCTACTTCAGCGCACCATCCATCCCATTAACACCTAGCTCGCAATGATGATTAGCACCTTGCCAATCATCATTGCGTCAATCACCTACGCACTGGCTATATTGCCATAACGTTAAGGCATCAAGCTGGGGCCTGCCACGTAGGGAATGGATCAGGCAAGGCCTCCCAATGTTCACGCCCAGCTAAGACTTCCTCATCACTTAGCAGACAGCTATCTAAAGTGTTAATAAAGTGATCTTTGTCGAGGTTTTGACCAATAAACACCAGCTCCTGGCGCATATCGCCAAAAGGCTCCTGCCAGTTGCTTCTTATAGAGGCGAGATATTCTTCATCCTCTGGCCAGCGATCTTCGGGAATCGCTTTCCAAAACATACCGGCAAAGCCGTGACGCGCCATGCCTCCTGCTTGACTCCACTGCCCAGCAAACTCTGGACGACTGGCAAGCCAAAAATAACCTTTGGAGCGAATCAGCTTGCCTTGTATGTCCTGACCATGAAGGAAGTCATGAAATTTTTGTGGGTGAAAAGGTTTTCTAGCGGTGTAGGTAAAGCTGGCAATGCCGTATTCCTCGGTTTCGGGAACATGTTCACCACGCATTTCTTTCAGCCAGCCAGGGGCTAGCTGAGCGCGCTCAAAACTGAATTTTCCTGTACCCAATACGCGACCAATATCTACGTCACCATTGAGAATTGGAACAATTTCAGCTTCGGTATTCAGGGTTTTCAGTACAGCTATAAGACGGTCTAAGGTGGCCTCATCGACCAAGTCAGTTTTGCTGATTAACAGCACATCGGCAAATTCCACCTGCTCCACAAGTAGGTCGGCAACACTGCGCTGATCTTCTTCGCCTAAATGTTCGCCGGTTTCCTGTAGGAATTTAGCCTCGTCATAATCTTTAAGAAAATTTAACGCATCCACCACCGTGACCATGGTATCCAACTTGGCAACATCAGACAGGCTAACCCCGTCTTCATCAGCAAAGGTGAAAGTTTCAGCTACCGGCAGCGGCTCGGAAATACCGGTGGACTCAATGAGCAGATAATCGAAACGACCTTCGCTGGCCAAGCGACGGACTTCCAACAACAGATCTTCCCGCAGGGTGCAGCAAATACAGCCGTTGCTCATTTCCACCAGTTTTTCTTCACTGCGGTTGAGCTCAACCTCATTTTGCACTGCGCTCGCGTCGATATTGATCTCGCTCATATCGTTCACGATCACCGCCACTCGGCGGCCATCTCGATTGTTTAAAACATGACTTAGCACGGTGGTTTTACCTGCACCGAGGAAGCCAGATAAAACCGTAACCGGCAACATATTAGCGGCGTCTGCCATAGTGTTTCTCCTTCTCTTCCATTTGTTTTTTAACTTCTGCGCAATATTCAGCGGTGGGACGGATCAGCAAACGCGCTGTGCCAATAGGCTCGCCACTGCTAAGGCAGTAGCCATAATCCCCTATGCGAATGCGCTCCAAAGCGGCATCGATTTTGGGGAGTAATTTTGTCTCTCTATCCACAATACGCAACGCCATGCGGGATTCTTCTTCGTACTGGGCCAGATCAGCCTCGTCGTTAAGCTCCGGACGATCACTGAGGCTTTTCTGTGCCCTGTAAATACAAGCTAGAGTTTCCGATTTCAAAGTGAGTAAGTGACTGGAAAAAAACGCCAGTTGCTGCTCATTCATATACGGTGTTGCAGGAATGTCTTTCGGTAACGCCATAGCGGTTCAGTCGCCTTCTGTGTAACTCAATGTTAATTGAATCCATACATCGTTATGATATAACATATCATAAATGGTTGACCAAATTCCGGCAAGTAACAATTACCAACAAAATGACAACAGGAGAAGGGCTTGAAACACTATATAGGGAAGTCGGCAGTTTTGAGGGGGTTAGGTCTGACGATGCTTATTCTGGCATCACCACTCTCTGTTTTGGCAAGTGACACCGCCGAAAATGAATCGGAAAAAATGGAGACCATGACTGTCACTGCAACGCGCACGGAAAAAAACCGTCAGGACGTTCCCGTGTCAATTAGCGTACAAGAAATGGAAGCGCTATTAGAGCAAGGCTTTACCTACGGCACAGACGAATTTAGAGGCGTACCTGGAATTTCCTTTCGACGCGGCGAAGGCGGCGGCGACGTGTTTCCGTTTGTATCGTTCCGCGGCTCTTCAGGCACCGACGGCTACCTCGCCTTGATTGATGGTGTGCCCTACGTTGGCGTTTTTGAAGAAGCACCACTGGACCAGATTCCTTACGGCGTTGTCGAGCGGGTTGAAGTTGTTAAAGGACCGGGCTCGACACTGTATGGGCGTGGCGCGGTATACGGGCTGGCAAACTACATCCTTCGCCGAGTTGAGGGGGACGAGAACAAGTTGTCCCTGACCGGCGGAAGCAATGGCTACGTCAAGGGACAGGGATCGCTTACGCGTCGCCTAGACAGTGGCGTTGGCGTACTGCTCGACGCCACTATTGACGAATACGACGGTTGGCGCGAGCGCGGCGGCTACAGCAAGCTAAACTTGTTTGGCAAAATAGAAATGCCGATTAGCGACCGGACTGATATCACCGCCTACCTAAACTACTATGAATCCGATAAAGGCATCACAAACGGTATCCCGCTCGACAATGAGGGCAATTTACTACCTGTGGCGGGTGGACGAACGGCATTCTTGGGCTTCGGCACACCTAAAGATGACCAGCAATTATGGTTTGGAACCCTGAAGATCGACCATTCATTAAACGCAAATCTTGCCCTTTCTGCCTCACTGCAATTGCGCCACAGTGAGCGTGATAATAATTTGAATTTTTATGATGCGTTTGGCTTTGCCCCCGACCGGAACGTCTACGCCGTCAACGGCTTTCGCAGCGAAAAAGAACAGGACGCAGCGGTTTTCGATGGCAGTCTACATTGGCAAAGTGAGCGACATAATGTGGTGGCAGGCATGAGCTTCGACCACGCAACCTCCTCCGCATTAGATATGTGGTCTGGCCAACATGGTTTTACTGCAGAGTGTGGCTTTAACTTCTTCCTCATTGAGGTGGATTACGCCACAGGGCAAGTGATCAACCGAGACCACCCTTGCTTTGTGGTCGACCTTCCCTTCAGTGATAACGAGGTGGAAAATACCGCTTGGGGTATCTTCGTTCAAGATGAAATCAGCTTAACGAATACACTCACTGCAACGCTGGGCATCCGCTATGACGCCTTCAAGCGCGATGCAGAATTCGACCCCGTAGCCGGCTCTTCTGCCAGCGGTGACTTAAGCGGCGATACCGATGCTATCTCGCCCCGTTTTGCCCTCGCATGGGATAGCGCCATCGGCAACCTCTACTTTTCTTATGGTCGAGGCTTTAACTCCAACTTCGGTCCCATCTTTGAGTGGAATCCCGCGAATTACGCGCGCCCCGAGAATAAGCCAACGACCATCGACAGTTATGAAATTGGCCTAAAAACAGCGACGGAAGACAATCGACTGCAATTGGAAGTAGCCATCTTCCAAACAGTTCAAAAAGACCGCCGCTCAACAATACCCAACCCCGCAGCAGAAGATGACTTCAGCCAACCATCCAATCTGATTAGCTACGGCCAACGCTATGAAAGTCGGGGGTTTGAATTTTCTTTAGCTTATCTGCTCACACAGGATGCACGCCTCGCCGTATCGGCAAGTTATATCGATCCCGAATGGGATGAATACATCATAAATAGTTGGGGCACGGTGATCGACCTTTCTGGCACCACACCAGTAGGTGTCGCCCAAAACACCTACTACCTCTCTTACGATCATCGTTTAGCGCCGTGGATCGAGTTACGTGCAGTCTACGAATACTATGGCGATTACCAAATTACACAGGATAATCGAGTTGATGGTGGGCAATACGATCTATTAACCCTTGGCGCGAGTATCTATCCAGTCTGGTGGCCTGATATCACCTTCAAACTCACTGCCCTGAATGCCTTAGATGAGGAATATTATTTCTACTTTGGTGATCAAACTGCACCCACTTATGCAACACCGGGACCGGAGCGCGAGCTAAGAGCCTCTGTGGAGTACAAATGGTAAAGTCCATAAGCGGATGGGTGCTGTGCCTGTCCCTGCTTTTGGTTGCCTGTGAGAAAAATAGCGACCCTATTTCACCCGCGGTCGACACAGCAGCCGACACCGGAAACAACAACGCTGTGGCAATGAACTTAAACTTTGCCAAAACCTTCAGCGCCGTCCAACAGGACGGCATGTGGATAATAGACCTGAAGGCCAGCATCGCAACCTGGGGCAGTGAAGCAACCGGACCGGAACAACGCGCCCGCATTCTCTTGGTACCTAAAGACAGGCCTGTACCCACCATGGAAGGTGAGTTCGCGGACGCACAGCTTATTCGCATACCCGTCGAGCGCATTGCAGTTAATCTGGCGCCGTTTGAAGCCATGTTGACCGCGCTGGAAGAAGACAACCGCTTGGTTGCCGTGGGTGGCCCCAAATCCTACAACGACTCGATTCGCAAACGGGTACTGGCAGGCGAGATAGCGCAGATCGGTTATGGCTGGCACATACCGCCCATCCTTGATGCTCTGCTGGCTGCGGAACCAGATCTACTGTTAATGGCCATGGGCGATCTCAGCCACAGCAGTCAAATGGCGCGGATTCGCGACCTAGGCGTGCCGGTATTGCCGATGTTTATCAATTCCGAACCCCATTACATGGGTAAGGTGGAATACATCCGCTTGCTAGGCTTACTGACCGGGCAAGACCAAGCCGCAGAGCAATTTGTGGCGATGGTGGCGGAAAAAGTCGACGCGCTTAAAACCGCTGCCGCCGCTCAAGCTAGCAAGAATGTAATTTCTGCGTGGTACAGCGGCAGTGGCCGCTGGATGGCCACGGTGCGAAATTCAGAAGCGGCACTGCTGCGCGATGCCAATGGACAAAACCTCTTGGCGGAGCCCGACGACCCCAGACGTGATGAGTTTCAAAAATTGGCCACCGAGCAACTGATCATTCGCGGTGCCGATGCGGATTGCGCCATCCTCCGAGATAGTCATTCCCAGGTCTTTCGTGATCGCAAAACCTTGGAACAATTTCGCGCCTTTCGCAACGGCTGTGTGTTCGCCATCGACGGTATGAATAAACTCCAAGCAGACGCCTACGATTATTACGAAGGCGCGGTGATTCGGCCAGACCGCGTACTCCGAGATCTGGTTCACATGCTCCACCCACAGCTACGTGACGACACCTCTTTTATGTACATTCAACCGGACAAACCCTTTTATGATTAATCGCCATCGTATCGGCACGGGGTTGGCAGCACTTGGCCTGTTACTATGCACCTTGGCGGCGGTGTCCCTCAGTATCGGGCAGGTCACTGTTGATCTACCAAAAGTCATCGCCGCGTTGCTGGAGAGTTCCGGCAGTAATATTATTGATCACATCGTCGTAGACATCCGCCTGCCTCGCGTCCTTATGGCAGCGCTCGCAGGTGCGGCACTCGGCATTGCGGGTGTTTTGATGCAAACGCTTTTTCGCAACCCCATGGCGGATGCCTGGTCTTTGGGGCTGACCGCCGGTGGCCAGCTCGGGGTGGCAATGGCCGTTGCCGCTGCAGGTTTTGTCGGCCCGGCAGCGATTGCATTTATTCAAGTCTTTGAAGGGATAAGCTTAACCCTTGCGGCGGGACTGGGGGTGCTACTGTCAGCTTTAGGCATGATGGCCCTGTCTCGTCGTGTAAGTACCATTTCTTTACTGGTGGTGGGCTTAATGCTGGGCTTTTCAGTACAGGGACTAGTCAGCGTGATTATCCATTTTGCTAACAGAGTAGGCGGCAAGGTATATTCAGGATGGGCAGACGGTAGCTTTGCCTCCGCAACCTTCGACAACATTGGCATGATGATGTTGCCCATTACCGCAGGTATCGTTTTAGCGGTTATCAATGCCAAAGCCCTAACCACCTTGCTACTGGGAGAGACCTACGCCCGCAGCTTAGGTACGGATGTTATTCGACTGCAACGGATGACATTGCTGGCGGTGGTTTTACTCGTGGCGCCGGTCACCGCCTATTGTGGCCCCATCACCTTCCTTGGCCTGATTGTGCCCCATTTGGCTAGGGCGATTTCTCGCTCTGCGCACATACTCCCCCTGCTACCCCTCTCTGCGCTGGCGGGGGCGGTTTTGGCTTTAGCGGCTGATTTGGTGGTGCACCTACCCTGGGATGTTCACTTCCTGCACCTTAATGCAGTGCTTGGCATTGTCGGCGCGCCGGTGGTTATTTTTCTATTGATATTTTCTTCCAGCGTGAGGCGGCAAACATGATCCAGCTTAATAAGCTCAGTGTGGGTTATCCCGACGTCGACGACGCGGTGCTAAAACACCTCGATATGGCCGTTAAACCGGGGAACTTTGTTTGCCTACTAGGTCGCAATGGTGCAGGTAAATCCACCTTATTACGCACACTGGCAGGATTGCAAAACACCAAGGCAGGGCAAGTTTTAATTCACGACCAAAATGTTCACTCCCTGAATCCAGTGGAACGGGCCCGACACATTGCCGTGGTATTAACTGACCGCCAATTCGGCTTGGGCTTAACCGTGGATGATGCGGTCGCCATGGGCAGGCAGCCGCACACAGGCTGGCGCGGAAAGCTTAGTCACCATGACTGGGACTTGGTAGCAAAAGCGCTGAAGCTAGCCGATGCTTCAAACTTAGCGGGACGATATTTGGACGATCTCAGCGACGGCGAAAAACAGCGAGTTATGATTGCCAGAGCCGTTGCGCAAGCCCCCAGAGTCATGCTACTAGATGAAATAACCGCCTTTCTTGATTTACCGGGACGGGTCGCCAGCATGATGATGCTAAAACAATATGCTGTAGCTAATTCAGCCACTGTCGTGCTTTCTAGCCATGATCTGGAACTGTCATTACAACTTGCCGATACTATTTGGCTATTGGACGGTAAAGGAAACTGCCTTACAGGTACCCCAAGTTCGCTGCAAGAAACGGGGGCGATCGCCGCCGTGTTTGACACCAGGGACGTTAAATTCTCCGCCATCACAAAACAATTTGAACTACAAAAAAACCTAAACTGAATACTTTTCGCCCTGTTGCAGCAATTCAGGCGCGCCCAACAAATCATTAATTTTCGATAAATCAATTAAGCCCTCAAAACCGCCAGTGCTTCCGTGCTGGCTAATATGAGACAGTAAGGCCTGAGCTTGCGGTACAAATAAATGCAGTAAGGCTGCGGGGTATAATGCAATTTTATAGCCTAGTTGCTCCAAGCCATCAGCGGAGTCGATTGGCGAGCCGCCGCCTTCAACTAAGTTGTGTACCAAGGGAATTCGGCTGGCAAATTGCTGAGAGATAATCTGCATCTGTTCAGGCGTTTTGGGAGCCTCAATGAACAGCACATCGGCACCCGCCTCCACATATTTTTCTGCTCGCTCTAGCGCATCGTCAAGTCCATTAACGCCTAGCGCATCCGTTCGTGCAATGATGACGGTATTGGCGTCTTGCCGAGCATCTAAAGCCGCTTTGATTTTGCCTACCATTTCATCTGCATTGACCACCTGCTTACCCGCCATGTGACCACAGCGTTTGGGCATCACTTGGTCTTCAATCTGTAGCGCCGAAGCACCGGCCCGCTCAAGCACCCGCACCGTGCGCTGAACATTTAAGGCATTGCCAAACCCAGTGTCGATATCGACCGCCAGAGGCATACTCACTCGTTCACGCATCACCGCGACCACATCGGCCACTTCTGACATAGAAACCAAGCCCATATCCGGCCGGCCATGACGAGCAAAAGCAATACACGCTCCCGACACAAAGCCCAACTGGAATCCCGCCTGCTCGGCCAATAATGCCGATAGCCCGTCATATACGCCTGGCGCACGTAGACAGTGTTGTTTTGCCAAGTGCTGACGTAATTGATAGGCATGAGACATAGGTTAATTCCGTGAAGTAATCTGTTTTACAAAAAAAAGAGGGGCCGTACAGGTGTATCGCTCTAAACGCTAAACCAAGCCATTCGCTAACTTAGCTGCCAGCCAGAAATTTTTTGTGGCGATTTAAACATCTACGTTCTATACAGCCAGTTTAAACTATCCAAGCAGTTGATATAAACGCATCATCATTCATCCCAATAAGACACCGCGTTCATCCTGTAATGCTGAAATTCATCGCCCATCATACCAAAAACCTGCGGATGCAATTGTTCAAGAAATTGACCTATCTCCATATTCAGATTTTTATTGCGGCCGTAAAGCATTTTCACTTGGTCTTTCACCTGTTCGAACTGACTAGATAAAGCCATCCCGCGTGACCTCTCAGCATTATAATCCGATTCTATGTCCTCTAATTTATCTCTCGCCCAGTCGCGCTCATCAATGCAATCATCAATTTGCTCGTTTACATCCGCAATAGCTCTCTTCTCTTGAAAATTACAACTATTCAAACAATCCATATCAGGTTTGTTACGGTAAGTACCCAAAATAGGATCCCTAACTCGCCGCTCACAGCGGTTACCGCAATCAAAATCAACCTGTTCAGCACGACAATTCAAACTTGCGTCATCACTATAATTGTCGGCTTTACTTTGATAGCCATCCAAATTTTCAACAATAGCGGACAGACGTTTTTCTAAACTTTCACGCTCGACAACTAGCGCCGACAAGCTTGTATGACTTTCATTAAAAGACTTCATTTTCTCGTAAATCTTAACCAACTCTTCCGCTCCCTTTCCGGTCACTTGTTTAGTGATCTTCGAAAGGTTAGCAATACCATCTTGGTAAAGGTCGACTTTCTCCTCCTCGCTGTCTGCACCGTATACCCATAAATCAATCTTTTCTTCATATTCATCGCAAGGGCTATTCTTAAAGAGCTGTTTGACTTTTTTATTTTTAAAAAATGTATTACTGCACGTCGAATATATGTCGTAAAACTGATCATGCAACTGCGCCAACTCACTGTCAGCGGCGTCACTTTCCTCGGGCGAGGCCGTCTTTAATCGCTCAATTTCATTTTCTATATCGGTAATCGCTCTAACAACGTCGGCCAAGGTCTCTGCTACTTGATCATCAGGAAGGTTAGCAATATAAACATGCATTTCTTCAATCGTATCAGCATCTGGCATTTCCCCAATGACCGTCCCGTGTTCTTCCAAAACCTGAATCAGCCGCGTATGAGCTACATCTAACTCCGCTCTCATTTCGCCAGTATCCGCATTGGCTAACGGTGCAAACAAAGTGATTAAAGCCAAACATAGTATGGCTAAAGCAAGGCGAGTCGATGGTGTATTACTGCGAAACAAAAGAGACATTAAACAAAACCCAACAAAAGACATGTAGTTAAAAAAGATAAATCACATTTTAAAGGCTAATTACTGCCAATACCCACTAAGATTTTTTCGACACAATCGTCGCTCGCCCATAGGCGACCAAGCCGGCACCAAATAAATACATCGTCAGACCATATACCATAGATGGAATGGCCATTTCCTGCGAATGTAGAATTGTGGTCGCAAGCAGAATCCCAATAGTGCTGTTTTTAATACCTAATTCTACCGCAATCGCCAACTGATCAGCGCGTTGCACACCGGAAAGACGTGCAGACAACAAGCCGACACCAATACCCAGCACATTAAGAAGCAAACAAGCAGGCCCCGCCTGCACCAATAGCCCCACAAGCTGGTCTCGTAAACCGTAAGATATCAGCACAATCAAACTGAGCAACACCACTGCGCCAAAACCATTAAAAGCTTTCTCTGATTTAGCTGCAATCATCGGAGCCTTTGCCCTAACCAACATACCTATACCGGTAGGAAGTAAAACAATAATAACTAACATAGCGATTGTGTCGACAACCGGCATACTTACATTAGCTGCACGACCAAACTGCCAGCTCAATGCTTGATTAACCAACAGCGGCAAAGTGACAATAGTGGCAACACTTGCAATGGCGGTGATAACGATAGAAAGCGCCACATTGCCCTTGGCTAAATAAGTAATCACATTGGATGTCGCTCCGCCGGGGCAGGCTGCCAATATCACCAAACCAACCGCAATGGCAGGCGGTAAGGTCAAGCCCCAAGCCAGTAAAAACCCCAGTGCCGGCAACAGCAATAACTGGCCGATACTACCTACGATTGAAGCCCTAGGATGCCGCGCCTCTTTTACAAAATCATCAACAGTTAAGCCAAGGCCCATGCCAATCATGATAATAAATAACGACACCGGCAAACCAATATCAATAAACACGTTCTGTTCCATGTACTTTCCTTATTGTTGTAATGCCAAGACCTGGTACCGCAGTGTAAATTGACGCAAGTTAGATATCTGTAAACTGAGCGACAGTTATCCTCCCCCTCTCAATATACACAAGCCCTGCATTCAGCACGATTTATTATGCCCACGCCAAGCTAACCAATAACGTCACTCAGCAAAGGGGTGAGCTTGTGAATACTAAAATCTGCCCTATATTGAGAGACAGGTGATAGTGAGTAGCTTTAAACCAAACACCATCATCTATGAAAATCCTAATAAAAATTATAAAGGGGTAACTCAATGAGCTACATTAAAACCATACAATTACCGATTGGTATCTGTCTTTTGTCCCTCGTAGCTAGTGATCTTTACGCACAAGAGGACAACACCTCCGGCAGCGTAAAAGAGATTGAAGAAGTGGTGGTATTAGGGTCTCGCAAGCCGGGGCGCTCCGCTGTCGACATGCCGGTTCCGGTTGATTCACTGGGGTCCGAAACCCTGCGCCAAACTGGGCAAACTGAAGTTGGCCGAATGCTCCAATCACTTGCTCCCTCATTTAACTTTTCCAGCTCTTCAATCAGTGACGGCACCGACGCCCTCAGACCAGCTACATTACGCGGTTTAGGGCCAGATCAAACACTGGTATTGATAAACGGAAAACGACGCCATACCAGTGCACTTATACACGTTAACACGTCAGTGGGGCGCGGCACCTCTGGCGTTGATATGAACGCAGTGCCAGGAGCCGCCATTAAACGAATTGAAGTATTACGAGATGGCGCCGCCGCACAATATGGCTCTGACGCCATTGCCGGTGTCATCAATATTGTACTTAGCGACGAACCCGAAGCAGGCCGTATTGGTGTCTCATACGGCGAGTATTCCGAAGGAGATGGCGAAACCCTTAATATCGACCTCAACAAGGGCTTTGCATTAGGCGATAATGGTTTTGTGAATGCGACACTAAACCTCCGTGATCGAGGCTCAACCAACCGGGCCGGGCTCAGTGGTCAATGCCAATATTTAGCCGGCTGTGATGCCAACAACGATGGCATTGGTAGCGCCGACCCAGATGGAATCGACGAGGCCGCCGATCCACGAGAAGCCTCATTCCCTCGCCAAAATTTTAGAATTGGCGATGCAGAATCGGAACAATTAGCCGTCATCCTTAACGCAGCCTACCAACTCGATTCAGGCGAGCTCTACGGCTTTATGACTTACTCTGACCGCGAAAGTACCTCGGCAGGATTTTACCGCCGAGCCAATCAAACCGAAAACAACCCCACCTTAGTTGATGGCGAGGCCTTTGCTCCCAATGGCTTCCTGCCGTTAATCAATACCCAGATTGACGACTTCTCGGCCAACATGGGTTATAGCCGCGAATTTGCCGACGATATGACCATGGATTTATCCTACACCGTCGGCTGGAACGATTTTGCCTTTATGATAAGTAATTCCGTGAATGCCTCTTATATCAACGAATTGCGCTACGGACAAAATCTCAGTGATGCCGATATTCGAGCAAATGCATCAAGAAGTGCTGACGCCGGCGAACTTAGCCTAGGCCTGCAAACCATCAACCTCGATTTCACCCAGTTGTTTGGTGCATTAAGCGTGGCTTGGGGTGCCGAGTTACGGCGCGATGACTATAAAATCACCGCAGGCGAAGAATACTCTTACTTTGACTACGACACCGATGCCAATGGCACGTCAATGTACGCTGCCGATGCCAGCGCGGGCATACAAGTGTTTCCCGGCTTTCAACCCGGCAATGAGCTCGATGAAAGTCGCGATGTTTGGTCACTTTATGTAGACGCAGAATACGAAATATCAGAGGCATGGTTAGCCAGTGGTGCGATTCGCTACGATGATTACGATGATTTTGGTGGCACCGCCAATTTCAAATTAGCCAGTAGCTTTAGAGTAACCGACCGAGCCAGTATTCGAGGCGCGATTAGCACGGGTTTTCGCGCACCCTCTATGCAGCAACAATACTTTAATAACATTAGCACCCAGTTTGTATCTGACGGCATGGGCGGCTTAGTAGCACAGGAGCGCGGCACCTTCCGCAACGACAGCCCAGTAGCGCAAGCCATTGGCATACCCCAACTGAAAGAAGAAGAATCACTCAACCTCAGCTTTGGGGTGGTATTGGAGCCCATCGACAGCTTAACCATAACGGTAGACGCCTATCAAATTGATATTGAAGATCGCATCGTACTGAGCGGCGGCTTAACTTCTGCATTGGGTGATGCCAATCTAACCGCCGCGTTAGCAGCAGCCGGTGCGAGCAGTGCACAGTTTTTCCTAAACGGCGCCGACACCGAAACCCGCGGTATCGATATTGTGAGTACTTACATGATGGCCGCAGGAGAAGGTGATTTGGCCATTTCATTTGCCGCCAATTTTACCGAGACCGAAGTTACTGACACCTTTACCGGTGGCGGCTTGTCTACTCTAGATCCAGACGATGTATTCAGCCCACAAGATATTTCCATTATCGAAGAATGGCAGCCCAAAGATCGTATTAATCTCAGTTTTAATTATTCACTAGAAAAACTGACGGCGGTCGTTGCCTTCAATCGTTACGGTGAATACACGGTGTGTGAAGGCAGCTGTGATAACTCAACAAACCGGCAAACCTTTAACGCCAAAATATTAACCGACGTCAATGTGAGTTACCGCGTAAAAGATGATGTCACCGTGAACGTCGGAGCTAACAATATCTTCGATGAAAATCCTGATAAAAATCGGATCGGCCAGAGTCGTGCAGGAACCATCGCCGATGGTAGCGGTGACGTTTTTGTTGACTCACCTGGCGTGTTTTTATACTCGCGGCGCTCAGCGCCATTTGGTTTTAACGGCGCTTACTTTTTTGCTGGCGTCACCTATGATTTTTAAACCGATAACGAAGCAAGCGCTTATTTAAGGCGCTTAGAGAAATTATAAAAAAGGCGTGCTGTATTCAGCGCGCCTTTTTTATTGAGTTTAAGTTTAGCCCTTAATCTCCACGGCTCTCCCGTTCACAGCCTCACGAAACCAAGGGCTTGGCCATGGGCGAACTTACCCGCACCGAAAACGGCATTTGAATTTCGTAGGTCACACCAGCCACCCTCGTCGGTATCAACGAACCGGGTTCAAGCTCTGGCGGGAAGATACCTAGTGGCCGACTGCGCTGACCAGAAACATAGATACGATCACCGCTAGGCGCAATGGCCACGCCAGTGACTTCCGTCAATTGCGCGCTGCCGGGCAACTGTAGCAGCGGAATGGTGGTACGATCTGGCAATAAAACCATACAACGCATATAGCCACCATCTTCTACTACCAGCATTTCACCATCTAAGGTCATGGCGATATTATCAACACCGGTTAAAGGCTCTTCATCGCTATCAAAGGGAGAACCGGCAACGTCATTTCTGGGTTCATAAATACTTTCAATGGTTTGCCCTTCAACATCGATAACCCAAATATTATTATCGCCCTTGGTTGAGAAGAAAATAAAACCACTTAGGCTCCAAACGCCTTCATTACCGCCAAAAATGGTTGCATCAACCATGTCTACGGTCGCTGGCTGGGGCGTACCATCATCAATCGCATCATTCCACACAATGGGGGTAGGGCCAGCTCGTGCGACATCAATTCCAGCGGGCACATAAAGTACCTGTAATTTACCCGCATCCATATCGGGTCGTTGATCCGCTACTGGCCAGCTGCTTGAATCCCATAGCGTACGGTAAAAACGGTCGGTCTCAGTGTCGATATCTTCAGTGTGATAAATAGCGCGGTTATCCGCATCCACCGCAACCATCTCGTGAGCCTTGCGACCAAAACGAGGTAGCTCTACATACTCACCACCATCACGTAAGGGACTGCACTCAAACATTTTGCCGTCCCAGATTTCCTCACCGTTAATCCATGTTCCCCACGGCGTTGCACCACCAGAACAATTGGTAGTGGTGCCGCGCTGGCAAGGATAGGCATCAACTAAATTACCCTCGACATCAAATCGCAAGGCACTGACGCCGCCACCAAAAAAGGGTGGCAGAAACTCTGCTGTTTCACGATCCAAATTAGAAAGGAATACACCTGTTGGATTCAGAGCACGCACCGTGGTCAGGTCACGTGCTTCAGAATTACTGACGTAAATCCAACCACCATCTTCGGTCCTAAATGTACCACCACCGTCGGGGTCTGAATGCCAGAAAAATAAAGGATCAACCTCCGGCACAGGCGGCGCACCAAACACCGCAAGCTGTCTAGAGGTAAACCCTTCTGGTAAACGAATGCCGTCGTCATTGGGCTCTAACAGTGGGCCCATGGTTTTAAATTTGCTTGAAAAATTGGCAAAGTTACTGTCATCGCTGGAGCTAGAGCTTGATCCACCCCCGCAGGCAGTCAACCAATTTGCCGTTGCCACACTGCCAGCAGAATACAATAAATTGCGCAAAAAAACACGGCGTGACCAACCTTTACGCTCGACTTCTTTAAGTAATGGATTCACATGCACTCCTCACCCTTTCATATAATTCAGCTGGAGTATCAATGTGTAACATCTAACACCGTAGCCACCTCTTTAACAGCAAACCCTTTTAACATAATAAAATGACAGCAATATGTCATCTTACCCTGTTGGAACCACGACCTACAGTGACTCTGCAAGAGAGGCCTTGCAAGCCGTTAATATAACCGCGTGGAAAGCCAAGTCCGACAAAATCCACACACCGGCCGCTGAGCTCGACATGATGTATCAGAAGGCGTCAACGGTCATAAAAAGCATTTTTGCTTTGGCGATTTTTTGATAAATATCCGCCTAACAAAGTAATATTTTCGCAACGGAAAATCCCGCGACTTATTCTTACTTCTGTTATCTTCAATTAATAGTGCTATGGGGTTAGTCCAATGAGATGAGGTTTAAACGGTGTTAAATTCGCTACTTGTTCGTACTAACCGCAAGATGCCTTACCTTTCGGCGGGAAAGTTTTGCAACTAAAGTCTTACTCCCTACGCTGCCATCGTTTAACGCTAACTAATGAAGCCAAGTCAAACAATAACCAAGTAATCTGTCTATTCTAAAGAAGCTGCCGGTTAAGCTATATGGCAGAGAAAATTCGAATAACAATGCAATTATGTATGCCTTCGAGGGAAAGTAATGAGCCAACCTATTGACTACCGAATCGCGAAAACACTAGGTTTAGTTGGAGAACTATATCCGGCCGCAGAGTCCGGCCCACTGCCAATTCGAAACGCGCCTTCGCCACTACGCGTTTTTTTACCGTTTATTGGCCAACGCGAAGAGCGTCGCAAGCGACGAAATACTGAACAGCCAAAAACGCTTATGGGCAAAGTGCTTCAGCGGATGACTTTACGAGCAGACAACCAATGGCAAGACAGTGAAATTACATTATCTCCTGGTGAAGTTTTGTCGGTAAGTGCAACTGGCCACTTGTTTATCTCCCGAGCATTAAATGTCAGTATTGGGCCAAAAACCTGCTTGTGGTATCGCGTCGACGATGGAGACATTCATCGCCTTCCCAGTGATACGGGAACGATTACTTCCACAAAGGGAGGAAGGCTGTATTTCCAAGTTGCGCTGCCGGGTGCATTTGGTAATCGTGCTGGAGAAACTAGCACGGAAAGCCCTCCGCCCCCTATGAGCGGTACGATTGACGTTGAAATCTATTCTGGCTCAGGGGCAGAAGACAGCCCAGAGCTTCCTCAAGGATGGCATTATTACTGGCGTTTAGGTGAAGGGTCGATTTACCGTAAAGGCGGTGATGATGAACCAGCTCTTTGCTGCGATACACATGGTGATGTTGGAATTATTAAGTATCCAATTGATCAGCCGTTGACTGACGACATGCAATTCTCATGGGACTGGTTCGTGGATGCTTTACCGTCAACTCTTCCAGAGCATGTGCAACCGACGCACGATTATTTGTCGATTGCTGTTGAGTTTGAAAACGGCTTGGACCTGACTTATATGTGGAGTAGCACATTGCCAGCCGATACGATTTTTCAATGCCCGTTACCTTGGTGGGACAAACGTGAAACGCATTGGGTATTGCGTCGACCTGAAGATGGTTTGAGTATGTGGCACCATGAGTCTCGCAGTATTAAGGACGATTACATAAAGGCTATAGGCGGAGAGGTGCCAAAACGCATTGTCGCTGTTTGGTTAATTGCTAACTCTGCATTTCAAAGCGGGCACGGTAAGTGTAAATATCGGAAAATTAAGCTGGGGCCACGTGAAGCACAGCAATCCATTTTCTAGTTCAAACGTGTCCATTCTAGCAAATTCTTAATCACAGATTGCTGGAGCCCAACAAACCGCAGGTGGTGCTTAATCGACCACCTATCATTCGTGCCGTAAAAGGGGATGGCGCCTCAGACTAGGCTATGAGGCGTTATACATAATTCTATTTGAATGTCCGCTTTTCCCATTTAGCGATTAATTCCCTCAAAACGAGAACGACCGCGCCTAGGGTGGTATTGGAGCCCATCGACAGCTTAACCATAACGGTAGACGCCTATCAAATTGATATTGAAGATCGCATCGTACTGAGCGGCGGCTTAACTTCTGCATTGGGTGATGCCAATCTAACCGCCGCGTTAGCAGCAGCCGGTGCGAGCAGTGCACAGTTTTTCCTAAACGGCACCGACACCGAAACCCGCGGTATCGATATTGTGAGTACTTACATGATGGCCGCAGAAGAAAATGCAGGTAAAAGTCGGCCAATGCCAGCGCGAAGATCACCGCGCAAACACAAATCCATCACTAATTAAATCGCTTAGGCGGCAGTGTATTCTTCAACCCACCGCTGCAGATTGAACCAAAGCTGCTCAGCAACCAGCGAATCACGCATTTGAGGACTAATCGGTACTTGCCGACGATCGCAATAGTATTTACCCGAAACGAGCCTTTCTTTGGGTGCCGTCGCGCAAAACAACTGCGTTTGCGCCCCCTGAGCCGGTGATTTCAACAAGAGCTTCTCGAGTGGCGCCATAGCATTGCGCACTAACTCCACCACACCTGAATTTGCTAAGCCTTTCCCTGCGACGTTGGTGTACACCGCCCCGGGGTGCAAACAATAACTTGTGACCCCACATTCAGCGTAATGCTGATCAATACTGTCGGTAAGATGCACCAGCGCTAACTTAGACTGGCCATAGGCATTCCACGAATTATACGGCCGCTGTGGATTTTCAAACTCACTATTAAGGCCTCTTTTGTAGAGCTGTGACACCACGCTCACCACGCGACTGTCACCACTCTGCGCCGCCGACACTTGTAACAGGGGCAATAGTCGCCACGTTAAATGGGCGGTGCCTAAATAGTTAACTCGCCACTGGATTTCAAAGCCGTCAGCGCTGCGCTGTGGCGACGCCCACTTAGACATTAGGTCGAGATGGATACCGGCATTATTAATAAGAACATCTAGGGCTAAGCCCGTTGCTTTGTAGCCACCAACAAATGTTTCAACCGATGCGTATTGCGACAAATCCAAGTTAAACGCATAGATATTTTTATGGAAGCAAGCTGGTAGCTGCTGACGTAAAGCATCGGCAATGGCATTGCAATTACAGCGCACCGTAATTGCCACCACGGCGCCGTGAGTTAATAATTGCAGAGCCGTGGCATAACCGAGCGAGCCTTGTGCGCACCCCGTCACAAGGAAGTGGCGGCCTTGAAGATCAGGTAACTCCGCCATTTTGGCTCGGCGAATTAAGCGCCATCTATTTTTTAACATCGCGCTTACCACACCCCCTCTGACCAGACAGCTATACGTTGGCATTTCCGCAAGCTCACATCTTGCTGTGTCAAGTACGCCACTCTACTACCTCAGCCAATAACCACACCATCAATCAAACGGATGATATTGACAATCGTTTCCCGAATCTTAATAGTGATTACCACTTTGGCGAGCGCGTATCGCCATAGCGACATCTGCAAGCTAGAATACCCTTAAACACCTGCAACCAAACGAGCACAGCCTTCGCCCTTATGATGACCACAACCAAAAACAAGCTCATCACCAAATACCGCGCACGTATCCGCGAAGGCGCCATCAGCAATGCTAAAAAACAACTCGCGTTAAAAGGAATTACCGCTGGTGAATTAACACCCGATGAGCTTGAAATCCTGGTGTATGACGAAGAGCTAAAACTTCGTGGCCGCTTAAAAAACTATAGCCTTGCCGCCTTGATTGCCGTGCTAACACTGGGTAATTTTTAATGTTGATTCCAATTTTACGCAGCGGCGCGCTGTACTTACTATGGCGCCGCCATATACGACGACGCGCATTTGGCCTTATTGTTACCGCAGCCCTTATCTTGGCGGTAAATTTGATTCACTCAGAAGCACTGGCATTTTTTTCTGCCACCGAACGCTTGGACCTAGCTCCCCTAGCGTTTTATTTTCGCTGGTGCGCTTGGTTAATAGCGGGAATCGGCTATCTATGGTTTGTGGAACGGAAATTAGCTAAGGATGCCCAACAGAACCGCAGTAAAACCAATAAAGACCTCAATAAATCCAAGGATTCAATTCCCGCCAAGCCTGTAGAGCAGCATGACGGCTTTGATGCCTTGCGGCATAACGCCCCGCTGCGCTCACGTGCAGAAATTTTAATGGAACAAAAACGTCGTGAAAAATCAGACGACGCTTAAGCACTTACTCGCCGACTGGGATAGCCGCGATCACACTATTATGGCGGTGCTATGCGACATTGATGACGATTTAGCCAAGGCTGAGGTGATCGCAGAACAAATACGCTGGATGTATCACTCCCGCACTAGGCACAGTATTAAACGCAGCGTTAAGCGAGTAACTAGACAAGACGCTAGCAATGAAATGCCTTGCCCAAGCTATGAGGCCTTGCTGGCTGCCGCAGCTAAAAAATTGGGTATCCACAAACACTGCACATTAGTTGACGAGTACGAACGCTATATTCCGCAAGCGGTTATTGTTGCGGCGCTGACCAAAATGAACCCCATGCAACGGGATCGTTTTTTCAGTGAAGAATTTAATGCCGCCCCCATGTGGGAAGCAGCGGGAATAAAAAGTCGAGAGATCACCGGAATACGCACTGCCGCCAGTGTATTGGCCATTGCCAATGCCTCCGGCTATGCCGTGTATGCAGGCGCCACCACGGCACTGGGTTTTGCCACCCACGCGGTTGGCATTACCCTGCCCTATGCCGCCTACACAGGTTTGTCGGCAACCATCGCGCAACTGATTGGCCCGCCCGGTTGGCTGGCGCTGGCTACCTACGGTTTTTTTAAAGTTACCGGCACCGACTGGAATAAGTTAATGCCAGTACTGCTCACCATTATTGCCACCAAATCGCGTTATGAAATTTTGGCGCATCATCAGCCGCAATAGCCGTTACACCATTGCGCTCATCTCCCCGCCTAATAACATTAGGCCTTAGCGGTGAGCTTCACCATCATTTTGGTATAGCCCTTCACAAAGTTTGATTGCACATATTCTGGCTCTGCAAGTACATCAATGGCATCAAAACGCTTTAACAACTCTTCCCACAAAATGCGCAGCTGCATTTCTGCCAAACGGTTACCCATACAGCGGTGTACACCAAAGCCAAAGGAGAGATGGTTGCGAGCATTTTTTCGATCAATCAAAAATTCATCGGGGTTCTCTATAACCCGCTCATCACGGTTACCAGACACATACCACATGACGACTTTATCGCCCTTTTTAATGACCTGACCATTGAGCTCTACATCTTCCTTAGCAACCCTCCGCATATAGGCCAGTGGAGTTTGCCAGCGGATGATTTCTGACACCATATTGGGTATCAATTCTGGATTATTTTTAAGCTTAATAAATTCATCGGGAAACTGGCTCAATGCAAACACACCGCCGGTCATTGAATTTCTCGTGGTGTCATTGCCACCCACAATGAGCAAGGCAAGATTGCCTAAAAATTCCATGGGGCGATTAATCATGTCTTTGGTGTCATCATTGGCCAGCAGCATACTGATCAAGTCAAAGCCCATTTTTTCGCCTGCTAATTTCTTGGCTTTTTTCTCTCGCCAGAGGGCAGAAAATGCCCTTGCCACTTCAGCAGCCGCTAAAAACCCCTGCTCTGTTGTGGGCTCGCCACCGGTTAATTCCACACTACCGCCAATAACATCTGACCAGTCAGCTAAATCACGGCGTTGCTCATAGGGGAAATCAAATAAGGTAGCCAACATTCTCGCTGTTAATTCAATAGATACCCGCTCTACCCAGTCAAAGGGTTCATCAATGGGCAGGTTATCTAAAACTTCTGCAGCGCGGCTGCGAATAAGCCCTTCCATTTCCTTTAAGTTTTGCGGTGCCACCACACCCTGCACCGCCTTGCGCTGAACATCGTGTTTAGGCGGGTCCATGGCAATAAAGGTATCTGCCTGAAGACCGGCGGGACGATCTCCCAACATGATAATGGGTTCAGCAGAAAATAAGTCATGGCGCTTGTCTACAAACATAATGTCTTGGAAGCGGGTAATCGACCAAAATGCGCCAAATGGACTTTGCTTTTGGTAGTGCACCGGACTCTCATCGCGCAGGCGTTTAAAATACGACTGCCACTTTTTTTGCTTGAATAGAAACGGGTCACTAACATCGATAGCATCCAGCGCCAAGCTGTCAACGTCGGGAATTTCAGATTCTATAAACGGAGGAAAATCTTTAATATTAAATATTTTTTTCCTCGCTTTTTGAAATAAATGAATGCCCTTCACCTGCATAGGAAGAGGAATAAACACCGCCCCTTTTTCTAACACAGACATACCCGAATCCATTACTGCCGACTTAATACTCATAAGATGCTCAACTTAATCTAAGTTTTAATTATTTTATTAACGCGTAACTTTTAACTTTCACAGCCTTACATTTGAAACTCAGGCAAGCTAACCACCATGCCATCCATTCCCTCAGTTGCGGTTACTTGGCAAGATAAGCGCGAGCTATCCACTTTTTCTGGCGTCATATCTAGCATCAAAATTTCATCGCTACTGGCACTTCCAGCCACGCTCAGCCATTCAGGGGCAACAATAATATGACAGGTGCCACAGGCACAGGAGCCACCACAATCTGCATCAATGCCCGGCACCGAATTGTCCATGGCTAACTGCATAAGGGTTTTACCCTCTTCGATGCCAACCACATGCGACGTGCCGTCGTGCTCCACAAAAGTAATACTCGCCATGATCCCCTCACTGATACCAGCCAAGCGTCAGTCGCTATGCTTTAGGTCACTAGGCCGATAGTTAATTAGTTATTTTCAATTAATCTACTATCGAGTAGATTAATTGTCAACAGACAAAACGCCAGCAGTGATATAGGCTTGCACTACGCTGATGAGCAACATCAGCAATCCAAACCAATCGACTTCTCAGAGAGCAGTATGGCGCGCCCCAAACGAAAGAATGACTCACCAGAAACCCGCCAAAGAATTATTCAAGCGGCTCGATTAGAGTTTGCCGAGCAAGGTATCATCGCCCCTCTAGAGGCCATTGCGGCAAGATGTGGCATCAAGCGCCCATCATTACTTCATCATTTCCCGTCCAAACAAGCGCTCATTGCCGCCGTCACTGACGACATATTGCGCATGGCTAGAGAGCGTCTAATCAGCACGATCTCTGACCAGACAGGTGACTACGCAGCCACCATGCAAAATATTTTTGGCGTGCTGCGTCAGCTAGAGTTAGAAGAGAAAGGTGTGGGTGGTGTGCTAGTTCACGCCATGCTGGCCGAGGAAGACGGTGGGCCAGTCACAACAAAAATGGGCGAATTTATCGATATTATCTACGCCTCGTCAGTCATGGCCGGCAAAAATAAAACCCACAACCCAGAGGAATTCAGAGCGGCAATTGCCCACCTCGTTATCGGCGAAGCAACTCGGGTAGCACTGGGAAATCGTGCAGAGACACTTTGGGGTAAAGGCGATGCTCTCACGCCTTTATTCACAAACTACTTCTTAGATCCTGACGATAAAAAATAAACTATCTCCTGTAATCTCATCAGCTAATCATTACCTGCAGGCTCAGTAAAATTCGAGTTCTCAGGGAAAACCTCAATCAAATAATAACGCTTATCATTTGCGCCACCACTACTATTCCCTTAAAATCCTCCCACACCCTATTTATACCGGACTCCAAACCATGTCTGCCTCTCGCTTCTCCCTGACCGTTGCCACCTTGCTTATGCCGCTCGCGGCAGTGTCTGCCGAGACCAGCTCGCCACAAAAGCTTGAAGAAATTTTAGTTACCGGCGACCCCATGAGCCGCAGCAGCTTGGATACCGTATCCAGTATTAGCATTATTCCAGAGGAACAACTTCAAGCGCTCAATATCCGCGACTTATACGACTTGTTATTACGCAGCCCTAACTTAAATGCTGCCAGAGAAGATAAATTTTCAGTGCGCGGCATCTCCAACGAAGGCATTGGCCCCGGCGGCGCAGGCCGACCCACAGTAAGCATCTTCATTGATGGCGCCCGCCAACCGGGACGCGGCGTTGCCAATAGCTGGGACGTGCAGCAAATGGAGTTTTATCGCGGCCCACAATCTACTGCGTTTGGCCCCGGCTCATTGGCTGGTGCGGTGGTTGTTCAAACCCGCGATCCATCCACTGAAGAATACAGCGGCGAAGTGAAACTTGGCGCGGCAAATTACAATGGCCGTGAAGCCGGTATCGCCATTGGTGGACCTTTAGTGGGCGGCTTTGCCTTTCGCTATGCAGCAGAAACCAACCAAACCGACGGCGAAGTCACCAACACCACCCGTGATGACGATGAATGGCAGGCGCGCAAACGCTATATGCAACGCTTGAAACTAAGCTGGGATGGCGGCGGCTGGTACTCCGCTATACTCACCCTCCAAGACAGTAAATTACGTGAGGGCAATGAATATCTGCCACCAGAAACTGCCGAAGATGGCGAGTCCACTGACGATGTTGACGGCTTTTACGACGACAACAGCCAGCTTTGGGTACTGAGCCAACACGCCGACCTTAGCGATGCTGTGCGCTTAAGTTTTATTGCCAGCCATGCCGAAAACTACAATCAACGCAAAGGTGATTACGATATTTCTGATGAGAACAACGGTTACTTCATTAATACCGTCGACACCGAAAATGACAGCCTAGAATTGCGCCTTCACTACCAGTCTAACTTCATCAAAGCGGTGGCCGGTTTGTATCACAGCAATGACGAGCTCATCGGCTCCTCTAGCTCCATAGACCTGCCTTACTCTATTAGCGGCATGCAATTACGCGCCGACGCAGACTTAGAAGCTGACCGCGACGCAACAACCAACGCCATTTACAGTGAAGCAGACATTAACTTAAGTGAACGCTGGACACTCACACTGGGTGCCCGATACGAAGAAAACGAAGCCGACAACCGCAGCGCGTTTATCGTTACCGGCGCAGAGTTAATTGACCCCATTACCGGCACCACCATCCCCGGTGACGTAAGCCCTCTGCTAAAACCCATATTAGACAGTGATACCACCGCCGCCAGTGGCGACGATGTATTTCTGCCAAAGATCGCGATTAGCTTCCAGATTAACGATGAACTCAGCGCCTTTCTCACTCGCAGCCAAGGGTATCGCGCAGGCTCGGTCGATTTTGTCAGTGACGGCGAATCACCCAGCTACGGCCCTGAATACACCAACAATTACGACCTTGGCATGAAGTTTCAACGCGGCAGCTGGTTTGTACAGGGCAGCATTTTCCGCATTGACTACGAAGACATGCAAATTGGGGTGCGAGTAGATGCCTCCAATTTCCGTACCGATAACGCCGGCGAAGCAAAATCAGAAGGTGCCGAGCTAGAGTTTCGCGGTGATATTGGCTACGGCTTCAGCGTCTTTGGTGGCGTCGGTTACGTCGACACCGCCTTTGTTGAATACGAAGATGACGGTGTTGATTACGCCGGCAATCACTTCCCGAATGCGCCGCGCAATACCGCCAACTTTGGCCTGCGCTACGCCAATGACAGTGGCTTTTACTCCGACATCAGCTGGTCGCGCACCGATGGAAGCTATATTGACCGCGAAAACACGCCTACATTATTAGCTGACGCCCGCGACTTATTCGGCGCCCGTATCGGCTTTCAAGGTGAGCACTTTGGCGGGGAGTTATACGGCCAAAACCTGACGGATAAATTCTACATTACCGACCGTTTCAACAGCCCATCACTGGGCATTGACGCGGTCTACGTTGGCGATCCAAGAGAGGTTGGCGCGCGCGTCACCTATAAATTCTAAACAAGGCCATTTATAAAGTAAGCACCCACTCCGCGCCCAAGTGTCGATTCTAAGTTGACCTAACTTTGAACCATGAAATGGCCGGTTAGAGGCTCTTGGGCGATGGAAAGCAAAATATGCCGCGCCAGTTTTCATAACTTGGCCGCGAGCTAGCCCATAATTTGGCCGTTAAGTCGCAAGGCGGACATAGTTGTTGGCGCTCAATTTGGCGGGAGTGTCAGATTAGCGGCCAATCAATGAGCTGCACGTCGCCTTTATGTGCGGGTAAAATATTAAGTATATTTTTGACGAGTCAAGATATATGCTCGTATTTCCAGTCCGTTATGCTCGTTTTGTCGGTAGCTGTCAGGAAAATGGATTTCAAAACAAGAACATAGGGATGTGAGGCATTACATATGAGACCCCTCCAAAATTACATATGCGCATGCTCGTTTTGTCGAAACGCGTCTAAGTATGAATTCCTTGTTTTTCTTAAGTAAATTAATGAGTTGCGCTAGCGTCGATGATATACCGATTTTGGCAAAACGAGCATGCGCACGATTAAAATGTTGGGCGGCAATGAGAGATTGGCTGCGCCGGCCACGCTCGCTCGACACTGGTACTGTGAATCATGCTGAAATGTCCGTCGCATCGACATTACTAGGGGGAACATGAAGATGTCTGAAGAACAAGGCGCGCTGACAACCTGCCGAACTTGCGGTGGAAAAGTATCGAGTACAGCGCCTACCGGCCCGCATTGCGGTGAGTCTGATCCAGGTCAGAGGCCACCAGCAAGTATTACCCCAGATTCGCCGCCGGACGAGCAGTCGCTCGATCAAGGCCCGCCTGAAGTGGCCCCGAAGCAATTGGGCCTCAAAACGAAAAACCTACTTGACGTTATTACTTCGATTTGTGGTGTTTTTCTGATCTTGCCAGGTCTATTCATCGTGTTTGGGGGGCAGGGCCAATCAGTCACAGGGGCGTTTCTAGTGGCATTCGGGCTTTTCGCATTGCCTCACGTACGCGACCGGATTCTGCCCAAACTTGGAAAGAACGCCTATAGCTGGAAAGGCACAGGGGTCAGTCTTATTGTCTTGATACTAGGGATGGCTGCTGCTGGAATCACCGATAGCGTCATTTCCGGTCAGGAAGCTGCTGCAAAGGCGGAAGAAGCACGCCTTGTTAAAGAAAAGGCAGAGAAGCTCCATCAGGAGAAAGTCGCAGAGTGGAACAAGTCAGGCGCTGCATTTATTAAACAGGCTGATGCGAAACTTGCAGCTGGAGACTATTCCTTCGCTAACCAATTGGTCAGAAAGTATGCCGGTATCGGAGGGGAGGCAATCTCAGCACTGGCGGCGCGTGCTGGTAAAGTTGAAATTGATGAACTTTCCAAGTCCGCTCTGCAAATACCCGAATCGGCATACGGCAAGAAAGTTGCCGCCTACCAGCGGTTGGTGAAGCTGGACCCACAGAATGCCAAATTTCAGTCTGCGCTAAAGAAGTATCAAGAGGCGCAACGAATTGCTCAACAGAGAGCAGTCGAAGCCGAGCGGAAGAAGAAAATACAAGCTTTATTGGCCAAGGCTAAATCTTTGCCAGTGGAGCCGTACGAACCAAACTTGGAAGTGTACAAGCAGCTGGCGTCTCTTGATCCATCAAATAAGACCTACAGCGCAAAGGTTAAGACGTATCAGGCCAAAATTGACAGAAAGAAGAAGGTGGAGGGCTTGTTTTCAACCTGGGATGGCTCGTATCCACCACTGAAGAAATACGTCAAAGAAAAAATGAACGATCCGAGTTCCTTTGATCACGTTGAAACCAGATTCTCAGATCGAGGTAGCCACGTTTTCATTATTATGAAGTTCAGAGGCAAGAATGCGTTTGGTGGCACCATCATCAACCAAGTCACAGCTAAGGTCGAATTCGATGGTAACAATCAAACTTACACAATTGTTTCATGGGATTAGCGCTCGGAGAGTTGCCGCCCAACAAGTCGTTGCACCGGACGCTTGACCCGCCACCTGCTTTTGCTGCCGCAAAATCAGGCGTCGCCTCAAACGCCGTTGAACTCAGGCGTTATAGCCAAATTCAGACAGTACTAGAGAGTGAAGTTTAAAACATAGGGAAAAACCGTTTGTATACCTTCAAAAATACAGAAATAAACAACAAAAAAGCTTCAGACTTTGAGACTAAGTCTTTGCTGTATTTGCTGGGTATGAGAAATGATAGTGAAGAAATTGAAATTATCACTGTGGACTGCTTCAATGACGTAACAGGATCTAATACGGATTTCAGCAAGCTCTGGGATGTTCAAAGTAAAAACCACAGCAGCCTCCCCCCTTCTAAAATTGGTGAGAGCCTATCCACGCTGTACGACAACTATATATCGAGCATTAACTTCAATGAATATATATTGTTTATACCTAAGCTGAATAGAGAGTATCTAGTAGATTCTTCTTTAAATATTTATAGCTACGAAAACATCAATGAAAAACAAAAAAAGGGAATAGAGAAAAAGCTGAAGGAAAATATTAATGGAGATAAATCAGGAAGTACTCCGCCTCTATTTTTGGATTTTTTATCGAAGTTATGTTTCGTTGAAGATAATAAAAGAGTAAGCACATATATAAAGAAGATGTCCAGGTTTAAAAATAAAAAGTCAATCCCTGAAGAGGTATATGATCGAATATTCGTAGAAATTAGAAATGCCCAAGCATCCCTCAAGAACTCATACATAGAAAACGAGAAAATAAATCACCCCTCGGAAGTTCTTAGATTCAATCGTCATATTACAAAGACAGAAATAAACACTCTTTTGATTAGCAGGTTAGTTGGAATTGATGTGTTTTCTTTTCCCGGAATACCTTTTAGTTTCTTTGACGTTTTAATCGGCAAGGATGAAGAGGAAAGAAAGGATTTGCTTCAGGAATGTAATGAAAATTTAAGTCGGGCGTTCTTTGACAAAAACGGTTGCAGGGAGTTCTGGGAAGCAACAGAAAAGCTTATGAATATACTTAAAGACAAGCCCGATGATAGTGTTTTTGATGTCTATTCGAATTTGACATCAGTAGTTAATGTGAAAACAGAGTATTTAACAAAGGAAACTTTGCTTTATATGATTTCTCTAGTAAAGGCGGGGTTAGCAGATGCTAATTAAGAAAATTGCATTTGGCGATTCGGAAGAGGCGTTTGTTGAGAGTAGGTTGACTGATGATCTAAATGTTATCTTTAGCGATGACAATAACAGGGGTAAAACTCTTGTCATGCAAGGTCTAATGTTTTCATTGGGCTATGAGTCTATCTTCCCTAGCTCTTTCAACCATAAGGATAAATATTTCTATTCCGAGGTCGAGGTAGACAATGTTCACTATGAATTCTTAAGGAAAAGAAACTCTATTGCCATAAAGACTGAAGATGCCATACAAATATTCAGTTCAGTTGGTGAAACAAGGTACTTTATTGATGAGTTTGTTTTCTCAGTGCCAAAGATTAAAAAGGATGGTCGAAATGCGCTTGTAGATTTGAGCTTGCTCTATGAATTGTTTTTTATTGGTCAGGATAATAGAAGTCCATCTGGACTAATAAGCAGGGGGCAATTTAATAAAACTGACTTTAAAGAAATGATCTATGATTTGGCTGGATTATCTGACAGCCAGGCGAATACTGATGATATTAAGACTATGAGGGAAGAAATTAAATCCTTAAAGACTCAACTCAAAGATATCAGAAAGAAGATATCAATAATTAGGCAAAACCCGAATGTTGCTGAGTTGGTTTCCAGAGCGTATGACTCTGAAGTTGTTCAGGAAAAGATTAAAAAAATATCGGAAATAAATAAAAACATATCAAAGTTTAAGCGGTCTAGGCAAAGAGAGATTAATAGAAAGTCTAAACTAGAGCAGCTTGTTACCGAGCTTAATTCACTTAATAGAGATCTTAGTGAGGGTAATGTTCAATGTGGGGACTGCGGCAGTGACAAGATAGTATATTCTAATAACGATCTAACATTCGAAATAAGTAATATCGATGTTAGGAATGGAATTATGAGGTCTATCGGTCAAAATATTAGACAGAAATCCGATATAATCATGGACTTCTCTGCAGAGATTAATTTATTGCAGAGGGATCTAAATGAGGAAATGAAAGATACTCCTCCAAACTTTCAACAAATTATTTTGTATAAAGAGCAGGCTGTATCAGAAGTCGATTTTGATGACCAGGCATTTTCTCTTTCCAATCAAATAAAGGCGTTAGAGGATCAGCTTAAATCACATACAAACATCGATGAATCTCTCAAAGAAGAAAGAATGAGTTTCAATGATAATCTGCTGAAGGAAATGAACGACCTGTACAAGTCGATAGATCCTGCAGGAAATTTGGTATTCGAGGATATTTTTACTAAAAAGGGAGCAACCTTTTCTGGTAGTGAAGGGCAGGAGTTCTATTTTTGTAAAGTTATTGCCCTCAAAAAACTTCTTAAGCATAACTTTCCGATAATGATTGACTCATTTCGTGATGGAGAGCTATCGACAGGAAAGGAGGCTAAGATGCTTGAGATATATAAAAATATTGATGGTCAGATCATATTAACCTCGACATTAAAAGATGAAGAATATAGCAACGAAAAGTATTCCAAAGTAGATGGTGCAAATGCTGTGGATTATAGTAGTCATAAGGATTGTAAGATCTTAAGCAAACAGCATTTGAAAGAGTTCTTGGATTTAATGTCAGGATTTGAAGGTATCATTCTGTAAAGCTATAACAAGCGCTTGTTGTCGGACTTGTTTTCCGCTGCGCTCCAAAAAAGCCGCCAACTTCACCAAGCCGGTGTTTGAGGCGTTGAGGCTGTAGAATTACTCCGCCCACCGTCCACTTTCGATGGATTTCTTCCTTCAATTTACCTTGGCGACTGTCCGCTAATTTACCCATGCAGTCGTTTATGGCGCACGATAAAAGCACTTACTATAAGTTAGCCATGCGCCATTTTTACCACAAGGTGGCCAAGGCGGACATATTGTGGGTGAATCAACACAAGCTACCCTAGGTAGCGCTAGGGCGCGGGATTGGGAATACGACGATGAATATCCGATATCCCCTTCAACACCTCATCACTCAAAACCAGTTCGGCGCTGTCGATATTTTCCTTTAACTGCGCCATCGTCGTCGCCCCAATAATATTGCTGCTTAAAAAGTCGCGACTGGTCACAAAAGCCAAGGCCATTTGCGCAAGAGACAAACCGTGACGCTCTGCCAATAAGGCGTACTCTTCGGTTGCCGCCTCAGACTGCGGATTGTTATAACGCTGAAAACGCTCAAACAAGGTAATGCGACCATCAGCAGGACGCGCACCATGACGATACTTGCCACTCAACACCCCAAACGCCAAGGGCGAATACGCAAGCAGACCAACGTCTTCACGAATCGCCATTTCGGACAAACCAATTTCAAAAGTACGGTTCAATAAACTGTAAGGGTTTTGAATACTGACGATGCGTGGCAGACCATATTGCGCCGCCAGCGTTAAATAACTCATCAGCCCCCAAGGCGTTTCATTACTGATACCAATGGTCTTTATAACACCGCGATCGACTAACTCTGACAGGGTTTCTAAAATCTCATGCAAATCATGTTCGGCTTCATCATCGCTGTGCTTATAGCCCAACTTACCAAAGAAATTGGTATTTCGATTCGGCCAGTGGATTTGGTAAAGATCAATATAGTCAGTTTGCAAGCGCGCCAAACTGCCCTCTATCGCCTCTAAAATCGCGCTGCGATTAAGTGGCCGGCCATCGCGCACATGAGGGTGGCCCGGGCCCGTAGCCTTGCTGGCAAGAATAATGTCATTGCGATTGCCGCTCTGTTGAAACCACTTACCAATGTACTCTTCAGTCTTACCTTGGGTTTCTGCTATTGGCGGCACTGGGTACATTTCTGCGGTATCAAAAAAATTAATCCCCCGGGACACCGCATAATCCATTTGCTCAAAGGCTTCATCCAAGGTGTTTTGCTGACCCCAGGTCATTGTGCCCAAGCAAATCTCACTGACCTCAATACCGGTTCTTCCCAGCTCGCGCATTTTCATTATGCTTCCCCCTAACTTATCGTGTTCTCCCATTCATCAAGATACTAACACGGTTAAACTAAGGCAATTCCCTCTGTCGTTGTTTGCCAGAAATCATCACAGCAAGTAAAGATAATATGAATATATGGATATTCGTATATACAAACATTCAATTGTAGCGTAGCCTAATCTCCACCATAGCCAAAGTCGATTTCAGCTCTATGAACCCAAGCCTGTTATTTAAATGTTTGTCTGACGAAACCAGACTGCTATCAACACTGCTCATTTACACCGAAAACGAGCTCTGTGTGTGTGAACTAATGGAAGCGCTAGACGACAGCCAACCCAAAATATCACGGCATTTAGCGCAGCTCCGCAGCTGCGGTTTATTAGCCGACCGACGCGATCGGCAATGGGTTTATTACCGGCTTCACCCCGACCTTGGCAGCTGGGTACACGAGATATTAGCGACCACCGCTGGCGCTGAAAAAGAACGCCTGTCACAAGCACTAGATAAACTCCACGTCATGCAATGCCGGCCTCAAAGCTGCGCCTAAACAAAAGGATATTATTGTGAATATATTATTTATTTGTACCCACAATCGTTGCCGCAGCATTCTTTGCGAGGCAATCACCAACGACTTTAACGACCCGCGCATTAAAGCCTACAGTGCCGGCAGCCAACCCGCCGGTGTCGTGCATCCGCTGTCGTTAAAGTATTTAGCGGCGCGGGGGATTGCCACCAACAATCTGCGCAGCCAGTCTTGGGATGATTTTGCCGACATCGATATTGCCATTACCGTCTGCGACAGCGCAGCCGGTGAAAGCTGCCCACTGTGGCTTGGCAACTCGCCCAAAGTGCACTGGGGCTTGAGTGACCCATCTAAACTTGAGGGCAGCGAAAGCGAACTAGAAGCGGCATTTAATACCTGTATAGACTCTATTCAAGCGCGCATTAAAGCCTTATTAGCATTAGATATTGAATCGCTCAGTAAAACGGATTTAATTGCCGCCCTCAAACAAATTCATCAAGACGTGAACGGGAGTGCCAGCTAATGGGGTTATTTGAACGCTATTTAAGTGTCTGGGTAGGTTTATGCATACTTGCCGGCTTACTGCTGGGCAATATCATGCCTGGCGTATTTCAGGCCATCGCGGGCATGGAAATCGCCCACGTTAACATTCCCGTCGCCCTCTTCATTTGGGTCATGATTTTCCCGATGATGGTTCAGGTAGATTTCTCTGCCATAAAAGATGTGGGCAAAAAACCCAAGGGCTTATTTCTAACGCTGGTCGTAAACTGGTTAATCAAACCCTTCACCATGGCAGCGCTCGGCTGGTTATTTTTCCGGGTTATTTTTGCTGATTGGGTCGACCCACAAACCGCCGGTGAATACATCGCGGGGATGATTTTATTGGGTGTTGCGCCCTGTACCGCCATGGTCTTTGTGTGGAGCCAGCTCACCAAGGGCGACGCCAATTACACCTTGGCTCAAGTCTCAATTAACGACTTGATCATGGTCTTTGCCTTTGCACCCATCGCTGCATTTTTACTGGGTGTAAGTGATGTGACCGTGCCTTGGGATACACTTATACTTTCGGTGGTGCTTTACGTAGTTATTCCGCTGGTGGCTGGTGTGCTCACTCGCCGCGCCCTAGATAAACCCAATAATCACCAGCGCCTAAATAATTTTTTAGACGCGGTAAAGCCCATTTCCATTAGCGGTCTGCTAGCAACCGTTATTTTATTGTTTGGCTTTCAAGCGCAAGTGATTATGAATAACCCCATCGCGATTGTGCTGATTGCGATTCCGCTGCTCATCCAAACCTACGGCATTTTCGCCATCGCCTATGTCGGCGCCAAGGCCATGCGCCTGCCGCACAATGTCGCTGGCCCCGCCTGCTTAATTGGTACTTCCAACTTCTTTGAGCTGGCAGTGGCAGTGGCGATCTCACTATTTGGTTTACATTCAGGTGCCGCCTTAGCCACCGTGGTGGGTGTACTGGTAGAAGTGCCGGTAATGCTGTCGTTGGTTGCGCTGATTAATCGCAGCCGCCACTGGTTCCCTGAATAAATATTACGGAATAACGGACACCTATATGCAAGACATGCAGAACATAGACCCCGAGTCACTCAAGCCTATAGACTCGGGCAAGCTCTACAAAGCCCTAGACCATGCACCACGCATTTTATTATTGTATGGCTCATTGCGGGAGCGCTCCTTCAGCCGTTTAGCGACAGAAGAAGCCGCGCGGATATTAACGTTTTTTGGCGCCGAGACCCGCACCTTTAACCCAAGCGGCCTGCCGCTACCCGACGACGCCGACGACTCCCACCCCAAGGTGCAAGAGTTGCGCGAACTCGCCAGCTGGAGCGAAGGCATGGTGTGGTGCTCACCCGAGCGTCACGGCTCAATGACCGGCATTATGAAAGCGCAAATTGACTGGATTCCCCTGTCGATTGGCGCTGTGCGCCCCACCCAAGGTAAAACCTTGGCGGTTATGCAGGTTTCTGGTGGCTCGCAAAGTTTTAACGCGGTAAACCAATTGCGGGTACTCGGCCGCTGGATGCGCATGGTCACCATTCCCAACCAGTCCTCGGTGGCGAAAGCATGGCTAGAATTTGACGACGACGACCGCATGAAGCCCTCGTCTTATTACGATCGGATCGTCGACGTAATGGAAGAACTCGTCAAATTCACCCTACTCACCCGCGGCAGCGCCGACTATTTTGTAGACCGTTATTCCGAGCGCAAAGAAGACCTAGGCCTTTAAAAAGCGCATTGGTCAAAAAGCCGAAAACCTTACGGATCAAATATAAGCCCCGCGCTTAGCCGCTAGCTCACAATAACTAGTTCACAACACTCGTTAACAATAATAAGTGAGTTAGCGGCGCGTTTTCACTGCGAGCCCAACGCGGCCTTTTACAACGCTATTTTGCCCAAGCAAACATTGACAGCCGCAGCCTGCCGCTGGAATATATTCTCCACATTCAAGCGCATTAAATAGACACCACATTTGGAGGTGGCTTATGGCTCGACTCGGAATCTCTCGCACCGCCGCACTCGCACTCTGTCTGTTCAGCACATCCAGCACCCTGTCTGCGGCTGCCCTTCCTGAAGGCCAAGGCAAGGAGATGGTCCAAGCCTTATGCTCAAGCTGTCATACCGTCAGCCGAATCAGCGAAAGCATGGGCTATAGCAAAAACGGCTGGCAAGCACTGTTCAGTACCATGATCGATCTGTCAGCAAATACCGAGCAGCAAGACATCATCGCCAGCTACCTTGCCAGTCACTTTCCGCCAAACCAGCGACGAGTGCCCAAGCTCGTGACCGGTGAAACACAAATCCGATTTAAAGAATGGCAGACACCGACTCTTGGCCAACGCAGTCGAGATCCAGTTGAGTCACCCGATGGCGCCATTTGGTGGGCGGGGCAATGGGGCAATCTCATTGGCCGACTAGACCCCGCAAGCGGAGACATGCGCGAGTATCCTCTGCCAGCCAGCGCCATGCCCCATTCCGTCACCCCAGATCAACACGGCAATATTTGGTATACCGGCAACAAAAATGCCAGCGTCGGCAAACTCAACCCCAGTACCGGCAAGATCACGGTTTACGATATGCCCGACCCCGCAGCCAGGGATCCCCACACCGCGGTCTTCGACAGCAAGGGCATACTCTGGTTTACCCTGCAACACGCCAACCGTATTGGCCGCCTTGACCCCAGCAGCGGCGAGATCAAACTCGTTAATATGCCAAGGAAAAACTCACGGCCCTACGGCATCAAAATCGACGGCGCCGGCACCCCCTGGGTCGCCTGCAACGGCAATAATTGCTTGGTAAGCGTCAATCCCAAAACCATGGCACTAACTGAAATCAAACTGCCCCACCAAGACACAACCGTGCGACGGCTAGACATCGCCGCCGACGGCATGATCTGGTATGTCAATTCCGGTCGCGGTCGACTGGGGCGCTACAACCCAGAAAGCGGCGAAATTCAGGAATGGCCATCACCCAGCGGCCCGCGCTCGCACCCCTACGCAATCGCCGTGGTTAACGGCATTGTCTGGTATAACGAATCCGGAAAACGTCCCGACGCACTGGTGCGCTTTGATCCCAAAACCGAGGCATTCCAGAGCTGGGCCATTCCCTCTGGCGATGTTTACGCGGGTATTGTGCGGCATATGCGCCCCACCCGTTCCGGTGACTTGCTCATTCACCAGAGTGCCACCAATCACATTATTCGCGTAGACATCGACGACTAAGCGTCGTCATATCAGCGCAAACCCAGAAGACCAGCAAGCCTAAGCGCTGGCTGGTCTTTACTCACTCCCTGCAATACTTCTGCTCCGACTTCTTGGCTCTGCCACTTTAGCAGCTAACACAAACCCACTAGCTCAGCGCAATGTAGTTGACATAATCAACCATTATCACTATAGTTGACACTATCAACCAAAAGGCCGCGCGTTATGTCCGTCACACCGCTTAATGAAATTCTGCACAATCTCACCCACGCCTATAAAAGCAGTATTGCCACGGCGGTGAAAAGCGCGAATATACCGCTGCCCATCACTCACGTTCGCGCTTTAAAAGGTATACGCCGAGATGAAAATGTCACCGCCCAAGCCATTGCCAAGCGCATGCGCCGAGACAAAGCGCAAATCACTCGGGTGTTAAACGAATTATTAAAAGACGAATTTATTATCAAACTTAACAACCCCAATGACGGCCGCAGCCAGATTTTACGGCTCACCGAAAAGGGACAAGGCATTGTTGAGCAACTGGATATTATTGAAGCTCACAGCAAACGCACCATGACCCAAAAGCTCAGCGACGACGACATTCAGCAATTTATCCGCATCGCCAATGCCATGATCAGCAACCTCAGTAATGAAGCATCAAACAGCGAGGACAACAGCCAATGAACAGACCCGCCCCCAGAACACTCAAAGTCATTAACAAAACTCAGCTCAGCCCCCATATGCTCCGCATCACCTTGGGCGGCCAAGGCCTAGACAGTTTTCCTGCCGAGCAAGAAGGCGCCTACATCAAACTGATGTTTGCCAATGACAAGGGCACAAAGCCCACCATGCGAACCTACACCGTGCGCCACCAACGCCCGCAAGAAATTGACGTCGACTTTGTGATTCACGACGCCGACGGCCCCGCCGCAAGCTGGGCCAAACAAACCCAGCCCAATGACGAAATCACTGTCGGCGGCCCCGGTCCCAAAAAGGCAGTAGACCGAGGCGCCGATTGGTTCTTTATGGTTGGCGATATGACCGCCCTACCCGCGATTGCCAGCAATCTCGCGGCACTGCCCAGTGATGCCCGAGGCTACGCGGTGATCGAAGTCTTAGACCAAGCAGACATACCCAACTTACAACACCCAGACAATATCGACGTGCACTGGCTAGTCAATCCGCAGCCCGACCCCAGCGGCGAAACCCTGTTAAGTTTTGTTAAAAGTTTAGACTGGCTACCCGGACGAGTATCCGCATGGGCCGCCTGCGAATTCACCAGCATGCGAAAACTGCGGCAGTTTTTTAAACAAACTCAGGCGCTAGAAAAAGACCAGCTGTATATTTCAAGCTACTGGAAAATTGGTCTAAATGAAGACCAACACAAAATTGAGAAGCAGCAGGATGCTGTGGGGGTTGCTTGAGCTCAGCTGACAACCTCTATTAAAACTCAGGACTACACGACGAACTTTACGAACCGGGATGACGAGCCCATATCTAGGCGCAGCAAAAACATACTGACTATTTTTAACTCAATAAACTCTACTTTTTAGAAAAGCCGCCAGATGAAAGAGCGCCGCTACAGAAAAATTGATGCTTCGCTAATAAGCCGAGGAGCAAGTAAAAGGCTCTCAGCCACCGACCCGTTTGGGAGCCACTTTATACTTACCCCTCTACGGACTTAGAGAATGTATGTATTACAACCACACCACTAATGATGAGTAGCATCCCAATAATGGCAGCCAAATCCGGCTTTTGGCCAAAGGCGACAACCGCCACCAGTGTGATTAAAACAATACCCATGCCTGACCAGATGGCGTAGGCCACCCCGACGGGAATGGTTTTTAAAACTAGGGCCAAAAAGTAGAACGCGATTGCATAGCCAATAACGACGACAAGACTTGGCATTGGATTAGAAAAGCCATCGGAGGCTTTAAGCGCAGCGGTCGCTATGACTTAGGAAATAATGGCGATTGCTAAATATAAATATCCCATAAGCCCTCGATAAAACATGACGACCTTGAATCAACACATGCTGGCCGACTTACCTTATGCCCAGTTCAGCAACAAGGCACAGCGTCTAACACTCCCCCGGCCACCCCAAATGGCAGGGCCACTCCGCAGCCTTCGAATACGCCGTAGTGGCGACTGAAGTCACCAATAAAGTCAAAGTGCGCGGCCAGTCGCGTATCTTTTAACATGCGCCAGGTGTTACCGCATACAGGGAAGACTTTGCCACATTGAATAACGTGGTGTTTGTCTAGCATAAAGAAGTCCGGACTGTCGGCAATACTTCCGCGATATACAACCGCCTGGCCGTAGTCTTCGCAGTCGCTTTCGAGCCCCTCGAGTTTAAACAGACGATAGGTGGCCGAGAAGAATTTAATATTGCCGCAGCGCGCCGCCAACACGGGGTCGGTAATATCCAAGAGGCGGTCTTCTACCAGTCTAGGGTCGGCAAAGCCGTGACGCTTGGCGAGCTGAATAAAGTCATTCCAATACAGCGCGCCACCGAGACATTCTCCGTATAGGACAGGATCGTTTTTAACGGCATCTGGCACACGGCGATCTGCGTAGACATCTGAGAAGTAAAATTCGCCGCCGGGTTTTAACAAACGCATAATACTTTTGATCACTGCGTCTTTGTCCGGCGATAAATTAATGACGCAGTTTGATACCACAACATCGAAACTGCCCGCGGCTAAATCTAATTCGTCTAGCCGTTCAATATAACCCTTGATAAAGCGCACATTGTCGAAGCCAAATTTTTCCGCATGGTAGGCTTGATGTTCAGTGGCAATTGCCAATTGTTCGTCGGTCATATCGATGCCGACGACTTCGCCATGCTCACCAACGAGCTGCGCCAAAGCATAAACGTCGCGACCGCTGCCACTACCTAAGTCCAAGACCCGGCAGCCCTCTAGTAAAGGTGGGCAGACTAGGCCGCAGCCATAGTAGCGAGACAAAACCTCGGGGTGGATATTTGCCAGTACCGGCTTCAGCCATTCTGGCATTGCGGTAAAATCGCAACAGGCACTGGTTTTTAAATCGTCTGAACTCTGTAATTTTTTACCGTAATAATCTTGAACAAGATCGTGCATTACTTTTCCTAATTCGCTGATGGCAAAGGATTCGCTTAGCAAGTTTCTAAAACGTTGCCACGCTAGCCACTACCGTGATTAAAAATATAAGTATTAAAACAGCAGCATCCATAGCTTTGATTTTGTAGTCCGCGGGGGCGCCCTCCTGCGCTGCCAGCCTAAGCTCCCGCGCCGCCATAAACAGCGGAAAGGCAAAACTGATGGCGACCACAACACCAATGAGAATATAGGCGTATAAATACTTTACGCCCAACCGGCGCCCCTCAATAAACATCCACACATTACAGATAAAGGCCAAGAACAAAATATCTACCGATAAAAACTTACCGGCGGGATTAGCGTTGAACAAGGCATCGCCCCAGAACTGAATATTGGCATTTAAGAATCCGCTGCCGAAGTACGCGGGCAGATGTGCCCAGCTCATGGCCAGTGCTAACACCGCGCAGAGTGAATACAGCGCCACCAGTAGTTTTGTTGTTATGGTCATTCGTACTCCTAAATTAGCTGCTTAAGTTATTTATTTTTAATTATCTTCGCCCACACTTATGGCCAGCCAATTGTTATAAGGCGCCACCACAACTGCTGCCCTGCCCTGCGGTACAGGCAAAGCAATGATCGGCAATGGCAATGTCCTGGCCGGTCATGTCCTTGTTCAATAAATCCCGCAGATGGCGATTGCCATTGGCCATGACTGGCAAGTTTAGTTGCTGATTAAAATCGCAGTCATAGAGATTGCCCAGCCAGTCCACACTGACAATACTTCGGCACATCAGCGATTCCATATTGTCGGCGCTGAAATTGTTTTTGAGCAAATCCATATACGGTTTGAATTGCCCCTTAGAGACCAGGGTAGAACCAAAGCGTTTAATGGGCATATTGGCGATGGCGAATAAATTATTGAATTCAATATTAAAGGCGGCGCGCAACTCGCGGCGGTAATCTGCCTCTAGCGCTTGCTGATCCGGCGGTAGCGATGGCCCCTGGGGGTTATAGACCAAGTTCAAGACTAAACCGGAGCCGGGTACGCCGTAGCCCAGGGAATTCAATAACTGCAAACCGGCGATGCTTTTATCAAACACGCCCTCGCCACGCTGGGCATCGACATTTTCTAGGGAGTAGCAGGGTAAGGAGGCAACAATCTCGACTTTATTGGCGGCAAGAAATTCTGCCAAGCCCGCCTGCCCCGGCTCAAACAAAATGGTGAGGTTGCAGCGATCAATGACTTTGACACCCAAAGCGCTTGCCGCGCTGACCAACTCGCGAAACTGCTCGTGTAACTCAGGCGCGCCACCGGTTAGGTCTAAGGTTTGAATATTTCGGGCTGCCAGCACCTCGGGCACTAGCGCGATCAATTCTGACGACATCATTTCGGTACGGGTCGGCCCCGCGTTAACGTGGCAATGCAGGCAGCGCTGATTACATTTATAGCCAAGGTTTATTTGCAAGGTGTCGAGTGGCTTTCGAGAAATGGCTGGGAAGTCGGTGACTTCCAGCAATGCCAAAGTATCGCGCATTGTTACCTCTTTTATCGGTGGTGTTTATAAGGGACAAAGCCGCAGCCGTTTTGTTACAAATCGTCCAAAAAGAGGACCAAATCCCTATGTTGCTAGTAGACCATAGCGCAAATTGCATGGGCAGGCTTTTTATTGTCTATTTACATTCAGCTAGGGCTTGGCTTTATACGAATTATTTTCCCTCCGATAACAATAACTTACCACGCCCTCCAAATCTTGCAGCCAGTACCGCGACATGCTGAAATGACGGTATTAATTTGTTTTACAATCAGATTCGGGTATTTTCAGGAATTCCCGTATAATACGCCGCTTTCACGCGAAGAGAGCATAGTAATGACCGCAAAAGTTGCCCTGATCATGGGCTCAAAAAGTGACTGGGAGACCATGCGCCCAGCCACCGAGATCATGAGCGAATTGGGCGTAGATCACCATGTAGAAGTGGTATCTGCCCATCGCACTCCGGACAAGCTAATGGAATTTGCCAGTCAGGCCGTAGACCGTGGCTTTGACGTCATTATTGCTGGCGCCGGCGGCGCGGCGCACTTACCCGGTATGGTCGCGGCAAAAACCCGCGTTCCAGTTTTGGGTGTGCCAGTGCAAAGCAAAGCGTTAAGCGGCATCGACAGCCTGCTCTCTATTGCGCAAATGCCAAAAGGCGTTTCTGTTGGCACCTTGGCCATTGGCAGCGCCGGTGCATTTAATGCCGGCTTAATGGCCTGTCAGATTTTGGCGCTCAGTGACGCCGATTTAGCGGCGCGCATAGAAGCCTTCCGCAGCAAGCAAACTCAGGATGTATTAGACAATCCGGACCCGAGGAACGCTTAATGCCAACGGTATGGGTTCTGGGCGCCGGCCAATTAGGCGCCATGCTAAAACAGGCTGCTTATCCGCTGGCACTCGACGTAGTGCCCATTGAGCCTGATAGTGAGCACTTACCTGACATTGCCGACCACGACATTGTGACGGTTGAGCGCGAGCAGTGGCCAGACACCGCCGTAACCCGCCATTTAAGCAGCCAAGTCGGCTTTATGAACGCCGATATTTTTGGCAAGATCGCCGACCGTTTTCACCAAAAAACCATGCTCGACACCCTTGGTATTAACACCGCGCCGTGGCGCTCGGTTGAGCTGGACACCAAAGCAGAAGCACTGCATGCCGAACTCGGTCCCGATGTATTGCTAAAACGTCGCGAAGGCGGTTACGACGGCAAGGGCCAGTACTGGCTTTACGAAGATCAAGGCGACGAAGTTCCCAGCGATTGGCAGGGCACCGGCATTGCCGAAAAGAAGATTCCCTTTAATGAGGAGTTGTCCCTTGTTGGCGCAAGAGACAAAGACGGCAATAAAGTCTTTTATCCCCTTACTCTGAATTTACACAGCAACGGGATTTTAATGGCCTCTGTTGCGCCCTTGGCCCGCGTTGCGCATTTGCAGCCCATGGCTGAGTCCATGCTCAGTAAAATTATGGACTCCGCCAATTATATTGGCGTGATGGCGATGGAGTGTTTCCGTGTGGGTGAGCAGCTTATTGTGAATGAACTCGCTCCTCGCGTTCACAATAGCGGACACTGGACTCAGGCCGGCGCCTGTGTGAGCCAGTTTGAAATGCATTTGCGGGCGGTAAGTGGTCTGCCAATTAAAGCGCCAGAAGTGCGCGGCCAAAGCGTGATGATAAATCTGATCGGTGTTGAGCGGGAACTGAGTTGGATGGAGGTTCCATCGAGCCAGAGCTATTGGTATGGCAAAGACGTTAGACCGGGACGCAAGTTAGGTCACATTAATATAAACCACCCCCAGAAAAAAGCAGTTCAACTTGCATTGAGCACCCTACGCAAACAGCTGCCCGATAATTACAACGACGTTTTTGATTGGGTCGATAAAGAATTAAAACGCATTTAAGTGCGTTTTAATTTACGGCTTATATCAACGCTAAGCCGTGTAAGATCATCATAATTAAACTGGTAGTGATAAGCGAACCCATTGTGGTTAGCACAATAATATTGGCTGCTAAAGCCGCGTTACCCGCCATTGCCCTTACCATGATATAGCTTGCTGCTGCCGATGGCGCCGATGACATTAGCGCCAAAACCCCTAGCTCCATACCTCGGAAGCCAATCGCAATTCCACCGACGATCAATAACACCGGCACAATAATCAGCTTACAAGCGGCGCTGACCAAGGCGCTATTTAAGTCTGCTTTTAGCGCTTTAAAATCCAAACTAGCCCCCGTACAGAGCAAGGCTAATGGCAGTGTCATTTGCGCGAAGTACTCACCGCTGCGCACCACCAAATGAGGTAATGACCACTCCATTGTGGCAAAGGGCAGCGCCGCCATAATGCTAATAATTAGTGGGTTGCGGATAATGCCTTTTACCGTCGCGGCCAATCCCCCTTCGCGATTTAAACTGCGATTAAGCGTAATAACCGACAAAATATTATACAAAATGGTGACCAGCGCCATGTACATAGAAGCGGCAACCAAGCCCTTATCACCAAAGGCATTCATGCAGTAGGCAAGCCCAACAATACCAAGATTAGAGCGAAAACTTCCCTGAATAACAACGCCGCGGTCTTCGTGCTTTTTTATAAAAAAAGGCGCTAATAATTCCAGTATTAAATACACAACAAAGGTGGCAACTAGGCCGTAGATAATGAGCTGAACATTGGCCGATTCGCTAATACTGGTCCGGCTAATACTGATAAACAACAGCGCTGGGAGGGTAATGTTAAAAACTAGCTTGCTGCCAACATCAATGAAATTATCATTAATAATGTGCGCGCGATTTAAATACACACCAAGTAGCAAGACCACAAAAATGGGCCCAGTGATTGTGAAGGAATAGGATAATGACTGTAAAAAGGCTTGCATGAAAAGTGCTCTTTGAGAGAGATGTAGTATCCCATATTCAAAGAGCAGCATCGACAAAATCAGGGAATTGATTCGCCATATTGCCTGATATTTTAGTGTAGCGGTAAAAAGGAAGGAGTGACGTTAAACGCCACTCCTTCAATATCCCTTTCCAAGGACAAATTTAACATCACTGTGGTTTTAGTGACTGATCATCCAAGGCCGCTGCGATGGAAAAACTTTACTGCCGTCGGGCAAATAAATAGCCTTCTGACGCAGACTACTACGATCTGGGTGCGCAGCATGGTCATTACATCCACAACCTTTTTTGGCTGCAGCATGGGCGCGACGCTGAGCATCATCTTCTCGTGAATCGACACTGGAAATAATCGGCTGATGAATCGCCTTTTCATTTTTTTCCATTGCCTTTTTTCTGCCAGGAGCCATTGCCAGCACTTCTGGTGGAATCATAATTACCCGCGCACTTAATTTACCGCACTGTGGACAGGCACAGGGTAGTGGCGCATTTTCCATGCTCGCCAGTTCGTGAAATAAACCATGCTCTTTACATTTATAATCGTACAATGGCATTTGCTGCCTCCAAACTGAAAAAGTCCAAGCCGATAACCAACAAGATCACCATGATTACCGACCTGCCTATCTAATTTATAGCTTACCCGCACTGCTTTTTTTGTAAGCGTATTTTTATGCGGGAAAGCGTAGTCCCTACCCTCGTCCTTTGTTTATTTATCGGGTGACAATGGCACATCAGCAACCGAAGAATCGACCATCTTAGTTGGCCCTGAAGCGTTAGGCTGCATGTCAAAGTCAAAGATATCCGTAGGCAGCCACAAGGTGGCACAGGCATTAGGAATATCTACCACGCCACTGATATGACCCTGCACCGGCGCGACGCCGAGAATGGTGTAGGCCTGCGCCCTGCTATAGCCAAACTTGGTCATATACTCGATGGCATTCAAACAGGCTTGGCGGTATGCAATATGCACATCCAAGTAATGCTGCTTGCCTTCTTCGTCCACAGAGATACCTTCAAAAATAAGGTAGTCGTCATATTTTGGCGCAATGGGGCTTGGTTTAAAGATAGGGTTTTTAACCCCGTATTTTTTCATGCCGTCTTTGATCAAATTCACACGTAGGTGAATCCAGCCCGCCATTTCGATTGCACCACAGAATGTGATTTCACCGTCGCCCTGACTAAAGTGAAGGTCACCCACACTTAAACCAGCGTCTTTCACATAAACAGGGAAATAAACTTTTGCACCGCGTGATAAATCTTTAATGTCGCAGTTACCGCCGTGCTCACGAGGCGGAACAGTACGAGCACCTTCGGCTGCTGCCGCTTTTGCTGCATCACCCTTCATACGTCCCATATGTGCAGTGTCGCCATAGGGCAATGTTGCCAGTTCGGGAACCCGCTGTGGATCGGTATCAACAAGGCCTTTTTCACGTCGGTTCCACTCATCCAACATGTCCCGCGACGGTAAACAACCAATTAAGCCTGGGTGAATTAATCCAGCAAACTCGACATTGGGTACATGACGAGATTTGGTGAACATGCCGTTAAAATCCCAAATCGATTTTTGCGCTTCAGGAAAATGTTCTGTTAAAAAGCCACCACCGTTTTGCTTTGAGAAAAAGCCATTAAAGCCCCATTCGCTTTCCTCAAAAGTACCGATGTCTAATATATCAACCTCTAATAAATCACCGGGCTCGGCACCTTCAACACCGACAGGGCCGGACAAAAAATGCACCTGACTTAAGTCGACATCACGAACGTCATCAGCTGAGTCGTTGTTGCTGATTTGACCACCGGTCCAGTCAACGCATTCAATTTTAAAGTCGTCTCCTGGTTTAACCATTTCCACCATCGGGATATCTGGATGCCAACGGTTATGAATTTTATCGTTGTCGTATGCCGATTTACTCAGGTCCACTTTAATGATTGTTTCAGCCATCGTTTATCTCCGGATCAGTCTTAAAAAATTTTGGGCGACTCACGACCTACTTACGCCTCATTCACCCAAGATCAATGAGGCACAAGGGCCTTCACCATGGAGCTACTATCCGGAATTGCTGGCAGATCGGGTATTAGTCAATGTGCCCCAAGCACTACGCTAAATGACGTATACGGAGGCCCAGAGTCGGAATAAAGTAGCGTTGAAAAATGGCGCGAAAATAACTGGCGACACAAAATCTAGGCGGCGCTAAGACCGCAGTGATGACGCCTAGAGGCTTACTTAGTGGTTTGAAGCAGACACATTAAGGTGTCGATATGACGATCGATATACGCGGGGCTATTGAGTTTTTCGGCCAATACGCGCTCGCTGATGGGCGCAACATTGACGAGATATATGAGCGCACCCGACAAAATATGAAGTAAATCCATGGCGTCGACATTGGGCAGTAAACCTTGCTGCTGCGCCAATTCAATCATTTCTTTGCCGTTAGCAAAGTCTTGCTTAAAGCATGTTTCTACCATCCAATCCAAACGCGGGCCCGGCTTAGACGCCTCTTGAAACATCAGCTTGACCCACTGCGGATGGTCAAAGGTGAACTGCAAAATAATGCGACACAAATTGCGTATCATCTGTGCGCTATTCTGCTCGCCGCTAGATTGCTGCAAATATCGCGGCAGGGCCTGATCGCGCTGCGCCCATACATAGCGAATACTCTCTTGCCAGAGCCGTTCCTTGCTGTCGAAGTGGTATTGCACCAAAGACTTTTTAACCTTAGCCGCAGTGGCGACCGCGCCGAACGAGGTGCCGTCAAAGCCCTGCTGGGCAAAAAGCTCAGCGGCGGCGGCCAGTATTTTACTCCGGCGCGACGAGGCCTCGTCCTCGGGTTGATCTGTCATTGGCCGTAAATTATCTGCTGTCATGATCTTTTTTTGTATACCGACAATGATGTGATTTCTTGTGGCTCATGATTGTACGTTAATTCTGTGTATTTATTTTTTACCCATGTAGCTATATGCGAATCAATCGCTGCCAACTTGACATTGAGAATAAACTATACGATCGTATAGCGAAAGCTTTCGGGACAAACTCGCTATGCCAACAACAATAAAAACAAATACAGTGACAGAACAAGGCGCCATCCAAGATACCAAGCCGCAGATTATGTGGCTTAAAGACATTGATATCACCAGCAATGCGGTGGGCGGCAAGGCCGCTGGCTTGCGCAGGCTTATCGACTGGAATCTTGCTGTACCCGAGGGCTTTGTTATCGTTGATGCCAATTTGTCACTCAACACAGCGCTACTAGAAACATGCTATCAAGCCATGGGTGGCGGCAAGGTTGCCGTGCGCTCGTCAGCACTAGGCGAAGATGGCAGCGAACACTCCTTTGCGGGCCTTTACGAAACCGTACTCAATGTCGAGGGTGCAGACCAACTGATTAGCGCAGTCAATGCCTGCGTGGCATCGCTTAACAGTCATCGCGCTACCAATTATCGCCAACAACAAAACAGCGATAGTGCCAGCATGTGCGTGGTGGTACAGCAAATGGTTGACGCCCAAGCCGCCGGGGTTTTGTTTAGCGTTGACCCGGTATCTGGCCGACATGATCGCTTGGTTGTCGATGCCGTGGCGGGACTTGGCGAAGCACTGGTCAGTGGCGAGCAAACTCCCGACCACTATGAATACGACCTCGACAATACATTGTGCTTTGAAGAACGTATTAACGACAAAGCAATACTGTCTTCTGATCAACAGCAGCAACTTGTTATGGGCGCGCGGCAAGCGGTGGCAGCCGCCGGTGAAGCACTGGATATGGAATGGGCTTTTGATCAGAGGGGTAAATTATTTTGGCTGCAAGCTCGCCCCGTCACAACGGTAGGCGCCGATTTAGATGAATTAAACACCCCCGTAAATCACGATGATGTTCTTACCCGCTGTAATATCGGCGAGATGATGCCCGGCGCGAGTTGCCCCCTTACCTTTTCTACCACGGGGCGCGCCATTGAACGCGGCATGCAACAAATGCATGTGAGCTACGCCAGCCGCCCCGCTGTTACCGATGAGTGGACGCAAGTTGCCATGTGCAGCGGCAAAATGTTTCTCAATTTAACGGGGTCGTCAGCCGCAGCCTCCAATGTGCTTGGTATTGACGTAAAATCAATGGGGCTAAGTGTGTGTGGCAGAATTGTTGAAGAGCTACACGCCCCGCCAAAACGCAGCATCTTCACTCGGCTCGGCGGCATGTTGCGTTTACTTAGATACCTGCAAAAAGCTGACACGGTGATTGCTGAATTTAATCACCGCGCCAAACTATTTCAAATTCCGACCACTGGCAGCAGTACTGATATTGCAAAGGCACTTGATGACGCCCAAGCTTTCTTTTACGAAGCGTCTGCCGTGCATTTGCAGTCTTCTACCACCTCTGGTTTTGCCAGCAATGTACTGCAATCCATGATTTCTGGCGGCCAAACTAGCAGCCCCGAGGAAGAGGCAGAGGCCGGCAAGCTCATGGCGGGCGCACGAGGAGTGGAATCGGCGGTATTAGTCGATCAGCTAGATGCCATTGTCGAAAAAATTTCTCGTCACCCGGATGCCCGCCACTGCTTTATCGATACCGATGCCCAAGTTGCGCTGGCGTGGTTGCGCGGTGAGGCATCAGGTGCAGCAAGCGATTTTGCTGCATTTCTCGCTCGGCACGGCCACCGCTCTTACCGCGAGCTGTGTGTTAGAGAAGTGTGTTGGGCTGACGCCCCGCAGAATTTAGTCGCTACCATGCAAGCCTCCGTTGCGGCGCGTTTAATGGGCTCGCCAAATAGCGTTCGCCCCGAGCCCGTCGACTTAACAACGCTCAGTCGCGGTCTGCGCTGGATAGTGCCCAAAGCACATAATGCGGTCCGACGACGCGAAGCAACCAAGTCACTATTAGTTGATATAACGAACCGGCTTAAGCGCGGTTATCGGGCCCTAGGCCATCAATTAGTCGCCGATAAAAAACTCGACGATGCCGACCAAGTCTTTTTCTTTTTGCATAACGAACTCATGGCATTTGTTAACACCGACGCAGACAGTGAACAAATTGCTTATTGGAATCATCACAGCAAAATGCGACGGCGAGCGCTGGATTTTCAGAACCAATTAGAGTTTGACGAAATTTGTGTGGGCAAGCCAGAGCCCATCGATCTACGCAGTCGTGTTGCCAGTGGTGACGGTCAGCTAGTTGGCCGTCCGGTCTCCCGTGGTCTAGTGGAAGGCAAGGCTCGGGTCGCCTTGAGTGTGGCCGATGCCGCTGCCATATTGCCCGGCGAGATTCTTGTGGCACCAATCACCGATGTTGGCTGGACACCGTATTTCAGCATGATTGCCGGCTTAGTCACCGACGTGGGCAGTGCGGTTTCACACGGCGCCGTTATCGCCCGTGAGTATGGCTTGCCAGCCATAGTGAATACACGAACCGCAAGCAAACAAATAAAAACCGGTGACACTATTCGTCTCGATGCCGATACCGGCGTGGTCACGGTACTTACAAAGCAATAGCCACCAGAATAAATAATAATACTAGGAGCAACTATGCTTTCAGAACACACGCTATGCCAATTTGGCATCGCCTTACAGGATGAGTATTCACATCCCTTTAGTGCCGACCACAGCGATTGGAATGAATCGTACTTTTTTGACTGGTATACCGAAGACGGTAGTGCCGCTGGCCACTGCCGCATTGGCTGGCACCCCGTGCAACAGCGCATACTCTTTTGGTTACACCTCTGGGACGGTAAAGACTGGCTAGTTATTGAAGAAAGTCGCCTGCCGTTTGCAGCCATGAGCCTTGGCGACGAGTCGGTTTTCCACTATGAACAGTGGGGGCTGCGGTTTAGCTACGACTGCCAAACGCCACTGCAAGCTGGGAAACTCAAGGTAGACGGTTTTGCGCGCGTGGCCCACGGCCCACGCCTGGGAATGGTATTGCCAGTTAGCATCGCGCTCGATGTAAACGCACTCGGCGCAGCTTACTCTCGGGGTGGCGGCAGTGTGGATAGCCACAGCGCTCAGGGCTTTAGCACCAACCGCTATGAGCAGCCCATACAGGCCGAAGGGCAGATGATCATTGACGAGATCACAACGCCACTGAGTGTACGCGGTGAACGCGATCACTCTTGGGGACCTAGGCCGTGGGATATGCAATGGCAGTTTTTTGTCGTCAATAACGCAAACTTTAGCCTGCAGGCCACGCAAGTCGAAATTCCAGAATGGCCGCTAATCCAGATTGGTTACTTCCATGCCTTAGGACAGGAAATGGAACACCTGTCAGAAACCAAATTTGAATTAACCATTGATGCTAACAATCCCTTTGCGCCAGTTCATGGCAACTTTACATTGCAGTGTGAAAGCGGCCGTTCACTCAGCGGTAAAATTGAATCCATTGCAGGTAGCGAAATTGATATTACCCACGCCTTCACGCCAGTAAAACGGACTGAGTATCGTCGCGCATTGGTGCGCTGTACTTTTGACACCGGCGAAACAAGTATGGGCTGGCTGGAATACAACCGCGCAGCATTCAGCAGCAATTAGATTTACCACTGTTTTGAATAAATAAAATAAACTATTTTGCAGGATTTAATTATGAAAATTGACGGACCATTTTACGCCGACATGGGTGGCGCAGCCAAAGAAGCTAAACGCCTTGCCGCTATGGGCTATGATGGCGTTTATACTCTTGAGGGCAGCTGGGATCCATTTCTGCCACTGGCCCTAGCCAGTGAACATGAACCAAAACTGGATATTGCTACGGGGATTGCTGTCGCCTTTCCAAGAAACCCCTCACACATTGCCTACCAAGCATGGGACTTGCAGAAGTTTTCGCAGGGTAAGTTTATGCTGGGTATTGGCTCGCAGATCAAAGCGCATATAGAAAAGCGTTTTGGCATTCCCTTTAGCCCACCCGCTGCACGGATGCGTGAATATATATTGGCGGTAAAAGCCTTTTTTGATTGCTGGCAAAATGGCACGCGACTGGATTTTCAGGGCAAGTACTATAACCACACCCTAATGACGCCAATGTTTAACCCCGGCCCCAATCCCTTTGGCGTACCGCCAATACTGTTAGGCGCACTTGGGCCAATGATGACCGAGGTCGCCGGTGAAGTGGCCGACGGTTTAATTATTCACCCCTTCAATAGTCGCGCTTTTGTAGAAAACATGACCCTGCCAGCGGTTCGTAAAGGCTTGGAAAAATCAGGCCGCAGCGAGCAGGATTTTATTATTCAAGTAAACGCGATCATCATTACCGGCGAGACCGAGGAGGAGTACCTGGCCGCCGAAAATAGCGTGAAAGGTCTGCTCGGCTTTTACGCATCGACGCCAGCTTATCGCCCGCCGATGGAGGCGGTTGGTTTGGGTGATTTACAACCAACCTTAAACACCCTGTCTAAAGAGGGGAAATGGGACGAGCTAGGCAGCTATATTGACGATGACTTTCTTGATGCCTTTTGTATTCGCGGCCAGCCCAGTGAAATTGCGGAAAAACTTAAGGAGCAATATGGCAGCTACGCGGACCGGCTTGCGATTTACGCTCCCTATGCCGCTGCAGATAGTATGTGGACTGACATTATTAAAGAATTACACCAAAAATAAATTAACACCTTCAGATTGTGCATGGCTATGGTAAAGCAATATCAGGGCTCATGCACAGCTTCAACAAACAGCGTTTTATTCTGAATTAAACCAATAAACCGATTACTCTCAGGCGCGGCTAACATCGCCCGCGCGATCACCGGCTCTAATTTCATCCTTAACTGGCGGGCAAGATCTCTGGCGCCATAGCGGGTATCGTAATGCCTTAATAAATAGTGATAACAGGAAGAATCAAGCTCAAGAGACAAACCCTGCTTTTGCAAACGTACTTGCAAATGCTGCAACTCAATATCTAATAACGCATTAAGATCGCTGCGCTGTAAATGTTGGTAGACCAGTACCGAGTCAATGCGATTAATAAATTCAGGATCAAATGCCTGACGAAGAGCACGATCAATTATCTTTCGCTCAATCGCTTTACGAGCCCCAAACATATACCGTTTATTGCGATGACGCTCTAACTGGGGCGCGGCAATATTGCTACTTAAAAAAATGATACTATTGCGAAAATCCAACTCTTTCACACCCGAGGAAAGAGTCAGGCGACCGCTATCGAGTACGTTAAGCAAGGAGCGTAAAACTTCTGTACTGGCTTTTTCAACTTCGTCAAATAAGACCACAGAGGGCACACTGTAACTACCCGCAATGGCATCGGCAGGAAACAGCGTATGTCCCTCTTTACTGCCCACATAACCCGGTGGCGCCCCCGTCAGTGCTGCCGCGTAATGATCTTGCGCAAGGGTATTCATATCAATGCGACACAGTGCATCGGCATTACCACATATACCTTGCGCAATAAGCCGCGCGGTCTCTGTTTTACCGACACCCGTTGGCCCCATCAACAACATGACACTGAGTGGCCCCCGCTCACGGCCTATGTCAGCTTTTACCACATGCAACATGTCTTCAATGGCGGTCAATGATTCGTTCTGTGCAATGATTCGCTCACGGAGAAGCGACATAACGGTATCGACGTCGAAACGGAAACGAGAGTGACGTTTGAACTCTCGCTGCGACCTAGCTACACACGCTTCAGCAAACAGCTCACTGCTAATGTGCGGCGGGGTCTCTGGTGGCGGCGTCACGCCACCTTGGCTCGCTGCCAACTGATCATTTATAAACGGCATTATCGCCCCCTGGTTTTCATCGCACTTGGCATTGAGTGCGTCTTTATGGTCTCCACATGTAAGCGGGGTTATTTACCAAGTTCTTGTTCCTTGCCTTCATAGGGCAATTCACCCACGGGGCAGTCTGCTACACCAATCGTACCTCTGGTCATGGCCTCTACGTCACGCTGCGCTTTTTCTGCATCCAATACCCATGTGCGATAAAAGTCGAAGGGACAATCCGCTACACCTTTATCGCCATCACCAGAGTTATGCACGCCAGTATAGCCACGATGTAAAAGTTTAAATAAATGATTTTGAGATTGATCGTTGGCGCGGGCATCGCGAATTTGGCTTACTGACAATTGTGCATACTGCACACCCATATCCTCTTCGCCACACTCCCCTAGGGTTCGGCCATCAAAACCGATAATTGCCGAGTGACCAAAATAGGAATACACCCCGTCAAAACCGCTGGCATTGGCAACGGCAACATAGCAGTTGTTTGCCCAAGCCATACTTTTTGCCATCATCACCTGCTGTTCTTTGGCGGGGTACATATAGCCCTGACAACGAACAATAAGCTCTGCGCCCTTCATAGCGCAGTCGCGCCAAATTTCAGGATAGTTGCCGTCATCACAAATAATAAGACTGATTTTCATGCCCTTGGGGCCTTCACTGACGTAGGTTGTGTCGCCGGGATACCAGCCCTCAATTGGGCACCAAGGAATACATTTACGATATTTTTGTACTATTTCACCTTGGTCATTAATTAAAACAAGGGTGTTGTATGGGGCTTTATGGGGATGTTCCTCATGACGTTCACCGGTAAGCGAAAAGATCCCCCAGGTTTTAGCTTCACGGCAAGCGGCGCTGAAAATAGCCGTTTCATCACCGGGAATGGTGGCTGCTGTTGCCATCATTTCATCGTTGTCGTACATAATGCCCATGGTGCTGTACTCTGGAAAAACCACCAGATCCATGCCGGGCAATCCGATTTTCATGCCCTTGATCATTTCAGCTATATTGCGCGCATTATCTAAGACTTCTTCGCGAGTATGTAAACGTGGCATTTTATAGTTGACCACCGCGACACCGACTGTGTCTGGACTACTGGAAATATCACCGTGTCTCATTCTTCACTCCGATCTTTAATGACTCAAATACACCTACGAATATTTACACTGACAAATAAGCTTTGATTTTGTCAGTATCAACTTCTTCACGTAGGTTTTCGTGAATGAAGTTGCCTTTATCAATTACGATAATTCTGTCTGCCACAGTCATGGTAAAACTCAAAACCTGCTCTGAAACAATGATCGTAATATCACGTAATTTTTTAATTTCATTTAAGACATTGGCAATATCTTTAATGATTGAGGGCTGAATACCTTCAGTAGGCTCGTCCAGCAATAGCACCTTAGGGTTGGTAACTAATGCCCTAGCAATAGCTAACTGCTGTTGCTGACCACCAGAGAGGTTTCCGCCTTTCCGTTTACGCATTTCGGCTAACACCGGAAACAACGCATAAATATCATCTGGAATTTTTTTAAGCTTGGAGACTTCCATGCCTGTTTCTATATTTTCTTGCACTGTTAATGACGGAAATATCATTCGTCCTTGGGGAACATAGGCAATACCATTTTCAACACGCTGATAACTTTCGCTACCGGTAACATCAACACCATCTATACTGATACTGCCATCAGAGGTGGGTAAAATACCGATGAGTGATTTAAACAGCGTGGTCTTACCCATTCCGTTGCGACCCATAATCGCCAAGGTTTCGTTCTTTGGCACGGTAAAATCGAGTCCGTGAATGACCTCACTTTGGCCATAGCTGACTTTTAAATTAGACACATCTAACATAACTACTTAACCTCACCGTAGCATCTTGTTTTTCACCGCGCTTCATTCTTGCAGGGTGACCAAGTACAGAAAATCGATTAGTGTCCCAGGTAAACTTCTATCACCTTAGGATCTTTTTGAACTTCTTCCATTTCACCAGCAGCAAGAATTTTTCCTTGGTGAAGTACAGTAACTTTATGCGCAATACGAGCAACAAAATCCATATCATGCTCTATCACCAACACCGAGCGACCTTGGCTGATTTTGTTTAACAGCTCAGCCGTTTGCTCCCGCTCTTTCACACTCATTCCCGCCACCGGCTCATCGAGCATAAGCAGTTGAGGATCTTGAATTAACAGCATGCCGATTTCTAACCACTGCTTTTGACCGTGACTAAGTAAACCCGCCTCTGTATCTAAGGCGTCTTCCAGCATAATCTGTTTTGCGACGTCTAAAATTTTACTGTGTACCTCGTCGTCATGTTTAAACATAAGCGAACCAAATACACCGCGACCACGCGGGTAAGACACCTCTAGGTTTTCCATGACGCTGAGGTTTTCATAAATAGATGGTGTTTGAAATTTTCGCCCCACTCCCGCTCGAACAATTTCGTGCTCAGAAAGACTCGTTAATTCTTTATTCAAGAATTTAATACTGCCTGAGGTAGATTTTGTTTTACCGCAAATTAAATCTAGTACGGTCGTTTTTCCTGCTCCGTTAGGCCCAATAACCACATGTAGCTCGTTTCTATCAAGATAGAAATTGAGTGAGTCTACGGCCTTAAAACCATCAAACGACACGGTTAAATCTTCTATCGCAAGGGTAAAATCAGTATTGGTAGACATATTCATGGATTTGATCCCTCCAGCTCAGCACTTTCTGAAACTGTTTTTTTACCCGAAGCTGTGTATTTTCCGATTAGCTTATTAATAAAGCTGAATCGTTTAGTGATGTGGTGTCCGTAGTCTTCCCACAAACCGGCTAGGCCATTTGGAAAGAACATAACCACTGCGATAAACAAACCACCCATCAAGAATAACCACAATTCAGGAAATGACTCAGAAAAAGCTGTTTTGCCAAAATTAATCAGCAAGGTGCCGTAGACAGCGCCAATAAGTGACATCCGACCACCAATAGCGGCAAAGATAACCATTTCAATGGAAGGTACAATGCCAACAAATGAGGGGGACATGAAACCGACCTGCAAGGTGAACATGGCGCCGCCGATGGCTGAGATCATGGCCGCAAAGCAGAAGATAAATATTTTGAAGTTTGCAACATCGTAACCAGAGAAACGAACCCGATCTTCTTTGTCTCGCATCGCTAAAAGCAGGCGACCAAACTTGCTAGTCAAAATAAAACGTGAGGCAATAATGACGGCCAGCAACAAGAAACAATTAATATAATAAAAAAGGTTTTTCGCACTGTCGGATGTAATATCCCAACCATTTAAGGTACGTAAATCAGTTATGCCGTTAATGCCACCCGTTAAACCCTGCTGACCAACAATCAATACGGTTAAAATAACGGAGATAACCTGGGTAATGATTGCAAAATAAACACCACCCACACGGCGCTTAAACATAGCCGCACCAATGATGTATGCAAAAATAGTTGGTACGACCAACACAGCAATAAGGGTAAAAGTAAAACTATTAAATGGCATCCAAAACAACGGTAACTCGGTTATTTGGTTCCAGTCCATAAAGTCTGGAATACCCGGCGTTGATTGAATCGCGGTGTTTTCAGGTGACGATGCTTCTAGTTTCAAAAACATGGCCATGGCATAACCGCCAATGCCAAAAAATATCCCTTGGCCCAAGCTTAAGGTTCCACCGTAACCCCAAAGCAGCACCAAGCTAACAGCCGCAAAAGCATAGGTTAGGTATTTTCCTACTAGGTTCAATCGAAATGAATCTAGAAAAAGCGGAAACACGACGAGGATAAGCGCGGCTAATATGCAAAAGCCGATCAGTCCTTTTTTATCGCCAAATAATTTTTCGTATACAAAGCTCATTATTAACTCCCAATAATTTACCACCAGACGTACATTTCAAAAGTAAGGCTCGTCTTAACGACGAACCTTGCTGGCGAATAGTCCCTCTGGTTTGAACATCAAAATTATTACCAAGGTGAGCAAGGTAAAGACTTTGGCCATTGATCCGCTGATAAAGAATTCCAAAATGGATTGCGCTTGAGCAATAGAGAATGCCGATGCGATTGTTCCGAACAAACTCGCTGCGCCACCGAATACGACAACCATAAAGGTATCAACAATATAAAGTGTTCCTGTGGTTGGCCCGGTTGAGGCAATCGTGGTGAACGCCGCCCCCGCCATACCCGCTATTCCGCAGCCGAGTGCAAAGGTGTAGCGGTCAACTTTTTTAGTGTTGATGCCCACTGCGCCACTCATTACACGATTTTGCGTTGTCGCTCGGACACGTAAACCCCAGCTAGACTTAAACATGAGATAGAACACAGCTAGGGTAGTAAATATAGTTAGTGCAAGTACAAACATGCCATTGATAGGAATATCAATCATATCTGTAACCGGATAAGCACCCATTAACCAATCAGGTAGTGTGGGGCTAACTTCTCGGGCGCCAAAAATGGAACGATAAGATTGCTGCATGATAAGGCTCAAGCCCCATGTTGCCAGCAGAGTATCAAGTGGTCTCTTGTACAAATGCCTTATCAATATAAATTCGGCCAAATACCCGAGTATGCCTGCAACCAAAAATGCTGCAGCTATCGAGAATACAAAGTAATACGGCATAAACGCCGGAAAATAGGTTTCTGTTAATGTAGATAGCAAATAAGTTGTATATGCACCCGCGGCCATAAATTCGCCGTGAGCCATATTAATTACACCCATTTGCCCAAATATAATTGCAAGCCCCAAGGCCATCAGCAGCAGTACGCTAAACAAGCTGATGCCGGCAAAACCCTGCATTGCGAATATCGCGCCTAACTCATCGTAGCTATAACCGCCCATCACCTAGCCTCCGCTATACACAAATAATTCATTAAAACGTTTTTCATTAATCAGTTTCTTGAAAGGGTTGGCGGACATCCCTGCCCGCCGATTGTTACACGTTACGTCAATACACCTAGCGGCCTATTGGTAACCTTCTGGGAATGGATCTGGCTCGATCAGCTCAGAGGTATACACCACTTCTGCTTGGCCATCTTTCTTCCACATACCTACGCGAGCCTTACTCCAAAGATGGTGATTAGGATGCAGCTTCACATAACCTTCTGGTGCTGTAGTCAGCTCAATGTCACCTGCTTCAGAAGCCGCTACTACCGCGTCAACATCAAAGGTACCAGCTTTTTCTACTGCAGCTTTCCACAACCAAGGTCCTAGGTAAGCGGCCTGAGTTACATCACCAATAACGCTGTCTTCACCCCACATTTCTTTAAACGCTTTTACGAATGCAACGTTGTTGGGGTTATCCTGGCTTTGGAAGTACTTCATGATTGAGTAGAAGCCTTCGAGGTTTTCACCGCCGATACCCAATACTTCATCTTCAGTTACTGAGATAGTTAGAAGCGTTTGTTTCTTAGAGGTAATACCTGCTGCTTTTAACTGTTTAAACCATGCTACGTTACTACCACCCACAACCGCGGCGTAAATAACATCAGGCTTTTTCAGACGAATCTTGTTGATAACCGATCCAAACTGGGTATCGCCAAGCGGCTTATATTCTTCGCCCACAACTTTGCCACCCAAGACATTTTCAATATGCTTACGGGCAATTTTCATTGAGGTACGTGGCCAGATGTAATCTGAACCTATCAAGTAGAACGTTTTAGCGCCCTTCTCTTTAGCTACCCAGTTCAAGCCATCTAAAATCTGCTGAGTTGCTTCTTGGCCGGTGTAGATTACGTTTTTAGATTGCTCTAACCCTTCATAAAAAGTGGGGTAGTAGAGCAGACCATTTTCTTTTTCAAATACAGGCAGAGCGGCTTTACGTGAAGCCGATGTCCAGCAACCAAATACGGCCGCAACATTATCGTTTACAAGTAATTTACGGCTCTTCTCCGCAAATGTTGGCCAATCACTAGCCCCATCTTCTTGAATGATTTTGATTTGACGTCCCAAAATGCCGCCAGATTCGTTAATTTGCTTTATTGCCAATTTCTCAGCTTCTTGCGCACCAGTTTCACTAATCGCCATGGTGCCGGTCAGTGAGTGCAGAATGCCCACTGTAACGGTATCATCGGTAACAGCTTGACCAGTGGTGGTGGCTGGCGCCGCCCAGCTCAACTGCGATGCTAGGATGATCCCCAGCGGCAGAGCGCTTATTGCCTGAACCACCTTGCGGCGACCCCAGGAACGCCGATTATCGGATTTGTCACTCATCGTTACTTCTCCTACGCTACGGTTATTTGTTTCGACAGGTAACAGTGTCCGCAGAAGTTCACCTTGCCACCATGAGGTGAATGCTCCCCCCCGCTACGTTAAATGACGTATACGATGACAAACTGCTGCAAGATAAGGTCGGGCGCTAATAGTGTAAGATAGCGTTCATAATTTCTGGGGCTGAATACGCTTTGGTCACTAGCACACAGCGCGCTTACATTGTGCTATCTCAGTTGCTGATATGAGTCCAAATTATTATGGCCTCAATCCTGCTTAATGATTTGATAAACGTATGCTGTCAGCAAAATCGACCAAGGATGTAGGTAAAATACTAATCAATACGCTTAATCTCTGTGTTATTGACTGAACGACTTTGAATTAACTTATGCTTATAACCACATTGATGATGTCGCTACGATGAGTGCCCAGCAACGCGTCTTCCGCATTCGTCGCAAGTACAACCGCTGGGTCGCTAACGAGACTCTGGAAGATTACGCCCTGCGTTTTACCGCAAAGGGTGCGCGCCGATGGTCTGTGGCAAGAGTATCTAACACTGCACTTGGGGCTATTTCATTTTTAGCGCTTGAAGCTATTGGCGGCGCGATTACTTTAAGTTACGGCTTTAGCAACACCGTCGCAGCCGTGATTGCCGTTAGTATTATCATTTTTCTTACTGGCCTTCCTATTTGTTATCACGCTGCGCGTCAGGGAGTAGATATTGACCTACTGACCCGTGGCGCTGGCTTTGGCTATATTGGCTCTACGATAACCTCGCTTATATACGCCTCATTCACATTTATATTCTTTGCCATTGAAGCTGCGATTATGGCGCTCGCGCTTGAGCTCACAATGGACATCCCCCTTAAGTACGGCTATGTCATTAGCGCCGTTGTAGTTATTCCCCTAGTTACCCACGGAATTACGCTAATTAGCCGATTTCAAGTGTGGACCCAGCCGCTGTGGGTGGTACTGCAAATCTTGCCGCTGGTGTGTATCGCTTTTCAGTCTGAGCAAGCATTTCAAAACTGGGTGAATTATTCACCACCAGACGGCAATAGCACACTAAACCTCCTCGCTTTTGGTGCCGCCTCTGCAGTCATTCTTTCGCTCATTGCGCAAATTGGCGAGCAAGTCGACTTTCTAAGATTTTTACCACAGCAAGAAAAACCCAATACCCGCTGGTGGATTGCTCTGATTGCCGCTGGACCGGGTTGGATTATCAGCGGTTCACTTAAAATACTAATTGGATCTTTTTTAGCGGTTCTCGCCCTGAGTCACGGCATTCCATTTGGCGAGGCATCTGACCCAAACAGGATGTATTTAATCGCCTTTGGTTACCTCAGCAGTTCGCCGCAATTAACGCTAGTACTCGCCGGCAGCTTTGTTATTTTATCGCAGCTAAAAATTAATGTGACCAACGCATATGCCGGCTCCATCGCGTGGTCTAACTTCTTCTCTCGGCTTACTCACAATCATCCCGGCCGCGTTGTTTGGCTGGTGTTCAATGTTGCTATTGCTTTGATGCTCATGGAGCTGGGCATCTATCGCATACTTGAAGAAATTCTTACCGCTTACTCGATTATCGCGCTAGCGTGGGTAGGCTCCTTAGTGGCGGACTTAACCATTAATAGGCCATTGGGACTTCGGCCCAGCACCATGGAGTTTAAGCGCGCGCATCTCTACGATATAAACCCTGTTGGGGTTGGCTCTATGCTTATCTCATCTGTCTTGGGTTTTTTGGCCCATCTTGGTCAATTTGGCGAAACTGCCGAGGCCCTAGCCTCCTTTATTGCGCTGGGCAGCACCTTCATCTTAGCTCCGTTAATATGTTGGCTCAGCAAAGGCCAGTTCTACATTGCCCGTGAACCCGTACTAGCAAGCAGCAACATCTCACTGCGCTGCTGCATTTGCTATCACCAATTTGAAAGTGAGGACATGACTCATTGTCCCGCCTACACGGGAGCAATATGCTCACTGTGCTGCTCCTTAGATAGCCGCTGCCATGATATGTGTAAAACCAACTCGCGTATGGCCGAACAACTAACCAGCGCGCTCAGCTTTATCATTCCGAACGCGTGGATTAAAACGCTCAATACGCGAACAGGTCATTTCATTGGTTTGTTTACCCTTATCAGTTTTATGATTGCCAGTGTACTCGCACTGGTATACATCCAAATAACAATTGATGAGGGTATGGAACGCGGCTTAGCGGCTAGCGCTCTGAACAATGTGTTTTACATCCTGCTGATAGTTTCTGGCATATTAGCTTGGATGTTTGCATTGGTTCACGATAGCCGTCGTGTTGCGCAAGAGGAATCTCAGCGTCAAACAGAGCTGCTTATGGCTGAAATTGAGGCGCATAAGCAGACCGATATCCAACTACAACAAGCAAAAGAAATAGCAGAATCTGCCAACCAAGCAAAAACCCGCTACCTGACGGGAATTAGCCATGAACTGCGCTCACCACTTAACGCCATTATGGGTTACGCCCAATTACTTGAGAAGGACCCAGATATTCCACGCAACCGCCTTGACGCACTCAAGGTTATTCGACGCAGTAGCGAACACTTAGCTGATTTAATCGAGGGCTTACTGGATATTTCCCGTATTGAAGCTGGGCGTCTTGAGCTATCGATGTCTGACGTCAACTTAGGTAATTTATTAGAACAAATTATTAGTATGTTTCAGGTCCAAGCCCAAGCCAAAGGTATTGGTTTTAGTTTTGATCGACTAACACCGTTACCTGAAACGGTAAAAACGGATGAAAAGCGGCTCCGCCAAATACTGATAAACCTGATATCAAACGCTATTAAATACACGCCTGAAGGGCGAGTAAACTTTACTGTTAGCTATCGTAATCAAGTTGCCGAGTTTCGCATTAATGACACTGGCGTAGGTATCGCCGCAGAAGACATTGAACGCGTGTTCAAACCCTTCGAGCGGGTTCGCAAATCTGGCTCGCCCCATATTGCAGGCACCGGCCTTGGGCTAACTATTACCAGATTGCTCACCGACATTATGGGGGGCGATATTGCTATTCACAGCCAAGTGGGTGTGGGTAGCGAGGTGAAAGTCTCACTGATGCTAAGCAGTACTGACCGACTTGCAGTGGCCACACCGGCTGAACGAAAAATTATAGGCTATGAGGGCAGCGAACAAACTCTTTTTGTTGTGGATGACGAGCCCTCTCACCGCGGCCTGCTCAATGACACCCTGACACCACTTGGCTTTAAAGTCATTACCGCCGCGGATGGCAACACCTGTCTAGACATGCTGCAATTTTGTAGTACCTTGCCACGAATATTTTTACTCGATATTTCCATGCCTGGCATAAGTGGCTGGGAGTTAGCGGCTAAAATTCGGGAGCGCATTCAGGACGCAACAATCATTATGATTTCTGCAAACGCCGCCGAGGTGACGCCGGCGAGTAGCGGTGTACCACCTCACGACGCCTATTTGTTCAAACCGATACGACTGCCTCAAGTACTTGATTATATTGCCAAGCACGCGGGGATAACTTGGCTATACGAAAGCGAAGAAAGTAGAATTGCAGCTAACGCCAACGCTACGCCACCTATTCAGTTGGAAGCACCACTCAGCGATGAGCATCGCCGTGAATTAATTCAACTTGCTAAAATTGGTTATGCGAAAGGCATAAAACACTGTTTAGAAACTATTTCAGAGCAGGGGAATGTTGACCCCACCACGTTAAACACGCTACAAGACTTAGCCGCTGGTTTTCAGTTTGGCGCTTTGATTGACGCATTGGAAGATAGCAAGCCATGAATACGAGTCGCGGAAAAAAGGATGTTGTCCTGATTGTTGATGATTCGCCCGACACTCTCAGCATGTTAAATGACACCTTAGATCAAGCTGGGATTACCGTTTTGGTTGCATTAGAAGGCGCTCAGGCGCTGACCATTGCCGCCAACATTACCCCAGATGTGATTCTAATGGACGCATTGATGCCCAATATGGATGGCTTTGAAGCCTGTCGACGCCTTAAAGAAAACCGCGACTTAGCCCACATCCCCGTTATTTTTATGACCGGCCTCAGCGATACCGAAAGTATTGTCAAAGGGTTTGCCGCCGGGGGAGTCGACTACATTACCAAACCTGTAAAAGGCGATGAACTCATTGCCAGAATGCGCGCGCATTTAAACAACGCTAGGCTAACTTTAAGCGCTCGAGTCGCACTGGATTCCGCTGGCCAATTTTTATTTTCTGCCGCCGCTGACGGCAGTTTATTATGGGCAACACCTCAAGCCTATCACTTGCTCGAAGATGCCGGCCTAGATAGCGCATGGCTGAGTGAGAACTTACCGGCACAATTACGCCAATTACTCGCACCGCATTTTAATAAAGAAAAGGGCTTGTTAATAAAAGCCGCAGACAAACCCCTTGAGATTCGCTATATAAGCCAAACAGGTAATGACGAATATTTATTACAACTTATTGATTTAGAGCGTCCATCAGACGTTGATCGATTACGCTCCGCACTACCCATTACCGAGCGTGAATCTGAAGTTTTGCTATGGATAGCCCACGGTAAAACAAACCGCGAAATTGGCACAATATTAACTATGAGCCCCCGTACAGCCAATAAACATTTAGAACAAATTTTTAAAAAATTAAACGTAGAAAATCGAACTGCCGCAGCGGTTATCGCTTTAAAACATTTACAAAACTGATCAGCATTAACACCAACTGGAAAGTTTTAATGCTATTCATCACCCCTTCAAACCCCACCTAGGTGAGCGCATTTTCACGTAGAACCACCATCATCTTTAGACTTGCCATTCCTTATAATCACTAGCTATTTCGCGCAGTCCTTCAAATGCTAAGTCCAGTACAGAAGTCGTCGTGGATGACTTATAAACCAAATAGACTGGGTAACTGAATTCTGGCGAAGACGGAACTCGCTCCAACTGACCACTGCGCAAATATTCTTCTACAACTCGGGTACGAAAATACCCGTTCCCTCCACTTTTCAACATAACATGCAATGCCAAAGGACCTAAATTGAAACTCATTGCCGTCTGTCTTGGCTGCGGTAATGTCGCATCGTATTGCGCCTTAAATTCAGTACCCCAATCAACGAACAAATTGGGTGACGAATTATTCGGCACCTGCACATGAATCAATTTTTCTTCCAAAAGTTGTTCAACCATTATTCCTGGTAAGTATCGAGGCCTGTGTACAAGAATGGCATCAACAAACCCATTCTCTAGCTTTGCTAGCAAGGTATTAGCGTCGGACACATCGGTGTTTACAGTTATTTTTGGATAATTTCTCTGCAGCCAACTCACCCAGTTACTAAGCATGGGGTTCCACAGGCTAATTTCAGCGCCAACCCTCAATCGAGAACCTTGCCCTTGGGCTAATTTCATCTCAGTTTTAGCACTATCCCAGATTTGCACAAGAGCCGTTGCGTGTGCAACAAAACGCTCCCCATCAGCGGTCAATCGCGCGCCATTCCTATTCCGAGTAAATAACTGACACTCGAGTTTTTCTTCTAAAGTTTGTAAGCGCGTAGTGACGGTGGTTTGACTAATATGCAGGCGCTCTGCAGCCCCACAAAAACTTCCAACCGCCATGACCTCTAAGAAGGTGCGCGCAAGCTCTATATCCATATACCACCGCAATTTAATCTGTAAATCATAAGCAATCCTTTAATTCCGAATTTTTGAATTAAATCATCATATATATTCATTATACCTATTGTAAGCAAACCCTTACCATTGCCGCTCATTTTTGGTGCACCTCGTGGTGCACGAGCACCACATAGGTACACCAAAGGTTATTCCATGCACAAGCTCCTCACCGAGATCGGCCTTGTTATTGGCATTGAAAGAAACACCACAAATCACCTAGAAAAATTTTTATCTGGCTTGGGAGGTTTCATCAGTATCAGCCTCTGTTATGTAATCGCTAAATTTTATCTAGATGGTCCTGCAAGCGTGTTCATTGTCACCTCAGTCGGTGCCTCAGCAGTGCTAATTTTTGCCGTTCCTCACGGAACGCTATCGCAACCGTGGTCAGTCATTGGCGGGCATTTAATCTCTGCCACTATCGGGGTATTTTGCCAACAACATATCCCAAACACCGAAATATCAGCTGCAGCTGCAGTGGGCGGAGCTATCTTTGCCATGTATTATCTGCGCTGCTTACACCCACCTGGCGGGGCAACCGCCTTATTTGCGGTTATTGGCGGTAGCAGTGTTAGCGACTTAGGGTTTAGTTATGTCATTTACCCTGTATTCACAAATGCGGTAGCCCTCGTTATTTTCGGTATTTTATTTAACGCGCTTTTTCACTGGCGCCGCTATCCTGGCCATTTGTTTAGCCGACGGCAACACTGCGCGGTTAACTCACGTGGATTTACGCCATCACTGACGCTCGCCAACATCGCGACCGAGGACTTTGCCGCAGCACTTCACGAAATGAACTCTTTCATTGACGTTAGCCCTGAGGACTTGAGCGACTTATTTGAGCTCGCATCCCGCAGTGCAATAAATCGATCGCAACAACGCTTACGGATTAAAGCGGGGCTGTGTTATAGCAATGCAGCAAGGGGTAGTGAATGGGCCGTAAGAGAAGTACTTACCGTTGACGGGAATAATCTTAAATACCGAATAGCGGCGGGAACCGGGAACGGCTCCTCTGACAAAATCAATGCCTGCTCAAAACGTGTATTTAAGCAGTGGGCACGCTGCCAAGTTATTACGTCTAGCGGGCTGTGGATACCCTGTCAGCCTGGGGTTGGCAATAAACCGTAGATGTAATCACCACGCCTTACAAGCAGCGGAGCTGTAATTTTGAGACGACGTTAAGCTGTTTTTGAAAACAATAAGTCCCACACACCATGCCCCAAACGTTCACCGCGTTTTTCAAATTTAGTGATGGGACGATAATCAGGTCGCGGTGAATAATTTTGCTCACCCGCCATATTGCTATAGCCTTCCGCGTCACTCATTACCGCCATCATATGCTCGGCGTAATTTTCCCAGTCTGTTGCTAGGTGCACAACACCACCAAGTTTGAGCTTGCTCCGCAATGCCTCAACAAAAGGTAGCTGAATCAGCCTGCGCTTATGATGCTTGGTCTTATGCCATGGGTCAGGAAAGTATATTTGCACTCGACTCAAGCTATTATCAGGTATGCACTGCGCCAGAACTTCAACGGCATCATCGCAATATGTGCGAACATTATTCAACCCCGCCTCTTGAACGAGGTACATTAAACGCCCCACTCCAGGGGTATGCACTTCAACGCCAATATAATCATGCTCTGGGTTTTTCATTGCCATTTCAGCAAGGGAATCCCCCATGCCAAAACCAATTTCTAGGACTACCGGCGCCTCTCTCCCGAAAACAGTAGCAAAATCTTGCATACCATTTTCTCGCTCAAGACCCAGCTTGGCTAAATTGATGTCATAAGCTCGACGCTGACCATCTGTCATGCGCCCAGTGCGAAGGACAAAACTCTTAATCCTGCGATGGATTGGCCCTGTATTTTCAGTCATTACATTGCTTTCCACGCAGAATAAGCGAGACAAGCCCACGCCACTAAGAACATCAGCCCACCGATAGGGGTAATCGCACCCAACCAGCGAACGCCAGTTATCGCTAAGATGTATAAACTGCCGCTAAATACCAATACACCCATAAAAAACATGACGGCTGAAATCCGCAATGACAAGTGCTGAACACCGCTATGCATAAGCAGCCCTACTGCCAGAAGAGCAAAACAATGATAAAAATGGTATTGAACAGCCGTTTGGTAAACTGCCATCATGTCTGCAGGCAAGCTTGCCTTTAATCCATGCGCGCCAAAGGCACCCAAAGCTACTGCTAGAAAAGCTAAAATCGACGCTGTAAAAAGCGTTAGAGCCGCCATGTTTATACCCAGATTGTATTTGATGGGCTATTGTACGGATCTACGCTAGCTTAAAAAAGACAACACCTTAGACAAGTGAAAAGTTTTGCGCGTTAAAAACAAAAAAGCCCCGCATTGCGAGGCTTTTAGACGTGCAGATTGGGCTAGGCGGCCTTAAGCCTCCATTGCTGCCCGCAGTTTTTTCATGGCTGCTTGTTCCAATTGGCGTATACGCTCCGCCGACACACTGTAACGAGCTGCGAGGTCATGCAATGTTGCTTTGTTATCAGTTAGCCAGCGACTTTGCAAAATGTCACGGCTGCGCTCATCCAAGTCTGAAAGCGCTAATGACAGGCTTTGATGATTACTTTCTTCTAAATTGTCAGACTCTAATAACAGTGCAGGATCAGCGCTGTGATCTTCAAGGTAATGAACAGGAGCCACAGGGCCACGCTCATCATCGGTATCAGCATCAAAGCCAATATCCACCGAGCTCAAACGCCCTTCCATTCGACGCACTTCAGCAACATCAACGCCTAGATCTGCAGCAACGGCATGTACTTCGTCATCACTAAACCATGCCAACTGTTTTTTGGCACCGCGTAAATTGAAAAACAGTTTACGCTGGGCCTTGGTGGTCGCAATTTTCACTATGCGCCAATTGCGTAAAACGTACTCGTGAATCTCAGCTTTTATCCAATGAACGGCAAAAGAGACCAAACGCACACCTTTCTCAGGATCAAAACGCTTAACCGCTTTCATGAGACCAACGTTGCCTTCTTGGATCAAATCCGCCTGCGCCAAGCCATAACCTTTATAGCTTTTTGCAATATGCACTACAAATCGCAGATGCGACATGACCAGCTGACGTGCCGCCTCGACATTACCGTGATAAAAAAGATCTTCGGCCAGCTCACGCTCACGCTCTGCGCTGAGCACAGGGATACTGCCAACCGATTGAATATATGCAGAGAGATCACCACCCGGTACAAGTTGTTGTATCGGCTGCAAATGACTACTCATTGCACATCCTCCTAAATTCGTAAATGAAACTAACTTTAATACCGCTGCTTATTAGAGTACCAAACGACGTAAAGTTCAAGTATCTAAGCCAAAAGCCCATGAGTTCGCTGAAACTAGCGCGGCTCAATAGCTCGCAACTCTCGACCAACAACCAACCAAGCCCCAAATAACCCCAGCAGCCCAGAAAATAGCCAAAGTATTATAGTATCTAAAAAGCCGAGCCCCAATAAGTGGAAGTCACTCTGATAAGAATGCGATAAATCCGAAATGGGACCGCTAAGCCATATAAGACCAGCCTGTACCAATATCCAAGCTGCTAAGCCGCCCCCTAAACCATACCACAATCCAGTATACAAAAATGGTCTACGGACAAAAGCATTTGTGCCACCCACGAGCTTCACGACAAGAATTTCCTCCCGCCGCCCTTCGATTGCCAGCTTGATGGTATTCCCAATGATCAGCAGCACACCCACTGCCAGCATCGCCGCTAAAGCGAGTGTTAAGCGCCGCCCCAGCTCGGTGATACGATTTAGGCGGTGCAGCCACTCCATATCCAGCTTGGCTAGATCGACTTCTGGCAAACGCGCCAAATTTGACTGTAATGCCTCAACCGCCGCTGCCGACACATTTGCCTCGCGGGGAGTCACAACAATCAAACCAGGCAAGGGGTTGGCGTCAAGTTGGTCGAGAACATCACCAAACCCCGAGCTGGCCCGAAACTCCTCTAACGCCTTGTCTGGAGAGATATAAACAGCCTCGGCAACGCCTTCACGGCTCGCAATTGTCCGCCGCAACGTTTCTGCTTGTCCATTGCTAATCGCAGGCTTTAAGAATAATGAAATCCGCGCTGCCCCCTCCCAGCCTTCACTCACCGCATCAACATTATTCAATCCCACATAAAGCCCCGCAGGTAGGGCTAAAGCAATGGCAATCACTAGCGTTGTCATCAGTGTTGTCGCTGGGCGGCGCACCAAGCGCTGCAAGCTATCTAGCGCGACCTGCCGATGATGGCTTCGATAACCAGCAAGGCGATCACTAATACTGGCTTTATGTCTACGTGCACCCTTAACATCTTTTCTGCCTGCGGGTGTCTGCAATTGACCAAGCCGGCGCTTATTCATGCGATTTTGCTTATTCGGCGACATCGTCACCCCCTCCGGGCATCACCAAACGGCCTTTACGCAGAGTCAATAAGCGATAGGGCATACGGGCAATCAGCCCTAAGTCGTGGGTTGCGATCAATACCGTCACCCCAACCTGCTTGAACTGCTCAAAAAGATGCATAATTTCAGCGGATAATTGTGGGTCAAGGTTACCCGTGGGCTCATCTGCTAATAATAGCGCCGGCTTATTAACTACGGCACGGGCAATACCGACTCGCTGCTGCTCACCACCGGAAAGGGCAACTGGATTTTTTCTTTCTTTGTCTAATAAGCCGACCTTATCGAGGGCGGCTCTAACACGCCGACCAACATCACGATGACCATAGCCGGCAATAATCAAAGGTAGCGCGACATTATCGAAGACGGTGCGGTCAAACAATAACTGATGATTCTGAAACACCACTCCTACATCTCGGCGAACCTCTGGAATTCGCCGTGCGGGCAGACGTGACAAATTTCTGCCTCCAATAATCACCTGACCTGAGCTCGCCCGTTCCATAACCATGATCAGTTTCAGCAAAGTGCTTTTGCCCGCGCCACTATGGCCGGTTAAAAACCGCATTTCGCCACGGGGAATATGAAAGCTCAAGTTTGTGAGCGCCTCATATCCACCCTCGTAACGCTTGCTGACCTGATCGAACTCAATCATTGCTTTTGCTGCCACCCAAATAAGGCTCCAACAAACTCATTGGCACGGAAGGGGCGTAAATCTAAGATTCCCTCGCCCACACCAATAAATCGGATAGGAATACCAAGCTGCTTACTAATGGCAAAAACAATCCCGCCTTTGGCGGTGCCATCCAGTTTGGTTAACGTTAAGCCGGTAACGCCAACGGCTTGTTGAAAATGCTTTGCTTGGGATAAGGCATTTTGACCAGTACCCGCATCTAATACCAACATCACTTCATGGGGTGCATCAGGGTCGAGCTTTTTAAGTACTCTGACGACCTTTTTCAGCTCTTCCATTAAATTGTCTTTGTTATGCAGACGACCGGCTGTATCTGCGATTAAGACATCAACATCTCTAGCCTGTGCCGCTTGTAGCGCATCAAACAGCACAGAGGCACTATCGGCGCCAGTGTGCTGCGCAATGACGGGAACCTCGTTGCGCTCCCCCCACACTTGCAATTGCTCAACCGCTGCGGCGCGAAAGGTGTCACCTGCCGCAAGCATCACAGAGCGCCCGCCCGCTTGCAGCTGCTTGGCTAATTTACCAATGGTGGTGGTTTTGCCAACGCCGTTAACACCGACCATCAAGATCACATACGGTTTGTCACTAATGGGAATAACCAGCTCTTCTTCAGCCGATGCCAGCATGGCACCAAGCTCTTCTTGCAAAGCGACGTAGAGCGCTTCAGGGTCATTTAATTCCTTGCGAGATACCTTGCCAGTCAAATTAGAAATAATTTGCTGTGTTGCATCTACACCCACATCTGCCATCAGCAAATGGGTTTCAATTTCTTCCAGAAGCTCATCATCAATTTCTTTGCGGCCAAGGAATAAATTTGCCATCCCCTCGCCAAGCTGAGCACCCGTTTTACTTAAGCCTTCACGAAAGCGTACTAACAAAGATGCCTGCTCTTCAGCAGATAACTCCAAGTGCTGCCAAGGAGCCACTTCTGCGTCATCGATAAAGCCTTCGGCCGCCGCTAACGCCGCTTGATCCTCCTCTGAACCAACAAAAGACTCTTTAAAACGGGCAAACAAGCCCTTCTTTTTAACTTCCGGCTCAAGCTCCGACGGAGTAGTGTTATCTGTCATGCGGGTATATAAATTCCGAGGTAAGGTTTACAGCAAAAATAAAAGCCTTATCCTACCATTTCTCTGAGTAACTGGCACCGGAATCACCATGCCCAAACCACAACAAGGTCACATCGCCAGCCAACGGCAAGCAGGTACGCTGCGAATTATTGGCGGCCAGTGGCGCAGCCGCAAGCTACAATTCCACAGCGCCGAAGGACTTCGCCCAACCAGTGACCGCATTCGTGAAACCTTATTTAACTGGCTAGGCCCTCACCTTCACGGTGCCCGCTGCTTGGATTTATTTGCTGGCTCAGGCGCGCTGGGTCTTGAAGCCTTGTCTCGCTACGCCGCGCACTGTGATTTTGTTGATACTGAGGCCAATAGCTGTCAACAAATACGCAAACACATTGCCACCCTTCACTGCCAAAACGCGAAGGTGCATTGCCAGACGGCAATCGCTTTCTTAGAAAATCATGCCTTCAATTATGACATCATCTTTTTAGACCCCCCGTTTCATAAAGATTTACTTGCCCCTACGGTAGAGGCACTCGCAAGTAAAAACCTAGTTAATGGTACGTTGATCTATCTCGAAACAGGCCGAGACGAAGCGCTACCTGCACTTCCGCCACAGTGGCAGATCATCAAAGACAAACAAGCCGGCCAAGTTAGTTACCGTTTAATAGAGGTCATTCTCTAAAACATTTGCAGTAAAAACGAAATCCTAGAATTTAAAACAAGCCATAAAGGGACAATCATGAACGCCCACAAGAACCAAATACACTACCAAAAATATCTAACCACCTTAGTACTGACAGCCTTAGTCATGCTGCTCAGCCCTGCCACGTTTGCGGACAATATCTTAAGTCCCACGCTGCAAGTATATAAAAGCCCAAGCTGCGGCTGCTGTGGAAAATGGGTTGAACACCTGAACAGTGAAGGTCTATCAACCGAGGTTCACAATAGTGACCGCCTCGCAGAGATAAAAGCCGAACTCGGCATTACCCCATCCCTGCAATCATGTCACACCGCCGTTACCGACTCCGGCTATGTCTTTGAAGGACATATTCCCGCTAGGCTGATTAAACAGTTTCTTGCCAAGCCACCTCAAAACGCCATCGGTTTGACGGTACCCAATATGCCGATGGGCAGCCCCGGCATGGAGATGGGTGAGCATTTTCAGGCCTATCAAGTACTACAAATAAACAAAGACGGCAGCCAGGAAGTGTATGCCAAGATTAATCACAAAGATCAGCAGTAATTCCGTTGCCGCTACGGCGGCAGCCCTCCTCATTACCCAGCATTTACTCCCCGCGCTGCCATAAAACTTTTTTCATTAGCTCATCACCTCGCCCGAACTGAGTATTCAATTCATAGCCCGCCACATCGACAATAGAGCCAAACACCACCCAATATAATAAAAAAGGGTAGAACCATGAGTCATGCCGACTACCTATCCCCAGCATCAATCAACAGCCTTCAGTTGAAGAATCGCTTTATCAAAGCTGGCACCTTCGAGAACATGACGCCGGGCGGGGTTCCTGGTGCCAACTTGAACAATTTTCACGGCAAGCTTGCCGATGGCGACATTGCAATGACCACACTCGGCTATTGCGCGGTTGAAAATGACGGTCGCCTTAACGAAAACATGATGTACATGCACGAAGGCATTCGCCCAGAACTTACTGCTTTAATCGCCGACCTACATCAGCGTGGTACAAAGGTATCTGGGCAAATGGGGCACTGCGGTGGCTTCTCCAAAAACAAGGAGCTTCAACGTCGCCGCCCCCTTGGTCCTAGTTTTGGTATAAATGGCTTGGGGCTGTCCCGTGGCATGCTATTTTGCGACGCAATGACGCTTGATGATATTGAGTCTCTTATTAAAAGTTATCATCAAGCAGCCATCTTCATGAAGTCGGTTGGCTTTGATGCCTTGGAAATCCATTTCGGGCATGGCTACGGTTTATGCCAGTTTATTAGTCCCAAAACCAATAAACGCCGAGATCAATATGGGGGCAACCTAGAAAATAGAATGCGCCTACCATTACAGGTATTAGCGGCAGTACGTGATGCGGTGGGTGATGACTTCCCCTTGCTTGGGAAAATAAGCATGACAGAAGGCGTCCGTGGTGGACTTCACTACGATGAAGCCATTGCGATGTGTAAATTTTTAGATAAAGCTGGGATCGACGGTATTATCACGAGTGGCGGCAGCAGCACGATGAACCCCATGATCATGTTTCGGGGTGGCAATATACTTCCCGGCATGTTGCGCACAGAAAAAAGCCCGCTAATGCGCTTATTGCTTCGCCTGATGGGTAAATCCATGTTTAAAAACTACCCCTATTCCGAACTCTATTTTTTACAGCACGCAAAACGTATACGCGAGGCAGTATCTTGCAAGATGATTTATGTTGGCGGAGCTAGCAGTAACACCAGCTTTATGACCCTGATGGAGCAAGGCTTTGATTTTATTCAGTTAGGCAGAACACTTTTAAGCGACCCTGACTTGCCCCATCAAGCTCGCGCAAAATCAGACTTTGTTAGCCGCTGCACCCACTGTAACGACTGTATAAGTACAATTGAAAGCACTCAGGGTATTCATTGCACCCAGTTCCCAAGCTAATACTTTACGGCCGCCTACGAGCAAATAAGTTAAATGCAAAAATGACAAAAGAAATAAGCGGCAGCGTACCTGGAATATAAAAACCATAGACCACAAACGCTTCAAAGTTAGTCTCCGGTACAATCAGGCGCTTGCCAATGAACAGGGCATTTATGATTGGCCCTATGATATTAGCATAACAACCCAACACCAAAAGATAGCGAGCTAAATGTATTCCCCTGCCATCTAAATTCATACGTAACCACACCCCCGCTACCGCGAGCACAAGGACACCATTAAGCAGCCCTTCCATATGCGCAAAGCGCCACGCTCCGTATGAAGGGTTGCTCACCTCAGCAGTTGCAGCCGCTACAGAAAACCCTATTCCAGCCATTAAGCCAAGCAGCAAAATAACGACACCATGAAAAGCTAATTGACGCTGCTCCTCGAGCGCACGCGATCTGTCCATCACTAACAATCCTTTTTTTATTATCTTTCTACAGGCTAGGCCGGCTCACAAATAAAGACTGGAATATCACGGTCTGTTCTTGCCTGATACTCATCAAAGTCAGGATATAAACCCAATAAGTGAGGCCACAGCTCACGCTTCTCCTCGTCATTAGCCTGACGAGCTGAATAGTTTCTTTTATCCCCACGAACCATAATATCGATCTCTGGTTTAGCGGCAATATTGAAATACCACTGAGGGTGTTTTTCCATCCCCCCTTGAGAGGCGACTAGGAGTTTATTATTTCCCCAGGGCAAGTGAATTAATGCAATTTCTCGACGTGTACCGCTTTTCCGCCCCGTCATGCCGACAATACAAATGGGGAAACCACCGGGGAAATTTTTTAATAACCGGCCTCCACTTTTCTTATATACCCATACATTAAAGCGAGTGTAATGCTTCATTACTCGCTGAATTAGCCTTTGCCATTTCAAGGGAATCTCGTCGACATCTTCCCGGCGAGTTTTCACGTAGTCGAGTTTATTGGGCATGAAGGTATTCTCACAGCTATGTATGCCGTAATTCTAAGGGAATTACAGCAGTGAGAATGTCGTCCGTCTGGAGGGGGGCTGCTCGCAACAGTACTGAATCTCAAACTATTGCGAGCGGTAATTATTGAGTAAACCTAACCCGTCCAGTTGGGCTTGCGTCGTAAATCGAGCGTATGCGGGTATTCACCCGGTGACTCTTCAGGAGGTGGCGCCATCGGCCGAGGTGGCTCAGAGAAAAACTCTCGAACAGCATCTAAATCCGGTCTTGGCGTATAGGGCCCGGGGGTATGCGCGACCGTACTAAAGCGATTACCACGACGCGACTCAGCCTCGAATGCATTTACCGGGAAGGTTTCGTAGGTTCGACCGCCAGGGTGCGATACATGGTAACTACAACCACCAATAGAGCGCCCCGTCCAAGTATCGATTAAGTCGAACACCAATGGCGTATGTACACCAATAGTAGGGTGTAAAGCCGATGGTGGCGCCCAAGCTCGGTAACGCACACCCGCGACATATTCACCATGCCGTCCTGTGTTGGCCAAAGGCACTCTACGGCCATTACAGGCTAGAACATAACGACTATCTGTTAAACCGCTTAACTTAACCTGTAAACGCTCTACCGAAGAGTCCACATACCTTGCCGTACCGAAACTACCAATTTCTTCACCCAACACATTCCAAGGTTCAACAGCCCAGCGCAATTCGATTTCTATTTCATCAAGTTTCACGCGGCCGTAGTGTGGAAAACGGAATTCCTCAAAAGGCAGCAACCAGTCGGCTTTGAATGGATACCCAGCATGCTCCAAATCGGCAACAACGTCTTTCATGTCCTGCCATAAATAATGCGGCAACATAAACTTATCGTGTAACGCCGTCCCCCAGCGAACCAGTGGTTTTTTATACGGCTCATTCCAAAAACGAGCGACTAGGGTTCTTATTAATAAGGCCTGTACCAATGACATGCGACTATGGGGTGGCATTTCAAAACCGCGGAACTCTAAAATCCCTAAACGGCCCGTCGCGCTACCTGGTGCATATAATTTATCGATACAAAATTCCGCTCGATGTGTATTACCCGTGATATCAATCAATAGGTTGCGCATTAGCCTGTCGACCAACCAAGGCTGCTCGGCAAGTCCGTCAGGCATTTGCTGAAATGCAATTTCCATTTCATACATCATTTCATCACGACCTTCATCAGCACGGGGTGCCTGACTGGTCGGCCCGATAAATGCGCTAGAAAATATATACGACAAACTTGGATGGTGCTGCCAAAACGTCACTAAACTCCGAAGTAAATCCGGGCGGCGCAAAATAGGACTATCACTCGGTGTGACACCACCTAAGGTAATGTGATTCCCCCCACCGGTACCGGTGTGACGACCATCTAGCATAAATTTCTCTGCCGCTAGACGAGATTCACGTGCAGCGCTGTAAAGCTCAATGGTATTGTCTACCAACTCTTTCCAGCTTGATTTTGGGTGAACATTAACCTCGATAACACCAGGGTCGGGCGTCACCAATAACTTTTGAATACGCGGGTCTCTTGGCGGCTCATAGCCCTCCAAAATAACGGGAACACTCTGCTCCTTCGCTGTCTCCTCAATCGCTGCCACAAGCTCAATATAATGCTCAAGACTATGTAATGGAGGCATGAATATATGGACTTTACCGCCTCTAGACTCAATACACATTGCCGTTCTAACAATGGCTTGTGGGCCTTTCAGCTTTTCTTCCAGCACTTTTGCCGCGCTCTGTAGCTTTTGCGGTCGTGGAACTTTGGCTTCATGAGGGAATTGGATTTCTTGCCGCGGCTGCAAGGGGCTGCGCTCTTCAAACGGGTCTCTGTCCGGCTGAATCTCCGGCTCAGCTAACTCTGGAAGGTCTCCCAGCGGCAACCTAAGTCCCATGGGTGAGTCGCCCGGCGTTAATATCAAACGCTCCCGCTTCACATTCCAAATACTGCTGACCCACTCGCCAGTCACTGGCTCCCAGGCCAATGGAACGAGATAACCGGTTGGATCTTTAAAGCCTTGCTCCAACAATCGAGCAAGACGTCGACGGCCTAAATCATCATTGATTTTTGAGGCCAAAATATCGATATTTTTAGGAATCTTTTGCTCTTGAAGAAGATAGTACAAGGCATCTTCATAAGCTGGCTGAGCGTATTCTTTCGCTAAACTTAATTTCTCGATTAAACTTAACGCAAATTTTTCAGACGTGGCAACATTATGGCCATAGTCCTTGTCAACTCGGGCTAATAGCTCGGGATCAGTCCATATTGGCTCATTATCTTTACGCCAAAATAAACCTAAGGCCCAACGCGGCACCTCTTCACCGGGATACCACTTTCCTTGCCCATAATGAAGCAGACCCTGCGGCGCAAAATGATTGCGTAGTTTTAAAAGCAATGTTTTAGCAAGACTTAGTTTTTCAGCGCCCAGTGCATCGATATTCCACTGCGCAGACTCCATGTCATCAACAGAGACAAACGTCGGTTCGCCACCCATGGTGAGACGTACATCATTTTTTGCAAAATCAACATCAACTTGCTCGCCCAGTAATAAAATATCAGCCCACTGGTCATCGCTATATGGCTTGGTAACTCGAGGGTCTTCATGAACCCGCTCAACTACATTGGTGTAATCAAACTCAACTTCACACTCGTCGGTAAAGCCCTCTATGGGTGCCGCAGACACAGGGTCAGGTGTGCATGCCAACGGAATATGCCCTTCGCTAGCAAACAGCCCCGATGTAGGGTCAAGACCAATCCATCCCGCACCGGGTATGTAAACCTCACACCACGCGTGTAAATCGGTGAAATCCTCCTCAGGACCACTAGGGCCATCCAATGATTTTTCATCAGATGTCAGCTGTACTAAATAGCCTGACGCAAACCTTGCCGCGATACCTAGATGACGAAATAACTGAACAGCCAGCCATGCGGAGTCACGGCAAGACCCTTTTTTCAGCTGCAAAGTCTCTTCTGGATCTTGGACGCCAGGTTCAAAACGCAGGCAGTATTCAATCTCTTTCTCAAGGATTTGATTCACCTCAACCAAAAAATCGTTCATTGGCCGTTTAGTGGTAGAGATTGATTTAAGTAGCTTATTGAACAACTTACCTTGCTTTTCTTTTGCCAAATAAGGTGCCAACTCTTTTTTGAGCTGTTTTTTATAATAGAAAGGAAATTTCTCAGCGTATTCTTCAACGAAAAAATCAAAGGGATTTATTACGGTCATATCCGCAATAACTTCGACTTCAATCGAAAACTTTTCAGTTTTTTCTGGAAAGACTAAACGTGCTAAATAATTACCAAAAGCATCTTGCTGCCAGTTTAGAAAGTGGGTTTCTGGCACCACTTTCATACTATAACTATGGATCGGTGTTCGGCTGTGCGGCGCTGGCCGTAAGCGTATTACATGGGGAGAAAGATTTACTAAGCGGTCAAAGCTGTAGTAGGTCTTATGGTGAATAGCCACGCGAATTGTCATTACTTCTCCTGCGAATACCGCATCTACGTCTTAATCTGGTTGAAATTTAATATAACATCACTACACCCTGCCACCACCAGATAGTAAACAGCCGGCAATTATAGCCTGCATCCTTTACAAAGCCGCGACAAATTTTTACATGCTTTATCTTAACGTAAAGCAAGTCTTGAACCGTGATGATCCCAGATACCTATTTCCTTATAACGAGCTAGCATACATCGCGCCAACTCAGTGCGCTCAAAAACACTCCATATATCGCTAAAATTTAACTCATCATCATTACTTCACTAATTAGAGAAGTAAATATCCAGCTTAATGGTAAAACTCGCCTCCGCGTCCCAGCCTTCATCCTTTGGAAAAAACACTTCAGGACTTGCCGCTATAAAGATCCAGTCTTCATGCAAGTTATAACTGTAACTAGCACCCACAAAATAAGCCGACATTTGAGTACGAAACTCTGTAGACAATATTCCCCCAATCCGATATTCAAGTGAAGAGCGTTGGGATAAGGCCTGATTTAATGACAAAACATGGACATTTTCAAAATAATCATTCTTATCTTCAAATTCCAAAATGGTTAAATAACGTAGTCTTAATTTTAATCCCAGTGGGCGCTGCACGTTTAGCTCACTCGTCTCACCCCAACCTCGGTCAGAAAAATACCACACTTCTTGGGTGAACTCTGGAGACCATTGCCCCCATTTTTCCATAGGCCGCCTAAGACGGTAGCGTCCAAACGTCACTAGCGGCACCCGTAACTTAACCCCCAACCTAGCCGAGCGCTGCCATTTATGCCACTCGCTATCTGGTGTTATTTCTATGCCCGAGACCGAATCCTTTCGTCGTAACCGCTCACCCGTAGAGTTACTCCTGACTCTCTCCTCTAAGGAATTATCACTATATTCATCACTACTAAAAAACAATTTCGCTTTTCGCTGTGTATTTGGTAAATCAACTTTTGCCTTAACTCGGAAATCCGTTTGAATGTCGCCGCGCTCCTCCCAAGTTTGCTTAAATTGAAGCTTTAAATAGCTTTCATTTTTGTAATCGGGTGGCGCGTGCTCACTTGAAAAATAGTAATCAACACCCTCTGCAAAATCGACCCACCGCTCAGCCCAAAAATCCCTTGTCGTCTCTGCGTTTGTCAGTGTTCTGCTGATAAAGCCATCGCCATTATTTGCTCCATCGACTGATTCCTTTGCAAAAGCTGGTTCTGCGACCGCAAACAACACACACGCCAACTTTATTAAAAGTATTATCCTGCGACTCATACTTAATACTGCTCAGGCAAGTAACGTTTATTAAAACTATAGAAAGGGTATATATAGATGTCCATTATCCAGACACAAAAAAGGCACCCGAAGGTGCCTTAATCAAAGTCTAAATAGTTGAATATCAACCATCTTTAAGCGCTTCTTGACGCTCAAGCTCCTTGGTCATGAACTGCATCCACTGCTTGGCATAATCAGCCGACTTCTCTGATTTAGCTGCTTCTTTGAATGCTTTACGCGCACCTTCGTATTCTTGAAGATTAAAACGCGCCATTCCTAGAACTAGATAGGCTGTATCTGGACGCTTTAGATCACCTTTCTTAAACGCGTTTTCAATGGCTTTTTCAGCCTTATCAAACTGATCGTTATCAAGATAGATATTACCTAAGCGGGACCACAACTCACCTTTATCAGATTTTGCTGCGGCCTTCTCCATTTCTGGGATCGCCTTTTTTAACTCTTGAGCTTGGCGCCATGCATTACCTAATAACTCAAGGTTTTTAGACGTCGCAGGAACATCACCTTTCTTAATTGCTTGATCAAGCACTTTCGCTGCTTTATATGGCACTTCCTGAGACAGGAAGAGGTAGGCCATATTAATCAGCTCTTTGTCATTATCCAGAACACCTTCGGTGTAAGCGGTTTCCATCGCGGCAGTCGCTTTAGAATCCATTTTTAGCTCGTTGTACATTGATGACAACTGCAGCCAGTAGGCTTTCTTCTGGTAATGCTTCAGCGTTTCTTCAAGAATTGCTGCAACGCGCTTGATATCATTCTTTTCATAATACAAATAGCGCTGTAATCCCCACCACTGCTCTTTAGGAACCTTTCCACGGCTAGTGTAGTCATTGATAGCAACTTCAATATACTTTAACGCGCGATCTAAGTCCTTAAGCTGGTAGTATCCTTGCGCAAGCAAAGAGTAAGCGCCAGCACCTGGATCTTCACCCAAAGCTTGCTTCGCTTTAAACCACTCTAAAAGCGTGCTTACACCACCTTTGTAATCCTCTTTCACGAAGTAAAGCTGTGCAATGGTGTACTTGGTATTTAACTCCATCGCCTCCGGAATATCCGGCTGCTTTACCACGTTACGATAAGCATCTAACGCTTGCTCATACTTCTCTTGAGTGAAGTAGATAAACGCATACATATTGTAGAGGTTTGCAAGCTCATAGCTATTCAGCGAGTTCCGGCCTTCTTTATCGCGGAGCTCATTGAGCAACCTAATAGCTTCATTGTATTTTTTCTCGTCTGCCGCCATCTGTGCTTCATTTAATTTTTCATAAACTTTAGCGCGGATAGCTGGCGTTCTGCGTGTGCTTCGCTTGGGCTTTTCACTTTTCTCAGCTGCGTGGGCAATGCCCACGCTGTGCGTACCAAGCACTGGTTGCAAGGATGAACTTACAATAGGCATGGCAAACACTGTGGCTACACCGAGAGCGATAGAACAACCCAGCTTGACCAACACAGGACGCAACGTTTTAGTGCTCAAGTGATAATCAGACATCATTTTTCCAACTCGTAAGTGAACCGGTTTTGTATGCCCGGCACCTCAATAGGCTCGCCGTCGGACACACGCGGTTTGTACTTGAACTTCTCAGCAGCCTTGATAGAAGCTCTTTCGAAATACCCGGAAGGCTCACAATCTACGGCCACGATGTCCCGTGTAGTACCAGCTTTAGTCACTGTATATTCCACAGTACAGTAGCCAGTCACACCACGGCTTTGCGCGCGACGCGGATAAATTGGGGCAACTTTAACGATCGGCAAGTACTCACCATCTGAGGCTGAAAGCCCACCAGTCGTATTAGTCAAATCAACCGTTTGAGTTGGCGTCATATTGACCGCTTCCAAATTCGGGTTGATGTCTTCCATCTCAGGCTGCTCCATATCCGGTGGCGGCTCATCTGGCTGCTTCGGCTTATCGGGCTTGCTGTCTTTCATTGTTTCAATTTTGGTGTCAGGCATTTGTATATCGGCTAGCTTTGTACGCGGTTTTTCATCCAGCGTTTTATCAGCTATCTCGATAAGGTACGGCATTATGATGAACAGCGTCGCTGTCACCACAAATGCCAATGCAGCACCAATAAATAGTCGAATATTCATATTGATCAGCTGTCTTCAGTGGCCAATGAAACATCGTATACACCGGCCGAACGGCTGGCGTCGATAACCGCAGTAACCGTCTCGGTATTCGAGGCTTTATCAGCCTGAATAACCACGGCACCTTTAGGATTTTCCGCATGCATACGCTCAACAACTGAGCGAACCGCACGCTTATCTACCCGGCGCTTATCAATCCATATTTCATTAGTTGCCGTTACAGCAATCAGAATATTAACATTCTCTTTTTTACTTGATGTTGATGCGTCAGGGCGGTTCACCTCGACACCAGCTTCCTTAATAAAGGACGCCGTTACAATAAAGAAGATCAACATGATAAACACAACGTCGAGCATCGGCGTCAAGTCTATTTCAGAGGAATTTTCCTCTGTTCCGGCTCTATTATTCCTTCTCATGTTCGTTCTCTTAGTGATCTGTTGTCAGATGGTCTTCCAAAAGCTCGCTCTCACGCTCAGCAATACTCTTAATATACGTATTGATAAAAACGCCTGACAAAGCCGCAACCATTCCCGCCATAGTCGGAATCGTTGCTTTTGAAACACCGCCGGCCATCGATTTTGCATCGCCGCCACCCGTTACCGCCATGATGTTAAATACTTCGATCATACCGGTAACAGTACCCAATAATCCCAATAGTGGGCACAGTGCCACCATTGTTTGGATCATTGGCAAACTCGCATTAATCTTAAGTGATACTTGAGATATCAACTTTTCGCGAATCTGCTTGGCATTCCAGGATTTACGCTCTTCACGTTTTTCCCAAGTACCAATAGCACCGTTGACGTCTTTCGACAGCTCAAATTTGTAATACCAAAGTCTTTCGAGAGCGAGAGTCCACATCAGGAATGTTAGGCCGGCGATGGCCCATAGCACGTCGCCGCCTGCATCCATGAATCTTCGGATAATCTCGATCCATTCATTCAGTAGGTACATCGCTTAGTTCCCCGCGTGACCTTCCGTGTGTTCGGCAATGATGCCCGTAGTTTGCTGGTCAAGAACATGAATAATTTTCTTGGCACGACCGCTCACAAAGGTGTGCAGCAGAACTGTTGGGATCGCAACCACCAGACCAAGTACAGTCGTTACCAGTGCACCAGAGATACCACCAGCCATTGCTTTCGGATCACCTGCACCGAAGATAGTAATAGCTTGGAAAGTAATAATCATACCGGTTACGGTACCGAGCAGACCCAGTAGAGGAGCTACCGCAGCAATAATTTTCAGAAGGTTCAAAGAGTTTTCCAAACGTGGAGTCTCTTTCAAAATCGCTTCAGAAAGTTTCAGCTCAAGTGTTTCAGAGTCCATTGATGGATTATCTTCATGTACTTTCAACACACGACCAAGGCTGTTGTTAGTATTTGCTTTAGTGCTCTTAAGCTGACTGCGCACTTTCATATCTTCGATAGAAAGAACAACCAGACGCCAGAAGGCAATCAACATAGCCAAAGCACCAACAGCAGAAATTACGTAACCAACAACACCACCTTGGTGCCAGCGCTCTTTAAGCGTAGGACTGTCGATTAATGCTGCCAAATACGAACCACCTGTTGGACCTGTTGGATCCACACCGAAAGCACTCATACCAGAAGTTGTTTGAGCTAGCTCTTCAGCCCAACCCATGTAAGGACCGCTTGGCTGACGAGACAAAACTGCTAACGTACCTGTTTCAGAAATATACTGAAGGTATTCGCCATCAGCGCTGACCATATTGAATGTACCAATACGAACAACTTCTTTCTCGCCGCTTTCGCCGCCAGCACTAGTCACAGGCGTTCTAAACTTAACAACACGGCCAGATTCAGTCATTTCACGCTGTAATTCAAACCATACGCGCTCAATTTCTTCGATGCTTGGCAATTCTTCAGCACCTGACATTTTCGCAATCAAGTCATCAACAAACTGTTCACGCTGTGGGAACTGAACACTGATGATTGAAGACATGAAGTTAGAACGAAGGTCGCCGGCAGTAGATGTCAAATGACCAAACAATTCAGTCAACGTACCTAGACGCTCTTTTAACTGACGTTGCTTCTCAACAATAACCGTTTCGTTTTCTTCAAAGGTTTTTTCTAGATCAGAAGAACGCTTTTCTTCAGCAGCTAGTGTGCGCTTAGCTTCATCAAGTGTTTTCTTTTGATCTGCACGAGCTGCAGCAAAGCGTTGTTCACGCGCCTTGTTCTCGCGAATATCAGATACACGACCTTGCTCAACCATTTTCAACAATTCGTCGAGCGACTTAGCGTCTTCGGCCATCGCTGGCATTGCTGCAACGGCAATCGCACCGCTGAAAGCCAGCACAGCAGCCTTTAATAGATTACGTTTCATTATTTAGCAGCCTCCGGAGCCGGAATCGGGAGTTTCATGATGTCGATAGAAGCTTGTTTACGGGCAATACGTAGGCCTTTCTGAATAGCACCACGATAATCACCCGTGTCTAGCTCGACCCATTGACGCTTATCTTGGTCCCAAGCGCCCGACTGCTCGCCATCTGTTGTTTGATACATCAGACCAATGCGACCAATACGCAGAAAGTTCACTTCGCGCTCTGAGCCAGCAACACTGGCAACGCCTTTGTAGCTATCGATTTTACGGCCGTACTCATTTTCAATTTTGTAGGCTTCGAGAACTTGGCGGAATTTTTCAGCGATAGTGATATCTGAGCGATCCATATTGGTACGCAGAAATTCAACACGCTCAGTACGCTCATCAATATGGAAAGGTACGTCAAGAGCAACAAACTGCTCAAGGCCATCAATCATACGAATCAATAATGGAGTGATTTGACGCTGAATGATGGTTGCCTCGTCAACAGACTTACCAAGACCTGCGATACGACGCAATTGACCGGCAATCTGCTTTTCAAGACGAGCGTTATAGACTCGTAAACCGTCTACTTGCTTCATCACTGTTTTGTAATCTTGGAGTAAATCACCAGTTTCAGCAGCTAGGCGATCAATCTTTACTTGAGATTGCTTAGCAGCCTGAGTTCTCTTGACACCAACATCAAGTACTTTGCTAACTGGGATTAAAGGTTTTACTGGTGCTGCAGCAGGTTCTTGCCCAGCAGTCGTATCGGCTGAATAGGCCGGCGACCCCGCCAGCATACCAACAGCCACACTGACCGCTAGAGCGATTGTTTTCAATCGTTGCGTTTTCATGGGAATTGCTTTTCCTATTTGGGACGTTTAGTGAAAGCAGAGCTTATTATCTTCTATCAGCCGTACGGCCAGTCTAAAGACCATGCTTTCATACAGCGGGCTTATTTTAATCATGTGCATTCATAAGAATCAACGACAAAACTAAATGTTTCGTAATATAAAATTCTCCATTAATTATATGTGGCGAAGAGTTACACTTTCGTGAAGACGGGTAACGATCAAAATCACAGAAGTAACGGCCGATTTCACCTCTCCCGCCTTGGTTAAAAAACAACCACCCCCGATACGACCTCAAAAAACAACTATTCTTGTCGCCATCGCTGTAAAGTGACAAAACAATACCCCGGCGACCCATCCGATGTTACTGGGTAACACTCACGCGCGACCTCTTTCCAGTCATTTGGTTCCATTTTTGGAAACCAAGCGTCGCCCTCTGGCTCAAGGTCTACCTCGGTGACAAAAACCCTGTCGACCAGATCCATCACTTGCCGGTAAATAGTCTCACCACCAATCACAAAAATCTCTTCAAGACCTGCAGCGGCGGCTTCGCTTCGCGCCAATTCCAAGCCATCTGCCACATTACTAACAACCGCCGCACCCTCGGCGACAAACCCAGCACGGCGACTAACAACAATATTACTTCGCCCAGGCAATGGCCTCCCGATCGACTCCCAAGTCTTGCGCCCCATGACAATAGGCTTGCTCATCGTTGTCGCTTTAAAATGCTTTAAATCAGCCGGTAAATGCCAGGGCAATTGATTATCTATACCGATAACTCGATTTTTTGCCATGGCCACAATCAGTGAAACCCTAACCACACTCTCTCCTCGTGTTATATCGCTATTGGCGCTTTTATCGCAGGATATGGGTCGTAACCCTCAAACTCAAAATCCTCGGCCGTATACTCAAAAATAGAAGCGGGACGTCGCTTAATGACAACTTGCGGCAAGGCTCTTGGCTCGCGACGCAATTGCTCCTCAACAATATCGTCGGTCAAATGGTTTTGATACAGATGGCAATCCCCAAAAGTATGAACAAAATCACCAACCCCCAAGTCACACTGCTGAGCAATCATATGGGTAAGCAAGGCATAACTGGCAATATTAAAAGGCACCCCCAAGAACAGGTCCGCACTGCGCTGGTATAACTGACAAGACAAACGACCATTCGCAACATAAAACTGAAACAAGGTGTGACATGGCGGCAAAGCGGCTTTACCTCGTCGCGCATTTTCCTGCGGGCTTAGTGACTCATCAGGCAAATCCGCTGGATTCCACGCATTTACCAATAAGCGCCGCGAGTTAGGCTTACGACGAATCATCTCGACCACCTCACTAATCTGGTCGATGGTAGAGCCATCAGGACACGACCAGCTTCGCCACTGCTTACCGTAAATCGGGCCGAGATCGCCATTTTCTAAGGCCCACTCGTCCCAAATAGAAACCCCTCGCTCACGCAACCAGTTGTTATCGCAACTACCTGCCAAAAACCAAATCAGCTCATTAATAATGCTGCGCAAGTGCACTTTTTTTGTCGTCAGCAAAGGAAAACCCTGCTGCAAATCAAAACGCATCTGCCGACCAAACACCGAGCGCGTACCCACCCCCGTGCGATCTCCCTTATCCGTACCGTTATCGCGAACATCCCGCAACAAATCCAAATACTGCTGCATTTTACTTCCCACCCTTAACGCTTGACCGCGAGTACGTCCAAATCAACAAACCACCACCAATCAAAATCATTGGCAGCGATAACTCCTGCCCCCGCGTCATCCAGCCAAGCATATCAAAGCCAATATGACTATCGGGCTCACGTACAAACTCAACTAAAAAGCGGAAACAACCATAACACAACAAAAACAATGAGCCGGCCGCATAGGGAGGGCGCTGCTTACGGGTAAACCAAAATATAATAGCGAATAACAGAATACCCTCTAAAGCAAACTGGTAAAGCTGCGATGGATGCCGAGGCAGCTGCAGCGGATCGCGAGGGAATAGCATACCCCAAGACACATCGGTGGGACGCCCCCACAACTCCTGACCAATAAAATTACCGATCCGGCCCAAACCTAAGCCAATGGGCGCAAGTGGAGCGATAAAGTCCCACAAAGCAGATACCGGCACCTGAATTCGACGCGCATACAAGGCAACAGCAACCACCACGCCCAGCAATCCACCATGGAAGGCCATGCCACCTTCCCAGACCCGAAACAACCATAATGGGTCTTGCAAAAACTGCGGGAAATTATAAAAAATGACATAGCCAAATCGCCCGCCCAAGATAACGCCAACCGCACTATAAAAAATTAAATCTTCTACCTGGGCCTCATTCAAGGGGCTCCACGGCTGCTTGGTCCGGCTTTTGGCAATAAACCACGCCGCCGCAAAGCCAGCCAAATACATAAGCCCGTACCAATGCACTGACAACGGCCCAATCTGCACCGCCACTGGATCAAAATCAGGATGTATCAACATGCCTTAAAGTGCCTCCAAAATAAACTGACTACCTACCACCAGCAAAAACAAAGCAAAGCACTGCTTTAAACGTGGGCCAGAAAGCCGCTGCGCCAATAGCGCTCCCAACTTTGCAAAAGGCGCACTTAACAGTGCAATACCAATAAATGCGGGCAAATAGATAAAACCAAAGCTATAAGCTGGCAAAGCCGAATGACCAAACCCCGCCACTAAATTACTTGCCGAACCGACAATCGCTATCGGCAAACCGCAGGCCGCAGATGTGGCGACAGCCGTTTGCATACGAACGTTACACCAACTTAAATACGGTACGGTTAACGAACCTCCACCGACACCAAACATTGCCGAGAAATAACCAATACCTAGACCTGCCGATGTCAATCCACGCCCACCCGGAAGCTGACGAGATGGTTTTGGCGCAACCCCCAAGCCCATATATATCGCAACAATGAGACAAAACCCGCCAAATGCAAGCTGTAATATTCGCCCTGATAGCAATGTAGCGGTCATCACCCCGCACACTACACCCACCGCAATACCCGGGGCCAATAACCGCCAGCACGACCAATCGACATTACCTAATTTGTGATGCGCCCGCACCGAACCTACTGATGTCACCACAATTGTTGCGAGAGACGTTCCCACTGCTAATTGCATTGCCACATCCGGTGCAACAGACAAAAAACTAAAGCAAGCGACCAGTGCAGGAACGATGATCAAACCACCGCCCACACCAAACAAGCCAGCAGACAAGCCCGCCACTGCGCCAACCGCCAAATAAATCAATAAAATCACGCCACTGACGCCCTTAACAAAGCTGCTATTATGACGACCAACGCCGATAAACAACAGTGAATGCCCCAATGTGCCTAATATTATTACGCTGGCAAAAAGACCTCGAACACCCATTTGTTGTGGCAGCTAATCGCGACGAATTCTTTGCACGCCCCACACTTGCGGCAAATTACTGGCCAGAGCACCCACACATTCTCGCTGGCCGTGACTTGGAGTTTGGCGGCAGCTGGCTGGGTATCAGCCTTAACGGCCGGTTTGCCGCTGTCACCAACCTGCGTGAAGTTGAGGCAAGCGGGGACCAGAGCCGAGGAGATTTAGTCAAAGACTTTTTACTTAGCCAGCAAACTAGCACGCAATTTCTACGCGATTTGGAAACTAAGAAAGGTCAATATCGGCCATTTAATCTAATTGTTAACGACGGCAAAAGCCTCTGCTACATCAACAACTTTGAACCGAGCTGGACAACACTACCCGAAGGCATTCATGCGATAGGTAATATTCCACTTAGCGATGACAATAAAAAAACCAAAAAAGGCCGTGCCGATATGAGCGCAGCGATATCTAGCGCTTTCGACCACCAAACCCTTCTCACAATGCTCCAAGACCCAAACCCAACCCTAGACTCAGAAGAAGAAATTTACCGCGCCTTGTCGCAACGCTTCATCAACATCAACGGCTATGGCACACGCTCAAGCAGCATTATTTGCAAATCAAAAAATGGCCAGTGGGATTTTTGGGAAAAAAGCTATGCAAACAGTACCAGCCAGAAGGAAGCGCTAAATCACTTTACGTTTAGCGCCAAGCCAAGCAGCAGCGATTAAGCTCCGATTGGTTGAAGTAAACGCTCCATACCAATGTCAGTCATCGTTTTTCTTAGCAGCGCCTTCACCTCATCAGCCGTATCAACCAGCGCAGTGCTCTCCAACAAGGCGTGAAGCTCATCGTAGCGACAGCTGCGTATCACAGCTTTAACTCTTAGCAAACTGTTATCATTCATAGACAACATATCGTAGCCCATCGCCATAAGCAGCAATACCGCGGCAGGGTCACCGGCAAGTTCACCACAAATACCAACAGGCTTACCTTCGGCATGGGCCGCATCAACAACCTGTCGCAAGCTATTCAATACCGCTGGATGGTATGCGTGATACAAATCAGCAACCCGCGTATTATTGCGATCCACCGCCAATAAGTACTGCGTTAAATCATTTGAGCCCACCGATAAAAAATCAACTCGACGAGCCAGCTGCCTAGCCTGATATACCGCGGCAGGCACTTCAACCATCACCCCAATGGGCGGCAAAGTGACATCCCAGCCATCCTCGACCAGCTCGTCGTAAGCCCGCCGCACCAGCTCAAGCGCTTCGTCAACTTCTTGTACGTTACTGATCATCGGCAACATGATTCGCAGGTTATTCAGGCCCTCGCTGGCCTTGAGCATAGCTCTAACCTGCACCAGAAAAATCTCAGGGTGATCTAGGGTAACGCGGATGCCACGCCAACCCAAAAAGGGGTTTTCCTCTTCAATGGGAAAATAAGGCAAGGCCTTATCACCACCAATATCGAGGGTACGCATCGTCACTGGCAGCGGCGCAAAGGCAATTAGCTGCTCACGATAAATTGCTCGTTGCTCCTCCTCACTAGGGAAACGCTCCCGCAACAGAAATGGAATTTCTGTTCGGTACAAACCCACGCCTTCTGCACCGCGATCCAAAGACCGCGCAACGTCAGCCATCAAACCGGTATTTACCCACAGCGGCATACGGTGGCCATCTAGGGTTTCACTCGGCAAATCACGCAAGGCTTCCAAGCCCTGAGTGAGCACTTGATCTTCTTCGGAAACCGAGCGGAAGTGCTCATACACCTCAGGCGAGGGGTTGTAGTGCACATACCCAGAATAGCCATCAACAATTAAATTAGCATTTTCGATTTGCGTATAAGGTAAGTCACTCGCCCCCATCACTGTGGGGATACCCATTGCCCTCGCTAAAATAGCAACATGGGAGTTACTTGAGCCCCGCACAGAAACCATGCCCACCAACTTTTCACGAGGCACATCACCAAGCATTGAAGCCGTTAATTCTTCACCAACCAGAATGGTTTTATCTGGGTACTGTGCAGGCTCTACCTCGCTAGTCTGCAAATAGGATAAAACACGACGGCCAAGATCTTTTATATCTGTGGCTCGCTCCTTAAAGTAGGCATCATCCATCATCTCAAAGGTATGGATATGGCTAGACATTACCTGACTCAACGCCCCTTGCGCCCACTCACCTTCTTCGATTTTTTTTACGACTTCAGCCGCCCAAGAGCCATCGTCTATGATGCGCAAATACACATCAAACAGGGCATGCTCATCAGCAGGCAGCTGAGTAAGTAACTTTTCGCTTAAGGCATGAATATCTGCCCGCACCGCCTTTAATGCCGCTTGGAACGCTTGTAGCTCTAGCTCGGGATCCTCGCTTTGCCGCCGTGGCACGGCATGTAAATCAGCCACTGGGGCGACAACAATCGCGCTCCCTATTGCAACCCCTGTCGCCCCGGCAATCCCCTTGAAGGTTGCCGTTGCACCTACTGCATTTTGCTCGGTGGTGATAGAGCCTGTAGCCCTTGCATGAGCAATAACACCCGCCAACTGCGCCGACATTGTGACTAGAAACGCTTCTTCATTCTCGTCAAATCGACGACTGTCTTTTTGCTGAACAACCAGCACACCCATCACCGTTCGCTGATGGATAATGGGTGCACCGAGAAAAGAGTGGTATTGCTCTTCGCCTATGCCAGGCAAATATAAGAAATTGGGGTGTCTTTCGGCGTGATCCAAGTTAACGGGCTCTTCACGCCGCGCCACCTGCCCCACCAAGCCTTCGTCGGGACCAAGGCTGATTTTACCAATTAACTCAGGGTTCAAACCTTGGTTTGCCATAAAGATAAGGCGACCAGAGTCCGGGTCGCGCAGATAAACTGTGCACACCTCGGTACCCATCACTTCTGCAATACGAGTAACAATAATATCCAGCGCCGCTTGCAAATTACCCGCAGCATTTACCGCTTGAACAATGCTTCGCAGTGCTTCAAGCATCATAGTAAGTCACCCGCCATAGCATCCCTAACCAAACGGGCGTGTCGAGGAGCCAACTCTTTCATCGCCCGCCGGTAGACTTCGCGCTTAAACGCGACAACGTGTCCCAATGGGTACCAGTAACTGACCCACTGCCAATGATCAAATTCCGCTTTATCACTACGATCAAAGCTGACTTGGCTGTCATCCGCCTTCATTTGCAGCAAAAACCACTTTTGCTTCTGACCAATACATAGTGGTTTATTATCACGTCGAATCAAGCGCTGTGGCAGGCGATAACGCAGCCAGCCACGAGTACAGGCAAGCAAATTGACATCCTTTTCGCGCAAGCCCACCTCTTCATATAATTCACGGTATAGAGCCTCTTCCGGAGACTCGCCCTCATGAATCCCACCTTGGGGAAACTGCCAAGCACTTTGACCAACACGGCGCGCCCACAACACCTGCCCCTGCTCATTTGCAAGCACGATGCCAACGTTGGGACGAAATCCATCCGAGTCAATCACTACATCACCTATTGTTTTGATTTTATTTCCATTTTCTATTGTTCCATAAATTCTCGACACTGGGAATTCACTCTATCAACAAGAGCACAGAAAGATGAAAAAGTAGCTCTCAAACGCTATGCTAGCCCACCTTAACAGCCCGTCACGATGGAGATACACATGGCCCTAGCGATTTTCGACTTGGATAACACCTTGCTAGGCGGTGATAGTGATCACGCATGGGGCGAGTTTTTAGTCGCCAAAGGCATTGTTAATAGCGAAGAATTCAAGACAAAAAACGATGAATTCTACCGCCAATACCAACAGGGCGGCCTCGATATCAATGCGTATTTGCGTTTTGCTTTACAGCCATTAAGCAAGTACGACAGCGACACTCTCAACGCTATGCACGCCACATTCATGGACGAATACATTGCCCCTCTTCGACTTCCCAAAGCCGACGCACTACTCCAGAAGCACCGCGATGAAGGGGACTTTGTGATGATCATTACCGCCACAAACAGCTTTATTACTCGCCCCATCGCTGACGCTCTAGGTGTTGAGACCTTACTCGCCTGTGATGGCGAGATAATAAACGGCCGCTACACTGGCGAACCCGCTGGCATCCCCTGCTACCAAGAGGGCAAGGTAACGCGCCTGCACAATTGGCTACAAGAAACAGGCCACTCACTCGATGGAAGCTATTTTTACAGCGACTCCCACAACGACTTACCGCTATTAAAGGTCGTTGATCACGCCGTAGCCGTAGACCCTGATGACACGCTAAAAGCGGCAGCTCACGATGCCGGCTGGCCTATCATTAGCCTTCGCTAATTAAGCAAAACCAAGGCAAAAAAAAGCCCGGCATCGCCGGGCTCTAGAGTCTAGCGACGATATTACTCGTCGCACTGCTCATCGTATGCTTCTGCATCTAGCAAGTTATCCAACTCGCTGATGTCTGAGGGCTGCATCCGGAAAAACCAACCATCACTGTAAGGGTATTCATTGACTGTTTCAGGGCTTTCATCCAAAGCCTCATTAACCTCAATAATCTCTCCCGACACCGGCACATAAATATCAGAGGCCGCTTTCACAGACTCTACCACTGCTGCCTCGTCACCCTGGGTATACTCCGCACCAACCTCAGGTAACTCGATAAACACCACATCACCCAATGAGTTCTGGGCGTGGTAGCTGATTCCTACGGTAACCGTGCCATCTGACTCGAGGCGCGCCCACTCGTGACTGCTGGCATATTTTAATTCACTGGGGGTATTGCTCATTGAAAGCCGTCCTCTACTGACGAAACATAAGATGGATATATTTTAACGCCGCTGCCAGCAAATACAAAGCGCTCAATAATTACTACGCCGGATACTGATTATCACTGGAATTAATCCCGCCGCCACCAACGCCAATGCCGGTAACGCAGCAAGCTGCCAGTGACCCTCCGCTGTCATTTCATAAATACGCACCGCAAGGGTGTCCCAGCCATAGGGGCGAAGCAGCAATGTTGCTGGCATTTCCTTCATTACATCGACAAAAACCAATACCATCGCAGTGAGCAACCCCGGGCGCAGCATAGGTAGATAAATACGCCGCACCAACTCACCACCGCTGGCTCCCAAGGTACGCGCTGCTTCAGGAAGGCTGGGGCGAATCCGCTCTAAGGATGACTCCAGCGGCCCACCCGCCACAGCTAAAAATCGAATCCAGTAGGCCGCAAGCAGAGTCGAAATAGACCCAATTAACACCGGCACAGGCGACATCCCCAAAAAACGCTGAATTGGGATTAACACTTGATTATCAATAAACGTAAACGACAACATAATCCCAACAGCCAATACCGACCCCGGTAATGCATAGCCAAGCTGGGCCAAACTAAAAAAACCACCTCGTTTTACTTGCCGGCGATTAAACGCCAAGACCAAAGCAAGAAAAACCGTAATCCCTGCCGCTATTCCCGCCAAAAAAACAGTGTGCTGCAGTAGCTCAAAAAATCGCATATTCAGCTGCTGAGCACCCTCGCCTACAGCCCAAAATAGTAACTGAAAGACCGGCATGACAAACGAAACCAGTAATACCAAACTGCACATTGCCGTCATCGCCCACGCTTTTACGGGTTTTAGCTGAAATCGATACCGATGTTGTAACCGCCCGCCCTGCACAAATCGCCTAGCACCGCGAGAATGACGCTCAGCAAACAAGGTTAAAGCCACAAATAACAGGAGTATTGATGCCAGCTGAGCAGCAGCCTGAATATTAAAAAATCCAAACCACGCTTTGTAGATCGCCGTAGTAAACGTGTCGTAATTAAACACCGCCACTGTGCCAAAATCCGCCAAGGTTTCCATCAGCGCTAGGCTCACACCCGCCACAATTGCCGGCCTTGCCATGGGTAATGCTACACGATAAAAGGCCTGCCAAGGGCTGCACCCAAGCACACGCGCAGCCTCTGTGGTATCACTACTTTGCGAAAGAAAAGCGCTGCGCGCCAACATATAAACGTAGGGATATAAAACCAGGGAAAACACCACAATCACGGTAAATGCATTGCGCACATCCATGCTGCCGTATTGCTGACCAAACTGCAGCCGCAAGAAACTCTGCAACGGCCCACCAAAATCAAAGACGCCCAAAATGACAAAGGCCATCACATAAGCAGGCACAGCCATTGGCAACATTAAAAGCCATTCAAACCAACTGCGCCCAGGAAAGTCGCACATCACGGTAAACCACGCCAGACCAATGCCTAGCAGGCTAACCAAAACCCCCACCCCGATTAATAACACCAAAGTATTAAATAATAGACTGCTCAGCTGGGTCGCAATCAGGTGCTGCCACACATCTGTTTGCGCTGAGCCCCAACTCACCACCACCACTAAAATCGGCGCTAACACGCCTAACACGGCGGCAACGCCAAGCAATCGTAAGGCCCAAAAGCCAACGTTTGATTTTCGCGCTGCCACCAAGGCGGTAGAGGCCGACGTCATTGACACTCAGCGATATCCCACACGGTCCATTAACCTAATCGCCGCGCCCTGCAAGCGCCCTGCCTCGGTGAGTGGCATCGTATCCGCACGAAAACTACCCCACTGCTCAATAAGGGTCGATGGGGCGGTTTTATCATTAACCGGATATTCTTTATTTAGATGAGCAAAGTCGTATTGCGCTGACGGGCCAGACAACCACTCTAATAGCCGTAACGCATTCTCTTTATTTTTACTTGCCTTAGTTATCCCCGCACCAGACACATTCACGTGAACACCTCGGCTCGCTGCGCCTTCACCACGTTGATTCGCCCAGAATAGCCCCACAGGTAAATCAGCTTGATCAACCAACATACGCGCCAAATAGTAGGTGTTCACCAACCCCACATCACACTGGCCGGCATCAATCGCCTCAATTACCTTGTTGTCACTCGCAAAGGGTGACACCGCCAAGTTATCTACCCAGCCGGCCACAATTTGCTCAGCCTTTTCCTCACCCAACGCCACAATCATGCTCGCCACAAGAGACTGGTTATAGACTTTTTTAGAGGTGCGCAAACACAGGCGGCCACTCCACTCTGGCCCGGCTAAATCTTCATATCCGGCCAATTCTTCGGGCTTAACACGATCGGTGGCATAAACAATGGTGCGTGCGCGTATTGATACGCCATACCAACGCCCCTGCTCATCGCGCAAAGCCGGCGGTATATTCTCGTTGAGCACGGTAGAGTTCACCCGCTCCAAAATTCCCATTTCGGCCGCATGCCAAAGATTGCCAGCATCAACGGTAATCAACATATCAGCGGGGGAGTTATCTCCCTCTGCTTTCAACCTTGCCAGTAGCGGACCCGCCTCGTCGGTGACATAGCGAATACTAATCCCTGTTTCTTCGGTAAAATCGTCAAAAATGGGTTTAATCAACTGCTCAATTCTTGAGCTATAAACCACCAACTCGGGGCCCTTTACAGCCGGCGGCTCACTGTTGCCGCAAGCGCTCAACACAAGCGTTGCTATCACGCTCAACGCGATTATTCGTATCATCCAAGCCTCCTACAAGAAATTCGGGCGTAGATGATAATTATTATCATTAAACTACTCAATGAATTCCGTAATTTATTCAATGAAAACGCTTTCAATAACGGCGATTGACCGGCAATAAATAGCGTTGGGTTAAAATTTTCCTTCGCCATCGGTCAAACCCATGGCTCTGGCAATGATCTGACGTTTTAAGGGCAGCGCCGAATCCAGCCAACGCATGCCAGTGTTACGCAACAAACGCAGTGGCATGGCAGGTGTCTCAAATAAATGCTGGAACCCTTCCATCATTGCCATCATTGCCAAATTTCCGCCTTTACGCCTGCGCTGATAGCGGTTTAACACGGTCTCATCGGCTACATTTAATCCTCTTGCCAAGGCTCGACGACACTCCTCAGCCAACACCTTTGCATCTTGAAAACCCAGATTAATACCCTGTCCCGCCAAGGGGTGAATAGTATGCGCGGCATCCCCCAGTAACACCACGCCATCGCAGACATAATCTGCCGCGTGTCGCTGCCTGAGAGGAAAGCTAAAACGCCGACTACTGGCGACTACCGCGCCAAGACGATGTTCAAATTTAGCGGCAAGTGCACTGCAAAAAGCGTCATCCTCTAAGGACATTAATTGTTCAGCAAGCTCTGGTTTCACCGACCAAACAATAGAACAGTAATGTTGATCACCCGCTGTATCAGGCAGGGGTAGAAAAGCCAGCGGCCCTTCCGGCAAAAACCTTTGCCACGCGGTATTGCAATGTCGATGCTCGGTTTCTACTGTCGCAACAATGGCGTGATGGTGATAGTCCCACTCTCGGGTAACAAAGCCTGCCCAATCACGCACTTTTGAATTTGCGCCATCGGCGGCAACCACGAGGGGACTGCGAATCTCCGCCCCGCCTTCTAAACCCAAACGGATCAAGCCCGGCTCTCGGCTCATTGAGGCAACCGGCATACCGAAATAGCATTTAACCCGCGTATGTTCCCGCAAGCGATTTACCAATGCCGCGTTAATTAAACGGTTTTCAACAATATGCCCCAAGGCCTCACGCCGCACTTCACTAGCGGAGAAATGTATTCGGCCAGTCCCTTCGCCATCCCACACGTCCATATCGCTGTATGCGCAAGCACGTCGGCTGACAATATCAGACCACACCCCAAGCTCGTCTAAAAACTGGCGCGAACCCTCTGTCAGTGCGCTTACCCTTGCGTCGTAATCAAAGACGCTTTCTTCTATTTGCGGCCAACCTTCGCGCACGGTTTGCGCCTCTACTAGCGCCACTTTCAACGGCAAATCAGCCACCGCTAAAGCTAAAGAGGCACCGGCCAAGCCCGCGCCGACAATAACCACATCGTAATCAGCCACACTCTCTGCCGACATTAAAGCTACTCCGTTGCCGCGCCGGGTAAAATACCCGCCGCTCTAGCTACAAATTGTGATTTAAGCGGCGGAGTTAAATCCAGCGCTGCCAAGCCCAAGTTTCTAAGTAAACTCAATACCGGCTTGCGATTACTAAAAATATGAGTGAGTCGATCAGAAAACGTGGTAGTGACAAATTGATCTCCACGCTGTTGCTGTAAATAAGTTTGAAGCAAAGCTAAATCACCCACATTACGGCCTTTAGCATGAGCGTCGGCGATGAGACCGCTCAAGCACGCCACATCTCGCAGGGCCAAATTAAAACCCTGCCCCGCCACTGGATGCAAAGAGTGGGCGGCATTACCCAACACAACCACCTGACCACGCACTTGTTCATCGGCCTGCATAAGTCGCAGAGGAAAAGTATTTCGCTGCCCTACTTTTCGCAACCGGCCCAGACGATAACCAAAATTGCGCTGTAGCTCAGCCAAAAATTCATCATCGTTCCAGCCTGCAACCTCGTCTGCCATCCCCTCAGGAAATGTCCATACTAACGCAGAGCGAGAAGCGCCAGATTCATCAGCCAATAAAGGCAGCAGAGCCAGTGGCCCCCTTTCCGTAAAGCGTTCATAGGCACAACCGCCATGCGCTTTTTCAGTTGCCACATTAGCGATTACCGCCACTTGATGATAATCATCAACACTAGCCGCAATCCCCAGCTGCGCGCGCAAACCGGAATCCGCGCCATCGGCAACGGCTACCAATTGCGTTGTTATTTCCCGCTCACCATTGCCATCACGCACAAGCAACCTAGCGAAACCATTAGCCACCGAAACCGACGCCACTGAAGCTGGTGACAAAAAATCGACCTGAGGCCTCAAACGCAGCTGATTCAACAACACATTGCCCAGCCATGCATTTTCTACGACATAGCCCAATGCCGGCCAGCCTTGACTAGCGGCATTCATTAACACGCTACCAAAATGACCGCGATCAGAGACATGAACCTGCGAAATAGTACAAATATGTTCCTTAAGCAGAGGCCATATTGCCAGCTCATCATAAATTTGTGCGCTGCCATAAGATAGCGCAGTAGAGCGCGCATCAAAGCTTGGCCGATACGAAGGCCTGCCCTCGCTAACCGGTGGCAATGGAAAGCTTTCTACCACCAACACCCGCAACCCGGCACGGCTGAACTGGTCTAGGCACAGCGCCAAACTGGCGCCAACCATGCCGCCACCCGCAATAACCACATCGTAATCAGTGTGCGGCAAGACGCGCCTCCGCCATTAACGCTTCAATCTCAGCAGCTTCTTTAGGTACTGCGCCAGTCAATATTTCGCAGCCCGTTTTGCTTACCGCAACATCATCTTCAATGCGAATACCAATACCGCGCCACTTTTCATCCACATCAGTATTATTTGGCGATACATAAATGCCGGGCTCTACCGTCAGCACCATCCCCTCTTCGAGAACTCGCCACTCTCCACCCACTTTATAATCACCAACATCGTGCACATCCATACCCAGCCAATGACCAGCCCGATGCATATAAAACGGACGGTAAGCCTCGGCCTCAATCAACGAGGTCACATCCCCACTCAAGAGACCTAATTTAACCAAGCCCTCGGTGATCACCCGCACAGTTTCATCGTGTGGCTGATTCCAATGATTACCGGGCTTAACTGCCGCAATCGCTGCTTTTTGCGAATCGAGAACCACCTCGTATAAGGCGCGCTGCTCGTCGGTAAAACGGCCACTCACAGGGAAGGTACGAGTAATATCTGCCGCGTAATATTCAAGCTCACAACCGGCATCTATTAACACTAAATCACCATCACGGGCTTCACAGCTATTTTCAACATAATGAAGAATGCAGCCATTTTCACCTGCGCCCACAATAGTGCTATAAGCGGGAAAACGAGCGCCGTTACGAGCAAATTCATGCAATATTTCGGCTTCCAACTGATATTCATACACACCCGAAAAACAGGACTGCATTGCACGTATATGGGCATTTGCAGAAATCTCACCCGCTCTACGCATCACTTTTAGTTCGGCCGCCGATTTATATAAGCGCAAATCGTGAAGGTGGTGATCTAAGTCTAGAAATTCACCGGGAGGTTGGGCACCGGTACGCACTTTTGAGCGAATCACATTAACCCACTGCATGACCTGTCGATCAAACTCGGTGTGCCGCCCCATTGCGTAGTACACCCGCTGACTGCCTTCTAGCAGGCCGGGAAGAATGTCATCAATATCATTAATGGGGAAAGCGTCGTCAGCACCGTATTTGGAACACGCGCCTTCCGGACCAGCGCGATAGCCTGTCCACAATTCCATTGCAGGATCGCGATCCTGACAAAACAAGACATACTCACCCGCAGCACGACCGGGCAGTAACACCAATACCGCATCAGGCTCATCAAAACCAGTTAGGTAATAAAAATCACTGTCCTGACGAAAGGCATATTCCGAATCACGGTTGCGAGTCACCATTTTGGCAGAAGGCACAATCGCGATACTGTCTGGCTCCATCAGTGCCATTAGGTTTTTACGGCGCCGAGCAAATTCCTGCTTACTGATTATCATGCTTATTCCACTACCCTTAGCTTAAATATCCCACATTAATACCTAGCGAGCTTATGCTTAAAACCTTACTTTTAGCCAGACAAATACCGCCGTTCATACGAGGCTATATTAATGCAGACGCGGCGGGTTGCCTTGCTCTTCCCCGTTATCAGCAGCGCCATTACACTCTAAAAAGATAGTCATCGCCGCCATGCGCACATATTCGCACACTGAAAAGAAATCTTGCTCACCATCCTCGTCTGTCTGCTCGTCCGCCGACACTTGGGCTATAGCGGCAATATCGCTTATTGCCTCAGTCAAATCTGGGGAATACGCCTTCTGCTTAGCCGTATTCTGCTGCTTACCGGCCATCGCAAACCCTGTTAAATAACCTTGGCACCACTGACCTAAACTCACAATGCGCTGATCTAAATCAAACTCATCGTCAGGTAGCAGCAAATCTAGGCTCATTTCACCAGACTCCATACTCTCAAGAGCAGAGCTATAGACCACGTACAACGCCTCGCTTTGCTCTGGATTGGGGGTCTCACAGTCCAACAGGTCGATGCAATGCTTAAGCCACCCATCAGCAGTTATACGGCCACCAACTGAAACAAAACCCGCCGCATAGCCATGCAGTTCTGCGGGAGGCTGCAAAGCACCTAGGCTTAAAAACAAATTAGCGAGATCGTCATGCTCTAAACTGGCAGTCATGTAAAAAAAGCCCATAAATATATTGAAGGTGGGCAATGGTAGCGCCACCGCCCTACAAAATCGAATATCTGCGCAACAGAAGGGTTATTAGCCAGCAAAATATACACCGCTAAACATAAATCATGGGGACACTTTTAATAGCTGAGACGGCAAACAAGCACCATAGCATACGTCTGTCTCGCTGAATTACATTGACCCACCTGCAAAAGCCACTCTACTATTATCCAATATCTTTCTACAAACGGACCCAATCTAACGATGGATCAACGACAGTTGCAGCTTTTGGAACGAAAAGTAGACGAAATTGTCCAGTTGTGTGAACAACTAGACAAGGAAAATCGCGCCTTAAAAGCGGATGCGCTGCATTGGCGCTCAGAGCGCGAACAACTGATCGAAAAAACAGATATTGCCCGCGCTAAGATTGAGTCTATGATTCAACGGCTGCGCGCGCTGGAGAAAGAGTCGTGAGTACAAACACCGTCAGCATAAAAATATTAGACAAAGAATATCAGGTGGCCTGCCCACCAGAAGAACAAGCCGCTTTAACGCAGGCGGGGCAATTTCTCGACCAAAAAATGCGTGGCATCCGCACCTCTGGCAAAGTCATAGGCCTAGAGCGAATCGCCGTGATGGCGGCGCTGAACATTAGCTATGAAATGTTACAAGCTAAGCAAAACGCCACGCCAACGGAAGAAGAAACCCAGGTAGCAGAGCGTATTGGCGACAAAATAGAACAAACCCTACAGCGTTGCCGACAATTAGACATCAGTTAATTCCCTTATCGTCCCACCCTATTATTAGGCCGATACAGACGGTATACTTTATTACACCCTGGGATATTAGCTAGGCTGCTTAGACCCCTGAGCCGATGCTTTCCCCCCCGGAGTTTTTTTAGCTGAGATTGGTGTGCATGTCCGCTTGTCGGAAAGCCTAAAAATCTCGCGGAGAACTCCACCTTGAACCGCTGGGTTCAAGGGCCACGTAGCCGGCGGTATCTTGGGGCTTCATTAAATCGCTGCTTTATTCAACCCTGCGTACATCATCACTATTTTCTTTTCCCGCGTTATACTGCTTGGATGAACACTACCCTTAAGTCTCGATTGCGGCGGGAGCTTCGCGCGCGGCGCCAAGGCCTTAGCAAGGCACAACAAACTATTGCCGCCAACCAACTCATGCTCCGACTAATTCGGCTTCCCGTGTTCCATCGCGCGCAACACATTGCCGCCTATATCGCCAGCGATGATGAAATATCACCAGCTCCCCTGCTTCGTTATGCCGGTCTCATAGGCAAACACTGCTATCTTCCTAAAATTTCGCAGACAGCAAATCGCAATGACATGGACTTTTACCGCTATCACTTTAAGCAAACTCTGCAACCGAACCGCTATGGTATTGGCGAACCAAGTGGCTTACGGCGACAACCGCAAGCCGCAAACAAGCTCGACATTGTACTGCTACCGTTAACAGGCTTTGATAAAGAGGGAAGACGTTTAGGGATGGGCGGCGGCTTTTACGATCGCGCCTTTGCTTTTAAAAACGGTAAAAAAAATCAACAGCCCATCATGATAGGCATCGCCCACCACTGCCAAGAAGTTGACTCCCTGCCCGGTGATGACTGGGATATACCGTTAGATTTGATTGTGACTGACAGGCGGGTTATTAAACCGCGAAAACGATAACCTAAGCACCACTCCACGCCATATAAGCCGGAATTTAAGGTATTGCACTAAACCCTCTCACCTCTTCATGCTCAACCATCTGCACCGAGTTATATCCGACCATTTCTACCTTCCATACTCGACCATACTACCCCGTCATACTCGACCCAGATCGAGTATCCAGGTGAGCGTCAGCGAATGCCTGTACATGAAGCGACGTGCGGAGTTTCTTCAAGGTTCGGAGGTTTGTGGATCCCCAATCAAGTTGGGGATGACAGTTGGGTGGTTGAGGTGACGCTCTGGCAGCTGGGTGGCTGGTGCGACGCTCTGACAGTCATACCCGACCCCGATCGGGTATCCAGATGAGCGTAGCGAATGCCTGTACATGTAGCGACGGGCGGGGTGCCCTCAAGGTTCAGAGGTTTATGGATCCCCAATCAAGTTGGGGATGACCGTTGGGCGGTTGGGGTGACGACTGGAGAGTTGGATTATGACTGTTTGGTTTTTGAGGGATGACTTATATGTATATCCAATATCAACGTCATACCCGACCCCGATCGGGTATCCAGGTGAGCGTCAGCGAATGCCTATCCATGTAGCGCCGTGCGGAGTGTCTTCAAGGTTCGGGGTCTATGGATCCCCAATCAAGTTGGGGATGACAGTTGGGCGGTTAGGGTGAAGGCTGGAGAGATGGGTTATGACTTTCTTGATTTTGAGGGGTGACTTATAAATATATCCAATATCAATGTTATACCCGACCCCGATCGGGTATCCAGATGAGCGTAGCGAATGCCTGTACATGTAGCGCCGTGCGGAGTGTCTTCAAGGTTCGGAGGTTTGTGGATCCCCAATCAAAGTTGGGGATGACAGTTGGGTGGTTGGGGTGACGCTCTGGCAGTTGGGTGGCTGGGGCGACGTTCTGACAGTCATACCCGACCCCGATCGGGTATCCAGGTGAGCGTCAGCGAATGCCTATACATATAGCGACATGCGGAGTGTCTTCAAGGTTCGGAGGTTTGTGGATCCCCAATCAAGTTGGGGATGACAGTTGGGCGGTTGGGGTAACGCTCTGGCAGTCATACTCGACCCCGACGGGTATCCAGGTGAGCGTCAGCGAATGCCTATACATGTAGCGACGTGCGGAGCTTCTTCAAGGTTCGGGAGGTTTGTGGATCCCCAATCAAGTTGGGGATGACAGTTGGGTGATTGAGGTGACGCTCTGGCAGTTGGGTGGCTGGGGCGACGTTCTGACAGTCATACTCGACCCCGACGGGTATCCAGGTGAGCGTCAGCGAATGCCTGTATATGTAGCGACGTGCGGAGTGTCTTCAAGGTTCGGAGGTTTGTGGATCCCCAATCAAGTTGAGGATGACGTTGGGCGGTTGGGGGGACGGCTGGAGAGTTGGGTTATGACTGTTTGTTTTTTGATGGATGACTTATGAGTATATCCGATATCAACGTCATACCCGACCCCGATCGGGTATCCAAGTGAGCGTAGCGAATGCCTTTGCTGGGATTAAATTCTCACGCTTAAGGCCAAGACCAGCGGATCCTCAATCAAGTTAAGGATGACCATGAAGACATGAAGACATGAAGACATGAAGACATGAAGACATGAAGAGAGTTTGTGAGTGTATTGAATCAATTACAAACTACGGCCATCAGCAGTGGCCGTAGTAAAGGGAAGAATCCCGACATTAGCTCAAAAACAACTGATACGCCGGGTTATCTGTCTCCTCATGGTAGGAATACGACAATTTATCAAGAAACACTTCAATCTCATTTCGCGCTTCTTTATCTGCCTGTAAGCCCACCAAAACCCGACCATAAGCCGCGCCATGATTTCGGTAATGGAATAAAGAAATATTCCAGCGATTACCCAGTTTGGTCAAAAAATTCATCAGCGCACCCGGACGCTCGGGAAACTCAAAGCGGTAGAGCAACTCACTTTTTACCGCCGCTGGCCGGTGCCCACCAACCATATGGCGAATATGCAGCTTGGCCATTTCGTTGTCAGTAAAGTCCGCCACTGGGTAATCCATTTTCTGCAGCGCCTCGACCAACTCCTGACGATCACCGCCGCCAGCGGCTACTGAAATACCAACAAATATCTGAGCATCACTGTCATCACCAAAACGGTAATTAAACTCGGTGATGTTACGGCGCCCCAACGCTCCGCAAAACTTTTTAAAACTACCTGGGCGCTCAGGGATGGTCACACTTAAAATCGCTTCGCGCTTTTCTCCAATTTCAGTTCGCTCAGCAATGTAGCGCAGGCGATCAAAATTCGTGTTAGCGCCGCTATCTATGGCCAATAAAGTTTGACCAGAGCAATCATTTTGTTCGACGTATTTTTTCAAACCCGCCAGAGAAAGCGCGCCAGCGGGCTCAGCAATGGAGCGGGTATCATCAAAAATATCTTTGATTGCCGCACAAATCTCATCCGTGCTGGCGGTCAACACGCCGTCTATTGTCTTGCGCAACACACGAAACGTTTCTTTGCCAATTTGGGCAACCGCAACGCCATCTGCAAAAATACCCACTTCCGGCAAGGTTGCTCGACGCCCTTTATCCATTGCCAATTTAAGACTCGCGGCATCTTCTGGTTCGACCGCAATCACCTTCACTTCGGGCCGAACATATTTAATGTAGGCCGCTACACCAGCTGCCAAACCACCACCTCCTACTGGCACAAAGACCACATCTAATGGCCCTGTAACCTGACGAAGGATTTCCATTCCCACCGTACCTTGGCCGGCAATGACCTCGGGGTCATCATAAGGGTGGACGTAAACCATGCCTTTTTCTTCAACCAATTTTTTGGCAAAGGTTGAGGCCTCATCGTAGGTATCACCATGCAATACAACCTTGCCGCCGCGAGCGCGCACCGCATCAACTTTAATTTGCGGTGTGGTTCTAGGCATGACGATGGTAGCTTTCACACCAAGTTTTAAGGCCGAAAGCGCCAAACCCTGAGCATGATTACCGGCTGAAGCAGCCACAACGCCCTTGCTGCGTTCCTCTTCACTCAGGCTTATCATTTTGTTGTAAGCACCGCGCAGCTTGAAAGAAAATACCGGCTGTAAATCCTCGCGCTTTAATAAAATGTCATTGCCCAAGCGCTTGCTCAACAAAGGCATAGGATCAACCGGTGACTCTATGGCAACGTCATAGACACGAGCTTTGAGGATTTTTTTGATGTAACTCTGAGGCATGGCTCTGTGCGATCTCCACTGCTGCGCCCAAATCAGCGCAAAAATTCAAGCTGGCAAGTCTACCGCGTATACAGCCAAAGCGCAGCACCCACCGTCGTTCTTAGGCATCAGAATACATAACACCCAAATTGGACCTCGCAATTGACGGCAGCGAATTTTATACTTGCGGTTTACTCTCGCCCGATCCAATGCATGAATCGCAAAGGCCAACTATGACACAAGATGAACTAAAACTTGCGGTAGCACAGGCCGCTATCGACCACATTAAACCCGCCATTCTCGACGGCGAAATTATAGGGATAGGCACTGGCTCCACCGCTAATTATTTTATCGATTTATTGGCAGAGTTTAAAAACGAAATCAAAGGCACTGTGGCAAGCTCAGAGGCCTCAGCAGAGCGATTGCGCAAGCATGGCATCGATGTCTTCGAATTAAACACAACGGGAACCATTGCCGTCTATGTCGATGGCGCAGATGAAGCCAACGATAGACTTGAGCTAATTAAAGGGGGTGGCGCAGCCCTAACTCGGGAAAAAATTGTTGCGGCATGCAGTAAAGAATTTATTTGTATTGCCGACGGCAGTAAATTGGTCGATCATCTGGGTGCCTTTCCGCTGCCCATCGAGGTCATCCCTATGGCTCGCAGCTATGTGGCTCGCGAACTTGTCAAACTCGGCGGCAACCCAGTTTATCGTGAAGGTGTAGTTACCGATAACGGCAACATTATTATCGATGTCTATGACTTTATGATTAGTACACCGCGCAAAACTGAAGAAGTCATTAACAATATCACTGGCGTGGTCACCAATGGGCTCTTTGCTTGCCGGCCCGCAGATGTATTACTTTTAGGTACTAGCGAAGGCGTAAAAACCCTCAAAGCTTAAACGCCAAAACTACGGCGCTCGACTGCAACACAATGCATCGCGCGCCGTTAACAGCTAATTCACAATAGTCTCTACTCGCAAGAGGCTATCCAGCTCTGCAATTAACTTATCACCCGCAGACAAAGGGCCAACGCCCGCCGGCGTCCCGGTTAAGACAACATCACCTGGCTTCAAACTAAAGCTATCACTTATTTCGCTTAACAGGGCCTCAACGCTAAACAGCATATCGCCACAACTACCCTGCTGCTGCACAAGGCCATTACGGCTTAGACGCAGTGTCAGTGAAGAAAAGTCCATGGCGGCGTCAAAGGGCACAAACTCTGACAGCGGACACGCGCCATCAAATGACTTGGCTCGCTCCCAAGGATGGCCTTTTTCCTTAAGCTCATCCTGCAATTCGCGCAGGGTTAAATCCAAAGCCAAGCCAATGCCGGCAATAGCTGCGCGGCAGTCAGCCGCCTTTGCCTTGCTCAAGGGCTGCCCAATTAATAGCGCCATCTCCAGCTCGTGATGACAGGGGCCAAACCCCGCAGGCAAGGAAATGGGGGCGGACATAGGGGTCAACGCCGTCGCCGGTTTAATAAAGAGCAATGGCGATGACGGCACCGCATTGCCCAATTCCTTGGCGTGGTCGGCATAGTTACGCCCCACACACACCACTTTGCCCGGCATATGGGGAAACGCCGTTTTGTCGACAAAAAAATGACGATACTCTTGCATATTCAAACCTTATACAGCGAGCGCATTAATCAAAAATCTTACCCGGGTTCATAATCCCCTTGGGATCAAATACCTGTTTGACCTGACGCATCAAGGCTATTTCTGCTTCCGAGCGCGAATACGATAGGTAGGGCTTCTTCAACAAGCCGACACCGTGTTCAGCCGACACACTGCCGCCAAACTTGGCTACTATTTCAAAAACACCCGTACTCACCGTGGCACATTTTTTAAAGAACTCATCTTTATCCATGCCGTCAGGTTTAAGTATATTAAGGTGTAAATTGCCATCACCTATATGGCCAAACCAAATAATTTCAAAATCTGGATATTGGGCGGTAACCAAGGTTTCAACTGACTCCAAGAAGTCTGGCACTCGTGAAATTATCGTTGAAATATCATTCTTATAGGGGGTCCATTTAGAAATAGTTTCAGAGATATCTTCACGTAAACGCCATAAGTTTTTAAGCTGTTCCAAACTCTGGCTCATCACGCCATCACTTACCCAACCTTCTTCCACGCAGGTTTCAAACAATGCCATGGCTTGCGCCTCGACCTCGTCGTTTAGGCATTCAAATTCTAATAAGGCGTAATAGGGGCAGACCGATTCAAAAGGCCGTGGCACCGCACTGTGAGCAACGACTTTTTGTAATGCCTGCTCTGAGAAAAACTCAAACGCCGTCAAATCCATTTCGGCTTGAAAGCGATTAAACAAATTCATAATGCCGTTAAAATCTTCAACCCCAAGCACAAAGGCGGTTAAATTTTTCGGTGCGCGAGTCAACTGCATGGTTGCCTCAACGATTAACCCCAAGGTGCCTTCAGCGCCAATAAACAATTGCCGTAAATCGTAGCCCGCATTGTTTTTTAACAATCCGCGATTTAATTCCAGCATTTCGCCACTACCAGTGACCACCTTCAAACCGGCCACCCAGTCGCGGGTCATACCATAGCGAATGACTTTGATGCCGCCGGCATTGGTCGCAATATTGCCACCAATTTGCGAAGAGCCTGCCGAGGCAAAATCAACTGGGTAAAATAATCCATGCTCTTCAGCAAAATCTTGCAGCTGCTCAGTAATCACACCGGCCTGACACACCACCGTCCGATCAATAGGGTCAAAGTCACTGATATGACTCATATAGTCAAACGACACCACCACTTCGCCATTGGCCGCAACCGCGCCACCACTCAGGCCAGTACGGCCACCAGAGGGAACAATGGCAAAGGCCAGCTGATTGGCCAATTTCACCACCGCTTGCACTTCTGCCGCGGTGCGCGGAAATACCACCGCCAAGGGTGCGGGGGTATGTGCTTTTGTCCAATCACGACCGTGGCTGAGCAGAATCTCTGCGTCGCTGCGCACTTTGTCGTCACCGACTATCGCTTGAAGCTCAGTAATAATAGTTTCGGGTGACGAAGTAAGACTTGCCGACATGGTAAAAATGCCTCTCTGAATAGCACTTGGGAAAGGCGAATATGATACCATACTGCGCTTTCACTGTACCTCAGAGTGAGGCGAGCAATCTCATGGCAAAAACATCCCTCGACAAAGCCAAAATCAAATTCCTATTATTGGAAGGCGTCCACCAATCGGCAGTAGATGCCTTACATGCATCTGGCTACACCAATATTGACTACTACCAAAAGGCTTTACCTGACGATGAGCTTAAGCAAAAAATCGCTGACGCCCATTTTGTCGGCATTCGCTCGCGGACCCAGCTCACGCCAGAAGTATTAGACGAAGCCAAAAAACTCATCGCCATTGGCTGTTTTTGCATCGGTACCAATCAGGTCAACCTACAGGCTGCCACCGAACGCGGCATTGCCGTCTTTAACGCGCCGTTCTCTAATACACGCTCAGTAGCTGAACTCGTCATTGCCGAAGCCATCCTATTACTGCGTGGCTTAGCAGAGAAAAATGCCGCCGCCCACCGTGGCGAATGGATGAAAAGCGCCGTTGGCTCTTATGAAATCCGCGGTAAACGCCTAGGTATCATCGGCTACGGCTCAATTGGTATGCAGCTATCTGTGATTGCAGAAAGTCTAGGCATGGAAGTTTGCTTCACTGATGTGGTCAATAAACTACCCTTAGGTAATGCAAGCCAAATCAGCTTGGGCGAATTACTGGCCACCGCAGACATCGTTAGCCTTCACGTCCCTGAAACGGCGTCTACGCAAATGATGATTGGCGCCAATGAACTCGCACAAATGAAACCTGGCGCTATCTTGATCAACGCCGCACGCGGCACCGTTGTCGACATCGATGCGCTAGTCGATGTCCTCCGTGACAATAAGCTTGCCGGCGCGGCAATAGATGTATTTCCAGAAGAACCGCGCAGCAATAACGACGAGTTTATTTCACCACTACGCGAATTCGACAATGTGTTTTTAACGCCTCATGTTGGTGGCTCCACCGTTGAAGCGCAACAAAACATTGGCTCAGAAGTCGCTGACAAACTGGTAAAATACTCTGACAACGGCACCACCACCTCGTCAGTCAACTTCCCAGAAGTTGCTCTGCCTGCGCACCCCGGCAAACACCGTATCCTGCACATTCACCATAATGTGCCGGGAATACTTAGCGCCATTAACCAAATTTTCTCTGACAACAACATCAATATTAGCAGCCAATACCTGCAAACCAGCGAGAAAGTCGGTTATGTGGTCATGGATATTGAAGAGGGCTCTAGCGAGTTTGCTGTTGAGAAATTATTAGATGTAAAAGGCACTATTCGCTGTCGCGTTTTGTTTTAAACCATCACTTTTACTTAGGAGACATCGCCCAAGATGGCCGACATACTTTCACCCGAACTCGCTGCGCTTATCGACAAACGCGCGCTGGTCGGGCTCAGTTATTTCGACATTAACGGCGATGCCTTACAGCAAAGAATGCTGGCTGGCACCGTGGTTAGAGTCACAGCCAAAGACGGCATTACCCTTCGCCAAAGTAACGACGACGAATTCACCCTACCCTCATCAATGGCGCCGTGGTTCCTTGCCCCCGCAGGTAATTACAAAACCGGTGACGGTGAAGCTATTAGCGACCCCGACTACCTAGTTACCTGGAATGTGCATCGCTGCCAAGATAAAGACAAACCCGAAGGTGAGCATCAATGGTGGGAATGGGTGGCGAATACGACGCCGCCGTCGGTAGGGTAATCATCAGCGCTAACGGCAACCCGCCTTAATATGAGCAATGGAACGCCCCTTAGACGCCAGCAGCACTAACACGACTCAAAGATAGTCATCGCAAGCCTGCCACAACTGCTCCCTAAATCGCTCGCCCTCTTTTGCAAGATGATGCCTAGCCCCCGGTATATGAACGACCCCTGCATTAGGAAACTTAGCCTGTATCCGCGGTAAGTTATAACGCCACTCAACTGTTTCATCTTGATCACCCTGCAAAATCAGCAGCGAGCTCGCAACAGGTGGCTGACGTAGAAACCAGGGCTGCCATTTTTTAAGCGCCCCCACCCAACTCAGCGGTAACGATCGCGCTTGCAAAGGATCACGCTCACGCAAAAACGCTAAAAAATGCTGATCGTCAGAATTATCGGCAAATTTACGTGGCAAGCTATGAATAAAGTATTTCAGCACACTATGAGCGGGCTTGCCCCACCACCAGTCACAGGGTTTGAGCAAAGGCGCTAACAACACCACTCGATCAAAATCGTGTTCACCGCCGCTTAATAAGTGAGACATCAACACAGCGCAACCGGTGCTTTGCGCCAAGCCCACTTTGCGCTCTGGCAAGCCAAAATCTGCCACCACGGTAAAGGCATCGTTCAACACCTGCCGGTAGCGCATAAAGTCATCTATTGCCGCACGCTCACCGGTAGACAAGCCATGCCCCGGTAAATCGTAAGCCACCACTGAGTAACCATGCTTCAAAAAATAATTAATGACATTATTAAACAAACCAACATGGTCATAATAACCGTGATAGACAAACGCCGTGCTGTGGGCGTCAGGCAACATAAACACCTGCATTGCGATGCGCTCACCGACGCTTGTAAAAGCACCAAACAAATGGCGTAAGCCCGGATACACTTCTTCAAAATTGATATCGTAATAGTGACTATATTCCTGCGCCCACGGCACACCATCAATACCCGCTGTCATCCCAATATCGGATAAGCTTGGCAGCGAAGCTGGATCTAACTCTGGCGACCAATTAATCAAAGCAAGCACTCCAAGAAACTCTTTTTATTGACTGACACAAAAACAGCCATCCAAACCAGCACTTATAACACTACGCAAACGCACTGGCTTGTGCCGTTAAAGCCCCATGTACCATTTCACGGTTCATTTTGTCAGGCAAACAAATGACCGGACCATTTTCATCCTCTAGCTGCGCCAAACTCACTGCAACAATATCTTCAGCGGTCCACCATAATTCATCGGGTACTTTAGTAGCATCCAAGTCCGCTAGGGCTGGTCTATCACTAAAGTCAGTGCGCGTATAACTAGGGCACAAACATTGAACACGAATACCATCACCCTGCACCTCTTGCTGCAGGGCCTGTGAAAACATAGTCAAAAATGTCTTGCTTGCTGCATAAACCGCCGAATGCTTCACAGGGAAAAAGCCAGCCATTGAAGAGACGTTCACAATCTCACCTCGCCCTTCCTGCTTCATATAAGGCAACGCTGCACGGCACAGTGCCAAACTGGCATTACAATGCAAATTCACCATCGCCATTTCTGCATCCAAATCAGATTCGGCAAACTTACCGTAGCTTGCAAAGCCCGCATTATTAATGAGCATTGATACCGGCCCTTTCTGACGAATGGCCTCCATTACTCTTGTGACGCCCTCAGTGGTCGTCAAATCCAAAGCAAAACTAACAATATTCAAACCCGGCTGCTCAAGTTCACTCACCACCGAGGCCAGCTTAGCGGGATCACGACCAATCAATATCATCGTCTTGCAGCGGGGCGCTAACTGTATTGCAAAGGCCCGACCAATTCCTGCTGATGCACCGGTTATCAATGCAATTTCTGTTCGCGACTGCGCACTCATCCCATTTCCTTTTTTTATTTATCAATACCATCGATATAAGTTACATCATGTCGGCGACAATAAAGCCTAGTCAGCCGCCAGCAGTTTTTCCCATTCAGCCTGCCCAAGCAGTGCCACTAAGCGTTTTTTGTTGGCATCCAAAATTTCTTTTCTAGCCACCGTGACTAAATCCGCTTGCAGTTCAGGTTTCACCCCAGCCAGCACGTATAAATGCCGCTGTGGACTCGCCGCTTTTTCCAAAATTTGCACACCCTTAAATTTTGCGACACGCGACCAATCCTTAGCATCTGGCATGACCAACTGAACATCGCTTGGTAATTGCCCCGCTAACTGCAACTGCGCATGAAGTAGTAATTTACTTACTACAGCAATCATGGCGGCTTTACCTGCCAAACGATTTTGAAGCGAAATAGATGGCAAGCGACTTTTATCACCGTAAGCCAGAAAACCCGCATCTTGGTAATCATCAAGACTACACAACCACGCAGGCGCAACACCTCGCTCACTATCTGGGTAGGCACACTCAGCCCTAGCCGATACCGCAAATACACTGCAAAGCAAGCAACTCAAAACCAGTAGTTTTCGCATTCTTTTACTCCATACAACACGCATGCAGCAGCCTACAAGGAAATATCTAATTCAGCCACCGTAAGAAACGCGGCAAATCCTTAAAATGCTGACCCAGCTTCTTTCAAAAAGGCAACTTCCTCACTGCTAGAAGGACGCCCCAAAATTGCATTGCGATGAGGGTAACGCCCAAAACGCGAAATAATCTGTTGATGCGCAACCGCAAAACGGTAGTTATCCTCTAAACCCAAGGTCTCAAACAAGCGTAGAGAAGCATTCTGAATAGCCACAGACTCACTGTGCATATAAGGCATATAGAGAAATAATCTCTGTTTTTTATTTAACTCAACATCAGCCTGCGCACGAATAGCCTCTTGGGCTAGAATCAAAGCTTGGCCATCAGCGGCAAAAGCGCCACTTGTACCACGAAAAATATTGCGTGAGAACTGGTCCAATACAATGATTTCTGCGAGCCGACCCAGTGCTTGATGCCGCCACGAATAGAGCTCGCCAGCCACCGCTGCACGATGAATATCACCAAAACGTCTTATTATTTTACTGTCCAACTCGTCGCTGCAGGCAAACCAGTCAGAAGAAGAAAGCTCCGCGAACCAAAATTCAATAACTGAACGATAATGCATGCCCTGCGCTATACCTACTATTTCATATTGAGGCCTATTATCGCCTTAAATCGCAAAACTAAAAGCACAGAATTACCTCAACAGCTCAGACACTGTTAGAATACGCCACGGCGACAACCCACACATTGTCTAGGAGAGGCTGATGCCCAAGGCAAACACAGTCAATTTTGAAACCTCACTCACCGAACTCGAAAAACTCGTGCAGAACATGGAGTCCGGCGAACTGAGTTTAGAAGACTCATTGAAAGCCTTTGAAAACGGTATGCAACTTAGTCGCGACTGCCAGAAGGCGCTCGCTGATGCGGAACAAAAAGTTGAACTATTAATGGCAAAAGACGGTGACATTGTCAGCAAGCCTCTGGATACGGATAGTTAATCAATGAATGGAGAGTTCTCGGACTTTCTCGCCAGCTGCCAGCAACGTGTGCAAGAAGTACTTCCCGCTCGCCTAGCAAACATCGACAGCGAATTTGCTGATGCCGATGCCAGTCAGCAGCTAGATACCTTACACTCGGCCAGCCTATACAGCTTGCTTAACGGGGGTAAGCGGGTTCGTGCCACTTTGGTTTATGCCACCGCGCAAGCTCTGGGTGCCGATATTGATGGCCTAGACGACATTGCCTGCGCCATTGAAATGATTCACGCCTATTCGCTGGTTCACGACGACCTCCCCGCCATGGACAATGACGACCTTCGGCGCGGCAAGCCCACCTGTCATATTGCCTATGACGAAGCGACCGCCATTCTGGTTGGCGACGCCCTGCAAGCAAGAGCATTTGAACTGCTGGCAAATCTCCCCAGTAGCAACGCAGACACCAAACTTTCATTGATTCGCCAACTTAGTGCGGCGGCAGGCCCTCGCGGTATGGTCGGCGGTCAAGCCATAGACCTCGCCTCAATAAATCAAGAGCTTGATCTAAGCACACTGCAAACCATGCACCAGTTAAAGACCGGCGCACTCATTAGAGTTGCCATCAGCATGAGTGCCAGCTGGTGCCAAGCCAGTGCGCAACAAGTTGAACAGCTAGATCAATACGGCAAGGCCATCGGCTTATCCTTTCAAGTCCAAGACGACATTATTGATATTGAAAGTAATACTGAAACCCTTGGTAAAACCCAAGGTGCCGACCAAGCCTTAAACAAACCCACATTTCCTGCCCTGCTGGGCTTAGATGGTGCCAAAACACTGGCCTCTGAGCTGCATCAACGCGCACTTAGCGCCCTCGGAGACTTTGGCAACAACGCAGAGCCCCTGCGGGCCTTATCTCACTACATTATTGCCCGACAGCATTAATATCAGTACCGAATGCCACACGCTCACACTCCTGCGAGATGCCGCAAAATAACGAGAATAGTGCATACAAATAGGTAAAACGGGTTAAATTCGTTTACAATCTCGCCCTTTCATCGGTTCTGGGTTTAACGCTAGATGTTTCAGGAAATCCCTCTTACAAGGCCAGCCACGCCATTGCTGGATACGATCGACTCTCCTGCCGATCTTCGCCGTTTAGATCAAGATGACCTAGATGAGCTGGCCCTGCAACTAAGAGAATACCTGCTGTATACCGTGGGTCAGACCGGCGGTCACTTTGGTGCCGGCCTCGGTGTGGTAGAGCTAACCATTGCCCTGCACTATATATATAACACCCCAGAAGACCGCTTAGTATGGGACGTGGGCCACCAATGCTACCCTCATAAAATTTTAACTGAACGCCGAGAACGCATGGATGGCATGCGCAAAGCGGGCGGTTTAGCCGGTTTTCCTAAGCGTGAAGAAAGCCCCTACGACACCTTTGGTGTTGGCCATTCCAGCACCAGCATTAGCGCGGCACTGGGTATGGCCATTGCGGCTCGGCAACAAGAGATAGATCGACATACTGTCGCCGTTATTGGTGACGGGGCCATGACCGCAGGTATGGCCTTTGAAGCCATCACCCATGCCAGCCATACCGGCGCCAACATGCTGGTGGTACTCAATGACAATCAAATGTCTATCAGCAAGAATACCGGCGGTCTAAACACCTATTTCTCCAAAATGTGGGCATCCAAGACCTACAATCAAATACGCAGTGGCGGTAAAAGTGTACTTAAAAAATTCCCGCGCTCAGCAACCGATATTGCCGCACGACTAGAAGAATATATGAAGGGCATGGTCTCACCCGCTACGCTCTTTGAAGAACTAGGGTTCAATTATATTGGACCTATCGATGGTCATGATCTCAATATATTAGTGCCAACCTTGCGAAATTTGCGCGAGCTTCCCGGCCCGCAAATGCTCCACATCATGACCCAAAAGGGCAAGGGCTTTACACCGGCAGAAGAAGACCCGGTTGGATTTCACGCCATATCAAAAATTGAACCCAAGCCTAAAAACGGCAAAGCGCCGGTGGTTAAAGCCAAACAGCCCAAGTACCAAGACATCTTTGGTAGCTGGCTCTGCGACCAAGCTGAGCAAAGCCCGGAGTTAGTCGCCATCACCCCCGCCATGTGTGAAGGCTCGGGGATGCTTGAGTATTCGGAGCGCTTTGCTGATCGCTTTTATGATGTTGCCATTGCCGAGCAGCACGCCCTGACACTCGCTGCGGGTATGGCCTGCGACGGACTCAAACCGGTCGTTGCCATTTACTCAACATTTTTACAGCGCGGTTACGACCAACTGATACATGACATCGCTTTACAGAATTTGGATGTCACCTTTGGTGTGGATCGAGCAGGATTGGTTGGCGAAGACGGCCCGACTCATGCCGGCGCCTTTGACCTAAGTTTTTTACGCTGCATTCCCAATCTGCTGGTGATGGCGCCCGCCGACGAAAACGAAACACGGCAAATGTTGCACACCGGCTATAACTACCCCGGCCCAGCAGCTATTCGCTATCCCAGAGGCACAGGTCCAGGAATCCAGATTGACCAAGCCATGACGCCGCTAGAAATTGGCAAAGGCCGAGTGGTTCGCGAAGGCCAAAAAATTGCTATCTTAAGCTTTGGCACCTTGTTAAGTGCAGCGCTTACCGCGGCGGATGCCTTAAACGCAACCGTAGCTGATATGCGTTTTGTAAAACCCTTGGATACCGAACTGATAGACGCACTCGCCGATGATCACACCTTGCTAGTCACGCTAGAGGAAAATGTAATTGCTGGCGGCGCCGGCAGTGCTGTTTGCGAATACCTAAACCAACAGGCACGTTGGCAGGCGGTATTGCAATTAGGGTTGCCCGACAAATTTATCGACCACGGTAAACACCCTCAATTACTCAGCGACCTCGGCCTAGACAGCGACGGTATTATCAACAGCATTCGCCGCCGCGTCGCCGCCATTCCTGACTTTAATATCGAGCCGTCAAAAGCTTAAACTACCTGCACACGCTGCTCGGGCATATAGTTCCGCTTAGCGGGGGTGCGTACCATTTCGGTAACTGCGCCCAAGGCAATAATACGCGCAAAAATGTCATCCAAATGCGCGCTATAGGTTTTCTCTGGCAACCAAGGTTGTGGTTGGTACTGAGCCATTGCCGAAATATCCACTCGCTCTACCAAGCCGATATCAGCCATGTAAGTTAGCGCTTTTCCGTGAGTTCGGGTCGGCAGCGACTCGGTGGGCCGCAAGCTAATCACCGGCTTATCCATGGCCACCGCCTCAGACACCATACTTAAACTGTCTTCGGTACAAAATATTTGTGACGACGCGCCAAGAAAAGCATCCAGGGGTTCGCTGACGCCATCTTCATACCAGATTGCAGCTCGGCAAATATCATCGTCTACATAACGCTTCAATATATTGACACCCGCCACACCGGTGCGCCGCGACGTGCTAATCAACCATTGCACTCCATATTGCTCGCTCAGCGCACGAAGAGCATCGCCCAAGCGGTGCCAATCTGAATCATGGTAACCATAACCGCTGCCATTCCCGCCCACGAGCAACGTCCACAAAGGACGCTGCGAAGTTTGCAGTGCAAGTCCAGCCCGCCGACAACGCTCCTGATCCACGCGGCACAAGACAACCGTTGTAGCTATGGCATTTGCATCACCCAAGTCGCCAATTAAACTAAGGTGGGCACAAATAGCCTCATTGGGGATGGTATAGCTATTGCCAATCAGCGCATTGGGAATGCCATGGGCTTGGCTATACGCCACATTGAGCGCCACAACATTGCCCCCAAAAGACACCACCAAATCTACCGGCTCACTGGGCAATGGATCAATCCGGTACAGAGAGAATACTAAGCGCCGCAAGGCCGGATGCAATGACACCGCCATGCGGCGCAACATTCTATTCAACAGCTTTAGACGCGGAACAGCTCGCACCGAAATAACGTCACACTCACAGCGTGTGCACCGGTTCGCAATCATACTCGCCAGCCCATAAGACTGACTAAGGTGGCCAGGTTTACCATCGTGCAATACCAAAATACGAAACTGCTTCATTCTTGCTCGCCTAATACTGAATATTCTTATCAGATTAGATAGAGAGAATGACGCCACGATAACAAACAGATGAAAACTCTAAGACAAAACACCAAACTGCAAAAACAAAAAAGCCCCGCATTGCGAGGCCTTATAATCAACTTGCGACAAACAACTAAAACAAATGACCTAACTTACCTGACTTAGTGGCTAGGTATTTCGCATTATGAGGATTTTGCCCCGTCTGTAAGGGCAGCCGCTCAACCACCTCTACACCTTGGTCAGTAAAGGCCTTCACTTTGCGCGGGTTGTTGGTCATCAAACGTACCTTGGTGATATGTAAGTGTTCACACATCATCTCTAATAAGCTGTAATCACGCATGTCGGCACCAAAGCCAAGTTGCTCATTCGCTTCGACGGTATCGGCTCCGGCATCTTGCAATTTGTAGGCGCGAATTTTATTCATCAACCCAATGCCGCGCCCTTCCTGGCGTAAATAAAACAAAGCGCCTCGACCTTCTTCAGCTATTTTCTCTAAAGCGGCTCGTAATTGTGACCCACAGTCACAGCGCATGCTGAACAAACCATCACCCGTCAGACACTCAGAATGGACCCTAGCAAGTACTGGCTCGCCATCACCTACATCACCAAGGGTGAGAACAACGTGCTCTTTGCCGTTGTCACTATCCTCAAAACCATGGATATCAAACACTCCCCAAGGAGTGGGAAGCTTAGAGGATTCTACAAAACTAACTGCCACGGGTATCTCCACGAGCAAATCCGGTGGCGCATTTTATCAGCACGACGCGCCCGAGGCGACCACTAGACCAACAATCATTGCTAACAGCATTAATAACGCGGCGACAACACCAAAACATTATCGCGCTCTTGAAGGTCAATATGCTCCAAAAAGCTCATTCCCAGTAGAATGACATGGGGATAATCCCCCTCTATCACCACCGCACTGATTTGCCGAGTTTGGATATCTCCTAGCGCCACCCGCTCCAAAACAATGGAATAAGCCTGTTTCACCCCTCCAGCGGTTGCTACCGAGGTAACTTTGCCATTGCGATAGGAAATGCCTAACTGCTCTGCATCTTTAGAGCTCATAGCTACGGTGGTGGCACCGGTATCCACCACCGCCTCTGCATTACGGCCATTAATGGCTACGCGGGCGCGATACTCCTTCTGATTATTTTTATGAAGCGACACTGTCGTTAGCAAAGGCGCTTTATAAGCTCCGCCAATAAATTTATTTAAAGTGAGTGTTTTGCGCTCGCCATCAATCTCAATTACGGCAGCCCTGGGCGTTGCGGATACCAGCAATATACCGGAAGCACCCCGCTGCCCCGCTCTGAGTAATTGCCGGCGGCCATCAATTTCTAATAGCGCGGCCTTTTCAAACAAGCCTCTCACCACCAGCTGCGCTGGCTCAGCAAAAAGAAAAAGGCTCCATGTAGCCAATATAAAGCCGATAATACACCGCAAAATCACTTTGTTTGCTCGTGTAAAGAAAGGAGTTCTGCCACCACCGCCTCTGGATTTTCAGCTTGAGTAATCGCACTGATCATGGCCACACTCCCCACCCCCGTCGTCAACACATCCTTAGCGCGTTTCACATCAATACCCCCAATTGCCGTTAGGGTATATTCTGAGGACAGCATACCCACCCAGCGCCTTAGTTGAGGGAGCCCTTGTGGCGTCCATGGCATTTGCTTGCTCGACGTAAAATACACCGGACCAATCGCAATATAACTAGGTCGAATGCTATGCGCTCGTGCCACTTCATAGTAGGTGTGCGTGCTAACGCCTAACCGCAAACCGGCATCTGCGATTGCCGCAATATCAGCGGTGTCCAAATCCTCCTGCCCCAAATGCACACCATAAGCCCCTTCACTCACCGCTAACTGCCAATAATCATTAATAAATACCCGCGCTTGATGTTGCCGCCCCAAGGCGATCGCCTCACGCACTTCGTGTAGCAATGCATCACCGCTTAATTCTTTGACTCGCAGCTGAATGGTTTTAACGCCACAGGCTAATAATCGCGCAATCCATTTTGCACTATCGACAACGGGATAAAGCCCCAGCTCACCATCGCAAGATGCAAAGCGAGGGCGTTGACCAAGACTAGGCAAGCGGCGACTCAAACTAGGAAGATCGGCAACACGCTGGGGCCAACCAATGTGACCAACCGGCCCCGGCCCACTACCCAAACGCACCGACATACGCAGACCCTGACTGACATAGGCCTTGGCAATCACCATGGCATCAGGCAAGCCATAACCGCGAGCTACCGCAGCGGCAATAGCCGATGACAATGTGCAGCCGGTACCGTGAGTATTAAGCGTATAGATATTGGCTCCGCTTAACCAAAACCCCTCTTCACCGTCTGTCCAATAATCATGGCGTTCATCATTACGCGCGCTCAAATGACCACCGGTGAGCATGACTGAACGCGCGCCCAAAGCCACTATATCGGCCGCGGCACGCTCTACATCTTCAAGTGATTCAATGGTTCTATTCAGCAGGGTCTCCGCCTCACTCAAATTGGGCGTTATCAAATCGGCGCGAGGCAGTATTTTATCTATTAATACATCACAAACACCTCGGGGCATTAACTCCCCTCCCGAGGTTGACACCATGACCGGGTCGCACACCACAAAACCAGAAAAGGTTTCTAGGTATTTACCAACCATCACCACCACGTCTTCAGAGGCCAGCATGCCAAGTTTAATAACATCAGCCTGCAAGTCGCTATCCAAGGCATTAATCTGCGCGGCCAATGTTCGTCTAGGCGTGACCGACACATGGCCAACTGCAAAACTATTCTGCGCCGTAATTGCCGAAATAACGGTGCACCCGTGTACACCAAAATCATGGAATGTTGCCAAATCTGCCTGAATACCTGCCCCACCGCCAGAATCTGAACCGGCAATACTCCATGCGATAGGTCTTTTTCTACTAGCCATAAATCCTCTGTTTTTAGGGTGCTACTATTGTCAGTATAGCTGAGCCTAGTCATAGCAACACTGGATCTATTAAATAGGACAATAAAAACTACACTGTGGCTATCCATCTTGAATGTGGTTCAAAATATAGCCCTTCATACAAATAATTACTCGGAGATAAACATGACCGCACTGAATGACATTCGTGAATTTCTTGCTGCTGAATTCCCACATAGCCCATGCTCAGTCGAGTCCATTGACACAAAATCTGCGATCGTTCGCTACCGCGTTGACCAGCACTCGCTGCGCCCCGGCGGTACGGTATCTGGCCCAGTGCTAATGACGACCGCTGACGTGGGTCTTTACGCGGCAATTCTCGGAGAGATTGGCATTGTCGCTCTGGCCGTCACAACCAATTTGAATATCAATTTTTTACGCAAACCCATCGCCAACAAAGACATCATCGGCAAATGCACCCTGATTAAAGTAGGTCGCCAACTCATCATTGGCGAGGTAGCTCTTTACTCTGAAGGCGACGACCGCATGGTGGCTCACGCGGTGGGAACCTATGCGGTGCCCACGGTTTAACTCACTCAGCTGAGAACACCCACAAAACCATCAAACAATAACTTGAGCCCAACCACAAAAAGGAAAAAATAGCAGACGCGATAAATCGTCTGCTCGCTAACTTTATGCAATAGATAAAATCCCAAACGAACACCAATTGGCGCTACTGGCATTAGCACCGCGGCGGTCAGTAAATTAGTACCATCAAAACTGCCCTGCAAACTGTAGGGTACTAACTTAATGACATTGACCACCGCAAAGAAAATCGCCATGGTACCCATAAGCAAAGATTTTTCCATGCGCTGAGGCAATAAATACATATTCACCGGCGGCCCGCCGGCATGAATACCAAAACTGGTAAACCCTGCCAGCGCACCCCAAAAACTACCGCGCATTACACTGGGGCCCTTGGCATCCACAAGCGCTTTTTTAAGCCAATAATTCAAACAAAATACAACCGCGATAACGCCAATCAAAATACGAATCATGTCTTCAGACAAATAGCGAAATCCAAGGCTGCCCAACACAATACCAACGATCGCCCCCGGCACTAAAATTTTAATATTAGCCTTATCCCACTTACCCCGAAAACTCCACAGCGCTACCGCATCCATCACCAACAAAATAGGCAGTAATATTGCGGCAGCTTGCATAGGCGACACCGCCAAACTCATCAGCGGCACAGAGACCACCGCAATACCGCCGCCAAAGCCACCCTTGGCCATGCCAAAAATCAAGATGGCCGGCACCGCACACAAATAAAAAAAGGGATCTACAAGCACAAAACTCAAACCTTATAAAAAATGAAAATACGCCCTGTTATTCACATTATTTAAAATAAATTACTAGCAACAATATAATTAAAGTCACCATAAATTCTACGTCAGAAGGCGCTAATTCAAAGCCCCTTCTCTTCAATAACATCCGCATCAAATAAAGCCTGCAGTTCTTCATGCGCATCCCGCACACTTTGAATTAAAGCTTCACGATCATTAAAAACCAAATGCTGCTGCGCTAATAACTCTTCATCATGCAGCTGAAATCGCCTTATTCGTGCTTCTGCACGCTCGGGACTTAAACCCAAACCCATTAACGTCTCTCTGCTTATCTCTAAGCTAGAGTGAAACGTTTCCCTAATCGGCTGCGCACCAAGCTCCAATAAACGATGCACATGAAAGCGACTGCGTGCTCTGGCAATCAATTTAATATGCGGATACAAGCGACTGACCAATTCCGTGATTTTTATATTGGTCTCTGGGTCATCTGCAGTTAATACAAAATACGCCGCGTGCTCTGCACCCACCGCACGTAATATTTCTGGCCGCAGTGGATCGCCATAAAACACCGGCATACTATCAATACTCCGCGACAACTCAATGGTATCCACCGACAAATCTAAAGCCACAAAGGGCACACGCTGCGCGCGTAAAATCCGCGCCACAATTTGTCCCATTCGCCCCATACCAATAATCACAACACGCGGCTCATCGCTTTCTATTTGTTCATATTCTGGCGGAACCTCTTTCACCACGGGTTTTGGCTTTAGTACTTTGACAAGAAAAATAATTAATAAGGGCGTACACGCCATCGATAAGGTAATAGCCAAAATTAAAATGCTGTGCAGCTCAGTACTTAATAAGTTTTGATCTTTGGCAATTTGAAAAACAACAAAAGCAAATTCTCCACCGGCCGCCAAGACCACGCCCAAACGTAAGGCACTGCGACGATCTAAGTCGCCCAATACCCGACCAACCAACGCCAGAATGGGTAATTTAATCACCATTAACAACACGGTTAAGCCAAGTACGGCAAGCGGCATTGTCACCAATAATTTAACGTCAGCGGTCATCCCAACGCTAATAAAGAACAAGCCCAGCAATAAGCCCTTAAAGGGCTCAATTTGCGATTCCAGTTCGTGCCGATACTCCGAGTCAGCTAACAGCAAACCGGCTAAAAATGCGCCCAATGCCATAGACACGCCCACCGCATCCATTAGCCACGCCGTACCCACCACCACAAGCAAAGCGGTGGCGGTAGACACTTCCTGCAAGCCTGTTCTTGCCACCATACGAAATATAGGCCGCAGTAAATACCGCCCACCCACCACGACAGCAGTTATTGTTAATAAAATACGCAAGACCGATGCGGCACCCGCTTCTTCAACCCCTGCACCGCCACTTAATAAGGGCACCAAGGCAATCAGGGGGATTGCGGCGATATCTTGAAACAACAATATGGCAAACGCCAATCGACCATGAGAACTCGTGAGCTGTTTGCGCTCTGCCAGAATTTGCAAACCAAATGCTGTAGACGACAGGGCCAGCCCCAAGCCAAGCACCACACTGGTTTGCCATGGCTGGGAAAATCCAAAGTAGGCAACACCGCCAATAATAAGCCCGCTTAAGCTAACCTGCGCCAAGCCAACACCAAACACGGCTTTTCGCATTAACCAAAGCCGACGTGGAGATAATTCAAGCCCAATGATAAATAATAGCAACACCACCCCAAACTCAGAAAAATGAGCGATATTTTCTGGATTGTGGATCAGCTGTAAGGCGGCAGGGCCAATCACCACACCGGCAATTAAATACCCCAACACTGCACCAAGTTGTAAGCGCTTTGCCAAAGGTACAACGAAGACGGCCGCTAACAGTAAAACAACAACAGCCTGTAGCAAGTTATTTTCATGCGGCATGATTGGCCCCAATTAACGAAACAAGAAGAGAAAAAATCAGCCACTATCATAACTGCCTTGGCAATAAATAGGGTGGCTTCAATTAAGCTATTTCACATGAACTGAAAAATAACTTAATAATGCAGAGGGGAAATACCGACGAATAAGGCTGATACAAAACAGAACATAAAATGGCAAAACCAAACACCCTGAGCGGGCGCTCAGGGCTTGTGATCACAAACTACAACTCGGCAATAATGTTGGCGCACTGCTCGATCATTGGCATAACCAGCTCAGGCTTATTCCAATTCTGCATGCCCACACCAACATTACAGCGGCTAACGCCACAATCTCGATAGAACTTAAGCAAGTCCGGCGTAACCTCAGCCATCACCACCAAGGTAATTTCTACTTGGTCGGGGTCGCGGCCAAACTCACTCAACTGCCGACGAAAGTCTTTAATCGCCACAGCCACATCTGGCAAGGCTACATCCACCGGCATCCAACCATCGGCCCACTGCGCCGCATGCCTCACACCCAGCGGCCCCATCGCCCCAAAAACCATGTTAGGGATGTGAACTGGTTTTGGCTCAAACCACACCGGATCAAAATCAATAAACTCACCGTGATATTCCGGCGCCTCATCGTTAAACAATACCCGAGTTGCCGCCACCGTTTCCTTCATGGCTAAATAACGACGCCCCCACGGCAAGCTCGTCACGTTTTCAAACTCTTCTTGGTTCCAACCAACCCCAGTGCCAATAATTACCCGCCCACCGGAAAGGCGATCAAGCGTGGCGATGGTCTTTGCCTGTGAAAACAACTCGCGCTCCATTAATAGCGCAATGCCCGTTCCCAACTTCAAAGTAGACGTGGCCGATGCCGCCGCCATCAGCGACACATAAGGGTCCATCATTTCTTTATAGGGCTCGGGCAGTTCACCACCTGGCGGATAGGCAGTGGTCCGGCACCGAGGAATATGACTGTGCTCGCCATACCATAGTGACTCAAAACCCGCCTCCTCCAAAGTCTGCGCCAATTGTGCGGGATTTTGATCGTTAACCGTATTCATCGAGCTAAAACCAAGGTACATGCTGCCACCTATTATTGTTATTCATCGCCCGAAGTGTAAAACGGTTGGCCAGCACCCGACATCCTCCACTCTGATGAGACGTCAACAAACGTTGCAGAAATCAATAATCATAATAGGTCGCCCAGCGACCCCGTTAAATCACCGTTTATTACAGCGTGTTTTATTATTTGACGAGTGGTCCTCGCAAACTAAATCAACTTATAAGGACGCCTTAGTAGTTCACATTAGTTTGTGACTTTTATGACATCAATAAAACAGTGTATTGAGACGCCTAGACTCGCTTTAAGCAGCCTGACGACCACCTATACACAATTAATGATAATCATTATAATTCTGCGCAACCTGATCTACCAAAAGAGTAAATAAATGCCCATCATGCGTCACCGTATTATCATCCTTGCTACATCACTGTTACCAATGAGCGTATTCGGTCAGTCAGAGAATGAAGCATCCATGCCTGTCATCGAAGTTGTCGGTAAAAGTCTTGAAGATATTTCAAAAATGACAGGCTCCGTCGTGGTTATTGACCGCGAACAAATAGAGCTAGTTCGGCCAATGTCTACTGAAGATGTGTTACGCCGGATACCTGGTATTAATGTCAAAAGTGAGGAGGAGAGCGGTGTTGTTTCCAATATTGGCATTCGCGGCTTATCTGCCAGCGAGTCTAAATCGCTAATCCTCGAAGACGGGGTGCCCGTCGCACCTGGCTTATTTATTGGAAACGAGCGCTATTTCAACCCTCGTATTCAGCGAATGGAGGGGATTGAAGTATTAAAAGGCTCTGCATCTCTGCGCTATGGCCCGTCCACAATCGGCGGTGTAATCAACTATCAAACGAAAACTCCCGATGACGGTATCTTAGTGTCAGCCAGAACAGGCTCCTTCAACACCCAAGAAGCAACAATTGAAGCAGGTGGGCGCAGTGAATCTGGCGATGCCTTTGCGGGTATTGTGGCTACCCACGCCGAGAGCGATGGTTACATGGACAAAGGCTATGATATGGACGATATCATGGTCAAAACAGGCATTCGCTTTAGCGATGCTCATAGCGTTGGTATGAAATTTTCTTGGCACGAAAATGACGCAAACATCTCCTACCGTGGACTGCTGCTGGACGATTACAAAGCTGGTGAAAGCTATAACCCAGCGCCCGATGACTGGTTCTTAAGCAGCCGAGTCAGTTTTGATTTGAATCACGAATGGACGATAAGTGACGAGTCAACTCTGACTACCCTCGTGTATTGGAGTGAAGTGGCTCGAGACTACTGGCGTTATAATGTCGACACAGCCGCATCCAATGCCGCTGGCCGCTGGGTCTACACCGACGACTTGACCGGTAATAACCGCTCTTTTGAACGCTACGGTGTGGAAACCCGCCTAAATATGAATCATAACTTGTTTGGCCTTGAAAATGAGGCCGAAATTGGTTTGCGTTTCATGCAGGAAGAGTCTGACGACAAACGTATTCGGGCTACTCGAGACGCTGACCGCACAGGTATTAACGACCGTCATAGAATTGATTCTGCCGACAGTGTTGCGGCATATGTACAGAACCGTTTTATTGTTACTGAGCGGTTAGCGGTTACCCCAGGCCTGCGGATTGAATACTACGAGCAAGAGCGCGTGGTGCTTACCGACAATAATGCTTCGGCTGATACCAGCAATACTGAATTACTGCCTGGCGTGGGTGCCACCTACGAATTAAATGAATCAGCTCAGCTTTACGGCGGCGTATACAAGGCATTTTCTCCAGCTTCAAATGGCGTTGCCCTTGATGGCCTAACCGACCAAAACTTAGATGGTGAACGTTCCGTAAATTATGAAATGGGGATTCGTGGTACACAAGGCGCCATTAGCTATGAAGTCGCCGCCTTCTATATGGAATTTGATAACCAGGTAGTGACGGGGAATAGTGACCCAAACCTCTCTCAGTCTAATGCTGGCGAAACTAAGCATCAGGGTATGGAATTTCTCCTTGGCTATGAGTTAGGTGGCGGCTTCAGCATAGATGGTAACGCGACCTGGGTGCCGCAATCCGAGTTTAAAACTGGCGCCAACCAAGGCAACCGCTTACCTTACGCACCAAAGTACTTAGGTAATCTTGCGCTTAACTACAATGCTGAAAAATTGAGCGCAACCTTAACTGCCCACTACCGTGGCGAACAGTATGGCGACGCCTCTAATATTGAAGATATTCCCAGCGATGCAGCTGGGGGAATCTGGGGTGGCAAGATATCCTCATATACTGTCATGGATCTCATGGCACAGTACAAACTCAACGAGAGTTTGACTTTTTTTGGCGCACTGAAAAACTTAACAAACAAACGTTACATCACTGGCTTGCGTCAAGGCATCTATGTCGGTCCTGAACACTCTGTCGAAATAGGTGCCCGGTACCACCTGTAATCCAATACCCTCTCATGCCTCGCTCAGCGGGGCATTTTTCTTCGATTCACACCGCACTATTTAAAACCTAAAAGATAAGGGCCAACACCACGCCCTAATGACCGCCGCCACAGTCCAGCTCTAACCATTCTTTATTAACTTCAGACTATTCGATCACTAGCTACCTTACGATCATGGGATACAACCATGACAAGATCAGCCTACATCTACGTGCACACGCGAGAAATACGTTTGCTATTGCTGATGCCAAAAAGGCATGCCTAGCGTTGGTGTTGATGGCGATGCCGTTTGCCGCTCAGGCATGGCACCGGCCTGCTGTGCCAACCGCCCCGCTGCCACAGCGTGTTTAAATGCAGATGCCATGTTAATGGGATCTCCCGCCTGCGCTACGGCGGTATTAAGTAAAATACCGTCAAAGCCCAACTCCAAGGCCTGTACTGCATGAGAGGGTTTGCCTATGCCGGCGTCAATAATCAATGGTAAGTCAGGAATACGGTCACGAATAGTTTGTAAATTGTAGGGATTCATCAAACCACGGCCGGTGCCAATCGGTGAGCCCCAGGGCATTAATACTTGGCAGCCCACATCGCGCAAGCGCTGGCACACCACCAAGTCATCAGTGCAGTAAGGAAACACCTTGAAACCCAACTTTATTAATTGTTCAGCGGCCTCTATCGTGGCCATAGGGTCAGGCTGCAGATTGTAATCGTCACCTACTACTTCTAACTTTAACCAGTCGGTTGCAAATAACTCCCGTGACATTTGCGCCAAGGTCACCGCCTCTTTCACGCTGTGACAACCTGCGGTATTGGGCAACAATGTTTTGTTCATTGCTTTTAACTGCCGCCAGAATCCCTCTCCGCCACCTTGCTCGGGCGACTGTCGGCGCAGCGATACCGTGACGATATTGGCACCAGATTCATTGATGGCATCACGCATAATCGCGGGCGATGGATACAAGGCACTGCCTATTAACAAACGGCTGGTAAATGTTTGTCCATAGAGCGTCCACGTATCTTGTATTTGCTTATCCATAAGGAATTACTCAATTAATATCTAATACGTTCAGCCGCCCTGCACCGGCGCCAATACATCGACTTTGTCACCCTCTTGCAAACAATAATGTTGATATTGGGAGCGCGGTACAAAGCCTTCATTAACAGCGACAGCAACCTTGCCGGCCTCAAAGCCCCACTGAATCAATTGTTCAGATAACGCTTTTTTTGCTGAACAAATCTTGTTTTCATTATTAACGCTGACGGTGATTTTATGATCATCATCCATGGGAATTAACTCGCTAATTAGTGATTAATTTCTGTAGCAAGATCATTGCAGTCGATAAGTTTTTTCAAGGCTGATTCAACCACATAGGGACTGAGTAAATAGCCGTGCCTGTATAAACCATTTACCCGTAGCAAACCGGGTTCACTATGGATGATTGGCAAATTATCTGGCATGGCTGGTCGACAATGCGCATAGGCGTGCAGCACGGTGGCCTCAGCAAATCCGCTGTGGACACTGTAAAGTGCGGACAGCAACTCAAGGCTTGAGCGCACAGTCACCGGCTGCATAGATTCACTTTCTATCTCAGTGGCGCCAATCACGTAGCGCTGCCCCGAGCGCGGAGAAATATATAATTTATAGCGTGGATGCATCAACCTTACCGGTCGCTGTAACGAAACCTCTGGCGCATGCACCCACAGCACCTCTCCCCTTACTCCACGCAAGGCCGGCAACTGCGCTTGCGCGCCCATGCCCCGACTATCAATAGCCACATCAAAACAATGCTGCTGCGTTGCCAGATGTATTCTTCCAGCAGTAACGCGCTCTACTTCAGTATATTCACACCACACCCCACCGAGCGCCGTAATGCCCAGCACCAATGAGTGCAATAACGCCTCATTATCAAGATAGCCCTCTTCGGCCAAAAACAAACCGCCGCAATACCGTTCCGCCAATTCAGGCTCTAAGACTGCCAGCCGATCACGCTCAATACACTCAATATATTCTGCGCAATCAGGCACTTTCTCCCGTAACTGATGCTCAAAATTCGTCAAGCTGGATTTATCTAAGTCGTGCGCAATGACGATACTACCGTCTGTCGCAAAGTCGACATGCTGCCCTGTCATCTGCGCTAAGGCCGCTAGTTCTTTTGGCCACCAGCTTAATGCCATGCGGCCCCAGTCAAACACCTTGCGCTCGGCACTAACCACTTCGCTATACGGCGCCAGCATAGACGCAGCAACCTTCGCGGCGCTTAGCTCTGCCGCGCGGCTGCCGCGATCAAACAAGGTAACCTTGTAACCCTGCTGCAATAGCTTCCACGCTAGCAAGCGTCCCAACAAGCCAGCGCCGGCAATACCTATGGTCTTGGCCTGCGTTGACTTGCAGGTATTTACGCATTGCGAATTAGGCAGTGATGAACTCATCGGCATTTACACTTTTTGGTAAATTTGGCTACCTTGCTCCTTAAACTCCAGCGATTTTTTCTGCATCTCAGCCTCGACATTTTCTGTCTCTAACTTTGCCGCATAATCCCTGACATCTTGGGTAATTTTCATTGAACAGAACTTTGGCCCACACATAGAGCAAAAATGCGCGACCTTGGCGGACTCTTTTGGCAGGGTTTCGTCATGGTAGGCACGGGCGGTATCGGGGTCTAATCCAAGATTAAATTGATCTTCCCAACGAAATTCAAAACGCGCCTTGCTTAATGCGTTATCTCGCAACTGTGAACCGGGGTGACCCTTGGCCAAGTCTGCAGCATGGGCTGCAATCTTATAAGTGATAATGCCGGTTTTCACATCGTCTTTATTGGGCAAGCCCAAATGTTCTTTGGGGGTGACATAACAGAGCATGGCACAGCCATACCAACCTATTTGGGCAGCACCAATTCCCGACGTAATGTGATCGTAGCCCGGTGCAATATCGGTTGTTAGCGGCCCAAGTGTATAGAAAGGTGCCTCGTCGCAATGCTTTAATTGCTCGGTCATATTTTCTTGAATCATTTGCATGGGTACATGACCGGGGCCTTCAATCATCACTTGCACATCGTGTTTCCAAGCGCGCTTTGTTAGCTCTCCCAAGGTGCGAAGCTCACCAAATTGGGCTTCGTCGTTGGCATCGGCCACGGAGCCCGGACGCAAACCATCGCCTAAAGAAAACGACACATCGTAGGCCTTCATAATTTCGCAAATATCATCAAAATGCGTATAAAGGAAATTTTCCTTGTGGTGCGATAAACACCACTTAGCCATGATAGATCCACCCCGCGAAACGATGCCGGTAACGCGCTTGGCCGTCAGCGGAACATAACGCAACAAGACCCCTGCATGTATCGTGAAGTAATCAACACCCTGCTCGGCCTGCTCAATTAAGGTGTCACGAAACACTTCCCACGTTAAGTCTTCTGCTACGCCATCGACTTTTTCTAATGCTTGATAAATCGGCACTGTACCGACCGGCACGGGAGAATTACGCACAATCCACTCACGGGTTTCGTGAATGTTTTTTCCCGTCGACAAATCCATCATGGTATCCGCTCCCCAGCGAATACCCCATGTCAGTTTGGCCACTTCTTCTTCGATAGATGAACCTAGGGCAGAGTTACCAATATTGCCGTTTACCTTAACCAGGAAGTTACGGCCAATAATCATGGGCTCTAATTCTGGGTGATTAATATTTGCTGGGATTATTGCGCGGCCACGGGCGACCTCATCCCGCACAAACTCTGGGGTAATTTCTTTGGGAATGCTGGCACCAAAATCATTACCGGGGTGCTGATAACCTAGCTCGCCAAAGGCTTCTCCAGCCTCTCGCGCCGCAGCCAAAGACATATTTTCACGAATGGCAATGTATTCCATTTCTGGCGTGATAATACCCTGCCGAGCATAGTGCATTTGACTCACATTTTTGCCCGACAATGCCCGCCGAGGCTTGCGCTCTAAATCAAAACGCAGTTGTTGCAAACTTAAATCGGCAGCCCGCTTGCGGCTATACTCTGAGCTGTCACCGGCAAGAAGTTCGGTGTCTTCACGGTCGACAATCCACTGCTCACGAATTGCTTGCAGGCCTTTGCGAATATCAATATCGGCCTTGGGATCAGTATAGGCACCGGAAGTATCATAAACCCGCACTGGCGGATTGGGCTCTAACCGTGTTGTACCGTCATTGGATTGTATGGGGGTTGGCGTAAGTGCAATTTCACGCATCGGCACGTTGATATCGGCACGACTTCCCTGCACATATATTTTGGATGAACCCGGCAAGGGCTCAACAGATGCGGCATCTACTTGGGCAGTATCACGTAGTAACGGATAATCAGAACTCATTATTTCCCCTTTTCGCGCAATATCATGCACGCCTTTGAATCGACTGTTTAAATAAAACCAAAGAAAGGAAACCAGACTGGCGTTACGCCAAGTTCACGACAGAGGGACCTCTGCTGAGAATATCTTGTTTCCTACGCTGGCATTATCCAGATCAGGTAATACGGGATTCGAAAACGATCTCAGCCTTGTGCGCTTACGCGCAGGCACCCCGACAAGAGTTAAGAAGTGTAGGCGCATGACTTACGAATAACAAGCCAAATTGTTTACGCCATAAAATAAGTTTAGCTTTTTATAAAGTCACAATAACAGCTGCTGCCACTGATCGCGCTTTGCTCCGCGCCTCTTCAATGTCGGCACCACGCGCAAGGCCAACGCCCATGCGTCGCTTGCCACTCACTTCGGGTTTGCCAAACAAACGGAGTTGGGTATCAGGCGCCTCTAGAGCAAATTCTAAATTGCCAAATGATACTCGCTTAGATTCACCCTCTACCAAAATGACTGCAGATGCCGAGGGGCCATGTTGCTGAATATTGGGGATAGGCAAACCCAGTATGGCACGCGCATGAAGGGCAAATTCGGAAAGATCTTGTGACATTAACGTGACTAGCCCAGTGTCATGCGGGCGCGGCGACACTTCACTAAAAATCACCTCGTCGCCCTTCACAAACAATTCAACGCCGAATAAACCCCAGCCGCCCAGCGCCGCCGTTACCTGCTCGGCAATCTCTTGTGAGCGCTGTAAAGCAGTATCTGACATTGACTGCGGCTGCCAAGACTCTTGATAATCACCGTCTTTCTGCAAGTGGCCAATGGGTGCACAGTAACTGGTATCCGTATCATCACTCGCGCCGCGATGACGAATAGTGAGCAATGTAATTTCATAATCGAAATCGACAAAGCCTTCAACAATGACGCGACCGGCACCAGCGCGACCACCTTCTTGGGCGTAACTCCAAGCGGCATCAATGTCGGTCAAACGCTTCACCAAGCTCTGCCCCTTGCCCGACGAGCTCATAATGGGCTTAACCACACAGGGCAAACCTATTTCAGCAACGGCAGCATCGAACTCTTCTTTGCTGTCAGCAAAGCGATAACTGGAGGTAGGCAATTCGAGTTTTTCAGCCACTAGGCGACGAATGCCTTCACGGTTCATGGTGAGCTGTGCGGCACGCGCAGTGGGAACCACATTAAAGCCTTCTCGCTCTAGCTCAAGCAGCGTGTCCGTTGCGATGGCTTCAATTTCCGGCACAATATAATCTGGTTTTTCCAATTCGATGACGCGTCGTAATTCAGCGCCATCCAACATAGAGAATGTGTGGCTGCGATCAGCCACTTGCATGGCCGGTGCATTCTCGTATCGATCACAGGCAATCACTTCCGCACCCAAGCGCTGTAATTCAATAGCAACTTCTTTGCCGAGCTCTCCGGCGCCACAAAGTAAAACTTTACACGCGGTATGGCTAAATGGCGTTCCTAGTGTGACCATGATCTTCCTCGCTTAAATAAACAATGCGGCTCAGTGCTTTGTGAGCAAATTCGCGATTAACTTAAAACAAAACACAGCTGCAAAATAACAAAGGCATATATCCCTGCAAGTACATCGTCGATCATAATACCCAGACCGCCGTGCACTTTGGCATCCAACACGCGGATGGGCCACGGTTTCCAAATATCAAATAGCCGAAATAAAGCAAAGCCCAGCGCCACCCAAAAAAGACTAAGTGGCACTAAAAATAGCGCAATCCACACACCGACAAATTCATCCCAAACAATGCCACCGTGATCGTGTACCCCTAAGGCTTTTGCAGTTTCACCACAAAAATAAACCCCTGCAGCAAACGCAATGATCAAGGCAATAATATAATTAGCGGGCGATAAAAATTGCAAAACATACCAGATGGGCAGAGCGGCTAAAGTACCAAATGTGCCGGGCGCTTTTTTTGCCAGACCACTACCAAACCCCACCGACAAAAGGTGCACCGGATTTTTTAAAAGTGAAACTGGAATTTTTGTTGCCATATTAAATAGTACCCAGCGTTAAAAATGTTGGTAGCCACCGACTGGTGTATACACATTATTTTGCGCGTCAAAGCAGCGTAATCCGCTGCCAGCTTGAATAGAGCCTATCTCAGTTAAGGCCACGTTTAATGTTTGTGCAAGCGCGACAACCTCCGCCCGGCGCGATGCTGGCGCGGTAAAACAAAGCTCATAATCATCACCCCCGCTGAGGGCTGAATCAATGCTTCCACCGTGCTCAGCAAGCGCTGCCGAGATCGGCAAGTCTGACAGGCGAATAACACCAGCAACGCCGCTCGCCTTTAATATATGCCCCAAATCTGCCACTAGACCATCGGAGATATCAATTGCGGCTGTGGCGAGATTTCTCAATTTTTGCCCAAGCGCTAAACGAGGTACTGGCGCATGATAACGCGCAAGCAACTCACGCTGACTAGGGAGTAATTCGGAAGATTCTGTATTTAAAAATGCCAGCGCTGCATTGGCATCACCTAAGTGACCAGAAACAAAAATGGCATCTCCGACTTGGGCACCACTGCGCAATAACGCCTGCCCTGCAGGTGCCGAGCCCATTACCTGTAAACTCAAACACAGTGGCCCACGGGTGGTATCTCCCCCCACCAATATCATTCCGAATTCGGCGGCGGCGTCTGCAAGAGAAGATGAAAAAGCCGCTAGCCAATCTTCATCAACAGCAGGCAGAGTCAGCGCCAAGGTAAAAGCCATGGGCGACGCGCCACTGGCAGCCAAATCACTCACGCATACAGCTAGCGCTCTACGAGCGAGTAACTGCGGCGAATAGTTGGCAGGAAAATGAACTGACTCGACAAGGGTATCAACTGACAGCAACATTTCGTCACCCGCCGGAAGCGATAACACCGCACAGTCATCGCCTATTCCACAGCGAACACGCTCCGCCTGTGCTGCGGAAATCCGGCCAGCGCCTTCGCGAAAATAACGCTGAATAATGTCGAACTCAGATGCCGGCATAATGCATTGATCGGCAGATTATTCTGCCGCGTCCGGTTTATTGGGTTTGATGTTTTTACCCTTTTTTTCTGCAGCGACTTCTACCGCACGACACTCTGCAGCCACACGATCTAACACGCCATTTAAGTAGCGATATCCATCAGTTGCGCCAAAGCGTTTGCCGAGGTTAATAGTTTCATTAATCGCGACTTTATAAGGTACATCAATCCGGCGTAAAAGCTCGTAGCTGCCCATGCGCAACAGACACAATTCAATGGGATCTAAATCCGTTATTTTGCGATCTAAATGCTTTTCAAATAGCTCATGCAAGGCCGTTATCTGAGCGGGTATATTGTGTACTAGGTCGTGAAAAAACTCTTTATCGACATGGGTCATGTCGTAGTCAGTTTGAAATTGGGCTTCAATTTCATTCAATGCTTGGCCGGCCATATGCCATTGATACAATGCCTGCATTGCATAATGACGCGCTTTGCGCCGGTCTGCCGCAAGTTGGTTGCGGGATGGATTAGGGAGACGATTAGCCACAAAATATTCTCATGCTTGGTGGAAAAACCACACTTAAAAAACCGTGCTACCGCCTAAGGGCAGCACGAAACAATACTGGGCAAAGCCCAGCCTTTACAACTTACAGCTGCTTCAACAAACTGACCATTTCAATTGCTGACATCGCCGCTTCTTCACCTTTATTGCCCGCTTTGGTGCCAGCGCGCTCAACAGCTTGTTCAATGGTGTCTACGGTTAAGACCCCAAAGGCAACGGGCACACTGTACTGCATCGTTACCTGCGCCAGGCCTTTTACACACTCACCCGCAACGTATTCAAAGTGCGGGGTGCCACCGCGAATTACCGCACCTAGCGCAATAATGGCATCGTAATTTTTACTGTCGGCCACTTTTTGGCAAACTAGCGGGATTTCAAAGGCTCCAGGCGCTCGAATAATGGTGATATTGTCATCGGCTACGCCATGACGACGCAAAGTATCTAATGCGCCCTCCAAAAGACTCTCTACAACAAAGCTGTTCCAGCGACCAACCACAATCGCAAATTTACCCGCTACCGCGACAAAATTACCTTCGATAGTTTTCATCATCTATTCCTTTCCAATTTGCAGTCGTAGTTTAAAGCTACAATCAGCAGTATTTTTTAACTATTTGCTACCACGTTATCTGGACTAACAAACTCGACAACCTCTAAATCAAACCCGGAGATTGCATTGTATTTAACCGGCGCACCCATTAAACGAATTTTACCTACACCAACCTCACGCAAAATCTGCGAGCCAAGACCAATATTAAAATAGGTGGTTTGATACTGCACACTGTCACCTTGCAGAGGTGACTTAGTGCCTTGCGCAATACCTAAATCTGCCAAGATAGATTCTGGCGTCTCGCGATTAGCCAGCAGTACAACCACCCCACCATGCTCAGCAATGGTTTCTAAGCTGCGGTGCATATTCCAACCGGTTGTTGAACCTGGCGGCTGAGTTTGCAACAAGTCACGAATTGACGACCCCAAGTGCACCCGTGTCAGGGTCGGGGTATCAGCGTTAATGTCCCCTTTCTGAACCGCAAAATGCACTTCACCAGCAACAGAATCTTTATAAGCATGCAACAGAAACTCACCAAAATCGGTGGCGATGGTTGCGCTACTGATTTTTTCAATTGTCTGCTCATGCAAGACTTGGTAGTGAATCAAATCGGCGATGGTGCCCATTTTTAAATCATGCTCAGCGGCAAATACTTCAAGATCTGCACGGCGAGCCATGGTGCCATCTTCGTTCATAATCTCGCAAATTACGCCGGTTGCTTCAAATCCGGCCAAACGCGACAAATCACAGGCCGCCTCTGTATGCCCCGCTCGGCTCATTACCCCACCGGGCTCTGACATTAACGGAAAAATATGACCCGGCTGCACAATATCTGCCGCCACCGCATTGCGCGCTGCCGCCGTTCTTACCGTATGCGCGCGATCCGCGGCAGAGATGCCGGTTGTTACGCCTTTTGTCGCCTCAATAGACAAGGTGAACTTTGTGCCAAAGCCCGACGCATTACGGTCTACCATCAGGGGTAAATCAAGCTGTTTACAACGCTCGCGCGTCATTGGCATACATATTAAGCCACGGCCATATTTGGCCATGAAATTGATATCTTGTGGCCGGACACATTCGGCGGCCATGACAAGATCACCTTCATTTTCGCGATCTTCATCATCCATTAAAATAACCATTTTACCCAGACGAATATCCTGGATGAGGTCTTCAATTTTACTCATTGCCATAGTGTTGCCTTGCCTTTTTGCAGCGCCAATACCTGAAACATTAAGAGCGCCCTTTCAAAAAACCATTCTCGGCCAATGTGGCCATAGAAATCCCACTGTCAGCAGGCTTTTTTGCCTGTAGTAATCGCTCAAGATAACGCGCGACAACGTCAACTTCCAAATTTACTTCTGTACCTACTCGATAATGCTGAATAATTGTTTCTGCCGCGGTATGAGGCACAATATTTAATTCCAGCACATTACCGTTTACTTTGTTTACAGTCAGGCTAACGCCATCAATACATATCGACCCTTTGGACGCAATATAGTGCTCAATACTTTTCGGCGCTTCCACGGCAAGTCGAATCGAGCGCGCATCAGCCACGCAACTTAATACACTGCCAACCCCGTCGACGTGGCCACTAACAATATGGCCATCTAGACGACTGCTCGCCAACATCGCTCTTTCCAAATTTACCGATTGCCCAACTTTAGCCTTAGCAAAGGTGCTCAGCGATAAGGTCTCATTCGAAACATCCGCCCAAAACCCATCAGCGAGTATAGACACCACCGTTAAACAGACACCATTACTGGCAATGCTATCACCTAGCTTTACCTCTGCCATGGGCAAACTAGCACTGCTAATTTGCACCCGCATATCACCACCGCGCAGCTCAGTTGCTGCAATAGTGCCTACTGCCTCAATGATGCCGGTAAACATTTACACCCGCTCCGGTACATCTTCAGCGCCAACCGTATTAGGCACGCGGCAGTGGATTCGCCAATCTTTGCCCACCGCACGAATATCTACAATATCTAAGGCCTGTTGCTCTGCCATGGTGATCATTGGCCAGTCGAGCAAAGGGCGACCACTGCTTCCCATCACACATGGGGCCATATACACATACCATTCATCCACAATGCCGGCTCGCAATGCGGCGCCCGCCAGAACAGCACCGGCTTCTAATAAAACCTCATTACAATTCAGCTCGCGCAAATAAGCCATTAAGGCTGGTAAGGCCACCCGGCCATGGCCGTCATCTTCGATAATAACCACCGTTGCGCCTGCGGCCTCCAACGGTTTATGTCGCTCAACATCAGTCACCCGTGTGGCGATGAGTATCTCGCCACCGCCAGCAAATAATTTTGCGCCGACCGGTGTGCGCAGCGAAGAATCGACAATCACCCGTAATGGCTGACGCCAATCACCATCGAGCGCGATGGCAGCATCATCGTCGGCAGAAAAGTTTTCTGCTCGTACCGTTAATGCCGCATCATCATGTAAAACTGTTTCTACACCGCTTAATATTGCACAGCTCTGCGCGCGTAGCTTTTGGACATCTGCCCTCGCTGCGGGGCCGGTAATCCACTGGCTCTCGCCCGATGCCATTGCGGTTCGGCCATCAATACTACTCGCTGATTTCAGCCGCAACCAAGGTAGACCACCCCGCATCCGGCGCATAAACCCTATATTTATGGCTTCTGCCTGCGCGGTCATTAGACCCACATCAACCTGAACACCCGCTTCACGTAACCGTGTAATGCCACGACCAGCAACCAGCGGATTGGGGTCTTCTATCGCCACCACCACTCGGCTAACACCGGCATTAATCAGGGAGTCTGCACAGGGAGGCGTTCGCCCCTGATGACTGCAAGGCTCCAAGGTGACATACACGGTTGCCGCGCGCGCATCGGCTAAATTCGCCAGTGCATTCACTTCTGCATGGCCACTGCCGGCGCGCTGATGCCAGCCCTGCGCCAGCAGTTGATCATCGCGACAAATCACACAGCCAACTCGTGGATTGGGGCTGGTGGAATACCGGCCACGCTCCGCTAGACGCAGTGCTGTGGTCATCATCTGTCGGTCAAAATCACTGAAGCTCATGGCTACTCACCAAGCTCCGAACCGGGCTCTGCAGAGAGTCGGTCTATTTCAGCGCGAAATTCTTCAAGATCTTGAAAGCTGCGATACACAGAGGCAAAACGCACATAGGCAACATGATCCAGCGCCTTTAAGGCTTCCATCACTTGCTCGCCAACGTCGCGACTATCTATTTCACGCTCTCCGGTGGCTTGCAAACGCCGCTTAATGCCGCTGATTTCAGCCTCGATATTTTCGACGCTGACCGGTCTTTTTTCTAAGGCTTTTAACACCCCTGAACGCAATTTAATCTCGTCGAAGGGTTCGCGAGAGCCGTCAGTTTTGATGATTTTGGGCATCAACAGCTCAGCACTTTCATAAGTGGTAAACCGTTCAGAGCAAGACAAACACTCTCGACGACGACGAACCTGACCACCATCGGCCACTAAGCGCGAATCGATCACTTTAGTATCGTCAAAATTACAAAACGGACAACGCATGACTCTGCCTCAAGGGCTGGGGAATTGATCAAAGTTTAGCACAAGCATACTCAGGCTAAATGCCCACGGAGCAACATCGCTGCGCTAAAACCAGACGGCGCCAAAGCACCGTCTTTCGATCACTCTTGCTAGGCGTAAACAGGAAAACGCTTACAGATCGCTAACACTTTGTTTTTTACTTCTTCTATTTTGGCAGTGGCATCACCCGCTTCCAACGCTTCTAGAACATCACACATCCAGTTAGCCAACTCAACACACTCCGCTTCTTTAAAGCCGCGAGTGGTAACCGCGGGTGTACCAACACGCAGACCACTAGTGATGAACGGTGAGCGCGGGTCGTTAGGAACCGCATTTTTGTTGACGGTGATATTTGCTGCGCCCAAGGCCGCATCAGCATCTTTACCGGTATACGATTTACCGATTAGATCAACCAGCATTAAGTGGTTTTCGGTACCGCCAGATACGATATTAATACCGCGCTCGATGAAGGTATTCGCCATCGCCTTGGCGTTTGCCACTACTTGCTTTTGGTATACCACATACTCCGGCGCCATCGCTTCTTTAAAGCTAACCGCTTTTGCAGCAATAACGTGCATCAATGGGCCGCCCTGACCACCGGGGAATACCGCTGAGTTCAGTTTCTTTTCAATTGCTTCATTAGCCTTGGCTAAGATCAAACCGCCGCGTGGGCCACGCAGTGTTTTATGGGTTGTGGTGGTGACCACATCCGCATACGGCATGGGATTTGGATATACACCAGCCGCAACCAATCCCGCTACGTGAGCCATATCTACCATTAAATATGCGCCCACTTTATCGGCGATTTCACGGAATTTTGCCCAGTCAACAATACCTGAATAAGCAGAGAAACCCGCCACAATCATCTTGGGCTTATGCTCTAAAGCAAGCGCCTCAACCTGTGCATAATCAATTTCACCGGTTTCATTATTTAAACCGTACTGAACCGCATTGTAAGTTTTACCCGAGAAGTTGGGCTTGGCACCGTGAGTCAAGTGACCACCCGCGTCCAAACTCATACCCAATACCGTTTCACCCGGCAAAACCAAGGCTTGGTATACAGCGCCATTGGCCTGAGAACCCGAATGGGGTTGCACGTTTGCGTAATCTGCACCAAACAAGGCTTTAGCGCGCTCAATCGCTAGCGTTTCCGCTTTATCAACGTACTCGCAACCACCGTAATAACGCTTACCAGGATAACCCTCAGCGTACTTATTGGTGAGGGCAGTACCCTGCGCCTGCATCACTGCGGGGCTGGTGTAGTTTTCAGAAGCGATTAACTCGATATGCTCTTCCTGACGCACCTCTTCTTCTTGAATCGCAGACCAGATTTCGTCGTCGAAACCGGCAATTGTCATCTCTTTGCTAAACATCACTACCCCCGAGGCATACACAGGCTTTGAAAAGCCGCGCATTGTACAATAAATGCACGCTTTCGGCACCGTTTAATGCTATCCATAATGACCACCCAGATAATTCTCCGCCAGTAACTACCTAGCTCGACAAAACATTGCGGAACGGCGCAGCTTTCGGTACCGTTTCGCCTATTTAATTATCGTCGAATCTCGACGACCACGTGTTTTGTCAGGAGCCCGTCCGCATGGCGCAATTTGTCTTTACTATGAACCGCGTAAGTAAGGTTGTACCACCTAAACGCGAAATTCTACACGACATCTCATTGTCCTTTTTCCCCGGCGCAAAAATAGGTGTACTAGGCCTAAACGGTTCCGGTAAATCGACGCTATTAAAAATCATGGCTGGCCTGGATACCGAATTTAACGGCGAAGCACGGCCACAGCCCGGCACCAAAATTGGTTATTTGTCTCAGGAGCCGCCCTTAGACCCAAGCAAAGATGTCCGTGGCAATGTTGAGGAAGGCGTAGCTGAAGCCAAAAACGCCCTCACCGAATTAGATCAAGTTTATGCAGCCTATGCCGAGCCAGATGCGGATTTTGATGCCTTGGCTAAACGTCAGGCACAGCTAGAAGATATTATTCAGGCCACTGACGCCCACAACCTTGACCATAAACTCGAAATTGCCGCTGACGCGCTGCGCCTGCCGCCGTGGGATGCCGACGTTAACACCCTATCAGGCGGTGAGCGCCGACGCGTTGCCCTGTGCCAATTATTGCTATCGAACCCCGATATGCTGCTTTTAGACGAACCTACCAACCACTTGGACGCTGAGTCTGTGCATTGGCTGGAACGGTTTTTGTGTGACTTTCCTGGCACGGTGGTGGCGATTACCCATGACCGCTACTTCCTCGACAACGCCGCTGGCTGGATTTTGGAATTAGACCGCGGCCGCGGTATTCCCTATGAAGGCAACTATTCTGATTGGCTTGAAGCTAAAGATGCGCGCTTAGCACAAGAGGCAAAGTCGGATGCCTCTCGTAAAAAGACCATTGCCACAGAATTAGAATGGGTGCGCAGCAACGCCAAAGGACGTCAAAGCAAGAGCAAGGCGCGCTTGGCGCGTTTTGAGGAGATGAACTCTCAAGAATTCCAAAGCCGCAGTGAAACCAACGAAATCTACATTCCACCCGGACCTCGCCTTGGCGACAAAGTCATTGATGTAAACGGCGTTAGCAAAAGCTACGGCGACCGCGTGTTAATCAATGATTTGAGCATGTCGATTCCCAAGGGCGCCATTGTCGGCATAATTGGTGGTAACGGCGCGGGTAAATCCACCTTGTTACGGATGATTACCGGCAAAGAAACACCAGATAGCGGCACTATCGATATTGGCGAAACAGTCAAACTCGTCTCTGTAGAGCAGATGCGTGACAACCTAGACGACAACAAAACCGTCTGGGAAGCCGTGTCTGAAGGGCAGGACATTTTGCGTATCGGCAGCTATGAAGTGCCATCCCGCGCGTATATCGGCCGATTTAACTTTAAAGGCAGCGACCAACAAAAACGAGTGGGCGAACTGTCTGGCGGTGAGCGCGGTCGACTGCATTTAGCCTGCACCCTCAAAGAAGGCGGCAATGTATTACTGCTCGATGAGCCCTCAAACGATTTGGATGTTGAAACCCTGCGCGCACTGGAAGACGCCTTGCTAGACTTCCCCGGCTGCGCCTTGGTTATCTCGCATGATCGCTGGTTCTTAGATCGGATTGCCACCCATATCCTCGCCTATGAAGGAGATAGCGAGGCGGTATTCTTTGAAGGCAACTACACCGAATACCACGCTGACTTTGTGGCGAGAAAAGGGAAAAACGCCGGCCCCAAACGCGTGAAATACAAAAGGCTCAAGTAATACGCGAGCAGCAAAATGTGGGGGAATTACGAGTGCACATTAGCATGCAATGCATTCCCCCACGTAAAGAAAACTGAATATCAATATCTTGTTGGTGAGGCTCGGATCTGGCTGTAGTGTGCCAAAAGCGGTCATCATTTCTTTAGCTGTAACCTAGCTGTCTGTCGCCAAAGTAAACATCCAGATCGACCTATTCTCCGACGGAGCCAAATCTCATTCACGCTTATTAAAATCGTGTTCAGTAGAAGCGGGCTCACTAATTCTACCGACAGTCATCTAAGTTGTTGATTTATATTTAAACCGGTTTATGATCAAAAAAAGGGAATAAAGAAAAGATATAAGGAGTCAGTCTTGCTAACACCGACAGAATTTTCCGCGACACACACTCAAGCCTTTGATCGAAGAGCCTTTTTCAATGACCTCCCGAATATTCCCGCCGAGATAGGGGGCCAAAGTGATATAAGGCCCAAGTCTTCCTAATAAAACGGTTATAACTCTGGTAAGACTCAATCATCAACTAAGTGGTGAAATCGAAATGCCGAATAATGATCAAATCCTTTTGGGGGAACTCCTGCGGCAAGAAGCGGATGAATTCCAAGAATCGTTTACAGAAAGTGAGTTTTTTGAATTTTATTCAGCAATTCAGATACTCAAAGAGTATGAGCTTAGCTATGATGAAATTAAGGCAGGTATCGCTGGTGAAAGTCTAGATGGCGGCGCGGATTCCGTATTTACTTTCGTCAATGGTGATTTAGTTAAAGAGGATTCAGATGTAAAAGAAAAATATAAAAAGAACCCAGATATTGAACTCGTTATTATACAAAGTAAAAAAGAGAACGGTTTTGGGGAAGATGCCCTTTTAAAGCTATCAAGGCTATCTAAGAACCTACTGGACCTAGAGTTTGATCGGAATAAATTCTCTGGTAGATACAACGAGGCCGTTCTTTCTTCATTTGAGCTATTTAAACGCACGTATGTTTCTTTAGTGACAAAACGCCCTTCATTGAAGATTTGCTTTAATTACGCATCTATGGGTGTTGATGTTCACGCAAACGTCAAAAAGCAAGCTGACGATCTTATAAGCGATGTTAAAACTATGCTGCCTACTTCATCTGTAACTGTCAATTTTGTCGGTGCGAAAGAGTTGGTAGCATTGAGCCAAGAGAGACCTAACGAGGTGTTTAGGTTGCCTACCGTTGCAAATCCATTGTCAACATCAGAAAAGGTATTTGTGGCACTGTCAAATATTAGGGATTATTTCAAATTTATTTCAGACGAAAATGGGAAATTATTACGCCACATTTTTGAATCAAACGTAAGAGATTACCAAGGGAAAACTAACGTAAACAAAGAAATCCAAACTACCCTTAAGAGCGATATTAAAGAAGAGTTTTGGTGGCTTAATAACGGAGTAACTATTCTTGGTACCGACGCAACAACGCCCGGTGGCAAAGAACTAATTGTTCACAACCCCCAAATTGTAAATGGATTGCAGACATCATCTGAAATTCACAGATTCTTCACTGATAATCCTGACAGACTCGATAATGAAGAAAGATCAGTACTTCTTAGAGTAATTGTTCCTGAAGATGAAGAAACTCGTGACAAAATAATTAGAGCCACAAACAGTCAGACTCCGATACCAAAATCATCTTTGAGAGCTACGGATAATATTCACAGGAAGATAGAAGATTATTTCAAGCCTCGAGGACTGTTTTATGATCGCAGGAAGAACTTCTACAAAAACGACGGGAAAAAGCCTAAAGAAATAATTAGCATACCCTTTTTGTCTCAGTGTTTAATGTCTGTTCTTCTTCAGCGACCTGACACTGCCAGAGCTAGACCTTCGACCCTGCTTGAAAATGATGAGTCTTACGAAAAGCTTTTCCACGAAAATACCACTCTGAATACCTATTTTGTAGTTGCATCTTGGGGGCGAGACGTTGAGCTACGTTTGAAGGCGATCAAGAAGTATGAAGCTGCGGAAAATAGTGACATTAAGTTCTATGTTTTGTATTACTTATCTTGTGCAAAAATCAACAGCTTATATCCAAGCAATAATAAGATTGAAAATCTAGAAGCGGCAGATTTTCTTGAAGAAAATATTGATGCAGCTATTGATGCTTGTTACGACATTTATAGGGAGCTTGGCGGCAGCGACAAGGTTGCCAAGGGAGCCGATTATCTAGATAAAATCAAGGAGAAGTTGAGAGCGGAGTATGGGTTATAACAATCAACTCCAGTCTGACTGGCTGGTACTACGCGCGTTATGTGTTACCAATAATTTACATAGGAGAAACCTGATGAGAAATTGGATTTTTAAAAACTGGAAAGAAAATAGGTCGTTTTTTCTTTTTATCACTTTGATGTTTGTGTTCCGAAGTGCATTTGCCGATTGGAATACAGTTCCAACTGGGTCAATGAAGCCGACTATTCTTGAAGGAGATAGAATACTGGTTAATAAGATAGCTTACGACCTTCGGGTTCCGTTCACACATATCTCTTTATATAAGGTCTCTGATCCTGTGCGGGGTGACATTATCGTTTTTGATTCAAAGGTCTCTGGTAAAAAACTAGTCAAAAGAATTGTTGGTATTCCAGGTGATATTGTTGAGTTAAATAACAATGTTCTGCGCATCAACGGTGAACCGCTAGCCTATAAAGATATTGGTTCATCACAATTAACTACTGATAGAGTAGAAAATTTATTTGGCATCAAACACTCTATCAGAGTGAAAAAGAACGGCTCTAGATTGTCTAGCTTTAAGTCAGTAGCAGTTCCTGCTGAGTATTATCTAGCTCTAGGAGACAACAGGGATAATAGTGCAGATTCTAGAGTTATTGGTTTTGTTCCTCGAAATGAAATAGTTGGCAGGTCTAAAAGTGTAGTCATGTCATTCAATTATGAAAATTTTTATATCCCCCGAAAAGATAGGTTTTTTCACACGCTATAATTTTTAAAAGAAGATATGACTATGAGTACTATTTATGTATTACCTATTCCATTTGTGTTTTGTTCAACGCCGAAAGTGCATGTAGGGGCTGGATAGTCTATCACATAATCGGGTAGCCGAGGGTCTCCAACCCTCAGCCCCCACAACACCCTACATGCGGATCCACACAGGGCGTTTCACTAAGAATGGTGAAGCTTGATCCAAGCATCGCGCAATTCATAAAGTCCCTGAGATTTTAAATAAGCTTTGGACAAGGCTTGATTAATCCCCTATATTTTGGCGCTGCGCCATGGGCCTTCGCCTAAAAGCGCCGACTATTGATGCTGGTAATGCCACACAAATATGATGTTTTGACTCATCCACTCGCGTTTTGCCTTCCAAGGCCCTACTTTTGGTGCGCCCGGCCTCCTTCAGACCATCCCTCACGGCTTAGCCCTTACCATTCGCTAGTAGTTTATCGTCTACTTACAACATGGTGTTCGACGGTGATCTTCCTACAGAGAACTTTCACCTCATTAGTTTATGCCCATGCTGGGCGTACACAAGTCAAAGCAGTGGATTCGCTACGCTCTCCGCTGTTTGCGGCATTATATTTACTAAAAGCACCTCCCAAGCTATTATCTACCGCGTTATAAACGTCTTTGAGCTTACACCATGGACAACACAACAAAATCAGTTATTAATCAGGCACTTGAGTTATCGTCTCAGGAGCGAGCAATTATCGCTGAGCAACTTTTATCCAGCCTAGATCACCCAGATTCAGAGATGGACAAAATTTGGGCAAAAGAAGCCGAAACAAGGCTTGATGCACTTAAGCAAGGTAAAATCCAAAAAGTTCCCGCTGAATCGGTATTAGGCACCGGCAAGCGGTGAACGTTTCTTTCCTTGATGTTGCAATATCAGAGTTTAACGATGCTGTCGAATATTATCAGTCTGAATAAGAAGGTTTAGGTTTACGTTTCAAAACCGAGGTGAGTCGAGCAATTTCAAGAGTCGCTTCTCACCCCACCGCCTACCAATTACTAAGTGAGCGGACAAGGAGGTGTCTAATTGCTAAATTCCCCTACGGTATTATTTATCAGCAACTCGATAATGAGATTCTTGTTATAGCTATCGCACATCTTCATCGTCATCGTCATCGTCATCGTCAACCAGACTATTGGCTATCTCGTAAATCGTAAATATAATCGGTTAACCGAGGGTCTCCAACCCTCAGCCCCCGCATGCCGATCTGCACAGGGCGTTTCACTGAGAATGGTGAAGCTTGATCCAAGCATTGCGCAATTCATAAAGCCAAGAAAAACGTGGCAGTATTCGGACGAGTTTAAAGTTAAAGCCATTCCGTTAAGCTTGATTGACGAGATTCAAGTAAAAGAAGCTGCAGGCACAATCGAAAACGGCTGCATTCATGAATAGGATATAGCTCACCAATGGAATATGAGCGAAATGCAGCATGAAAAAGCAACGTGTCCGTTTTATCGGGTAAAGATCACCTAACGTGCCGGCAGACTGAGATCTTAACGCAAATCGTTACCGGCGGTTTTCTTGAACTTCTTTGGCGAGCCAGACTTTGATGAGAGATTGATAAGGCATGTCCCTTTTATTGGCCTCAACCTTGATGCTATCCAGCAAGCCTTCAGGGAGCCGCAATGAGATAGTCTTCGTTGAGGGCTTCAGGTTAGGAAGGATAGCTCGCTTAGCTTTGCTCAAATCCAAGTATTCACTTGAATCATGGTTTTCCCAAAACCCACGTTCTTCCTGCTCTGATTTAAAGTCCGGTATTCTCTTAAGCTTTGTCATAAATCATTTTCTCCTTCCGGTGCATGTCCCGGGCGGAAATTACACGTATGAGCGTGCCGGTTTCCCTGAGGGTAAAGGTGATGTGCAATTTTCTGCCATCATTGGTTTTGCCGTAGGCGTGGTATCTAACTTCCTTGTGACTATGTTTGTCGTCAAGCAACAGCAGAAGCGGATCGTTAAAAAACACCTGCTCGGCCTCAGCCTGAGCAACCCCATGTTTTTCTTCGCTTTTTCTGGAGTTTCCATCATCCCAGTCAAAGCCGGTTATCTTGTTTAGGCTGAGCATTTGTGTATGTTTTCATAATATACAAATATCGTCAAGGCGCTAACAAAGCCAAGCACCGCGACGTATTAGCGGCGCTATGTGCATGAGTGTTAATTTCATTAAGTGATATCTTGGGTAGTCGAAAAGATTCTGAATAGTACTAAGTTATAAGAAGAAATAAGAGATCATTTTGAAACTATGGGAGCTTCCGCAACCACAAATGTGGAATTTAACGGATGCACTCAACTCGGCCTCAACCACCTTCAGGTCATTTTAGACACAATACTCAAAGGAAATATCTTCATTGCCAAGCCAACCGCAACCCAAGGCCAAGCAGGCACTTTAGCTTCTGCGGGTTCTTTCTCAATAGCTTTGACTAGCGACTTACAACCCGATGCTAAATCGACTCTCATTGGTGCCTTTTTCATTCCCTCGTTGATTGGGGTAAGAATGAAGCCCGGTAAAATGCAGCTCACCTTTATTGGCGTGTTCATCATATCGGCGCGAATACCTTCGGTCATATTACGCAAACCAGCCTTACTCGCGGCATAAACATTTAAGGCTCTTGCACTACCCCGCAAGGCGCTCATTGACGATACCGTCACCAAGTGACCACTATTTTGCGCTCGCATTATCTCTAAGGCTGCTTCACACTGGGCCAAGGCACCCACAAAATTGGTTTCTGCGGTCTGTCTATTTGCCTCAAAATATCCTGTGCCTAAAGAGGCGCCTTTTCCCATGCCGGCATTAACAATCACGCGGTCCAAACTACCCATATCTTCTTTAAAGGCCTTAAACACCTCAAAAACTTGCGGATAATTACACACGTCTAATTCACGAATATACACACTGATATTGGGGTGCGCCGCTTCCAATTCTGCCTTTAACTCTAGCATTGGCTGCAAACGTCGCGCGCACAGGGCGAGATTACACCCTTTGGCGGCAAACTCTCTTGCCATGCCTTCGCCCAAGCCGGAGCTGGCACCCGTAATCAAAATATTCTTACGCATTTTTATTCCTTTCAAAAACATAAAAGCCAGGCCCACTTCAGTCAAGAGACCAAAGCTAACCAGACAAATTAGTTAACGGTGGCTGAGTAATTTTCGGTGGTGGCCATCAAAATGGCTGTGCTCATTGACACTTGCTAAATTCAATCCCGCTGAACCAGCAATAACTTTACTGTAGGCCGCATTGGCCAATTGCCAACTTAACTGGGCAGTCATGTCATTGCTTAAACCCAGTAATTTGCGGCACACCACAGAGATCGCGCCACCCGAGGTAAAAACAAAGACGTTGCCTTTGCGCCCCTCTGCTGCCGACAATAGGCCGCGCTCAACTCGCTGACAAAACTTATCCCATGTCTCTGGGTAATCAGCATTATGGTCGCCATTCACCCAGCGCGTCATTGCCATGGCAAAATGACGCTGAAAACCCGCACGCGGATTGTCCCCCGCCATGTCAGCTATCAAGGCATCTGCCTTGCCCGGTAGTGCCGTATACGCATCTATCAAGCCCTGATGGTCATATTCGTCCCAGTCTCGCGCTTCCTGCCAGGGCACATCATCTGACGACAAGTTTAATGCCGCCATACATTGCTCAGCCGTTTGTCGGTGGCGTCGCATACCGCCGCAAATTACGCTATTTGGTATCACCCCCCGTGCCGCGAAAGCCTCCCCAAGATGAGCAGACTGACGTATACCCAATTCTGAAAGCTGGTCGTAATCTTCGGCATCGAAGGACGCTTGACCATGACGAATTAAATACAGTGCTGGCACTATCTCTGCCTCCGAATAATTCGCTGGCAGCGACGATCTAAATACCAAACCACCAACCACATATTTTTAAATGCAGGGTTGTCGGTTTGCTTATGATGATAGCGATAGTAGATTTGCTGAATTATCACCGCCAAGCGGAACAAGCCAAACACTTCGTAGAAAGGCCATTTATCGATACTCAGGTCCATTTTTTCGCAGTAGTAAGCCACTACTTCGTCGCGGCTTAACATACCCGGCAGATGGGTGGGTTGACGCCGAGTGGCGCGCATTACTTTATCGTCGTCGGCTTGCACCCAGTAGGCAAGAGCACTGCCTAAATCCATTAAGGGATCACCGAGGGTTGCCATCTCCCAATCGAGAATGCCAAGCACCTCTGACGGCTGCTCTGGATTGAGCACGACATTATCAAAACGGAAATCATTGTGAATGACGCAAGTTCGGACATCGCCGGGGGTATTTTCTGCCAACCAAGCCATCACTTTTTTAAAGCTGGGCACGTTCCACGTCTTCGACTTTTGGTAACGCCCACTCCAGCCCCGCACTTGTCGCTCGCAATAACCTTCGCCTTTACCCAACGACGCCAAGCCCGCAAGCCCATAATCTACTTGGTGTAACGCGACGAGCTTGTCGACCACCGATAAACACAAATCCCGCGTCTGCTCAGCACTTAGGGATAAACCTTTGGGCATATTTGCCCGCGGGATTAAACCGGAAATACGGCGCATCACATAAAAATCGCAGTCGATTACCGACTGGTCTTCACAGAACGCCAACATCTCCGGCACAAAGGGAAAAACCGGCGCCAGCGCTGCCTGCACTTTATATTCCCGCCCCATGTCATGGGCCGACTTGGCTTTGGTGCCCTTTGGTGGTCGTCGCAAAATGAGGTCGTGAGTTGGGTACGCCAAACGGTAAGTCCAGTTCGAGGCACCGCCACTATACTGGGTGACCACTGGGTCACCGGCCAAACCATCAATCCGCGGTTTTAGCCATGCATCTACTGCGGCAATATCCAGCTCTTCACCCCGACGCACGCCACCAGCAACATCAACTAGCTTGCTATTATCTGACATCGTGCTTACTCATCATGCGGCGGGCTTGTTTTAGCATCAAGGCGCGGAAATGGGTAAACGGTAACCAACGCTTTAAGCGCCAAATATTGCGGCCTTCGGGGTGCGGTAAAATATAAAATTCGCCCTTTTCAATAGAGGCAAACACGCGACTGGCAATTTCATCGGCACCGAGCTTGGCTTTGTTCACCAAGCGCTGAGCTGCTGCTTGCGAATCGGCATCAGATGCCCGTACCGACTCAGCGAGGTTAGTACGGAAAAAACTTGGGCAAACCACGGATACCGCAATATTATCAGGGTCCAATTCCAAGGTGAGCACCTCAGAAATTGCCACCACCGCGGCTTTGGTCGCACAATACGACGCCATATTGGGCGGCGAAATCAGACCCGCCAAAGACGCCACATTCACCAAATGGCCACTGCCCTGCGCCTGCATCAGTTTGGCGAAAACTTTACAGCCCCGCACCACCCCAAGCACATTGATATCCATAATCCATTCCCAGTCACTCAATGGGAATTCAGTAATACCACCGGCAGAGGCAACGCCCGCGTTGTTCACAACCACATCGACACCACCCCATTCACTGAGCAGCCAGTCCGCCACAGCTTGCAAGGCACTCTCTTGAGTAACATCGCAATGACAGTAATGCGCGGTGGTTTTAGCTTGCAGTTCAGCCAAGGCTTCAGCGCCACGACCATCATCCACATCACCAATACATACCCAATAACCCGCGTCAGCGAAACAATTAGCCAACGCCCGACCCAAGCCGGACGCCCCTCCCGTGATAAAAACCCGCTTTGCACTCATTGAACCGTCGCCCCCGTCTGATCGTTTTGCATGTCACACCACTACCTGTGGGCAACGACCTATTTATATTTGGCTAACTCTACTCTGGCAATCAGCCCTCTGTGCACTTCATCTGGGCCATCCGCCAAACGTAGCGCCCGCGCCATCGCGAACATGGCCACTAACGGCGTATCGTTAGACACACCAGCGCCACCGTAGATTTGAATGGCCGCATCAACCACATTTTGCAGTACGTTTGGCGCCACTACTTTAATAGCAGAAATTTCAGTCAGCGCCGACAAGGCACCCACATTGTCAATTTTCCATGCTGCATACAGTGTCAGTAAGCGTGCCTGATCAATGGCAATACGCAAATCTGCTAAACGCTCTTGGTTACCACCTAACTTAATAAGCGGCTTGCCAAACGCGACCCGTGAATTACCGCGCTTGATCATCAGCTCAAGACCTTTTTCTGCTGCACCTAGGGCACGCATACAATGGTGTATTCTGCCGGGCCCAAGCCGACCTTGGGCAATTTCAAAACCACGGCCTGCACCCAAAATCATATTCTTTTTTGGGACTCGCACATTTTCAAACCACACTTCGCCATGCCCTTCTGGGGCATCAAAGGTATTAAATACAGGCAGCATGCGCTTGATCACTACGCCAGGTGTGGTCATGGGTACAAGCACCATTGAGTGCTGACTGTGACGAGCAGCTTCGGGGTTGCTCACCCCCATGAAAATACCGATCTCGCAACGGGGGTCGCCCACACCTGATGACCACCATTTTTTACCGTTAATCACCAAGTCGTCACCGTCCTCGACAATTGTTGCCTCCATATTGGTGGCATCAGAGGACGCAACATCCGGTTCTGTCATAAAGAATACTGAGCGAATTTTTCCTTCTAACAGAGGCTCCAACCATTGTTGTTTTTGCTCTTCGCTGCCGTACTTCCACAACACTTCCATATTGCCGGTGTCTGGTGCACTGCAATTAAAAATTTGTGGCGCAAGATGCGAGCGGCCCATTTCTTCCGCTAGCGGTGCATACTCTAGAGTAGATAATCCCGCACCGCGCTCATCGTCATGCAAAAAGAAATTCCACAGGCCAAGTGCTTTAGCCTCGGCTTTGAGCTCTTCTATTTTGGGGTCGACTTGCCACTTGGTCCAATCACCACCAGCGGAGCCAGCAAGCATCGCCGGCAATAATTCGGCCTCTACCGGCTCTATTCGCTCGCGGATAAAAGCGCGGACTTGATCAATTAATTCTTGGCAACGGGGGCTGTGATTAAAATCCATGACGTACTCTCCTCAATTATTATGTTAAACATACGACGTGTTTATATATCAGTCTAATTTATTATAAAAATGTTATATCATCATTTCTGTGAATGCTTTATGGCCAACAACAATATGGATCTAAATCTCTTTAAAGTCTTTGATGCGGTATATCGCGCCAACTCCCTTACCGAGGCAGCCAAAGCACTACACATTACCCAGCCGGCAGTCAGTAACGCCTTGGCACGCTTGCGGGAGCACTTTGACGACCCCTTGTTTGTACGCCGAGGCCGGAGCATTGCCCCCACACCATTAGCAGACAGCATTGCTGCCGAGATCAGTAATTCGCTGACCACCCTGCAGGAAAGTTTACACCGCGGCCAAGAATTCGACCCAACGACCTCCAAGCGCCGTTTTGTTATTAGTATGGGCGACCCCATGGAATTCGTCGCCCTGCCCAGCCTGTTAGCGCAACTGCAAAAAAGCGCTCCTGGCATTCGCTTACAAAGCCAGCGCTTAGTAAGAGATCAACTCAGCCGTCAATTAATCAGCGGCGAGCTATCCATGGCCATCGATATTCCCCAAGCCGTCGACCCCAGTATTGAGCAACAATTTTTATTTAGAGACGACTTATGGGTCATGATGCGCAAAAACCACCCACTGGCAGAGCATAGCCTAAGTTTGAAAAACTACCTGAATGCACACCATGTTTCGGTGTCTGGCCGCAGCCGCGGGAGTGTTATTGAAGATGCGGCTCTCAATCGCAAAGGCTTGAATCGCAATATTACTTTACGCGGGCAAAGTTACTACTCAGCCAGCCATATTGTGGCTGAATCCGATCTATTACTCACGCTGCCTCGGCATTTAGCGCTGCGCTTTCAAGACTTTTTACCACTACACATACTCCCACTACCAATGAAACTACCTGCTCTTGAGGTGCAGTTATACTGGCATCGCAGCGCCAATAATGACACCGCCCACCAGTGGCTAAGGGCGCAAATTCATCAGATTATTGCTCAGAACAATCGCGAAGAGTAATCGGCAGAATAACCAGATATAAAAAAGCCGTTGCAGAATACGGCAACGGCTTCGCGTGACACTTATTAAGAACTGGCTTACAGCAAGGGGTAATGTGCCGGATACGGTAGCTGAGCAACTCCGGTATCAACGGCAGCCTGCGCCACAGCGGCGGAGACTTTGCCCAACAAGCGGCGATCTACTGGCTTTGGAATAATATAGTCTGGACCAAACGTCAGCTCGTCAACACCGCATGCATCCATCACTACTTGTGGTACTGGCTCTTTTGCCAATTCACGCAGTGCATGTACAGCGGCAATTTTCATTTCTTCATTTATTGCGGTTGAACGCACATCTAGGGCGCCGCGAAAAATAAAGGGGAAACCCAAAACATTATTGACCTGGTTGGGGTAGTCCGAACGCCCTGTGGCCATAATGACATCATCCCGAACAGACAGCGCCAGCTCAGGCTGTATTTCTGGGTCAGGATTTGAACACGCAAACACGATGGGCTTTGGCGCCATAGATTTCAACATGTCGCCGCTTAATAAATTAGCGCCCGATAGACCAACAAACACGTCTGCATCTTTGATTGCATCACTCAGGGTGCGCGCATCCGTATCGTTCTGGAACTCTTCTTTATATTTGTTCAAGCCCGCACGACCTGGGTAAATCACCCCGCGACGGTCAATCATATAAATATTTTCGTACTTTGCGCCCACGCTAACAAGTAGACGCATACAGGCAATGGCTGCTGATCCCGCGCCAAGACAAACCACTTTGGCGGTTTCAATATTCTTGCCTTGGATTTCGAGGGCATTCAACATCCCTGCGGCGGTCACAATGGCTGTGCCGTGCTGGTCGTCATGAAACACCGGAATTGGGCACTGCTCTTTAAGCACTCGCTCAATTTCAAAACATTCAGGCGCTTTAATATCTTCTAGGTTTATACCGCCAAAGGTAATCGCAATGCGTTTTACCGTATCGATAAACGCCTCGCTATCTTCAGCATCAACCTCAATATCTATTGAATCAATGTCAGCAAAACGCTTAAACAGCAAGGCCTTGCCTTCCATAACCGGTTTACTAGCCAGCGGCCCGAGATTACCCAAGCCCAAAATAGCGGAGCCATTAGAAATGACCGCGACAAGATTACCCTTGCTGGTGTATTTATAAGCATTTATCGGATCTTTGGCGATTTCACGCACTGGCTCTGCAACGCCAGGACTATATGCCAACGACAAATCGTACTGCGTTTCCGCAGGTTTGGTCAGCATAATGCCAATTTTGCCCGGTGAAGGGAGAGAGTGGTAATCCAGAGCCGCCTGTTTCACATCTTTGGACATTCTTTATTTCCCAATTTTTGCTTTTTCACAAAGGGTGTTAAAGCTGTTGTAAAAGTATTCGCGCTGACGATAACAGTAGTATGACAAGGCCGTATTTAGCCAAACATAACAATACTCGCGTTTAGCAGCACTTAGCTGCGAATGATTATGGCGGTACTTATTATCGCTGCAATACTACACCGACAAGATTGGGCGAATTCACCCGCCACTGACACGACATCTGATTTACATGCTCACCAGAGCAAAAGCTAAATACAAAAATGCCCGGTCAAGTTACTAACCAGGCACTTTCTTAGCGTGGCTGCATATAGCAGACCACTAAGCACTACTGCGAGATTACGCTTTAGTGGTACCACGGCTGCCGAAACGCTTACGGAAACGATCAACACGACCGCCAGTATCCAGCATTTTCTGTTTACCGGTGTAGAACGGGTGGCAGGCTGAACAAACGTCAACGTGAAGTGCTTCACCAAGGGTTGAACGCGTTTCAAAGGCGTTACCACAGCTGCACGTTACGTTAATAGAAACATAATTCGGGTGGATATCTGCTTTCATGGGTCTTTCCTCAATGGTCGCCGCCACCCGATCTTTTGCCGGGCACCGCGCAGGGCTGACAAGCTTCAAAACTAGCTTGAAATTCAGGCGGCGAATATTAACAGAAATACCTCAATAAGCAAGTTAAGACGCACAAGCCACAAAAAGGCTGCTCTTATCGGCGACAGATTTCTTATACACTGCAACTTTTCGCCGTACTGATAACCCTGCCATGCCGAAATTTGTCACTGTTGCCGTTCCCTGCCCATTGCGTCGTGGCTTCGACTATCTGTGGCCTGACACCCTTCAGCAAGAGGCTAAAGTGGGTATGCGAGTCAGCGTGCCTTTTGGGCCAAGACGCTTAGTGGGGGTTATCTTTGCCACACCGACCAATAGCGACATTGCCAAACAAAAAATGAAGTCGGTTATTAAGGCTTTAGACGAGTCTCCTTGCCTGCCACCAGACCTTATACAACTGGGCCTCTGGGCCGCAGCGTACTACCACCACCCTGTCGGCGAGTGTTTTCAACAATTATTACCCATTACGCTGCGCAAAGCTGAGCCGGCAAAAGAGAAGCCCGCACAATATTGGCAATGCAGCGACGACATTACAAATCTCCCCCCGCTACCCTCTCGCGCTCACCAACAGCAAAGTTTGCTAGCTGTTATCGAGCAATCTGGGCGACTCTCTCGCCGCCAAATAAAAGATTTAGGCTATAGCAATACCGTATTAAACAATCTTATTAATGGTGGCTATCTAAGCAAGGCCGAAGCACCACTCGCGGCGGCAACATCAACACCGTCAACCAAACTAAGCTTAAATACAGAACAAGATCACGCAGTGAAAGCGATCTCCAAAGCGCTTGGCGGCTTTGACCGCTTTTTGCTCGATGGCGTCACCGGCAGTGGCAAAACCGAGGTGTATTTACGCGCCATTGAAGACTGCCTTGGTCGCGGCGAACAAACACTGGTTCTTATTCCTGAAATTGGCCTTACACCTCAAACCTTGCAACGCTTTGAACAACGCTTTCCCACTAATGTCAGCACCCTGCACTCGGGCTTAAGCGACAGCGAGCGTGTTCAAAATTGGAAAAAAATACAGTCCGGCGAGCATAAAATTTTACTCGGCACCCGCTCTGCCGTTCTAACCCCCTTCCATAAACTTGGGCTTATTATTGTTGATGAAGAACACGATGCCTCCTACAAGCAACAAGATGGATGGCGCTATTCTGCTAGAGATATTGCGGTAAAACGTGGCTCAGACCATTGCTGTCCCGTGGTATTAGGTAGCGCAACACCAAGTTTAGATAGTCTTCATAATGTGGCATTAGGCCGCTACCAACTCCTCGAGCTGCGTGAACGCGCCGGTGGCGCAAATGCTCCCAAGGTACACTTGCTCGATATTCGCAACGAAACGCTCGACGCCGGGCTTGGCAAATCATTATTAGATGCCACTGCCCAAACGCTAAACGAAGGCAATCAAGCCCTCATTTTTTTAAACCGACGAGGCTTTTCACCACAGCTGCAATGTCATAGCTGCGGCTGGCTGGCAAACTGCCAAGCCTGCGACGCAACACTAACCGTCCATTTTGGTCGGCGAGAGCTTCGCTGCCATCACTGTGGCGCTACCGAAACACTCCCCACCATCTGCCCACAGTGCCACAATCATGAACTTATTTTTCAAGGGCCAGGCACCGAACGCCTTGAATTAAGCTTGAAACAACACTTTCCCGATGTGCCGATTATTCGCATTGATCGCGACACCACCTCAGCAAAAGGCAGTATGCAGCTGCTTATTGATGACATCCATACCGGCAAACCGTGCATTCTAGTGGGCACCCAAATGCTGGCAAAGGGGCACCACTTCCCCGATGTCACCTTAGTGGGCATTATCGACATTGATGGTGGCTTATTTAGCGCCGACTTCCGCGGCCCAGAGCGCAGCGGCCAATTACTCATCCAAGTAGCTGGCCGCGCCGGCCGCGCCAATAAACCAGGCAAGGTTTACATTCAAAGCCATTGTCCTGACCACCCAGCGCTGCAGGCACTGGTCAATCAAGGCTACCAACCTTTTGCCCAGCAGCTGCTCGCAGAGCGAAAACTTTTCTCACTCCCCCCCGTTAGCTTCAGCGCCGTTATTCGCGCTGACGCAGTATCTCTGGAAAGTGCCGAGGCATTTCTTAGCCAAATCATAAACGCATTACCCACTGGCGACACCGCTTGGAGCATTGTTGGCCCACTCCCCGCCCCAATGGCAAGAAAAGCTGGGCGATTTCGCGCTGCTCTGATTCTGCAGTCCGAGCGCCGCAGCTTATTGCACCAACATCTTCATGCTGCCTGCGAGATTGGCGACCAATTGCGCAAACCTCAAAACCTACGATGGTCGGTCGATGTAGACCCTATTGATCTTTTTTAATCAGAATTGACCGCCATGAGAAACACCTCAAGACTGGCGGCGAGCAAGCTAAACAGCGATAATACGCGACCGTGTTTTGACCAAAGAGCTTCTGCCACACCATGAAAGAGAAAGTCGCCCACTATATCCAACAAGCCCTGCAAACCCTTCGCACGGCCCAGTCGTGGCCAGACGAGTTGGAAACTAACATTCAGGTAGAGCATACCCGCGACAAAACTCATGGCGATTTCGCCAGCAACATCGCGATGACCTTGGCAAAGCCATTAAAATCTAACCCCCGCGCCATCGCACAACAAATTGTTGATGCCCTACCTGATAACAACGATATAGTTAAAGTAGAAATTGCTGGCCCTGGGTTTATTAATTTCTTTATTAATGAAGCAAGTAACTTTCAAGTGCTTCACGACATTTTTGAACAGGGCGAAAACTTTGGCCGCCGAGCAGCAAACGGAAAATCTATTCAAGTAGAATTTGTTTCAGCCAACCCAACTGGACCGCTCCACGTCGGCCACGGCCGCGGTGCCGCTTACGGCGACAGTGTTGCCAATATGCTGGAAGCAACTGGTAATAAGGTCTGCCGCGAGTATTATGTAAACGATGCCGGCCGCCAAATGGACATCCTTGGCACCAGTGTTTGGCTGCGTTACTTACAAGCCTGTGGCGAGAACATCACCTTTCCAAGCAATGGCTACCAAGGCGATTACATTGCCGATTACGGCCGCGAGCTATTAGCGGAACACGGTAAAATTTTGCATTGCAGCGCCGAAGACGCCTTTGCTAACGTTTGTGATGACGCGCCTGAAGGCGACAAAGAAAAGCACATAGACGGGTTGATCAATAACGCTAAGGCATTACTTGGCGACAATTACAGCATCACCTTTGATAAAGGCTTAAATGCCATCTTAGGAGATATTCGCAGTGATCTTGCTGAGTTTGGCATTGAATACCAAGAATGGTTTTCTGAGCGCAGCTTAACCCAAGACCCCGACCAAGTTGACCGCGCAATCCGTAAACTTCAGGACAACGGCTACATTGAAGAGCGCAACGGCGCACTCTGGTTTATGTCGACTCGTTTTGGCGACGACAAAGATCGTGTTGTAAAACGTGACAATGGCCAAACAACTTATTTTGCCTCTGACATTGCCTACCACCTCAACAAGTTTGAGCGTGGCTTTGATACTGTGGTGAATATTTGGGGAGCAGACCACCACGGCTACATCGCCCGCGTGAAAGCCGCTCTTCAAGCGCTAGACATAGATCCGGACAAACTTGTTGTGAGACTGGTACAGTTCGTTTCACTGTATCGCGGAGATCAGCAAGTTCAGATGTCTACCCGCTCGGGCTCATTTGTCACCCTGCGCGAACTTAGACATGATGTTGGCAATGATGCGGCGCGCTTTTTTTACATTATGCGCAAGGCTGATCAAGCCACTGACTTTGATTTAGAGCTTGCCAAATCTGAAAGCAAAGATAACCCGGTTTACTATATTCAGTACGCCCATGCGCGAGTTGCCAGTATTTTGCGTAAACTCAGCGATCAGGGAGAAAAATGGACTCCTGAGCAGGGTTTAAAGCAAATATCAGTACTCAGTCACGACGTTGAAAAAGATTTGCTGGTCAAATTGTCACGCTACCCTGAAATACTAGGTAATGCCGCAGCCCAATTTGAGCCCCATGCCTTGGCGCATTATTTACGAGAGTTGGCGGGTGATTTCCACACTTATTACAACGCTCACAAAATGCTGGGAGAAGACACAGCCCTGCGTGATGCTCGTATTACATTAGCCTGTGCAATTAAGCAGGTACTACACAATGGATTGACACTGCTGGGGGTTTCCGCCCCAGAGGAAATGTAAAGTATGGCAACGCAAAAAAAAACAACACGCGGCGCAACCCGTAGCCCTGCGCGCTCGGGGTTTCCCGGCTTCGCACTCTTTGGTAGTGGCTTTGCCGGCGGCATTATTTGCTCAGTATTAGTTTACTCAACCATCATTAGCACTCAACCAGAGCGCGAAAAGCTTGCTGAAACCAAGGCTGCTGCCGCCAAAGAAAAAGCCTTGCAAGACAAAAAGAATGTCAGCTCAAACACCAAGTTTGATTTCTTTACTGTCTTACCTGAGCGAGAGGTCATTGTTACTGACGAGCAACGCCCCAAGCCAAAACCGCAAACACCCGTCAAAACGGTTAATAAACCGCCCGTAATCAAAGAAGACATCAGCGACGAACGCTATATATTACAAGCAGGCTCTTTTCGTCAGGGAGAGGACGCCGATCGCCGCCGAGCTCAAATCCTTATTCTCGGCCTAGATGCTAAAGTAGAATCGGTAGAAGCCAACGGTGATCGCTGGCACCGCGTCTATGTTGGCCCCTTTCAATCTCACAACACCCTAACTGATGCGCGAACAAAGCTCATCAATGAAAGCATAGACACCCTAGTTATTCGCCAAAAGAAATAGCCTTCGAGCTATTGGCAACCCGCCCTTGAAATCGTCGAGGGCGCCCCCACCTTTGTTTAACAAGAACGATCAATAAAACCCGATTCAACCCATTTTATTACTAAGAAGGAGTCCCGCGTGGAACAGTTTCGCGGCACCACAATTCTCTCAGCTCGCCGCAATAATCAAGTTGTCATTGGTGGCGACGGCCAAGTCACCATGGGCAATACCGTTATGAAAGGTAACGCCCGTAAAGTTCGCCGCCTCTATAAAGACCAAGTTCTGGCTGGTTTTGCCGGCGGCACCGCCGATGCCTTCACGTTGTTCGAACTATTTGAAGCCCAACTCGAAAAGCATTCAGGCAAATTAGTCCGCGCTGCGGTTGAACTTGCTAAAGCGTGGCGCAGCGAGCGCTCACTACGCCAACTTGAAGCACTGCTAATTGTCGCCGACAAAGAAACCACCCTTGTCATCAGTGGCAACGGCGATGTCATAGAGCCAGAAGACAATATGATCGCCATTGGCTCGGGAGGCTCTTTCGCAACAGCTGCTGCTCGCGCACTTATGGATAACACGGAGCTAAGCGCGGCCGACGTCGTGGAAAAAGGCTTAACCATTGCCGGCGACATCTGTATTTACACCAATCACAGCCGCACCATCGAATCACTAGAATACTAAGGCGCCACCGCGCCCTCGGAGCACTTGATGTCTACTATGACACCCCGTGAAATTGTTCACGAACTCGACAAACACATTGTCGGCCAGAATGATGCTAAACGCGCTGTTGCCATCGCACTACGCAATCGCTGGCGCCGCATGCAATTAGAAGAATCATTGCGTGATGAAATTACGCCAAAAAACATTTTAATGATTGGCCCCACCGGGGTCGGTAAAACCGAAATAGCCCGCCGCTTGGCAAAATTATCCAATGCGCCGTTCATCAAGGTTGAAGCCACCAAGTTCACGGAAGTTGGCTATGTTGGCCGCGACGTAGAATCTATTATTCGTGACCTAGTCGATGTCGCTATCAAGCTCTATCGCGAACAGGCAATGGAGCAAGTTGCCCACCGGGCCGCTGATGCCGCCGAAGAACGCATACTCGATGTCCTACTCCCTCCCGCTCGAGGAGAAAATGACAGCGACGATCGCAGCGATAACACCCGGCAATTATTCCGCAAAAAATTGCGCGAAGGCGAGCTTGATGATCGCGAAATTGATATTGAGCTGAACGCCACCCCCGTCGGCGTAGAAATCATGGCTCCGCCCGGCATGGAAGAAATGACCAGCCAGCTGCAGGGTATGTTTTCTAAACTGGGCAATGACAAAAAGAAAACACGCCGCATGAGCGTCAAGGCTGCCCTGAAGCAAGCCCAAGATGAAGAAGCCGCTAAACTTGTCAACGAAGAAGACCTGAAAACCCGCGCCCTCGAAGCTGCCGAGCAAAACGGTATTGTCTTTATAGACGAGATCGACAAAGTCGCCAAACGCCAAGAAACAAGTGGCGGGGATGTTTCTCGTGAAGGGGTGCAGCGAGATTTACTGCCATTAATCGAAGGCTGCACGGTCAGCACTAAGCACGGCGTCATTCGCACTGACCACATATTATTTGTCGCATCTGGCGCCTTTCATCTCAGCAAGCCTTCGGACTTAATCCCAGAGCTACAGGGACGCCTGCCGATTCGGGTGGAATTGTCAGCACTCACCCCTGAAGACTTTGAGCGGATTCTCACCGAGCCCCACGCCTCGTTGACGGAGCAGTACCAAGCACTTCTTGGCACAGAAGGCTTGAAGGTTGAGTTCAGCAAAGACGGTATTCGTCGAATTGCTGAAACCGCTTGGGAAGTGAACGAGCGCACCGAAAATATCGGTGCCCGCCGCCTGCATACGGTAATGGAACGCCTATTGGAAAGTATTTCCTTTGACGCCAGCGACAAAGAAGCTGTCACAATAGACTGTGACTACGTATCAGAGCAGCTCGGTGAGTTGGCGAAAGATGAAGACTTGAGCCGCTTCATCCTGTAAAAATATTAGCTAGCAACACCGAACCCGCCATTGAAAAATGGCGGGGATCTTACTTGGACACCTTCATCGACACGGGTAATATGAAATGGGCGCCCCACTCAATACCAACCCAAGTAATATAAAATTTCGCAAAAAATCTCAGCAACTCGAAATTAGCTATGCCAACGGCGAGCAATTTTCTCTTTCGAGCGAGTTTTTAAGAGTGCACTCCCCCTCTGCAGAAGTAAGAGGTCATGGCGCAGGGCAGGAAACCTTACAAGTTGGCAAAATTAACGTCCACATTACCGAACTGATTCCCGTTGGGAACTACGCCCTACAACTGGTTTTTAGTGACGGTCACGACAGTGGTATTTTTTCTTGGGGATATTTAAGGGAGTTATGCGAACAACATGACGAACTTTGGCAACGTTACCTAGAAAAACTCAATGAGAGCAATGCAAGCCGTGACCCCAATGAGCAGGTTGTTAAGTTTTTTAATTAACATTACTCACGCAATACGATTCTTGGGCTCAAATTAACGCCGCCATCTTCTTCTAGCACCCCGATATTCACCCCAGTCGAATTCTCAACCACAACCAAAGGCGGCTCAAACCGTGGCTGACGAATGAACTTTAAGGTCCAGCCAAAATTCTCGATACGGCGTAAAGCTATTTTTTGCATTTCAGTTAAGAGCTCTAAGGCGTTTTCAGGGACCGCTGGGCGCCCGTCTCGCTGCTCCTGAATAAGTGTCATAGTGAGGTGCCAAATTTGGTATTAGAAACTCACAAACTACCGCAGTATACAAACCAGCAATAGCCGTATATCACCATATTGACATCCCAAAAAAGCAAGGTTTTACGGCGCAGCCCTAGTACCGCGCCGTAAAAACCGTTAAAGATGCGCTAAAGGTTCTCCTCTGCAAACGCCGCTAGGCGTGAACGCTCAATACCATTTACGTGCATAACACCCGCATGCTCAAAGTTTTTACTCTTCTCTACCAAGTAGGTAAGACCAGACGTTAGCGGCGAGATATATTTATTGTCAATCTGGGCAAGGTTACCCAGCACAACAATCTTTGAGTTGACACCAACCCGCGTAATAATGGACTTCAGCTGAAATTGAGTCAGCCCCTGAGCTTCGTCAATCACAATATAGGCATTGTTAAACGAGCGTCCCCGCATAAAATTCAAAGACTTGAATTGTATATTTGCCTTGTCTTTCACGTACTCAATACTGCTGTAAGGCGACTCATCCGTGCCGTGCAAAACCTCTAAGTTATCTTCAAATGCGGCCAGCCAAGGGGCCATTTTTTCTTCCTCTGTGCCTGGAAGAAAGCCAATATCTTCTGCCATGGGTGGCGTAGAGCGGGCCACAATCATTTTATCAAAACGCTTTTCTTCCAAAATGGCATGTAAACCATAGGCTAATGCAATCAAGGTTTTACCAGAACCCGCTGGCCCTGTTAGCACCGTCATATCAATATGAGGCCTAGATATCAAAAAGAAGGCCATGGCTTGCTCAAAATTACGAGGACTTAGCCCCCACATACGCTGATGCATGAGCTGATCTCGACTCAAATCCTGCAATTCAAGCTTGTCCTCATCAACCGACTTAACCATACCGGCAAAACCGCTGTCGTCGTAGAGGAACTCATTGATATGCACTTTTGGCAGCACCGAGCGATTTAAAACGTGCAAGGTCTGACCGCCGTCCCTCAGGGTATCAACCTTGTCTACCTGCCCCCAGAAATTACCGGGCAAATGCTCGTAACCCTTTGCCATGTACTGAATATCATCAAGGACTCTATCCTTGCGGTAATCCTCTACGTTTTCTAAGCCCGAGCCCTTGGCCTTTAGGCGCATATTGATATCTTTGGTCACCAAGCATACGTAAGCCTTGGGACTTTTTACTTGTAAGTGCAATGCCACATTAATAATGCGGTTGTCATTCGCCTGCTGCTGACTGCCATCTAAGTAAGGTGCGGGAACGTCATGGTTAATGAGCTGATCAGGAAAAATCGCCAAGCTGCCAACATCATCCCCACCCCGCGCGTTGGGAATAGGCACGCCCTCTTGAATCGCCTTGGGGCTCGCATTAAAGAGAATTTTGTCGATTGCATTAATCGCTATTCTCGCTTCGCGACTCACATCTTTGTCGCGCCTGTCCTTGATATGGTCCAACTCCTCCAGCACGGTCATTGGTATAACCACTCGGTGTTCATGGAAGGCGCTCAGCGCCATGGGGTCGTGCAGCAATACGTTGGTATCAAGAACAAAGATTTTTTCCATAGGACACTCTCTGTTGGCAACAAAAATAAAGGCCAGCACCCAACACTGTCAAAAACAGTTGTTTAGGAAACCGGAAAAGAAAAACAAAGGAGAAGTGAGCACAAGCACTTAATAAGGCGTAGCGCTGTTGTCGCGAAGCTAAATAAAACCAGCGCGCAAAGATTTTTTGACTGTAAGCCCGAAGGCAACAAAAGCGTAACGGCAATAGACCGATCCATACAACACAGCGTAGCTTGATTATTAAAAGCGATGGCTATCATTGTCAACCGTTATCGCGGTGATATCGGAAGACTCCGTCACACATTTCCGCTACCCTGTACCCCTTTTTAGCGATCCGATTACAGGTACCATTGATTCATGCTCGACAAAAATGCCCTGCAGCAGTTAAATCAGCTGAAATCCAAAATTATAGAATCCAAAGACCAAGGCGAAGGCGAGGTTCGCGGCAGCCAAAGACGATTTGGCTTTGTTCGTTTAGATGACGGCCGTGATGTCTTTCTCGCCCCCGATGACATGCAGCGTGTCTTTCCGGGTGACCGAGTAAAAATCACAGTCCATACCGATGACAAAGGTAAGTTTAAAGCCGAGCTAGAAAAGCTGCTGGACAGCCCCTTAGACTGCTTTACTGGTCGCTATGTGGTCCGAGGTCAGGGCCACTTTGTTGAGCCTGATTTACCTCGCTTCAACAAATTACTGTTCATTCCACCTTCGCAGCGCAAAAAATGCAGCGAGGGCGACTTTTTGTACTGCCAAGTCGCACAGCACCCCTTTCGCGATGGCAAATCACAGGTCAAAGTCCTGGAGAATATCGGCAAACCCAGCGATGTAGGTGTTGAAGGAAAGTACATCCAACGCAAATTTAAACTGCCACGAGATTGGCCTAACAACTGCAGCATTGGCGAAGACAGCCGCGCTGAAGTACGCAAAGACCTCCGCGACACCCCGTTTATCACCATCGACTCGGCAGAAACTCGAGACATCGACGATGCCCTGTGGGCAGAAGCAAACGAAAACGGCTGGCAGTTAAATGTGGCCGTCGCTGACCCCAGTGCATTCATATCCCCAGACAGCCCTCTGGATCTGGCCGCAAAACAACGCGCCAATACCGTATACCTGCCCGGCTTCACTCAAACCATGTTGCCAAACCCGATATCACAGGGCAGCTGTTCACTGATGGCAAATGAAGATCGTGCAGCGATCGTATGCTCTGTTCAAGTTAGCCATCAGGGAGAAATCAGTGATATTGAATTCAGTGAAGCGCTGATTCGCTCGCGCGCCAAGCTAAATTACAACGATGTTCACGCTCATATCCACAAAACCGTAGACTTAGAACAAGCTTGTTTATCGGATTTATACGCCGCGAGCCAAGCGCTGCGAAACTATCGCAGCGAACATCATATAATGATGCCTGAACAAGCGGATTTTCACTTCAAGCTCAATGAGCAACGCAAAATTGAAAGTATTAGCAAGGTCGAACGCAATGACGCTCATCGCTTAGTTGAAGAATGCATGTTAGCGGCAAACCGCAGCGCGGCGGTATGGCTAGCGGATTCTCCATCACTCTATGTCTGTCACGCAGGCTTGCGAGAAGATCGCTACGAGAATATTCGCGCGGTTCTTCGTAAAGAGATCCCCGACTTGGCCGATAGTGATTTCGGACAATTACCAAACTATATCGCACTCATCAAAGCTAGTGAGAAGAGTGAATCCTCGCTACCTTTGCGAAGTATTTTCGCACGTATGCTACAACCCGGAAATATTAGCAGCTCGCCCCTGCCACACTTTGGGCTGGGCCTTGAATCCTACACCACCTTCACGTCGCCACTTCGCAAGTATAGCGACCTGCTGGTACAGCGGTGTATTCGAGCCAAGTTAAACAACGAAGAGTTGAGCCTTCCCGATGAAGAAGAGCTCGCTGCGCTGCAAGAGCGTATTCGCAATGGCCGGCAAGCAAGTAAGCAAATGGAGCAGTGGCTGCAATATCAATATTTGGCGCAAAACACGTCAGACACCGTTTACGATGCACGGATCGCCCACGTGAATGGCGGCGGCTTTACCGTTGAATTACTGGAAACCGGAATCAGTGGTTTCGTAGAAGCGCGCACTATCCCAGAAAAACTCAGTTTTGATGCGGATGCACTGCGCCTATTTAACGATAAACAGTCATTCCAGCTAGACCAACTAGTGAAGGTGAAAACATCGGAGCTTGATGACTTTCAACGCAAGCTCATGTTTTTGCTTGTATAGAATCCTAATGGTTTAAATAGACCAGCTAGTTGTGTGACTCGATTACGAGAGAAAAAATCGAGTCACACTTTCTCGCCAAGCCCTAGCGATTTAATACCTCATCGCGAACGCTATCGGCAATTTTAGCAACCTCACCAATATCATCTGCACTGACACCTAGCTCGCTCAACGTGCCCGCTAGGTTTTCTACCACGGCATTAAATTGATCATCATTAATCCCCATACCCGCATGCGCTGTGCGCATATCGTCACCGCTGTAATCACTTGGCCCGCCAAAGACCATGGTCAAAAATAGCTTTTGCTTTCTCGCCAAGGCAAACATGTCAATATTTTCAAAGAAAGCACTAATTCGCTCATCAGCGATAACTTTATCGTAAAAAATATCTACGGCTTTATCGACTGCAGCTTCACCACCAATCCGCTCGTATAACGATGTCATAATGACGCCCTTTACATAAGATGCAATTTTAATGCATGTTTAAAAAAGGGTATAATACGCTCACCTTTTAATAAAACGCAAGCTCTAACGATGAAACTTAGCAAGCAAACTGACTACGCCTTTCGCACGCTCATTTTTTTGGGGCACTTACCTGAAGGGCAATTAAGCACCATTCAACATATTTGCACCTATTACAATATTTCATCTAACCATGTATCTAAGGTGGTGATGCATTTAGTTCGTCTGGGATATATTGAGGCAATAAGAGGAAAAGGCGGCGGTATACGTCTATGCATGCCCGCAAAAAAAATCTCATTAGTTGATGTTTTAAAGCAATTTGAAACTACCCTAAAACCCATAGACTGTAAGGAGCAGCCCTGCCGTATTATCAGGAGCTGTAAATTAAAAGGTGTGCTGGAGGATGCCCTCCAAGCGTTTATTGACACTCTGAAGCCGTACACGCTAGCGGATATATTAGATGAGGAAACTCGGGCTATTCTCCTCGTAGATAAATAAGCCCAAGCGTGGCTTTGAGTGGCAAAGCGTAAAATTAAGAAGCTGCATAGTTAATAACGCCGTCGACAGACTTAAAGCGCCAGCGTTAATTCAATAACGGACTGTTAATAATCTGCATGCTTCGGGGTACGTGGAAATGGAATCGCGTCACGAATATTTTCCATACCGGTAATATAGTTCAGCAACCGCTCAAAACCCAATCCAAAACCCGCGTGCGCCACGGTCCCATAACGACGTAAATCGCGGTACCACTCCATACCCTCTACACCTTGCTCAAGCATCCTTCGCTCAAGCACGTCTAAGCGCTCTTCACGCTGACTGCCACCAATAATTTCTCCTATTCCTGGCGCTAATACATCCATGGCGGCAACGGTTTTCTCATCATCATTCATGCGCATGTAGAACGCTTTTATATCCTTGGGATAATTTGTCACGATCAACGGCCCGCCAACGTGCTCTTCACACAAATAACGCTCATGCTCAGACTGCATATCTAAGCCCCAACGTACCGGGAACTCAAATTTCTTCCCTGACTTTTCTAAAATCTTAATGGCTTCGCTGTAATCCATACGCTCAAACCCGGTGTGGGCCACTTTTTGTAAGCGCGCGAGCACACCGTCGTCGACAAACTGATTGAAGAACGCCAAGTCATCTTCACAATGCTCTAAAACGGCAGATAGCAAATAACGTAAGAAATCTTCAGCTAGCGCGGCATCATCATCAAGGTTTGCAAACGCAATTTCAGGCTCAACCATCCAAAACTCAGCAAGATGGCGGCTGGTATTGGAGTTTTCTGCCCGAAAAGTAGGCCCAAAGGTATAAACCTTGGACATTGCTAGGCAATACGCTTCTGCGTTGAGCTGACCCGATACGGTGAGAAACGACTCCCGACCAAAAAAGTCTTCACTAAAGTCGATGTCGCCAGAATCAGTGCGTGGCAAATTCATTAAATCTAAAGTGCTAACACGAAACATCTCGCCAGCACCTTCACAATCACTTGCTGTTATTAGGGGTGAGTTAACCCATTGAAATTCACGCTCATAAAAATAACGATGTACCGCATTGGCAAGCACCGTCCGCACCCGTGTAATGGCTCCAAAGGTATTCGTGCGAGGCCGAAGGTGCGCAACTGAACGCAAATACTCAAAACTATGACGTTTTTTTGCAATGGGGTAGGTATCGGGATCGTCGACCCAGCCGCAAACCTCAATATGCTTGGCCTGAATTTCAACGGCCTGCCCCTTCCCCTGAGACGCAACGAGTTCACCGCTGGCAATAACCGAGCACCCTGCCGTTAATTTCAGAACGTCGGCATCGTAATTATCCAGTTCTGCAGGGGCGACAACTTGTATCGCGGCATGTGCAGAACCGTCATGCACCGCTAAGAATGAAAAACCACCTTTCGAGTCTCGCCGACTGCGAATCCACCCTCTAACGGTTACTTCACATCCTGGCTCACATTGCCCAGCTAACAAGGCTTTTACCGATACCACAGACATAAGCTCTCCCAATAATTTAACTAAGGTCGCATTATATGCCCGCAATTCCAATAGCAATAGTCATTGCCTGCTAGGCTTTTATAGAAACGGCAACGACGGCCTTTATTCTAAGCAGAATAAATCGGATACTGTGGTGAAATTCAAATTGCGGTGCTGTTTTTATGCAAGCAGGAAATTTTGTCGCCCACCGCGGCTGGCGTCAACACTACCCAGAAAACACCCTTATCGCCTTTGAGCAGGCGATCCAAGCCGGCGCAATAAATATAGAGTTAGACATCCAGCTCAGCGCCGACCATGTGCCCTTTGCTTTTCACGATGCCGAGTTAAAGCGAATGTGCCAACGCGAAGGGCTTATCTGGGAATATAACGCGAGCGAACTGGATACATTTCACGCCAGTGAGCAGCTTCGCTTTGGCGAGACTTTCGCAAAAAACCCCATGTGCAGGCTAAGTGATATTGTTGCACTGCTTGAGCTCAACCCCAACGTTAATGCCTACGTTGAAATAAAAGAAGAGAGCCTCACCCAGTTTGGTGAGCACATTGTGGTCAACGCCATAATTAACGCCCTTAGACCTGTCGCATCACGCTGCGTTTTAATCAGCTTTGAATTACAAGCATTACACCTAGCACTTCACGAAGGCTGGGAGCGATTTGGTGCTGTCTTCGATACTTGGCCAGATTGGCAATCTGCAGCATTGGCCGAGCTTCAACCTGAGGTAGTTTTTTGTGATCGGAACTGTGTCCCGCCAGACTGCAAGCTCGCAACATTGCCATGGCCAATACTAATTTATGAAGTAGGCAACAAAACCGAAGCCGAGGACTGGTTTTCTCGTGGCGCTATTGCTGTCGAAACCTTTTTAATTGGTGAGTTATTAACCGAGTTTTCTTTATCGCCCAGTTAAAATCACAAATTTCGCCTATGAATTTAGGGCATTTAATACTTATTACAACAATGTAATCATAGCGCCATCATTACACTGACTTAACCGTCACATAAACATTCGGTAATAGAGGTGTTAAGTGCTTGTTTTGACTCACACCCAAAGCTTTCCAAATGATTAAAATAATGGCATCTACCACGTTTTAATCATCAAAACCCGCCTATCCCTGTAACCCACTTATTCCTTGCTTCTTCGTATACTGACTCCGTCATCAAGACAAACTATATTTTACAGACGGAGCAATACCATGACTCATTTACAAGAAGTAGTACAGAACCAAGACCCCAGCGTCATTGCAGAATTAGCAGCTAAATACAGCTTATTAGCTATTGTCGCCGTTGGCATCGCAGCTTGCTTTGTAAGTTTGGTTTAAATAACACAAAGTTCAGCCTGATATCCATCGTCTTCTCAGATTTATTTTATTGCGCGACCATACTCTGCTGAGTTAACTATAAAACCATCATCACACTCAGTTCTGAAGTAATATTGCCGCCAAGCATCGGCGGCAATCCCTTCTCTACCTGACGGAATATGTTACCACAGTCATTGACCCGCCTTCATCATTCACTTAGCGTAATACGTTTTAATTACTCTGTGGAGATCCTCTGTGCGCACGCTTGCTCAATGGCTTGATGAATATAATAGCTCGCACCAAAACCCTCGCAATAAGCGTATTCACTATTGGTGTGTACCTGCAATTGCAGTGTGCACTGTCGCATTACTATGGCTGATACAAATACCTGGAACACCGGTAAATCTTGGCCAGCTGATACTAATTGCCGCCATGTTCTTTTACGGTTATTTATCGGGGCGATTAGCACTAGGGATGCTCCCCTTCGTTATATTAATAGCTGCAGGCATCATGACTTACCAAAGCTATGTTGCCTTTCCTCTTTGGGTACCTGCGGCAGGAATTTGGATTATTGCTTGGGTTTTCCAGTTCATTGGCCATAAAGAAGAAGCCCAAAAGCCATCATTTTTTACAGATATTTTGTTTTTATTAATTGGCCCACTTTGGATTCTTGGCGCGCTGTACGACAAGCTTGGCATTCGCTTCCGCTAAGCCTAAAGCGCAACAATTACTGCGGCAAGCGGCAAAGCAGATGAACATAGCGCCCCAATGCCCAGAATGGCTCGTCTGCGCCGTATTGCCACTCAAGCGCCAAAACGTCATCTAGGCTCCGCTCAGCTCTAACCGCTCTTGGCATTAAATCATAGACAAGACGAATTCCACGTTTGGCAATCACCTCTACACCCGCTTGCTGCAATAAATCTATGACTTGCTCTGGGGTGCGTGGTGATGGCGGTGTCAACCCACCAGGATGACCAGAAAATGCTTTATCTCGTAATTTATAAAGATTGCCCTTCGCCATATTGCTTAAGATAAGGGCATTCACGTTATAAAACATTAAAGATAAATATCCCCCAGGCTTCATACCGGCAACTAAAGCACTGATTACCACCTCTGGATCAGCCACCCACTCTAGCACCGCATGACATAGCACGAGATCGAATACTGACTGATGCGCCTTATCTGTAGCCAATGATTGTATATCTGCGTGTCGAATATCAATATTAGCGCCAAGCCCCGCGGTCTCGATGTCTTCACGAGCCAAGGTAAGCATGTCAGCAGAAATATCATTGAGCAAAACGCTATGTCCCTGCGTGGCGATACGTGTCGCCATTTGCCCCAGGCCCCCACCCGCATCCCAAACCGCCAAATTTTGACCATTATTTAGCACTGGTAATTTGTCGCACAACTCTCGCCAACACAGAGCAAGGCGCAGCTCACCCTTGGCATTCCCATAAATATTTTTTTTAAAGCGCTCGGCAATACCGTCAAAGTTACGGTCTGTCATTTCTCATCTCTGTAACTAAAAAATAGATAATATCGAAGGTAGGTCTAGTGGGGCGCAAGCTTAAGCAAGCTGGTGGAGAATCTCAATGCAAAAAAAAGCCGGAGCATCGGCTCCGGCTTTTTAAAATTTTGACATCCTTTGTCGCATCCAATCCTTTGAACGCCAAGTCATCCTGACAGTGCCTATTATGCCCACTCTTAAAATAAGTAAAAGCAGACAACAGCAACACCTTGCGTGAGAAATATCTCACAAAAGGTTTTCACACCATCGTTTCAGGCATCTAAGTCAGGTATCAACTCGTCTTTTAACCACTGTATTTCATCCTTGATACGCAGCTTTTCCTTCTTTAAGCGCTGCAATAACAACTGGTTCTGATAGGGGTTTGCGCCCAATTCAGTTATTTCCGTATCCAATGCACGATGACGAATCTGTAAAAGTAAAATACGTGCGCTGATGGAGGGGATTTTGTCCATTTTTAAGCGAAATTCCTATACGGGATTAACGAAATCGTCACAATACTTACCATTTTACGCTGCGTCAGCCAGTCAAACCTAGGGCCACCAATATAAAAGAATACTGATCTTTTTAGTCAATAGCGATTGATTACTTACGCCATTGCCGACATCTAAGGGATCCGAAATACTCAACACCTAAACTCATGGCGCCAAGTAATCCTCGCCAAAATAAGTCAGGGGCGTAGTAATGTATACCGAAATATGTAAAAAGCTCGGCATTGAATATCCCATTTTTGCCTTTACCCACTGCCGTGATGTGGTGGTCGCTGTCAGCAAAGCGGGTGGCATTGGCGTTTTAGGCGCGGTAGGCTTTTCTCCAGAAGAGTTAAAGGAAGAGCTAGATTGGATTGACGAACATATTGGCGACCTGCCCTATGGGGTCGATATCGTTATCCCTCAGAAGTACGAAGGCATGGGGGATATGAGTCCTGAAGAACTTGAAAAAGAACTATGGAAAATGGTCCCTCAGGAGCATATCGACTTCGCACAAAAGCTGCTGACAGATGCCGGTGTACCGGAGTGGCCTGACGGCACTCACAGCATGGGCTTACTTGGCTGGACAGAAGCCACGGCTACCCCTTTACTTATGGAAGCATTGACCCGCCCAAAATGTAAATTAATAGCCAACGCGCTAGGCACCCCGCCTGCTGACAAAGTAAAAATGATTCAAGATGGTGGACGCTTAGTCGGGGCACTATGTGGTCGCGTAAAGCAAGCCAAAGCTCATAAAGACGCAGGCTTGGATTTCATCGTAGCCCAAGGTGGTGAAGGTGGAGGCCATGCCGGCGATGTAGGTTCAGTTGTTTTATGGCCCCAAGCCGTTGCCGCTGCCGCGCCGGTGCCCGTGCTTGCTGCCGGTGGGATCGGTACCGGTCAACAAATGCTTGCAGCAATGAGCATGGGTTGCGCCGGTGTGTGGACAGGCTCGCTATGGTTAACAGTGGAAGAAGCCCACGCTGAGCCAGCACAAAAAGACTCGCTACTAAACGCGTCCAGTGAAGACACAATACGCTCACGCTCTTGGACGGGAAAAACGTGCCGCATGTTGAAAAATGAATGGACGGCAGCATGGGATAGAGCAGACACACCAGACCCACTTGGTATGCCACTACAAGGCTTGGTTAGTGGTGATGGAATACGGCGTACAGCACGCTACGCCTCAGTGGGTGAATGTCAAAAAGTCGCCTTTAACCCTGTGGGGCAAGTGGTTGGTCAAATCAATCATATTGAGTCTACCCGCGCGGTTATTTTCCGCTTAGTCACAGAGTATGTTGATGCATTAGAAAGAATAAACCAGCTCATGCCAGATGAGTAATCACCTGTGGCTCCAGCGCCCTCGAAGCTGGAGCCACAAATTTATCCCCTCTCGGCCAAGACTCGCTCAACCGTATCAACGATCACTTGAGTTTGCCGGTCGACTTCAATATTAACCTTATCGCCGACGCGCTTTTCCGCAAATGTAGTTACCCGCAAGGTCTCTGGAATTAAGCACACAGAAAACTGCGCTTCCTCACGCTGATAATCCGCCACCGTTAAACTACAGCCGCTCACCCCCACAAAACCCTTTTTAAACACATACTTACTTAAAGCAATGGGTAGCTGAAAGCGTATTGTGCAATTGTTTGCAGTCTCTTCTATAGCAATAATTTCTGCGCTGCCATCAACATGGCCAGAAATATTGTGCCCACCAATTTCCGCGCCCTGTTTTGCTGAGCGCTCAACATTTACCCGATCACCAACATCCAAGCTCCCCAGTGTTGTTAGGGATAAAGTCTCCTGCATGGCATCAAAAGATACTCTGCCATCCTCAATACTCGTCACCGTCATACACACGCCATCTAAACCAACACTGGCGCCAATGGTTAAGTCTTCCAGCAATACCGGCGGTAAATCGATGAATAACTGGTGCAAACCCGGTTTGCGAACTACTTCCACTAATGGGTAGGCGCCATGCACAATTCCCGTGTACATATATTAATTGTCTCTGAATGAATAAAAGTTAAGTAACAAGATTGTAACAGGACTTGAAGCCCTTAGATCAATACTGCATTATGCAGCCACGTAGAAGAATAACGAAAGGTTCAAGGTTTATGATGACTCTGTTAAAAATTGGCCAGCTCATTTTCTGGATCGCCTTCGCTATTAATTTCGCATTTCCGTTACTGGGCGAAAATAGCCAGTGGCTAACATGGATAGGTATAGGTCTGCTCATTGCCCATGCCATCGAGTGTGTCATCTTTCACAAAGATATTCATCGCGAATACAGCAGTCCGCTAGAAGGCTACATTGTCGTCCTGCTTTTTGGCTTATTACGTACCGGCGAATGGATAGGCAAAAAAAATTCAACCGCCCCCTAAGCCCCGCCAACTGTTATTTGGGCCATAGCGCCTTAACACCAGAGCTGCTAGGATTAGTTTTTCCTATTAGAACCTCTTAGGGCAGCGTAATGAAGCGGGTAATATTCAATCAGAAAGGCGGTGTAGGCAAAACCAGTATTAGCTGTAACCTTGCCGCAATTAGTGCTTGGAAAGGGTTTAAAACCCTACTCATCGACCTTGATATCCAAGGCAATAGCAGTGAATACCTAATAGGCCCGCAATTCCGCGATCTAGAAGATAACGCTGCAGACTTCTTCAAACAAAAGCTGTCACTCTTCGGTAAAAGCAAAGACGCCAGTGATTGTATTTACGAAACCGAATTTGAAAACCTGTATTTAATGCCTTCCAACCCCGAGCTCGCCATTATTGAACGCGAGCTTGAAACACGTCATAAAATCTACAAATTACGAGACGCGCTTAACAAATTACAGGAAGAATACGAGCACATTTATATTGATACGCCACCGGCATTGAATTTTTATAGTCGGTCGGCACTCATCGCTGCAGACTCTCTGGTAATACCCTTTGATTGCGACAGCTTTTCTCAAGGTGCACTGCTAGGACTAATCGAAACTGTTGAAGAAATTCGCGAGGATCACAACCCTGAGTTGATCATAGAAGGCATTATTGTCAATCAATTTCAAGCTCAAGCCAGCCTGCCAACCCAGCTTATTGAAAGTATGAAAGCAGAAGGGCTGCCTATTTTTGACCAATATTTAAGTAGTTCGGTAAAAATGAAAGAGTCTCGTAGCAAGCAAATGCCACTCATTCATTACGCGCCATCGCATAAATTAACTCAACAACTCCTTAGCCTCCACGACAGTCTTAACTCGAAATCTAAGGGCACATCCGCTCAACAGGCATAAGTGCTACGTGGCAGCTTGAACCCTGCCACGTTCTTTTATCAATATGTAACCAATTACGGCGCAGTACTGCCCATACCAACTTTACCGACCTTATTAATCGTTATATCACCTAGACCAAAATTCGTTACCGCAGCGGTCAGGCTTAATTTGTAATCAAGATCAGACTGTAAATTACCCAGAATTTTACTCAAAACCCCAATGCCATTGAGCAGATTTACCTCAACAGGGATAACCAGCTGAGTTTGACCACTAGCCGGTAAACTAATCGCCTCATTTAAACTACCACCAGCCAGAGATTGGCCCTGCAACTCCAAGGTATACCTCAAGCGGCCAAGATTAATTGCAAAACTATTGGGGTTATCCAACTGCAAGCCCACTAACAACTTTTGCTGAAAACCATTCGCCGGCGCCATTTTAATGTTTGTGATTGCCACCTGCGGCTTTTCTATGGGATTAAAACCTGCACAGGCTCCGAGCAACAGGGCCACCGCCAAAACAAGGGTTACTCTATAAGTATTTTTGATCATTGCTTAAATCTCGCTGCGCTCTTAAACACAAACCTCAGACAAAAAAAGGGCGCCAAAATGACGCCCTTTCTTCAAACATCTACTTTTACTGAGTAGGTAACATTTCTATTTCAACACGTCGATTTTGCTCACGACCAGAAGCCGTGCTGTTATCGGCGATAGGGTCTCGTGGCCCATAACCTGTGGTACGAATACGACTTGCCACCACACCTTGGTTCATGAAATAACGACCAACGCTGCCAGCGCGCTGCTCAGACAATGTTTGGTTAGTTTGAAAACTACCAGTAGAGTCAGTGAAACCATTGATTTGCATAATGGTTTTATCGAACTCTTTAGCCACCAACACAACGCTATCTAGAACATCGGTGAAACCACCCTTGATCGCTGAACTGCCGGTATCAAACGTAATATTACCAGGCATGATTAGCTTAATGGTGTCACCAACACGCTCAACACCGACACCTGTACCTTCTAGGCGAGCACGAAGCTTAGCTTCTTGGCGATCCATATAATAACCGTAGCCACCGCCTGCAGCTGCGCCGACAATAGCACCCTGTAAAGCGCCTTTTTTACGATCGTCTTTACTCGATACTGCGGCACCCAATACCGCACCACCCAAAGCTCCCCAGCCGGCACCTTTTGCGGTATTGCTGGATTTTTCTTCTCCCGTATAAGGATCGATACTACATGCTGTAGCAAAAACAGCAGCGATTACTAATGTTGCCCAGCGGCTAACATTTATAGTCATATTCATTGGTGAACTCCCTCGTTCGTCATCGATCTGTGTGCCTGTACCACAATCATGACACAGCTATTATCAAAAAAAACATGCCAATATTCACAGCATTAATTTAAAACTGCACGTTAACTCGTCACATTTAGCACCCGCATTTAAGACAAGTAAACACTAAAACTAGTTCATCGCCTTGGGTGCTTGCCACTTCCGGTCACCATTGGCATCAATATATATAGGATTACTCAAGGCTAATGGTGCTAAATCTGGCATCAGCGCACGGTAAACCGCACCGGGCACCCCACTGACCTCAACCACCACATAAGAATCCGTATCGACAATAAGTTCAACGACTTTATGGTCGCCAGCCTCAACCTTTAACTGCCGGTAAATAGCGCCATTCACCCACACCGTCAGGGTGTCTACCGAGACCCACGGAGCTGTGTCAATTTGTATATGTAACTCTCCACGCTGCCCAGAAAAGGTCTCACCCATGCCAACGTCTGAATAAGCGTCTCTAAGCGTAACCGCCAACAAGGGCCCCGTTGTCATAAAACTATGCCCAGCCCGCACGGCATTAATAAAATCCGCTTCCGCTAAGGGCAGCTGTTTATTTGAATCAGGAATATAAACATAATTCCGAGGTGCCGCCACAACACTGCGAAGACCATGAGAGTCACTATTGCCTGTTGCGGCTCGGCGCGCCCCTTGATTTAACAAAGAAAACCAGTCATCACGAATTTGCTCATATACCGCAAACTCAGCACCATTAAGTACCTCAATGACATCAAAGTCGATATCACGAAAACCTGAAACCGGATCAGGCATCAATAAGCTACGATTATTAGCACTATCTAGGGGCTGCATGGGATCGTAGCTGCTACCGATCGAAAGATGATCAAAGTAGGCAAGATCACTATCAAGCGGGTCGGCCGCCCGAGGATGATTTAATTGAAAAAGTGCATCCGGAGCCTGTTCTCTCACCCCAGCAATCACTTCTCGTAGCGGTCGGTTTTCCACAGCAGGACTGCCGCCGGCAAATTCCATAGGTTTTGCCGTTAATGGAAAGGCATTGCTATGACCTACCGTCATTGGGGCATTAGCGGTGCGAGACATACCGGTCAATTCGCTGCCGGTAATCACTTGTACTCGACCATCTAAGCCCAGTGCAGCAACTCGCCCACCCTGCTCAATTAGCCTATTATGCTCGCTGGCTACTAGGATCTCGGCCCCTTGCGCGACAAAGCTCCGCAAACGCTCATCGAAAGGTAATATAGAATCAAAACTTGCCCCGCTATGAACATGTAAATCCGCAGAGTGCCAATCGCCGCCATACCAAATACGCTTTAAAGGAATAATAGGAAGCTCGCTAACTTTACCGGCAACCACCGTTAGTAGATATTCCTTAACCTCAAATTCCAACCCCCTCGCCGCCAGCACCCGATACTGCCCCGGAGGCAAGTCGACCTGATCGAGATCCGAATCAACCCCAGCCAAGTCAATACGATTACGTCGCAGCATTCCCGGCACCGACACACCCTGCTCGGTAAAACCCAGTAAGTCATTGCCAAATTCTGGTGTTGCCGTATCGCCAAAACCAAAAAAATGCAGGCTCATCGGTATACCACTTGGCAAGCGCAGGGCACCATTTTCACGAAATGCCCATCGACCACTGTCGTTACGTATATCAGCCAAAGAGAGCTCGCGAGTTATTTTTTGCCCCCACGGCGCCGTAGCCTGCATCTTTACCCATTGCACATGCTTTGGCAGACGAATATTAAAACTGCCATCAGCAGCAATTCTGCTTTGAGTCACGGGTCGGTCGTCTTGGTCCCAAACGGCAACAGAAACATCAGAATTATCAGCGTAACCTCGCAACCTAGGCCCCGTGTAAATTTGATCCGTGACCGACGCGACATCGGCGCGCTCGCCTAGCAAAACCTTGAACTTGGCTAGCATCTGCTCGTCCTTTTCCAAGTCCATAAACTGGTTCTGCAGCAGCGACAACCAAGTCAAACGCTCACTTTGAAACCACAGCGGCCTAGTCATCCAACCATGCATACTGTAGTCAGGGAACACGGCTAAAAATGTCGGTAAAGGCTGCCGACTACCATTGGCTTTAATTAGCTCAGCTGAGCGTAACTGAATGCCATAACTTATCTTGGTTTCATAAGTATCTGCACCCACTAGAATATTCCAGTCACTGGGCATCATGCCTTCTAATAGCGACGACACTTTACTGCGATCTATCTCGGGGTGCTCAAAACCGAGGGTTGCATCAGGAATATAGCTAGATAGGCTGAATGGGGTTAAGGAGCGCTGAGAATACAAAGTAAACAGACCGCTCATTTGCACTGGGCGGCCATCACCTATCCGCTCAATCCGCACATCAATCTCGAGCGTATCAACACCTTCTCGCAAGCGGTAAATGACGGTTTGACGAATACCATCACCTTCACCCACGGTAACAATATCGGCATGATCGCCGTCAATTAGTGCACTGACCTTTGAGACCGGAATGGCGGTATCTTTCGCCAAACCTGTCAATATATTCGCGTAGGTCCATTGATCATTGCCTTGTACGCAGTGACCAACATCAATCAGTGTACCGCCGCCAGCAACAATACCGGCGTGATGGTCAACATCACTAACCGCCACACAGATAGAACCATTTGACAGCCACCAATCACCAAGACCAGCGATACCATCTGGGCCACCACGAGGAAAACTATCAAACGTTTCGCGCTTTATTTGCTCTGCGCGTAATAATGATGGCGGTGGTGGCGGTTCTGCAACGGGCAGAAACTCTTCCGCATTTGCCAATCCCTCATCATCGCCGGACTCTTGCGCTAGGCCAGTTGTGCAAAATGCAAACCCCAGTAACAAGAAACACAACAGCCTTTGCCATTTATATATCACTGTCACTCGCCTTAAGCTGCCATCACAAATAATGAGATGCAGGCACCAAAACCCACCATAAACATCAAGGAGCGAAGAGCGTCTTTATTGGTAATATAAAAAATGGGATACAAGACTCTGGCCACTATAAATACTTCTGCCGCAATCGCAGATTTAGCCGCGTCAACACCCGCTAAATGCGCAATAAGCACCGCTGCCGTAAACACGGGCAGCGCCTCCCATGCGTTCTGTTGGGCGGCATATGCCCTTGCACCCGCCCCTTCTAACTGGGCATATTGTGCACGAGGGTGTTTATTATCCGCCTTGCCAAACTGCTTGCCGCGATAATATCCGCCCACTCCTGCCGTCAATATTGGGAGCAAGCACGCTATAAACACACACCAAAAGGCCACTGTCATCGTTATTCTTCCTTAGCAAATACTCTTAAATGCGCTTTTGTATTTCTACGCATGGGGCCAACATCACAACAAGCTGAATAAAAGTATTTAATATAACTGTCCATCTAGGTTTGTGGAAACCCTAACGAATACCTTATGCAATCAACACACTTTAGGCTATCTCATTGCCCGAGAAACACTCACCTCAGGAATTTCTTCAGGATAAATGCGGTACAAATACTCTCCCGCATCCTGACGTCGCAATTCACTCAAAGCAAACTTAGATTCAAAAAATGCAAAGACGGCTGCGACGGTCAACCACTGCTGACGAATTGGGTTCATTGCCGGCGGCAGAGGATCCATCGTGCATAGCTCTGACTGCGGCACAAGCAATATTCCCTCGTCAGTCTTGCCTATTTCTTCAGCCCATGACTCGTCTTGGGTCTTTTCCAAACCACGCGTCACTATGCTACAACCCAGCAAATCCGCATTATCAAGCCACCGCAAATAACTGCCTGGGGTCGCGTAGCCTGTATGAGACGCGTTATCCATGGTCACCAAAACCGCCCCCTCCACGTTGGGTAATATTGTCCCGGCATTGGTGTCGTAATCAATCATTGCATCTATGGGTGACGCAACCATCATAAAAGGAATATCTCTAGACTCATAAAAAGCGGGCCCAAACATAAACACTGGGCCGGCAATGGATACCGCCGCCGCTATACGTAAATCGGCGTTACTAGGATGAAATGCCGCTAAAGTAGAGGTCATGCCACCCAAAGATAAGCCCATTACACCAATATGACTCTCATCAATACGATCGTAAAATTGATGTCCCAACTCAGCGTCCCACGACAAGAATTGATCAATCAGAAAACTAATGTCTCCAGGCTGATAAACAACATCTTTCACCAACGGCCCACCGGGGGCGCTCATATTAGTAAGCGGGTAATCCATTGCCGCAACAATATAGCCATGACTTGCAAGATGTTCCGCGAGGTAGCTGCCACCAGTACGTGAAGACATAAAACCGTGGCTATAAATGACTAATGGAGCCGGCCCCACTAGATTTTCCGAATACCATATCCGCGTTTTTAAATGGCGCTCACTGCTGCCATTATAATCACCATTTTTTTGGGTAGGACGAGTGTCATCAATTAACGTGACATCAAAATAACTGACATCGTAACTCCCCTGCTCTAACCATTGGCGGCTCTGCGAATTTTCGGGTAAGGGCTCCGGCAACTTGCCAAATTTAACATAAGCACCCAGCCCCAATAACAATACCGTTAACAGCAATACCGTTTTTTTAAACATAACTCTCTCTTGCCTAGACTTAAGCCAATAGCTAACTTAACAAGGCTACTATTAGGACTCCACAATAAAACGCCTGCGACCTAATAATTACCTAAATAAAGCCGGTCAGCGTAGAGCTACGCTGCCGTAAAGACAACAGCTGATAGGTAAAATCAGTATGCTTTAATGAGGAAGTCACAAGAACAGTAAAAGTAACACCAGCAATAACGCAAAAGGCCCCTAAAAAGGGGCCTCTTCAAAAATACAAAAACAACATCAATGTTCGACAAATGCTCGCTCAATAACGAAGTGACCATAATTACCGCCACGGGTCTCTTGAAACCCTGCATCGTTAAGCATGCGACAAGTATCTTTTAACATACTCGGGCTGCCACAAATCATAAAGCGATCATCATCAGTATTTAGCGCCGGCAAACCAATATCCGCCATTAACTTGCCGCTGCGAATCAAATCTGTGAGACGTCCTTGATTAGCAAACTTCTCGCGAGTAACCGTGGGATAGTAAACCAACTTATCACGGACAATATCGCCAAAGTACTCATGTTGTGGCAAGTGGTTGCGGATAAAGTCTTGGTAGGCCAGCTCACTCTCATAACGAACCCCGTGCACCAGTACGATTTTTTCAAACTTCTCGTAGACCTCTGGGTCTTTAATAATACTCATAAAAGGGGCCAAGCCAGTACCGGTACTCAGAAGGTATAAATTTTTACCAGGCAACAAATTATCAGCCACTAAGGTACCCGTTGGCTTGCGGCTGACCAGCACCTCGTCACCCACTTTGATCTGCTGCAATTTCGACGTTAACGGGCCATCAGCCACTTTAATACTAAAGAACTCCAGTTCATCCTCATAATTCGCACTCACAATGCTGTATGCACGCATCAAATTGCGCTCACCCTGTTTTAAACCGATCATCGTGAAATGACCGTTTTCAAAGCGAAATGACGGATCGCGGCTAGTCTTAAAGCTAAATAATGTGTGATTCCAGTGATGCACGCTGGTAACCCGTTCAGAAACTATATTGCTCATAGAAAACCCCTTTTCAGTATTAACGTCCACACCGCGTTATTTGTCTTGCTTGCCAATACTGTAAGGGAAGGCTATGCTATCGGCAAAATGACTTATAATGATTTTTGATATCGACTTTACAAATATGCACTACACTCTACGCCAACTCGAAGTTTTTCTTGCCGCCGCTCACACAGAAAACATCACCCGCGCCGCAGAACAACTCTCTATGTCACAGTCAGCCGCCTCAAGCGCGCTTAAAGACCTTGAGCAACAGTTCTCAATACAGCTCTTTGATCGCATTGGTAAACGCTTACAAATTAACGAACTCGGCCGCGCCCTGCGCCCACAAGCACAGGCCTTACTCGATCAGGCTATTGCCCTCGAACAGGGTTTCCGTCGCCACGACCAAGTGGGTGAGCTTAATATTGGCGCCACCCTAACCATTGGCAACTACCTTGCTGTTGATATTATGGCGGAGTTCATCAATCGCTACCCCGCGGCAAAAGTGCAGTTAAATGTTGCCAATACCGCAACTATCAGCCAACAAGTTTTAAACTTCGACTTGGATATTGGTCTTATTGAAGGTGAATTACACCATCCAGATCTGGACGTAACACGCTGGCGAGAAGATGAAATGCAGATATTTTGCAGTGCAAACCATCCACTCGCCAACAAAACCCAGCTCAGCGATGCAGACTTACTCGGCGCACAGTGGATTTTACGAGAAGCTGGCTCGGGAACTCGGCAAGCGTTTGATCGAGCAGTAAACGAACTCCTGCCAGAATTAAACATCCGCCTAGAGTTACAGCATACCGAGGCAATAAAACGCGCAGTTGAAACGGGGCTGGGAATTGGCTGCCTATCAACACTATCCTTACAAACCGCTTTTGAGAGTGGTCGGCTGGTGCCCTTAACCGCGCCCAATCGAGATTTTAAACGGTACTTCTACTTTATTTTGCACCGTCAAAAATACCGCAGCGAAGGTATTTTGCGCTGGTTAGAACTCTGCGAACAAAGTTAACCGCCGTCAAAACTTACTTAGCCGCATCTGCCAGCTCAGCAAAAGCGTCCTTTGGCGGTTTGGGCACCACCCATAACGCAATCGCGGCGGCAACAAACATCGTAATTGTCATCGGCCACATTTTTTCACTCAAAAACAATGTAGACACCACACTAACTAAACCGGCAATAAGATATTGAGCACTACCTAATAATGCCGAAGCAATACCGCTGTGATGCGGAAAAAACTGTAAGGCACTTGCCTGTGAATTACCCATAACACCGCCCAACGCCCCGACACTGGCCATAATCAGCGGCACCGCAATCCACAAGGGCGGCATAAACCCACTACTTATCAGCAACGCCGCAGTAGCAAAACATTGCAGCACCATCGCCTTAGGTAATATTCGAGCTGCGGGAACCCTATTTAAGAAATAATTATTCACTCGGTTTGCAACCGCTAAAGTCACGATGTTGGCGGCAAACAACATGGAAAACTGGGTTTCCGTTACGCCGTAGTGATCAATATAAATCAGCGCTGCATTAGCTAGAAATGTCACCATGACACTAAAAGCTAAACCCTGAGACACCAAATAACGCATCGCCACACGGTTACTTAACACAAAACGATAGCGTGCCACCAAGCCTTCTTGAGCAGGCGCCATCGACGTCGCCAAGCTCTTTGATGATCGTGGAACAAACAGTAAGGCCATGAGAAATACTAATAGCGTATACCCAGCTAAAACAAAGAACACCATGCGCCAGCCACTTACACTGTACAAAAAAGTGCCAATGCTTGGGGCAACTGCAGGCGCAATAATGGTAATTAACATAATTTGCGAAAACAGCTTTGCGGTTGCCTGCCCCTCAGTGTGATCACGAATAATGGCAGGGACCACTACCGATGCAAAACCACCGCCCAAAGCCTGTAAAAACCGAGCCACCCAAAAAACGTGCAACACATCAGTGGAAGCAATGGCCAAACTCGCGGCGGCAAAAATCCCTAAACCAATATATAAAACTGGCTGTCGGCCAATATAGTCACTAATTGGACCACCGAAAAACTGGCCAAAACTCAGACCCAAAATATACAAACTTACTGTCACCGCTATATCTTGCACCGGCACAGCCAATTCGCCCGCAATAGCAGGAATGGTTGGTAGGTACATATCAATCGCCAATGGCGATAACGCAAAAATCAACGCCAATGCAAGAATTACGCGTAAGGGCGGCATTGAGGAAATCATAATTAGTCCGTATTTATCTTTCCGGAAAGATAGTATCTGGAAATTATCTTCCCAGCAAGATAATATTCAATCGCACACCGGGTAAAACACGGCTTATTACACAACTTAAATCCTACATCGAGATTGAAAATGAGCGATAAACGCATCTCTATTGCCAGCCTACGTTTACGTCAAAAAAGCAATTGGCCAAGTATGTATGAAGCCACACATCCCGCCGTTCTTAGAATACTTCGCGCAAGCGATATTTTTATGGGGCAAACCGCACAGAGCTTAAAACATCTCCAGCTATCTCACGCCGAATTTGACGCACTTGCCACCATTCGCGCTCAGCCGGCACCTTACCAAATTTCCCCTACGGAATTATGTAAAACCTTGCTCATCAGCTCTGGAGGACTAACCAAACTGTTATATCGGCTAGAGGCGGCAGGCTATATTACCCGTCCACCAAGCTCAGAGGACAGGCGTAGCTTACTAGTTCAGCTCAGCCCTAAAGGAAAAGAAATCATTGAATCACTCGTCGGCCCAACCAAAACACTGCACACTGAGCGCCTGCGCAACTTAACGAGTGAAGAACAGCAACAACTCGATAATTTATTGGACAAAGTACTGGCCGATTACGAAAGCTAAAGGCCAAGCCTTATTAAAACGTCCAACGCAACCGCCAGAAGAAATCACTCTCTAAGGTCTCGATATACGCCTTGTCAACGACATCATCCATAACGGACACCGCCGCAACGAGCTCAGTTTCGAAACCAGCACCGAGCTCAACACTTAAACGAAGACCGGCATCAGCCACAGACTGATCCGAACCTAGCTCTCCAGACACACCATTGAAACTGCTGGCACCATATTCAGCAAAAGCTATCAACTCTAATGGCAGCCCAAAAACACGGTGCTTGGCAGTGATGGCAGCGTGAACAAAATAACCATTATCACCAATCAATACCCCCGGCAAATACGCACTGAGGCTATTCATGCCCCCCAAGACATACTGCTGCTGCTGAGGCAATTGGGTATCGTCTGTAAACTGAGCGTCTAAACTCAAGGACAATTCGTAACTGGGACTTAATGCATATTTATAGCCTAGCTTGGGACGCAGCATTATAAAATCAGCAGAACGCTGCCCCACGCCAACACCGTCACTACTATCTGATTCTAAACTACCGCCATCGCCAACCCCGCCCCGTATTGATAACTGGGCTTTAAAGTAAGAAGGTGAGTCAGCCAATGCGCCACGCGATGAAAATTTCGTACCGAGCTCTAGAGTTTGATACGACTCATCTAATAAGGGTTGTGCCTGTAAGTCCGACTGAATCTCTGAGTTTACATACTCAAGGCGCTCAAAAATCGACCAGCGCCGCACAGGGTTGCTATAGAGCACTTGCTCACCTGATAAGGTGGCAATATCAATTTCTGCATCTAAATTAATCGCCGAAGTACCTGAGGGCGTACAGGCGATTAACGGTGGCAAGCAAAATCCTCCCCCGGCATTGGTCGCAACCTGAGGCTGGCGCTGATACTCAATATGGGTAAGGTCCACACCATATAAACCAAAGGTAAACGGGTGCTCAACACTAAAATCAACTTGTTGGTAACCGTCGCCATCACCAGCCTCACCAAATTCTTCAAATATGGTTTTATAAGCAAGGCTCGCCTCTGTACCGGATGCAAAACGATGCCGCACACCAGCCACACCAAAATACCGCCCCAAAAACCGACTGCCTTTATTGTTCATTTCCAGCACTACATCGGTAGCGTCATGATCCGTAAGCGGAACCTCTCTAAAGTCGAGGATGACTTGATCATCGTAGTGCTGCTCATAGGCAATGCTATACGCTAGACCGGCCCGCTTAGCCTGGAGATCTGCCAACACCCTAGCACGATCAAACTCAGCCAAACTTAAATCATCATCACCCACAAGCCCCTGAAAATGCGCTGTGATCGCTTTATCACCTCGAATTCCCTTTACGCTTGCCTGATTCACGAGAACGGTTACGGTATCATCAATGCGAAAATAGCTAATGCCAACCAATAAATAACCGGCATTATAATATCGTCGTGTTAGGGATGTTATCGCCGCTGACGGCGTGTCTGCCGCGGCCAAAATTGATGTAATTTGCGCCGGTGATAAATATTTATTCCCCACTACGCGCATGGTAATACCCGCTACCACGGCGGTAATCGCCTCTGCATTTTCCAAGGTCGCAGCTTCTATTTGGGTATGAGTCGCTAGCTGCGGTGGCATTACCGGTGGCAGATCAATTGCCATTCATTTTCTCCTAAACTTTTCGGCTTATTTGGGGCTGAACCGCCCCAGAATTACTCAGAACGTCTGACGCTCTATCACTTTCAATTCCACACGCCGATTCATTGCACGACCTTCGGCACGGCTATTATCTGCTCTCGGTGAGGCTTCACCGTAACCCTTAACTTGTAATCTTGATCTTGCGATACCGAGCTGAACCAAATAATCCCGTACTGACGCTGCCCTCGACACCGACAACTGCAAGTTATACTCAGCATCGCCGGCATTATCGGTGTAACCTCCAACCTCAATGAGAGTCGCCGAGGATTGCTTAATCATGTCGGCAACAGTGGTGAGAATTTCTTGTGCCGCAGGGTTTAGTTGATGGCTATCATTCGCAAACCAGACGCCTTCCAAGGTCAGGCCCCGTGGGCCATCTAGATAACAGCCATTAGCCAATACTTTTTTCCCTGGGGGCGTCTCCAAACACTGATCGTCCTGATCACAAACACCGTCGCGATCAGCATCTGTGCACTGATACGGCTGAGATTGTATTTGGCCAACAACAAACACCGGGTCAAGGTTAACCAGAGGTATCAGGGCGGGCTGATCATCGGCCGGTGAGGTCGGGGTAAACACGGCGTCCACAATATTATCCACTACCGAGACCACGGGTATATCCATGGCTAATAAATCGGTTGATTCCTGGTCGGTCAAGCTCAACTCAGCGATACCACCGTCGAGCACGCCATCGCCAACACCACCCAATACTTCACTAACAACACCATCAAGTGCAGTGACGGTGTCATCCAAATCAATACCCACCGCCGATGTTACTGGCGTTACAACGTCAAGAAGACCTGTTTGAGTCAGTATATTTTTCAGCAATCCAGCCTGAACGGGCATACACACAAAAATTGCAGTAAATACCAATATCACCGCAAATACGCGATTATGTTTTTGTTCCATCATGTAAGCCGCTCAACCCTTAAGCTATAAATTGGTTTGTACTAGTCAATGCTTAAAAACGCTGTGCACAGAGACTCAGTCATAATAAACATCCATATATGAAGTTTATTCGAGATAGCCCCTGCTTTAAAAGCAACTATTTCTAGGAAATACCGTTTTGTGATTAGTAACCCAAAACCACTCGGCCACTTACTTACCAGCAATCACAGAGGCTTTGGCCTGCTCAAACTCAGCATCGCTAAGCGCACCAGACTTATGCATTGCCTCCAGCTCCTGCAAAGCTTCTACCAAGGTTTTCTCATCACGTCGAGGTGGCGCATACCCAGCCGTAAGTAGCGTATCAGCCGGCAGTATTCCACCACCGCCAACATCTAGCGCTTCGCGGGTTTCGTCCACCAAGCCCAACCATTGGCCAATTTTTCTAAAAATTCGCGCAAGTCCTCGCCACAATTTGGGAAGCAGCCAAATCAACAAAAACAGAAAAGCAACAAAGCCGATTAAGAATAACACCGGATGATTTAAAGCTACCCACAAACCACCAAATACCGCCACATCTTCAGTAAACGACGCCAGCCAATTGCTGACCGGCTCCGGTGAAGTATTAATTAACACTCGCGTACTGGCTTTTGCGGCATGCGTTACCGAGGTGACCGAGCCCCCCACAATACCCGCCGCAAGTTGCAACGCGGGACTCACATCACCCACAGTATTAGCGGCAAGCAGCGCGCCGGCAGGAATGCGGATAAACGTGTGAAGCGCATCCCAGCCGGTATCCACACCGGGAACCTTATCGGCAAAAAACTCCACGGCGTACATTAACCCAGCCGCCAACATCACCGCCGGATCCTGCACAATCTGTAAATTTTCAGGCAATTCAATGTTACCTGTAGAACCGCCAAAACCTAAAACTAAAATCGCCGCATACAGGTTAAGCCCACTTGCCCACGCCACCCCCATCGTCAGAGATATCACCGCGATTAGTTGCTGGTACTCATCCATTGTCTTGTTCTCCGCTTCGCTGTAACTGGCGAGCCAGCAGCAAGCATATCACTACTGTACTGATTTCGAAGCCCAGTGCGGACAAACTATAGATAGAGACATCCCCAGCCAACACCAAACCAATAAGCCGGCCAGCACCGATTCCGCCGGCAACCACCCCATTTAAAAACAGAACATGACAGCGCCATGATGGTCGCAATATCGCAAATAGTACCGCGGCAGCAATGGCCAGCTCCATGCCACCGTACATTGCCCGCAATTCTGCCTCTCCTGTTGCATTTAATGCTGCCACTCCAGCATATGACGACAACGCAGCAGGGTCGTAAAGCAACCAAGCCCCAATCCCAAACCAGCTCAACATTAAATAAATCAAAAATATCAGCATCTAAGGGCTCCGTTTTATTTTTCTATGCCTGAGAAACCACGATGACCGAAAGCGTCACTCAAATAGACCGCTACGGTCACTCTCTTTATACACCAAGTCGCTAATATCGTAGCTTATTGTGGAGAAAACCAATGTCAACGACAGCAGACTACCCCGAAAACCCAGATTACGGCCGCGGTCGCTATCGCCGGCGCATACGACTAAGCAACAACGGCATGCGGGTTTATGGCGAACTTGAAGACACCCACCATGCTTTTCGCTGCACGGTGAGCCATGATGGGCATTACGTTACAGATATTCAAAGCGACGTGATACGGATCCCTTTTGACACCTGCCCCAGTGCATCCGCGCCAATTCGTAAATTAATTGGCTTGCCGCTGTGTGATGACATCCAGGAGTTAATCCCCAGCACAGATACGCAAGGAAACTGCACCCATTTACTCGATCTCACGCTAATGACGATACGTCACGCACGCAGAACGCAAACTGAATGGCTTTACGATATCTGTATTGAAGATCAGCTTGATGGGCAAGCTGCCCGCACTGAAATAAGAACAAATGGCGAACTTAGCCACAGCTGGACAACATTAAACTGGAGTATTGTTGAACCCGAGATACTCAAAGATAAAGTGCTATATAAAGGCTTTAGTAAATGGGCCAGCGTCGAATTTAGCGGCGACCAAAAAGAGGCCGCATTTGCGCTGCAAAAAGGCTATTTTGTCTCTAGCGCGCGACGTTACAATTTAAATACTCAAGCGGGCCAACCGGCAATAAAAGAGGCCCAAGTAATGCAGGGGGCATGCTTTACCTATAGCTCCCCTCAAATAGAGGTCGCAGTACGCACTGCCAATAATGCCCGTGACTTTAGTGACACGCCCGAGCAGCTTCTCACCTTCCAAGAACCAAGCAAATCGTGAGCTATTTCACACAAAACCCTATGTGTACGCACAAATACGAATATTTTCGACATGCTGCTGCCGTTAATCTACAAGCATCAACTTGTTACATGCTTCCAAACCACGGTCTCCATAGTAGCACCCCCGCTTCGCACCCGTTTATAGGGTGCTTTTTTTTGGCTGGACATAAAACAGTCAATGTAAATACACCCGCCATCGCCAAACCCTTACTTCAACAGAAACACCACATTCAGGTTTGCGCTAACGGTCTCTTTGCCCAACAACATTGGCGCCGCGCTCATTTTGGCATCCATCATGACCATTCGCTCCTGACGGATAGGTGCACTCGCCCCTTCATCAATATGGTATACCCCTGCCAGCCGACGCCCAAAACCAGCCGCCAACGTTGCCGCTTTAGCATTGGCATCGGCCATGGCCGCTTGCAGCGCTTGAGCCATCAGCTCATCGCGATTAGACACGTCAAAACTCACATTACCCAGCTCTGTTATACCCGCCTGCACCAAGGCATCAAGCACAGCGCCGTAACGATTCAATTCATTCAGCGTCAGGTCAATGCTGCGTTCAACGCGCTGACCGCGCAGCAAACGCTTGCCATCCTGCCACTCATAATCCGGGTAAATTCGTATCTGCGAAGCGCGAATATCCGTATCTGGAACACCCTGCTCACGCATGGCCGTCAACACCCGAGCGGTGCGCTCATCGACGCGAGATTTGGCATCCACCGCGGTATTACGAGTTTCCGAAATTTGCAGCTGCAAACGCGCAATATCTGGCAGCGCCTCGGCCTCGCCGTGTGCAGAAACGACCACATGAGGCGAATCTGGCAGCGTCTCTGCAACCGCCAACACTGGCAGCAAAGCGCACACAACAAACATGATTTTCCGATTCAAACTATGACCTATTCGGCTCTTCATTTACCTATTCCTTATCAAAAATATTATTAGCCTACTTAACATTCACCACTGCATGACAATAACTACAAGGAGAATTTTATGAGTACACCAGATAACAATCCCGTTCTAACAGCAATGCACACTACCCTAGAGCGGCAGCGCAAACTAGTTACGGCCAGCCCTGTAAGTGCCGAGCTACGTATTGACCGCCTGTCACGAGCCATCGATCTTATTTTTGATAATCGTGACCGTATCGTCGACACCCTAAGCAAAGATTTTGGCCACCGCAGTAGCCACCAATCTCTCATGTCTGACATCTACGCCACTATTGAGTGCCTCAAACACAGTAAAAAGCACCTAAAAAAATGGATGCGAGTAGAGACACGAAAAGCGCCATTCCCCATGAACATCATGGGCGGAAAAGCGAGGGTAGAATATCAACCCAAAGGCGTCATCGGCATTATCGGCACCTGGAACTTCCCATTAAACACCGTGTTTGCGCCACTGGCGGGCGTACTTGCCGCCGGTAATTGCGCCATGATTAAGTGCTCCGAAGTCACCCCAAAGACCGGCGCCCTGCTTGAAGAGCTAGTAAACACGTATTTTTCCAACGACGAAGTGGCCGTATTTAATGGTGGACCAGATATTGGCGCACACTTTTCTGCCCTGCCCTTCGATCACCTAATTTTTACCGGTGCGACCAGCATCGCGCGTCATATACTTCGCGCCGCCGCCGACAACCTTTGCCCAGTGACATTAGAGCTGGGAGGAAAGTCACCGGTTATCATCAGCAATAGCTACCCCCTTCACGACGCGGTAGAGCGCATTTTTTCTGGAAAAGTTTTGAATATGGGGCAAGTCTGCCTGTCGCCAGATTATGTGTTTGTGCCGGAAGACCAACTGGATGAATTTTGTGATGCGGCAAGTAACTACGTTTGTACTTTGTTTCCCAACGTCCTTAACAACCCAGATTACAGCTCCGTGGTGAATGCGCGCCACTACCAACGGTTGAGCAGCTATCTTGACGATGCGCGCGACAAAGGCGCCGACATCCGCGAAATAAACCCCGCTAATGAAGATTTCACCCAGCAACAAAATAGCCATAAGATGCCGCTAACCCTTATCGTGAATCCCAGCGACGATATGCTGGTGATGCAAGAAGAGTTATTCGGTCCCATCATCTGCATCAAAACCTACACGAACCTGGACGACTGCATCAATTTCATCAATGATCGCCCCCGACCGCTGGCGCTTTACTACTTTGGTAAAAACCCCAATGAGCAACGCCGCATACTAGATTCAACGGTTTCCGGTGCGGTGACCATCAATGATGTTATTTTCCATGTAAGCTGCGAAGACCTTCCTTTTGGCGGCATTGGCCCCAGCGGCATGGGCAGCTATCATGGCCTTGACGGTTTTAAAACGTTTAGCCACGCCAAAGCGGTTTATAAACAAAGTAATATCAACCTCCAAAAGCTAGGCGGCATGCTGCCACCCTACGGTGACAAATGTGATAAAACGCTCAATTCCATGATTAGAAAATAAAGCACCCCACTGCGGCGACAAGGTGAATTTACTTTGTCGCCGCGCATCGAAAAAACCTGCGTGAAAAGCTATTCCCCAACACACTAAGTCGCTATGCTGGCGGTCTGAACGTCTGACTATAAAGAGGCCTCATTTGGCACAGACAACATTAGGATGGCGAGAGTGGGTTAGCCTGCCCGAGCTGGGAATCAGCGACGTCAAAGCAAAAATTGACACCGGTGCACGCAGCTCTTCGCTGCACGCGATCGATATTAATCCGATAGATGAAAACGGTGAAAAGTGGGTAGAGTTTAAAGTTAACCCCGTACAACACCAAACGAGCACCCTAAAACCCTGTCGAGCTCGAGTTAAAGACTATCGGCAAGTCACAGACTCTGGTGGCCATCGTAGTATGCGCTACGTAATAGAAACCACGCTCTGTATTGGCGAACAACAATTTACCGCAGAAGTGACACTGGCAGACCGCTCGCAAATGATGTTCCGGATGTTATTGGGCCGTACCGCAATGAAGAACCGCTTTGCCGTCGATCCAGGAAAATCTTACTGTGTAAGTCAAAAACCCTCGCCGCCATCGGGAACTATTTAAGCGCCCAGCGGATCACAGCACACCAGCCGCCGCCCTGCACAACAACGAGATACTTTCATCATGAAAATAGCCATACTATCACGCAATAAACGCCTCTATTCCACCAGCAGATTGGTTGAAGCTTGCATAGAACGCGGCCATGAGGTGCGAGTACTAGACACCCTCAAATGCTATATGGAGCTGAGCTCTCAAGAACCTGTGGTCTGGTATAAAGGTGAAAAGCTAGAGGGCTTTGATGCCATTATTCCTCGCATTGGCGCCTCTATTACTCCCTACGGCCTAGCCGTTATTCGCCAATTTGAAATGCTGGGCACTTACAGCCTAACCGAATCGGTTGCATTAGGACGATCACGAGACAAATTGCGCGCCCTGCAATTGCTGTCCCGTAAAAATGTCGGCATGCCAATATCCAGTTTCGCCCATGATGTTCACAATACCAAAGAGCTCATCAAACTGGTTGGCGGTGCACCGGTTGTCGTCAAATTACTAGAGGGCACTCAGGGGCGTGGCGTGGTATTGGCAGAAACAGCCAAGGCAGCAGAAAGTGTGATTGACGCGTTTCGTGAATTAAAAGCCGACTTCCTCGTTCAAGAATTTATTAAAGAAGCCGGCGGCGCCGACGTTCGCTGCCTAGTCATTGGCAAGAAAGTGGTTGCCGCCATGCAGCGAACTGCCGCTAGCGGAGAATTCCGTTCTAATTTGCATCGCGGCGGCACGGCCGAGCTTACTCGCCTCACACCTGCCGAGCGCGCTACCGCTGTAAAAGCGGCGCAAATTATGGGCCTTAATGTGGCCGGTGTTGATATTTTACGCTCGTCCCGCGGCCCATTGGTCATGGAGGTAAATTCCTCACCTGGCCTTGAAGGCATAGAATCTGCCAGCAAGAAAAATGTGGCTGGCGAAATCATAAAATTCATTGAAGAAAATGCCGGGCCGAATAAAAATAAGACCCGAGGCACAGGCTGAAAACACCAATATGCAAACACTAACTATTGCGGGCGTCGAGATCGTCGCCGGTACGCGTCAACAGATAGAGCTTCCTGTTGCCAACCTTTATACCCACACCGAATTATCCATGACGGTGAAAGCCGTGAGTGGGCGCAAAGCAGGCCCCACACTGTTTGTCAGCGCCGCGATTCATGGTGACGAGATTAACGGTGTAGAAATCGTCCGGCGCTTACTACAACACAAAGCCCTGCGCTCCTTACGCGGCACCCTACTCACCATCCCCATCGTGAATGTTCATGGCTTTTTAAACAACAGTCGCTATCTACCCGATGGCCGCGACCTTAACCGCTCATTTCCAGGCTCGCCAAAAAGCTCGCTGGCGGGACGCATGGCCCACACCTTTCTCAATGAAGTTGTGCTGAAATGCACCCACGGAATAGATCTTCACACCGGCGCAAGACATCGCAGCAACCTGCCGCAAATTCGCGCCGACATCAAAGATAAAAGCACCCTCGCGATGGCAGAGAGCTTTGCCGCGCCGGTAATTTTACATTCGTCGACTCGAGACGGTTCCCTGCGCGAAATTGCCAGCTCCAACCAAATTCAAGTCCTGCTTTACGAAGCCGGTGAAGCGCTGAGGTTTGATGAGGTTGCCATACGTGCAGGTGTTAGCGGCATATTAAACGTCATGCGCCACATTGGTATGCTGCCGCCATCGCGTAGCAAAAAAAGCAAGCGCAGCAGTATGATTGCCGGGCAATCAGCCTGGTTGCGCGCAACTAGTAGCGGCGTCTTAAGAGCCATAGTCCCGCTGGGTGCCTTTGTTACAAAAGGCGATGTGCTGGCTCTAATCTCTGACCCCTTGGGCGACAGCGATTCTGACGTAAAAATAATGGCCAGTGACGACGGCATCGTTATTGGCAGAACATTTTTACCCCTCGTTTATGAGGGCGACGCCTTATTTCATATCGCTAAATACAAGGCAAATATTGAAGAGGCCCTCGAGCAAGTAAATGCCTTCAGAGAAGCCTTTGAACCCGAGATATACCCCATCGCAGACGATTATGACGATCATCCGCCGATTGCGGGCTAGATAAATTGACGACCAGCTGCCACGGCGCTGGTCGTAGCTTACATCGCTTACTCTCAGCAAGATCTATTTGGGTAAGCACACTTAGGGGGGATTATTTCTTAAAATATCTAGCGTTTGTCTGCTCTTGGTGTCGCACCGTAGATCAGTGAATCGTTGTTCTTTGCCGCCATTAGAAAAAGTAGCATCCATGCTTCAAGCACTAATTAATCAGCGTGTCAGTCCCTCCACCACCCTAGTCTCAGATTGCTAGGCACTTAATGTCATACATCCATATATCTTATAAATACTTAACAAGCACAACTAGAATTGCTCGTTGCGTAATCTAACGCTATAGTTTGTTCTTCGCATCCCCTAGATTGGGGAGATGAGGTAGAAAAAGCTTTAGCGATGCACAAGAAGTGATGCAAAAGCGTGTACGTTAGGCCATATTAATTGATGCACAGCGGTAAATTGTCTCAACTTATTGGGGAGCTGTATCGACACGCGCATATCGCGGACGGATGGATGGCTTTTTTTGCCATGCTAGAAACCGAGATTCCCTCTCGCTCTACAACCCTGATGTTTGAGGAAATTGAAACACACACCACCGACATGGTGCTATCTCGTCATATAAGTGATGACGAGCTCCAAGTATACGGTGAGCATTACATTCAAACTGACGTCTGGGCCAAAGAAATGGCCGAACTACCGCTGTTTACCTTCCACAGCAACGAAGTGCTATCTGATCGTATTTTTTTATCCTCAGAATTTTATGCCGATTACACCAAGCCCTTAGATATACGCTACGCATGCGGCGCTTACATAGAAGATCCAAAAATTGGCCAAGCATTTAGAGTCACCATTCAACGCGGCCACCGACACAAACCTTTCAGCCAAACGGAACTCGACACCCTAAACCTCTTTATTCCGCATTTACAAAATGCGCTCACCATCTACAAACGTCATATTGCACTGGAATCACTGCAAAGCGGATTTAACGCAATCACGACCATACTGGACAGTGCCGCGTACCTGCTGCGCTACGATGGCACACTGGTCTCAAACAATAAACTAGCCGAAGAATTACTTAGCCAAGATGCTGCGCTTGTCAGCGGAGGCAAACTCAGCTTTAAATCTCATAAATTACGAGAAACCGTAAACCAGCTAATCCACAGCCTCGGTCAATTCATTGAGAATAAAGCCAGCGCATCTCGCACTTATGCGCGCACCGAAAATTATCAAATCAGCGTCGAACCCCACCTGCTCCCAAGCCTCACTACTGACGATCAGGAATTAGGTATCTTGCTGCAAATTAAACATATTGAGTCTCACATTGACCTTGACATCGCCGGTCTAGAAACCCTTTTTAAACTGACAACAAGCGAGGCCAACGTGACACGCCTTCTTGCCCGAGGCATGGTGGTTAAAGACATCTCAGACAATATGGGGGTCAAGGAAAGTACCATTCGCTCACATCTTAAAGCAGTGTTCTCCAAGCTGCGTGTTCGCTCCCAAGCTGAATTACTCACAAAGGTGAACGCCTCCTTGGCAAGAACACGGCTTGAGCTTAGCTCTTAAACTAGGCCGCTCTGTCACCCTTTAGCGGCCCTACAGAATTAATCGACTTGGCAGGACTATTTCAGGAAAGCAGCCATTAGCAACACATCCAGAAAGAGTTGCCAGTGCGGCATCCTCGCTTACTTGATTTGTTAGGGCTGGTTGTTTCGCTCTATATTATTAACAATGGCAACAGCTGATTTTTCCGCCCACAAAGACATTGCAACATTTAATGATTCAGACACTACAGCGAGCTCTCTTTTTCCAAGCGTTGAATCATAAAATGAAGAGTAACTATTAAGCTCATCATTGGAGATATTACGATATATATAATATGACGTGAGAATAGCCTGCTGTTCTAATTGTGGAGTTAGCATTGCCCTCATAGAATTAATCTCCTTATTTATATCAACAGTAACTTCACTCCCGTTTTCACTTTCAGCTGTCATAAATGCTGACATCATGGCCTTGATTACCTGAACGGTCATTTCAACCATCAAACTTACCATATCTGTCGATACTACAAGGCGACGTATGGCTTGTGTAGTTTCAGGTGTTGGAGGTGATACCTGAAGGTCGGCGATGTATCGGAGGAGGTTATTCTGGAAAAGTGGGTCAGAAGATTCTGCTTCTGCTGCAGTAATTTTCATAATTAAAGAGCTTCTCCTCCACTCTAGCAATTCAGAAATCTCACGGTTATTTGAGTTATTCTGAATATGGTTGCTAATAGAGGCTTTTATATCAGAGGGATCCCATGCATCAGTAAGTACTAGCATGACCTCTTTTTCTACTTCAGGATTTTCTGCGGTGAGAAGCCGTTGGTTGATCATTGCATCAATCTGGACTGGCATTGAGTCAATCATTTCTTCAATGCCAGATAGCTCGATATATTGCTCAATCGTTTCTTCAGGGATATTTTCAATCGATGCTAATGCTTGAAAGCTTATTAAGCTAATCCATAGAAAATGTAATGCAGCCTTCATATATTCCCCCTTGGTAAAAAAATTTATTCTTTATTTATCAGTATTTCTAAGCTTGGATTAGATTGGCAGGTTAAAGACCCTAACGCGCACAACACCAGAAGAACGAAGCGTAGTTTTTCCGAGTGCTTGTGATTGTTATACGTTTTTTATGCATGTGCTTCGCCACCAAGCTCTACTAAAAGCCAATTCAACTGATTTCTTGCATTTGAAATAATCTCGTCGAAAATAACAACCTCAGAATTGGGCTCTTTATTATAGTGCGGCGGAAGGTCTTGACCTCTTTTCCCTCCTACTAATAGAACCTTCATTTCGGAATTGGTATAAGGTACGAAATCATTTCGATACGCAGTAGCCTGCTGGTAGTCTTTGTGCCTTAAGCTATGGCTTGGCCGCTTAAACTCAATCAAAAGATATTCATTTGCAAAGTTGGCATTTAGAAGAAGATCAGGACGTTTATTAGCTCTTTTACCTGTATACTTTTTTTCTAAATAATCTTCGACCTGACGCTTTAATGTTTTATTACTGCTAAACACCGAATAACTAATACCAAAAATCCACAGACACTTTTCAAGAGCAGTGTGAACCACGCTTTCCTCTGTATCATCTCTTTTACAAAGCTCCTCAAACCGGTCAAGGAACTCCAATCTGCTTTTAGCTTGTTCAGCTACGATTGCCAGCTCTGCCAAACCAAACTCAGTCAATGCTTCAGCTAGCTTAGCTATATCCGAGTGTTGAGCATCATGTATGTAATCCAATACCGCACGATAGTCTGTTCGTTCAAGAGCATCTAACAATACTCCGACTATAGGTTCCACCTTTGATTCTGGCTCTCCATAGTACCTACCCAAAATTGACTTTATTGCTTTGTCTGCGTATTGCCTTTTATATTCTGGAAGCTCTGCGAGTCTTTCATTAATTCTTTTCTTTAATCTTGCTTGAGCAAGATTCATTTCACGGCCATATTCTTCTTTGACTTTGTCTTTGATTATCGGTCGTATATAATCTGCAACCTCTTGGTACAACTCGCTATTTTCTACCAGCGCTCCCCAATCAGCGGTCACGTGGTCAAATAAGCCATCAACCTCTACCTCGCCATATATTTTCTCCAACAGTTTTGGAGGAAAATCATCTTCCTGATCTAGCCCGAAGAAATCGGGACTACCAACAGTTTTACCTCCAACTCTTATAGATATTCCTGGCTGCTTCAACTTGCCTTTTTGGCTTGATACTGTGAACTCTAGGTTCACGCTTCCAGCAGACGGGAGTTCTGCTTTATGTTCAGTATAATTCCCCTGTATATCATCAATACCTAAGGCTTTGTCATTAACCATTACATCAAAATCTTCTTCACGACCATACTCTTGAAGCAATTGCTGTCTCATTTTTTCAGGATTCGGAAATGCCAGCCCATGAATGAGATCTGATAAAGTAATCTTGGTTCCTTGAGTATCTTGGTCACAATCTTCAACTATAAGGTTGATGGGAAGGTCTTCGATATCAGTTGCGTTTTCAAAATCCTTTGTAGATATTGAAAACTCACACTTTTTTCCTCTGGACCATGTTTCTAATCGCATCGAGTTTGCTATCATTAAGCCTGCGAATTTACCTATGCCTTTCTTACCTTTGACTTTTCGCTTCTTTACCGCTGTAAGCTCCCCCCGCCTTTTTCTGCGATCACTTGCAATAAATAAATATTCTCTCAGTAATTCTTGTTCTGTCATTCCACAGCCGCTGTCATACACAGTAATTGGATTATCCGTCATCGGCTCAGGAAGAAAAACATTTACTGATGGGGCGTCAGCATCCCAAGCATTATCGACCAACTCCTTGAGGGCTCTCTCAGTCGATCTATAGTTTTCCGAGAGCAGCTTGGCTAATCTTGTATCAACTTGAAATGCAATTTTTTTCATAAATCATTCCATTCCGTGAAGCTAAATTACGTATAACGCCTTGCACAGCGCCGCGAACAGCTGCCATTTGTTATAGCTTTGCATGTGTTTTGGCTATTTTTTGATTTATTTCAGTTGCCAGCGTTTGGGCTTGACGCATGGTGTTTTGTACTGACTCCCAATTTGCCCAATGCTGCTCCCATTTTTCTTTACCAACAACAGATTCAAAATCTACTTTTGTTGGCTCCAGCCACGCCTCGTATTTATTCAGCTTTTCGATGCGTTGTTCGAGGTCAGGTACACCCCTAGATTTTGGAGACAGTTTAGCAGAACTCACAATCCAAGCTTGCCACGGCTTATTTCCTTTCGATTGATTGCACTTTCCACATGCAGGCACAAGATTGTGAATTTCAGAAATGTAGCCTGTAGGTTTTTTGTTTAGTACTAGAGGCCGCAAATGATCCCACTCTGAAGCCACAGCCCCGCAGTAGACGCACTGGAAACTATCATGATCCATTCCAAGAATATCTAGTGCTTCTTTCACCTGTTCATTTGTTGGAGCAATTATCGGAATAATTGAGTTTATAAATGAATTCGTGATGCTTGATGATCTCCCAGTAATTTTCATTGGGGTTGGCATTCTGAATAGTGCTAAGTAATCCATGGCTCTCTTTAGCTATAACGCCCGGCTCACCGAGCAAATTTATGGTGGCGGCTTTTGTGCGTGTTATTGCACAAAAGGTGACAGCGGAAATTTGTCCGGTGCAGCCGTTTGTTAGAAGCTACCTCGGGTAACTATGATTCTTAATATTAGCAATGACCATTTGATTGAGTCATAGACCAAAGCCGTAACTACAGGCTTTGTTCCGTGTACATCGCCCATGTTCGATCTAAGCTTTTGCATAATAAAAGCCGCTTGATTTAGAGAGCCACTAAGATTTTTTTCAAGTGGTTTATAATCCGACTCTACCCAGTTAATTTCTTGAAGCTCTCTTATCAATGATTCTTTTGCCCCAACAGCTTCAATGGACTTATTAATTCTTTCTTGAAAAGACGCACTATTTGGATCACCTAACCCGTACTCTTCATAAATCATGCTCGTAACAGAATCCAAAGCACCACATGAAGCAGATAGCGAACCACTTAAATCACCGTCTCTTAATCTACTTGCTGCTTTCAGTATATCTTCATGAGCTTTCTCAGGGATTTCTCTTAATTCTGAAATATCAAATATTTCTACTGGCAAAAGGGTTGTTCCTGAGAACTTCCAACCAACTCTAGCCAATACCCGGTCTAACTCGCTGGATAATTCAGGCTTTCTTATTAAGACTTCCTCGCAACAAATAGACGCTACACTCCCAGACTCCTCGGCATTCATTTGCCCAATCTGGCAATCAATAGCGCTAAGCAGTTGTGATTTTGATGCGCCATCTTTCGGTTTTTGTTCTAGGTGAGCCAAAAGGGCCATATCTATACTGGTGTAACCGATAATTTCCTTAATAACACCGAAGCTAAAGTTGTTAGTCAACGATGACCTAATTGGACCCCAAGGTATTTTCTTCATTCAGGTGATCATCCTTATTGAGCTTCTAACATTTTAATCATACGCATGCTCGTTTCGCCAAAATCGATATATCAACAAAGCTAGCGCAACTTATTAATTTACTTAAGAAAAACAAGGGGTTCATACTTAGGTGCGTTTCGACAAACGAGCTCGTGTAGTTGTAATTTTGGAGGGGGGTCTCATATGTACTGCCTCATTTCCCTATGTTCTTGTTCTTAATTCCATTTTCCGAGTGACTGCCGACAAAACGAGCGTTACACACTGGATATACGAGCATATATCTAGATGCCGTAAAAATATACTAATTATTTGGCCCGTACAAAAGGTGCCGTGCAGCTCATTGGCTGGCTCCACCTCACCGAGACTCAATCGTTAATTATGTGACTGCTGAGTGTCCGCTTTTGGGTAAATCGATACATAACGAACACTCAGGGCACGGCCTAAACAGCCTGCTCAAAAACCAAAAAAGCCCCTAAAAAGGGGCAAAGAGGTGTTTTAAAACGGGATGGGCTTAAGCCGCTTGCTCCTCGGCATTTTTAACTGGGGTCTCGTCGACACCCTGGCGAATTAGATAATCAAAGGCCCCCAAGGCAGCTGTTGCTCCACTACCCACTGCAATAACAATTTGCTTATACGGTGAGGTGGTCACATCCCCTGCGGCAAACACACCCGGAATTGAGGTTTCACCACGTGCTGACACTTCAATTTCTCCCCGCGGGGTTAGCGCGACACTGCCTTTAAGAAACTCTGTGTTTGGTACTAGGCCAATCTGCACAAAAATACCGGCTAGAGACACCTGCTTAGATTCATTCGTTTTACGATCTACATACTGCAAGCCTGTCACTCGCTGACCATCGCCAAGGACTTCGGTGGTTTGAGCGCTGGTAATAATGTCGATGTTCGCCATTGAACGTGCCTTGCGCTGCAATACATCATCAGCACGTAGCTTGTCGTCAAACTCCAACACCGTCACATGGCCGGTAATACCCGCAAGATCGATGGCGGCTTCAATTCCCGAATTCCCGCCACCAATCACAGCTACTGATTTGCCTTTAAATAATGGCCCATCACAGTGGGGGCAGTAAGCCACACCTTTACCACGGTATTCCTGTTCACCTGGTACATTCATTTCACGCCACCGCGCACCGGTTGCCAGTAATACAGAGCGACTGCGCAATACCGCGCCACCATCCACGCTTACTTCTATGCTGCCATCTTCTGCCACTGACAGTGCCGACGCCTGGTGCCCAGACATAATATCGACATCATAAGCGCCTACATGCGCTTCAAGATTAGCGACTAACTTTGGCCCTTCAGTCTCGGTTACTGAAATAAAATTCTCGATACTCACGGTATCTAAAAGCTGGCCACCAAATTTATCGGCCAACACACCTGTGCGTATGCCTTTTCGGGCGGAATAAATTGCTGCCGATGCTCCTGCTGGGCCACCGCCAACAACAAGCATGTCAAACACGTCTTTTTCATCGAGCTTTTTAAGGCTTCTGACGCCTGCATTTTTATCAATTTTCTTCAGTATATCGGCGAGGTTAATCCGCCCTTGCGAAAACTGTTGGCCATTCATAAACACGGTGGGAACGGCCATCACCTTGCGTTCATCGACCTCTTCTTGAAACATCGAGCCATCGATCATTTCATTACTAATTTGCGGGTTAATGGCCGCCATCATATTTAGTGCCTGTACAACTTCTGGGCAAGTTTGGCAGCTCAATGAAATATAGGTCTCAAAACGGTATTCACCGTCTAGGTTACGCACTTGCTCAATCAGCTCTGGATCAACTTTAATTGGGTGGCCACCGCTATGCAGCACCGCCAATACCAAGGACGTAAATTCATGGCCAAGCGGGACCCCTGCAAACCGCATTTCTGTACCGTTAACAACAGAGCGTACGCCCATTGCTGGCCGGCGTGCACTTGTGTCGTCACCTTCAACAAGGGTGACCAAATCAGACAGCGCACTGATATCATTCATTAACGATTGAAGCTCACGGGATTTGTCTTGGCCATCTAGATACGCGACCAGTTCCACCGGTGATTTAAGATTTTGGAGGTAGGCCTCCAATTGTTTTTTCATATTCGCATCTAACATAACGACTCCCATAAACTCTGAATTCTTTTTAAAAATGGCCCCTAGCAGGGGCCAACTAACGCTTAAATTTTGCCAACAAGGTCTAGTGACGGAGACAGTGTTTCTTCACCTGGCTGCCAAGCTGCTGGGCAAACTTCACCATCGTGATCTGCAACATACTGTGCCGCTTGTACTTTGCGCACTAGCTCTTTTGCAGAACGGCCAATACCTAGATCGTGCAATTCAGCGACTTTAATTTCGCCTTCAGGGTTAATAACGAAGGTGCCACGTAGCGCCAAACCATCTTCTTCAATCATCACGCCAAAGTTGCGAGAGATTTTTCCTGTTGGATCACCAATCATTGGAAATTGGATCTTGCTAATGGTGTCTGAAGTGTCATGCCATGCTTTATGAGTAAAATGGGTATCGGTAGAAACAGAGTAAACTTCTACACCCATTTCCTGCAGCTGCGCATAGTGATCAGCCATATCACCTAGTTCGGTGGGGCAGACAAAGGTAAAATCAGCAGGGTAGAAAACCACAACCGACCATTTGCCTAATAGATCAGCATCGCTAACATCGACAAAATCACCGTTGTGATAGGCTGTTGCTTTAAAGGCTTGTACTTTGGTGTTGATAATTGTTGGAAACATAATGTCACTCCTGACGTTGTAGTAGTAAATTCGGCAAGGTAAACACAACTCGCCTTAAGCTCAGGAGTGATATTACGGAAGGGCTTCGACAGTATCTAATCGATCATTATTATGGTATTAATAGGTTTTAACGATCAAAAGTAGAGCGATGATAAAAATACGTGACCTACAGTATCTTGATGCCGTAGCGAGAGAAGAACATTTTGGGCGCGCAGCGGAATCTTGCTTTGTTAGCCAACCCACCTTAAGTGGGCAAATTATGAAGCTGGAAGATCAGCTCGGCTTAACGCTTTTTGAGCGCCACCGAAAAAAAGTGATGCTCACCCCCGCTGGCAGGGAATTGTTATCACGCGCTAGACAGGTTTTACGTTCTGCAGAAGCCTTTGAAGAAGCGGCAAAAGCCCTTGCAGACCCACTGAGTGGCGACCTGCACATTGGCCTGATTCCAACAGTAGCGCCTTATCTTCTGCCCCACATCATGACAACGCTGGGCGCCACGCTTCCTAATATCAATTTTTACCTACATGAAAACCAAACAGATGTGCTGCTTCAGCAATTAGATGAAGGCAAACTCGACGTACTCATCCTAAGTTGGCTTCCCACTATGGAGGGCATGGTAGAACGCTATACCTTATTTAACGAGCCCTTGGTTTTAGCCTCGCCCAATAAGCACCCGCTAGCCCAGAATGACGCATTAACCCTAAAAGACTTGAATGGTCAGTGGGTACTCACACTAGAAGATGGCCACTGCCTACGTGATGAAGCGTTAGATTACTGCTTTAGCGCTGGCGCTCGAGAAGACACACGCTTTCAGGCAACCAGCCTTGAGACCTTGCGCTATATGGTTGCCAGCGGCATGGGGATTACCCTCATTCCGGAGCTAGCTATAAAAGAAGGTGAACACGGACTGCAGTACACACACTTTAAGGCGCCCGTACCGAGCCGAGAAATCTGCTTACTAGTCAGGCCAAACTATTCCCGAATGCAATGCGTACGAGCGGTGGTGTCTTCAATCCGTAGCTCGATGGCGCAGTATGTTGGCTAACACCCAATGAGGCGCTTACTCTATATAAGGAATAGCGCCAAGATAATCTAACTTACCTACATCTACACCATTGTGACGCAAAATTGCGTAGGCAGTGGTTACATGAAAGTAGAGGTTAGGGATGACAAAGTTAATGGCAAAAGCACTACCCAACATTTGCTTATCATTACGCCAAGGCAGGTTGATTACCCGCGATGCAGTGTCGGTAAAATCCGCCTCGGTAAACGTTGCCAAATAATCCTGAACTGCCGCAATCCGAAGATACAATTCCTCTAGCGTTGTTTCGCTATCTTCATGTTTGGGCGCGCTATCTGCTTTACCGGCTAAGCGCGCCGCACCCAGTTTTGCTGTATCACAACACACTTGTACTTGACGCACTAAAGGAAACTGATCAGGCGCTAAACGAGAAGTAAGCAACACTTCAGGGTCGATTTTTTTGTCTTCAGCAAACACCGCCGCTTTTTCTAATATCGATTTTAAATTGCCAAGCATCTTGCTCGCCTGAACTACGGTAATATCGTAAAACATAACTCCCCACCTTATTAAATAATTTGAGTACGCCTAATAAAATTGGGGCCTCAGAGGCAAGATTCAATCCCGCCCCAATAATTAATTGAAAATCACACACTGCCCTCTCGGGTAAGTACGAAACGAGATTACCCGCCGAACAAACAGTTCAGGCAAGGCCTTCCTGCTACCGGCTTAATTCAAATGGTGCCGACGCCCAGCCGGTACGAGATCCCTGCGGCGGTGGTGGTAACGGTTGACCACCAATAACAACACCCTCTGCAGTACCGTACTCCAGCCACGTTTGCGTGGCTTGGGTACCAACACCAGCTTGGCTGTAATCACAAACCCCGTCAGGAAAAATAGCACGTACCTGCTCTACAAATGCGGTTACATCTGAGATCAATGGGTTAGCGGCGTAATCCACTGGATCGACAGGGCGCAGCTGACATTTATTATTCCACGTTTCAATACCGTCCCCCGCCACAGTGCGCGGCGTGCCAAAACGGGTTTGAACCAAGGTGTGCTGTAACTCCGCCAATGGCTCTGTCAATTGCGCGGAGGCGCCGGAGCTGTCGTAAGCGCTGGCGTCTAAACCGCAAGCCTGATTCGCCACTTGATCAAACACCACGCCAGCCTCAGGCGGTGGAGATGGAAAGGTAGAGGGAATCGGTACAATAGGCGTTGGATATAAAAGATTACCGGTGAATGGAATAATAGGGCCATTATCACTAAGTAAAGTTTGAACTGATAAACAGCGATCTCTGGCAGCCGCCGGTTTATTAGCAACAACCTTTTCAGCCAAACTCACTTCACTGGCATCTGCCTCAATCGCCGACATCCAGTCATCCATCACCACCAAGGCCTCAGACGAATACACCGTGTCACCCGCCAACGGAATTTGACCAAACCAGATTACATGATTATCAAAATGACCTTGCTTAGCCTCTAAGCGTGCCCGCATTTGCCAAGAGTGATAAGCATCGTGGGCAATACCTGGGTCCGCGCCCCGTAAATCAATAATTGCAACATTACTCAGGTGTTCGGCGGTATTAATGGCCCCCGTCTTATAGGCATTACTCAACGCCAGTGGGTCAGCCGTAATTCGCTCTGGCTGCTGTCTTACATCAACGGTGAATCCGCCAATATTTTGGTTTAAATCTAAAAATTGATCTGCGGTTATCGCGCCTTCCTGTAAGGCGCTTAAGCCATATTGAACGCCAATGTTATCCAGCGGTATACCACCATACCCATAGCCCAAGATCTGCTCATTTTGCGACCAAACATCCTCGGTACGCGTACCAAACTGGGTTTTCATATAATCAATAATGCCGCAACGCAAACCATCAATCTTTGTTTCGGCATTATAAACTGGGACCGCATCACGCAGACCTGAACAATTTTCCTGATCGGGATAGGCCGATGGAAAAAAGGCCAAGTCCGACACAATAGGATTCAGCGGCAAGTGTCCATACACCAAGCTCCATTGTATAAAGGGAATAAAATTTGGATTAAACGACGGCAAATTATCAGGGTTAAAATCAGCCGGATCAGTAGGATAGCGACTGCCAAAGTAGGTATTCAATAAGTTGTAATCTGCAAACTGAGTTGCCGTTGTCCAAGCATCGGGGTATGAACACTGCACTATAAGACCTTGATATATACCAGGATACGCATTCGCCACATGCTGCTGCGCAATTGCTCCACCAGAACAACCTGTGCCTATTGTGTAGCGCAGCTCGCCATAGGTTTCAACAATATGCTCTTTGGCCATCATTAATGACTCTGCGGAGGTCACTAAATTTACATTATGGCCAAGGTTAGACTGAGCGGTAGACAAGGTTAAAAATCCACGACTTAAAGCCACCGTTATACTGTCTCCCAGAAGTAACTCACCCCCATCGGGTGCCGTGCCACTAATATCACCATTGGGTGGATTTCCGGGGCCATAGCTCACCCCCACATTTCCGCCATGATGAATCAATAACTTGCCATTCCACTGTGACTGCGGCGCAAAAGGTGTCCACTCAACACCGGGCTGGAACAACGTCATTATTTGATAACGATCACGATTTTGAACACCACGCTCCACTCTCACAATAAACGGCAACTCTTCGCCATTATCGGTGGTAGTCATAGCAATATCACTTTCCGCTGGCGGATTAGCTGGGTCGTATGACAGAAATGCCGGAGGAAGCTCCATGCTAGCTGGGTCAAAGCTCGTCAATAAAGCCTGTAGTCGATTGGCAGGCACATATTTAAAGCTATATTCAGCAGCCTGATTACACTGCGCATCTAACGCTGCGTCATTGGTACATGTCCACGGCTGTACCTGCGGGCCTGAGAAGACTGGACCACCATTTGGATGATTAACAATGGTTGTTGTTAATACCGACTGATCAGCTAATGTAGCCACAATTTCATTGTCACCCAGCGCCAACCCCTCAACCAACCCCATGAGTCGACCATCACTACGCGCAGCAAATATGTGACTAATATCGCTACCTCCAGCGGTTACAATCACACCGTCCAAATTCGCGGTATCCTCCGCAATGACTTCTATCAAAGCATTGCCACCACTGATCAAATCTGAACGATTAGATAACACCCGAATCTGCCCCTCGCCAACAACTGGGGTATTATCGTTGGGCGTATCGTCACCCACCGTATCTACAGGGTTTGAGTCTAACCCACCTCCAGAATCGCCAGAACCACCACAGGCAGAAAGTAACAACGTCGATAGCATGACGCAGACGGCAATAAGCCATAATTTAACGGAGAGCAATTTCATATCAACAACCTTTATCTATTCTTATTATGTGGCCTGACCGCGCCATGCAGACTAGACCCCACCCAAACCCGCTCGACAACGCCTTGGGAACAGAGCAAGCCTAACACCAAAATCTCATTTTTAATATATGTGTCATAGTGACGACATGACACACAATTGGAGCACCTTAAAGGAAGCTAAGATTCACCCATAAGGTGCCCGCTTTAGACGCCTTTTGGTAAAAGTGACCCATGGCCAATTTATAGGAGAGTGCTTTTGTCGTGCGCCATAAACGACTGCTCTGACAAAAAAGAGGAGGATGAGCGAAATAATTCTGCAGGCGCAACACCTGTGTATTGTTTAGAAGACCACGGGCTTCCATTCACACAGGCCCACCAGCAGCAACATATTTCAATTGTGGCATATTGCTAAAATCAAGTAGTGAGTCCTTGACGAGGAAGTAACTGTGGCACCCACTAGCATACGATTGGGCCAAGACCTTAATGATAAAGCTACCATTATGGTGAAAGCCATTGAACTGAACGCCTCCCAAGCAGATTGAGTATTGGGCCAAAAGTGCGTTTATTGCGTTGCTGTTACATTGTCACAGCGGCGCAACCAACGATACTCATAGGGCTCAAGCACTAGACTTGCCTGACTGCGCACATCTACATCGTCATTCAGTATATCTAGCCAATGGGCGGTTTCATCTAAGTTCAAATCTGCGAGTAAGATTTCTTGCCGCTTGGCACTGATATTATAAATAGCCACGATAGCAGCGCCACTGCTGTGGCTTTCACGACGAATACCAAATACCTCATCACCCAAATGCAATGGGTATTGTGCAGCGTTGGGGTGGAATGCTGCTTGCGCAGAACGCAATGCGATTAAATCCTTGAGGGTTTGAAATATTCTCGCGTGATGGCTATTGGTGCCAAGTTGCGATTCAAGATCGTCTGCTACCCATTGATGGCGATTTATCGAACGATTATGGCTGGTGTGTAAGACACGGTTTTCATCATTCTCTGTCGCCAACAAACTGTGAATATAAAACGCGGGGACACCTTGAACGGCTAGCATCAGTGCGTGCGCGCACACAAAGCGCTGCTCTTGAAAACCATCTTCGCCGTCATTTTCATTATCTGGGTATAGGTGGCGACGCATAGCATCGAACAAACTAATATTTATTTCGTAAGGTCGGTTATCGCCATTGGCTAAGGTTCGCCACGATACGCGACCGCCACTTTTTTGCATTAATGCGACCATCTGATTGATGTCCGCATCATCTAACAAACCTTCTGCAGGACGAAGGCCAATGCCGTCGTGCGAGGCAATGAAATTGAAATAGGTGGTGCCATCTTGCGCAGCCGGCATACCCATCATCCATTTTTTTAGTGCTTGGCAGCTGCCGCTTACCATTGTATTGATAAGCAAAGGAGGCAGCGAAAAGTTATAGACTAGATGGGCTTCATTGGCATTGCCGAAGTACGCCAAATTCTCACGAAGCGGAATATTGGTCTCGGTAATAATAATTGCTTCTGGCACAGCATGTTCTATTAAAGTTCTTACCAAGCGAACCGCTTCGTGGGTTTGCTCTAAATTCAGACTCGTTGTACCGGGAATTTTCCACAAAAATGCCACCGCATCAAGCCGGAAAATTTTCACTCCCATGTCTAAGTAATAACGAATTATTTTTACAAATTCTAATAATACTTTAGGATTTTGAAAATTCAGATCAACTTGGTCATGGCTGAACGTACACCAAACATGACGCTTGCCATCTAGGGTTTGTACTTCATTAAGAAGCGAGCTTGTACGCGGCCTAACCACTTCGCTTAAGTCGGTTTTGGGATCGACTTCAACAAAATAATCCATGCCGGGATCACGACGCTGTTTAAAATTTTCAAACCATAAACTACGACTTGAGCAGTGGTTAATAACCAAATCTGCCATTAAGTCAAAGTCACGCGCGATAGCATTAATATCTTTCCAGTCACCCAAAGAAGGATTAACTTCCACATAATTTATAACTGAAAAACCATCGTCTGAGCTGTAAGGGTAAAACGGTAAAATATGAACACCGCTGATTAAACCGCGTAATTCCCTACGCAGAAAATCATGTAAGGTGTGCAACGGCCACTCACCCTCTCGCAATATTGAGTCACCGTAAGTGATAACCAAAGTATCACTCTCGTCCCAAAGGTTTTTATGCGCCGACGGCATAAAACAACGGTGGTCTAGCGCCATCAAACCCACTATGTCATCGAGTAGTGCGGCTTTTTCAAGATCGGGGTACAAGACCTCTAAATGAGCACTAATTCGTTCACGTAAATGCTGTTGCGGCGCTATTTCCGTCATTCAGGAAAACTCCTCATTGTCAGCGATGACTGCAGCCATCATATTGTCTAAAAGTGTGGGTTCCGCGCTACAGACACGGTTCCAACTAGGTATAAACGGGGTTTCCATTGGGTTCTCTAAAAACATATTACCGGCTTTTACAATATTCTGAGCAAACAATTCAACGGCCTGCTCTTCGCGATGCAGGTCTAAATCTAGCCCGTTCATCACCGCATCATTGCGATAACTATCCACAAAATCTAAAGCTATTCGGTAATAAGTGGCCTTGATAGAACGAAACGTTTCGCTATTAAACACCACACCGTTTGTTGCCAGTTTTCTAAACATGGCCTTGGCAATATCAATAGACATTTTTGATAAGCCGCCACTGTCGTCTGCTTCAGATAAGGCTTGATGCTTATGATCATAAACGTCGGCAATATCTACCTGACACAAACGGTTAGTAGAGTAGTTGCGGTACATTTCTGATAAAACACCAATTTCTAATCCCCAGTCGCTGGGAATTCGAAGGTCATTCAATACGTCTTTACGCATTGAAAACTCACCAGATAGTGGATAACGATAACTATCCAGATAGTCTAAGTAATCAAGAGAGCCCAGGACTTTTCCTAGGGATCGAATCAAAGGGGTTACCAGTAAGCGGCTTACCCTGCCATTAATTTTGCCATCGGCAACCCGCGCGTAATACCCCTTACAAAACTCATAGTTAAAGCTGGGGTTGGCCACTGGATAGAACAGCTGTGCCAATAGACGGCGGTCATACGTGAGAATGTCGCAATCGTGCAATGCGATGGCTTCGGCTCGTCCTGATGCCTGAACATAGCCCATACAAAACCACACATTTCGGCCTTTGCCAAGTTCAGCGGGCGATAACCCTCGCTGTTTCAGACGCTCGTCAATGGCCTGTAATCTTGGCCCATCATTCCAAAGTACACGATGACGCTGAGGCAATTTACTAAAAAACTTTAATGCATAGCGATACTGTTCTTCCGTTGCCTGATCAAGACCAATAATAATCTCATCGATATAATCTACTTTCGCAATTTCATCAATGATATTGGACAGCGCAGAACCTTCTAATTCCGAAAATAACGATGGTAGTATCAGCGCCATAGGCCGCTGTTTAGAAAAACGGCGCAACTCATTTTCTAGGTCTTCAAGCGGCCTATCAACAAGGTTGTGCAGCGTAGTTACAATGCCATTCTGGTAAAAATCGCCCATAAATTTCTCATTCTATTTATTACGTTTACGCAAATATCTACTGCTAAAATTGACCCGCAATAGACCTCACTTCAACAATTTTAATAATGTTTCATTCCAACCTGCAGGACCACAACTTTCGGTCAGCATAATTTCACCCTGCGGCTCACTGATTGCTGGCGGCGCGTGATAATCAGACCTCACAACAACACCAATATCTGCCGCGGCAAGCATGGCGATATCATTGCCACTGTCACCCAGTGCTATAACCCGTGGCGCAATTTCATTGTCAGAGTATAAGCTCGACACCAGCCACGCCATAGCAACACCCTTATTTGTAGGCCCCATGATATGATAAAAACGCCCACCTTTCAGAGCCTGTAAACCGACGCCCTTCAGATCTTGGGTAAACTGCTGCCATTGCACTTCGCTATCTTGCCAACAAATAGGCTCAGAATACTCGCGCTGCAGTGCGCGCTCTGCATCAGCAAACCCTAAGCCGGTCATTTCCTGCAAGGCTGGCGCATCTAAGTCACTAAAGCCTAAAAACTGATAACCCTTTTCCTCTCGCCATTGACTAAGCAGTGTTAAAACATCACTACGGCGGGGGGCAAAGCGTTTATGTCTAGCGCCGTCGATTGCCTCCATATCCGCATCAGCCAATAGCTCACACCCTTTGGGGACCACTACCGCCGCCCCGTTTTCAACAATAAACGGGAAAGGATTGTTAAGCCGCTCTGAAAGCGGCATGAGTTCGGCGCTGGTCTTACTGGTATTTAACACCCATACAATAGACTTTTCCTTTAGCATCGCCAATGCCGGCTCTGCAGCGGCAAAGGAATAACTATCGTGATCTAAAAGCGTGCCATCTAAATCTGTAAAAATGATATCTCTTGGTAACGCTGTGCTCATTCTCTCTCCCGGTACTGCACATCCAATATTTCACGATGTACACCTAGTGACATTACACAATTTGCCTTTGCAGGTAAGGTATTTAAGCAATGGGTGGTTAATCTCTCATAGTGCTGTATAAATCGCAGAATCTCCGCTTTGCTCATTACTCCCGATGTTTCCGCACCTGCCAATTGGCGCTTAGCCAATTTTTCCTCTTGTTCGCCTCGCCAATTCGCGACACAGCTAAAACTTGGAGCTTTCAACATCAGCAAGTAATCCAGCTCAGCAAATAATTGCTGGTACTCACCACTTAAACAGGTATTGACGTACTGACGCCAATGGCCGTCGGCGTCTTCTAAGCGCTCTAATTCATTCATAGCGAGATCAACATCTGCCGCTTCCTGTGGCGTAGCACCTACACACCAGCCTTCAAAGACAATTAAGTCTATTGGCCCAAGCACTTCAGGCCAATCAGATTCTGCCGCCCTATCATCACAGGCTTTATTAAACCTCGGCAATAATAGACGTTCACCCTCCGTTAGTGCCCGTAACTTTGCCACCGTCGCCAGTGCGAGGGGAATATCATGCGTTCCCGGAACACCGCGGGTACGCAGTAAAGGGTGAGTAGTCTCAGCAAGCTGTTGACGCTCTGCCAAGGTGAGATAGAAATCATCAAGCGACAAAAGCGCTACATTTAAGCCGCTTTGCTCCTGTAAATACCAGTAGATTAGTTCAGCTAGGGTAGACTTCCCACTCCCCTGTGAGCCGTGAATTCCTAGAACAGGCGTAACATCTGACGCTGCCATGACGGCACGAAAGTGCTCAATAAAGGGTATAAATATACCTTCGGCCTGCTCTCGGTAGCTATTAGGAAGCTTTTCCCTGTCGAGGAAGGTTTTTATATTATCTAATGCGGTAGGCAAAGCACCCTCCTGAATACACTTGTCAGTATTAACCTTAGACTACTTTGGCAGCTAAGTACTACAAGCAAATTAAGCAGGTTTCTTGCCAGCTTCTTGAAAAAGAGGGGCGCAAGTAACGTAACGAGACGTCACAACGCTAACAGCAGTATGCATACTTGGTAGTCCATCACCCGTCATTGCAAATACCGATAGCGAAGTGACACATCTAAGCCCGTTGACGATCGCTACTGCGTACAACTTAGCGCGTCTTTCTGACGCTCTTTCGACATAAAAGCAAAGCAGCCACAATAGTGCTCCTTACCCTGACATGACGCTCTTTGCTTTTCCAAGGCCTCAGCCTGCATGATTTCAAGCTTACGCTGAGCTTCCGCGATTCGTGCTTTTTGTGTACTTGCGAGCTCAGCTGCTTTCTGCCGACGAAGCATCGCATCACGCTTCTCTGCTTTTTCATATGCGCTTAGCAGCGACGCTAACTCTTGATCTGAAGCCGCAAGATCTCGCTCAAGTGTTTCCTGCCGGCTTTCACGGCTGCCACCTGCTGCACGCCACTCTCGGCAAGCTCGATCCCTCTCAGCCTTAGCCTTCTTCCTCGCACGTCGCTCCTCATAACTTTGATCAGAGTAGTTCTGCGTAAGGCATAACTTAAATGTGCATTTACACTGACTAGGAAACTCAGCTTCACGCCGATCAAAATCTCGCTGTGCATCACGTTTTATTTCTTTGATGCGCTCAATGTCTTTGGCAATATTTGTAGACGCCTGACCAACGCTTGCCATCGCCTTTTCATCTTGTTTAGCGACATTCTGCTCAGCCAATATTAGCGGATCAGTCTCTACTTTTTTGCCGTAGCGATACTTTGTAAATACGGGAACGCCGTTCTCTAGACGCGCACCGTCGTAAGGTTTGCCATGAAAGAACTTACCCGCAAAAATGACATTACCCTCTTTATCTGTAAGCAAACCTTGGCCACTAGGCTCACCACCGTAAGAATATTGACCTTTGTATACCCTACCATCTGAGAACTCTAAACGCCCTTGGGCCGTCAATTGACCTTTATCTACAAAACCTCGATAAATGCGACCATCTGGATAAGTGGCAGTACCAACACCATGCGGCTTTATACCCTTAGATGGCCCCTCCCATTTAGCGCCATCCAGTCGCCTTGCCCTTGCCGTTTCACTGGCAGAGAAAGACTTAGCCAGAGTACGCTCAGAAAGCTCTGTGGCTACTTTCTCCCAAGGGATTAATCCAGTAGATCCGCCAGAAGTAAAGGCTAAGGCATAAACCTCACCCGCCTTGCTAACATCAATCCTTGCCTTTGCGCCCACAAACTCATTTCGAGACATGAACAAAAACTGGCTGCGAGGAACAACTTCAAGCAGCTCATAATCACCAGGCCAAACTTCTAGCTTGTAATAGTTATCATTTGTCATTTCACCCATTTCGTTGCCATTAAGATGCAACATAAATTTTGCTTGGCGCATGGCTTCCAAAAAAAACACTCTATCAAAAACATAGACAATAGACTTGCCTGGTGAAGGGGTTCCAACTTTGAAATTTTGGCCATCAGAGTCTGAGTTACTCGGCTGACTTGTACACGCACTTAGGCTGAAAAGCGCTAGCATTAAGGTAATAACAAATAAGGATGATCGTAGAAACACGGCGGCACTTACTCCTAGTTAGTAAGAAATCTACAATGATTTCGCTGCGATAATAGTGCAACGAGAGCGCTGAAGCGGGAATGCAGGAATAACACTTTTTGACTAAGAACAGAAATAGATCGTGCCGCGGGGCATGTCATATTAATTCGGTTATCGGGATCATTTTTAGGCATAAATAACTACAGGCTAGTCATCCAATCCACCTGCATTTTAATCCTATTATTTTTAAAGCGGGGAACCGCGAGCGTCAGCCGTGACGCTCGTAGCTTTATTTACGATGCTTGTGCTTAGTGAGCGTGACCGTGAGTCAACTCTTCTTCACTTGCTTCTCGTACTGATTCAATGCTGACATCAAAATTCAGTACTTTTCCTGCCAGTGGATGATTGGCATCTACCGTGACATTTTCGTCATCGACTTCTTTTACAACAACCGTCTGCATTTGACCACCAGCGCCTTGCGCCTGAAACTGCATACCGACTTCAATCTGGTCAACACCTTGAAACGCCGCACGAGGTACTGGCTGAATCAATTCTGGGTTTAATTCCCCGTAGCCATCTGCTGGCTGTACAGTTACTTTCATCGCATCACCGATGGTTTTGCCTGCCAACTCATTTTCTAGACCCGGAATGATACCGCCGTGGCCATGTAAATAAGCCAATGGCTCCTGACCTTTAGAAGTATCAATTTCGACACCGTCGTCGTCAGTCAGGGTGTAGTGAAATGCCACTACGCAATCATTCGCAATAATCATGGGAGCCTCCCGTTAAAATAAGTTTCTAAGCATGACAGTTTTACCCAATGAGGTCACGTAAGAGCCAAAATTTATTGGAAATTGACCGATATTAAGGCCTTTTTCGGCAATATCGACGAGCCAGCCTGAAATTAAATCGGAGACAAAATTCAGAACCACGGGCAAGCTAAATCTATAAACGTTTATGATGCCCGGTCTGGATCTTTTATTTCTTGCCCTACCTCAACAATTCGACGACGCAACCAAATATGACCAGGATCGTGCTGTAGAAGCGGGCTCCATGCCAATTTTAATTCAATGGGAATAATCATGAAGGGCGGTTTACGTGTTGCCAAACGCGGATCTTCATCATACAAGCGCGCCACCTGAGTTGGCAGCGTGGCAATAAGATCGGGATGTTTAGCGAGTAGTGCAGCCACCTGATAGTGGCGAGTGAAAACACGGATTTGGCGTTCATGGCCGCATTCAGCCAAGGCTTCATCAACCCAGCCAAGTCGCTGACTATCGCGCTGACTCATACCGCGCCCTACTCCCATGCCGGTTTTACTAACCCAAATATGCGGCGCGGCTAAAAAGGCGTCCATATCAAAGTTATTGAGTGCGGAATTTTCACTACTCATCAAACAAGAAAAACTATCTCGCCACACGGTAGCCTGATGAAACGACTGGGGCAGACGATCAAAACGGTTGATCGCCATATCAATTTTGCCCTGCTCTAAGTCCTGAAAAGTAACATCACTGGGTGTTAACACATCCAGGGTAATATTGGGGGCTTCCTGTCTGAGCTTAAAAAGTAAGGGCATGAGCAGTGTTGACTCAGCATAATCGCTGGCCATAATGCGAAAAACCCGCGTACTTTCTGCGACCTCAAAGTCCGACACAGGTAACACAGCCTGCTCTACCGACGACAAGATGGTACGCACCTGCGGTTGTAACTCAAGAGCCCGCTCAGTGGGCGTCATGCCCTCACTGGTTCGCACCAACAAAGGGTCATTAAACAAATCTCGCAACCGCCGTAAGCCATTACTCAATGCTGGCTGGGTAATTCCTAGTTGCTCGGCCGCCCGCGTCACATTTTTCTCGCGCAATAGCACATCGAGATAAACAAGTAGATTTAAATCTATACGCGACAGATTCATAGCAAGAATAACTCCGCATGAAATAATAATTAAAGGTGATTATGTGCGTTTTTTGAGCAATCTGCCAGCACCCACTTCTGGCGCCTTAAAATCTCAGCTGAGTGCAGAATAAAAAAAGGCCCGGAAAATCCGGGCCAAGCCTCACTGACAGGAAACTGCTACTAACATCAATTTAGTTTGTACAAATTAGCCCACAAGCTGTGCTTTGTACTCAATACGGCGGCGATGCAAAACGGGTTCTGTGTAACCACTTGGTTGCTCACACCCCTTAAGCACTAATTCCAAGGCAGCCTGAAACGCGACGCTACCATCAAAATCATTTGCCATTGGCGTATACCCTGGGTCGCTTGCGTTCTGACGATCAACAACCGCAGCCATTCGCTTGAGGGTTTCAAGTACCTGAGCTTCTGTGCACACGCCATGACGCAGCCAATTAGCAATGTGCTGACTAGAAATACGCAGCGTGGCGCGGTCTTCCATCAAGCCAACATCATTGATATCTGGCACTTTAGAACAACCCACGCCGTTGTCGATCCAGCGCACTACATAACCCAGCATACCCTGCGCGTTATTATCCAGTTCTTGCTGGATTTCTTCGGCGCTCCAATTGGGGTTTTCCGCGACGGGGATAGTAAGAATATCGTCTAAGGCTGCACGCTGACGGCTAGCCAACTGCTCTTGCACAGACAGAACATTCACCTGATGGTAGTGCATCACGTGAAGTGTGGCTGCCGTTGGCGATGGTACCCAAGCGCAGTTTGCACCGGCTTGTGGGTGACCAATTTTAGCCTCCATCATTGCGGCCATTTCGTCTGGCATGGCCCACATACCTTTACCAATTTGAGCGTGACCACTTAACCCACACGCCAGACCAATATCGACGTTCCAATCTTCGTAGGCCTTGATCCAAGCCTGCTGCTTCATATCAGCTTTACGAACAAACGGACCCGCTTCCATGCTGGTGTGAATTTCATCACCCGTGCGATCTAGGAAACCGGTATTAATGAAAATAACGCGCTCAGGCACGGCGGCAATACAGGCTTTTAAGTTAACCGTGGTACGGCGCTCTTCATCCATAATGCCAATTTTTAGGGTATTACGGGCAAGGCCTAGGGCGTCTTCAACTCGTGAAAACAACTCTGCAGCAAAGGCCACTTCTTCAGGACCATGCATTTTTGGCTTAACTATATAGACGCTACCAGCTCGAGAGTTGCGCAATGCACCCGTTTGTTTTAAGTCGTGCATGGCGGCCAACACGGTCACCATGGCATCCATAATACCTTCGGGTACTTCGTTGCCATCGGCATCAATAATGGCGCCATTAGTCATTAAGTGACCAACATTACGCACTAATAACAAGCTGCGGCCATGTAGAACCGTCTCACCACCCGCCGCTGCGGTGAAAACGCGGTCAGCCGCTAAAGTACGAACCAACTCTTTGCCGCCTTTCATAAAGGCTTCTTGCAAATCGCCTTTCATCAGCCCCAGCCAATTGCGATAAACTTCAACCTTATCGTCTGCATCCACGGCAGCAACAGAGTCTTCACAATCCTGGATAGTCGTTAGCGCAGATTCCAAAACAACGTCTTTAACGCGAGCTGGATCGTCCTTGCCAATGGGGTGCTGATCATCAACTTGAATATCGATATGAAGACCGTTGTTGATTAACAAAATATTGCTTGGCGCTTTTGCGTCACCAAGATAACCCACAAACTGCGAAGGATCGGCCAAACCACTAACGCTACCGTCCGCCAAGGTCACAGCCAAAGCGCCATCAACCACACTATATAGCGTTGCATCTGCGTGACTACCGGCACTCAAACTAGCGTGTTGATCAAGAAATTGACGCGCATACGCAATTACTTTTGCGCCGCGCACAGGGTTATAACCTTTACCTTTATCTGCGCCGTCAGTCTCAGGGATTACATTGGTGCCATATAAAGCATCGTATAGGCTACCCCAACGCGCATTTGCCGCATTAAGTGCATATCGTGCATTCATGACCGGTACAACTAACTGTGGCCCAGCCAGTGTTGCTATCTCTTGGTCGACATTTTCTGTTGCTGCATTAAAGTCCGCAGGCTCTGGCAGCAAATAATTAATCTCTTCTAAAAACGCCTTGTACTGCGCCGCATCAAATTTTCCAGTATTAGCGCGATGCCACTCATCTATCTGCGCCTGAATCTGCTCACGCTTTTGCAACAAATCACGATTCTTTGGCGCTAAATCCTTTAAAATTTCCGCCATTGCAGCCCAAAATGTATCGGGACTTACTCCAGTGCCCGGAGCAATTTCATCATTAACCAAACGATAAAGTACATCAGCAATGTGAAGACCGCTGTGCTGCACTCTGGAAATGGCCGAGGACATAAATACTCCTTTATATGATCAAAATTTGGCAAAAAATTAGATGACTATCCTAGCAGCTGAGGATAATTCTGCAAATTTATCCATATTATCACTGCTATTCCCGCTGTGAATACTTCGTGTAGCTAAGCATCTATATAGCCACCCGCTCACCACTATTTATTTGCAGTTATCTCGTTATGTAGCTATATAGCTGCTCTATGGGCAACGTGCAAACCGTCATTCTCAAAAAAAATAGTGGGCATAATAAGTATAAATTAGAAAAATTAAACCGCCACGCGTACACTAGCCAGCGTTAAATCACCCAACAAGCAACAAAATAGGGACCACATATGTCAACTCTACAAGCAGACATCCAAGCAGTTGCCGCTCTTAAAGAACAGGCAGGTAGCAGCTGGGACGCCATCAACCCCGAATCTGCAGCACGCATGCGTGCCCAGAACAAATTCAAAACTGGCCTAGATATCGCTAAATACACTGCCGATATCATGCGCGCAGATATGGCGGCGTTTGACGCTGACAAAACCAAGTACACCCAATCTTTGGGCTGCTGGCACGGCTTTATCGGCCAACAAAAAATGATTTCTATTAAGAAACATTTCAACGGCCAAACTGATCGTCGCTACTTGTACCTGTCTGGCTGGATGGTTGCTGCACTGCGCTCTGAGTTCGGTCCTTTACCTGACCAATCAATGCACGAGAAAACCTCTGTTGCTGACTTGGTTAGAGAATTGTACACCTTCCTTCGTCAAGCTGACGCACGTGAATTGGGCGGCCTATTCCGCGCCCTAGACGCAGCTCGTGAAGCTGGCGATAGCGCTGAAGAAGCTAAGATTCAAGACCAAATCGACAACCACGTTACTCACGTAGTGCCTATCGTTGCTGATATCGATGCGGGTTTCGGTAATGCTGAAGCCACTTACCTGATGGCTAAGCAAATGATCGAAGCCGGTGCTTGCTGCCTACAGATCGAAAACCAAGTTGCCGATGAAAAGCAATGTGGTCACCAAGACGGTAAAGTAACTGTACCTCACGCTGACTTCCACACTAAGCTTCGCGCACTGCGTTACGCTTTCTTGGAACTGGGTGTCGACAACGGTCTTATCGTTGCACGTACTGACTCTGAAGGTGCTGGCCTGACTAAAGAAATCGCGGTTGTTAAAGAGCCAGGCGACCAAGGTGACGTTTACAACTCTTTCCTAGACGTTGAAGAAATCGACGTAGCTGACATGGCTGAAGGCGATGTTGTCTTTAACCGCGGCGGCAAACTGGTTCGTCCTAAGCGTCTGCCTTCTGGTCTATACCAATTCCGTCCAGGTACTGGCCACGAGCGTTGCGTATTCGATTGTATCGAAGCGATCAATGCCGGTGCTGACCTGCTGTGGATTGAAACAGCAGTACCGACTGTTCACGAAATCAAAGGCATGATGGATGACGTTCGTAAAGTTCACCCAGATGCAAAACTGGTTTACAACAACTCACCTTCTTTCAACTGGACGCTGAACTTCCGCCAGCAAGCATATGATGCAATGGTTGAAGCAGGACAAGACGTTTCTGCCTATGATCGCGCAAGCCTGATGAGTGCTGAATACGACGAGTCTGAGCTTGCTGCAGCAGCTGACGCTCGCATCAAGACCTTCCAGGCCGATACTGCCCGCGAAGCGAACGTATTCCACCACTTGATCACTCTGCCTACTTACCACACTGCGGCACTGTCTACTGACAACCTCGCCAAAGAGTACTTCGGTGAAGAGGGTATGCTCGGTTACGTTAAAGGCGTACAGCGCAAAGAAATTCGTCAGGGTATTGCCTGTGTTAAGCACCAAAACATGTCTGGTTCAGATATGGGTGACGACCACAAAGAATACTACGCTGGTGAAAACGCCCTTAAAGCTGGCGGCGCGAAAAACACATCAAACCAGTTCAACTAAGTTGCACTTGGTTTTCAGAAAACTAGCTTGGCGATAGCAGTTAGATCACCAAGCTAATTATCTGACGATGACATTAAAGGCGGCCTCTTTTAGAAGTGGCCGCCTTTTTTGTACTCAAACCATAGATCCAATTCAACACAAAATGGATACACCCTAACGATACGAAGAATCAAAAAGCGTTTTACGCTAAAATCCATGATCTCCCATCCTCAATCTGACTAAGTGATTTCAATTATGGCTGATATACCCGACTCCATTAAAGACGCTAAAGCGCTGTTGAGCGAGCAAGGATTTGCCACCAGTAACATTTGGTATCACGGCACTTCGTCAGCACTCGCTGATTCCATCAAAGAACATGGCTTAAAGCGCTCTGGCGACAAAGAGATTAAAGCCGCAGCAAAAAAAACCATGGCCACCATAGGCAATAGCTACACCGAATCTATCGAGCCGGTTTTTCTCACTCAAAGTAAGGAATTGGCCTACTACTGGGCAGAACAAACCGTGCGCAACCGCAGCGTGCGCATTGAAGGCAGCGAACAAGCCGTTGTATTTTCAGCAACGCTACCCGAAGCCTTAAATGCCAAGGTTAAACCCGACGTGGGTGCAGCGAGCTTATTGCTGGTCAAAGAAGGTGAAAACTTTATGGCCTATCTCGCCAGTATTTACCAAGCCCACGGCTTTGGTATACCTGAAATAGATTTAATGAAGGCAGACCGTTTAGAGTATCTAAATAAATTGGGCATGGCCTACCTTGATAGTGATATTGATGTCGCACACCTAGACATAGTGACCAGCTAAAAGCGCTCAAAAACAAAACTTAGCGTTTATTAGCCCTAGACTCTTGGCGCAACATGCTAGGAAATCTGAACCAATTGCGCTAATTTGTAAGATTCCAAGTTAGCAGTTTTCAAATGTAAATCTACGGAGGCTACGGTGTCAGTATCTACACCCGATTTGTGCGACGAATATGGCGACAAAGTACGCGTTATTGAAGGCCCGTTTCGTCATTATGGCGGCAACCAAAATTTCAGCGGCCAAATTGCCACCATAAAATGCTTTGAAGACAACTCCAAGGTAGCAGAACGCGTTAAAGAAGCCGGCAAAGGCCGCGTTCTCGTCGTCGATGGCGGTGCCTCTCCACGACGCTCACTACTGGGCGACAATCTTGCCAAAGCTGCCGTCGATAACGGCTGGGCCGGCATTGTGATTTACGGCTATCTACGCGACGTAGAAGAAATAGCCATTATGCCACTGGGCATCATGGCGCTAGGCAGCGTACCGCGTAAAACAGAAAAACTCGGCGATGGCCGCTGTGACATCCAACTGGAGTTCGGCGGAACTACCCTTGCTGCAGGCGACTATTTATATGCGGATCTAACTGGCATCATCGTGTCATCAGAACCCTTAGAAACGCCATAAATTTACTGCGACTTACCCTCAGACACTAACAATAAAACCACTTGTGGGAGACACACATGAAACTAGGACTACTACTTGGCTACTCTGGCGCCAAACTATCGCTACCAATGGATACCGTCAAGCAGGCCGAAACCCTCGGCTTCGATTCTGTTTGGACCGCTGAGGCCTATGGCTCAGACGCCGTGTCACCGGCGGCCTGGATACTAGCGCAAACGAGTACGATAAAAGTGGGCACCGCGATTATGCAAATGCCTGCGCGCACGCCTGCTATGTGCGCCATGACCGCCATGAGTCTTGACCAACTCTCTGGCGGTCGCTTTATTGTCGGTCTTGGCGCCTCAGGCCCCCAGGTTGTAGAAGGCTGGCATGGCGTACCCTACGGCAAGCCCGTCACTCGGACCCGCGAATACATTAAAATCATGAAGACAATCTTCGAACGCCAAGGACCGGTGGAGTTTGATGGCGGCATGTACCAAATGCCCTATAAAGGACCTGGCGCAACGGGGCTAGGCAAGCCATTAAAGTCGATTTTGCATGGCGACCCCAATATTCCCATTTACACTGCATCGATTACGCCTGCCGGAGTCTCGGCCTCCGCTGAAGTTGCCGACGGCGTGTTCCCTGTGTGGATGAGCCCAGAAAAATACTCCGTCCTTGAACCAAGTATCAATAAAGGCTTAGAAAAAAGCGGCCGCAATAAAGCCGACTTTGATGTAGCCCCTTTTGTCGGCGTTATTATGGATGACAATATTGACGGCTGCCGCTACTTCATTAAAGATTTTCTTGCTCTTTACATTGGCGGCATGGGCGCAAAAGGTAAGAACTTTTACACCGACTATGCAACACGAATGGGTTACGGCGATGCCGCAGAGCAGGTGCAAGACTTATACTTAGCGGGCAAAAAAGACGATGCCCGTAACGCCATACCTGACGCCCTCGTAGACGAGATTGCCCTAGTTGGCCCAGAAGCACGGATACGCGAGCGCGCCGCCGATTGGAAGGCGGCATCTCAACGCGGCGAAATTAATTCTATGCTGCTCAATTGCGCACAACCCGAAGCTATGGAAGTCATGGCCGACTGCTTCCTTTAAATGCTGTAATTGACCAGCGCGGCTGCTTAATTTTTTAAGCGAAACCGCTGGTCAGCTGATTCGTAACAACAGGACACCAAGCTAACGTGACCACTAATACCCGCCGCCTAGCCATGGCAATTTTGAATGGTTTTGACGCTTTCTTTGCCGAGTACAAAAATATAACCCTAGGCGCCCAAGCTCGGTTTGAAGCAGCCGACTGGCACGGCGCCCAAAGAGCCATTCGCGACCGGCTTTCACTGTGGAAACAAAAACGCTCGATTGTGGCAGAAGCGGCGTACACCATTACTGGTGGCAGCGTAGAAGACCGCGATAACTGGGAAATAGCCAAGCAAGAGTATGGCGAGCTTATTCAACACCATGACAATTACGAAATTGCTCAATCCTTTTTCAATTCAATTTACTGCCATGTTTTTGATCACGAAAAAATCCGTGACATTCACACCTTTGCTTTAACCTCCAATCAAGAGCGCCCGCCAATCGCCAGCGAGTCCATACTCAAACGCTATCGCTTTAACGGTGACAACGCAGCAGAAATTGTTGAATCAATGCTAGATGACTGCGAGTTCAACATCCCATGGGAAGACAAGCATCGCGACGTCGGTTTTATTATGAATGTCGTCAATCGAATTTTAATTCCCAAAATTCGTGACAATGATAAAGAGATTGTTGTTGAAACCTTAGAGTCATTATTCTTCCGCAACAAGGCAGCCTACTTAGTTGGTCGAATTGTAAGCGGCGACTTTAATATGCCTTTCGTGCTGCCTATTTTACACAGCGAACACAAGTCAATTTTTGTCGACACGGTATTGTACGACCCAGATGACATATCGATTCTTTTTAGTTTTAGTCGCAGTTATTTCATGGTCGACACGTCCATTCCCTCAGAATACATTGCCTTTTTACACCGGCTGATGCCCCACAAAGAAATATTCGAACTGTATAGCGCTATTGGCATGCCCAAACATGGTAAAACTGAGTTTTACCGCTTTGCAGTTAATGACACCCAAAGCAGTGAAGACCCCTATATTATTGCCCCAGGCATAAAAGGCATGGTCATGCTGGTGTTTACTCGCCCCGACTTTGGCTATGTTTATAAAGTCATTAAAGATAAATTTACGCCACCTAAAGACATGAGCCAAGAACATGTCCGCCAATGTTATAGCTTGGTAAAACGCTGGGACCGCGGTGGCCGGATGGCAGATACCCAAGAGTTCAACAATTTAGCTTTTGACCGACGCCGTTTCTCCGATGAGCTCATCGCAGAACTACAAAAAGAAGCCCCCTCAAAAGTAAGAATTAGTGGCAACGCACTTTTACTCAAACACGTTTATATAGAACGTAAAATGATTCCGCTCAATCTTTACCTTAAAGACTGCAATGACGATCAATTACACAGCGTGATGGGTGAATACGGCAATGCCATTAAGCAATTGGCCGCAGGTAATATTTTCCCTGGCGACATGCTCCTGAAAAACTTTGGCGTCACGCGTCACGGCCGAGTGGTTTTCTATGACTATGATGAAATTTGTCCGCTGACTGACTGCAATTTTCGCAAGCTCCCCGAGCCTAAAAATGACGAACAAGCCATGGCTATACAACCTTGGTATGAGGTCAATCCTGAAGATGTTTTTCCTGAAGAGTTCCGCCTCTTCTTTTCAGGTAATCAGCGCGCTAAAAAAGTTTTTGACGCACTTCATAGCGAACTTTATGAACCCGCCTATTGGCAAGGCCTACAAGATACAATTCGCAATGGCTACGTGGCGGATGTATTCCCATATCGGAAAAAACAACGCTTCCAACAAAGACTGTCAATTTAGAATTGTTAATCTATAAAAAGTGCTACGGGCTCTTTTTATAGATTTCCCATGATCCAAATCATTTAATTTAATCCTAAGGTCAAACACCAAAGCCCTAATAGCAGAGACTGTAATTTACGACGGAAACCGTCTAATTAACCGCACTCCATAAGTGTATATACCTACATCTATAGATCGACTCTCGGTTTATCCTAGAAAATCCTCACTCCCCTTTTTCCTTCTAAAAACATAGTCTCATCAGGATAAATAATGCCCGCGATGGATGTATTACGCCGGAACAATGTGCAAATTATCGGTAATGGTGAACACACCTTACTAATGGCTCACGGTTTCGGCTGCGACCAGAATATGTGGCGTTTTCTAACACCCAGCTTACAAAAAAACTTCCGCATCGTTTTGTTTGATTATGTCGGCTCTGGTCACTCCGAGGTATCCACTTACTCGTCACAAAGATACAGTCAACTAGAAGGTTATAGCCAAGACGTAATCGAAATTTGTGACGCCCTCAAACTGCAAGAAATTACTTTTATCGGCCATTCTGTAAGCAGCATGATCGGTCTTATTGTTGCAAATCAGCAACCTAACCTTTTCTCCAAATTAATAATGGTGTGCCCCTCACCGTGTTTTTTAAATCTTCCACCTGAATATATGGGCGGCTTCGATCATCAGGATCTTGAAGAATTAATTTCACTTATGGATAAAAACTATATCGGGTGGGCCAATTACCTCGCACCACTTGTATTAGGCTCTGCACATCAAACAGAATTACTTGACGAGCTTACGGGAAGCTTCTGCTCCACCGATCCCATCATTGCCAAGAATTTTGCCAAAGCCACCTTTTTTGGTGATCATCGAGATCTATTAAGTAAAACCCTACTGCCCTGCTTACTCCTGCAAAGTAGTGACGACATACTGGCACCACTTTGTGTTGGCCAATATATGAAGACCGCAATTGCCAACAGCGAGCTCCATATCATAGAAGCTCATGGTCACTGCTTACATATGACCCATCCAGAAAATATCAAAGATAAAATAACAGAATTTGCTCTACGCAATATGCTCAGCCATGAAAACTAGAATATTGCCACCAGATAGCAATGTTGCCACGAATTTTGCCGATCACTTTATTGGCGGATTAATGGTAAGCGATGAGCATCGTCATATTATATTCACCAATAGTTATTTTAAGCAGGAGCTCGATTGGGAGGACTCTCACCTACTAGGTAAAAACATCAACACTTTGTTCAGCGGTGCATCACAAATATTTTTTGATACCTATCTTTTTCCAATTATTTCTATAGAAGGTCAGTGTGAAGAAACACAGGTCACACTACTTAAAGGTAATGGTGAACGGCTACCCGTTGTGATCTATGTCCGTAGCTCACCAGACAAAGATGGTTTACTTTATTGGACAATTGTTCCATCAACTAATCGTGACAAACTCTATAACGAGCTCATATCAAATCGTGAGCGCTTAGAAGCTCAAGCTGAAAGATTGAACTCACTGGCCACCGTCGATGAACTTACTGGGGTAAACAATCGTCGTGAACTCATGCGCTTAAGTGAAACCCTGCTAGATCAAGCAATACGAAGTTCTAGGGAAGTTGCTCTTCTGTTTATTGACATAGATTATTTTAAAGTAATAAACGATACCCATGGGCACGCCTACGGTGATCTAGCCCTCAAGCAGTTAGGAAAAATTTTAAATGAATTCGGGCGCAGTTCCGATATTATCGGCCGCTATGGCGGTGAAGAGTTTATCATTGTTTTTCCTGACGCTAGTCGCGACGCAGCACAACGCTACGCCGAGCGGATTCATAAGTTAGTTGAGAAAATACACTTAACCGTCAGTATTGGCGTTAGCCAAATCAAAGCAAGTAATGCCACGCCACTAGATGTTTTAGTCGAGAGTGCTGACAAGGCCTTATACCAAGCTAAATCCGCCGGAAGAAACCGTACTGTTTTTTCAGACAATATCCAAGGCTCACACGCTTAATCGTTATGACCTAGAAACAGAAAAATACTGCACAGATAATGTGCTAAATAAAAGCCGTCAACTTAATAAACGTTTTACGTACGTTATATTTCCCATTATGGCTAACAAGATGCAGATATTTACGAAGGCTTAATAGCTGCTCGCCAGGCTTTTCTTCAACAAATTAGGATTCGAGCATGAATGTTACGGGCCCGTCATTCAACAAGCTTACCTGCATGTCTGCTCCAAACTTACCGCTTGCGACCTTTCCGTGTACTTGTTGCAACTCAGCCAAGGCGTACTCATACAAAGCTTGGGCTACTTGTGGCTCTGCCGCTAATGAAAAACCGGGACGACGACCTTTTCGGGTATCCGCCGCCAAGGTGAACTGCGAAACTAACAGCACACCGCCATCTACATCCGTTACGGATTGATTCATTTTGCCTTCGTGATCAGAAAATATCCTGTACTGCAGCAGTCGGGTCATCATTTTACTGACCGCATTTTCATCATCGTGTTTTTCCAACCCTAAAAACACCAAGAGCCCCTGAGCTATCTCACCCACACACTCGCCGTCCACTTCAACACGGGCAAATTTAACCCGTTGCAATAACGCTTTCATTTAAACTCACTATTAAAATTTACTAGCCCTTCACTAAGCTCTCAGGCCTTTATCACGAGGATTTTCTTGACCAAGAAAACCACTACCTCAATAACTTAACTCACCACCGCTTAACAAGTCAGCAACTTCATTGCTCGCCTTTACCAAGGCATCCGCAATACTAGGTTCAAAGGCCGAGTGTCCCGCGTCTCGAATAATATGGAGCTCAGAACTCGGCCACGCCTTATGCAGCTCTAGCGCGCTCTCTAATGGACAAATCATGTCATAACGACCATGAACAATAATTCCCGGAATATCCGCCAACACCGACATATTATCCAGCAATTGATTTTCTGCCATAAAGGCCTCATTAACAAAATAATGCGTTTCAATATGCGACATTGACACTGCGGTGTGTGCATCCATTAAATGATCAGCAACGTCGTGATGAGGCCGCAGTGTTGAGCAGCGTGCCTCCCAAAGCGACCATGCTTTTGCCGCTGACATTCGAGCCACTTCATTTTCTCCGTGTAGCACTCGGTGATAGGCTTGAATTCGGTTTTCGCCTTGACGAGGCGTTACACAATCATAAAAACTTTGCCAGTAATCAGGGAATATTCGACTTGCCCCACCCTCGCCATAAAACCAATCAAGCTCTTTGCTACGGCACAAAAAAATTCCCCGCAAAATCATCGCATGTACACGGTCGGCATGTTGTTGAGCGTAAGCAAGGCTCAAGGTTGAGCCCCATGAGCCACCAAACAACACCCACTTGTCGATATCTAGGTGCTCTCGAATGGATTCCATGTCACTGATTAGCGCTGGCGTGGAGTTATTATCTAAACAGGCATGTGGTTCTGAGCGCCCGCAGCCGCGCTGATCAAATAATATTATGCGATAGCGCTCAGGATCGAAAAAACTCCGTGCTCGCGGGCTACACCCCGCACCCGGACCACCATGAACGAAAAGCACAGGTATGCCGTCTGGATTTCCCGACTCCTCAACATACAAAACATGAGGCGCCTCAACGGCTAATTGATAAGTATGAGAAGGCTTTATATCTGGAAACAAAGTAAGCATATCAATAACCAATATCAGAATGTCGCTTACTGAGTGTAGCGCAGTCCGGTAGGTATCGAAATGAAGTCTGGCGAGAGAAGATATAAGCGGCTACAGAACGTAGCCGCTCAAAGCTGAAATTACTTAGCGCGCTTGCGCTCATTCTCTTTCAGTAGTTTCTTACGTAGGCGAATACTTTTTGGCGTCACTTCTACTAGCTCATCATCTTCAATGAACTCTAATGCCTGCTCCAAAGTATGCTTAACATGTGGTGACAATGTTAAAGCATCGTCTGTGCCTGAGGCACGTACGTTGGTGAGCTGCTTCGCTTTAGTTGGGTTAACAACCAAGTCATTGTTACGATTATGTAAACCAATGATTTGGCCTTCATAAACTTCTGCCGCGTGACCCAAGAATAAACGGCCGCGATCTTGCAAGTTGAACAAACCATAGCTCAGGGTTTTGCCCGCAACCATAGAAACCATAACGCCGTTTTGACGACCCGCTAGTTCACCGCCTTTCACTTCACCGTAGTGATCAAAAACGGTTGTCATAATACCGCTACCCGAAGTCATGGTAAGAAACTGACCACGGAAACCGATCAAACCACGCGCAGGTGCAATAAACTCAAGCTTTACACGACCTTTGCCGTCTGGCTCCATATTGGTCATCTCAGCTTTACGCAAGCCGAGCTCTTCCATAACAGAACCTTGGTGCTGCTCTTCTACGTCGATAACAACGTGTTCAAACGGTTCTTGAATCACGCCATCAACTTCACGCTGTACTACTTCTGGACGAGAAACACCCATTTCGAAACCTTCGCGGCGCATAGTTTCGATTAATACCGAAAGGTGTAATTCACCACGGCCAGATACTTTGAACTTATCTGGTGAGTCACCGGTTTCAACACGCAGTGCCACGTTATGAATAAGCTCTTGGTCTAAGCGGTCACGGATATTACGCGAAGTAACAAACTTACCTTCTTTACCAGCAAACGGTGAATCGTTTACTTGGAACGTCATACTTACCGTAGGCTCATCAACACTTAATGGTGGCAAGGCTTCTGGGTTACTAGGTGCACACAAGGTATCTGAGATATTTAAACCTTCGATACCAGTTACACAAACAATCTCACCCGCCTTACCTTCTGCGACTTCAACACGTTCAAGACCGAGGTAGCCCATCACGCTAAGCACTTTACACTTGCGAGATTTACCGTCTGCGCCAACGACAACTAGCTGGTCATTTGGCTTCATGGTACCGCGAGTAATACGGCCTACACCGATAACGCCAACGTAGCTGTTGTAATCTAGGGCAGAGATTTGCATTTGTAAGGGGCCGTCTACGTCGACTTCTGGCGTAGGTACTTTGTCCACAATCATTTGGAACAACGGCGTCATGTCTTCTGCCATGTCTTCGGCATCTAAGCCAGCAATACCATTTAAGGCCGAGGCAAACATGATAGGGAAATCTAATTGCTCATCTGTTGCGCCAAGACGGTCAAACAAGTCAAAAACTTGGTCTACCACCCAGTCAGGACGCGCACCGGGGCGGTCTACTTTGTTTACCACAACAATCGGTTTCAAGCCTTGCTCAAACGCCTTTTGGGTAACAAATCGAGTTTGCGGCATGGGGCCATCAACCGCGTCGACCAACAGCAATACACTGTCTACCATCGACAATACCCGCTCTACTTCGCCACCGAAGTCGGCGTGACCAGGGGTATCAACAATATTGATACGGTAGCCGTTCCACTCAATTGCGGTGTTTTTGGCAAGAATGGTAATACCGCGTTCTTTCTCCTGGTCGTTGGAGTCCATGACTCGCTCAGAGTCTTGGTTACGGCGATCAAGGGTTCCCGATTGACTCAACAGTTTATCCACTAGCGTGGTTTTACCGTGGTCAACGTGGGCGATAATAGCGATATTGCGCAGCGTATCAATCATGGAGGGGCTTCGTTGTTGGATAAAATGGCCGCGCATTATACACCAGCCCTAGCCCGCATAGCAGTAACTGAGCAATTTATATTCACCCCAAACAACTATTACCATAATTAACAGCCAATGGTTGCCGCTTGGGCATCCAGCCGATTGCCGTTACAATCGAATGACATTGACCGCAACTGCCCTATGGATACCGACCTCAATGACCACCAATATCACATGGAAGAGCCGCTGGACGTTTATTCTCGCCGCGACAGGATCGGCCGTTGGACTGGGTAATATTTGGAAATTTCCTTACATCACCGGCGAATATGGCGGCGGCGCCTTTGTTCTTGTCTACCTTGCCTGCATTCTCCTTATTGGTATACCGGTGATGATTGCAGAAATTATGGTGGGCCGAGCCGGCCGCAGCGACCCCGTACACAGCATGAGTAAATTAGGAAAAGCAGAGGGTAAGTCCAGCAACTGGGGCGCAGTTGGCGCAATAGGTATCTTAGCCGGCTTAATGATCATGATGTTCTACAGTGTCGTCGCTGGCTGGGCATTGGATTATGTTGCCCAGAGTATTAGCGGCGCCTATCTTGATACTCCAGCCGATGCGATTGAGGCCAACTTCTCGCAACTGCTTGGCAGTCATTCTCAGCAATTTCTCTGGCACAGCGTCTTCTGCCTTGTCACTGCATCTATTGTTGCTGGCGGCGTTACCAACGGCATCGGCAAATCGGTCGATATTCTCATGCCCATCCTTTTTGGGTTTTTACTATTATTGCTGGGCTATAGCTGGATAAACGGCGATTTTAGCGCCGGCCTACACTTTATGTTCGACACCGACTTTAGCAAACTCAGCAGCGAGGCCGTGCTGGTTGCGATGGGTCACGCATTTTTTACTTTGAGCTTGGGCATGGGCGCCATTATGGCTTACGGCGCCTACTTCCCCGGCACAAGCTCCATAGGCAAAACAGTGTTAACCATCGCCGCACTTGATACCGTGATTGCGCTTGTAGCCGGAATGGCCATGTTCCCCTTGGTCTTTGCCAATGACCTTACCCCCGGCCAAGGCCCAGGGCTTATGTTTGTTACGCTACCCATCGCCTTTTCAAATATGACCGGCGGTCAATTTTTTGGAACCATATTTTTTGCACTGGTCAGCATTGCCGCGCTGAGCTCCGCTATTTCACTGATTGAGCCGGGAGTTGCTTGGCTAGAAAAATACGGTATTAAACGTCCAGTATCGACCTTTAGCTTCACCGCTATTGCCTGGCTTGGCGGCATAGCCTGTATATTTTATGGCGAGGTCTTTAATGCATTAGACTACATTACCGCCAATATTATGCTGCCCTTGGGCGGCTTGATGATCGCCCTTTTTGTAGGGAGGGCCCTATCCCGCCCCTCGGTTTCTGAGCACGTAGGCATGGGAGATGGCATATTATTCAAATGCTGGTGGTTTGCACTCCGCTATCTAGCTCCCGTTGGCATCGTTCTTATTTTCTTTAACAGCCTTAAACTTATCTAAACAGGATCAACTTTGTGCGCAATATCACTTTAAACGTTTTCGTTATTTCAGGCCTACTGGGCTTTGGCGGTCTTTACTACTACAGCGGGGAGGTAGAGGCGCATTACAAATCAAATGCAGATCGTTATTTAAAAGCGTCGCTAGAAAAAATTTCCAGCTGGGAGGTGAGCGACCTAAAATCAGAGCTAGGCCAAGAGACATTAAAAGAAGTTAGCGATCAACAGCTCACAGACTTAACCGCCAGCTATCGACACCTGGGCGCTTTCAGCAGCATGGATGAACCGTCTTTTTCGCGCTTAAGCGGTGCTCTATCCATTCTTAATCACCCGCCTAAATTAAGCTACAGCAGCAATGTTCGCTTTGAACACGGCAGCGCCATTATGACGGCAACGCTGACCCTAGAAGACCAGCACTTTAAATACTACAACTTCAGCCTGGGCAAACCTGCAGAATAGCTCGCTTGCGCCCACCTTCTTTACCGCCGTCATTACGACGGCCGGTATACCTTAACGTTACTGAAGCCTTGCTCAATTAAATGCGAAGCATGCAGGCGACTCATTACACCTTTATCACAATACAAAAGGTAAATACGAGACTGATCCAGCTCGGCAAATCGACGATGCAACTCAAAGAATGGCACAGCCTGCACCTCACCGCTTGTTACTTTTAGTGGCTTGCGATCAACCTCATCGGGATGACGGACATCCAAAATAACCGAATCCGGTAGCGGTATTGGTAGTACCTCAACCTCAGCGACTGTTTTATCTTCATCAGCCAGCTGATCGATATTAATAAAATCCGCCGCTGCAATAGCTCGCTCCAATACAGCAAAATCAAAATTAGCTTCTTGAGCTGCTATCTTCTCCGGCTTGGCTTTCGTGGTGGGCTTAACGGAAATCACGCCGCAATACTCCGGCATATTCGCGGCAAACTCTTCGGTACCAATGGCTGCCGCGGTTTTAATAATGTCAAGCTTGTCCATGGTAATTAACGGCCGCAGGACAAGTGTGTCGGTGGCTTGATCGATAACCGATAAGTTCTGTAAGGTCTGGCTAGAAACCTGAGCCACTGCCTCTCCTGTAACAAGTGCCGGCACCTCTAACTGGGCGGCAACCTGCGATGCCGCGCGCAACATCATTCGCTTAAGAATTACTCCCATTTGCGAGTTTTCAACATTTTTGAGAATTTCTGCAACTACATCTTCAAACGGCACACTCACAAATTTAACTCGGTGCGATGCGCCATATTTAAGCCACAAATACAGGGCAACCTCTTTTACACCTACCTCGTGCTCGCGCCCACCAAGATTAAAGAAGCAAAAATGGGTACGCATACCCCGCTTCATGGTCATATAACTGGACACCGTGGAATCGAAGCCACCCGAGATTAAAGACATCACCGCATCGACCGTACCCAAGGGAAATCCACCCAAGCCTTCAATACGGCGATTAACGATATACACCTGCTGATTGCGCACCTCGATGCGTACAGTGACATCGGGGTTGCGAAGATCAACACCGGCGGATTCAACATGCTGATTTAAACCACCACCCACATAGCGCTCAACCTCACCGGAATTAAAGTCGTGCTGCCCAACTCGCTTACAGCGAACCACAAAACGCTTACCGCGAAGGCTATCACCCACAGCCTCGCGGGTTTTCTCATAAATATCGTGAACATCAACCAAAGGGTATTCTGCGACCTCGATCGCATGGGCAATACCCGGCGTTTGACTCAGCACCACAACAAAACCCTGAAGTACGAGAGGGTCAGTACTCCGAGTCTCCAAGGTAATTCGATCCCAATCACGGATAATCGTTAGATCAGGGTCAAGTGGTAACAATAATTTGCGGAGGTTATCCCTAAGCTGTTGCGTAAACTTCTTTCGCACGGGCTTACTTTTGATAATAATTTCTGGAAACAGCTTAACGATAAATTTCATTGCAAGGTCGCACATCTAAATGGGCGGCCATTATAGCCGCCCAAAGCACAAGACGCAGCCCAAAGCCAGAAAGCACCACTAAAGTGCAAAATAAATCACGGCGCACCATAAAGGTTCTTTTTTTGCACTGGTACGCACAATCATCAACCATAAAATGCTGCTACCCAATCCGAGCCAACCATTAAGCACAATTAAACGGCATATATTTTGCTTTTCCGGTTCACAGATTGCGCTGCTATGCGGCACAATAGATTGCGAATATAATCATCATCAACTCGGCCTAGCCGAACTTTTAGCAGACTCTACTATTCTGGAGGACGTACATAATGTCAGAGCAAACTCTGAAGTTAATCGCCGATAACGACGTGAAATGGGCAGACATGCGCTTCACCGATACTAAAGGCAAAGAGCAGCACGTCACCATTCCGGCGACAGAAATTGATGCCGGTTTCTTTGAAGACGGCAAAATGTTTGATGGCTCGTCCATCGCCGGCTGGAAAGGCATTAACGAATCAGACATGATCCTCATGCCAGATGACGAAGCCTCTATTTTAGATCCCTTCACCGAAGAAGCCACTATCATCATTCGCTGCAACATCGTAGAACCCTCTACTATGCTGGGCTATAACCGCGACCCACGCTCTATCGCTCAACGCGCAGAAGACTATATGCGCTCCAGCGGCATTGCAGACACTGCACTGTTCGGACCAGAGCCTGAGTTCTTCATTTTTGACGACGTAAAATGGAAAGTCGCAATGGAAGGCGCAAGCTACGCCATTGCATCTGACGAAGCGGCGTGGAAATCTGGCGACAATTTTGAAGAAGGCAACACTGGTCACCGCCCTGGCGTTAAAGGTGGTTACTTCCCCGTTCCTCCTGTCGATAGCCTGCACGACCTTCGCGGCGCAATGTGTAACGCAATGACTGACATGGGCCTTACTGTAGAAGTACACCACCACGAAGTGGGTACTGCTGGACAATGCGAAATCGGCGTTGGCCCAAATACCTGTGTGAAAAAAGCTGACGAAGTACAAGTACTGAAATACTGCGTACACAACGTTGCTCACGCCTACGGCAAAACAGCTACATTCATGCCTAAGCCTATTGTTGGCGACAACGGTAGTGGCATGCACGTTCACCAATCACTAAGCAAAGACGGCGTTAACCTGTTTGCTGGTGATGTTTACGGCGGCCTATCTGAAACTGCTTTATTCTACATTGGCGGTATCATCAAGCATGCGCGCGCTATCAACGCCTTCACCAATGCGTCTACTAACTCGTATAAGCGCCTGGTTCCTGGCTTTGAAGCACCTGTTATGCTGGCTTACTCAGCGCGTAACCGCTCTGCCTCGATCCGTATTCCTTTTGTTCCTAATCCGAAAGCACGTCGCGTAGAAGTACGCTTCCCTGATCCATCAGCCAACCCTTACCTTGCGTTTGCCGTGTTGCTAATGGCTGGCCTAGACGGCATCAAGAACAAAATCCACCCTGGCGACGCTGCAGACAAAGATCTTTATGATCTACCTGCAGAAGAAGCAGCAGCAATCCCTACAGTGGCTTCTAGCCTAGACCAAGCCCTGCAAGCACTTGATGCAGATCGCTCGTTCTTAACTGCTGGCGGTGTATTTGACGACGATACTATCGACGCTTACATTGCGCTAAAAGCACAAGAAGTAGAACGTCTTGCCATGACAACTCACCCTGTTGAGTTCGACATGTACTACAGCGTGTAATCATTTACCCTGCTGTATAAAAAAACCCGCTTCGGCGGGTTTTTTTATACTTGTAGCTCAGCGCACACCGCGCCATTATTAATAAGCCTTTTGCTATCTCGGAGTCATTATGCGCGGCCTATTATTATTGAGCCTCACCATCACCCTCTCTACAACAACCGCTCATACCGAGATATACCGTTATATTGATGAACAAGGCAACACGGTATATTCCGACAAAGCATCCGAAAACAGTGAAACCCTCAGCCTTCCGGCCATCAACACCACGCCTAGCCTCGATATAAAGAAATCCAAACCCAAGCAAAAACCAAACAAAAACCTCACTGCAGACGACAACCGTGTCCGGATACGCTCCCCGCAGAATAACGCCATCATAGCCAATGGCCTCACAGCAACCACCGTCGAGGTGAGCACTGACGAACCCCTACAACAAGATCAAAAAATACGGATTAGCGTGGATGGCAACACAACCATCACAGATACCACTACACGTTTAAGTATTCCGCAATTACCACGCGGCCCCCATCAAATCACCGCCACTATTATCAACGCAGAGGGAAAAATTGTGTCCTCCGACCAGATAAATGTCATGGTTTACCGCCCCACAAACTAAGATCAAAACCCGAAATTAGCCGCTGTTTACTCGCACCCCATTCGGGCATAATGACAAATACTGACCCATTTTGCCCCAACTAGAGGCTGACCACCCTAATAGAATTAAGCCCCACAATAGGGCTTTTCCATCTTTGGCGACAAAATATTGTTACGTTCACCATTACAAATCACAACTTGCGCTTGGCCTAGATATTGCTACTAGGCCAGACATAACGAACATACTGGCGACAATATGCCTCTGAACAATATTTACCATCAAATTCTCGACAACCTTAAAACAGCCATACTGTTGGTCGAGCCGAACCTGACCGTTAGCTATATCAATCCCGCCGCGGAATCTTTGCTGGCAGTATCTGACCAGCGCATACACGGCGAAGCTATTACCAAGCTTTTTCACGAGCAAGAAGACACCCTAGTTAAACTGCTTGATGCCATTAATAATTGCGAGGCCTACACCAAACGCGAAACCATCTTAACCTTGCGCTCTGGCACCGAAATCACCGTAGACTACGCCGTTACCCCCGTTACTGAAAATCGTCGTACATCGCTCATCATTGAGCTCCAACCACTAGACAGGCTTATTCGCATCAGTCGTGAAGAGGGTCTACTTTCATCTCAGCAAAATAGCCAGGCATTGATTCGCGGTATCGCTCACGAAGTCAAAAACCCACTAGGGGGGTTACGAGGCGCAGCCCAACTGCTTGCCCGTGAGCTGAGCGACCCCAAACTTCACGATTACACCAATATTATTATTGAAGAAGCCGATAGACTGAGAAACCTAGTCGATACCATGCTAGGCCCTCATCGTGCACCAGAGAAAAAGCCCACTAATATTCACGAAGTTCTAGAGCGAGTCAGACAACTGGTTGAAGCAGAAAGTGATGGCAGTGTCCGAATTCATCGCGATTACGACCCAAGCATTCCCGACGTACTCGCAGACAGAGAACAGCTTATACAAGCCTTTCTCAATGTGATGCGCAATGCCCATCAAGCGCTGCGCCAGCATGCGCAGAATGACAGCGACCCTACTATCACCATTAAAACTCGAACACTTCGCCAACTCACTATTGGCTCGAACCGGTATCGCCTTGTTTGCAGCATAGACATTATAGACAACGGCCCAGGCATACCCCAAAACCTTCTCGCCTCTATCTTCTTGCCCATGGTTAGCGGCCGCGCAGAAGGTACCGGACTAGGACTGTCTATCGCACAGTCAATACTCAACCAACATCGCGGACTTATCGAATGTAGCAGCGAGCCCGGCAACACCGTTTTCTCGCTACACATTCCCCTGGAGCAAGCCTCATGAGCCAAGCTAATTCCGTCTGGATTGCAGACGACGATAAATCAATACGCTGGGTGCTCGAAAAAGCACTGACTCAGGCTGGTATTGAAACACGTTGCTTTGAAAACGGTGACGAGTTATTGGGAAATCTGGAATCCGACGTTCCCGACGCCATCATTAGCGACATACGCATGCCCGGCATTGACGGGTTAAAATTATTATCCCGAATTACTGCTGCCCACCCCGGCCTACCCGTCATCATAACGACCGCACATTCAGACCTAGACAGCGCGGTAGCCTCTTACCAAGGGGGCGCGTTTGAATATTTACCCAAGCCTTTTGATATAGATGAAGCCGTCGCGACCACGCAACGGGCTCTACAGCACGCTCACAAAAACCGAAATTTACTGCCCGAGCAAGCCCCGCTTGAAGCCACTGAAATCATCGGTGAAGCACCGGCAATGCAGGAAGTTTTCCGCGCCATTGGCCGCTTGTCGCAATCCAATATCACTGTGCTTATCAACGGCGAATCCGGCACAGGTAAAGAGCTAGTTGCCCAAGCACTTCACCGCCACAGCCCACGCGCAGCAAAACCCTTTATTGCCCTGAATATGGCAGCTATCCCCAAAGACTTGATGGAATCAGAGCTTTTCGGCCATGAAAAGGGCGCCTTCACCGGTGCCACCGCTCAACGTCGCGGTCGCTTTGAGCAAGCAAACGGCGGCACATTGTTTTTAGATGAAATTGGTGACATGCCAGCCGATACTCAAACTCGCTTACTGCGCGTCTTAGCTGACGGCGAATTCTACCGAGTGGGCGGACACACCCCAGTAAAAGTCGATGTGCGGATTATTGCGGCAACCCACCAAAATCTAGAGAAACTGGTTAAAAACAACACCTTTAGGGAAGACCTTTTCCACCGCATCAATGTTATCCGCATTCATTTACCGCGGCTTTCCGAGCGCCGGGAAGACATTCCAAAACTTATGCAGCACTTCTTTACCCGTGCGGGTAATGAGCTCAATGTTGACCCAAAACGCCTGCGCCCAGAAACCGAAGAATATCTTTGCCAAATGGAATGGCAGGGGAACGTTCGCCAGCTAGAAAACACCTGCCGCTGGCTAACGGTGATGGCTGCTGGGCGAGAGATTCACATAGACGACTTGCCACCAGAGTTACTGGAACGTCCACAAGGTGAAGCCGCGCCGGCATCCAATTGGCAGGACAACCTTAAACGCTGGGCCGACCAAGAATTAATGCTAGGGCGAGATAAGTTATTAGACCGAGCGGTTCCACAATTCGAGCGCATCATGATTGAATCGGCGCTCAAATACACTCATGGCCGCCGACGCGATGCCGCCAACCTCTTGGGATGGGGGCGGAACACGCTAACACGTAAAATCAAAGAACTAGGCATGGGCGGCAGTGACGATGACGATGATTAAGATCATCGTCAAATGCGGTAGCTAAGCACCTATAAACCCATTTTGCCGCCACGCCTCATAACTTACTAAGGCAACGGTATTTGACAAATTAAGGCTGCGAGAACTCGCTATCATCGGCACTTTCAAGCAGTGCTCAAAGCCCAAATCATCACGAATATTTTGGGGTAAGCCGGCAGTTTCTGAGCCAAACAACAACACATCACCCGGCTTAAATTCAGCATCTGAATAGCAGCGACTACCTTTGGTGGTTAAGGCAAAAATACGCTGACCCGCAACTTCCTTCAGAAAACTTTCATAATTAGCGTGCCGACTCAAACGCGCAAGATCTGAATAATCTAGTCCAGCGCGACGAAGCTTTTTCTCTTCAAGATCAAACCCCAAGGGTTCGATTAAATGAAGGTGACAGCCATTATTCGCAACCAAGCGAATAATATTCCCCGTATTAGGCGCAATACGCGGTTCGTGTAAGGCAATATGAAACATACAAGGACGGCAAAAGGAGGGCTAGCTTTGCAGCAAACCCTCCTCAGCCACTGACTCAGTGAGTCGTCGTTTCAGATGCGGCTTGTTGCTCCGCCTGCTTTTGCTGCGCTTGACGATATAGCCCTTCAAAATTGACTGGCTGCAAAGCCAAGGCTGGAAAACCGCCTTTAACCACTAAAGAATCTACAGCTTCACGCAAATAAGGAAACAGCATATTAGGGCACGCAATACCCAATAATTGACCTAACTGTTCGCCTTCTACACCCTCAGCCAAAAACAAACCGCCTTGGTGAATTTCTACCAAGAACGCCGTTTCATCGTCTTCAAGCTTAGCTGTAATAGTGACGGTAAGAATAACTTCAAAATTATTATCCGCTACTTTGCTACTGCGAGTATTCAGGTCGACCTGTATCTTTGGCTTCCAAGTCTTAGTAAAAATAACAGGGGCGCTTGGCGACTCAAACGACGCATCTTTAATATAGATACGCTGCAAAGCAAACTTAGCTGGGGCCGGGGCTTGTGCTTCTTCTGACATTATTTCCTATTTCCTAATGCTGGGTATTTAAAAACAAGTTCACCTACTTATTACGAGGCGAGCATTTCATCAAGCTGAGCTTGTCGCTCAAGGGTCATCAGCTCATCACAACCACCAACATGGGTATCACCTACCCAAATTTGTGGAACCGTTCGTTGACCAGTACGAGCCAATAAATCTTTACGAAGATCATTGCGGCCATCGACCGGAATCTCTTCAAAATCTACACCTTTGCTACCGAGCAACTGCTTGGCGCGAACACAAAAAGGGCAGAACCGTGTTGTGTAAATTGTTACCTTTGCCATACTCACGTATCCCCTTTTATACCATCACTCATTTCAGACTGCTCGATTATTTAACCAATGGCATTTGCATTGCCTGCCACTCACCAATACCACCCTTTAAGCGGTGTACCTGAGTATAACCTTTGGCTCCGAGTTTTTTACCCGCCGCGCTTGAGTGCTGACCAAGCTTACACACCAATACCACCGGCTTTTCTTTGTCGGCGAGGCTGTCCATTTCTTTGTCTAATTTAGCAAAGGGCATATTCACCGAGTCTAATATATGCCCCTTGGCATATTCAGCTTTATCACGTAGATCGACAATCACCGCACCCTGTTGATTCAACAAGCTCACCATTTGCTGAGGTGTAATAGATTTACCTGCGCGTCGTGTCTCGTGAAAATTAAGTAGTAATAGACACGATATTAATGCCGATATGAGTATCCATTGTTCAGCCAAAAAAGGGATTAATTTTTCCATGAAAACTCTCGTTATGCGTCGCGGTGAACATAATTCGCGAAAAAAGCGAGAGTATACACTGCCCCCGAGCAATTCTCACCCTTCCCCGCATAGCCTCTCTACGCCGAAAAAGTTACAATGACACACTAACTTCCGCCGATTTAAAATGGTTTTCTTACTATGACCGACGCCCAAACCAAAAAACCCGTTGTATTAATCATACTCGATGGCTTTGGCTACCGCGAAGACCCAAAAGACAACGCTATTTTTCACGCAAAAACACCAAACTGGGACAAGCTGTGGGAAACATCTCCCCACACCCTGATCTCAGGCTCCGGGTTAGATGTTGGGCTGCCAGACGGTCAAATGGGCAATTCTGAAGTTGGTCACATGAGTCTCGGCGCCGGCCGCATTGTGTACCAAAGTATTACCCGCATCGATAAAGACATCGCTGATGGCGATTTCTTTACCAACCCAACCTACACTAAAGCTGTCGACAAAGCCGTCAACGCTGGCAAAGCCGTCCACATATTAGGGCTGCTCTCCGCTGGCGGTGTTCACAGCCATGAAAATCACATTCTAGCCATGATGGAACTTGCCGCCAAACGTGGCGCCAAGCAAATTTATCTTCATGCATTTCTTGATGGTCGCGACACACCACCACGCAGCGCCCAGAAATCCATAGAACTGATAGACCAGAAATTTGCCGAGCTTGGCACTGGCCGCATCGCCTCAGTTATCGGTCGCTATTACGCGATGGATAGAGATAATCGCTGGGATCGTGTCGAAAAATCCTACGACCTGCTCACACTTGCACAATCTGACTACCGCTATAACACCGCCAGCGACGCCCTCGCCGCAGCCTATGCCCGCGACGAAAATGATGAATTTGTCAGTGCCTCTGTGATTCAAGGCGATGACCAGGCCGATGCTAACTTCAAGGACGGCGACAGCGTTATATTTATGAATTTCCGTGCGGACCGCGCCAGAGAAATTACCCGTGCCATTGTCGACAAAGACTTTGACGGGTTCGAGCGCAAAGCCGTCCCCGATTTAGCTGAATTTGTGATGACGACCGAATACGCAGACAGTATTAAGGCCGCCATTGCCTACCCGCCAGAAAAAATGCACAACAGCTTGGGTGAAGTACTCGAAAACACCAACAAAACCCAGCTTCGTATTGCCGAAACCGAAAAATATGCCCACGTTACGTTTTTCTTTAGCGGCGGCCGTGAAGCCCTTTACCGCGGTGAAGACCGTGAGCTTATTGCCTCGCCCGACGTCGCTACTTATGACTTGCAGCCAGAAATGAGCGCACCCGAAGTAACTGAAAAACTAGTCGCTGCCATCCGCAGTGGTAAATACGACAGCATAATTTGCAACTACGCCAACGGTGACATGGTAGGCCATACCGGCATATTTTCTGCCGCCGTTAAAGCCGTAGAGGCATTAGATGCAGCCATTAAACAAGTAACCGATGCAGTAACAGAAGTAGGCGGACACTGCTTAATCACCGCTGACCACGGCAACTGCGAACAGATGGTTGACTATGACGCTGGCCAAGCTCACACCCAGCACACCACAGAGCTTGTTCCGTTAATCTACGTTGGCAATAAAACCAACACTACCTTGCAAGAAACCGGTGGCAAGCTTGCCGATATTGCACCTACCATGCTGGCGTTAATGGGTGTAGAGCAACCTAGTGAAATGACCGGCGTTAATTTGTTGCGCGACGCCTGAGTTTATTAAAAAGGTGCCACGCGCAAGACATATTCGCACTCTCTTTGTGGCCTTACTGCTGACATGTTCAGCAGTAAGCGCCAACAACGAAAATACCCAGCGCCAACTGAACGATCTCAATAAAAAAATCAGCTCTTTAAAAAAGTCGATCAACAAACAACAAGGCGATCGCAGTAATACCGCCAAAGCCCTACGTAATATCGAAAAAGATATTGGTGTTTTAGCTGCCAAACTTCGAGATACCAGCAACAAGCGCGATCAACAACAGCGCAAACTTAGCGAATTAGAAAATCGCCAACAGCAACTTCGCAAGCAACAAATAGAGCAAAAAAATCTCATTGCAGAACACGTCCGCAATGCCTACACCCTAGGTAAAGAAAGCCAATTAAAAATGCTGCTTAATCAGGAGCAGCCAGAAAAACTCAGTCGAACGCTTACCTATTTTGATTACTTCAATCGCGCCCGCAGTGAGCAACTGGCAAAATACCGCGCCACACTCACCGAACTAGATACATTGAAACCTGCCATTAAGGCAGAGGCCCAAGCGCTGGCAGAAACTAGCGCAACACTACAATCTCAGCAGCAAACCTTGGTACAACAAAAGCAACAGCGCGCCAACGCCTTAGCCGGTATTGATCAATCGCTGCTTAATAAAAACCATTCACTTAACACTCTCGACAAGGAACGCAAAAGCTTAGAAAGCGTCCTACAAGAGGTTGAACGTGAAATTACCAATATTGCGATCCCCGAAAGTTACAAACCCTTTAATGCTATGCGTGGGAAAATGCCCTGGCCAGTTAAGGGCAAACTGCTTAACCGCTACGGCGCATCCAGACAAGGCAGTGCGGTAACTTGGCAGGGCATCCAAATTGCGGGCAGCGAAGGTGACTCCGTTATATCCATTCACAATGGTCGCGTTGTATTTGCCGACTGGTTACGCGGTGCAGGTTTACTGATTATTGTTGATCACGGTGGTGGTTACTTAAGCTTGTACGCGCATAACCAAAGCCTACTCCGTACCGAGGGCGACTGGGTTAAAGGCGGTGAAGCCGTTGCTACAGTGGGAAATAGCGGTGGCCAGCGCCAAGCAGGGCTTTACTTTGAGATTCGCTATAAAGGCCGCCCCACCGACCCTAATCGCTGGTGCCAATAGCCAGTAATGGGGCGGAGTAATCACCGATAAAGCAAGATACAATAGCTATTGATTGAAGCCGTTCTAGGAATTTATGCAATGCCAGACATAGTTCGCCACACCCTTTCCGGCCTCTTGGTCATTCTTTTGACCAGCGGGTTAAGCGCATACGCGGATGTCGAAACATCCGAGCAAGAGCTCACGCCTGCTACACAGGGCGAACTACCCTTACAAGCATTAAGAAATTTCGCGGATGTATTCAACCAAATTCGCCAAAGTTACGTTGAAGAAGTAGACGACGAAACACTGCTGGAAAACGCCATACGGGGCATGCTCAGCGGCTTAGATCCGCATTCGGACTATCTGGACGCCAGCTCTTTTGAAGATCTCCAAAACCATACCAATGGCGAATTTGGCGGCCTTGGCATTGAGGTCGGTATGGAGAATGGCTTTATTAAAGTTGTTTCTCCCATAGACGACACCCCTGCAGACCGTGCCGGTATTCAAAGTGGCGACCTCATCATACAGATCGACAACAAGCCTATTAAAGGCCTCAACCTGCAAGAAGCCGTTACCCTCATGCGAGGCCCCGCTGGCAGCAAAACGATTTTAACCATTCTTCGTAATGGCGTTAGCGCACCGTTTGAAGTCCCACTCAAACGTGATGTTATTACCGTCGCCAGCGTACGCGGCGAATTACTAGAACCGGGCTACGGCTATATTCGTATTTCCCAATTTCAAAGTCGCACAGGTGAAGATCTCCAAAAAGAACTCGCAAAACTCAATGCCGGCCGCAAAGAATTACAGGGCTTAATTTTAGATTTGCGCAATAATCCCGGCGGCTTGTTGCAAGCATCAGTTCACGTCGTCAATGAGTTTATTGATGAGGGGCTTATTGTTTACACCCAGGGAAGACTCCCCAACGCCTATAGCCGCTTTATGGCCAATGACAGTAAACCGGCTAACAGTACGCCTCTGGTTGTCTTAATTAATGGCGGCTCAGCCTCTGCGTCAGAGATTGTGGCTGGCGCCCTGCAAGATCACCGCCGCGCGGTTATTATTGGCACACGGAGTTTCGGTAAAGGCTCGGTACAAACAGTGCTGCCGCTATCAGAAGAAAGCGCCATCAAACTTACCACCGCCCGCTACTTCACACCCAGTGGCCGCTCAATTCAAGCTCAAGGTATAGAGCCCGATATTATTGTTGAACGTGCACGAATTGAAACATTAGCGCCAGGCATAGAAATAACTGAAGCCGATTTAGCCGGTCACCTTGGTAGCGGCGATGGCCAAGAAAGCACCAGCGTTAGTCGCAAAGCTGAAAAAGGTCAACGGGAAGGATTAGCCGCCGACGATAACCAAGTCTATGAGGCTCTCAATTTACTAAAAGGCATGTACATTATGTCTATGCCAAAAACGGCCTCTTCCGACATCAACACGCCATAAACTCTGGCCATACATTAAAGGGTCAAAAAGGCTAGTATTAACAGTAAGTCGGTGCTTCTTAGGAAGCCTTGGCTTGAGAGGCATCAACTGTCACAAAACCGGCATGCACTCGCTAAGCAAAATATCATGGCAACTGCTTCAATGGCACTACCCCCATTGATACAGCGCTTTCTTAAATCGGATTCAGTCTAGTTTTATTGTTGTCTCATAGAGCAGTTGCGCGACACTTTGACGGCTATCCATAACCACCACAAGAACAACCCTATTCTCCTCATTATCTACACGATAATAAACCAGGCTGTGCTGATCTATGAGTAATTGTCGATAATCATTAAACCCGAGCACAGAAAGCCGCTCACTAACTGGCCCTGAATACGGATTGCGACTTAAGGCTGCAACCTTGAGCTTAATCAAATCGCGAGCGGCAGTGGCAACCTCTGCCCCGTATTTGGAATTTAAAAAAGCACACAATTTTTGCAATGTTATTTTAAAGGTGGGCGTGGCAATAACCTTGAAGGCCTTAGACATCAAACGCCTCATCCAGAGAGAGAGAACCCTTCTGATTCAAGCTGCGCTCAGAAAGGTTTATCAGTTTCAGCAACGCTAAGGTTTCTTGTTGCTCACGGTAAGCCACAGCATCTTGAATAACATAGACCTCCTTACCATTCTGTGTAACGTGAAGAGGCGTATCCAAAGAAAGGCTGTTAGCATTAGCTTTAAGGTAAGAAACTGTCTGTATATTCATGGTCGCCGCCAAATCAGTCTAAATATAGACTGATTATAGCCCTGCGATTAGTAATTTGCCAAATTCATATTCGACACCCAAATATTGTCGATTCCAAGTAACCCCGTTTACCTCAATTAAGAACTTAAATACATGCAGTCCAACCCTAAAATGAAAATACTTCTTTCACCACACAAAGGAGCTATCCGATTGTTTTAGAAGGCAGTTTATAGCCTTAAGCTGCTGCAAAAAAACGGGCTTCCCTTTCGAGAAACCCGTTAGCGATTGGAGAATGTTTCGCGGCCTAATGGACCTAATTCAACTTCCCGTGTTGTGAGGCATCAAAAGTTTATAAGCGAACTTCAATGCCTCGCCCAGCCATATAGGCTTTGGCCTCTGGAACAGTATATTCAGCGAAATGAAAAATACTGGCCGCCAACACGGCGTCAGCCAAGCCTTCTTCAATTCCCGCTACTAGATGATCGAGATTCCCCACCCCTCCAGACGCAATCACCGGCACAGGCACCGCCTCTGAAATTGCCCGAGTTAACGCTAGGTCATAACCAGCTTTAGTGCCGTCACCATCCATACTGGTAAGCAGTACTTCACCCGCGCCATTAGCCACCATTTTAACGGCCCACTCAACGGCATTAATGCCGGTTGGCTTACGACCGCCATGGGTGAAAATTTCCCAGCGGGGACGGCCATCAGCTTCATCGGCAACACGCTTGGCATCAATAGCAATCACGATGCACTGCGAACCAAAGCGATCTGCCGCTTCGCTAACAAATTCTGGCCGCTGAATGGCAGCCGAATTAATACATACCTTATCGGCACCTGCGTTTAGCATGGCGCGAATGTCTTTTATCTCGCGAATGCCGCCTCCAACTGTCAGTGGAATAAACACTTCAGCGGCAATTTGCTCAACAATGTGTACGGTGGTTTCGCGCCCTTCGTGGGTGGCGGTAATATCCAAAAAGGTGATTTCGTCCGCACCCTGCTCATTGTAGCGTTTGGCTACTTCGACAGGATCACCGGCGTCACGAATACCCACAAAATTGACGCCCTTTACCACGCGCCCTTTATCCACATCTAAGCAAGGAATAATACGTTTAGCCAAAGCCATAGAATAAATCCTTTACTTCTGTTGGTCGCAATAACGCTGCGCTTCAGCTAAATCTAGCTCGCCTTCGTAAATAGCGCGACCTGTAATTGCGCCCAAAATACCAGCCTCAGCAACCGCTTGCAGAGCGCGAATATCATCCATATTTGTCACTCCGCCAGAGGCAATCACGGGTAAGCCAGAGGCCTTCGCCATCGCAACGGTTGCATCCACGTTCACACCCTGCATCATGCCATCACGGCTAATATCGGTATAAACAATAGAGCTAACGCCATCTTGCTCAAAACGCTTTGCCAATTCCGTTGCAAGAAGGGTAGACACTTCGGCCCAGCCATCTGTGGCTACCAAACCATCTTTGGCGTCTAAACCCACAATGACCGAACCTGGAAATGCCTTGCATGCTTCGGCAACAAATTTAGGCTCTTTTACCGCCTTTGTGCCAATAATGACGTAATTCACGCCAGCATCTAAATACTGCTCAATAGTATCTAACGAGCGAATGCCGCCACCAATTTGAATGGGCAGATCAGGGTAAGCTTTGGCAATCGCGGTGACCGCCTCACCATTAACCGGCTTACCTTCAAAAGCGCCATTTAAATCAACTAAATGTAAGCGACGACCACCTGCGCTTACCCAGCGCTCAGCCATTTCTACGGGGTCATTGCCATACACCGTAGATTCGCCCATCTCACCCTGACGCAGACGCACACATTGCCCGTCTTTTAAATCTATCGCGGGGATAATCAACATAACTCAAACCTAAGGATAAAAATCCGATAATTAAACTAGTTAGAAACAGGGTAAAAATTCGCGCTTGGGCGATCCCACTTCAAGAAATTACTGAGCAAACGCAAGCCAGCATCACCACTTTTTTCTGGGTGAAACTGCACAGCGAAGACATTTTCACAGGCCAAAGCGGCATGTACTTGAACACCATATTCGGCAGTACCTGCAACAAAATCCGGCGCATCCACATAATAGCTGTGCACAAAATAAAACCGGCTAGCGTCGTCAATACCGTCCCACAGCGGGTGTTCCTGCGTATGGGCAACATTATTCCACCCCATATGAGGGACTTTTAATCTGGCACCCTTACTGTCACGCAGATCCGCACCAAAAAATTTGACCGACCCAGGCAAAATATCCAGACACTCGACCCCGCCGTTTTCCTCGCTATTCTCCAGCAATGCCTGCATTCCAAGGCAAATACCCAGCAGGGGCTTTTGCGCCGCCACTTCCTGTATCACCTCATCGAGACCACGGGCTTTTAACTCAGCCATGCAGTCTCTAATAGCACCAACTCCAGGGAAAATGACCCGATCAGCAGCCAAAATAGCTTCAGGGCTATCGGTTACGATCACATTGACGCCGTCACCCACTTTCTCAAGTGCACTGGCAACCGAGTGTAAATTACCCATGCCGTAATCGATGACGGCAACGGAAGAAGAACTCATACAACTAAATCCTAAAGACTGCCTTTTGTAGAAGGCGTGATACCGGACATACGCTCATCTGCTTGTAACGCCATACGAAGCGCCCTGCCAAATGCCTTAAACACCGTCTCGGCTTGGTGGTGTGTGTTTTTACCACGCAAATTGTCGATATGTAATGTGACCTTGGCATGGTTTACAAAGCCGTGGAAAAACTCAGAGAATAGGTCTACATCAAAACCGCCCACGCTGCCGCGCGTATATGGCACGTGATACTCAAGCCCCGCGCGGCCAGAAAAGTCGATAACCACCCGCGACAAAGCTTCATCTAAGGGCACATAGGCGTGACCGTAGCGAGTAATGCCTTTTTTATCACCGACAGCCTCCGCAAAGGCCTGCCCCATAGTAATACCAATATCTTCTACGGTGTGGTGGTCATCAATATGTAAATCGCCCTTGGCGTGCACGTCCAAATCAATAAGGCCGTGACGAGCAATCTGATCCATCATATGATCAAGGAATGGAACCCCTGTTTCAAAGTGAGACGATCCCGTACCATCAAGGTTCACAGTCACAGTAATTTGAGTTTCTAGGGTGTTACGGCTGATCGTAGCTTTGCGCTCGTTCATCGACGCCTCATCGGTTATTTGCTTACAATAGCGTATTATAAAAAATCCCGACTCGTATTACACCAAGCAGAAGCGTCATAAATGCCTGTATATGCCGAAATAATTACCCAGCCAGCACCGCAAGATGCGGCTGACCTAGAAATACTGTATCCCAACGACAGTGAAAAACTCCTTGCGAACGCCGTTTCCGGTAAATTAATTATCTACGGCGGCCGCTTTAATGGCCGATTATTATCCGCCTTTACCCTAACGCCAATATACGGTGGCGACTATCAAATAGCCCGCCTGTCAGTACGTGAAGTCACTCGCCGCCGCGGCGTGGCGCGACAGCTTATCATTCAGGCAATGAAACAGTTACCTGACAATTTAAGCTCCATTTCCGCCGATCTTCGCAACGCACCTGAGCTTATCAATTTATTTGCCGAACTTGGCTTCCAAGCCAACAACAATCTTTGGTGCTGGCAGCGCGGCAGTAAATGATAGACACAGATTCCCCCGCATTCAGCCAACAGTTACTCGCGTGGTTTGATATTGCCGGACGCAAAGACTTGCCTTGGCAGCAAAATATCACCCCATACCGTGTTTGGGTTTCAGAAATTATGCTCCAGCAGACCCAAGTCACCACCGTCATTGATTACTATCAACGCTTTATGGCCCAATTTCCCACGGTCACAAGCCTGGCTGAGGCACCCGTAGACCAAGTACTCGCCTTGTGGACTGGGCTGGGATACTACGCGCGCGCGCGAAATCTTCATAAAGCAGCAAAGCTAGTTTGCGATAAGTTTGATGGCGAGTTTCCACATGACCACCAACTGCTTCAGCAACTACCCGGTGTCGGCCGCTCCACTGCAGCAGCAATTTTCTCCATTGCCTGCCATGGCCGCGCACCCATCCTCGACGGCAATGTTAAGCGAGTACTAACACGCTATGCTGCCATTGAAGGTTGGCCTGGAATAAAGCACGTAGAAAACCAGCTCTGGGAGCTCGCCGAAGAACTTACTCCAGAGCACAGAGTTGCTGACTACACCCAAGCAATCATGGATCTTGGCGCCACACTTTGCACTCGCAGAAAACCCCAGTGCAGTCAGTGCCCAGTGCAGAACAATTGCACTAGCTTCGCTGCCGGCACTCAAACTCTTTATCCGAGCAAAAAACCCAAGAAGGCCATTCCCACTCGACAAGTTTTCATGCTCATCATTGAAAATAAGCAAGGCGAAGTTTTGCTAGAACAGCGCCCAGCCAGTGGTATATGGGGCGGCTTATGGAGTTTTCCGGAATCTGCAACTAGCGACGAATTAGATCACTACCTAGACAAAAATTGCATTGCCAATACCACCAGACAACAGTGGCCAGTCATGCGCCACACTTTCAGCCATTTTCACCTAGAAATCACACCTATCCACGTTCGTCTTGATCGCGATTTTAATACGGTCATGGAAGCCAAGCAGCAGCTTTGGTATAAGGGACACCCTGAACAACACGTCGGCCTCGCCGCACCAGTGAAAAAACTACTCGACGCCGTATTTAGCGCAGACTTACTAAGAGAAGCCTAATCATGACCCGCACCGTTTTCTGCAAGAAATACCAACAAGAACTAGAAGGCCTAGAAAAAGCCCCCTACCCCGGCCCTAAAGGCCAAGACATCTTCGAAAATGTATCCAAAAAAGCATGGGAAGAATGGCATACCCACCAAACCATGCTTATTAACGAAAAACACCTCAGCATGATGGAACCCGCATCAAGGAAATTCCTTCAACAAGAGATGGACAAGTTTCTATCCGGCGAAGACTACGAAAAAGCAGAGGGTTACGTACCCCCTAGCGAATAAGTCTGTCTTAAGAGGGCTTGACTCGCTGTTTCGGAACAGGTTTAATACGCGCCTTCTGAGAGGCAGCCAAAGCCCTCAAAATAGGCCCAGATAGCTCAGTCGGTAGAGCAGAGGATTGAAAATCCTCGTGTCGGCGGTTCGATTCCGTCTCTGGGCACCATCATTTTTACTCATAAAATCAACGGCTCTACAACATTAACGGGGGATAGCATTCATCAAACCCTGTTTATAATACCGTCCCATCCACAATGGGCCAGCACTCGTAATCGATAATTCTCAAAGTTTCTAAAACCATACGCTCGACGCGACATCATTTCCATCTTGTTGTGAAAGCCCTCTGTAATACCATTGCTCTTAGTGAATCGCCACATGGCCACAATCGGCTGTAACCATGATCGCAATGTTCTAGCTAAGCTATGTAGCGGGCTGGCCCCTAGCTCTTCAATCAAGGCCATAAACGCCGGCAATTTAGCTTTCGCTCTTTTCCTTGCCAGTGTCTTAAGTAGTACAAATCGGATGAGCCGTTGTTTGGCCACATACAGCGCCTGTAGTACTG